>NZ_ML703336.1 GCF_008520305.1 Mesorhizobium sp. SARCC-RB16n | reverse complement strand
GTTTTCATAAACAGCCTATGTATTGTATTTATTTTTTTCATGGAAGGCCTTTGCTGGGTTAGCGTTCTATACATGGCATGAATTCCGGGTATATTAGGGCTTCCGCCTCTCAGCCCTCCTCCAAAAATGAGCGGCCCCAATCCTTGCATGACCTTTTTCTTCATTCCCAAAACACCGACTCCCAGGAAGCCGTAGAGACTATTTATTGAAAAACTATCAGCGGGCGGATTTTGTTGAATACATCCTTGATAAACAAGATCACTCACTTCTGAGTGCAGGGGAATACCTTTTAACACGTTGCTGATGTCCTGGAGTTTGTTGAACGTTTTGACAACAGCATTAGTGCCTGAAATGCACGCTAAGCAGGTATTGCTTTGTATGGCATCGTATACCGCAACAGGATCTATTTCAAAATTTTTTAGGGGGATGATGGTGTATACGCAGCGTTTTTCCTGCGCCAATGCCTTCACACATTCGGTGACGCTAGGGGGCTCGGCTGCTCCGATAATGACATGAGGCCTTTGCTGCGTCCGCAGCAAATGGCGACGCACGGCGGCCATGATCATATGAGTATTTGCTTCCTCGGAGCTGCTGGTAAAAAGAACATGGTACTCGTTACCGTCACATCCCATTAAATTTAAAATTTGTTGAATATAAAAGCTTAGAGGATTCTTGCCAGCACAGCCCTCTCGTAACGCCTCTGGTAAGAATTTTGGAACCTCTGCATATAACCCGTCCAGCGTGAGAATGGAGGCCATTATATCCTTTGCTGGAATAGGAATAAATTATAAGAAGCTACAAAGTAAATTACAACATGATTTCGGGCGCGTTCTTAAGGCGCTCACCGTTACGGCGCGGGCATTACCCGGGCAGCCAAAGCACATAGCCATAAGACAGGAAACTGCCTTCACGCTGCAGGGGGAATACATTTATTTTCCCATATTGCTGCGAAAGCAGTTTGAAATGTTTAACATGGTTTACACGGCGCGCCCCGTGTCGCTGCGGGCCCTCCCATGCGTTGAAACAGAATTTCCACTATTTAACTACCAGCAAGAAATGGTCGATAAGATTCATAAAAAGCTCCTGTCCCCCTATGGGCGCTTTTACCTACATCTAAATACCGGTTTGGGGAAAACGCGTATTGCGATCAGCATTATTCAAAAACTTTTGTACCCTACCCTGGTCATCGTGCCCACCAAGGCGATTCAAATACAGTGGATCGACGAGCTAACATTGCTCCTGCC
>NZ_ML703335.1 GCF_008520305.1 Mesorhizobium sp. SARCC-RB16n | reverse complement strand
TCATAAGGCTACAATATACTCAAAGTCTTATTAACTACGGTGAGGCAGTGGGAATCCTGGCGGCGCAGTCCGTATCAGAGCCCTTGACACAATATATGCTGGACTCCCACCACCGGTCCGTGGCCGGGGGAACCAACAAGTCGGGAATTGTGCGGCCCCAGGAGATCTTTAGCGCGAAGCCCGTAGAGGCTGAACAATCCTCTGAAATGCTTTTACGTCTAAAGAACCCGGAAGTGGAAACAAATAAAACATATGCGCAAGAAATTGCTAACAGCATAGAGCTTATAACGTTCGAACGGTTGATATTGCAGTGGCACCTATTGTACGAAACGTATTCAAGCACAAAAAAAAATGTGATGTACCCCGATTTTGCAAGTGATGTGGAATGGATGACGGATTTTCTGGAAAACCATCCTCTACTACAGCCCCCGGAGGATATTGCAAACTGGTGTATCCGCTTGGAATTAAACAAAACAACCATGATATTAAAAAGCATTAGTCTAGAAAGTATTATTAATAGTCTAAGAGCTAAACACCCCAACACCTACATCATGCATTCTGTGGAAAACACGGCCTCAGGGATTCCCATCATTATTCGCATATACCTACGGGAAAGCGCCTTTAGACGCAGTACCAATACCCGAATGGCTACGGATGAAAAAATTGCCGTAAATGTGGTGGATAAACTATTAAATAGCACGATTAGAGGAATACCAGGCATCAAAAATGCGAATGTTGTTAAGCTTATGCGCCACCGTGTGGATGCCCAGGGGAAACTGGTAAGACTAGACAATATCTACGCCATCAAAACAAACGGGACTAATATTTTTGGCGCAATGCTTGATGATAACATCGACCCATACACCATCGTATCGTCCTCTATAGGAGACACCATGGAGCTTTACGGCATAGAAGCGGCACGGCAAAAAATTATTAGTGAAATTAGAACGGTTATGGGGGACAAGGGTCCCAACCATCGTCATTTACTCATGTACGCAGATCTCATGACAAGAACGGGACAGGTTACCTCTCTAGAAAAGGCAGGGCTTAATGCAAGAGAGCCTTCCAACGTGTTGTTGCGAATGGCCTTGTCGTCTCCAGTCCAGGTCTTGACAGATGCTGCGGTTGACTCCGCCGTGAATCCCATTTACGGTATTGCCGCGCCTACCCTTATGGGCTCTGTTCCTCGCATAGGGACCATGTATTCTGACATCATTATGGATGAAAAATATATTACGGAAAATTATAAAAGTGTTGATTCCTTGATTGATATGTTATAG
>NZ_ML703334.1 GCF_008520305.1 Mesorhizobium sp. SARCC-RB16n | reverse complement strand
TATTAAGAGCGGGAAGTGGGGGCTTAAACGCCTCCTTCCCCAGGTGAAATCCATGACCAAAGCGGATTACATGAAATTTTATCCGCCTGTTGGTTACTATATAACGGACAAAGCAGATGGAATTAGAGGCATCGCCGTCATTCAGGACACGCAAATTTATGTGGTTGCAGACCAGCTTTACAGCCTAGGTACCACCGGCATTGAACCCCTTAAACCAACCATTTTGGACGGTGAATTTATGCCTGAAAAAAAAGAATTTTATGGGTTTGACGTCATCATGTATGAGGGCAATCTATTGACGCAACAGGGGTTTGAAACAAGAATTGAGTCTTTAAGCAAGGGCATTAAAGTCTTACAAGCGTTTAACATAAAAGCAGAAATGAAGCCCTTTATTTCGCTAACAAGTGCAGATCCCAACGTGCTCCTCAAAAACTTTGAAAGCATTTTTAAGAAAAAAACTCGCCCATATTCTATTGATGGCATCATTTTAGTAGAACCTGGCAATTCTTATCTAAATACAAACACCTTTAAGTGGAAGCCCACCTGGGATAACACATTAGACTTTTTGGTGCGAAAATGTCCGGAGAGTTTAAACGTACCAGAGTACGCGCCCAAAAAAGGGTTTTCCCTGCATCTACTATTTGTAGGCATCTCCGGAGAGCTTTTTAAAAAATTAGCGCTAAATTGGTGTCCAGGATATACGAAACTATTCCCCGTTACACAGCGCAACCAAAACTACTTTCCAGTACAGTTCCAGCCATCGGATTTTCCATTGGCATTTCTTTATTACCACCCAGATACCTCGTCATTTTCTAATATAGATGGAAAGGTCCTTGAAATGCGTTGTCTTAAGAGAGAAATCAATCACGTCAGCTGGGAAATTGTAAAAATCCGGGAGGATAGGCAGCAGGATCTTAAAACCGGCGGGTATTTTGGCAATGATTTCAAAACAGCCGAACTCACATGGCTTAACTATATGGATCCCTTTTCCTTTGAGGAGCTGGCAAAGGGCCCTTCTGGAATGTACTTCGCCGGTGCCAAAACCGGCATATACCGCGCTCAAACAGCACTTATTTCCTTTATTAAACAAGAAATCATCCAAAAAATAAGTCACCAATCCTGGGTTATCGATCTTGGAATAGGAAAAGGGCAGGACCTAGGACGTTACCTGGACGC
>NZ_ML703333.1 GCF_008520305.1 Mesorhizobium sp. SARCC-RB16n | reverse complement strand
ATAATGAAGTAGATCAACACTATTTGGAATATATTCTATGATTAGTATATGATACATAGCATTTTCGGTATATTCGATAAGCTTAATAACACCGGGAGTATCTTGCAGGGCTTTCAACACGATGACTTCATTTCCTGGAATTTCTTTTTTAGAAACGTACTTAAATATAATGGGTTGCCCTACTTGATGACCCAAAAAGACGTTATTTCTGCCACCCTCAAACATGGGTCTCGTCGCAATGAAATACATGTGCTGCGTTGTGGAGATCCTTTCCACCTTTGCTGTAGGATAAAACGCATATTGTGCCTGGGGATTTTTTAACATTTTTTTAAGCTGTTGTTCCGGCCTGGACATGTTTTATTAGCTTTATATATAAAGGGTTAGAAGGTTTAATTTCAATATATGCCTTAATGATGGGATTATATTCGTAAAAGGTATAGCCTAATCCTACGTCTTTGTTTTTTTTGGTAAAAAAACTGTTTGCCCTCGTAGGATATGCTATAGGCTTTTACTTCGGCTTTTACAAGCGGTTGGCAGGGATTGGGCAAACGTAAATCGCGTTCAAAGTTTTCATGAAAAAGCAAAGCATTTGTGGGCTGACACATCAGACAGCCGCTTTCGCCATTGAAGGCACATTCAATGGCCGCCCTTTTTAGTAAATCGCGGAAAGCAGAATTAAGATGGCTCTTTTCAAGCCCCCTTTCGTGAAAACGCTCATCAATCGTTTTTTGTTCCTGACTGCCTTCGGGAATACTATAAAACATTTTTTGATTAGCCACCGCGATGTACAAAAAAGGCTGTACGGTTTTCTCCTCGGGCGGTAGCGCATCGTGGCTACCAATGCGTATAATGCGCGCCTTCACTTGATCCTCTCGGGCCTTATCCCAGTACGGCTCCAGGATATGAACCTGCCGCCCGTATTTGAGATCCAATCCCTCAGCTCCTGTTTTAGAGACGAGTAAAATTTTAATAACCTCTCCGTGTATATTCAGCGGCGAATTCCAAAGCTGCTGGATCATGTCGCGCTCTTTAGATAAAATTTTCCCTGTAATAAGCGTAAATCGTGTTATTTTGGAGGACAGGACTAACGTATGGGTCGGCCCATCTTCCGCAAAGTTTTTCACCATAAGATCTTTCCCATCCTTATGAAGGAGGATGGTGTTGTGCCCTTCTTCCAATACTTTTAGGGGCTGAAGGCACTGGTAGCCCTCTATTTCTAAAAAGCGGGCCACGACGTGAAGGCCCAATTCCACAAACTGTGAGTAAATGAGCACAGGGCCCGGAGACGTTTTAATATTTTTTAGCATGCGTACTATTTTGGGACTAGAATTTTCTGTGAAGGCCTCTTTGGGCAGCTGCTGAACAGCCTCTGATAATTTTTCATCCTCCTTTACTGTTAGCATTTCGGACGCGAAGATGCTGATCATACGGGAACGCACATAGTAGGAGGAGCCTGACTCTTGCTCCGATCCTGGCAGGCAGAGGGCGGCGGCATTTATTTTTTCATACATTCCTGAGCTGGCGTGCTTTTCCGCGTTTTCAACGTCTCGGGCCAGCAGATATTGCCTATACTGCTCGGGTGACATTTCAACCTTTTCTATAATAAGAGGAAGCTCTGTGGGGAATAGCTTGTTGAGCTCATTCTGGTTTCCAGCGTAGCTTATCATCCCCACTAGGCGGTTTAGTAGTTTGTCCGCGTTTAAAGGGCTATTCGTTGTTTTATTGACATAAGCGGTGTAGAATCTTTCATAGTGAAGAGGTAATAAGATTCGCCCGCTTAGCATATTAAAACAGGGCACCATTTCAAAGGGGTCCTTCGAACACGGGGTGCCTGTTAAAAACAGAATACGAATATTTTTAGCTTGCATAATATTATTGTACAGCTGGCGGGCATTTGTTTTATCATTGGCGCTATTGATAATTCCTCTAAAGAGGTTGTGTGCCTCGTCAACGATGAGCAGGCATCCATTTAGGGACCCTCCCGCCTTTATGATCTGCTGCCCCATGTTGTAAGCGTCTAGGGACACAAACCTGAAGCGCCGCGAGATTTTTTGTAGCTCTTTGGAGTGATCCGTCGTTTCCGGATATAAAAGTTTAATAAGCTTTAACAAAGACTGTTGGAAGTTTGAGTGCAACGACTTGGGTGCGATCAGAATCGGGTTGTAAATATGTGAAAGTGAGATGGCAAGCGACAGGCTCAAAATGGTTTTCCCCATGCCCATCTGGTGATAGATG
>NZ_ML703332.1 GCF_008520305.1 Mesorhizobium sp. SARCC-RB16n | reverse complement strand
AAATAACACAATCCGTTCACGACATTGAGGGTCTCAAACAAGACTTTAGGCTGGAGGTAGGAGACATCCTTTACCGTGACGTCGTCACTGGCGACGTCGCGTTTTTTAATCGCCAGCCTTCTCTCGAACGAAGCAGCATAGGGGTTCACCGGATTGTCGTTCTTGAAAACCCAAAAATTTCTACGTTTCAAATGAATGTCAGCGCATGTGCCTGGTATAATGCGGACTTTGACGGGGATCAGATGAATCTCTGGGTTCCCTGGAGCGTCATGAGCCGCGTTGAGGCCGAACTACTTTGTTCTGTGCGAAACTGGTTCATTTCCACAAAGAGCTCGGGTCCCGTTAATGGGCAGGTGCAGGACTCCACGGTGGGAAGCTTTTTGCTTACACGCACGAACACCCCCATGGGGAAAAATGTGATGAACAAGCTGCACGCCATGGGGTTGTTTCAAACAACCCAAACCGACCCACCTTGTTTTGCCAACTACTCCCCAACTGACCTGCTGGATGGCAAATCGGTTGTATCTATGCTACTGAGGCAGACCCCCATCAATTATCAACGAGCCCCCACATGGTACTCAGAAGTGTATGCACCCTACATGCATTATAACAAGCAGGACATCTCTACACAAATACGCAACGGCGAACTCATTGAAGGCGTCCTTGACAAAAAGGCCGTCGGAGCGGGTTCCTCCGGTGGAATCTATCACCTTATTTCGCGTAGGTATGGGCCGCAGCAGGCCTTGAAAATGATATTTGCGACCCAGCAGCTCGCCCTAAACTACGTGCGCAACGCCGGATTCACAGTGTCCACGGCCGACATGCTCTTAACCCCGGAGGCACATCAGGAGGTCCAAGAAATTATCAATGAACTGCTGCTTGAGTCGGAGGAAATAAACAACCGGCTGCTTCATGGAGACATCATGCCGCCTATAGGCCTGACAACGCATGACTTCTACGAAAAATTGCAGCTGAATGCGCTTAAATTTCCCGATAGAATTTTAAAGCCGATTATGAATTCCATTAATCCGGAAACCAATGGGCTTTTTCAGATGGTGGCCACTGGCGCCAAGGGCTCAAACCCCAATATGATTCACATCATGGCGGGCATCGGCCAAATTGAAATTAATACACAACGCATTCAACCCCAGTTTTCCTTCGGTAGGACCCTGGTGTACTACCCCAGGTTTGCCCTGGAGGCGCAGGCCTACGGGTTCATCTGCAACAGCTATATTGCGGGCCTTACCTCCCCTGAATTTATCTTTGGGGAAATGAATGGAAGATTCGACTTGATCAACAAAGCATTATCGACATCATCCACAGGCTATGCCAACCGTAAAGCCATCTTTGGCCTTCAATCCTGTATTGTGGATTATTACCGACGGGTTTCCATCGATACGCGTCTTGTGCAGCAGTTGTACGGAGAGGACGGCCTTGATGCGCGCCAGCTTGAAACCGTACGGTTTGAAACCATCATGCTGTCGGACCAGGAACTTGAAGACAAATTCAAGTACACCGGGATACAATCGCCCTTGTTTGAAGAAGAATTTTCACGCCTTAAAAAGGATAGAGATAAATATCGACAGATCTTCCTAAACGTCGAAAATTTTAATTTCAGTCAGCTGCTTACAGATGTTAGACAGGTGCCGGTAAACGTGGCCAGCATCGTAAAAAACATTCTACTGAGCTCCACCAGTGGCGTGCTTCCCTTCGACGAAAAAAGTATTCTACAAAAATACGCGATGGTCAAAACGTTTTGCAAAAATCTTCCATACGTGTTTATTAACAACATTCAGGAACGACTACAAACGCCCATACCCGTTTATCTTAAACGGGCTGCCTCTCTGATGCGCATGCTTATTCGCATCG
>NZ_ML703331.1 GCF_008520305.1 Mesorhizobium sp. SARCC-RB16n | reverse complement strand
GGGCGAATCCTATTCGCCGCGACATGCTGTAGAGCGTTTCCGGCGAAAACAGGATTGCTTCCAATACTCCATCCCTTTTGTTCGCTGTTTGCGCGCCGACATGGAAAGGCCCGCCACCGACGCGACTCGTGACGGGCCTTCTGGAGTACGCCGGGCTTCCCACCGCCCGGCCATTTGCAAAACCTGCCGGCGGCGCGATCGTTCCATCAGGCTTTGCGGATCGTCGAAGTCTTTCCTGCGCCAAGGCGCAGGATTTCGCATATCCTTACGAGTTTCTCAGCTCTTGGACAGGCCTGCGATTCAGACACAAATCGAGGTGCAGGAATTCGCGGCAACCGCCGACAGTTTCTCACGCTTCAAAAGCGTCGGCTTGGTATAGGTTTTCTTCATGGAACCCATCCCGTGTAATAAATCAGGCGCAAGGATTCGAAGGAGTGCAAACAGCAGCCACCGCCGACAGCCTGTCGCGCTTGACCAGAAGCGGCTTCTGATAGATCTTTTTCATGTGAATTCCCCCATTCCCATACGCCTAAGAAAAACGCCCGCGCCGGGGCCTGTCAAGCTTTCGCTAAGGAAACCCGTAACCCGTAGCTTGGCGTCTCACCTACCGACCGCGGGGCGCCAGATATCTCAGACTTCGCTCAATCTTTACCGAGTTGCCTCGGTTCAGTCCGCGCACTGGGAAATCGGACAGGCAACCGCCGTGACCGAGGACAGTTTCTGGCGCTTCAGCAGCGTCGGCTTCGCATAGTTTTTCTTCATTTTCGTTCCCCTTGCCCAAGCTTGTCCATCGGACCTGACGCAAAGGAAGGGCGGAGTCAAAGCGTTTTGGCCCTAGGGAACATGCGTCGGCGATCTTTTAGCTCTTCCTGATGCCAAAATCACGCACAACAGACGCGAAAGCCGGCAATCCCGGCGACTATCTGGTCCTTGGCGGTCGCGCCTCGCTTTTGCGTCTCGGCATGGGAATGGGCCGGGGCTACAGCATGTCGCGGCGAATAGGATTCGCCCGACCTGCTGTAAGCTTTTGATTTTATGCATGTCGTTATCCCGGAACCGAGGACACTTCCGGGCGACATGC
>NZ_ML703330.1 GCF_008520305.1 Mesorhizobium sp. SARCC-RB16n | reverse complement strand
GAGAGAAGGGGCCTGAAGCACAGCACGCAACCAATGCCCCGAGTGAGCTCCAATCCTCTGCGGCGCCGCCGTCTTCGGCTTGCGTCCAGCGACAGCTGCGTGCGTTCGCAATCTTACCCCCTATTGAGGCCGAACCGGATGTACCCGGCTCGAACTCTCCAGCACTGTGCTACTGCCGCATAAAATAGGAGTGTATTCTGTATTAGCGATTACTAATTTATGTCAATTTCTTGGTACTTTGGCAAAAAAGGCAGTCAGCTGAGCTATGCGACAAACGCGGCTGAACTCGGTCAGCGCATTTGTTGCGAGAGCCATTTCGCGCGAGGGTCGCCGATATGGATCCGGCTTCGGGACGCGCGGTGCCGATCCCAACAGTCCTGTCGCCCGACGTTTCATGTCGCATGATGGCAGCGCGGTCGTAGCCGCGCCGCTGCCGAGCCAGCCCATGTGATCTCGCTGGGCATGCCGCCCGCTCATTTTGGATCGAAGAAGCGATCGCTTCTTCGATCTCGACAAGGCCGACCGCCAGGCGATCCTCGATTTCGTGGCCAAGGTATGATCCGGGCCTCGCAAAGCGGATTTTTCTGGCCCGCCACGCGCCACTATCTTCACGACTGGCAGTCGATAGGCATTGACAACTTTCTGTCCCAGCCGAGCTGCCCGCCACACATCCGTTGCCAACGTGCGCGTTGGAACTGCCTTGCGAGATGTACGTTCCTCTTGATGGTTCACGTTGAATGACCTGAACGGAGGATTCAAATGAACATCAAGATGCTCACAATGGGCGCGTTGGCGCTTGCAATGACGACTGGTTCAGCACTCTCGGCTAGCAACACATCCGCTCTCGACGATCCGGCAAAGATGTCGCCGTTCTTCACCGACGCGGGCATGAAAACACTGAGGTCGGAGAAGGATTTCAAGACCGCTTGGATGTCCATGAAACCTGATGAAAAGAAGGCGGTGTTGAAAGACTGCGGCGATACCACACTTAACAAGTCGCATGCGGATTTCTGCGCAATGGCAAAGAAAATGGGCGGCTGAACGTTACTAACGCCGCCAAGGACAGCTGGAGGCGTCCGGTTTCGCCGCCATATCGGGCTCCAAGGTTGCGTGCGCCGGGACGGCGCCGAAATGCACAACGAGACAGCCATGACCCGATTCCTGTCGGAATGCACGCCGGAAGGCGATGCTTGCACGTTCGTCGCGGCTTACGCGCATAGCCGCTCTGCGTGACCGACTTGCGGTTAATAAGGCCGAGGGGCTGGCGCGACGGGGGCATGCTCTACCGGGAGGGCGAGTGCTCGGCCTGATCGAGGCGAGGGGCAGAGACTTGCGATGTCACGCAACCAAGTCAGTTTGCCGGCATTAATATCTGGAACGCGCCGGAGGAGGTCTATGCTACACGATAGCGTGCCCCGGGAATTTGAGATCGGTGACGAGGTCGCCTTGACGGGTACGGTCACCACGCTGCTGCCTAGCGGACGCGCCAAGGTAAACATTCCATCGTATGACCCACCCTATTCGGTTGACCCGCCACCTAAAACCCGCGCTGGAGATAAGATCGTTCTCGTCGGGGACATCATCCGCATCGATCTCAAGGCCGACAAATTGACCGTACGGATTGACTGCGGCGGCTTGATCACCGTCGGACGCTCGGCGATTACCAGGCTGAGAAAGCACCCCCGGTCTTCATCACACTGACGCTCACCGCCGGAGAGCGCGCCCACGATGGTCTGCCGCGCAACTCGCAGGTGGTTAGATGTTTGATCCCAGGGTTTGATGGTGCA
>NZ_ML703329.1 GCF_008520305.1 Mesorhizobium sp. SARCC-RB16n | reverse complement strand
TACGAGCCTGAGTGATCAGATTCTGCTCTAGTTCGTTCCCTGGCGCCCCTAACACCTCCCCCTCAGTTAGAGGCGCAAGAGAGTTGTTGACCAGCTCAAACAAAACCCGCCACCGTCCCCTCAGTGGCGGGTTTGCTATTGCCAGCTGGAACATGTGTCACAGACAAAGGTTCGGGAGCCGGCCGCCTACTCCCGGCGGCCCTCCCTCCGTCAGTTGCCCGCCGGCTCCGGCCGGCGGGCTTTTTCATATGACGGAACCTTGTCGATCGCCGCAGATTGACCGTCTCGGCGACAGCGTTTGCATAGGCCTGTCGCTGACCAAAGACCCAATCTCTGGTCGACCCGCGCCTCCCCGAGGGGTGCGGGTCATTCTTGGGGCTCCTTGACAGACTTCGGCGGCGTGATGCACTTTCACGGGGATCAACCTGGGGGAATTCCTATGAAGGAGACCTACGAAAGACCTACGCTGACGAAGCGCGAGCGCCTGGGGACTGTTACGGCCATTGTCATCACATCTGGCCCGATCAAAGGCGGGTTATGAGGCTTGCGCTATGTGGGAACTTGACATTTTTCGGCAGGTTCGAAAGGCGGCAGCTCCCGTGCTGCCGGTCAGGTCCCCCAAGACCTGGCCGGGCCCGCTTCCCCTTCCTGTACTGCCAGGAGGCGGGCCCACTGCAAAGGTCTGGCGGGGTAGGCGTGCTTGAGCAGGCCAAGACGGCTCGTCTATTTGAATGACGCCGCGCCGGCAACGACAATGCTAGGTTCGTGTAAGCTGGCGATGATCCCCCTCTAGCCGCGCCAGTCAGGCCCGGCGTTGGTCGCGCTCGACCGCCGGGCCTTCTACGTGTATGCGACATGCTGAGTATCTCGGACATGTCAAAGGCCCCGGTGCCGCCCAAAGCGTGAACTGACCCCCGAAATGGACATTTTCACACAATCACCAGAGATGCGTTTCTTAACGGCAGCTTTGGCACTGGATTGGGTTCGATTCCCTGCGGGCTGCCAGTTTTGTCCGAATGGACATCCGAAGTTGAGGTTAGCTCAGGGCTTGATCGAAGTAGTCCCCGGCCAGGGACCAAAAGTGCAAGCACTGCCGTCCACGGAGCGGCCGGGAAGCCGGCTGAACGGTTGTTAAAGTGGATCGCGGGTGAGAGCGGCGGGCTGAACACCCGAGGGTCGCAGATAAAAATCCTGCCCTCAATACGAGATCGACCTGGTGCGGAGCGCAAACAAAAAAAGCCCCAGACAAAATTTGTCCGGGGCTTCTGTGGAGGTCCGCCGAAAACTAGAATTTGTAATTCAGGCCGATGCGAACGGTGTGGAAGGGCACCTTGGCATCGATACCGCCCCCTCCGGCTGTGAACGACGCTTTACCCAGGTCCGTGTAAAGATACTCAGACTTGAGCGACCAATTCGTAGTGATGGCGTATTCAGCGCCCGCGCCAACGGTCCAGCCGACCTTGGTCTTGGACAGGTCGATGCCTGGGGCAGAGATCTTTTCGTGACCATAGGCCAAGCCGCCAGTGCCATAGACCATGAAGCGATCGACGGGCGTATAACCAAGGCGAGCACGCACCGTGCCGAACCAGTCAACCTTTGTTTCGAGAGAGGGGCCGCCGAGCGACAAGTCGGCCTTAATGTCGGAACCCTGGAAGTCGGCTTCCACGCCGTAGACGAATTGGCCAACCTGCCAGTTGTAACCGGCCTGAACGCCTCCCAGGAAGCCACTCGCACTGAGGTCGAAACCACCAGGGCCGCCGCCCGAAGGAGAAAGATTAAACGTGCCGAAACCGCCGCCGGCGTTCACGCCGATATATGCTCCGGTCCAGTCATAGGAAGCAGCAACCGGTGCCTCCTGCAGAACGTCAGCCGCATAGGCGGTGCTGGTAGCAAGGACGAGAGCGGTTGCGAGAAGAAGCTGTTTCACGGCATAACCCTTTGTTGCCTGCTTCGGACGAGTGCCCCAAGAACTACCTATCCGAGTGGAGATACCGTTGTCGCGGAACGCCTTCCGTTGTCAACGCTGCCAAGTCCGAAGGCGGGATATTTCCTCCCGGTGATGCATGGAAGCCACAGCCTCAGCGTGTTCCGCACAATCTTTCCCGCGACGAACCGGCAGCACTCCAATTCGTCGCGCGCTATAAAGTAATTAAGCATTTATTTATGAGGCGGCGATGACGAAGCAAGAGGTTCTCGAACAAGCCGGGCTGAGGCTGGTGAAAGTTGGAAATCTGAACCAGGGGCCGGCGACTACCTGGCCGGTGCAGTGGCCCTCGAGAAGAACGGCTGTCCGGATTGTCCGGCAATTGCGGCTCCAGCAAATCCTCGCGGACATTAGAGGCGCAGCCAGTAGCAATGAAGGCAACCGCACCTACGCCGTTGATCGCCTCCGAGTGCTAGTCGAGGAATTCGTTCGGGAGTTGTACGGACTGTGGCGGCGACGTAGAAATGTCGGCCGTTCTGCAAAGTAGAAATGTCGCACTGGCCGTTCCAAGGGCAGGGTACAGCAAGTTAGAAATGCGACAGTTACGCCCCCGGTGCCGACATTAGCGCCCGATCGGGCGTCAGCTGGTCGGGGTTGCGCAGCCCGATCGGGTGCGTTCCAGTGGGCTCCCCCGGCTTAGTCCGGAATGTTCCCGATCGCCCTGGCGATTGTATATTTGACACACCCACGGTGAAATTGGTGCTAACCATCACAGCCCTGAACGGGTTCAACTCGCAAAAAAAGGTCCGAAAGGGTACCTTTAACCTTCTCTCAGCGGAGGTGGCTCCCATGCAGGCCAACGGCCACGTCGACCCCGAACAGCTAGCCATGCTAGCAGGTCTCTTAGACGAGCATTGCCAAGCATCCGGCATTCAATTGGAAAGCCCGGAGCACGAGATCCTGGCTAGCCGGATCCTCACCTTGTTCACTGGCGGCATGACCGCCATTGACGATTTAAAGCAGGCGCTAACCAGCACCCGCGACACGGCCTAAGATCGCGGAACAAACGCGGCGCGTCCATGTTCGGATGGCATGACGCTCTATTATTTCGATGTAGACGATAACGGCACGCTCATCTCTGACGATGACGGGATCGACTGCGAAGGCCTCACTATCGAACGCGAGGCGACCAAAGCTCTTGCCGAGATGATGGGTGAAAGGTTGCCTGACGGTGATTGCCGCCAATTGTCCATCATCGTGCGGAATGAGATTGGCGAAACGGTCTACTATGCGAGGATCAAGTTTGAAGCTGGCGCGCTCATTTGACCTGGAATCGTTCGCGCTGTCCTAGGCGGAAGGCCAGCGGAAACGGTTACACTGCAGACGATCACCCGAATATAGGAACTAAGAAAACCCGGCGTTTGGGTCCGCGCCGGGCCACCACTCGAATCTAATGCAGTACTCTGAAGGATTCAAATGTCGGTTTGATACAAAGCAGACGCGGACGTGCGGCGCGCTCTACGAGGCGGCGTCCGGATTGATGAAGCGCTTCAAGGGCACGGACAAGGTCAAGAGCTGGGGCCAGGAGATCGCCAAACGCTCCTGCCACCGCAAGGCCTGCGTGGCGGTGGCGCGCCAGCTGGCGGTGATCATGCACGCCATCAGGACCGACGGCACGTTCTACGTCGGCGATGCGGCGGCGAGCGAGGCCGATGCCGCGCAGCGCGCCCATGGCAAGGCCGCAAGCTTATGGGTTCACATCGATGAGCGGTATGGCGGCAGTTGAAACGCACGGCCTCAGCAGTGTGGTGGACGCTATCTGAGCTAAGGAGATCCGCCTAGGCGAATGAGGACCGATGCAGACCAGGAACGACGGTGCGCACCTTATCCTGTCTGCGGCCGCGCCGACGAACAGACGGCTGGACCGCGCGCGATTGCCTGTGACGATGCTCCGTCAGTCCGATGGAAGAGTGCGCCACCGCAGTTCGAGCGCTGCAAATAAGCAGGAAACTACCCCCGTCGCAGAGCGCGGAAGACTGCACGGCGCATCGGAACTCGACACCAGAACGCGGTATTGTACCGTAGAGCATAGATTCGTGTATTGTCGCAACCTTGAAAAGGGACGACGATCTCAGAAGGATAATCGGAAGCACAACCCACAACCGAACAACCGATTAAGGTGCAAGATAAAGCGAGCTTGCGCTCGCGCCTCGCTTTGCATCACGTTTGGCCTTGAGGATAGCCTCGTCGCGGATGTGATATGCTAAGGTGAATGTCGATCGACCCGTCGTCAAACAATTCTGCGGAGCCATCGCTGGTGACTTCGTCGCGGTTCTCTATCAGCCCATGCCCAATGAAGCAGAGTTCCGCCTCCTCGCCCCGCCCTTTGGGATCGCTGGTCGAAGCAAGCGTCTCTTTCGATCGCCTCACGCCGTGGAAGTCCGCTTCCGCGTTGCGTCCGCCGCCTTCCACCAATGTCGCATCTTTGGCTCGAAAATTAGCAAAGTCCACGGCTGGTCTAACATACCATCCGGCCGCTTCACAACAATGTGATTAGTTGAATCTAGCTCTATCCGCTGGACCAGAAATATGAAGGTATGTATCGATGGTTGTACGAACTTTTAGTTCAGGTTGAGTAAGTAGCGCAGCAAAGACGTTGCTCTGTTTGCTCCTGGCCAGAGGGGAACGCAAAGCCGAAAAATTTCGCCAAGCTTTAAAACCTTTTTCGAGGTAAAGTTGACGTTGTTGTCCAAATGCCTAGGAAATCGCGTTCGTCAAGTATGACACAAGGCAGACAAGCTGCCGAGCAATTCGGATTAAGTATGAAAAATATACTGTTACATATTGTGAGTCTTGGTTGGTTGCTATCTATTGCGAATACCAACATAGCTATAGCAAATGATGAACTAGTTTCAGACCTTGAGGTCATGACAGGTAAATGTCTGAGCACTGGCCTCTTTAAGACAGAATACTGCGAATGCGCTTACGCAGTATCTCTGTCGCTGGTAGATAATAATCAGATTTTTGATTTCTTTATAAACTCCTCAGGTAAAAATGAGAGTGAGATTGACAGCCTTTATAAGGGCCTAGTTGGCGGAGACGCGTACTCTGATAGGAACTTTTCTTTCTAAGAAAGAAAAAATGGAATATTTGGAGGGAAAGTTCCTGCTCTTTTCTAGGAGATTACATAAGAAATGCGGTTAATATCTGCATCGATGATGGATGTGAGAGTGTATATACACTTTTAATCTTTCGGAGAGCAAAAATGGTTGTACCAATAAACTGGTAGCCCAAACGGACCTCCAAGCGCCATAACGACGGTTACTGGGGCGATATCCTCTGCAATAGGAAGTTTTCTTTCAAACAATGCGTCTAGCATGCTTGCTGTTGGTGACAACATGAAACGAACAGCAGATTGATGAGCGCAACTCTCGTGGGCTTCCGACGAACCCGCGGGCACACCTGCACGGTCGAGCCGGGCGGTATCGGAAGTCCAGCTCTCGGGCAGAAACAGCCGCATGCGCCACCATGACCGGCACTTCGCCAGGGGCCAGCGTCAGCGACACCAGCGTCTGGCAGTTGGCGTCCTTGCCAAGCGCCGAGGCATATTGCGGCGCGACGCCGACCGAGTGGCGCCCCTTCTTGGGGAGCGCGGTGTCGTCCACGATCAGCCACGCATCGTTCCCGCCAACTTGTCTGTCGGCCTCCGCAAGTAGCACCTTCTCCAGCGGCGCAGCATCCCACACGCCGCTCGCGATGAAGTGGTGCAGCTGGTCATAATTGACGCCTGCGTCGCGCGCCGCCATCGGTTGGATGCTCTTGCGATCCCCAAGGCCAATCAGCCCAGCAATATAGGCCGGACACATCCGCGCACGCGTCTTGCCCGTCGGATGACGCGGTCGTCCATTACCCCAAACTCGGGCATCCGGGTGAGGAGGGTGCGCATCGGTGATGCATGCTTGCGCCGTGCGATAGGTCTCGGATCGGCTGTGAAAGGTGCGCATCCAGCCGATCTGGTGAGCGCTGATGCCCTTGGCCCAAAGACGATGGTGATCGCAAATCCTATCGGTTGCACCCAATGGTTCCCCCTGTCGCAGCGAAACTCGCTAGACGACGAGCCGCGAGCCGGTGAGCAGGCCGCGCTCTTCCAACACGGGGTAGGCCATCGACGCCAGCAGCGAGTTGATCTGCTTCAGGTCGCGGATGGTGTCGAGGTGGATCGAGCTGGTTTCGAGGCTTCTGGCGGTGCCTTCGCGCAGGCGCACGAAATGGCTGGCGCTGGTTTCCTTCTCGCGGT
>NZ_ML703328.1 GCF_008520305.1 Mesorhizobium sp. SARCC-RB16n | reverse complement strand
GCTACAGGAAGATGCGCCACGGACACTTCGGCCAAGATGGGTCCAGAGCGCCGATTGATGAGCAACCCGTGAGGGCTCCCGGCACCGGGCACCATACTCCAGTTCAGTGAGGTGCATCCATGACCATTTTCGTCGGACTCGACTGGGGCGGCTCGAGCCATGCCGTCTGTGTCGTCGACGCCGCCGGTAAGGTCCTCGACCATTTTGTCGTGGCCCATGACCGCGATGGGCTTGCCGATCTCGTCGCGCGTTTGCGACGGCATGGGCCGCCCGGCGAGACGCCGATCGCCATCGAACGGCCTAGCGGGTTGCTCGTCGACGCGCTGGTCGATGCCGGCTTCGTCGTCACGCCGGTCCATCCCAATGTCGTCAAGGCGTGCCGGCCGCGCTATCGCGCCGTCGCCGCCAAGAGCGATCCTGGTGACGCCTACATCCTTGCCGACATCCTGCGCACCGACGGGCACCGGCTGACCCCGCTCAAGCCGCAATCCGATGCCATCAAGGCATTGCGCGCGCTGGTGCGTGGCCGTGACGATCTCGTCGCCACAAGACTCGTCCTCGCCAACCAGCTGCGCGCCTTGCTCGAAAGCTTCTGGCCTGGCGCCGCCGGTTTGTTCGCCGACATCGCAAGCCCGATCGCACTGGCCTTCCTCCAGCGCTATCCCACACCCGAAAGCGCCAGCCGCTTGGGTGAGAAGCGCATGGCTGCCTTCCTTGCCCAGAACCAGTATTGCGGCCGGCGTAGTGTTGCCGATGTGCTCGACCGGCTGCGCGCTGCTCCCGCCACAAAGGCCGCTGAAGCTGAGGCCGACGCCAAGGGTGAACTCGTACGTGCCATCGCCGTTACCCTCGAAAGCCTCGTCGCCCAGATCGGCAAGCTCTCCAGCCGCATCGAACATGCCGTTGCCGAACTGCCCGAAGGAAAGATCGTCATGTCCTTTCCGCGCGCCGGAAAGATCTGCGCTGCACAGATCACCGCCGAGCTGGGCGACGTGCGGGACCGCTTCCAGAGCCAGGAACACCTGGCCGCCGAGGCCGGCGTCGCACCAGTCACCTACCAGAGCGGTAAATCCCGCGCCGTTACATGGCGATGGGCCTGCAACAAGCGATTGCGCGCTGCGCTCACCTGCTTCGCCGACAACTCCCGCCATGCCAGCCCCTGGGCTGCCAAGGTCTATCACGATGCCAGAAAGCGAGGATGCAGACACCCTCATGCCGTTCGCATCCTCGCCAGAGCCTGGCTCAGGATCCTCTGGCGCGCATGGCAGGACCGCACATCCTACGACCCCAACAAACACCCCGCCGCTAGCCTCTTGCTCACAACAGGTTGACACAGGAAGTCTCATGCCGGCTCATCCATCAGATGCAGGTGCTCGCGGTTGAAGGTCAGCAC
>NZ_ML703327.1 GCF_008520305.1 Mesorhizobium sp. SARCC-RB16n | reverse complement strand
CCGAAGGGCGCAACCGGTTCGACCGGCGCGACCGGACCGAATGGCGCAACCGGTTCGACCGGAGCGACCGGACCCAAGGGCGATACAGGACCCAAGGGCGCGACGGGTGCCACTGGCGCCACGGGCTCAACTGGTTCGACAGGACCGAAAGGCGATACCGGACCGAAGGGCGCAACCGGTTCGACCGGAGCGACCGGACCCAAGGGCGACACCGGACCCAAGGGCGCGACGGGTGCCACTGGCGCCACGGGCTCAACTGGTTCGACAGGACCGAAGGGCGATACCGGGCCGAAGGGCGCAACCGGTTCGACCGGAGCGACCGGGCCGAAAGGCGACACCGGGCCGAAGGGCGCAACCGGTTCGAAGGGCGATACCGGACCTAAGGGCACGACTGGTCCCACCGGGCCAACCGGTCCGACTGGCCCCTCGGGCGCTCCTCAAAACCCGGTTGTTGCGTCGACCACAACCCTGGCGACAACGACCCAGAAGACCGCCAAGGTCACGTCCGACTCGCTTGGCCTCAAGGACACCGGGCAATTCCTGCAGCCCAGCTCGACCAAGGGCGACGGTGATCCTGGCAGCCAAGCCTCGCTCCGCCACCTGATCGGCCTCGCGGGGGCATCGGTGACGACAGACCTGCTCAATGTCCTCAAGACGATCGGGGGATTTGGGCAGAACCAGAACAAGCCGTCGGGTGCGATCACGGATCTCAACTCGGACCAGACGAAGCCTGGTACCGGCTACGCCAACAATGACCACACCGCCAAGACGACGCTGAAGGATCTTCTGAAGCCGCATGAGTGAGCGGGAATGTTGACAACGGAGACGGTCCAAATTTGAGGACTGACGCGCGAGCGGCACCAATGCGAAATCCGCGCGCGAAAAGGATTGGCATGAGAGTCGCGCTGTGGATCAATTCGGAGTACAAAAGGGGGATGAACGGTGACCTCGGCGGAGGCCCGTTGCCCAGGGCATCGTTGAGTTCGCCCGCGTACCGGAAGGCAAGTCCATGGTGAACATCACCGTGAACCCGGAAATCCAGCCGGTCTCGATCCGCGCCGGCACCGAAGGCGCGGCCGACCAGGCGAGCGGTCCCGACGCGGCGGCGCGGACTCCCGGCGGTCCCGCCGAATTCGACAGGATCGGGCCACGCCTCAAGGCGATGCTGCGGGCCGCCCGCTATCATGGCGTCGAACTCGACCCCAACGAATTCAAGGCCGTGAGCGCGGTTCCGGCCGCCGCCGATCTGTCCCAGTGGGCGCAAGACGCAGGTATGTGGTCGCGCGCGGTCCGCATCCGCTGGTCACACCTTTTGCGCTTCCAGGAAGCCGGACCGGTCGTCCTGTTGTTCAACGATGGCGGCGCGGCTCTGCTTGTCGGGGCGAGTGCCGAGCGAAACGTCGTCTTCCTGAAAAGTGCCGATGCATCCGACGATGGCGAAGCCACCGCCATCGACGAACTGCGGCTGTCCCAGGTGTGGACGGGCGAGGCGCTGTTGCTGCGGGCCGCGCGGTCCTATGTCGCCGCGGATGCGCCCTTCACCCTTCGCTGGCTCGCCGAGCTGGTGCGCCTCGAAAGCCGCGCCCTGCGCGATGTCACCATCGCCTCGTTCACGCTGAGCATCCTTACCATCCTGCCGCCGCTCATCGTCATGACGGTGGTCAACAAGGTGCTGCAATTCAACAGCGTATCGACGCTGGTCCTGTTGTCGGCGGTGATCGCCGTGGTTTTCGCCTACGAGACGCTCCTTGGCCATGCGCGGCGACTGATCATCAATGTCGTCGGCGCGCGTCTGGACACCAAGCTGCAGCTGCACGTCTTCAGCCGGCTCTTGCGCCTGCCGCTCGATTATTTCGAGCGCCATCCCGCCGGCGAGACGATGTATCACTTGGCTCAAGTCTATCGTATCCGCGAATTCCTGACCGGAAAGCTCCTCAGCACGTTCCTGGATATGATCACGCTCTGCGTGCTTATACCGGTCATGTTCTATATCAACGCTAGCCTCGCCTGGATCGTGCTGACCTGCGCGGTCGTGATCATGCTGATCATCCTTGCGTTTCTCAGACCGCTGCGCCGGAGATACCAGAGGGTGGTCGCAGCAGAGACCTGGAAGGCGGCGGCGCTCGGCGAAACTGTCGTCGGCATCAAGACGGTGAAGGCGCTCGGCCTCGAGCCGCAGCGCAAGGCGCTCTGGGACGAGCGGGTGGCGGAAGCGGGAAAGGCGCGTCTCGCCTTCGGACAGCTCGCAAGCTGGCCGCAGACCATGGTCACGCCGATCGAACGTTTGATGGTGCTCGGCACCATGCTGATCGGCGCCTATCTCGCGATGAACGACCGCTCGGGCTATATGGTCGGCGGCCTGTTCGCCTTCATGATGATCTCCCAGCGCGTGGCGCAGCCGCTGGTCGGCCTGGCGCGACTGGTCGAAGACTACGAGGAGGTCGGTGCAGCGATCGGCGAGGCAGCGTCGGTCCTCAACCGGCCGCTGGAGAGCAGTTCGAATTCCACCGGCCTCAGACCCAGGCTCGTCGGCGAGGTCACGTTCAGCGACCTGACCTTCAGCTATATCGCGACCAAGACGCCGGCGCTCGACCGGGTCAGCTTCCACATTCCAGCCGGAACCATGTTTGGCATTGTCGGGCGCAGCGGGTCGGGAAAGTCGACCGTCGCGCGCCTCCTGCAAGGAATCAACCGCGACTACAGTGGGTTCCTCAAGCTCGACGGCGTCGACCTCAAGGAGATCAACCTGCGCCATCTTCGCCAAGGGCTCGGCGTGGTCCTCCAGGACAACTTTCTGTTCCGTGGATCGATCCGCGACAACATCATCGCCGGGCGCGCAGGCCTGACGCTTTCCGACGCCATGCGCGCCGCGCACCTCGCCGGCGCCCAGGAATTCATCGAACGCATGCCCAATGGCTACGACACCTATATCGAGGAAGGTTCGCCCAATTTGTCAGGCGGTCAAAAGCAGCGGCTGGCAATCGCGCGTGCCCTCATCCACGATCCGACCATCCTCATCCTCGACGAAGCGACCAGTGCACTCGACCCGGAGAGCGAGGCGGTGGTCAGCGCCAACCTCATGCGCATCGCCAGCGGGCGCACGATGATCATCGTTTCGCACCGGCTCTCCTCGCTGACCGAGTGCGATAACATACTGGTCATGGATCAGGGCAAGGTTCTCGACGTCGCGCCGCACGCGACCCTGCTCGAACGATGCGCGCTCTATCGCCAGTTGTGGTCGCAGCAGAACCGGCACCTCGACGGGCGCCACGGCCGCCCGGTCGCCGTTCCGCCGCGGTTGGTTTGACCATGTCGCGCGGCTCACTCGCATCAGGTCCGGCAATCATGAGTAGCACCTCTCTCACCGCCCTCCCCGCTCGGTGGCATCGGATGGAAACAAGGGATCCGACGACACCAGCCATACTCGAGTTCCAGTGGCCGTCGACGGCTGTCGCCAACGCGCCTGTTCCACGGGCTGCGCGCGGCATCGTCTGGATCGTTTCCAGCCTGGTCATCGCGCTGATCGCCCTGGCGGGGCTGATACCGGTCGATCAGGTCGTAACGACCAGAGGGCTGGTGGTATCGCAATCCCCCAACATCGTCGTGCAACCGCTGGATACAGCGATTGTCCGCTCGATCGAGGTGCGGGAGGGACAGCGCGTCCAGGCCGGCCAGTTGCTTGCCCGCCTCGACGCGACCTTCGCCTCAGCCGACCTGGCGGCACTGGCGATGCAGGTTTCGACGCTTGAAGCCGAGGTGGCGCGGTTGAAGGCGGAAGCCAGCGGGCAGGCATTCGCCTATAACGGCCTCGACCCGAGCTGGACCCTGCAGATGTCGATATTCGAACACCGCAAGGCGGTTTACGACGCCAAGGTGGAGGGTTTCGAACGCCAACGTGACGAACTCAGTTCGGTGATTTCGCGATCGCAATCGGATGCCGACGGCTATCGCCAGCGGCTCGCGGTGGCAGCCTCGATCGAAGAGATGCGCAGGCAGCTCGAGGCAAGGCAAGTGGGGAGCCGCCTCAATACGCTCCTCGCCGAGGACAACCGGGCGGAAATGTCCCGGGCGCTCGGCAATGCCGAGCAGACCACCGAAGCCGCCAAGCGCCAGCAAGCAGCGGTGGCCGCGGAGCGCGACGGCTACATTCAGGGCTGGCGGGCTGAAGTCTCGCAAAGCCTGTCGGAAGCGAGCTCGCGGATCTCCGACGCCCGCGAACTCCTCAACAAGGCAAAGCTTCGAAACCAGTTGGTCGAGTTGAGGAGCCAATCAGATGCCATCGTTCAATCGGTGGCAAAGGTCTCCGTCGGCTCGGTCATGCAGTCAGGCGAGCGCTTCATCACGCTGGTGCCAGAAGATGCGCCGCTCGAGATCGAGACGAACATCGTTGGCAGGAGCAGCGGTTTTGTGCATGTCGGCGACCCTGTGATCATCAAATTCGACACCTTCCCCTATTCGCAGTACGGCCTCGCCCATGGCACTGTACGGACAGTCAGCCCGGACTCATTCTCGGCGCAAGAGCAAGCGCGCGATCCGAACAGCTCTCTGGCCATGCTGCCTTCCGACGCCGAGCCGTTCTATCGCACGCGGATTTCCATCGACCAGATCGCCCTCCACGGCGTGCCCGCCGGTTTCACCGTCAGTCCCGGCATGCCGGTGACTGCCGACGTAAAGGTCGGCCGGCGCACGATACTCAAGTACATTCTAGGTGTGATGCTCCCGATCGGCCAGGAGGCGATGCGGGAGCCATAGGGCACTGGAGGAATCAGAGGCTCGGATCGATGACAATCCTGGATCGGCTGACTAGTCTCGCCTTCCCGGCGAAAGCGTGGCGCCGGGCGATCCAGCTCTCTGACAGCGGCAAGTCCGCGGAAGCCTTTCCGCTCATGGCGGTAGCGGCGCGCGCGGGGATCGTCGACGCAGAGTACCGAGTCGCGCGCTGCTATCTCGAAGGCTCGGGTGTCCCGCAGAGCCGCATGGAAGGCGCGCGATGGTTGCTGCGGGCAGCCAATCACGGGAACGCCGATGCGCAAGCGCTCCTCGCCGCTCTCTATGTGACCGGGCTGGTGACGGCGGAAACTGACGGCAAAGGCGCCGAATCGGAGCTCTTGTTCAAACGGGATACCTCGAGCGAACCGGACTTCACGGCTGCGTTCGGCTTTGCCACGAAGGCGGCCGAGGCGGGCTCGGCGACGGGGCAAGCGATCCTCGGTTATATCCTTACCAGCGGCCCCGAATCGATGCGCGATGCAGATGCGGCGCACCGCTGGTATGAGAAGTCGGCTTCTGCCGGCTGCGCCGAAGGATGTCTCGGCCTTGCCCTGTCGCTGGCCCGGCGCGGCAAGCGCGAAAATCGAGCCAGGATTGCAGACGAGGTGAGACGCGCGGCCGACGCCGGCCTGCCGACCGCTACCTATCTTCTTGCGGTCCTTACCGAGCACGGGCTCGGCGTGGCACGCGACATGGCTGCAGCCGCGCAACTCTATCGGGCTGCCGCCGAGAAGGGCCTTCCCGCAGCCCAGTTCCGGTTGGGATTGGCGCTCATCGATGGTGGACTGGTCGACCATGACACCGCTGCCGGAGAGGCCTGGATGCGGCGTGCCGCCTTGGCTGGCAATATCGAGGCGGCCTGTCTCCTCGGCGATCGCTATGTGAAGACGCAGCGGCCGGATTTTGCGGAAGCCGCAAACTGGTATCGGCGGGCGGCCGAAGCGGGTCACCAGGCCGCCGCCCGCGCTTTGGCCTCTCTCTATCTGACGGGAAACGGCGTGGCCGAGGACGTCGAAGAGGGAGCACGCTGGCTGCGCATTTCTGCAAATGGCGGCAATCAGGAAGCGCAAACCGACCTCGCCAATCTTGTCCTCGGAGGAGCCGGCGAGACGGACGACGGTGCAAGCGTTGCCGGATGGTTCGAGGCAGCCGCATCATCGGGCGACCTCATCGCGGCATTCAATCTTGGACTCTGCTTCGCCAAGGGGGTCGGCGTCCGTCAAGACGAGGAGCAAGCGGCACATTGGCTCAGGCGCGCGGCCGAGGGCGTCGCCGAGGCGCAATATATGTATGCCCGCCTCCTCCAGGATGGACGCGGCGTGGCGGCCGACCCAACGCAGGCCCGTGTGTGGTTTGCGCGGGCCGCCGACGCCGGTGTGCCCGACGCGCGGGTAGCACTTGCCGAAATGCTGCTCAACGGGCGTGGCGGTACGCGTGAGCCAACGGCTGCGATGCAGCTGTTTGAGCAGGCCGCCGTCGACGGTCACGCCGGGGCGATGTTTGCGCTTGGCGCGCTGTCCGGCGCTGGGCAGGGCTTGCCGGTCGACCAGGCGGCTGCGCAAAAATGGTTCGCGGCCGCTGCCGGGCGCGGGCATGGCCAAGCCCAACTCATGCTCGGGCGTTATCTCATCAAAGGCCTCGCCGGGGAGCGAGACCCGGTGGCCGGTCGCCTTTGGCTCGAGCGCGCGGCTGCGCACGGTATCAGTGAAGCGGCCGACGAACTCGCCGAGTTCGCCACTGGTTGACGCCTGCGGTAGACCATCGCATTTGTTTTGTTCCGGCTGCGCCAAAATTGCCGTGGGGCGACGCTCGGTCAAGCCAATCGGACGGTCCACCTTGATCGACCTCTCACTTCAAGGTCGCTGAGGAGCCCGAGATGGTAATGCTGGAAGCTCGTTATTTGTGGCCAGATCGTCAAGCAACTTGATGATAGCCTTGGCTTTCTTAGGACTTGCAGGAATAATCCTCCATCGCATGTGGGGCGATGCACAGAATTCCGCTTCGGCAAGGCGTCGGGCCACGTATCGGCATGAACAAGGATAACGACCAACGAAGGAGGAGTTGATTCAGCCCGAAAGGGCGTGATCCGGATCGGTCCCCCGTGGGGACGATGGGCAAGGTGATCTCGTTAGCAGGCACGATGCTGGGACGAACTCTCCCAAGGTCGTTCAACAGATTGAGACGCCTCGCTCTACTGACCCCATCATGCGGCGGCCTGACGTCGACCGCGAAGAGAAGCTAGTGACCCGCGGGGCCACAAGATCCGGAAAAATATCGGGAGGAGCTTGGCCTCAACGACCCCAATCAGAGAAGCCTGCTAGGGCTTTATCTTCTTGGTCTGGCTCGGGGTCAGGTATCCGCCCTTTAACAGTTCCAAGGCGTCGAGCGCCTCGTCATCCAGCAAATTTGTCAAGGCCACCCCATCCACGAGTACAACGTTGTCGCTGTCTATGTCGTAGACCTCCCAAAGCTTATCCTTGACCCTTCGGATTGCGTACCGGCGCTCCATAAGGACCTTCTCATATACGAGTCTCGGAAATGGCGGCCAGAAAATTCGATCCAGCGGCCGTGATTGGCGGTGGAAAACCCAAGATCTGGATCGCCTTGCCGGCCGATAGCGTGGGCGAACTCTTGCCCACCGTCGTCTTGCGTCCCTCGGATCCGGTCCTTCGCCCCCTGTGGGAGAAGGTCCTGCTGATATTCATTTCTGATGCGGCCACAGCGGACTCGGTCACTGAGGTTCGCGTCGATTCCTCAGCCTCACCCCCGGCGCGCCCACCATTCTCAAAGATGAACTCGACGTCGGCCTCTTCTAGTACGATCCGCATCTTGTCGGCGCCGCTGACCTGCACGTCCTGGCCGTTCGGCTTCCGTGGCGACGAATAGACCGGCGCCGCTCCGGTGTGTCACCGCATCGAACGACGAATTCTAACCCGCGTTTTTCGCGTGCCAGGTTTGCAGCAACACGGCCGCTTCGGTCCGGTTTCGCACCCCAAGCTCGCGCAAGACGGCCGCAGCATGGATCTTCGTCGTCGCTTCGGCAATGTCCAAAT
>NZ_ML703326.1 GCF_008520305.1 Mesorhizobium sp. SARCC-RB16n | reverse complement strand
CGAAGGCTTCGATCATGCCGCCGCGCAAAAGCATCACGCGGTCGCAAGCGGCGGCGATCGAGGGCTGATGGGTGATCACGATGACCGTGACGCCGGCCGCCCGAGCGGCCGAAAGCACCGCCTCGAGCGCGGCCTCGCCGCTACCGTCGAGATGGGAACTGGGCTCGTCGAGCACCAGGAACCGCGGATTGCCGTAGAAGGTGCGCGCCAATCCGATTCGCTGGCGCTCGCCGCCCGACAGCGTCCTGTCCGACGGGCCGATCATGGTCTGGTAGCCGTCGCGCTGCGCCAGGATCAGCTCATGCGCCTGGGCGCGCCTTGCCGCCTCGACGATCGCGGCATCGTCCGCCTCCGGGTCGAAGCGGGCGACGTTTTGCGCGATCGATCCTGGAAAGAGCTCGACCTCCTGCGCGAGATAGCCGACGTGCTTTCCGAGCTGGCTTTCGTCCCAGCTCCCGAGTTCGGCGCCGTCGATCCTGATCGAGCCGCCGGTCGGTTGGGCGGCGCCCACAAGCAACCGCGCCAGCGTCGATTTGCCGGCGCCGCTGGGGCCGACGATGGCCAACGCTTCGCCGGCGCCGATGGCAAAGGTCAGCCGCTTGAGGATGGGCTCCGTGCCGGGCCGGGCATTCGGCGGCATAAAGAAAACGTCCTGCGCGGAAATGGCGCCTGCCGGATCGGGCAGGATCAATTTCCGCGCCTCGGCCGGACGCGCCGCAAGCGCTTTTTCCAGCCGGGTCCACGCTCGGCTGGCGTCGGCGATCTGCCGCCAGGCGCCGATCAGCTGGTCGAGCGGCTGCAGCGCACGCGACGATACCAGCGACGAGGCGAAGATCATGCCGGCCGTCATCTGCCCCTGAAGCACCAGCCATGCGCCGGCGCCGAGAATCGCCAGTTGCAGCATCATACGCAACGCCCGCGAGGCGCCGCTGAAAATCGCATTGGCGCTCGAGGAACGGTCATGGAAGGTGAGCGCCGCCGCCACGTGCCGTCCCCAGACCCGCGAAGCATTGTCCACCATGCCCATGGCGCGCAGCGTCTCCGCATTGCGGGCAAAGGCCTGTTCCGCCTGGCTGGCCAAAGCCGAACGCTCCGTGGACAAGGCGTCGTTCCTGCCGATGGCAAGCTGGTTGGCCACGACCAGGAAAAGCAGAAGCACCGCGCCGGCGATCGTCACCCAAAACAGCACCGGATGGATGAGATAGAGCAAGGCGAGGAAGACAGGCGCGAAGGGCAGGTCGAACAGCACCGCCACGCCGCGCGACCTGATGAAGGCGCAGACCGAGGCGAGGTCGCGCAGCGGCGACAGGCCGCCGGCATATTTTGCGCCAAGCGAAAGGGCGAAGGTTCTGGCGCCCAGCTTCCGGTCGACGGTCGCCGCGACGCGCTGTGTGTAGACGGCGCGGATTGCGTCCAGCAGGCCGAGAAAGGCTAGCGCAAGAACCGCGATGCCCGAAAGATAGACGAGCGTCTCGACGCTGGAGGACGGCAGCACACGGTCATAGACCTGCAGTAGGTAGAGCGGAAGCACCAGCAGTAGGATGTTTATCAGCAACGAGAAGAGGCCGACATCGGCGATGGCGCGCATGAAGACCGGACGCAGGCCCGACGGTCCAGTCATTGCCGCTTTCCCCACCGCTGCATGATCCGGAACCTTACGCGTGGCCTCCGAATTCGGAGCCGTTGTGCAGCGTGCTATTGGCGATGCTGTGCGTGGCGGTGCTGCTGGTGATGTGCAGAGCGCTCGCCGGCGCGTTGTCCAGCGTGTAGGCGCGGATGTAGTCGATCTTCATCTCGGCCGGCGTGGCCAGATGATCGGGCGGCGAGCCAGCGAAACCGCCGACCGCGAGATTGACCAGCATGTACATGGGCTTGTTCATGTCGGACGGCGTCGCCGCTTCCGCGACCTGAACACCATCATAAGTCCAGACGAGCTTTTCCGGCGTCCACAGCACGCCATATGTGTGGAAGCCCGCGGTGTCCATGGTATTCACCGTCGACGACACCTTGGTATGCGTTCCCGTTTGATTCGAGTGCGCCGTCATGATCAACGAGTTCGGGTCCTGCCCGCGCGTTTCCACCACATCCAGTTCCGGCGGCCAAGAGCCGTCTTCCGGCAGCAGCCAGAAGGCCGGCCAGGCGCCGGCGTTCTCGGGCAGGTCGGCCCGCATTTCGAAATAGCCATAGGTCTGCGAGAACGAATCATGCGTCGTCAGGACGCCGGACGTGTAATCGTAATTGTGGATGAGAGGCTTGATGTCCGCCGGCGCCTGCGCCGCGGTGATGGTGAGCACGCCGTTACCGACGCTGAATGGGTGGACGGAACTCGTCGGTGCGTAATTGGCGTTGATATACCATTGCAGCTCGGAATTGTCGCTCAACGTGCTGCCGTTCGGCGCTCCCCACGGGAAATTGGTGTCCCATGTGCCGCCTTGGGCATTGTGAAGATTTAGCGTGTTGAAGTCGTCGCTGAAGGACAGCTTCATTGCGGACATGTCGATCGGCAATTCGAACTGGCCGGGCTGCATCTTGTCGATGGTCGTGCCCTTGAACTCGAGGATCTCGCCGGATCCAAGATTCAACACCACGTTCGATCCCGCCTGGACCATGTGTGAGTGCACGGCGGCGAACGAAGTGAGCCCATAGCCGTTGAGACGTACGGTATCAGTGGCAGCAAAATTCGCGATCAGATCGCTTCCGTGGCCTTTCGAGATGATGAACGTGTCATAACCGCCGCCGCCGTCGATCAGAACGTCATTTCCCCGGCCGCCGTCCAGCGTCTGGTGCCCGGCCTTGGCGGTGATGA
The DNA here is from genome assembly GCF_008520305.1 of Mesorhizobium sp. SARCC-RB16n. GTDB lineage: Bacteria > Pseudomonadota > Alphaproteobacteria > Rhizobiales > Rhizobiaceae > Mesorhizobium. The sequence goes on along the minus strand of NZ_ML703326.1, from coordinate 3,323 downwards.
TGTTGTTCAGCCCATTTCCGAAGGCGTAGTTATTGGGGTTTGTAACGATGAGGTTCTCGACGTTGTCGGGGAGCTTATAATTCATCCAGGTGCTGATCGTGTCGATGCCCTGCCCAGCCGCCTCGGCCACCTTGTTGCTCGGCGCATAGAGGTAATAGATGTCATCGCCCATGCCGCCGTGCATGGTGACGCCGGATGCTCCGTAGAAGGAGTCATTTCCCGCGCTGCCGTACAAGTCCGGCCCGGACCCTGCCGCGGAGAACCAATGGTTGGAACCGCCGCTATAGGGAAGAGGAACGCCCAGGGCGTTGACGAAGGAGCTCATCGGACAAACCCTCCTGGCGATGCCAGGCCTGCTTGAACCGTTTGATACGAGTTCCGAGCGGCCGCATCGGGTGAATGCGGAAAGGAACGATGTCGTTCCGGGGAATCACTGCGCAATCCACCATAACATCGATCTATCGGAAGGCTATACTTATTATTCGGCAAGAGGCCACGGTTGACGACGGATATTTAGTAAAATGATGAATAAACTGGAAAATGATCTACTTAGATGAATGATCTACTTAGATGAAGGTTTCCGGCCGGTCCATCACTGCCCCTCCTCGGCGCCAAATCCTGCCAGCGGCGGGCGATCGCCATCCGGTAAGGCCATTGTCGACCCTAATCGTCTTCGGATAGCCAATCTGGCCGCATACGCGTTCGAGGGTCTGAACCACATCCTCGCCGCTATACGTGAAGCGCGGATCGGTCGCCGGACAATAGCGCGAATGGGTGTCGATGATGGTCAGGATGCGCAGCTTCTTGCCCGTCGCAAGCTGGTCATGAACAAAATCCATGGCCCAGACATCGTTCGGTCCGACAGCTTCCTGGCGGTCCTCCCTTAGCTTCGCCTTCACTCTTCGCTTGGGATGCTTGTTCCTGAGCTGAAGGCCCAACTGGTTGTAAATAATCCTGCGTGTCTTCTTCATGTTGACGATCCATCCCTCCCGGCGCAACAACACATGGACGCGACGGTAGCCGTAGCGCACCCGCGTCTCGCAAATCTCCCGAATCCGTCGTTCGAGCGCGGCCTGCCCGGTGCGGCGAGATTTGTAATGGTAGGTCGAGGTGTCGAACGTTAGCGCTTGCAGGCCCGCCTGATCGATATCCCTCAATCCGCCAGCATCCCGTCGACCAGCTTGCGCTTCCAAGCAGGCCTTAGATTTTTCGGCGGATAACGTCCTGCAGCATCTCGCGATCGAGCGTCAGGTCGGCAACGATCTTCTTCAGGCGCCCATTCTCATCTTCCAGCGCCTTGAGCGACGCATCTCATCGGGTAGCAAGCCAGCATACTTCTTACGCCAGTTGAAATACGTCGCTTGGCTGATCCCGGCCTTGCGGCAGATCTCCGCCACGGTCACACCGTCATCGCCCTGCTTCAAAATGAACGCCTTCTGCGCGTCCGAAAACTTCGATGCTTTCATCGTCTTCCGCCTCCTTCTCCCAGTCAGGAAAATACAGCGAAAAACTCTAACCAAAAACGATCCAGTTATCGGGGATCAGAGCAGTGGCGTGGTGACGCTTTCAGCCACGACACAAGCCGATGCCGGGCTGGCAGGCCGGGCTCTATCGTTCCGAACCGCCGGCCAAGGTGGAGACGCACCTGACCGCCATCCCTTATTTCGCCTGGGACAACCGCGGGCCCGGCGAGATGCAGGTCTGGCTGCGGGATGGATGACCGCAGACGCTTGCCCCGATTACATCTGGCTTGATTGAGCGGCAGGTAGGGCCGTGTTCGGCGCCGCGTGCGGCGCTGCCGTCGACATGCGCCCAAGCCGCTTGCCGACGCAGCGCCGCGAAACAGCGACATCGGGATGGCAAAGGCGACATAGACGACCAGTGAGTGTTCGCCGAGCCACCCGCAGCCATTCCATGGCTGGAAATTTCGACAGGAAGCTGCCAAGCACCACCGCCCCGGCGACGGCCAGAGTGAGATGCAGCGGCGGCCTTGCCGCCAGGCCCATCCGCATGCTCTGCATGGCATAGCCCGGCTGATAGACCAGCTGGTGCGGGCGGTGCTGCATTGGGCTTTCGCCGTCGCCGCCCAGACCGTCCTTGTGATCGCGGGCGGCATCGACCTCTCGGTCGCCGCCATGATGGCGCTGACCAGCGTCACCGCCGCTTCGATGATGGCCGGGTGCCAGCGAGGAATACGCGCTGTTCGTGGTGCCTTTCGTGCTCGCCATGGGTTTTTGTCCTCGGCGCGCTCAACGGCCTGCTCATCGTCGTCTCCCGTGTGCCCGACATTGTCGTTACGCTCGCCATGCTGTTCGTGCTGGCGCTGCGCTGCTGTGCTCCGCGCGCCTGGCGGCGGCGCCGCCGAATGGCTGAAAGCGATGATCTCATGCACGGTGCCGATACCGGGCCTGCCTGATTCCATCGACGCCTGGCTGCCCATGGCGGTGCTGGTGCTGGTCGTCTGCCTCTGCATCGTCTGGACCCCCGCTGGCGGCTTGCTTGCTGCGCATGCCATGCTCAAATCCGGAGAAGCCCAGACTGAAAAAAGAACCCGCCCCGGCGTTAACCGAAGGCGGGCGCCCTCCGTTTACCAGTTCAATGAAGCAATCGACGGCTACCAACCTCCAAGGGCCGAGAGTGTTCCACCGACACGACGACTGTTGCGTCCCCGGCATTCGTGCCGAGGCAAGGCTTGCGTCCTCCTGCACTTGGCGAAACTCAGTCTTTTTTCCACGCCGCCAGCAGCAGGCCTTTGCCTCCATGGACCGGGTCCTTGCGCGGCCGTCCGACCTTGGGCACCAGGCCTTTCGGCCGCAGCAGGCGCCCCTGCATACCCTTTGGCGCGATCTGAAAACAGCTCATCCAGTGCGCGACTGGTTGTGGCAGCCACGTGGTCGTGCGCTTAAAGCTACCTTGTCCGGCTCCTTCGACAGCGTAACGTGCGCAGCACGCGCGGCGCGGCGCGCTAGTTGATGATCTCGCCACGTTCGTCCGAGGGCCGTGCGGTCAGCCGTTCTCTCCACGACTGTAGCGCTTCGGGCGTGAGTCTGGTCCATTCCGTGATCTCGCTTTTGTCTCGTCCACCAGTTGGTTAGCGGCGCCAACGTCCGCAATAGGTGGGCGCTGCCGACCGCCGTCTTGAGCAGCAGCTCGAGCTTGCGATCGAGTCGGGCGGCGGTGCGGGCGCGGCGCAGCAGGGTTGCCGTTCGCTTCGATCCTGATGTTGCCCCTGCGCTCTTGGCTGAGCGCGTAACTGGCGCATACTCAGGCGTCAAATCGAATGAGCGGAGGGTCCTGGACAAGATACTCGTTCACTAAACAGG
>NZ_ML703325.1 GCF_008520305.1 Mesorhizobium sp. SARCC-RB16n | reverse complement strand
TCGAGAGGATCGGCATGGAAACTGGCCCGTTAGCGGTCTGGCTGTGGAATGAACTTACGAAGCGGGGGCTGTCGATCGTGTGTCTCGATGCACGACACGCAAATGCTGCCCTCTCGATGATGCCGAACAAGACGGATCGCCATGATGCTGCCGGCCTGGCTCAGATCGTGCGCACAGGATGGTTCAAGGAAGTCCGCATCAAGAGTCACGGCGCCTACGTTGCTCGGGCGCTTCTGTCGGCACGTGATCTCCTGGTCGGCGTCCGCGGCAAGATCGAGAACGAGATACGAGGGCTATTGAAGACCTTCGGCGTCATGTTCGGGAAGAAGGTGGGTGGCTTTGCCCGCCGCGCCGAGGAGATCGTCTCCGGCGAGTTGGCGGCCGCGCCCGAGATCAAGGCAATCGTAGAGACGATGATGGAGGCCCGCAGATCCATCATTGAGCGGATCAAGGTTCTCGACGCGCGCGTCCGCGCTGCCGCGAAACAGAATGCCATGGCCCGCCTGTTCATGACGGCTCCCGGCGTTGGCGCCGTGATCGCGCTGTCGGTTGCCTCGACCTATGACGATGCTTCTCGCTTCCGTCGATCCTCCAGCGCTGGCGCCTATCTCGGTCTCACGCCCAGGCGCTATGAATCCGGGGAGGTCAGTCGAAACGGACGCGTCTCGAAGCGCGGTGACAAGCTCACGCGAACCCACCTATATGAAGCCGCCAATGTGATCCTCACGCGACAGGTTGGCTTCTCTTCTCTGAAGGCCTGGGGCCTGCGGATCGCCAAGGGCGCCGGCTTCAAGAAGGCAAAGATCGCGGTGGCGCGCAAACTCGCCGTCATCCTCCACGCAATGTGGAAGACGAAGGAGCCGTTCCGCTACGCGGCTGCTGCAGCCTGAGGAGGAGCCTCGCCGCCCTACACAAGCTCAGTTTCCCGAGATGCGTCCTGCCGGGACGCTGCGCGGATGAGGTCGCTCCCTGGCATGCGGTCCAACGGAACCGCGAACACCACTTCGACCCACCCGTTCCAACGCAAACATGCGGCGATCCTTGCGATCGACCCCGGAGAGAACCCTGAGCCCGGCACGCGCTACATCAATGACAAGGAAGGAGCGCATTGACAGAGGCGATTAGAGAAC
>NZ_ML703324.1 GCF_008520305.1 Mesorhizobium sp. SARCC-RB16n | reverse complement strand
CGAGATCGTGCCGCGTGCCACGCCCGCCCGCACCGCGAGCGAGGCCAGTACCGAGAGCTGGCAAGTAAAAGCCTTGGTCGAGGCGACGCCGATCTCGGGGCCGGCCAGCGTCGGCAGCACGACGTCGGATTCGCGCGCCATGGTCGATTCCCGCACATTGACGACCGCGCCGATCTTCATGCCGGCCTTGCGGCAATAGCGCAGCGAAGCCAGCGTATCGGCGGTCTCCCCCGACTGCGAGATGAAGAAGGCGGCATCGTTCGCCGACAGCGGCATCTCGCGGTAGCGGAATTCCGACGCAACATCGATGTCGACCGGGAGCCGCGCATAGCGCTCGAACCAGTATTTGCCGATCAGGCCGGCGAGATAGGCCGTGCCGCAGGCGGAGATGGCCAGGCGGCCGATCTTGGCGAAGTCGAATGGCAGGTCGAGCGGCTTCGACACGCCGGAGACGAAATCGACATAGTGCGCCAGCGTGTGCGAGATCACCTCGGGCTGCTCATGGATTTCCTTTTCCATGAAATGGCGGCGATTGCCCTTGTCGACCATGAAGCTGGTCGACAGCGACTGCTGGCGCTTGCGGTCGACCTTTTTGCCGTCGATGTCGAAGATGGCGACGCTGTCGCGGCGCACCACCGCCCAGTCGCCGTCCTCGAGATAGGTGATCGAATTGGTGAACGGAGCGAGCGCGATCGCGTCGGAGCCCAAAAACATCTCGCCATCGCCATGGCCAACTGCCAGTGGCGGACCATTGCGGGCGCCGACAATCAGATCCTCGTCGCCCTTGAACATGATCGCCAGCGCAAAGGCGCCTTCCAGCCGCTTCAGCGCCTTGTGCGCGGCCTCGACCGGCTTCAACCCCTTGGCGATTTCGCGCGCCACCAGATGCGCCACGACTTCGGTGTCGGTTTGCGACGAGAAAGAATAGCCGTCGCGGATCAGTTCGTCGCGCAGCTCAGCAAAATTCTCGATGATGCCGTTGTGGACGATGGCGACGCCGTTCGAAAAATGCGGGTGCGCATTGGTCTCGTTGGGCACGCCGTGGGTTGCCCAGCGCGTATGGCCGATACCGATCGTGCCGTCGAGCGGCTCATCCTTGAGCCGGCGTTCGAGGTTGA
>NZ_ML703323.1 GCF_008520305.1 Mesorhizobium sp. SARCC-RB16n | reverse complement strand
ACGCCGCAACAAAAACAAACACATACCAAACCAAAATCAAAACTTACGGACCGCCAGCCTCCAAAGCCCGCAGACCGTTTCCTGTTGGGGTGGATCGTCGTCCGTGCCACCTATCGGAGGCCTGCAAGCGCGCCCGCAGGACAAAGAACTCAATGAGAAGGACGAAGGGGGTGGAGGGTCTAAGACCAATTAGTCTAGCACCCAAGCATGAAAACAAATTAGCCGGTTGGGTTTTAATTCAACCGGCTTCCTCATTTTGGATAGTGGGTAACAGGGTCCGCGGCCTCCGCTCGCACAGAGAGCCTCGATCGCGCGGTGTCCCAATCGTTATTTCAAATTCTGCCGAATCAGGAGCGAGGTGATCCCGTTTGAGCGCGTCGTGACGGTGAAGCGGAACCGAATCGGCAGAATGCTAACTATTGCTATCTATTGTCATCAGCGACGCTTGACCCCATAATCTCCTTCAGGAGGTGCCGTGCCCAACTACGCTTTGAACGACCACTATGAGAGCTTCATCAGGAAGCAGCTCGAATCAGGTCGCTACAACAATGCCAGTGAGGTTGTCCGCGCCGGTCTGCGTATGCTCGAGGACTTCGAGGCGGAGCGGGAAAAGTGGCTGCGCGAGGAAATTCCCGCGCGTCTGGCCGAGCTCCAGCAGGATCCGACGAAGGGAATTCCAGCCGAAACGGTCTTTTCCAGGCTTGAAGCGCGCCATCGCGCGAAGCAGGCGAAAGCCAAGTAGGGAATGGGAAACCGGATTGTCTTTCATCCCACGGCACAATCCGAGCTCGAACACCTCTATGACGACATAGCCGAACGAGCGTCGCCGGCGATTGCCTGGAATTTTGTCGCTGACATCCGCGATCATTGCTTGGGCTTGTCGACTTTTCCACAGCGAGGCACCGAGCGGATCGAGATCATGCCTGGGCTGCGTATTGTTGGCTACCGGCGGGCGGTCAGCATTGCCTTCGCTATCGAGGGCGAGCAGGTGCTGATCCTGGGCATTTTTTACGCAGGCCGAAACATCACACCGGAATTGCTTGAGGATCGGCGCTGAAAGCAGCTCGGGCGAGTTCCGGAACCGTCTGGGCGGTCGGCTATTTCTCGAAGGGAACCATGCTCAGCAAGGGGTCCGAAGCGGGTATCCCGGGCGTGATCAACCGCAGAAAGCGGCGTGGAAAATCAGCCTAGCCAACTCATGAATTCGGCCCCGTGGATATCTCCACGAAAAAGTTCAAAAACATCGGAGAACGGTGTTGAC
>NZ_ML703322.1 GCF_008520305.1 Mesorhizobium sp. SARCC-RB16n | reverse complement strand
CCGGTATCGCCTTTCGGTCCTGTCGAACCAGTTGAGCCCGTGGCGCCAGTGGCACCCGTCGCGCCCTTGGGTCCTGTATCGCCCTTGGGTCCGGTCGCTCCGGTCGAACCGGTTGCGCCATTCGGTCCGGTCGCGCCGGTCGAACCGGTTGCGCCCTTCGGTCCAGTTGCGCCGGTCGAGCCTGTGGCTCCCGTCGCGCCCGTGGCTCCGGTCGAGCCTGTTGCGCCGGTGTTGCCTGTTGCGCCGGTTGCACCTGTGGCTCCAGTCGAGCCCGTCGCTCCGGTATCGCCCGTAGGCCCAGTCGAGCCCGTAGCGCCCGTATCGCCGGTTGCACCAGTCGAGCCTGTGGCACCGGTTGAGCCTGTCGCCCCGGTATCACCAGTCGCGCCAGTCGAACCAGTGGCTCCGGTATCGCCGGTTGCACCGGTGGCCCCGGTTGCGCCGGTCGAACCCGTAGCTCCGGTCGAGCCAGTGGCACCAGTGTCGCCGGTTGCTCCGGTCGAACCCGTGGCGCCGGTATCGCCGGTCGCGCCTGTGGCTCCGGTCGAGCCTGTGGCACCAGTGTCGCCGGTTGCACCGGTTGATCCGGTTGCGCCCGTATCACCGGTCGAGCCGGTGGCTCCGGTATCGCCCGTTGCCCCAGTCGAGCCTGTGGCACCAGTGTCGCCGGTCGCGCCTGTGGCTCCGGTCGAACCGGTTGCGCCCTTCGGCCCGGTGTCGCCTTTCGGTCCTGTCGAACCAGTTGAGCCCGTGGCGCCAGTGGCACCCGTCGCGCCCTTGGGTCCGGTGTCGCCCTTGGGTCCGGTCGCTCCGGTCGAACCGGTTGCGCCCTTCGGCCCGGTGTCGCCCTTTGCCCCGGTCGCTCCGGTCGAACCGGTTGCGCCCTTCGGCCCGGTGTCGCCCTTTGGCCCGGTCGCTCCGGTCGAACCGGTTGCGCCCTTCGGTCCGGTGTCGCCCTTTGGCCCGGTCGCTCCGGTCGAACCGGTTGCACCCTTCGGCCCAGTGTCGCCCTTGGGTCCGGTCGCCCCGGTCGAACCGGTTGCGCCCTTGGGTCCAGTATCGCCCTTCGGTCCAGTTGCGCCGGTCGAGCCTGTGGCACCAGTGGAGCCCGTTGCTCCGGTACCGCCGGTCGAGCCGGTCGCACCGGTCGAGCCGGTGGCTCCCGCCGCGCCTGTGGCTCCGGTAGAGCCTGTTGCGCCGGTGTTGCCAGTCGCGCCGGTTGCACCTGTGGCTCCAGTCGAGCCCGTCGCTCCGGTATCGCCCGTGGCCCCAGGCGAACCCGTAGCGCCCGTATCGCCGGTCGCACCAGTCGAGCCTGTGGCACCGGTTGAGCCTGTCGCCCCGGTATCACCAGTCGCGCCAGTCGAACCGGTTGCGCCCGTATCGCCAGTTGCACCCGTGGCCCCGGTTGCGCCGGTCGAACCCGTAGCTCCGGTCGAGCCAGTGGTGCCGGTATCGCCAGTTGCACCAGTTGAACCCGTATCACCGGTTGCGCCTATGGCTCCGGTTGAACCTGTGTCGCCGGTGGCGCCGGTCGAGCCAGTGTCGCCAGTTGCACCAGTAGATCCTGTAGCGCCGGTTGAACCCGTGGCGCCCGTATCACCGGTCGAGCCAGTGGCTCCGGTATCGCCCGTTGCCCCAGTCGAGCCTGTGGCACCAGTGTCGCCGGTGGCGCCAGTCGAGCCTGTGGCGCCCGTATCGCCAGTCGCGCCGGTGGAACCTGTGGCTCCAGTCGAGCCCGTCGCTCCGGTATCGCCGGTCGCACCTGTGGCTCCGGTTGCACCGGTCGAGCCCGTGGCACCCGTATCGCCAGTTGCTCCAGTCGAACCTGTGGCACCCGTGTCGCCGGTCGCACCGGTTGCACCGGTTGCTCCGGTCGAACCTGTCGCCCCGGTATCGCCGGTGGCGCCTGTGGCTCCGGTCGACCCAGTTGCCCCCGTATCGCCAGTCGCACCCGTGGCTCCGGTTGCCCCAGTCGAACCTGTGGCGCCCGTATCGCCGGTGGCACCTGTGGCTCCGGTTGCTCCAGTTGAGCCAGTCGCTCCGGTATCGCCGGTTGCGCCGGTCGAACCCGTAGCGCCGGTATCACCGGTTGCGCCGGTGGCCCCGGTTGCTCCGGTCGAACCCGTGGCACCGGTATCACCGGTCGCACCTGTGGCTCCGGTTGCTCCAGTCGAACCTGTGGCGCCGGTATCGCCGGTTGCTCCAGTTGCGCCAGTCGAACCTGTCGCTCCGGTATCGCCAGTGGCGCCGGTTGCTCCAGTTGAGCCCGTAGAGCCTGTTTCGCCAGTTGCGCCTGTGGCTCCGGTTGCTCCGGTCGAACCCGTGGCTCCGGTATCGCCGGTCGCACCTGTGGCTCCGGTTGCTCCAGTCGAGCCCGTATCGCCGGTCGCGCCTGTGGCTCCGGTTGCTCCGGTCGAACCCGTGGCGCCGGTATCACCGGTTGCGCCAGTAGCCCCGGTTGCGCCGGTGTCGCCGGTCGCACCTGTGGCTCCGGTTGCTCCAGTCGAGCCCGTGGCGCCGGTATCACCGGTTGCGCCAGTGGCTCCGGTTGCGCCGGTATCACCGGTCGCGCCTGTGGCTCCGGTTGCTCCGGTCGAGCCTGTAGCTCCGGTCGCCCCGGTCGAGCCAGTTGCACCCGTATCGCCGGTCGCACCTGTGGCTCCGGTTGCTCCAGTCGAACCTGTGGCGCCCGTGTCGCCAGTTGCGCCTGTGGCTCCGGTTGCTCCAGTCGAACCCGTAGCGCCGGTATCGCCGGTCGCGCCTGTGGCTCCGGTTGCTCCGGTCGAACCCGTAGAGCCTGTTTCGCCAGTCGAGCCCGTCGCTCCGGTATCGCCGGTCGCACCCGTGGCTCCGGTTGCCCCAGTTGAGCCCGTGGCGCCTGTTTCGCCGGTCGCGCCTGTGGCTCCGGTTGCTCCGGTCGAACCTGTGGCGCCGGTATCACCGGTCGCGCCTGTGGCTCCGGTTGCTCCGGTCGACCCAGTTGCACCCGTATCGCCGGTGGCACCTGTGGCTCCGGTTGCTCCAGTCGAGCCAGTCGCTCCGGTATCGCCAGTGGCGCCGGTTGCTCCAGTTGAGCCCGTGGAGCCTGTGGCGCCCGTTTCGCCCGTCGCACCGGTTGCACCGGTCGAGCCAGTTGCACCCGTATCACCGGTCGCGCCTGTGGCGCCGGTTGCTCCGGTCGACCCAGTTGCACCCGTATCACCGGTCGCACCTGTTGCCCCGGTTGCGCCGGTCGCACCCGTATCGCCGGTCGCGCCTGTGGCACCCGTTGCTCCGGTATCGCCAGTCGCACCTGTGGCTCCGGTTGCTCCAGTCGAACCTGTGGCTCCGGTGTCGCCGGTCGCACCCGTGGCTCCGGTTGCTCCAGTCGAACCTGTGGCGCCCGTATCGCCGGTCGCACCGGTTGCTCCGGTAGAACCCGTAGCGCCCGTGTCTCCGGTGGCTCCAGTTGCACCTGTGGAACCTGTGGCGCCGGTATCGCCGGTTGCGCCTGTGGCCCCGGTTGCTCCGGTCGAGCCCGTCGCTCCTGTATCGCCGGTCGCACCTGTGGCTCCGGTCGCCCCGGTCGAACCCGTGGCTCCGGTGTCGCCAGTCGCACCCGTAGCTCCGGTTGCGCCAGTCGAGCCGGTGGCACCCGTATCGCCGGTCGC
>NZ_ML703321.1 GCF_008520305.1 Mesorhizobium sp. SARCC-RB16n | reverse complement strand
ATGGCAAAAGGTAAATTCGAGCGCACTAAGCCTCATGTGAACATCGGCACGATTGGTCACGTCGACCATGGCAAGACGTCGCTGACGGCTGCGATCACCAAGTATTTTGGCGAATACAAGCGCTATGACCAGATCGACGCGGCGCCGGAAGAGAAGGCGCGCGGCATCACGATCTCGACGGCTCACGTCGAATACGAGACGGCCAACCGCCACTACGCGCACGTCGACTGCCCCGGCCACGCCGACTATGTGAAGAACATGATCACCGGTGCCGCGCAGATGGACGGCGCGATCCTGGTCGTGTCGGCCGCCGACGGCCCGATGCCGCAGACCCGCGAGCACATCCTGCTTGCCCGTCAGGTCGGCGTGCCGTCGATCGTGGTGTTCCTGAACAAGGTCGACCAGGTCGACGATGCCGAGCTGCTCGAACTGGTCGAGCTCGAGGTTCGCGAGCTTTTGTCGAAGAACGAATTCCCCGGCGACGACATTCCGATCGTCAAGGGTTCGGCGCTGGCGGCACTCGAGGATTCGAACAAGACGATCGGCGAGGACGCGATCCGCGAGCTGATGGCTCAGGTCGACGCCTACATCCCGACGCCGGTTCGTCCGCTGGACAAGCCGTTCCTGATGCCGATCGAGGACGTGTTCTCGATCTCGGGTCGTGGCACGGTCGTGACCGGCCGCGTCGAGCGCGGCGTGGTCAAGGTCGGCGAGGAGCTGGAAATCATCGGCATCCGTCCGACGACCAAGACGACTTGCACGGGCGTGGAGATGTTCCGCAAGCTGCTCGATCAGGGCCAGGCTGGCGACAACATCGGCGCGCTGCTGCGCGGCGTTGACCGTGAAGGTGTCGAGCGCGGCCAGGTTCTGGCCAAGCCGGGCACGGTCAAGCCACACAAGAAGTTCGTGGCCGAAGCCTACATCCTGACCAAGGACGAAGGTGGCCGTCACACGCCGTTCTTCACCAACTACCGTCCGCAGTTCTACTTCCGCACGACCGACGTGACCGGCATCGTGTCGCTGCCGGAAGGCACCGAGATGGTGATGCCAGGCGACAACATCACGGTCGATGTCGAGCTGATCGTGCCGATCGCCATGGAAGAGAAGCTGCGCTTCGCCATCCGTGAAGGCGGCCGCACCGTCGGTGCCGGCATCGTCGTCACCATCAA
>NZ_ML703320.1 GCF_008520305.1 Mesorhizobium sp. SARCC-RB16n | reverse complement strand
ATAGCATTGCCGCACGGCTTTCGAAAATAGTCGGCGAAAAGGCGAAGCCGTCGGCTAAATGGCCGGCCTGATCCCGTGCCTATTGACGCCCTTCGTGATGATCTTCGCGATATCGAAGGGAGTCCCTGTCGCGGGACTGCTCTTTGCCGTCACGATGATGACCGGGGTGGCGCTGACCCTGTCCACGGTGGTGATTTTGTCGATCCTTTTCCGCGAACGGCTGGTGCACAACTTCGAACGCCGGCCACGCCTTTTCGCCACTATTTCCTCGGTATCGAAGGTGCGGCAGGGATAGTTCTTGCCGGCGTCGCCGTCTGGCAGATCACGGCAGCTTGAACGATAGGTTCACGCTGCGGACATCGGAGTTGCAGTCGCACAGAGTTGCGCGGCTCATCGCTCTTCCGGCGGCTTAATGTGGCGGAACGCCCAGAGCAAGGCCAAGTCATAGAGGATTTTGAGGACACCGCAGATCACGAGCGGCCACGCTTCGAACCCGGCAGCAAACAGCGCTCCGGCAATGGCCGGGCTCGCGGCCGCGGCTAGACTGCGTGGAACAGACGTGACGCTCGCCGCCGCCGGCCGCTCCGGCGGCGTGACGACCGCCATCACATATGATGAGCGGGTCGGCACGTCCATCTGGGATAGTGCTGCGCGTGCGAGAAGAAACGCTAGCGAGGCGTGGAGGTTCGGCACCAAGGCGGCCAAGATCAAGCAAATGCTTGACGGGATGTGAGTGAGCACCATCGTATTGACGAGCCCGATGCGCTTCGATAGCCACGCGGCGACCGGAAATGAAACCGCCGACAAAACACCAGACCAGAAAAAGAACATCCCTGCGGCCCAAAGCGAGAGCCCGAACTTGCTGAACAGCCACAAGGCCATGAGCGACTGCACAGCGAACCCGCCGGCAAATGCGTCGATGCTGAACAAGGCCGCCAGCTTGTAGACGATGGCACGCGACGGCCCAAGCGTCGCGGCGGGCCGCTCCTGAGGAGAGGTTCTCGGGCCGACTGGAATGCGCGCATACACCAGGCTTCCCGCCACGCCGAGAGATGCATAGAGGACAAACATTGCCCTCAGGGCCGTAAGCCGCGAAATCCCAATCGTCACCAGGAAATCGGGGCTGGTTGCAGCAAGGGCGCCAAACGCTGCCGCCAGGGCACCCAACAGGCTGTAGCGTGCGAATGCCTTCGTGCGGTCCGCATCCGCAACGAACCGCGACAGGACCGCATGCTCCAGCGGAACGAAGATGCTCACGCTTCCCGACGAAGGATTGATTGTGCCCAGGAAGGCCGCGAGCAGAACAAGTGCATATGTGCTCGATTGCGTATAGGCCAGCCCGGTCGCGATCATCAGGCCGGATGAAGCTACGAGCAAGCTGCGCAGGTCTGCCCGCACCGCCAAGAACCCGATGCCGAGCGTCAGTAGCGCCGAACCAAGGAGTGCGGCGGTGGCGACAAAGCCAATCTCGAGAGGTCCTAGCCCGATTGTAGCCAAGTATACCGGCAACAGCACCGCCGCAAAGCCATCGCCAAAGTCTCGAAAGGCCCGCGCCGCGTAAATGTCCGCGGCGCCGCCGCCTTTCCTCTCGTGACCGGGCTGCTGCTCGAGACCGCCCGGGCCAACGTGGCTCCCTTCGGACTTTTGAAGGGATTGTGTCAAAGGTCAGATGCCCGTTCTTAGGTGCACTTGATCGAGCGCCAGCTTCAGCCCCTTGGTCAACTTGCCAACATCGTCATTTGCCCAGAAATGCATGAAGAACAGCCGAGGTTGATCATCGAGCATGTGGTTATGCACGGCCGTTACCTCTATACCACTTTCGCGCAAGGCTTTCAGCACCGGGTTCACTTCAGAGGCGACCAGAACAAAATCGCCGGTGATCGCGGCTTTGCCGCTGCCGGTAGGCTGGAAGTTAATGGCAATCGCAGAACCCATTGCGTCCGGCACTTCCATGCCATCGTCCTTGATGGTCTCCGCGCGCGGGATGCTGACCTGATAGACCCCGCCATTGACCTTGCCCTTGTGACCAAGCGCCTGGTCGATGATCGACGTATCGAGATCAATTGGCTCGAAAGCAGCAGCGGTACTCGCCGGCGCGGCAGAAAGCGGAGTCGCACCCTCCTGCAGGGCTGAATGCAGCGCGGCGGCCAATTGTTCCGGATCGCCATGCCCCAACACGTGCATGTACATCGTCTGCGGTTGGGCCCTCTGCAGGTGATTATGGAGTGCAGTGATCTCGATACCGCTTTCGATCAATTTCATCATTACCGGGCTGATCTCTGGTTCGGTCAACACGAGATCTCCCATCACCATGACGTCGTGATCGCCCATGGCTTTGAACGCGAGCCACGAGCCGAGCGCCAAGGCCGGTTTGAGTTCCACCCCGTCGAGACTGACTTTCAAGTCGGAACGAGGCAGCCCGACCCGGTAAACGCCCCCTGGCATCTCCGTACCCGATTTCCCGAGGGCTTGCGCGACCGCCTTCCAATCAGGTGCGGCGAGGGAGGGTTGGACTAATCCAAGGCAGGCCCCGAGAGCGAGGCCAGCTACAATTTTTGCATGCATGGTTATTTGCTCCTGTGCTCAGCCCCAGGTGCCCAAATGGAAAACGTCTGCGGTCCCGAAACACCGGAGTGCTCGCGGAGTCGTGATAAGCACTCAGCCGGTTAGCCCGCCGCTTTGTCGCCGGAGGCCAGCTGTGTGTTTCGCCCTATGATGTCGCCGGTGTTGCTGTGTTGGCGACGGCTGCAGCTTTGACACCAAATGCGGGTTTGATCGCGACCGCGTCATTGTGACGATTGCCGCCATCGTGCGCGGTGCAGACATTGACAGGCACGCTCTCACCATTATGCATGGCGCCGTGGTCGAGCCCCAGGCTGGCGCCAAGCGCCTCAATGACGAGCTGGGTAGAGTAATTGTAGAGGGGATGGCGGCACGTGACGTCATCCTTTAACATCCTTTAACCACCTTGATTGACGGGCAGATGACGTTGCGTTAACTTTCTATTAGCTATGGCTAAAAAGGGAGTTCCCAATGAAAATCGCTCTCGTTTGCGCGGCGCTTGTCCTTACCGTGTCGAGTGCCGCCCTGGCGCACGAAAGGAAGAAAGCAACCGTCACTGTCAACGCGTGTGCTGGTCTGTCGATCAAGGCCGCCAAGGCAGCAAAACTGGACTGTGGTGCAACTGGCACTGTTGCAACGCCGCACACTGACACAAAAGCCAATCCAGAGCCGCGCCTGGGGTATGACACGAACCCTTTTCCAGCCTCTTTCGGGCTTTAGAAGAAATAGGGCCGGGCACCTGAGCAGCCCCGGGCCACTGGTGTCGTCAACTTGGCTACTTTCGCCGCATTATCCCCACGAAGCGCGCCTCATGATCTAGTAAGACCTGGAATTCGGCGATGTGGATTGCTTGCATCTTGGGGTCGGAACAAGATCTGCTTTCCCAGCCACGCTAAGACCGAACGAAGCATGAACATCAAGCTGCGCGAAGTCGGCGCGCGGGCAGTCTGAACAACCGGAAGCTTTCGGCCATTTGATGCTCGGTATCCCAGGTATAGATGCCTGTAAGGTTGATGTGTTCCCAACTGAGCGGCGAGATGTGCTTCAGCAGCGTGTCGGACTATGTTTGCCCGCTTGCCTCAGATGCACGACAGCACTGTCGAGATAGACAGTATTCCAGGGCACAATTGCGCTGACGACGAGCGACGAGATTGAGGCCGGACGCGCGGAAGACCTGGCTTTCGAACGATCGGTCACGGATTTCGCCTCGCTCACGGAAGTTCCGACCCCTATATCGAGGAGCAGGGCCTCATCGTCTGCCA
>NZ_ML703319.1:643-1304 GCF_008520305.1 Mesorhizobium sp. SARCC-RB16n | reverse complement strand
GATCAGCCAGGCGACCTATTCTAGAGCACAATCTGACCTGATGGAATCGTGAGGGATTCCCATCGGCGAGAATATCTGATTCATCATGTCGGCTGGATATGGAGGCCAGCAGGCATGGTTAGAGCCATATCGGAGGATTTGCGTTCGCGAGTGATCGCAGCGGTTGAGGGTGGCCTGTCGCGGCGGGCCGCGGCGGATCGTTTCGGTGTTTGCGTGGCAAGCGCGGTCCGCTGGGTCCGCGAATGGCGAGAGAGCGGCGCGACGCGAGCAAAGCCCCAAGGCGGAGACAAGCGCTCCCAGCGGATCGAAGCCTATCGGGATACGATCCTGGCGGCGATCGAAGGTCAGGACGACATCACGCTGGTCGAGTTGGCTGAATTTCTCAGGGCCGAGCATGCGGTCGTGTTCGCGCCGAGCACGATCTGGCGCTTTCTCGACCGTCACTCGATGACCTTCAAAAAAAACAGCGCACGCCAGCGAGCAGGATCGGCCCGACGTGCTCGCGCGGCGACGCGCCTGGTTCAAGGCCCAGCCTGATCTCGATCCCGAACGGTTGGTCTTTATCGACGAGACCGGCGCGTCGACGAAGATGGCTCGCCTGCGTGGACGGGCAAAGCGGGGCATGCGGTGCCGGTCTCCGATCCCGCACGGGCACTGGAAA
>NZ_ML703319.1:0-144 GCF_008520305.1 Mesorhizobium sp. SARCC-RB16n | reverse complement strand
CCTACGCTTCGAGTTGGTGACATCGTCATCCTCGACAACCTGCCCGCTCACAAAGTCACCGCCGCCCGCCAAACGATCGAAGCGGCCGGCGCGCGAATGCTCTTCCTACCGCCTTACAGCCCCGACTTTAACCCGATCGAGAAT
>NZ_ML703318.1 GCF_008520305.1 Mesorhizobium sp. SARCC-RB16n | reverse complement strand
GCGCCGGCCAGGAGATTTCGACCAGGCCGTTCCAGCTGGTCACCGGCCGCAGCTGGATGGGCACCGCCTTCGGCGGCGCGCGCGGCCGCACTGACGTGCCGAAGATCGTCGACTGGTACATGGACGGCAAAATCCAGATCGACCCGATGATCACCCACACGCTGAAGCTCGAGGACATCAACAAAGGATTCGACCTCATGCATGAGGGCAAGTCGATCCGGAGTGTCGTGGTTTACTAAAAGACAGCCACAAGCCGCCGACTCCAGTTCGACGCAACAGATACGCCAAGCCCCGGTTCTGTGTTCCCAAATACTGTGCCTCGGGCAAATGGCGTAAAACCGGCGGCGTGGTTTGGGTATGAGTACCTCGATCACGCCGCCGGTGCAGGTCATAAAGGTGCGATGCTACGGCAGATTGTGGCAGCTCTATCGTGATCACAGCAGCATAGCGAAAATCACACATCCGCAGCCGCGGCCGTCGTTCTACCAACCGCGTGGTGCAGGCCGAACCGTAGAAGCCGTTTGGCCCGCCCAAGATTTGCGGATCCTCGAGGTCACCGTCTACGTCTCGCCGCCCAGCGGGCGTTCCGCTTCCGGCCCCATTGCGGCCACTTTTGAACTCCCGCATTTTGGCTTTCCAGCGCGAAACTGGCCTTAGGCGTCCAGAAACCGCCATCTCTTCGCCGCGATCAGCCGTGCCTGCGGCGTATTCGATCTCATGTTCGGTCAGGAAGGCGTAGTCCTCACGGTCGCCATCCTTCATCTGGGTGACGAATATTCGGGAACCCTTGTTGTCGAGATCCATCTATTGAAGACAAGGAGACTGCTCATGCCGTACGTTCGACGAGACGCGACCGAAATCATCGCTGCCTCCGATGACCTGACGTTGGCAAAGCGCGCCATGGCTCGCGACGGCGCTGCCTTCCGCACCATTATCAAGAGGCACAACCAGCGGCTTTACCGCATCGCGCGCGGCGTGGTGCGCAATGACGGCGAGGCCGAGGACATCGTGCAGGAGGCCTATGTCACGGCCTTTGCCCATCTCGAGAGTTTTCGCGGCGATGCCTCGCTCGGCACCTGGCTGTCGCGCATCGTTATTAACGAAGCGCTCGGCCGGCTGCGAAAAAGACGGCGAACGGCGGCGACGCCGGTGAATCCGCAAGCCGAAATTATCCAGTTTCCCCTCAACCCCAGCGACGATCCGGAGCGGACGATGGCGCAACGGCAGATCCTGGCCCTTGTCGAACGGGCGACCGACAACCTTCCAGATCTCTACCGGATGGTGTTCGTGGCGCGGGTGATCGAGGGCCTGAGCATTGAAGAGACGTCAGAACTACTCGGCGTGCGGCCCGAAACTGTCAAGACCCGCCTGCATCGCGCCCGCGTCCTGCTGCGCAAGGCGCTGGACGACCAAATCGGGCCAGTGCTCCTCGATGCCTTCCCCTTCGCCGGCCGGCGCTGCGAACGGCTGACCGCTGCCGTGATGGAGCGGCTCGGCCTGTGACACCGATCCTCGAGGAATTCAGCTGATTTTGGGGAACGTTTGCCGCTACCCAGCATCCAATGACCGTCAACTGAGAACGATGCCCGATGCGATTGCGCGTGCGGGCGAAGGAGATGTCATGCTTACTCGTCATACTGCCGCTCTAGCCGCCTTGCTGCTGCTCGGCACAGCCCCCCTCGCGCAAGCCGCCGACAAACCAACCGACCCGCAGATCGCCCACATCGCCTATACTGCCGGCGTGATTGATGTCGAGGCCGCCAAGCAGGCGCTCAAGAAATCGAAGAACAAGGAGGTGCTCGCCTTCGCCAAGGACATGGTGCGTGACCACGAAGCGGTGAACAAGCAGGCGCTCGATCTCGTCAAGAAGCTCAAGGTGACGCCGGAAGACAACGCCACCAGCAAGGCGCTCACCAAAGCCGCCACGGAGGAGCGGGCCAAGCTCGCCAAACTCAAGGGCGCGGCCTTCGACAAAGCTTATGTCGACAATGAAGTGGCCTACCACAAGCAGGTCGACGGCGCTCTCGAAACGCTGCTCATTCCTTCAGCCAGCAATGCCGAACTGAAGAGCCTGCTGGAGACCGGCCTGAAAATATTCCAGGGCCATGAGCAGCATGCCGAACATGTCGCCAGTATGCTGAAATGAGGCCGGCGTTGATGGTGCCAAAACGGCATCTTTGGTTTCCACTAGCGCTGACGTTCATTGCAGCGCCGGTAAACGCCGAAACCATTCAGGTCACCATCGACAAGCTGGTGTTCTCGCCAGCGACGGTCGAGGCGAAGGTAGGCGACACGATCGAGTGGGTGAACAAGGACATGTTCGCACATACGGCCACCGTCAAGGACGGTTGGGACGTGATGATCCCGCCGAAGAATTCTGCAAGCCTGACATTGAAGGCCGCGGGAGCGGTCGACTATTTCTGCCGCTTCCACCCCAACATGAAGGGTCACATCGCGGTCGCGCCGTAGCTGGAGCGTGGGATCGCGGCAGGCGCCGCGATCGCACTATTGGGGAGGTGCGTCGTGACCCAAGGCGGTTGCACAACCAAGGACCGCGCTTGCCGCTGCGGGCGGCTGCAACTTCGGCACTATCGAGGTTGGCAATGATCGCTCTCGCCGCGGCGTCGCAGCGAGGTTCGCTATGAGGCGCTTGCACTCGGCGATTCCACCTACGAGCAGGTTTGTGAAGCCGAATAACGTCTCGATCGCCGAATGTTCAATCCGTTGCGCACACGTCCCGGGACGAAACCAGCTCTCCGAGATGTTAATCGGATAGGCAACCCTCACCACTTGGCGTCTAGCACCGACGCCCGTGAGCAAGAAACCCTTTGGCGGCAGCAACGGTTGCACCGTCTACGACGCCTCAGGAGACAGAACATGCCCGCGCACGCTTATATCAACCGGATCGCGACGGTCGTTCCGGAACACGAAGTTCATCAATTCTACCTGCGGTTCGCGGCCTCCATGCTGGCATACAGTCGCCGCAGAGTTTTCCACCGGTCGGCGGGCAGCATACTTTGCATCCGTCGAACGAATGAAGACTTAGCTGGAACTAAGGCTACCGTGCTGGCCTCTTGGATTCATCGCGGGAAGCTCCCGATCGGCCTTTGTCGGGACTGGGCAGGAACGGAAGCCGTTGGAGGACGAATCCAGAAAACCGGTAAAGGAAACGATGGCGTTGGAAGGCCAGCTCGCGGCTTCGGCAATGCCCGTTTACGGCAATTTGGCGACCGACGCCCTCGGGGTAAATGGCGATAGCTTAAGGAGGACTTTCGAGCCAGCTGGCCAGCAATCTACGGCCAAGGAAGGCACCGGCAACCACGGTTTGACCCGACGCCTCTCACACGCAAGCGTTTGGTCCTTGTTCATTTACGCGGCGGGTGCCGGGTTAACCTTCGTAACGCAGATCGTCATCGCTCGGTTGGTAGGCGCGGAGAGCTTTGGAACATACACCTATGTGTTCGCCTGGATCACACTCTTGTCTTATGGTTCGACTCTTGGGTTTCATGTAGCCGTTCTGCGGTTCGTGCCGGCCTACGAGACAACAAAACAATATCCGATGGCGCTCGGGTTCATCCTTTTTGGGTCCAAAGCCTGCATTACGGTGGCAATTTTGATCGCCGCGATTGGCACTCTGGTCGTGATCGGGTGGCCTCACCATCTGGAACCGGAACTTGCCATCAGTGTGTTGATCGGCTTGGTAGCACTTCCGCTGATCACAATTTATCTCACCGGTGCAGGGCTCGTGCGCGCCTTCGGAGGGGTTATCTCCGCACTCCTTCCCGAGCGCATTATCCGCGACGGACTTATGCTCGCGCTCCTTGGTCTAGCGACTTTTTTCGCGCCGTGGCGGTTGGACGCGACGGTCGTGATGTGGATGCTGCTGGTCAGTTCAGCCGTCGCGGCCTTCATAACGGTTCTCAGCATATGGAGCCTGTGGCCCGCTGGCCTGAGTGCTGCTCCGCCGACCTATGCTTTCCAGGATTGGTGGCCTTCGCTTCTTCCGATCATGATCATGACATTCGTGGACGTCCTGATGAATCGTACGGCCGTGATGCTGCTTGGAAAGATCGGGTTCATAGAGGGGGCAGGGATATTCGCGGTCGGATCGAACATCGCGTTGCTGCTCACTCTGCCCCGTGTTGCCGTGAGCACCGCATTCGCCCCGGCTATCTCGCGTCTGTTCGCGCGCGAAGATCTGACAGGACTCCAGGCATTGTTCGCAAGGGCCACCATATTGTCTTTTGCAGGCGGCGTGGCGCTGGCGCTTCCACTGCTCGTGCTTATCGAACCGGTGCTGCATGCGTTTGGCGGTGAATTCACCTCCGGTGCGCTCATAGCCAGGATTCTGGTTGTCGGGCAGCTATTTGCTGCCGCGGGCGGGCCGCAGCAGCAACTTTTGACAATGACAGGCCACGAGCGCGCCGCGGCTATGCTGATGTCGGTCGCGGCAATCATCAATGTCCCGGGCTGCATCGTCGGCATCGCGCTGCATGGAGCGGTTGGGGCAGCCATTGTCACCAGCGCTACGATGATTTTCTTGGGCGTTTGTCAAGCGATCTGCATTCGCTCCCGATTAGGGATTCATCCCGGATTGATCTGGGCGATCAGACACGTGTGCGAAGCCGTGATGGCGGGTCGGTTGCGCTAGCGAACCGATAAGAGGATTCGATGGATGCTCATGGCCGCGGAGGTAACTATGACGGGACTGACGACAAAAGCTCATGGCAAGGACACGGCAATCGGTGGACGTTTTGCGAACCGATGGGGTTGGCCGGTTCCTCCAACTGTCGGCCTTCTCGCTTAGCGAATTCGTCGTCGTGTCGCCGCCCACGCACGGCACGCCTTCAGTTCTGCGTCGAAATCCCGTGGCTTTCGCATCATCGTCTCCACAAGTTGTTGATGAAGCGAGGATAGTCGAGCGCGTGGCAGCTACGTCGCCTTGTCGCGGCATCGAGACGGGATGGACCTGCATTACGCCAGCGACCACTTCGCCACGGGATCGGTTCATCCGCGCGATGTCACGCGACCGCGCCAAGGCGCTCACCCGGGGACGCCGAGCCTGGCCAGGAACATGCTCGCAAGCCGGGAAGGGCAGATGTTGGAGCGCAGATCGGAGATGGCGGCCCCACGCCTGGAAGATGCTCAATGCGTCTTGGTCGGCAGTCCTTTGTCCGGTCTTCTCGAAGTAGATGTCTGTCGTTTGAGTTGTAGGTTGCGCATTCACAACAAATTAATACTCCACTTCATCTATCTCGAATGATCAGCCTAAATTGTCGTGAGCCGCCATGGCCAGAAAAACTTAATAGGTGGCGGATGCTTTTGGATCGCGATGTCTCGGAAGATGGCAGTGTGAGGAAGAAATCAAGCTAAATGCTATCTTAAGTCAGCTTTAAGCGTTTGGGCGCAACCTTTGTGAAGGCGCTCCCGTTTCTCGCACAATTGGCGCTCGCGAGTAGTCTGGCCCTCTCAGATGAGCGTAACTGTGAAACGGTTGAAGGACGTTAGTGTCGGGACGAAGCTCTCGCTGGGCTTTGGACTTGCATTGCTATGCATCCTGGCAGTAGGGCTCTTCGGGGTCGCGCAACTGAGATCACTCAACAAGGTCACGAACGAGATCACCGGCGTTTGGCTGCCGCAGGTCCAGATCGTGGAGGAGATGAAGCGCGACCTTGCGGAACATCAACTCTACGCCACACTGCGCATGCGTACTACCGACGCTTCGCAGATAGCCGGCATCGACAAGGAACTGGCGAGAAAAAGCGAAGAGATGCTGCAAGGCCGGAGCGTCTACCGCAGGAGCGCCGGCTCGCTTGCCGAGCAGCAGCTGTTCGATCAATTCGTCAACCTATGGACGGCCTACCAAGACTCGCTCACATCGATTTTTCCGCTCTTCGAAAATGGGGAACGGGCCACGGCCGTCAAGGAGTTCGAGGCTGCGTCGCTTCCCACCGTGGCGGCGGCCGCTCAGCGGCTGGACGACCTGCTAGCGCTCACCGATCAGCGCAGCACCGCCGTCGCGGCCATGGCGGATCGCACCTACACCTTCGCACAGTGGCTGACTTGGGGCGCCATCCTCTTTGCCGCCACGTGCCTTGGCGCGCTCGTCGCTTGGATACGCCACAATGTCAGCAAGCCGGTCCTCGCGGTGAGCGAGGCCATGCATCGGTTGACGCAGGGCGAGCGTGGCTCGACCCTGGTCGCGCTGAAAAGGGATCGGCGTGACGAAGTCGGATTGCTGTTCTCGGCTTTTGCTGGCTACCGTGCCAGCCTGGAGCGCAGTGACGCCCTGGCCCGCGAGGCCGAGCTGGAAAGGCAGAATCTGGCTGCCGCCGCCGCGAACATGCCCGTGGGCCTGTGCATGTTTAATGCCGAGCGACGGCTGGTTTTCTGCAATCAGGTCTATGTCGACCTCTACCACCTGCCAGAGACCCTGACCCGCCCAGGCTCGCAATGGATCGACCTGATGCGGTTCCGGATTGCCGCCGGGCTATATGTCGGACAGAACCCAGATAAATATCTGGAAGAGCTCTCGGCCACCATTGATCGCGCCGAGCGCAAGGTGAGTTTGGTGGAGCTGAACGATGGACGCACCATCGATGTCATCCATCAGCCACTGCCCAGCGGCGGCTGGCTTACCACTCATCACGATGTGTCGGACTTGCGGCGCAGCGAGGTCCGCATCTCGCACATGGCGCGTCACGACGGGCTCACCGATGTTCCAAACCGCATATTGTTTCGCGAACGTGCCGAGGAGGCCTTGGCCGAGATCGGACGCAGAGACGGCAAGGTCGCGTTTCTTTGCCTCGATCTCGACCATTTCAAGACCGTCAACGACACGCTGGGCCACCCGGTCGGCGATGCATTGCTGAAGGAGGTCGCAGCCAGGCTGAAGCGGGTGGTCCGTGAAGGCGACACGGTGGCGAGACTCGGCGGCGACGAATTCGTGCTCATTCAACGGGGGGTGAATCAGCCGGTGGAGGCCACCGCTCTCGCGCAGCGGGTCATCGATGCTCTGAGTGCGCCTTATGAGGTCGAGGGGCATGGGGTCGTGATCAGCGCCAGCGTCGGCATCTCGATCGCGCCGAACGACAGCAGGAACGCCGACCAGTTGCTCAAGAACGGCGACATGGCGCTCTACCGAGCAAAGGCGGAGGGACGCAGAACGTACAGGTTCTTCGAGCCGGAAATGGATGCCCGGATGCAGGTGCGGCGATTTCTTGAACTCGATCTGCGGGAAGCACTGGGGCGGCAGCAGTTTGAGATTTACTACCAACCGCTGCTCAACCTGGAAAGCGGCCACGTCAGCTGCTTTGAGGCACTGCTGCGCTGGCATCACCCCGCGCGCGGCATTGTCTCCCCGGCCGAGTTCATTCCGCTAGCTGAAGAGATTGGCCTTATCGTCCCGATCGGTGAGTGGGTGCTCAAGCAAGCCTGCCTCGACGCAGCAGGCTGGCCCGATGGCATCAAGGTTGCCGTTAACCTTTCGCCGACGCAGTTTCGCAACACGCGCTTGCTCGCCACGATCGTCGCGGCGCTGGATGCCTCGTGCTTGCCCGCGGGTCGTCTCGAGCTTGAAATCACTGAGATGGTGCTGCTGGCCAACACCCAGGCGACTCTCGCGATGCTGCAACAGATCCACCTGCTGGGTGTGCAAATAGCGATGGATGATTTCGGAACCGGATATTCGAGTTTGAGCTACCTGCGCTCATTCCCGTTCGACAAGATCAAGATCGACCAGTCCTTCGTGAAGGATACCGAGGATCTCGCCAGCTCCATTGCCATTATCCGAGCCGTAACGAGCCTCGGCAACAGCCTCGGGATGCAGACTACCGCCGAAGGGGTTGAGACAGCCGACCAGCTTGAACGGGTGCGAAGGGAAGGCTGCACCGAGGCCCAGGGGTTCCTGCTCAGCCGGCCTCTGCCTGCTCGGGAGATCCCGGCAATGCTGGAGCGCACGCGCGCCGTCGTGGCCGGCGACATCATCGCGCCCGCTCCGGAAAAGACATGGGAGCGAAGCAGAGAGCAGCCTCCCGCCAGCCGGCCTCACGGGAATGCGTCGTCCCATACTTAACTCCGGCCGTCACACAGAGCAGCCTGCTCGACGTAGGCTGCTGCCAATTACTGGCTCACGTTGGTGAGGGTCGCGTGTCGACCCATCAGGCCGAGTGTTCGCGATAGGTAAAAACGAGGGGCTGTCGCAAGAGCTGGGTCCACAGGTCGGCGAACTCGGCACCGTCCCTGTTTAGTGAACGAGTATCTTGTCCAGGACCC
>NZ_ML703317.1 GCF_008520305.1 Mesorhizobium sp. SARCC-RB16n | reverse complement strand
CAACGCAATCGTGAGGTTGCCTGATGAGCGACCCTCGCGGCGATCCGGTCGGATGCTGCTATTCTGCCTCAACCGCCTCGCCGGCCACTTCCGCCTCCTCGTCTTCTTCGTCATCCCGCATTCCCGGATCGACATCCGGCAGGGAGATTGAGAACATTGTCACCTCGCCGGCACGAATAAAGACCCTCTCGCCGTCGCCATCCTCAAAGGTCAGCCACTCGTCGGCTGTCAGGCCGGTTTCGGCGGAGAGGAACAAACCTTGGAGTTCGCCGCCTTCCCAATCCGTATCATCGCCGAAAGGCGTCAGGTCTGGCTCAACGCTGAAAGTTAGTGGCTCAGCCGCTTCGGCGAGATAGAACCTCGCTTCGCCTTCGTCGGCTTCATCGTCCTGCGGCTGTCGACCAGGACCGTCAAAGAGAAACTGACAGAAAATAAGATGCTTGGGGTTGATGGCGTAGCGTCGATTTCCCGAGTCGAAGACTAGAAAAGCTCCATCATCTGACGCCTGAACGAGATGCCAAAGCCTGTCATAGTCCGTCCCAGAAATCGGCAGATCCCCGTCAGCGCCTCCACGCAGGCGGTATCGGAATGTCCAGTATTCCGGATGCATATCAAGCCCGGCTGCCTTCAATTCGTCCGCCGTACGTTTGTCCGAATAGGCGTCTGCCATCGTCTTCATGCGCTTGCCGGCTCGCCTCAGTGCCAACTCCGTGGAAGGAAATGCGTCGGGCATGCGAACACCCAAAGCACCGCAGATAGCGATGGCAAGGTCAAACCGAGCGTTCTGAGCGCCCGCCTCGATGCGTTGAACTTGCTGCTGGCTGGTGCCGGCTAGCGTCGCCAATTGCTTCTGTGTGAGTCCCTTTTTCCTGCGCAGTTCACGCACTCGGTTGTCCGACATAGCACTACCTCAACCAATCCCGTGTCTGTTACACCAATCCGTGTTTACATGTATACATGTAGATTAACACGCATACGTGTCAAGGATTATTCGCGGCACAGCTGCTCGCGCCCGATATTGTGTTACAGAACTGTGCAACAGCCGGTAGGCAGGACACCATAATACGCATAAGAATCAATGGCTAAACAGGACGCGAGCGCAATCCCTCTTCTGGGCACCAAATTCCCGTTTCGAACCGTTCGTGGTTCAGACACCTAAAAAGCCCGGTTCGTCCGGGCTTTTTATTGATTTGTGCAAAGCGAACGCCTCAGACGGCCAGCTTGCGCGTGGCCTCGATCGAAGCCTCCGCGATGATATCGAGCGCGCCGAACTGCTCGTAGAAATCGAGGCCGAACTGCTCCTGTATGTTGCGCCCGGCATGGCCGCACAGCATCCAGCTGTCGCCGACGGGGTTGATTTCGATGAGGAACAGTTCGCCTGTCGCGGCGTCGCGCAGGATGTCCACGCCGAGCGACGGAATGGTCGGGAAAACGGCATGGGTGCGAACGGCAAGGTCAAGCACGTCCTGGTCCGCCGCAAGGCCAATCGAGCATCCCTTGGCCGAGGCCACGATCGACGCGCCAGGGGCCGATCGGAAACCGCTGGAACCACTCACCGGGTTGAGGTCACGCCGGCCCTCATACCGGATGGCGGCAAGGGGCTTGCCGAGATAGCTCAGCACGCGGTACGCCGTCGGCCATGGACCGGTATGGACATATTGCTGGGCAATCATCGCCGCGCGTCTGCCCGGATGATCTTGCGGATAGTCCGCCGGCGCGGTGTAACGCACGCGCCCGGTCTTGGTGATGCGCACGAATGCCCCCTGTTTGCCACGCGAAGGTTTCACGACCACGTAAGGCCCCCACGCTGCCGGATCGAGATTTGTCCCGGGCGCGATTTCCGTCCACCTGGGCACGGGAAGTCCTGCCGCATCGAGGGCGGACAGTTCCTCGATCTTGCCCATGCGCTGATGGACGAGGCGCGTTCCGCGCAGCGGCTTGAGCCATTTCAGCCGGTCCATCTCGATGGACAGGGTCGGCCTCCCGACCAATGTCGCCGTCTGCAACATCGTCAGCGCGGATGCCGTCGAAAGCACGCGGACCTTGATGTCCGGCGCGCGCCGCTCGATCAACGCACCAGCCCTGCGGAAATCCTCGATCGCTTCCTTTTTTGGGTAGCAGTAGAAAGCCAGATTGAACTGGGGCATGCCGGGTTTCGCTCGCAAATCGGCGCTGGAGACGGATCATGTCTGTCCCTGGTACCAAGGAACAGTCTTGCGGCGCCAACGCAAACTTCTGCCGATTGTTTTCCTGGCCGCCGTGGAGGCTCGCGAGGATGTCGCTGCCATCTCCCAACCTCCCCTCCTGGCCAGTTCCCGAACAAACCGCTTCAAACCGGGCGCCCGCTTCGCTACGTTCGCAACCATGTCTCAATCCAGCACCGCGATCTTCGGCGCCCGCCGCGACCAGGCCTTTCCGACCCTGACCGAGGCGGACATCGATCGTATGCGCCGGTTCGGCGAGGCCAGCGCCTATGCCGCCGGCGAGCACATTTTCGAGACCGGCGATGTGTCCCCGGGGCTGATCGTTGTCCTGTCGGGCGAGGTCGATATCACCCAGGACGGCAAGCTTGGCCGGCGCGAGACGATCGTCACGCATGGCCCGGGCAGCTTCGTCGGCGAACTGGCGCAGCTTTCGGCCCGTCCCTCGCTGGTCAATGCGCAGGCCGCCGAGGCGGTCGAGGCGTTCGTCATCTCCTCGCAGAGGCTGCGCGACCTGATGGTGCAGGAGGCCAATCTCGGCGAGCGCATCATGCGGGCGCTCATTCTGCGCCGCGTGGGGCTGCTCGAGAGCGGCACGATCGGTCCCATCATCGTCGGACCGGCCGACAATGGCGATGTCCTTCGCCTGCAGGGCTTTCTTGCTCGCAGCGGCCAGCCCCACCGCGTACTCGATTCCAAAACCGATCCTTGCGCGAAGACCCTGTTCGAGCATTTCCAAGTCGATCCGCACCACCTGCCGGTCGTGCTCTGCCCAAACGGCAGGCTGCTGCTCAATCCCGCCGAGAAAGACCTCGCCCGCTGCATCGGCCTGCTGCGGCCGGTCGACGCCAGCAAAGTCTATGACGTCGCCATTGTCGGCGCTGGGCCGGCCGGGCTGGCGGCGGCTGTCTATGCGGCCTCCGAAGGGCTGTCGACCATCGTGCTCGATTGCCGTGCCTTCGGCGGACAGGCCGGCGCTTCCGCGCGCATCGAGAACTATCTCGGTTTCCCCACGGGCATTACCGGCATGGCGCTGATGGCGCGCGCCTACAATCAGGCGCAGAAATTCGGCGTCGAGATGGTCATCCCCGACGAGGTGAAGCTGCTCGGTGCCGCGACCGACGGCGCGCGCTACCAGCTTGCGGTCGGCGACGGCGAGACGGTGCGCACGCGCTCGGTGGTCATCGCCAGCGGCGCGCGCTATCGCCGCCTCGATGTCGCCAACCTCGCCGAGTTCGAGGGCACTTCAGTGCATTATTGGGCCTCGCCCATCGAAGCACGGCTTTGCGGCGGCCAGGAAGTGGCGCTGGTCGGCGCCGGCAATTCGGCCGGCCAGGCGGCCGTCTACCTGGCCAGCCATGTCAGGAAGGTGGCGCTGCTGGCGCGTGGCGGCAGTCTCGAGGCCTCGATGTCGCGTTACCTCGTAGAGCGCATCAGGGCGCAGCCGAACATCGAGGTGCTGACCGGCACCGAAATCGAGGCGCTGGACGGCGAGGACGGCAATCTCGCTGCTGTCCGCTGGCGCGACCGCTCGAGCGGTGCCTTGACGACGCGGCCGATCCGCCATCTCTTCCTGTTCATCGGCGCCGACCCGAACACCGATTGGCTCGCCCAATCCGACGTCGCGCTGGATGCCAGGGGTTTCATCCGCACCGGATCGGACCTAGCATCGGCGCATGGCGTGATGGAGACGAGCCGCAGCGGCGTGTTCGCCATCGGCGACGTACGCTCCGGTTCGGTCAAACGCGTCGCTGCGGCTGTCGGCGAAGGCGCCCAGGTGGTGGCGGCGTTGCATGCATTTCTTGCGCGGGAAGGCAGCCATGCCGACGCGCCTCAATCTGTCGGGAGAGTGTGATGGCTGACGAGTGCGGACACGCGGCTGGGATCAAGGACGTGACGCCGAGCGCGCTCGGCTGCGAGGAGTGCCTGAAGACCGGCTCGTGGTGGGTGCATCTGCGGCTCTGCCGCACCTGCGGCCATGTCGGCTGCTGCGACGACTCCCCCAACCGCCACGCCACCAAGCACTTCCACGCCACCAGCCACCCGATCATCGAGGGTTACGACCCGCCGGAAGGCTGGGGCTGGTGTTATGTCGACGAGATCTTTCTCGACCTCGGCGACCGCACGACGCCGCAGAACGGCCCGATCCCACGCTTTTACTGAGTGCTCCGGAGAGAGCCAGGGAAAACGGTTGGTTCGGCCGGACCTACCGCACCGACCCGGTGACGGTGCGATCGACGTCCGGAACGGATTTGCGATCGTTGCCGGCAAGGGCGGCGATGAGCAGCAGGCTGGCCACGACCGGAACGAACAGCACGGCGACGCGGGCTTGTATATGAAGAATGGCGCGCCATTCGCTGCGCTTGTCGGGGCTTTCGCTCATCATACTCACTTTGCCATGGACCCCCCGGGAGGTCACATAGCCGCGAACGGTTAAGCAACTCCTTCCGACTTCGTTAACGGTGGCATTCAAGCCTGCAATCAACCGAGCCCGATCCGCCTGCCGCCTTGCCGGAACAACGCTTCGGCGTCGGGCTCGAAGCGGAAAGTGCCGATGAAGTCGTCAGCGCGATAGTCCGGCAAGGTCTTGCGGATGGCGGCGGCAAAGCCGCGCGCCTCGTCGAGCCGTCCCGCCAGCGCCAGGCAATGTGCCGCGATCGCCAGAATGATGGCGTGCGCGTTCGGCCGCGCCGCGGCCTTCAGCGCCCATAAGGCTGCCTCCTCGAACTGGCCGAGACGGACATGCGCCATGGCCCGCGCGCCTAGCATGCCGAAGAGCAGCGGGTCGAACGGGCTCAAATGGCGGGAATGATCGGAGGAGCCGATTGCCGCCCGCGGATCGCCCGACTGCGAGTGGACGAAGGACAGCGCATAGTGGCCGAGCGCGAAATTGGGGCTGAGTTTCACGGCCTGTTCCAGTTCGCCGAGTGAGCCGTCCTGTTCGCCGCGCAGCCACAGCGCCCGCCCCATCGCCCAGTGCGCGGCCGGATTGTGGTCATCGACCAGCAGGCTCTGGCCGGCGCTTTCGAACGCCAGCGCGCTTTCCCGATCGCGGTCGCCCCAGCGCTGGAAGGCGTTCTGCCAATGCGTGAAGGACAGGCCGGCATAGGCGCGGGCGAAGGTCGGATCGAGCTGCAACGCCCTGGCAAAGAAATGCCGCGCCGTTTCGTTCTCGGCCTGTGTAAAGCGGTACATGTGCCAGAGGCCGCGGTGGTAGGCCTCCCAGGCATTGAGCGAGTTGGGTGCCTTCAGCAGGGCGCGGTTGCGCTCGACCGTTTCGATCTCCGCCGAGATCGACGACACGATGCTGTCGCCGATGTCGTCGAGCACGGCGAAGATATCGTCCGGACGGCGCTCGAAGGTCTCGGCCCAGACGATCCTGGCGGTGCGGACCTCGACGAGTTCGACGCTGACGATCAGGCGGCCGGCGATGCTGCGCACCGTGCCTGTGGCGACATAGTCGACGTTCAGCCGGCGGCCTGCCTCCTCGGGCGCGATGCCCTTGTCGGCCAGCGCGAACACCGATCCGCGCGCGATGACGAAGAAATCCCGCAGCTTGGCGAGACGGGTGATGATGTCGTGGGTAAGGCCGTCGGCCAGCCCGCCGCGCAGGCCGGCTTCCTCCACAAACGGCATCACCGCCAGCGAGGCATGGCTTGGCTTGACTGCCTCGTCATGCCCTGGCGGGGCGACAAACTGCGCTACCATGGACACGCCGGCCGGCTGCGCGCCGAGCGAGGCATTTGCCCGTTGGTCACGGAGCGCCCGCCAGGCCGCGCGGAGTGGCGCGAAATCCAGATCCTCCGACTGAAACAGCTGTTGCGTTGCCGCCAAGTGCTGCTCGGCCGCGCCGATCTCGCCGCGGCGGACCAGACTGGTCAGTAGAGCCAGATGCGCGCGCCCGTCGAACGGGGTCAGCTCCACCCAACGATCCAGATGGCCGATCGTCTCGTCGCAGCCATCCGGCAGGATTTCGACGAGCCGCTCCAGTACGGCGGCGTGGCACGCGTGAAAACGGCGGCGTCGGGCAAGCAGCCAGCTGTTGAAAAGCGGGCTGCGGTCGAGTTCCAGCCCGTCGAGCAAATCGCCGGCGAACAGTCCGGTCAGCGCCCGCAGCCGCTCCACATCAAGCCTGCCGATCCCGTGCGTGGCCGCTTGGCTGATTTCCAGCGCATCGACATGGCAGCCGCCGAGATCGAGCGCGATTGTATCGTCCTGCGTGCGGACACGGCGCCGGTCCGGCGTGTCGAGAGCGCCGCGCAACTTGCTAAGGCACCAGCGCAACTCGCCGCGCGGATCGTTGGGCACATCCCACAAAAGTTCGCACAGGCGGCTGCGCCCAACCGGATGTGGCGCCAGCACCAGATAGGCGAGCAGCGCCCGCAGCTTGCGCGAGGCCGGCAGTGCCATCGGCACGCCGTTACGCGTGACCGTCAGCGGTCCGAGCAGCCGCACGGACAGGCACGGCATGCCGCCGTCCTGGCTCGATGGTGCGGATTCCACGTCCGTTTCCACGCCTGCTCCCATGCTGGCCTGTCGGCCCTTGCTCTATCACCAAACACGACACGGCGCATCCGGCAGCGAATTTCGCTCCGGCAGCGGTCATTGCCGCATCGCCGGCACGTCAGTCCTAGCGCGGCAAGGTCTCGAAACCTCGCCGCCCAGGCCGCCGGTTTGTAACCGGCCCGTGAAAATGAACACGATCGAGGAGATCAACGATGTTGAACAAACAGAAAATCAGGAGCACCGCCGGGCGCGGCCGCCTGTTCGACAGCATTCTGGACACCGTTGGCGACACGCCGGTGGTGCGCGTCAACCATCTCGCGCCGGCCCATGCGACCATCTACGTCAAGGCCGAGTTCTTCAACCCGGGCGCCTCGGTGAAGGACCGGCTGGCGCTCAACATCATCGAGGAGGGCGAGCGCAGCGGCGCGCTGAAACCCGGCCAGACCGTGGTCGAGGCGACCAGCGGCAACACTGGCATAGGCCTCGCCATGGTTTGTGCGCAGAAGGGCTATCCGCTGGTCGTGACCATGGCCGACAGCTTTTCGGTCGAGCGCCGCAAGCTGATGCGCATGCTCGGCGCCAAGGTGGTGCTGACGCCACGCGCCGAAAAGGGTTTCGGCATGTACAAGAAGGCGGTCGAGCTGGCCGAGGCCAATGGCTGGTTCCTCGCCCGCCAGTTCGAGACGGCCGCCAATGCCGCCATCCACGAGGCGACGACGGCGCGCGAAATCATCAACGATTTCGCCGGCTCGCGGCTCGACTGCTTCGTCACCGGCTATGGCACGGGCGGCACCGTCGTTGGCGTTGCGCGGGTCTTGCGTCGCGAGCGGCCCGACACCCGCATCGTGCTCTCCGAGCCGGCCAATGCGCAACTGATCGGCAGCGGCAAGGCGCAGCAGCGCGGCGCCGACGGCGCCCCCGCCGCCAGCCATCCGGCCTTCGAGCCGCACCCGATCCAGGGCTGGACGCCGGACTTCATCCCCAATGTCCTGCAGGAAGCCATCGATACGAGCCTCTATGACGAGGTGATACCGGTCGCCGGGCCCGAGGGCATCAAATGGGCGCGGACGCTGGCCCAGAAGGAAGGCATCTTCACCGGCATTTCCGGCGGCGCCACCTTCGCCGTGGCACGGCAGGTCGCGGAGAAGGCGCCAGCCGGATCGGTGATCCTGTGCATGCTGCCCGACACTGGCGAGCGCTACATGTCGACGCCGCTGTTCGACGGTATCGAGGCCGAGATGGATGCCGACGAAGTGGCGCTGTCGCGCTCGACGCCCGGCTGCCAGTTTCCGGCGGCTTGAGGGGGGCAGCCATGGACATCGCGCAGGAAACCCTCGGCATGGTGGCCGAGGAAACGCTTGACCCCGCCGACTGGGCCGATGTCCAGGCCCTGTCGCGCCGGGTCGTCGACGATGCCGTCGATTATCTGCGCGACGTGCGCGACCGCCCGGTGTGGCGGGAAATGCCGGCGGACGTGCGAGCGTTTTTCGCGGCACCCCTGCCGCGCTCGCCGGCACCGCTGGCCGATGTCTACGGCGAGGTCTCCCGCACCGTGATGTCCTATCCGATGGGCAACATCCATCCGCGCTTCTGGTCCTGGTACATGGGGTCGAGCAACTTCACCGGCGCGATCGGCGATTTCCTGGCGGCGATCCAGGGCTCCAATCTCGGCGGCGGCAACCACGCCGCCGGGCTGATGGACAGCCAGGTGGTCGATTGGTGCAAGCAGATGCTTGGATTTCCGGCCTCGGCCTCCGGCACCTTGGTCAGCGGCGGTTCGATGGCCAACCTCATCGGGCTGACCGTGGCGCGCAACACCAAAGCCGGCATCGACGTGCGCGAGCACGGCGTTGCCGGCATCGAAAAGCCGCTGCGCTTCTATGGCTCGGACCAGATCCATTCCTGCCACCGCAAGGCGATGGAAGCGCTTGGCCTCGGCAACCGTGCGCTGCGCCGCATCCCGACGGATGCCGGGCTGCGCATCGACATATCGGCCCTGCGCGCGGCGATCGCGGAGGACCGGGCAGCCGGTTTTACGCCGGCCTGCGTCATCGGCAATGCCGGCACGGTCAACACCGGCGCGATCGACGATCTCAAGGCGCTTGCCAAACTCGCTCACGAGGAAGGCATGTGGTTCCACGTCGATGGTTGCATCGGCGCGCTGATTGCGATCGCGCCGCAAAACGCCCACCGCGTTGCCGGCATCGAATGGGCCGATTCCGTCGCGCTCGATCCGCACAAATGGCTGCACGCACCCTTCGAGGTCGGCTGCGCGCTGGTCAGGGATGCCGTCGCGCATCGCCGGACCTTCGCGGTGACGCCGGAATATCTGGAATCGACGCCGCGCGGCCTCGCTTCCGGCGAATGGCTGCATGACTATGGCCTGCAGACGTCGCGCGGTTTTCGTGCGCTGAAAGTGTGGATGGCTCTGAAGGAACATGGCGTCGAAAAATTCGGCCGTCTGATCGACCAGAACATCGCGCAGGTCTCCTATCTGGCCGGGCTGATCGAGGTCGAGCCTTCGCTGGAGCTGGCGGCGGCGCCGACCATCAACATCGTCTGCTTCCGCTACCAGCCCGGTTTGGCGGGCGAGGTGCTGAAGGCGCTCAACACCGAGATCATGCTGCGGCTGCAGGAGCAAGGCATCGCCTCACTCTCCGACACCACCGTGCAAGGCGAGCACTGGCTGCGTGTGGCGATCACCAACCATCGCACCCGACGCGACGATCTCGATCTGCTGGTGCGTGAAGTGGTGAGGCTGGGCCGTGAGATCGCCGCGGATGGCCGCGCGTCTTCCTAGTTCCGGGCGAGCGTGCCAGTCTGCCCGCGATGATTCGGGGGAGGTCGGCGGTGACGCTGTTTCGCATGGTTGCGCTGGCGGCACTGGTCCTGGCCACCTCGGCCAAGGCCGCCGACATGGCCTTTTTCGTCAAGAACCTGCGCAAGGAAGCGGTCGCGGTGGAACTGTTCAGCCGCGACCGCGAGACGGTCTGGCCGGGCAACGACAAGGTGTTCCTTGTCGATCCGGGCTCGCAGAAATCGGTGCCGATCTCCTGCAATCAGGGCGAACGCATCTGCTATGGCGCCTGGGTCGGTGGCAATGACAAGATTTCCGCCGGCGTCGGGCCAGACAACGACCAGCCTTGCGATACCTGCTGCTTCATCTGCGTGGAGCACACGACCGAAACGATCGACTTGGTGCCGTAAGACAAAGGCAAGCCATAAGAGAAGGTAGGGGGTGTCGGACCCAAATTAAGTCAGGGATCCAGTCACCAGCCCCACTTCCGCGATTCAGCACGGCATGCGATGGTTGCGGCGCGGCCGGATGGGCCGCTTATTCAGGGGGTTACCATGTTCTACGCCTACGCGCGCCGCTCGCTGGCCGCGCTTTCTCTCGCCATGTTG
This sequence comes from Mesorhizobium sp. SARCC-RB16n, assembly GCF_008520305.1. Taxonomy (GTDB): domain Bacteria; phylum Pseudomonadota; class Alphaproteobacteria; order Rhizobiales; family Rhizobiaceae; genus Mesorhizobium. The sequence continues at coordinate 3,788 of NZ_ML703317.1, read as the reverse complement.
CTGGTGCCGTCGGCCCATGCCGGCGACGTCACCTTCGCTGTCAAGAACAGCCATCCCAACGCCATGCGCCTCGAGCTCTACAGCCAGGACCGGGACTATGTCTGGCCAGGCAATGGCAAGGACTTCTATCTCGACGATGGCGAGACCAGGCAGTTGCCGATTTCCTGCAACGAAGGCGAATCGATCTGCTACGGCGCCTGGGTCGATGGCGATGAGGGCACCTATTGGGGCGTCGGCCCCGGCAACAAGGAAAAATGCGAGGACTGTTGTTATACCTGCAGCGGCGGCGAGACCGAGGAGATCAATCTGGTCCCCTGACCGGTTTGCCAGCTTGACGGTTTTCTTGCTGGGAGCCATAGCCTCCCCAAACACCCAAGGCACGCCGCGTACATTCAGGCACGGCGTGCTCCAGGCAGACAGGGAGCACGCCAATGGCCGGCATGGTCGAAAGCGACAAGATCGACGTCGGATTTTCCGGCAAGCGCTGCATCCACTCGCGCAATTGCGTGCTCGGCGACCCGCATGTCTTCGTGCCCAACGCGCCGGGCCAATGGATTCATCCCGAGGCGGCCAGCGTCGAGAAGATCGTCGCGCTGGCCGAGAATTGCCCCTCGGGCGCCATCACCTATGTCCGCAAGGATGGCGGGCCGCAGGAAAAACCGCCTGCGGTCAACACCGTGCGGCTGCGCGAAAACGGCCCGCTGGCGGTGCATGCCGAGATCGTGCTTGGCGACGAGACTTTTTATCGCGCCACGCTCTGCCGTTGCGGCGCCTCGCAGAACAAGCCGTTCTGCGACAACAGCCACATCAAGGCGGGCTTTGCCGCCACCGGCGAACCGGCGCTGAAGGATACGCCGGCGCTGGAGACCCGTGACGGCCCGCTGAAGGCGACGCCGACCACCAACGGCCCGCTCAAGCTCGAAGGCAATGTCGAGATCGTCACCGGCACCGGCCACACGGTCGACCGCACCACGAAGGTTTTTCTGTGTCGCTGCGGCCATTCCGCGAACAAGCCATTCTGCGATGGGTCGCATAAGAAGGTTGGGTTTGTGGGGTAGGTGAGTAGCCAATCTCCCCCCTCGTGGGGGAGATGTCCGGCAGGACAGAGGGGGGCGCCGTAGAGCGCTACCTTCAACACCCAGCGAGCAGTGACAATGCCTCATACGCCATTGCCTCCAAGACATCGCGCAAACGCCAGATCGATGCGCAAGGTCATGACATCAGCCGAATTGAAGCTCTGGAACGAGCTTCGCGCGCACCGCCTGATGGGGCTTGGCTTCCGCCGGCAATTTCCAATCGCCGGTTACATTGTCGACTTTGCTTGTCCGGAAAAGAAACTTGTCGTCGAAGTCGACGGCTCCCAGCATGCGGACCCAGTCACCGGCGACGAAGCCAGGACGTTGCGCCTGGAGCAAGACGGCTGGACAGTTCTGCGATTCTGGAACCACGACGTCATCCGTGACATCGACAATGTCTGCCGGCATATTGTGATTGCGGCCGGGCTTGGCTGATGGTGCCATGATTGCGGCGAGGTCGGCGGGACAGCGCCCCCTCTGTCCTGCCGGACATCTCCCCCACGAGGGGGGAGATTGCTTGTGGCCCATCTCTCCCGGCTTTATCCGCAAGCCCGTATCGGCTAAGGGCAGGCAACCAAACCATTTGCCCGGACTTCCGCCCCAAAATGACCACCAAATCCAAGCCAAAGCCTCTCTTCCTCGGCATCGACACCGGCGGCACCTACACCGATGCCGTGCTGTGGTCCGAGACCGAAGGTCACCAGCAGGGGCCGAACAAGGGCAAGGTGCTGGCCAAGGCCAAGGCGCTGACCACGCGGCATGATCTGGCCGTCGGCATTTCGGGTGCCGTCGATGCGGTGCTGGAAAAGGCGGGCACCGATCCGGCTGACATCAAACTGGTCTCGATGTCGACGACGCTCGCCACCAACGCGCTGGTCGAGGGCCAGGGCGGCCGCGTGGCGCTGGTCATGATCGGCTTTTCCGAGGCCGATCTTGCCCGTGATGGGCTGAAGACGGCCCTTGGCACCGATCCGGTGGTGTTTTGTCCGGGCGGGCATGATGTGCACGGCAACGCGGCAAAGCTCGACCTGTCCGGGCTGGAGGCGATGCTGCCGGAACTCGGCGTCTCGGTGTCCGGCTTTGCCGTCTGCGCCTATTTCGCCACCCGCAATCCCGCGCATGAGATCGCAGCCCGCGAGCTGATCCGCGACAGGACCGGCCTGCCGGTCACATCGAGCCATGAGCTGTCGGCCAAACTCGGCGGTCCGCGCCGGGCGCTGACCACGCTGCTCAATGCGAGGCTGATCTCGATGATCGACCGGCTGGTGGCGGCGACCGAGGGGTTCCTTCAGGCGCGCAACATTGCCGCTCCGCTGATGGTGGTGCGCGGCGACGGCGCACTAGTTTCGGCGGCGTTTGCCCGCCAGCGGCCGATCGAGACGATCCTCTCGGGTCCGGCCGCCAGCCTCGTCGGCGCCCGCCACATGACCGGGCTCGACAACGCCGTGGTGTCCGACATCGGCGGCACCACCACCGATGTCGCCGTGCTCGATGGCGGCCGGCCACGGCTCGACCCGGAAGGCGCGACCGTTGGCGGTTTCCGCACCATGGTCGAGGCGGTGGCCATGCGCACCTTCGGCCTGGGCGGCGATTCCGAGGTGACGCTGGAGGATGGCGCGCTGAACCCGAAGATACTGCTTGGGCCGCGCCGCCTGGTGCCCTTGGCGCTGGCCGGCATGGCGCATGGCGAGGCGGTGACGGCGGAACTCGAACGCCAGTTGCGCGCCCCCAACACCGGCCGCATGGACGGCCGGTTCGCGGTTCGCACCGGCGTGCCGGATCGGCTCGCCGCGGGGCTGACTGCCCCGGAGGCAAAGCTCTACGAGGCGATCGGGGCGACGCCGCTTGCTCTCGACAGGCTACTGACCTCGAATGCCCAGAATGCCACCTTGAACAGGCTGGTTTCGCGCGGGCTGGTGCACATCTCAGGCTTCACGCCGTCGGACGCCGCGCATGTGCTCGGCAAGCAGGCGAACTGGGATGCCGCCGCCGCGCGCCTCGGCGCCGAACTGTTCGCCCGCAGGCGCGATGGCCGTGGCCAGTCGATCGCGGCTTCGCCGGAAGCGATCTCGGAGCGGGTGCTGTTGACACTGACGCGCTGGTCGGCCGAATACATCCTGGAAACCGCCTTTGCCGAGGACGGGCTCGATGGCGCGGCGACGGTAGCGCACGCGCTGGTCCAGCGCGCCGTCGACGCCCACCCCGGCATCGCGCGCCTCAGCGTCGCGCTCGACCGCCCGGTCATCGGGCTGGGCGCTTCGGCCCCCCTGCACTATGCCGGCCTGGCGCCATTGGTCGGCAATGACTGCGTGGTGCCCGGGGATACCGATGTCGCCAACGCGCTCGGCGCCGTCGTCGGCCAGGTCCGGGTCTCGGCCGAGGCCCGCGTCAGCCAGCCCAAGGAAGGCCTGTTCCGGCTGGCCTCGGGTGAAACGGTGCGTGATTTCCTCGACGAGGCGGCGGCGATCGCGGCCGCCGAGGCCGACGTGCGGGCGATCGTCGCCCAGCGGGCCCTTGATGCCGGCACCGACAGCGCCGAGATCGACGTGGCCACGGAGTTTCGTGTCTCGACGGTCGAGGCCCAGCGTATGTTCATCGAAGCGCATATCGTGGCGGTGGCGTCGGGAAGGCCAAGGATCGCGGTGTAAGGAAGGAAGAGGAGCGATCTCCCCCCTTGTGGGCCTGTTGCGCAATGTTGCGGGAGGCGTGTTG
>NZ_ML703316.1 GCF_008520305.1 Mesorhizobium sp. SARCC-RB16n | reverse complement strand
GGGCCTGTTGCACAATTCTGGCATTGTGATTCACTTCGATTATTGCTCGGAGGGATTTGCGATGGCGGTGAAGCGGACGGGACAGATGAGCTTTGTCGAGGCGTTCCTTGGGAACAAGGCGGTTGGCTCGTCGGGGATCCTGGATCGGATCGGGTCGCTGGTGAAGTGGTACCGTTTCGAGAAGCTGCTTGGCGGGCTCAATCATGGTGGCCCGGGCCATCCCGGCTGGCCAGCGCTGGTTCTCTACAAGGCCCTGCTCTTGCAGTCGCTTTACGGGCTGTCGGACCGCGAGTTGGAGGAAGCGCTCGCCGACCGGCTGTCGTTCCGCCGCTTCGTGGGGCTCGCCCTCGACGAGACGGTGCCCGACCACACGGTTCTCAACCGCTTCCGCAATCTTTTGATCGAGAAGGGACTTCTGGACAGGCTGTTTGGCGAACTCGACCGGCAGTTGGAGAAAGCGGGCGTGATGCTGAAGCGCGGCGCGATGCTGGACGCGACCCTGATCGAGGCGGCCTCGGCGCCGAGTTCCGGCGAGCGGGCCTCGCTCGATCCGGACGCTGCTTTTGGCGGGGCCAGGAAGAAGGGCGGCTTCACCTTCGGCTACAAGGCCCATGTCGGCGTGGACGAGGGTTCCGGCCTGATCAGGACTGTGATCACGACGCCGGCCAACGTCAACGACACCGAGCCAGCCGACGGCCTGATCGTCGGCGACGAGAAGGTGATATGGGCGGATGCAGCCTACCACACCCACGCCCGCCAGGCGCGGCTCAAGGCGCGCGGCATCAAGGCCCGGCTCGCCCGCCGGCCCAACAAACACCATCCCGAACTGCCGCCCCGCCTCAAGCTCTACAACCGCTTGATCGCACGGCGCAGGGCGGCGGTGGAAACCACATTCGCCACGCTCAAGAACCGCATGCGTCTCACCCGCATCCGCTATGTCGGCCTCGTCAAGGCAACGGCCCAGATCATGCTCGCCACCATCGCCTTCAACATGAGACGATGGGCGGCGATCACGCCATAGCTGCGCCCGAAATCCGCCAAACGCCGCAAAGGCGCGGCTCCCAAACCCCGAAAAGCCCCCAAAGCAACCAAAATGGCCGCCCACAATCCTCACAACACGCCTCCCGCAACATTGCGCAACAGGCCCACAAGGG
>NZ_ML703315.1:0-2500 GCF_008520305.1 Mesorhizobium sp. SARCC-RB16n | reverse complement strand
CTCACTGGTCTAAATAAGGGTCTTTGCGCCGAAAATGTAACGGGGCTAAAGCCATACACCGAAGCTTAGGGTTCGTAGCAATACGAGCGGTAGCGGAGCGTTCTGTAAGCTGATGAAGCCATACCCGTGAGGGGTGGTGGAGGTATCAGAAGTGCGAATGCTGACATGAGTAACGTAAGGGGAGTGAGAGACTCCCCCGCCGAAAGACCAAGGGTTCCTGCTTAAAGCTAATCTGAGCAGGGTTAGCCGGCCCCTAAGACGAGGCGGAAACGCGTAGTCGATGGGAACCACGTTAATATTCGTGGGCTTGGAGGTAGTGACGGATCATTGAGGTAGTCCAATCTTATCGGATTGAACGGGCTGCTGCGTGGTTCCAGGAAATAGCTCCTCCTTATAAACCGTACCCGAAACCGACACTGGTGGTCTGGTAGAGTATACCAAGGCGCTTGAGAGAACTATGCTGAAGGAACTCGGCAAATTGCACGCGTAACTTCGGAAGAAGCGTGACCCTTTTCTACGCAAGTAGAGGAGGGTGGCACAGACCAGGGGGTAGCGACTGTTTATCAAAAACACAGGGCTCTGCGAAGTCGCAAGACGACGTATAGGGTCTGACGCCTGCCCGGTGCTGGAAGGTTAAGAGGAGGGGTGCAAGCTCTGAATCGAAGCCCCAGTAAACGGCGGCCGTAACTATAACGGTCCTAAGGTAGCGAAATTCCTTGTCGGGTAAGTTCCGACCTGCACGAATGGCGTAACGACTTCCCCGCTGTCTCCAGCATAGACTCAGTGAAATTGAATTCCCCGTGAAGATGCGGGGTTCCTGCGGTTAGACGGAAAGACCCCGTGCACCTTTACTATAGCTTTACATTGGCATTCGTAGTGGCATGTGTAGGATAGGTGGTAGGCTTTGAAACCTGGGCGCCAGCTCAGGTGGAGCCACCCTTGAAATACCACCCTTATTACTATGGATGTCTAACCGCGGCCCGTTATCCGGGTCCGGGACAATGTATGGTGGGTAGTTTGACTGGGGCGGTCGCCTCCTAAAGAGTAACGGAGGCGCGCGATGGTGGGCTCAGAACGGTCGGAAATCGTTCGCTGAGTGCAATGGCATAAGCCTGCCTGACTGCGAGACTGACAAGTCGAGCAGAGACGAAAGTCGGTCATAGTGATCCGGTGGTCCCGCGTGGAAGGGCCATCGCTCAACGGATAAAAGGTACGCCGGGGATAACAGGCTGATGACCCCCAAGAGTCCATATCGACGGGGTTGTTTGGCACCTCGATGTCGACTCATCGCATCCTGGGGCTGGAGCAGGTCCCAAGGGTATGGCTGTTCGCCATTTAAAGCGGTACGTGAGTTGGGTTCAGAACGTCGTGAGACAGTTCGGTCCCTATCTGCCGTGGGTGTAGGAATATTGAAAGGATCTGTCCCTAGTACGAGAGGACCGGGATGGACGGATCTCTGGTGGACCTGTTGTGGCGCCAGCCGCATAGCAGGGTAGCTATATCCGGACGGGATAACCGCTGAAGGCATCTAAGCGGGAAACCCACCTTAAAACGAGTATTCCCTGAGAACCGTGGAAGACGACCACGTTGATAGGCCGGGTGTGGAAGAGCGGCAACGCTTGAAGCTTACCGGTACTAATAGTTCGATCGGCTTGATCGTTCTCATTCCTAATGTCCATTTGACGAAGTCAAATGGTTTGTTCTCACTCACGCTTGTTCCGCCCTTCGGGCGGCGCTACGTGGGTGCGGCGCATCGGCGCCGACGGTCGGTCGACCTTGCGAAGCTTCGCTTCGAAGGGCAGATCGCGAGGACAGCCAAGGCACAAAAGACCAGCGAACAGCTCCGAGAAAGCAGAAATAGGTTCCCTATTCGCTCCTCTCTATCGGCTATTCGCTCAAAACAGCTTCTCGAATAACGTGCGTTTTGCCGACCTGGTGGTTATGGCGGAGCGGCTGCACCCGATCCCATTCCGAACTCGGCCGTGAAACGCTCCAGCGCTGATGGTACTTCGTCTCAAGACGCGGGAGAGTAGGTCGCTGCCAGGTCTGCTAAACGCACGTTAAAACTCACATCCAAGCGGATGGAGAAAATCTTCTCATTACTTTGTTCGATGCATGGCGTAGTCCCAAAACCGCTACACTTTTGGGCGTCATGCATAAAGGCCCGCCAAGGGATCCCGGGCCGCTCTAGCGGCCCTTTCATTTGGCGGATACAGAATACGCAATCGCCAGGTAAAACGGCGATCGCAAATACCGCAAGCGCAACAACGCGATCGCGGTGGTGGCGCGGGGTGGAGCAGCCCGGTAGCTCGTCAGGCTCATAACCTGAAGGTCACAGGTTCAAATCCTGTCCCCGCAACCAAATTACAAAGCGGCCCGCAAGGCTCGAAGCCTGCGGGCCGTTTTGCGTTCAGCTCATCGCCACCGGCGAGCCGAAACCCCTCAGCAAGAACGCCCAAGCCGAAGACGCCGCAACAAAAACAAACACATACCAAACCAA
>NZ_ML703314.1:10542-24887 GCF_008520305.1 Mesorhizobium sp. SARCC-RB16n | reverse complement strand
GGTGCGGGCGGGCGTGGCACGCGGCACGATCTCGAAAGAACAGGAGAAAACACTGGTGCGGGAGCTCTCCGAAGCGCCGCGCTATGCCAACCAGGTGCTGAAGCTCGAAGAGCAGATCGAGCGGGTCGCGCGTGAAATATCGCGCTACTCCGATGTGCTCTATCTCGGCCGCGACACAAATTTCCCGCTGGCCATGGAAGGCGCGCTAAAACTCAAGGAAATCTCCTACATCCACGCCGAAGGCTATGCCGCGGGCGAACTGAAGCATGGGCCGATCGCGCTGATCGACGAGAACATGCCCGTCATCGTCATCGCGCCGCATGATCGCATCTTCGAGAAAACCGTGTCGAACATGCAGGAAGTGGCGGCTCGCGGCGGCAAGATCATCTTGATCACCGACGTCAAGGGCGCGGCACAGGTGAGCGTGAAGACGATGGAGACGATCGTGCTTCCGGATGTGCCGGAAATCATCTCGCCGATCATCTACGCGCTGCCGATCCAGATGCTGGCCTATTTCGCTGCCGTATTCATGGGCACCGACGTCGACCAACCGCGCAATCTGGCGAAATCGGTGACGGTGGAGTAGTTTAGCCTTCGTGACCACGCGCCGATAGCACGGAAACTCGCACGCGGTGCGCAAGGAATATTCTTTCCGCTTGGCTCGGCTTGACAGCAGATACCGCACTTCGCCACGCTAGGTTCTTCCCGTCCCTGCATGTGCCTGAGCAGTAGCGTGCCCTCCTCCTTGACAACCTCGATGAATGACCAGGAACCATTTCAACTCTTCGGTGTCGACGTCGCCGGCAAGCTCGATACCACCATGCTGCTCTTCTTGCGCGGCCGGGAGACGGACGCGCCGGCGTCGGGGGCGCTGCGCGTAAGATCGCAGGTCAGAGTGCGGTACCACGCGAGCAATAGGCTCAAGGACTTTATGGCACAGTGCCAAGACACTCATGCCGGCGACCTAACAACTCCGGCAGTCGTCACGATGAAGATTGTGCAATTAGGCGCAGTCACCCAGCCCCAACGGAACTCGCCACGCCTGGGAGATTTGGGGAGGTCCAGCCTGCCAACGACATCAATCCACCAAAACAAAAAGACCTAGCCGACACGGACTGGCTGCCTGGCGGCAGCCATCAAGACGGTGTTCGCGTCAACCGCGCTGGGATAGAATATCCTGCTAAATGTTCGGTGCACAGTCGACGAGGTTGTTCGGCCTTGTGCTACCTGGAGAAAAGCTGGCCCAAAAGGTAAGCCAGCAATCGATCAGCTGATCCATCTGGAATGAGGTGTCATTCAGCAGCAATCCTGCCTGCCGAACGGTTGGCCAGCACGAAGCCGACTTCATCGACCGCCTGCGCCACCCGCCTCAGGATAGCTTCGGAGTGCAACACGCCGTCGGTGAAATCCTTGTCGGTGGCGTAGACGGCGGTCGGCAGGGCGAAAGCCTCGAAGAAGCCGAACAGCGGCCGAAGCTGGTGCTCGACGATCAGGGCGTGGCGCTCGCCGCCGCCTGTCGCGGTCAACAGGATGGGCTTGCCTCGCAACGCGGCTGGATCGATCAGGTCGAAGAAGTGCTTGAACAGGCCAGTGTAGCTGCCCTTGTAGGTCGGCGAACCCACCACCAGCACATCCGCCGCGAGTATTTCGGCGAGGATCGGTTGGGCCTGGCTGTCCAGGTCTCGCGCCCACCTTGCGGTGCCCAGCGACGGGCCGATATCCTCGATGTCATAGGTGCTCGCTGAAAGGCCGTGACGGGCGGCAATTTCCCTGACGACGAAATCGACGAAGGCGCGCGTCTTCGACGGGCGGGTGATGTTGCCGGAAAAGCCGACGACTGTTGGATTTGACATGGCAGTGGGCCTCTTGGATAGACGAAGTCTTGATGTGGCGAGCCGCCCGCGCGCCGGTGGGAATTCAGCTCCAGGCGTGCAGCGGCGGATTTTCGCCGTTGAGGAAATATTTGCCTAGGATCGAGTATTTCCAGCGCACCGGATCGTGCAGCGTGTGGGTGCGGGCATTGCGCCAGTGCCGGTCGAGATTGTGCTCGGCCAGCGTCGAGCGCGTGCCGGCCAGTTCGAACAGTTTGTTGGTCGCGGCGATGGCGATCTCGGTCGAAAGGATCTTTGCTTCGGCGGTGACGATCTGTGCATGCGCGACGGTATCGGCGGTTGGCTCGGCCACCGCCTTGTCGATTGCCAGGCCGGCCCTCTCCAGCAGTGCCTGCGCCGCGTGCAGGCGCAGCGTCAGGTCACCGATCGCCTGGATGGTGTAGGGATCGTCCCAGGCGTTGTCGACGCCGCTGTCGACCCAGGCGCGGCTCCTGGTCTTGACGAAGTGCACCGTCTCGTCGATGGCCGCCTGGGCGATGCCGGTGTCCACCGCCACCTGGATGATCTGGAAAATGGCGCCGTCGGCTGTCGGCTTGTCATAGCCCTTGTAGCCCGGCACCAAATGCGTCTTCGGAACCTTGACATTGTCGATGATGACGGTGCCGGAGAGGGTCGTGCGCTGGCCGAAGCTCGACCAGTCGTCGATGACCTTCAGGCCCGGCGTGCCACGGTCGGCGATGGCATACCAAGCGCGGCCCTGATCATCGAGCGCGACGATCGGCACCAGATGGGCAAGCAGGGCGCCTGAGGAATAGAATTTACGGCCGTTGACGACGACGTGGTCGCCGGCATCGGTGAAGCGGGTCTCGAAATCGGCGGCGCGCTTGGAGCCGAATTCGGAAAAGGCGTTGCCGAACCGCGTGCCTTTCAGCGCTTCACCGAACAGCAGCTTCTGCTGTTCGGCATCCGAAACGGTGCGGATGGCGGCGATTACACCGAGATGGTTCTGCGCGACCTGGCCGATCGAGGAATCGGCCGCCGAGATGATCTCGATCACCTTGGCCAGCGTCGCGTAGGACAGTTCCGGTCCGCCATATGCCTTGGGCACGTTGATCGACCACAGGCCGCTTTGCGAAAAGGTGTCGAGTTCGGCGACCGGCCAGATCCGCTCGCGGTCGCGCCTGGAGGAACCCTTGACGAATTCGGCGGCGAGCGCGTGGGCAATGGCAATCGCTTCCGCGGCATCCCTGATGATGTATGCCGGGGCTGACGGTCTTGCGACCGGCGGCACGGCGGCGGAAGCATGGTCTGTCTTGACGGTTGAGACGGTCATTTCAAAGCTCCTTCAATCTTCGGTTCAGGCAACGGCATGGAGATGAGATGGCTTGGCGGCGGGCGGCGGCTGCTGGCCGAGATAGAACGCCCTGATATCCTCGCGCTGGCGAAGATCGGCAGCCGCGCCGGACAGGACGGAGACGCCGTTCTCGAGTACAGCGGCATGGTCGGCATAGCGAAGTGCTACCGCCGAATTCTGCTCGGCCACCAGGATCGACAGGCCGGTCTCGCGGTTGAGTTTTTTCAGCGTCTGGAAAATGTCCTGGACGATGAGCGGGGCAAGCCCCATCGACGGTTCGTCGAGAAGCAGCAGGCGCGGCCGTGACATCAGCGCCCGGCCTATTGCCGTCATCTGCTGTTCGCCGCCGGAGGTCAGGCCCGACAAGGTCCGGCGCTTTTCTCTCAGCCGGGGAAAATAGGAATAGACCCGTTCGAGGTCTGCGTTGATCTCGGCACGGCGGCCGCCGCGGCCGATGCCACCGGTGACCAGGTTTTCCTCGACAGTGAGGCTCTTGAAGCAGTGACGGCCTTCCAGCACGGGAACCAGCCCGGCGCGTACGAGATCGCCGGGTTTGCGGCGCGAGACATCGCCGCCGTCATAGCGGATGGTGCCGGCGCTGACCTGGCCGCGCTCGGCCGGCAGCAGGTTGGAAATGGCCTTCAGCGTCGTGGTCTTGCCGGCGCCATTGGCGCCGAGCAGCGCCAGCATCTCACCACGCCTGATCTCGAAGCTGACGCCATTTAGCGCCGTGATGGCGTTGACATAGGTGGCATGGACCGTGTCCACGGCAAGGATGACGTCATTGTCCGACATGGGCTTTTCTCTGGTGGAAGCCCGGGTGCCGCGGAGACCTGTCCTTGGCGCCCGGCATTGATCAGTTGGTGGTCACGGCGTTGGCATCGTCGGCGGTGCGCAGCTTGATGCCTTTCTCGGCGGCATAGGCCTCGGCCGACTTCTCGATGATCGGCCGCAGCAGCGCCCAGTCCGGCGCGATCCAGTCGGAGACGACGTTCCACTTCTTGCCGTCCCACTGCTGGAAGGTCACGTAGCCTTCGCCCTCGTGGTTGTCCCAGCTGACATTGATCGAATGGAACAGGTCCTTGGCGCCGAGCGCCTCGACCTTGGCCGGATCGAGCTTGAGGTGCTCGAAGCCCCAGCGGACCTCGTCTCCGGTCAAAGTGCGATGGCCGAACTTCTCCTGCGCGACGCGGATCGCCTCGACATTCAGGATGCCGTTGACGATGCCGAGATTGTGGTAGACCGAGCCGATGCGCGACTTGTCCTGCAGGTTGCCCTTGCCGGTGCCGTAGACGGTCTTCACGATCTCCTGCACCACAGGGTATGCGTTGCCGGAGGCTTGGGTGGTGATGGCGGTATAGCCCTTGGCGGCATCGCCTGCGGGGATGACGTCCTCTTCCGAGTTCGACCAGACGTTGCCGACGATGTGGTCGACGGGATAGCCGACCTTGACCGCGGTCTTCAGCGCCACCGGGTTCATCACGCCCCAGCCGCGCAGGACGACGAAGTCAGGCTTGGCGCGGCGGATGGTCAGCCACTGCGACTGCTGTTCGTTGCCGGGATGCGGCACCTCGATCTGCTGGACGGTGAAGCCGTATTTCTGCGCCAGCAATTCATAGATCGGGATGGTCTCCTTGCCGTAGGGCGAGCCGTGATAGAGCACGACGACCTTCTTGCCCTTCAGCTTGTCGATGCCGCCTTCCTTGGAGGCGATGTAGTTCACGATGCCTGAGGTCTCGCTGTAGGGGTTGAGCAGCAGCGGGAAGACGTAAGGGAACACACGCCCGTCGGTGGAATCGGTGCGGCCATGATTGACGGTGATCAGCGGCACCTTGTCGGCGGTGATGCGGTCGATCATGGCGTAGGCGATGCCGACCGAGAGCGGGTTCCAGGCGGCGGCACCCGCATGGCTCTTCTGGCGCTCGTAGCATTCGACCCCGCGCTCGACCTCATATTGGGTTTCGCACTCGTCCCACGTCAGCTTGACGCCGTTGACGCCGCCGTCGCGGATGTTGATGAGGTTGAGATAGTCGATGAAGCCGCCGAAAAAGCCGGTGCCGCCAGCCGCATAGGGCCCGACGCGGTAGCTCTGCAGTGGAAAATACTGTTCGTCGGCGTGGGCTGATGGCAAGGCCACCGACATGATCATCGCCGCGGACAAAGCCGCTGCCTTGATTGTGCTGAGGAAAGTCATGGCTAGGGTACTCCCGGTGCGGGCCGTCCTGAGTGCGGCCTCTGGTTCATTTGCGATGCGATTTTCGACTGCGAGAGCTCAGGTCGACTGCCAGGCGAGCCGTCTTCGGACCCTGTCCCACAGGGCCACCAGCCCGTCGGGTTCCAGGATCAGAAACAGGATGATGAGCGCGCCGAGCACGATGCGCTGGCTCATGTCGAGTACGCCCGAATCGAAGCCATCGCCGAGCAGGAAGCCGCCGAGACGCGATAAGCCAAGCGGAAAGACCACGATGAGGGCGGCGCCGAAGAAGGCGCCACGGATCGAGGCGAGGCCGCCGATGATGATGATGAACAATATCTGGAACGAGCGGTCGAGATCGAAGCCGTCAGGCTCGACAGTTCGAAGATAGGCGAAAGCCCAGATGACACCGGCGACGCCGATGATGAAGGACGAGATGGCAAAGGCCAGCAGCTTGGTCCTGAGCACCGGAATGCCGATGATGCTGGCGGCGGTTTCGTTGTCGCGGATGGCGATGAAGTTGCGTCCGGTCTGCGACGACACCAGCCGATAGGCAAAGAAGGTAAGGATGCTGACGATGGTCAGCGCAAAGAGATAGCGGCCGATGGCGCCGTCGAGTGCGAAGCCGGCTATCGACAGCCTCGGCGTGTCGATGACGCCGGATGCCGAATTGTCTGAGAACCAGCTAAACTTGGTCAGCGCCCATTGCACGAAGAACTGCGCGGCAAGCGTCGAAACCGCGAGATAGAAACCTTTCAGCCGCAGGCTGGGCAGGCCGAACACGATGCCGATGGCGGCGGCGACAATGCCGGCGAGAACGATACTGCCGATCAGCGGCAGGCCCTCGACCCGCAGGTTGAAATTATAAGCGGCGAAGGCGCCAGCCGCCATGAAGGCGGCGCTGCCCAGCGAAACCTGGCCGGCATAGCCGGTCAGGATGTTGAGCCCGACACCGGCAAGGCTGAGTGCCAGGAACGGCAGCAGGATGGCCTCGAACAGGTAACTCGATCCGATCAGCGGCACGACGCCATAGGCGAAGGCAAGCAGAAGGAAGGCTAGCACCCATTTCGGCAGGGCCGGCACCGAGGAGAAATCGCCTGCAATCGCGGCCATGGCTCAGACCCTCTCGACGAGCTTCTGGCCGAACAGGCCGGAAGGACGGATCAAGAGGAAGACCAGCGCGATGACATAGGCGAACCAGCTCTCGATGCCGCCGCCGAAATAGTCGCCGATATAGACTTCGGCGAGCTTCTCGCTGGCGCCGATCAGGAGCCCGCCGACAATGGCACCAAGGATGGAATCAAAGCCGCCGAGCACCAGCACCGGCAGCGCCTTGAGCACCACCAGCGACAACGAGAACTGCACGCCAAGGCGTGCACCCCACAGCAGCCCCGCCACCAACGCGACCAAGCCGGCCGCCGCCCAGACGGTCGCCCAGATCAGCGGCAGCCTGAGGCCGACCGCGAGTGCGGCGAACTGGTCGTCGGCGACGGCGCGGAACGAGAGGCCGATGCGGGTGTAGCGGAAGAACAGCGACAAAAGGAGAACCATGCCGGCGGCAACCGCCGCTGCAAAAATGTCGAACTGGCTGATCAGCACGCCACCGACTTCGAGCGGCACATCCTCGATGCCAAGATCGAGGCCGTGGACCTGCGTGCCCCAGATCAATTGGGCAGCGCCCTCGATGATGTAGGACAGGCCGAGCGTCGCCATGAATAGCGTGATCGGCGGCTTGTTGGTGAGCGGCCGCAGCACCGTGCGCTCGATGGCGATACCGATCGCCACCATGATGGCGAAGGTTGCCACCAATGCCAGCGCGAAGGGAACACCGCGTTCGACAAGGCTGACGAAAGTGAGGGCGGCGAACAGCAGCATCGCGCCTTGCGCGAAATTGAGCACGCCCGAGGTCTTGTAGATCAGCACGAAGCCGATCGCGACCAGCGAGTACATGACGCCGGAGAGCAGGCCGCCGGTCAGCACTTCGAGGAAGAACTGGTAGTCAAAATCGGCGATCATATGCCCGCCCTTCCTTCATTGCGAGAGAGGGCCTCATTGTCGGAGGCGACGCCGAGATAGGCATCGATGACGCGCTCGTCGGTGCGGACCTCGTCGGGCGTGCCGTCGGCGATCTTGCGGCCGTAGTCGAGAACGGCAATGCGGTCCGACAGACCCATGACGACGCCGACATCATGTTCGATCAGTACGACGGTGGTGGCAAAGCGGTCGCGCGCCGCGCGAATGTGGGTAGCCATCTCGCTTTTCTCACCCGATGTCATGCCGGCCATCGGTTCGTCGAGCAGAAGCAGGCGCGGTCGCGCGACCAATGCTCGGGCCAGTTCGACCCGCTTCTGCAGCCCATAGGGCAAAGTGCCGGCAAGACGATCGCGAACGGCTGTCAGGTCGAGAAATTCGAGGATCTGTTCGGCGCGGCCGCGTGAATCACGCTGCTCGCCGCGCGAGCGGCCGATGCCGAGCACCTGGCCGGCGAAGTTGGAACGGACCTTGTAGGCGAGGCCGGCGGCGACATTGTCGAGGACGCTGAGACCTTTGAACAAAGCAAGGTTCTGGAAGGTCCTGGTAACGCCGAGATGCGCCAACCGTTGCGCCGGCACCTGGGCATAGTCGACGTCGGCGAGCCGGACCTGGCCACGGTCGGGCCGGTAGACGCCGCTGATGACGTTGATCAGCGAGCTCTTGCCGGCGCCGTTCGGGCCGATGATGGCGCGGATCTCGCCTGATCGAACCGACAGGTCGATGTCGGCCAGCGCGACGACACCGCCGAACGACAGGCCGATGCCCTGGAGCGACAGCAGCGGAGCAGTTGCACCGGCAGCAGATCCGGCCGCCCCGGCGTCGGCTTCGGCCGACTGTGCCGGCAGGAGCGCCGAGGGCAGGCCGCGCGCAAAAACTTCCGGCGCGTAGACCGAGGCTTCCAGTCCCAAGGCATAGCAGGGCAACGGCATTCCAATCGTCCTCGATTGCGCCCGCAGGCGTGCGAAGTCTCGATGCCGCCCGAAGAGATCGAGCGCGCTTCAAAACCTTCATTCGGGTGCTGGCCGGATTACCCGGCCAGCCTTGGGGAGATGACTATTCCGCAGCCAGTGACGCTGCCGGTTCGACGTTTTCCAGCTCGCGAACGAGCGGGATGACATGCTTGCCGAAATACTCGACCTCTTCCTGAAAGTGCAGGAAACCGAGCAGGATGAGATCGGCGCCGGCGCGCTTCAGGTCGACGATGCGCTCGGCGACCTGCCTCGGCGTGCCGATGAGGTTGGAACGAAAACCGTCATTGTATTGGACGAGATCGTCGAAGGACGATTTCGCCCAATTGCCCTCG
The DNA here is from genome assembly GCF_008520305.1 of Mesorhizobium sp. SARCC-RB16n. GTDB lineage: Bacteria > Pseudomonadota > Alphaproteobacteria > Rhizobiales > Rhizobiaceae > Mesorhizobium. The sequence continues at coordinate 16,170 of NZ_ML703314.1, read as the reverse complement.
CCTTCCGGCGAGGCCTTGCCGGCATTCTTGACCTCGTGGCCGAAGGCGTTGACCGCCTCCGGATTGGCCTTGGCGATGATTTCGGCGAGCACCGCCTTGGCCTCGTCCTCGGTCTCGCGGACAATGGCGAAGGCGTTGACGCCGACCTTGACGGAATGGTGGTTCGCCTTGGCCTTGGTCCTGAGATCGTCGACCTGTTTGCCGATCTCGGTCGGCGTGTTGCCATTGGTGAAATACCAGTCCGAGACACGCGAAGCCATGTCGCGCGCCGCGCGCGACGAGCCGCCCTGAAATATTTCGGGCACCAGCGGCGGCTTCGGCTTCAGCGAATATTCGTTGAAGCGGTAGAAATCGCCGCGGAAGGTGAAGCTGTCTTCCGTCCAGATTCCGCGCAGCGCGCGGATGAATTCCTCGGAGCGGCGGTAGCGCTCGTCATGGTCGAGCCAGTGCTCACCGATGGCGTGGAACTCGCCACGGAACCAGCCGGAGACGAGGTTGATGGCAACACGGCCATTGGTCAGGTAGCTGATCGTGGCGATCTGCTTGGCCGCCAGCGCCGGATTCCAGGGGCCGGGCAGGATCGCCGCGATCACCTTGAGCGTCGTGGTCGCCGCCAGCAAGTCATGGCTGAATGCCACCGATTCATGCTGTTCGTCGGCGCCGTAGCCGGCGGTGAAACGGATCTGGCTCAGCGCATAATCGAAGCCGGCCTTTTCGGCGACCTGGGCCAGCTTGCGGTTGTATTCGGCCGAATGGCTGGTGCGCTGCTCGATGTTGGAGATCACCAGGCCGCCCGAAACATTCGGTACCCAGTAGGCGAACTTGACCTTGTCGGTTTCTGCGTGTGCCATGAACTGTCTCCCATTCAGGCCGTGTCGTTGATCAGTCCGGCCGCAAGCCGGCCTTCGCCAATATTTATTATGTTTATGGATTTTATATACAAAGGAGGATTTTCCGTTTTTGAAGCTCTCATGGGACGGAAATACCAATTTTGACCCGCTAGGCCGGTTACGCTTGTCAGGGCGTCAACGCGCCGTCCGCGCCATCGGCGCCAACCACCTCGGCTGAGGGGAGCGTGTCGAGCAGCCCTGCGATCTCGGCCGCGACCATTCGGGCATGGCGAGCAACCTCCGGCAGTCCCATGAGTTCGCCAAAGGTACCGCGCGCCAGCGGACCGGCGACGAAAAGCCCGGCAACCGCTTTCCCATCGCTGCCGATGGCGCGGCTATCGAGACTGGTCTCGATACCGAGCCCGTATGCGTCGCCCCCGATCAGCCCGGACTCAGTCAGAGAACGTAGCGCCGGATTTGACTGGAGCGCCTGTCCATGAGCAGGCCCTGTCGTGTTGATGACGGCGTCGAAGCTTGCCGTCTCGATCCGCGTCTGTCCGCGCCGTCGGAAGCTGATCGCGAGGCTCTCGCCCTCATCATTCGACGCGACAAGCCTGGCGGCGATGGTGTCGAAGGTGCCGGCAATCTGACGGCGGTCCAGCACGGCAGCGATCTGCGGTGCGATCCTGAAGCGATGGACATCCCAGTACACACGCAGTTGGCGGACCAGCCTTGCCCGCTCGGGCGGCGCAAGGGCGGCCCACAGGAGCGGCCCTTGCAGGCGCAATTGGTCGAAGACCGACTGCCAGTTGACGTTGGCCTTGCGCGCGGACGCCAGTGTGGCGCGAATATTGCGAAGCAGGCCAAGCGCTGATGTCGCCGGCGATGAGGCAAAATCGCCGAAGGGCTCGCCCCTCACATCAGGATGACCGCGCGAGCGCAGCGCGCGGCGCGACAGCGCCAGGATGCGACCGCGGTGGCCGCGGCGATCGAGCTCGGCCACCATGTCGGCAGAGGTCAGCCCGGAGCCGATGATCAGGACCGAGGCGCCCGGCCCGATCCCGGCAAGTGCCGACGGTGCGTAGGGATCGGCGATGAAGCCAGGTGCTTCAGCCAAGGAGGCAAGTGCTGCCGGGATTGCCGGCAGAGGATGCGTCGCGGCGAGCACGACGATGTCGGCCTCGACAGGTCCGGCATAGGTCTGCACGGTCCAGCCCGCGCCCTTGGTTTCTCTCACTACCTGCGAGGCCTGAGCCTCGACGTGACGGATCGCGCCCGAAGCCAGCCACGGCGCCAAATGCTCGGCGACGTAGCGGCCGAAGACGCGGCGGCGCGGAAACACGTCGCCGTTCTTCCACAAGGCATCCGGATCCCGTTCGAGTTCGCCGCTGCCGGCTAACCAACGCGCAAAATGCTGCGAGTCATCGGGAGCCATACTCATTCTGACCGCCGGGACGTTGACCCGATGCGACGGTTCTTCGCTGGAATAGGCAAGGCCGCCGCCAAGCGCGGGGCGCGGCTCGATCACCGCGATCGACAGGCGCTCCGGCCGATTGGCCCGCGCCAGATGCCAGGCGACCGCCGCGCCTGAAAAACCGCCACCGATGATGGCGACGCGCAGTCGGCGGGCCAGAGGCAGCGCGTTCACGAGGCGCTGGCGAGCGATTTTGGGCGATGGTCGCCGGCGATGGTTTCGCCAAATGGGCCGGTGTTGACGGAAGAGCCTACGGCCTTGACCGGATGGTCGGTTGGCAGTTTCGGCAGCACCAGTTCGCCGAAGCGGTAGGCTTCTTCCAGATGCGGGTAACCCGACAGGATGAAGGTGTCGACGCCGAGGCGCCGGTATTCGTCGATGCGCTCGGCAACCGTGTCCGGATCGCCGACCAACGCCGTTCCGGCGCCACCACGCACCAGGCCGACACCGGCCCAGAGATTGGGCGCGATCTCGAGCTTGTCGCGGCGGCCGCCATGCAGCGCGCTCATGCGCGCCTGGCCGACCGAATCCATGCGGCCGAAAACCTTCTGCGCCGAGGCGATGGTCGCGTCGTCGAGCCGGCTGATCAGGCTGTCGGCGGCTGCCCAGGCCTGTTCGGTCGTCTCGCGGGCGATGACATGCAGGCGAATGCCGAAGGAAAGCTTGCGGCCCGCCTCCTCGGCCAGTTCGCGCACGGCGTCAAGCTTGCGTTCGACATCGGCCGGGGGCTCGCCCCAGGTCAGGTATTTGTCGATCTCCTGCGCCGCCACTTGCGATCCGGCATCGGACGAGCCGCCGAAATAGAGCGGCGGATAGGGCGTCTGCACAGGCGGAAACAGCAGACGGCCGTCCTCGATCCTGAAATGCTTGCCCTGGTGCTCGACTGTCTCGCCGCTCAGCACGCGCTTGTAGATCCGCAGGAATTCCTGCGTCACCTCATAGCGCTCGGCATGCGAGAGAAAGATGCCGTCCCCCTTGTTCTCAAGCGGATCGCCGCCGGTGACGACGTTGATCAGAAGGCGGCCGTTGGAGATGCGATCGAGCGTGGCGGTCATGCGCGCGGCGAGCGTCGGCGACTGCAGGCCGGGCCGCACGGCGACAAGGAAGCGTAGCCGCTCGGTCAGCGGCGCCAGTGCCGAGGCAATCACCCAGGAATCCTCGCAGGCCCGGCCGGTCGGCAACAGCACGCCGTAATAGCCCAGCGTGTCGGCGGCCTTCGCCACTTGCGTCAGATAGGGCAGGTCGACGGCCCTGCCGCCTTCGGTCGTGCCGAGATAGCGGCTGTCGCCATGGGTCGGCAGGAACCAGAGAACCTTGATGCGGTCGGGGATGTCGCGGGTCATGTGTCGTCTCGTGCTGTCGGTGACAATCGTCGGCGCGAACCGCCGCGGCTGCGGGCAGCGTTTGGCGAGGTGACCATCATCGCTGTCCCCTGCAGCAAAATCGCCAACAAGATTGCCTACTATACCAATTCTGTAGAATTAGTTTTCCAAGCTCTCGGGTCGCCGATGGGATTTTTATCTCACGGTCATAGAATGGACGCGCAGTCATCCGAGGCATCGGTCAGATTTCCACCGTGGCGTACCGATGCATGTCAACCAGAGATGCCACCGCCGCCGGTGCCCGTGTCTCGCTCCTCGCGATAGCAGAGGCCGGCCAGCGCCAGCCGCAGCGCAGGATTCGTGCTTCGAGCGCGCAGCTTCACCGGTCTGAAAAACAGCTTCTCAAAGAAGGCCCCACGCCAACGCGGTTGCGCTGCATCTCCTGTATTACACCTTCGTCCGCATCCATAAGAGGCAGCGTGTCATGGCACGCAATGGCCGCTAGCGTCAGCAGCAAGGGCTTGGGGCCGAAAAGCAAGCTTCGCGGCCCTCACAATCAGGCGCGTTGCCGCCTAAGCCCGCTTAAACTCGGCACGGCACTGCGCGATGGTCAAAGCCGCCTAGGGACGCGAGCTACCAATGAACCCGACGAAGAAGGCCCCACCTTTCGTGCCGACCGAAATTCACGTCGGCACTGTCGAGGATGAGAAGGGCGCGCTCGGCATCTTGTGTATCAAGACAACGAAGGGCCTGTTGGAAATCGTTCTGGATAGTCACACGGCCGACGCCATGGTTGACGCCATCAGCGCAATCCGACCAAAGCTCGATGATGTCGGCCGTTAGGACGTTCATCGCACGTCTTCATATTACCCAATGCTGAAAGTTACAGGTGGGGGCAGAAGCATCAAACTGGAGCATTGTCCGGCAGTGTCGCAAGGCGGCGTGCAGTGCGTTCATCGTCGCAGGTCATTGTCATCGCGCACTATGGCGACAAGGCTGATAATTCCGACTAGACCGGTCGCTCTGACAATGCCCAGCTCGGCAAGATTCGCTCTCAAGGCATTGATTGTTTGAGTGCGCTGACGGATGAGCAAATCGCGTGCCTTGAGCACCACTCCAGCAGCCTGTTCGTCCTGTGTTTTTACCGGAACATAGCGCATGGTCGGCCGCTTAACTGCCTCGCAGATAGCTTCGGCGGAGAATAGCGAACCCAGGTTGCGGAGGTCTGCCGATGGCTTTTGGAAACCATCGGCGACGGAGACTGGCAACGCCATTTCACCGCTTTCGCTCAATACGGCTACGACGCATTCGACTACAGGGCCGAAGACGAATGGCTCGCGACCCGATGAGGGTCTGGATCGGACGGTCGTCGGCTACCCAAGGCAGTTCCTTGCCGCGCGACGCGTCGGCAAGGCTTTGCCAACCGCACATTTGAGCCTATGCTCAACCATCGGCCGCCGTTTATCCGGATGCAGCCGACAGTGAGAGATGCGCGCTCTTGCCCGTTTGGGAGAAGGGCTATGCCTCAATCCACTTTTCGCAACCATGTTTTGAAAACTCTCGCGCCGGAGGATTTCGTGCGTCTAAGGCCGTCGATGCATCACATCGAACTGGCCATCAAAGCCCGGCTGGAGATCGCATATCAGCCGATCGAGCACGTCTATTTCCCTGAGACGGGTATCGCGTCGGTGGTCGCCGCCATGACCGGAGGACGGCACAGCGAAGTCGGCATGATCGGCTATGACGGCATGACGGGCGTTGCGGTCGTTCTCGGCCAGGACAGCTCTCCCAATGAAACCTATATCCAGGTCGCCAGCGACGGCTGGCGCCTGCCGGCTGAACATCTTCGCATTGCGATTGCTGGAAGCCGGACCCTTCAGCCGTCACTGCTTCGCTACGCCCATGCATTCCTTGTCCAGTCGTCGCGAACGGCGCTGGTCAACGGCCATTCGAACATCGAGGAACGGCTGGCCCGCTGGTTGCTGATGGTCAACGACCGCGC
>NZ_ML703314.1:9300-10205 GCF_008520305.1 Mesorhizobium sp. SARCC-RB16n | reverse complement strand
TGGCCCGCTGGTTGCTGATGGTCAACGACCGCGCCGAAGGAGATGTCATCTACCTGACGCATGAACTTCTGGCGACCATGCTTGGCACCCGTCGCCCCGGCGTTACCACAGCCATCCAAATGCTCGAATATCGGGGGCTGCTTCATGCCAAGCGCGGCGAGATCACCATTGTCGACCGACCTGGAATGATCGAACTCTCGCACGGTGCCTATGGCGAAGAGGAACAACGTGACTTCGGCATAGGCACCGACTGACTGTCCGGAATCGGACATAGGCTTGATGGCTGCCGAATTCCTGCCGTAAACCATGTTGGTCAGGGTTCAGGGAGGAATTCTAGATGACCAACTCTTTTCATTCCATCACGGTTGAAAGAGCCGCCGAAGCCTACGTCCTTTCCAGGGGAAAGGCACGCTTTCTCTCCATCGCACAGGCAATCCGCGCCATCCGGACGCTCATCCCCACCTGCAGGGCCACCGACCGCGACCTGGAGGAGATACTGGCCGCCGCGTCCATCGTTCACGGCGTGCCCGTGGCATTCGACACAAAAACAGCCGATGGTTTAGCGCCGCAGCTCCACTCGTAGGCCGAACATGCCCGAACTCGCGCGGACGCCGACGTCATCGGAGGTTCGCCAAGCGATTGTCCGATACCTGATCGACAACGCCGAAAGGCCGTGCATTTCGATATCCGAGGCCAATCACGCCGTGAGGAGAGTGCTTCCGCCTTGTGAACTCACGGATTGGGAACTTAGCGATCTCATTGCGCGAAGCGCGATCGACGCTGGATTTGCGATCGAATTCGATTCGGCGGATTCTTGATACACCCGTTGTGGCATGTGTCGTCGGCAGTTTCGCGCCTACAGCATGTCGCAGCGAATAGGATTCGCCCGACCTGCTGTAAGCTTC
>NZ_ML703314.1:0-8956 GCF_008520305.1 Mesorhizobium sp. SARCC-RB16n | reverse complement strand
CGAGGACACTTCCGGGCGACATGCATTAGTCCAGGGATGTCTTACAATGCAGTGATCGCTGCTTAAGGCCGGCGGTGGAAGTGCAGGTTGTTTTTCGGTAACGAGCGTGACACTGACGTGACGCATGTCCACGGCATCGTGCTCCGAAAAATGGAGGAGACCAGTATGCCGACCTGCACCTATTGTGGCTCCTGAAATCAGGCGGCCTTGAGATCCTTCAGCGCCTTCTCGAAGGCATCGTTGACCGGCTTCGAAACCTCAGTCACCGCCTTGGCAGCGAGTGCCTGGAAGTCATTGGCCTGTTCGATACCCATTTCGATGCGCTTGCGCAGGAAGGTCGTCAGCAACTCAAAAACTTCTGGCGGCGATTTCGCACGGACCACAGCCTCGAGGTGCGAAAAGTCAGCTTCGGCATTGGCGCGCAACGCGGCGACCAGCTTCAGTGACAACTCATTGCCGGCGGACTTCGCGGTTTCGGTGGCCGACCTGAGCGCCTTCTGGGCGTCTTCGGCGCCCGATTCAAGTTTTTCGAGAGCCTCTTTGGATTGCTCGAAGCCCTTTTCGGCGACAACGCGAAGTTGATCGGCAGCCTTGCCAGCGTCGGCTGCCGCAAATTCGATGGTTTCGGGTGCGCTGGACTTGTCTGTGGTCTTGGACATTCCCTTGGCCTTCCGAATGAAGATGGTTCCTGCTTGCCTTCAGCATATTGAGGTTGATATGTGACAGCCATATGTGCCCTGCTACATTTTTGTTGCGGAGCGTTATAGTTCAAGCCGGCAATATCGGCGGCCTGGGGTCGCGCCGAGCGAGCGTTGAAGGGGGTACCTGTTGCTGAGCGCATCAGCTTGGCGCCTGCTCGCTCGAAACTGTGGCCCCCCAACCACATTCCGCCTCTGGTCGAGGTGAAATCCGCCTCTTGGTACCATCGCAAGGGACCGCATCGGACGGCGAGCCGAAGTTCAGGCAAGCCCCACCTAAGTCGGGATAGTGGACATTTCGGACTCTGACGCAACGTTTGGAACAGCCGTAGGCCGGAACCGGGCGCAACTGGCGATTCGAGGTAGACCATGGCCGAGGAGTACACGGGATATGCACCGTTCGCCTGGGCACAGCGGACAATCCGATCACTTTCTTTGAGAAGGGACCCACATGCGCGCGAAAATCATCGATGGAAAAGCCTATGCCGACGGTCTTGCTGGACGGATCACGGCCGCTCTGCCAGCTTTTACGGAAAGGACCGGACGCGTGCCGGGCTTGGCGGTCGTCCTTGTTGGCTGCGATCCGGCAAGCGAGATCTACGTCCGCAGCAAGGGTCGCAAGACCCGCGAACTGGGCATGGTCAGTTTCGAGCACATTCTCCCCGAGGAAACGCGTCAGGAGGAGCTCTTAGGGCTCATCGAAGACTTGAACGCTGACACTACAGTAGACGGCATTTGCTGCGGGATCAGTTGGGCGACCTGACGGGGCTCGATGCCATCGTCATCGGCCGTTCGATCCTGGTCGGCAAACCGATGGGACAGCTATTGCTGGGGGCGAACTGCACCGTGACAATGGCGCACTCTCGAACGCGGAACCTGGCTGACAAGGTGCGCCAAGCAGATATCGTGGTGGCGGCAGCTGGACAGGCCGAAATGATCAAGGGAGACTGGATCAAGCACGGAGCGACAGTGATCGATGTGGGAACCACGAGAGCGGTTCTGGATGGCAAGAAACGGCTTCTTGGCGATGTGGACTTCGAAGCCGCTCTGGAAAGGGCGAGAGCCATCACACCAGTGCCCGGAGGCGTTGGGCCGATGACGATCATGACGTTGATGCACAATACAATCCTGGCCGCATACAACCGCGAGAAATTGCCACACTTACAGCTCTGGTAGGCCGAAAACACTCCTTCAGAAGGGCGCATCCTCGACGACAGCGGGTCGCCTCCGGTCTTTTGATGCCGGGTGCCGACCGTCCTCCAGTATTCAGCCAGCCACATAAACTTGTTCGCTGGCTTCCCGTGTCCTCCAGGACGGCCGATCTCTTGCGTGAGGAAGCTCTCTAAAGTTCCGGCGGCCTGTCGCTTGTAAAGGCGCGCGGCCCAAGCGTTTTGACGATGCACAGCGACGCTGCTTATCCGTTCACAGCATCCTTCAGCTCGCGGCCAAGCTGCAGGGGCGATCCATGGGTTCCGGCGGCGGGTGCTGCTTTGCTCTTCGCTTCCCGTTCGGTGCCGGCCTGCCGGAGCAGGAATGGGCCGGGCAGCCTCATGTGCTCCTGGTACCGATCGCCAGTTCACGGGCGGATGATCGGCTCCGCCAATTGCGTCGAGGCCCGGAATCCAGCGCTCGATCATCAGTCATGTCTCTTGCCGAGGCGTCGATGAGATCAACGCCGCAAAAAGAAGCCTGTCGATTCATGACGCCTGCGATTTGCTCCGGTCGGACGCTCGATCGAAAGCCTGGTGCGAGGTGGCACCTCACCCACATGCAGTTCGAGGAGGTGCCGATCCAGTTCCTTGTCCGCCGCTGTGAGGCGATGGTTCAGGCGAAGATAATCCATCCAGGTCGGGGTGCGGAATGTCTCTGTCCAAAACAATGGCTCCTGCAGATCGCGCTGAACATTCCAGTGCCGGGCACCGACGCCGCTTTGCACCCGGCGGCGTTCCCGCATCAGGTCCAGGAAGGCTTCGACATTCGCTTCCGATATCGCGTATTCGATCTTGACGACGATCGGGCCGCTTCTTGACTTCAGGTCCAGGGCGAGCTGCGGCGTTTCAAATCCAAAAGGATCCTGGTCGGTCTCTTTCCATTGACGGATTGGCAGCAGCAACCCGGTGGCGGCGACCAACAACAGAGCGCCGGCGGAGCTTTCCAGCGCCAGGGTGAGCGAATAGTTCTCGGCCAGCAGGCCCCATAACCAACTGCCGGCCGCAATGCCGCCCGACGAGAGGGCAGAGTAGATCGACAGGGTGCGACCAACGACCCAGCGTGGGCTCGACAATTGCACGCTGACGTCAAGTCCCGTCCAGGTGACGACCCAGCCCGCGCCACCAAACGTCAAGGCAATTGCCGCCACCGTCAGGGAGGGCGTGAATGCAAGCGCAAGGCAGCACGCCGCGCAAGAGATGCACGCCAGTGTCGTCAGCCGCTCCTGTGACAGCGAGCGTCGAAGCACGTTATTGGAGATGCCGGCGCACAAGGCGCCCGCCCCAAAGCCAGCCATCAGGATGCCATAAGCAATTGGCCCTCCCCCCAACTGATCGCGGGCGACAAGAGGCAGCAGCGCCAGGATCGAGATGCTTGTCAGGCCAAAAAGCGTCCCACGCGCGATGGCCGCCTTGATCTCTGATGACAGCGCCGTGAAGCGCGCTCCGTCATGAATGGCGGTGGTCAAGGGCTCGCGCGGAAGAGGCGAAGAGCGACCACTCCATTTGCAGCGTCCTATGGCCCACAGCATCGTCAAATAGGTCAGCGTCGCCACGGCAAAGGCCGTCAACGGTCCAAAGGAGGCAACGACGATGCCGCCGAGCGCCGGACCGATGCTTCGCACGGCGTTGTAGCCGACCGAGATCAGCGTGACTGCAGCCGGGACTTCGCGTTTTCGCAGGATGTCGCCGACCGAGGCATGCCAGGCCGGATCAGTAAAAGCGGCGCCGCATCCGGCCAGACAGCTGAATGCGAGGATCATCCAAGGATTGTAAAAGCCGAGCCCCACGAGAGCAGTCAGCATCGTCGATGACAACGCAATCAGGCACCAGCCGAGCGCCATCACCTTGCGACGGCTGAAATTGTCGGCAATGGCTCCGGCAAAGATCGACAGAATGAACACGGGCAGCGTCGTGGACGTCTGCACCAGGGCGACCATCACGTCTGATGTCGAGATGGTTGCCATCAGCCAGCTGATCGCAACGGTCTGCATCAGCCAGCCCAGGCTCGACACCTGTGCGGCGAGCCATATGGCACGAAAGGTGGGGCTCTCCAGCGGCGCGAATGTCGCCGACGAAACGGAAGCCGCGTCCGCGCGCACCACCCTGCTCATTTGGGCCGAGCCTCTCTTTTCGATACACGTTGCGAGGATTTCTCCTTGGCGCACATGCCTATGGAGAGTGGCAGGATCAGGGCAACAACGGCGCCTGGCACACGTAATTTTTCGCTGATTGCTGCTGCGGTCGAACACGAAACCCCTGCTGGAAATTCGCTGTTCAGCCATCAGTTGAAGCGTCCGTCCAATCGATGGTTCTGGCGCGAGCTCTGACGGGGATGATGCAGAACCGCAATTTGTCTTGCCGGTGTTCACCATGCCGACACTGTCGCCGACCAGCACCACGTCGCTACGCTCGTCGACAAGCTTGGCGCCAGGCTGCGAAGACAAACCTGCAGTGCAAAATGTGGCGGGTGGCCGACGGGGAAATGCCGTAGTCAATGTGGGCCGCCAGGCACCAAGGAATGCTTTACACATTCTTTCTTGCAGCGTTCCCCCTGCAGCATTACGTCGCCGACTGGCGATGGTACATTCGTGGCCGCTGCCCCATAAACGACGAGTTGTGTGGCAACAACCAGACCGTAGGGCAAGGCTCCGGAACCATGCTTGTTTTGCGAAATCAGACTGATCAGGTAGTGCGCTATTCGTATTGCGCCGAAGTGGAGCCTCACAAGTTAGGCCGCGACAAAGTCGGCGTTGGCTTCCAGAATCCTCAACAGCGAGCTCGCGCCTCGCTATTTCTCCACGATGGTGAATATGTCTCGTCGATAGATTTTCAGTCGAGTTACGGGGCTGATTGCACTCCCAACCAGCCCATGTGTCGCGGTCCCTAGTTGAGCTAGTTTGTTCGAGCTACATGGGCGTTTAGCCGACCTCCCAGGCCGAGTTGCAACACGCCAGCGCAATCACAGGCGGTCTTGCGCGCGCCGAGAACGCGCCCGAATTTACGCATCACCCATTTGGGTGACGCGTAGGGGCTTCCTAAACCGTAGTCAGTGCGTAAGTTGCGCACGCTAGCGTGGAGTGGTTGTCGTGCAAATTAACCCTCTCCTCCTCGATGATGCCCTGGATCAGGTGCTTGAGGCTGCCCTCGCGCCGGAGCGTTGGAACTCGGTCCTGGAAAGAATCTGCGAGGCGGATCCTTCGGCGCCCACATACTTCCCTTACGTGGCAAGTTCTCACCCGGAGTGCCTGCAACGCCGAGTTTGTGCGAGGCGTTCGAGGCCTACTTTCGAGAGGGGTGGCATCTTCAAGACATACGTTTCGGTTGTGTACCGCACGTTTTGAGGAAAGGTGTAGCGGTCGAGCACGATATTTCATCCGAAGACGATTTTCGCAGGTCGAGCTACTACAATGATTTCCTGGGTCGTTTCGGATTCAGATATTCTGCCATGATAGGCTTCACAAGTGGTGACACTCTTTTGTCGTTAGGCCTTCAGCGTACAATCCGAGATGTGCCTTTCGACCGAGAAGAGGAGCATATTCTCTCCCGGATGCGAACTCGGCTGTCGCTGGCCGCTGACATCATGCGAGGCGTTTCTTTCGAGCGGCTCGACGGCATGAGCGATGCCTTCGATGTGGCGGATACGGCTTGTGCCTTCTACGACAGGCATGGTCGCGTCACCCGTTTGAACAAGCTGTGCGAGAGCTTTCTTGATCAGGACATCCGCCTTGTTCAGGGAGAACTGACATCGCGGTGGCCCGAGGAAAGCGTCGCATTGCGCAGCCACATCAAGGCTGTCGTGCATTCGGTTGCAATCGCAGATTCCATAGCATCGGCTCCAGTCCGTTTGTCCAGGCCGGGAAGAAGGCCATTGGTTGTAAGGGCACAGCGTCTACGCGGCATGCCTGCGGAAATCTTTTCTCATTCTGTCGCAGTCGCCACAATCATCAATCTTGAGGATCGCCCGGTCCCAGCCCCCAAAATCTTGCAGATCCTGTTCGCGCTCACGGCGCAGGAAGCGGTTGTCGCAATCCAGCTTTCGCGTGGTCTTGGACCCAAAGAGATCGCCGAGGCCTTGGACCTAGGGTATGAGACAGTCCGGACCCACACAAAATCTATTATGGCAAAAACCGACACCAAGCGTCAGGCCGAGATCGCCGCGCTATTGTCGGGTGTCCGGCTATCTTAGAGCCGCAAACAGGATGGAGCGTCGCCCTGGATTGCATCTCTTGGGCATCGGAGACGACGAGCTTGACGCCGCGCAGGCCGCGACGTGTCAGTTTGCGCAGGAACTCCGTCCAGATCGGTTCGGCCCCCGACGTGCCAATCTCCATGCCCAGGACCTCGCGTCGGCCGTCGGCGTTGACGCCGACGGCGATGATGACGGCGACCGAGACGATCCGCCACCGCGGCGCACCTTCAGGTAAGTGGCGTCGATCCACAGGTATGGCCAATCGCCCTCGATCGGCCGCTCGAGGAAGGCCTTCACCTTGCCGTCGATCTCCATAGCCGCGAGACTTGGCTCTTGGAGATGCCGCTGATCCCCATGGCCTTGGCCAGATTGTCAACCGACCGGGTCGAGACGCCTTGCACATAAGCTTCCTAGATGACGGCGGTCAGCGCCTTCTCGGCCATGCGGCGCGGTTCGAGGAAACCCGGGAAGTAGCTTCCCTTCCTGAGCTTCGGGATGCGCAGCTCGACCGTGCCGGCCCGCGTCTCCCAGTCCCGGTCGCGGTAGCCGTTGCGCTGGGCGAGCCGCAGCGGGTTCTTCTCGCCATAGCCGGCGCCGGTGGCCGCGCCCACCTCCATTTCCATCAGCCGCTCGGCGGCAAAGCCGATCATCTCGCGCAGCAGATCGGCATCCGGGGTCTTCTCCACGAGCGTGCGCAGGTTCATCATGTCGTCGGTCATCGGTGGTCCTTCCGAAATGGGTTGGCGTCAACAACCAAACCCTACCGGAAAGCGCCGATGACCACCGACACGCCGCTCACTCGCTTGTATGGGGTGATCTTTGTCAACGTGATCTTTCAGTCGTTCCGTCTCCTTGTTCAGCCGTGGCGCCCATTTGTTCCTGCTTTGGCTTCGGGTCCATTGGGGCGCCGCGCGCAGTGACGGTCAAGGGTGGCCTTTGGCCATCGCGAAGCGACTTGCCCTTGATGGTCACGAGCACGGCGGCAGCGTTACATTGAGCCGGCAGGTGTTGTTTGTAGAGGTCTACAACTTGCAAACCGAGGGGAGCTCGCCATCAGGCGCCGTAAAGCGCCACAAGCTTGTATGCGGTTGATCCTCGCGGATCAAAAACCATGATGCAGCCATACGCATCGGCGGCGAAGCTCCGGGCGGTGGGCCCATTCTACAGCGCGGCGTCATAAGCCATGTGAGTGACCGGGATCACCACCACCTCGGATCGTTATCGGCAGACGCTATTGCAGCTGCCAAACTTCAATGCTCGTCCTGTCGAACAGCTCCTCCATGCTTTATACCGGACGCAGGGCTACTCCCGTCGGGATCTCGCCGGTCGTGACAAGTCGCCAGAATGCAATCAGTAGCTTGCGCGCCAAAGCCACGATCATTGTCTTGCGCGTACCGCCACGGCCATCGGCCGTTCTTGCGCAAAACCAGTGCGCCAGCGCGCTGTCCTTTTGGAATTGGAGGAACCGCCAAGCCAAAAGGATCATGCCGTAGCGGACGCGAGCGTTGCCGGCCCTGGCAAGACCTTTCTCGCGCCTGCGTTGGCCGCTCTCATCCGGCGCCCCGGTAAGTCCGGCATAGCGAGCGACGGCTCTCCGATCACGCAGGTCGCGTGAGAGTATCTCGTTCACCAGCATGTCCGCAGTCTCGATACCGACACCGATGATCCGCGCAAGAAGGCGAACCATTGCGAGCGGACCCTTCTCCGTGTCCGGAACGACCGAGAGCTGCCGCAACCGCTCCTGTTCGATCTCATGGATTTGTTCACGCAACAGATGAAGCCGTCCGAGATTACGGCGCAACTCGGCTCGGCTTCGCTCCGGCAGCGGAATACCTTCCGCCGTATGCAGAGCCTCCAGTTTCTCGGCAGCTTTGCGCAGATTGGGTTTAAAGGCGCGAATGCCGAAGCGAGCGAGGATTGCCTTGATGCGGTTGACGATCCGTGTACGTTCGCGGACGAGATTGTCTCGTTCACGGTTCGGACGGCGGGCCTCCTCCTCATCGATGGTTGGGATGGCTGCCATGCTGCAGTGGCGCTTCTCGCCCCGCAGCCAGCCAAGAAAGGCGCGCATCAGCAGTTCGGTATCGAGGCGATCGGTCTTGGCGCGCCGATGTTCGCGGGAAACCGCTACGCTCGATGGATGTATGACATAAGCCTCGACAGCGTGCGCCTGGAGCCAGCGCGCCAACCAAAAGCCGTCGCGTCCAGCCTCATAGGCGACAACGATGCGCCGGACTTCGCGCCCGGCTTGGATGGCTTCGCTGCGCCAGCGGAACAGTCTGAGCACCGAATCCGGGTCGGCATCGAGCTTCTTGAGAGGATTACGTTCAAAGCCAGGGACCGTCGCAGCAATGAGCCACTTTGTCTGGCTCATCTCAATCACTGCGACCAACGTGCTGTCCTGATCAAGTGTGGTAAGGGATTTGCTTGCATCAAAGGATGGTGACATGGGGGCGCTCCTTAGGTAGCTACTCAACAGCGCCGAGGGTGCCACACGCTCGCCGCCGCCCATAGCATCTACAGCGCTACTAACGGCGCGCACGCGAGCGGCTTCGTAACCGCCGAGCTACACCACTTAGCGTAATCGCGGGTGGCGCCTCTCGTAATCCGAGCGGCAGTTCCCCAATGTCACCATGTGAATGAATCGGTCAGCGCTGAAGCGCAGGAAGGAGAACTGCCATGACGAAGTATGCAGCCCTGGATGTCTCGATGGAACAGACCGCCATCTGCGTGGTCGACGAGAACGGTCGGAAGGTCGCGGAGGGAAAGGTTCCAACCGATCCTGACGCCATCTCGGACTGGCTGGCCGGGAAAGGCGGAGAGATCGAGAGGATCGGCATGGAAACTGGCCCGTTAGC
>NZ_ML703313.1 GCF_008520305.1 Mesorhizobium sp. SARCC-RB16n | reverse complement strand
GTGAATCACAATGCCAGAATTGTGCAACAGGCCCCTTGTGGGGGAGATGGCCGGCAGGCCAGAGGGGGGCGCTGTCCCGCCAGCATCTCCGTTCTCCTTTCGCTCCTGCATTCTGGTTGGGATGAGTCCCGCGGCAAGAGTGGGCAACGTCGGTGATCCTTCGCGCCCCTCTCTGCCCTGCCGGGCATCTCCCCCACGAGGGGGGAGATTGGCTAACCGCCCAAAATGCCCCACCTTCACCCTAAGCCGAATTGACCCTGCACCCCTGACATGCCAAACGCCCCGCAAAGCCTTTCATCTGGAGAAGCCCTGATGACCGATCGCATCGAGATCGCGGGATTGCGGATTGCCCGCGAGCTGCATGACTTCGTCGTCGACGAAGCGTTGCCCGGCACCGGCATCGAAGCGGCGCGTTTCTGGGACGGGTTTTCGGCCATCGTCCATGATCTCGCGCCCAGGAACCGGGCGCTGCTGGCAAAGCGCGATGCCATGCAGGAAAAGCTCGACGGTTGGTATCGCGACAACGGCGCGCCAATCGACATGGAGGCCTACAAGGCGTTCTTGAAGGAGATCGGCTATCTCGTTCCGGAAGGGCCGGCCTTCAGCGTCTCGACCGACAATGTCGACCCCGAAATCGCCATCGTCGCGGGGCCGCAACTCGTCGTGCCGGTGATGAACGCGCGCTATGCGCTCAACGCCGCCAATGCGCGCTGGGGTTCGCTCTACGATGCGCTCTACGGCACCGACGCCATTCCCGAAACGGATGGCGCCGAGAAGGGCAAGGGATTCAACCCGGCGCGCGGCGCCAGGGTCATCGCCTGGGCCAAGGACTTTCTCGATCAGTCTGTGCCGCTCACCTCGGGCAAATGGGCAGGGGTAAACGGCCTGTCGGTCGCCAACGGCGCCCTGAAGCTCAGCGCCGGCGCCGGCTCGACGACGCTGGCCGATCCCAGACAATTCGTCGGCTATCGCGGCGACGCCGCCAATCCGCAAGCCGTTCTGCTGGTGAAAAACGGCCTGCATGTCGAGATCGTGATCGACCGCGCCAACCAGATCGGCCGCACCGATCCTGCCGGCATTGCCGACGTCATCCTGGAATCGGCACTGACGACCATCCAGGACTGCGAGGATTCGGTCGCGGCCGTGGATGCGCCGGACAAGGTCGTCGTCTACCGCAACTGGCTCGGCCTGATGAAGGGCGACCTGGCCGAGGAAATCAGCAAGGGCGGCAAGAGTTTTACCCGCAAGCTCAACCCCGACCGCGTCTACACCGCGCCCGCCGGCGGCACGCTGACCGTGCCTGGCCGCTCGCTGATGCTGGTGCGCAATGTCGGCCACCTCATGACCAATCCGGCGATCCTGGACCGCGACGGCAACGAGGTGCCGGAAGGCATCATGGACGCGGCGATGACGGCGCTGATTGCGCTGCACGACGTCGGGCCGAAGGGGCGGCGGATGAACTCCCGCGCCGGCTCGATGTATGTGGTGAAGCCGAAGATGCATGGGCCAGAGGAGGTCGCCTTCGCCGTCGAGATCTTCGACCGCGTCGAAGCCCTGCTCGGCATGGCCCCAAACACCATCAAGATGGGCATCATGGACGAGGAGCGGCGCACCACAATCAACCTCAAGGAGGCGATCCGCGCCGCCAGGGAGCGGGTGGTGTTCATCAATACCGGCTTCCTCGACCGCACTGGCGACGAGATCCACACCTCGATGGAAGCCGGCCCGATGATCCGCAAGGGTGACATGAAGCAGGCCGCTTGGATTTCCGCCTACGAGGCCTGGAATGTCGACACCGGTCTCGAATGCGGGCTCGCCGGCCATGCCCAGATCGGCAAGGGCATGTGGGCGATGCCCGATCTGATGGCGGCCATGCTGGTCGAGAAGATCGCCCACCCCAAGGCCGGCGCCAACACCGCCTGGGTGCCGTCGCCGACGGCGGCGACGCTGCACGCCACGCACTATCACAAGGTCGATGTGCACGCAGTCCAGGCGGCTCTGAAGAGCCGTCCGAAGGCCAGGCTCGACGATATATTGTCGGTGCCGGTGGCCGTTCGGCCCAACTGGACGCCCGACGAAATCCAGCGCGAGCTCGACAACAATGCGCAAGGCATTCTGGGCTATGTCGTGCGCTGGATCGACCAGGGCGTCGGCTGCTCCAAGGTTCCCGACATCAACGATGTCGGCCTGATGGAAGACCGCGCCACGCTGCGCATCTCCTCGCAGCACATCGCCAACTGGCTGCGCCACAAGGTCTGCTCGGAAATCCAGGTCAGGGATTCGCTGCAACGCATGGCCGCCATTGTCGACCTGCAGAATGTCGGCGATCCGCTCTACCGGCCGATGGCGCCGGATTTCGACGCTTCCATAGCCTTCCAGGCCGCCTGCGACCTGGTCTTCAAGGGGACGAGCCAGCCGAATGGCTACACCGAGCCGGTGTTGCATGCGCGGCGGTTGGAGCTGAAGGCGAAACAAGGCTGAACTGGCGCGCCATCTCGGCCCGGTCCGCCGCAGATGCGCTGTAGCTGTGCAAGATCACGCGTTTGCCGCCACCGCATCATCTTGGACGGATTCAGGATGGCTGCGGCGTGGCTTCAGCCGGAGAAGCGGCTGCTCCAGGATACGGTAGCTCAACGATGCCGCCAAAATGCAATGTGCCAAGCCTGCCAGGCAAGAAATGGCATAGCTTTCCGGGATGTGGGCCATCTGCATCAGAGCCTTGCCCTGATCGAATGACCAAGTATGGAAAACGTAGAGGCCGAAGGAAATCGTCCCGAGATAGGATAGCGGTGGCCAGCGCAGCAGGCGTGCGACGTTTTGCACATGCAGCGCCATATGAAGCAGTGAGCCAGCAAAAAGCCCGGCCGGGATATAGACCAGAACCGACCCGACGGGGGTGTGAATATAGGGCAGGAAAATCAGCCCGATCCCGCTCGAGAGAAATACAGCCGCGACCAGCGGCAGCAGTAGTCTCCTGGTCAGGCCCATTGCAACGAGGATTCCCACGATTGTCGATTCAGGCCTCAAGAGCGGCGTCATATAGACCGCCTGAGTTGACACTCCACTCAACGCGAACGCCACCCTTCCAAGCAGACACAATGGAAGAAGGCAAAGCAAACCGGTGGCAAGGGCGTGCCTACCAACGCTGAGATACAGGAGGAAGAGAAGCGGCAGCAGCAGGTAGATTTGGAACTCATAGGGCAGAGACCAGAGCTGGGCGGTGTATTGGATCGACGACCAATTGTCCGGAAACCAGGCGATGTAGTTGCCGACAAACGAGACCAGGCCAAGAAGCCACCCATAGGCAGCCGGGTTCTGGGGACCATAGGCGAGCAGCATCGCAAGCGGAAAGAGCACCATCAGCGGATAGATGCGCAGCAGCCTTCGTACGAAGAATTGGGAGATGGAAATTCTTCCAGTTCTGGTCCGCTCCTGTTCGAAGAGCCGAAAGAGCAAAAAACTGGATAGGGCAAAGAATATCTCGACCCCAACCCATCCTTGTCTTTGAACCATGACAACCGAGCTGTATTCGGCAGGCGCCGAAAAGTGGCTGAAGAACACCATGGCGAATGCCAGAAATCTGAGGCCGTCCAGTTGGTCGGTCCGAAGTCCGTCGAGGCTGCTTCTCGAAGAGGGCATGTTGCAAAACCTGAGAGAGCTTAGTGACGAATGGGCGCCAACCAGGCGTCAAGACCGCGCCATGATCCGAACGCTTCGAGCGCCACAGCAGGCAGCTAACAGAAGTTCGATAATTAACCTTTTACATTTGCAAGGAGATAACCAGTTCTTGGCGCCGCCGCGCGCGCCGACCGCCGGCGATGTCGTGCTCAGTGGCGCGGTCTTCTACGCCGCCTGCGCAACCCGCTCCGAGCTCATGCGGTATGAAATCGCCTCGGCCAGATGGATGCGGCCGACGGTCTCGCTGGCGTCGAGATCGGCCAGCGTTCTCGCGACTTTCAGGACCCGGTGATAGGCCCGTGCGGAAAAGGCGAGCTTTTCGCTGGCATCCTTGAGCAGCGACAGGCCGGCGGCATCGGGCATGGCGATCGCCTCGATGACAGCCGGCGCGCAATGCGCGTTGGTGGTGGCGCTGCTGACGCCGAGCCGTTCGAAGCGCTCGCGCTGGAGGGTGCGCGCGCGGCCGACGCGGAGTGCAACTTCGGCGCTCTTCTCTGCCCGATCGGGCCGGATCAGGTCGCTAGCCGAGACCGCCGGCACTTCGATCCTGAGATCGATGCGGTCGAGCAGCGGGCC
Organism: Mesorhizobium sp. SARCC-RB16n; assembly: GCF_008520305.1. Lineage (GTDB taxonomy): Bacteria > Pseudomonadota > Alphaproteobacteria > Rhizobiales > Rhizobiaceae > Mesorhizobium. The sequence continues at coordinate 40,350 of NZ_ML703313.1, read as the reverse complement.
TGAGATGCGCGCCTGGTAGTCGGTGCGGCAACGCTCGCCGCGCAGGCAGCGATAGCCCGGCTCGCCGGCCATGCCGCAGCGGCACGGGTTCATCGCCGCCACCAGCTGGATGCGCGCCGGATAGGTGACGCGGTGGTTGGCGCGCGCGATCATGCAGTCGCCGGTCTCAAGCGGCTGGCGCAGCGCATCGAGCGTCTGCGGCGTGAATTCGGGGAACTCGTCGAGGAACAGCACGCCGTGATGGGCCAGCGACACCTCGCCCGGCCGCGCACGTATGCCGCCGCCGACCATCGCCGCCATCGAGGCCGAGTGGTGCGGGGCGCGGAACGGCCGCCGGTCGGTCAGCTTGCCTTCGCCGAGCTCGCCCGCCACCGAGGCGATCATCGAGACTTCGAGCAATTCCTTCGGCGCCAGCGGCGGCAGGATCGACGGCAGACGCTGCGCCAGCATCGATTTTCCGGAGCCCGGCGGGCCGATCATCAGCAGGTTGTGGCCGCCGGCGGCCGCGACCTCCAGCGCTCGCTTCGCCGTCTCCTGGCCCTTGATGTCGGCAAGGTCGGGCAGGTCGCGCGCCGAGGCATGGATGCCGGCCTCGGGACGCGACAGCACCTGCGTGCCGCGGAAATGATTGGCGATGGCAATCAGGCTGCGCGGCGCGAGGATATCAAAATCCTTGCCGGCCCAGGCCGCCTCCGGCCCGCAGGCGAAGGGGCAGATCAGGCCCTTGCCCTCGGCATTGGCGCCGATCGCCGCCGGCAAGGCACCGGCGACCGCGGCGATCGTGCCGTCGAGCGACAGTTCGCCGAGCACGACATAGCCGGCCAGCATGTCGCCCGGAATGGCGCCAAGTGCTGCCATCAGGCCGAGCGCGATCGGCAGATCGTAGTGACTGCCTTCCTTTGGCAGGTCGGCCGGCGCCAGATTGACGGTCACTTTCTTCGACGGCATCGACAGGCCCGATGCATGAAGGGCGGCCTGGACCCGCTCGCGGCTCTCGGCCACCGCCTTGTCCGGCAGGCCGACGATGTGCATGTTGACCTTGCCGGGCGCGATCATCACCTGCACGTCGACCGGCACGGCCTCGATGCCCTGGAAAGCGACCGTACGAACCCGCGCCACCATATTCCGCCCCCGATGCCGTCGCCCCCCCAGCCTTTGTAAACAGGCCGCGAGCGACGTCAACGCAAGACAACCACAGATTTCAGCCCAGGGCAAGAACATTACATGAACAAAGAGGGCGGGCGAATGTTGTGGGAGAGGCCAGCCCGCCGTACCTTGGTTTGCCCGCGAGTCTTCTACTGGCCTCTGATCAAATCAGGAACAGCACCGGAACCTGTAAGCGTCCTGGTTGCACCGCGTTTGTATGAGGTTGCAAAAAGCGGAACATGGTTAAGACAAAATGAAAACAGGCTGCTCGGCTCGGCGCCGTCGGAGAGGGACGGGCACATTCGGCGTCACGTATTTTAGCGATTGCTTATAATTGTATGCGGGCCCGAAATGGGATATGAATCCGGCCGCGGTTCCGACAATCGCAACGTCAGGCTCCGCGTCGAGTACAGGGGAGGATGACATGGCCGGTGTTGAAGTCACCAAATTAGCATCCAAGTCTCACAACAGCCCGGATGAAGTTCGCACGCCGAACAAGACGCGCGTCGAAGTGGTGCGCCTTCCCGGCTATACGCTGGGCCGGCTCAACATGGAGCCGGGCTGGAAATGGTCGGAATGCGTGAAGCCGGTCGTCAAGACCGACAGCTGTCAGGTTTCGCATGTCGGCTACGTCGTATCGGGAACCATCACCATCAAGATGAATGACGGAACCCAGAAAACTTTCGAGCAGGGCACGTCCTATACAATTCCGCCGGGCCACGACGCCTGGGTGGAAGGCAACGAACGTTTCACCTGCATCGAAGTCATGAGCGCCGAACAGTATGCCAGGCCGTCGTAGGACGTAGGCGCTATTTCCCGCGCTTCGCTTCCACCGCGTCCCAGAACAGGCTGGCGATGTCGGCGCCGCCGAAGCGTTGCACTTCGCGCACGCCCGTCGGCGAGGTGACGTTGATCTCGGTCATGTAGTCACCGATGACATCGATGCCGACCAGGATGAAGCCGCGTTCCCTGAGCGACGGCCCGATGCGGGCGCAGATCTCGCGCTCGCGCGCCGTCAGCTCGGTTTTCTCGGCGCGGCCGCCGACATGCATGTTGGAACGCGAATCGTGCTCGGCCGGCACCCGGTTGATGGCGCCGACCGGCTCGCCGTCGATCAGGATGATGCGCTTGTCGCCCTTGCGCACGTCCTTCAGGTAGCGCTGCACGATATAGGGCTCGCGAAACAGCTGGCCGAACATTTCAAGCAGCGAGGCGAGGTTGCGGTCGGCTTCCAGCAGATGGAAGATGCCGGCGCCGCCATTGCCGTAGAGCGGCTTGACGATGATGTCGCCGAACTCCTTGCGGAAGGCGGCGACCTCGAGCGGATCCTTGGTGATCAGCGTGTCCGGCATCAGGTCGGAAAACTCGGTGACGAAGATCTTTTCCGGGCTGTTGCGCACCCAGGCCGGGTCGTTGACGACCAGCGTCTTCGGATGGATGCGCTCGAGGATGTGGGTCGTGGTGATGTAGTTCATGTCGAAGGGCGGGTCCTGGCGCAGCAGGACGACGTCCATCTCCGACAGGTCGGTTCGCACCTTCTCGCCCAGCGAATAGTGGCTGCCCTTCTCGTCACGCACCGTCATCTCTTCGATGCGGGCAAACACCCTGCCGTCGCGCAGCGACAGCCGGTCGGGCGTATAGTGGAACAATTGATGGCCGCGCCGCTGCGCTTCCAGCGAGAGCGCGAACGAAGTGTCGCCGGCGATCGACACGGTGGAGACATGGTCCATCTGGACGGCGATTTTCAGCTTCATGGCGGATCCCCAGCGCAGTCAACGCAAGCGATATAAGGGTCGCGGCGCCATCTGCCAATCGGGCCACGCCGTTAACGGTCGAAGACCAGCCGCGAGTAGCCCAGGAAGGACAGCGTCATGGCCACCAGCGAAGCGATGGCGAGAGCGATGAGAGGCGAGGTTGCCGGCACCGCGAACAGGATGGCCGAGTAGACAGCATAGTTGACGATGCTGGTGGCGACGCCGACGCCGCCATAACGGGCGCCCTCCCGAGTCATTCCCCTGCTCGACGGCGAGAAGGTCAGATGCCGGTTGATCTGCCAGGTGACGCAGAGCGCAAAGCCGATCGACAGGATGCGGCTGACGAAGGGCCCGAGCGGCGTGACGGCGAGCAGCAGCCAGAGTGCGGCCGCATCAGTGACGAAGCCGATGCCGCCTGCGAAGACAAAGCGGACCACGCGTTGCATCGGTCAGGCCGCGCGCGAGGCCTTGCCCGGCTTCTGAACCACGTCGCCCTGGCGGCGCTCGACACGGCCCGAAGGCATGGAGAGATAGAAGATCCGCTTCTGTTCGGCGCGCCCACGCGAGACCGAATCGAGGATCAGCCCTGTCACCGCCGCCAGCATGGAAAGAAGCAGCAGGCCGACCGACAGCACCCATGTCGGCATGCGCGGAACGAGGCCGGTTTCGGCGAATTCGACCAGCACCGGCGCCATCAGGAACAGGCTCGAGGCCAGGAAGAACAGCGAAAAGACGCCGAAGAAGCGCAGCGGCTGCGTCTCCTTCATCAGCATGGCGAACATCCACAGGATCCGGGCGCCGTCGCGGAAGGTCGACAGTTTCGACGACGACCCTTCCGGCCGGTGGCCGTAATCGAGCGCGATTTCGCTGATCGGCAATTTGAGCTGCGAGGCGTGCACCGACATTTCGGTCTCGATCTCGAAGCCGCCGGAGACGGCGGGAAAGCTCTTGACGAAACGCCTGGTAAAGACGCGGTAGCCGGAGAAGATGTCGGTGAAATCGCTGCCGAACAACCATTTGTAGAGACTGTTGAAGACACGGTTGCCGAAGGCATGGCCGGCGCGGCCGGCATCGTCGGTGACGCCGCGTCTGGTGCCCACCACCATGTCGGACCGCTCGGTCAAGAGCGTGTTGATCAGCTGCGGCGCGTCGTCGGGCGCATAAGTGCCGTCGCCGTCGGCCATCACATAGATGTCGGCGTCGATGTCGGCGAACATCCGCCGCACCACATTGCCCTTGCCCTGGCGCGGCTCGCGAACCACGATGGCGCCGGCCGCGCGGGCGCGCAGGGCCGTCAGATCCTTCGAATTGTTGTCGTAGACATAGATGGTTGCCGCCGGCAGCGTCTCGCGGAATCGCCGCACCACCTCGGCGATGGTCAGCTCCTCATTGTAGCAAGGCAGGAGCACGGCGATGATGGGTTCATGGCTGATGTCTTGCGGCATTTTCGTCTCCGATGCCTTGTCGACCATGCGGTCGCGCTCCGGAAGCCGGCCGCGTTCAGGCGGTTTTACTATTTATTGAAGCCGTTAAGGCTAGGTTTAAGGCTGACTTCACGAGTGTCGATTGGTCTGGAAAGGCCCGGCATTCCCGCCAAGGGCGATCGGATGGGCACAGCAAGGGGAACTTCCACCTGGAAGTCCGATATCGCGTTCGCGCTGCTTGCCGCCTTGCTGCTGCTGGCGCTCGAGGCGCAGCAGGGATTCCCGCAACTTGCCAATCCGGCGGGCGACAATGACAGCCTGCTGCAACTGGTCGAAGTCCGCGACCTGCTGGCCGGCCAGGGCTGGTTCGACTTGCACCAGTACAGGATGGGACTGGAGGGCGGCTTCGTCATGCACTGGTCGCGGCTGCTCGACGCGCCGCTGGCGCTGAGCATCCTTGCCGCTTCGGCCCTGACCGGCAGCGCCGCCTTGGCCGAACAGATCGTGCAAGTAGTCTGGCCTGCGCTGCAGTTCTGGTTGGCGGTCTTCTTCACCATCCGCGCCGCGCGCGCTTTCGCTGGCGCGTCCGCCGTGCTGCCCGCCGCCGTCGTCGGCGGCGCGGCCTTGTATTACATTGGGATTTTTTGTCCCGGCGCGCTCGACCATCACAATGTCCAGCTGATGCTGACGCTGGCCAGCCTCGCCTTGCTGCTCGAGGCGCCCACGCACCGGCCGGCCGCTCTTGTCGCGGGCATTTGCGCCACGCTGACCCTGGCCATAGGCATGGAAAGCGCTCCCTATGCCGGAGCCCTCGGCGCCGTCGTCGCACTGCTGTTTCTCGGCAATCGGGAGGGTGAAAGGCTGATCGCCAGGGATTTCGGCCTTGGCGTTGCCGGCGCCTCGGCTCTCGTCTTCGCCGCTACCAGCCCGATGTCGTCCTGGGGCCAGGCCCAGTGCGACACGTTCTCGGTCGTGCAGTTCGCCGTCACAGGTCTTGCCGGCACCGGTCTAGCAATCATTGCTTCATGGCAGGCCGCCAATGCGACGGCCGCCCGGCGCCTTATGTCGCTTGGCCTGCTTGCCGTCGTTCTCTCTCTCGTTATTGGGCTCCTGTTTCCGCAGTGTCTGGCGGCGCCCTATGCCCACCTCGACCCGCGCCTGCAGCAGATGTGGCTCGGCTATATCGAGGAGGCACAGTCGATCGTTCAGCTCGTCGCCGACGATCCGGCAAGGGCCGTGGCACGTTTTGCCACGCCCCTGGTGGCGATCGTCCTGATGGCGCTCCACTTCAGCCATGGCGGCTGGCGACGCCAGGACAGCCTCGTCGCCGCGCTGCTGATGGTGGCAGTCCTGGTCAGCGCCTGGGAAGTGCGCGGCTCGACCTTCTCCATCGCCTTCGCCGTGATCCCGCTTTCGGCCTGGATCGCAAAATGGCGGCAGCGGGCGGAGGCCAGCCCGTCCAGCGGTTCCGTGCTCAGGATGGCCGCGGCCTGGTTGATCTCCGTCAATGCCATCTGGTCGGGTGCCGCCGAGGCCGCATCGAGCGCCTTCGCAACCGCAGCACCCGCCACGGACGCCAGCATCGATGCACCCTGCAACAGCAAGGCCTCGTTCGCCGTGCTTGGCGCGATGGCCCCCACAACGGTCCTTGCCATCTCCAATCTTGGCTCGCCGATCCTCGCCTTCACCGGTCATCGTGTGTTCGCCGGGCCCTACCATCGCAACGTCGCTGGAAACCTGCTCGTGTTCGATGCCTTGCTGGGCTCGTCCGCCGACGCCAAAGCCATCGTCGAAAGCCACCATGTCGGCCTTGTCGCGCTGTGCCGCGACAACCCGGAAAGCCGGCTGTTCGCGGCCAAGGCGCCGAATGGCTTCCTGGCCGCACTAATGCGCGGCAGCGTGCCCGATTGGCTGGAGCCGGTGGCAGAGACCAGGGGTAGCCCCCTGGAACTCTATCGCGTCATCAAGCCAAACGGCTGAAAATCCGGGTGCTTGACGTATGTTGTAGCCGGCTTCACGAAGGTATCCGGATCCCGTTTTTTGGGATCATGCTCCGGCTATAAAAATCGATTCAAGCGATACGTTTCCTAAAGGGTTTGCTGCCAGTCTCGCAAATAAATTCCGACGACAAAAGCAGGGACGAACAGGGACACCGATGCAAACTCCGTTTGGCACCGGTCAGGCAAACAGGGAAAGCACGGATCTGGCCTTCACCGATCCGTTGACCGGGCTTGGCAATCATCGCCGCTTCTTCGACAAGGTCGATCGCCTGATCAGCGATCGCGCCGACGATCCCGCACCCTTCACCGTCGGCATTCTCGACCTTGACGGATTCAAGCCGATCAACGACCTGTTCGGTCACAAGGCCGGCGACGACATCCTGATCCAGGTCGCGATGCGGCTGCGCGCCTCGATGGACGGCCATTCGACGGTCTGCCGCATCGGCGCCGACGAATTCGCCTTCCTCTATCCCCTGGTGTTCTCGGAGGAAGCGGCGGCGGAAAAGTCCCGCATGCTGATCGAGATCCTGTCGGCACCCTATGATGTCGGCGAACGCACCGCCAGGCTTTCCGCCTCGGTCGGCTGCTCGCTGTTCTATTCCGGCGACGAGACCACCGAGATCCTCGTCAACAAGGCCGAAACGGCGCTTTACCATGCCAAGCGCTCCGGCCGTGGCCGAGTCGTCATCTACACCCGTGAGATGGAAGAGGCCGCCAAGCGCGTCACCCGCATCGAGCAGGCGCTGCGCCGCGCCGTCTCCGCCGGCGAGGTGGAGCCGCACTTCCAGCCGATCGTCGACCTCACCACGCGCCGCACCATCGGCTTCGAGACGCTGGCGCGCTGGACCGACCGAGACCTCGGCGCGGTGCCGCCGACCGTCTTTATTCCCATCGCCGAGGAGCGCGGCATCATCGGCCCGCTGTCGCAGCTGGTGCTGCGCAAGGCGACCGAAGCCGCCAGGAGCTGGCCGAAGGACCTGTTCCTGTCCTTCAACCTGTCGCCATCGCAGCTCGTCGATCAGAACACCGGCCTGCACATTCTGGCGATCCTCGATCGCACCGGCTTCGATCCGCGCCGGCTGGAAATCGAGATCACCGAAACCGGCCTGATGAACGACCCGGCCTCGGCCGCACAGATCGTCGAGGATCTGCGCCGTGTCGGCATCCGTGTCTCGCTCGACGATTTCGGCACCGGCCAGTCTTCGCTCGGCCGCCTGCGCGAATTCCATTTCGACAAGCTCAAGATCGACCGCGCCTTCGTTTCCTCCATTCTCGACGACCGGCCGTCCGAACACATCATCCGCGCCATCCTCGCCATGTGCGAAGGGCTCGGCATGGACGTCGTCGCCGAAGGCATCGAAGAGGAAGCACAGGCCGACCGGCTGGTCCAGTTCGGTTGCGCCGGCGGACAAGGCTATCTGTTCGGCAAGCCGGCCGATGCCGACGCCACGTTGGGCTATCTCCGTGATTCCTTCCGTGGCGCCTTGCGCGCCAAGGCGATCTGAGCGGCAGGTTTCGGCGTTGCCCGCCATGCGGCGACGCCGTTTGGCGGGTCGCGCGCGGGCGCCGTCGCCTTTTTGTCAGACATAAGCCCGAAATAGCGTCTTTTCGCCCTTGCCCGCCGGACGTGTCTGGCTAGGATGCGCGCCGGTTGACCCGGGAGACGAAAATCATGATGCCATCGGCGCGTTTTGCCGACCTCGAAGGCGCTTCGGTGCTGATCACCGGCGGCGGCTCCGGCATCGGCGCGGCGTTGACGGAAGGGTTCATGCGCCAGGGCGCCAAGGTCGCCTTCATCGACATCGCCGATGCGCCAAGCACCACGCTCGCCGACCGCATCGAGAAGGAGCTCGGTCGCCGACCGCTCTATCTCAAGACAGATCTGCGCGACGTCGAGGCGCTGCGCGCCACTACGGCGAGGGCGGCCGAGGCGCATGGCGATGTCACGGTGCTGGTCAACAACGCCGCCTGGGACGAACGCCACGCCGTCGAGGACGTCACCGTCGAGTTCTGGGACAACAATCTCGCCGTCAACCTGCGGCCGCATTTCTTCACCGCGCAGGCCGTGGCATCAGGCATGAAGCGGGCCGGCGGCGGCTCGATCATCAATTTCACCTCGACCTCCTATCTCATCAACCATCCCGACATGCCGGCCTATACCGCCGCCAAGGCTGGCATCCTCGGCCTCACCAAGGGTCTGGCCGGCAAGCTCGGGCCGGACCGCATCCGCGTCAACGCCGTCGCGCCTGGCTGGGTGATCACCGAGCGGCAGCAGGAGCGCTGGGTGACGGAAGAAGCGCTCACCGCTCACGTCGCCAAGCAATGCATCAGGGACGTCATGCGGCCGGACGACATGGTCGGCACGGTACTGTTCCTGGCCTCGGATGCCTCGCGCATGCTGACCGCGCAAATGCTGATCGTCGATGGAGGCTTCCTGTGAGCTCAGCCAGCAACGTTCCGGCAGTCGCGGCGCTCGACTGGGGCACGACCCGGCTTCGGGCATGGCTGGTCGATGGCAGCGGCAAGGTGCTTGCCGAGCGTCGCGGCGACGACGGCCTGATCACCGCGCGCGAAAAGGGCTTCGCCAACGTGCTGGAGGGGCATCTGGCAGCGATCGGCGCGCCGGAGGAATTGCCCGTTATCATTTGCGGCATGGCCGGCTCCCGCCAGGGCTGGCTGGAGGCGCCCTATGTCAGCGTGCCGGCGCCGCTAGGCGCCATTCTCGGCGGCGCCGCCCGGGTGCCTGATCAGAAACGCGACATCCGCATCGTCCCCGGCCTTGCCCAGCGCCTGGCCGATGCGCCCGACGTCATGCGCGGCGAGGAGACGCAGCTTGCCGGTGCCGGCCTGCCGGCCAAAGGCCGCGACCTCGTCTGCATGCCCGGCACCCATTCGAAATGGGTGCTGGTCGAGGATGGCGCCGTCGCTGGTTTCGGCACCTGGCCGACGGGCGAGCTGTTTTCCGTGCTTGGAGAGCACTCGATCCTGCGCCATTCGCTGGGCGAACATCCCAGCCCGGTTGCTGCCGACAATCCGTTCTTCCGCCGCTGGTGCGAGATTGCGCTGGGCGAGGGTGGCGACGTCACCTCGCGGCTGTTTGCCATCCGCGCCGCCGGCCTGCTCCAGGATCTCAAGGCCGAAGACGCCGCCGCCTGCCTGTCAGGCCTGCTGATCGGCGGCGAGATCGCCTCCGCCAGACGCAGGCACGGCGCCGGCGCGACAGCGGTCGTGCTGGTTGCCTCGGGCGCGCTGGCCGGGCTCTACCAGGCCGCGCTCGGCCTTGCCGGGCTCGGCCTCCGCACCGTCGACGCCGACGAAGCAGTACGCGCCGGGCTGATCGAAGCCGCGCGCGAGAACGGCATGATCGCCAGAACCGGAGCCGCCATATGAGCCAGACCGCACCTTTTCCCGAGCTCAAGCGCGGGCTGGTCGCCATCCTGCGCGGCCTGAAGCCCACTGAGGCGATCGCCATGGGCCAGGCGCTGTTCGACGCCGGCATCGAGGCGATCGAGGTGCCGCTCAACTCGCCCGAGCCGTTCTCGTCGATCGCCAGGATCGTCGAAGTGCTGCCGAAAACGGCCCTGGTCGGCGCCGGCACGGTGCTCACGGCCGCCGATGTCGACAATCTTCACGACGCCGGCGGACGGCTGCTGGTCAGCCCCAACATCGATGCCGAGGTAATGGGCCGCGCCAGGACATACGGCATGGTCACCATGCCCGGCGTGTTTACGCCCACGGAAGCCTTCCAGGCGATCCGGCTCGGCGCCTCGGCGCTGAAATTCTTTCCCGCCAGCGTGCTCGGCGCATCGGGCATTTCCGCGATCCGGGCCGTGCTGCCGGCGCAGACGCTGGTCGGCGCGGTCGGCGGCGTTTCGGAGAAGGACTTTGCCGGCTACAAGGCGGTTGGCGTGACGGTGTTCGGGCTCGGCTCCAGCCTGTTCAAGCCAGGCATGAGCGTCGACGACGTGGCGGCGCGCGCTCACGCCGCCGTCGCGGCCTGGGACGCAGCATTCGGAGACGCATGATGAGCGAGGTTTCGGTTTTTTCCGACCATGTCTGCGAGCTCGGCGAAGGGCCAAGCTACGATCCCGCCACCGACGCGCTGTTCTGGTTCGACATCGTCAACGGCCAACTGCTGGAAAAGCCCGTGGCCGGCGGCGCGCTCAAGATCCACGAGCTTGGCCAGATGGCCAGCGCCATCGCCATCATCGACGACAGGCGCCAGCTGATCGCCACGGAGACCGGCCTCTTCGTCCGCGACGTCGCGACCGGCCAGATGACGCTGCATACGCCTGTCGAGGCGGACAACCCCCTTACCCGCTCCAACGATTCCCGTGTCCATCCCTGCGGCGCCTTGTGGATGGGGACGATGGGCAAAGGCGAGGCAAAGGGTGCCGGTTCGATCTACTGGTTCTTCAAGGGCGAACTGCGTCGTCTGTTTTCGGACATCACCGTCTCGAACTCGATCTGTTTCTCCGGGGATGGCGCGCTCGCCTATTACACCGACACCTCGACCGGCCTGCTGATGCGCGTCGCCTGTGACCCGGCGACCGGCCTGCCCGACGGTGATCCGAAAGTGTTCGTCGATCACCGCTCGTCCAAGGGCTATGTCGATGGATCGGTCATCGACGGCGACGGCGTGCTGTGGAATGCCGTCTGGGGTGGCAAGGCGGTCAAGGCCTATTCGCCCGACGGCACCTTGCTGCGCGAAATTGCGATGCCGGTGACGCAGCCCTCCTGCCCGGCCTTCGTCGGCAGGAACGCCGACCGGCTGGCGGTGACGTCGGCCTGGAAGGGCAAGGACGACAAGCAGCGCCAGCTCGATCCGCAGGCGGGCATGACCTTCCTGCTCGACATCAAGGTCAACGGCCGCTTCGAGCCGCGCGTGCTGATCGCCTGAATAGAGGCGGCGGATGAAAGCCGGCGTTGTCACGCAACCGTCCGGGACGGTCGGTTTCGCGAAAGCCCGTGGCATGCGCCGTGCCATGCTGGGCGATCGCATTTGCCGGGATTCATTCATCGCATGTCCAGCCACAAGCCAAAGCTGATCCTTGTCTACGAGCCCGAAAAGGCTTGCTTCGACCGTCTGATCGCCGACGGCTACGCACCACAGCGCGCCACTGAAATCTCGTCCTATTTGGCGCAGTCGACGGACCTCGCCCCTGAATTCGGTGCGCTTGCCGATGCCTGCGCGGCGCGCGGCCTGTCCTTTGCGCCCGTGGCACTCGACGATGCCGCCGGGGCGCTTGACGGTGAGGATCCGCAAAGCACGCTGGTCTGGACACTGTCCGACGGCATCGCCTATTTCCGTGGTGGCGTGTCCCCGGCGCTGGCGAGGCTGGGTGGGTTCAAGACGATCGGCGCCGACGATTCGCTCTTCGCGCTCTGCCAGGACAAGTTCCGCTCCGGCGCCGTGCTTGGCGCGCTCGGCCTGCCGGTGCCGCAGGCGGGTCTCGCCCGGAATGGAAACTGGCTGGTCGAGCCGCCGGCCTCCGCGGCCGGCTGGTTCGTCAAGCCCAACCGGCTCGGTGCCAAGATCGGCATCTGGCCGGATTCGCGCGTAACCGATCTCGGCCACGCGCTGGAGCTTAGCCGGCGTGTCTTCTCCGCCTATCGCGATGATGTCGTCGTCCAGCCCTATGTCTCCGGCCGCAACGTGCGCGCCTCCTTCCTCGGGCTGACGCCGCAAGTTGGTGTCGAGGCGCTTGGCATCGCCTTTGTCGAGTCAGGCGCGGACTTCCAGACCATGGCCGACAGCCTGGCGCTTTACGGTGACACCGGCGAGGCGGCGAAGGCTGCCGGGCACTATGCCGAACCCGAACTCGCCCCGGTCGCGGACAGCCAGCCGGTGGCCGATGCCAGGATACGCGCGATTGCCAAGCGGTTGATGGATGGGCTCGGCCTGCGCGACGTGTTTTCCGTCGACCTGCGCGTCGAGGCCGACGATACGGTCCATCTCATCGAGTTCGAGGTCTGCCCCGGCCTGCCCTGCTTCGATTTCCGCGCCTATTGCCGCCAGCAATGGGGGCTGAGCCTGGCCGACGCCATGGCTGAAACCGCGGCGAACAGCCTCTTTCGCTGATGCATGTCGCCCAAAAGTGACCTCGGTTTTGGGAAGACGACATGCATAAGACAAGACCTGAAGCGCGTCGCCTGAATCCGTTTCGACGCGACGCGCTTTAGATGCCTTCGACCAGCACGATCTCGCCGTCGGCGACCTTCTGGCGGATCGCCACCGCGCGCTGATACTCCGGCGAGTGATAGCAATCATGCGCGGCGGCGAGCGACGGAAACTCGATAATGACATTGCGTGCCCGCCCTGGGCCCTCGGCTTTCTCATGCTCGCCGCCGCGCGCCAGGAATTTCGCTCCGAAGCGCTCGAAAGCCGGCTTCGACGCCGCGACGTAATCTTTGTAACCTTCCGCGTCGCGTACATCGACGCGGGCGATCCAGTATCCCTTGGGCATTCTCTTCCTCCTATCCATGCGGGCTCGTCAGGCCGAGCGCATCTCTTCGAGTATCGCCTCCGCCGCCGCGCGCCGGTCGCCGGCTGCGACGATCGGCCGGCCGACAACGAGGTGGCTGGCACCGTTGCGGATCGCCTGCCCTGGCGTCACCACGCGCTTCTGGTCGCCATGGTCGCTGCCCGCCGGCCGGATGCCGGGCGTCACCACCGCCATGTCGGGGCCGACGATGCGGCGCACCGCTTCGGCCTCCGCAGCCGAGCAGACGATGCCGCCCATGCCGGCATGCAGCGCCTGTTCCGAGCGCCTCAGCACCAGCGTGTGCGGGTCATATTCATAGCCGACATCGATCATGTCCTGTTCGTCCATCGAGGTCAGCACGCTGACGGCGAGCAGGCAAAGCTCGCTGCCGCGCGATGCCTCCACCGCCGCGTGCATCGCCTTGGGATAGGCGTGGATGGTCAGCATGGTCATGCCCATCTTGACGATGTTCTCGACGCCCTTGGCCACCGTGTGGTCGATGTCGAGCAGCTTCATGTCGAGGAAGATTTTCGTCCCGCCGCTGGCCAGCTCCCTGGCGAAGTCGAGCCCGCCGGCAAAGGCCAGCTGATAGCCGATCTTGTAGAAGGAGACCACGCCGTCGAGCTCGCGCACCGCCTGCTCGGCTTCCTTCACGGTCGGCACGTCGAGGCCGACGATCAATCGGTCTTGCATCGTCGCGGCGATCACGCCTCGATCCGCGTGGACAGCATGCGTGAGGTTTCGATCAGCGTGCGGCATAGGTGCTCCATCGATCTGTGCAGTCTTTCGTCACGGAAATGGCCGTCCCCGTCGAAGGCGTCGCCACCCTCCGGCACCGAGCATTCCGGCGTCACCACTTCCATCTGGCAACGCACCAGCACGGCGCGCAGATGGTTGATGCAGCGGATGCCGGCGAAGTGTCCGTTGGAGGACGAGCAGAGGCCGGCGACCTTGCCGGCAAGAGGCCTGACCGACCGGCCGCCATCCCTGCGCACGCGGCTCACCCAGTCGATCGTGTTCTTGAGCAGCGGCGGGATGGAGCCGTTATATTCCGGCGTCGCGATCAGCAGCCCGTCATGAGCGGCGATCAGCCGCGCGAGCTTCTGGGCGTTTTCGGGGACACCCCTTTCCTTCTCCAGGTCCTCGTCGAGGATAGGCAAGGGATAGTCGGCGAGCGAAATGCGGGTGACCTCGGCGCCTTGCACCGCAAGTTCCTTCTGCGCCACGTCGGCGGTCCTGCCGCTATAGGCGCCGCTGCGCACCGAGCCGGCGAAGACGAGGATTTTCGGGATCACTGCCATTGGCCACCCTTGTCGACGGACAGGTACAGCCTAGGCCAGCCCAAATCAATGCGCTTCGCGTCGGTAGATCCACAGCTGCGTCGGCGGGATGTTGCGGAAGATGAAGTCGAAATGCTTGACCGTGTAGTCGCCGCGGCCGGCCGGGATCGGCGACATCGGACCGTAGGTCAGCTGCACGATCGGCCGTCCGGCCGGGATCCGGTCGAGCAGGCTCTCGATATAGGCGATGCGCTGGGCGACCGGGAAGTTGAGCAGCGGCACGCCGGAAACGACGCTGTCGAAGATCATCCCGCTCCTCTCGCCAAGCGTCGCGTTGAGGTTGAAGGCATCACCTTCGATGACGTTGACGCCGGGATAGAGCTGGCGCAGATGGCGCACGAAATCGGTTGAATATTCGACCGCGTAGAGGTTCTCGGGCCGCACGCCTTGGGCAAGGATGGCGCGGGTAATGACCCCGGTGCCGGGACCGACCTCGAGCACCGGCAGGCCGGACTTTGGGTTGACGATCGAGGCCATCTTGCGCGCGGTGATCGAGCTGGTCGGAACGATCGAGCCGACCGTCTTCGGCTTGTCGATCCAGCCCTTGAAGAATTTGAGTTCGTCGTCGAACTTCTCGGCAAACGCCTTCCGCAGTCCGTGACCACGTGCCATGCAAGCTCTCCTCAGCGCTCCCCTTGAAGCTACTTAACACCTGGGTGACGCAAGGCAAGGCGCGGCCATGCCTATGTCGGGGACAAGATAGTTCTGGTCGCGCCTCAACGCTCGCCGAAAGACTCGAAGAAATCCTTCATGCGGGCGAAAAAGCCGCTCGATTGGGGCGAATTGTCCTGCGAGGACAGTTGTTCGAACTCCTCCAGCAATTCGCGCTGGCGGCGCGACAGGTTCTGCGGCGTCTCGACCGCGGTCTGGATGTAGAGGTCGCCGACATTGGGCTGGCGCAGCACCGGCATGCCCTTGCCTTTAAGACGGAACTGGCGTCCGTTCTGCGTACCTTCGGTCACCTTCACCTTGGTCTGCGTGCCGTCCAGCGTCGTCACCTCGAAGGAGCCGCCAAGGGCGGCCGTGGTCATCGAGATCGGCACCTTGCAATAGAGATCGGCGCCGTCGCGCTGGAAGAATTCGTGCGGCTTGACCGCCAGGAAGATATAGAGGTCGCCCGACGGCCCACCGCGCAGGCCGGCCTCGCCTTCATTGGCAAGGCGGATGCGGGTGCCGTCCTCGATGCCGGCCGGGATGTTGACCGACAGCGAGCGCTCCTCGGTGACGCGGCCCTGGCCGGCGCATTTCGGGCAGGGGTCCTTGATGGTCTGGCCGCGGCCCTGGCATTGCGGGCAGGTCCGCTCGATCGAGAAGAAGCCCTGCGTGGCACGCACCTTGCCGTGGCCGTTGCACATCGAGCAGGTGACCGGCTGGGTGCCCGGCTTGGCGCCGCTGCCCGAGCATTCTGTGCAGGATATCGAAGCCGGCACGCGGATTTGCGCGGTTTTGCCCGCGAAGGCTTCCTCCAGCGATATTTCCATGTTGTAGCGCAGGTCGGCGCCGCGCTCGCGGCCACCGGACGAGCGGCGCTGGCGGCCGCCCATCATGTCGCCGAAAATATCCTCGAAGATGTCGGCAAAGCCGCCGGCGCCAAAGCCTTGCGCGCCGCCATTCATGCCGCCCTGCTCGAAAGCGGCGTGGCCGAAACGGTCATAGGCCGCGCGCTTCTGCGGGTCCTTCAGCGTCTCGTAGGCTTCGTTGATTTCCTTGAACCTGTGCTCGCAGGAATGATCGCCGGGGTTGCGGTCGGGATGGAACTGCATGGCGAGCTTGCGAAAAGCGCTCTTGAGCTCCTTCTCGTCGGCGCCCTTTTGCACGCCCAGCGTTTCGTAGAAATCAGCTTTCATTTTTTCCCGCAGTTCCGGATCAACGTCTTGATGCATGTTGTGCGTCGTTTGCCGGCACGTTGTTCGATTTAGGAGCGGTGCTGCCCGTATGCTAGGGTCGGCACGAACTTGTCCGTGGTTTTCAGTGATTTTTTCGGCAGCGCTCGCACTTTTTTCCGCGAGGGTTGCAAAAAAGCCCGGCCTTGCGCCGGGCTTTCCGCATTATCTTGCCGTCAAGCCGTTCAGGCCGACTTCTTCTTGTCGTCGTCTTCGTTGATTTCTTCGAAATCGGCGTCGACCACATCGGAGTCCTTGGCGGCATCCGCCTTGGCATCGGCTTCCGCCGCTTCCTTCTGCGAGGCCTCGTACATGGCCTGGCCGAGCTTCATGGAAGCTTCGGCAAGCGTCTGGCTCTTGGCCTCGATGTCGGCCGGGTCGTCGCCCTCGGCGGCGGTCTTCAGCGCCGCGATCGCGTCCGAAATCGCCGTGCGCTCGGCCTCGGAGACCTTGTCGCCATATTCCTTCAGCGACTTCTCCGACGAATGCACCAGCGCTTCGGCCTGGTTGCGGGCCTCGACCACGGCGCGACGCTTCTTGTCGACGTCGGCATTGGCTTCGGCATCCTTGACCATCTTCTCGATATCGGCGTCCGAAAGACCGCCCGACGCCTGGATGCGGATCTGGTGCTCCTTGCCGGTGCCCTTGTCCTTGGCCGAAACGTTGACGATGCCGTTGGCGTCGATGTCGAACGTCACCTCGATCTGCGGTACGCCGCGCGGTGCCGGCGGAATGCCGACCAGGTCGAACTGGCCAAGCGCCTTGTTGTCGGCGGCCATTTCACGCTCACCCTGGAAGACGCGGATGGTCACGGCAGACTGCGAATCCTCGGCGGTCGAGAACACCTGGCTCTTCTTGGTCGGGATCGTTGTGTTGCGCTCGATCAGCCGGGTGAACACGCCGCCCAGCGTCTCGATGCCGAGCGACAGCGGCGTCACGTCGAGCAGCAGCACGTCCTTGACGTCGCCCTGCAGCACGCCGGCCTGGATGGCGGCGCCCAAAGCGACGACCTCATCCGGGTTGACACCCTTGTGCGGCTCCTTGCCGAAGAACTGCTTCACGATCTCCTGGATCTTGGGCATGCGGGTCATGCCGCCGACCAGGACCACTTCGTCGATTTCGCCAGCCTTCAGGCCGGCATCCTTGAGCGCCGCCTTGCACGGCTCGATGGTGCGCTGGACGAGGTCCTCGACCAGGCTTTCGAACTTGGCGCGCGTCAGCTTCAGCGTCAGGTGCTTCGGACCGGTCGCGTCGGCGGTGATGAAGGGCAGGTTGATCTCGGTCTGCGTCGTCGACGAGAGCTCGATCTTGGCCTTCTCGGCCGCCTCCTTCAGGCGCTGCAGGGCGAGCTTGTCGTTCTTCAGGTCGATGCCCTGTTCCTTCTTGAACTCGGCCGCCAGATACTCGACCAGGCGCATGTCGAAATCCTCGCCGCCGAGGAAGGTGTCGCCATTGGTCGACTTGACCTCGAACACGCCGTCGCCGATCTCGAGCACTGAAATGTCGAACGTGCCGCCGCCAAGATCATAGACGGCGATGGTCTTGCCTTCCTTCTTGTCGAGGCCATAGGCGAGCGCTGCCGCGGTCGGCTCGTTGATGATGCGCAGCACTTCGAGACCGGCGATCTTGCCGGCGTCCTTGGTGGCCTGGCGCTGGGCGTCGTTGAAATAGGCCGGAACGGTGATGACCGCCTTCTCGACCTTCTCGCCGAGATAGGCTTCCGCCGTTTCCTTCATCTTCTGCAGGATCATGGCCGAGATCTGCGAGGGCGACTGCTTCTTGCCGCCGGCCTCGACCCAGGCATCGCCATTGTCGCCCTTGACGATCTTGTAAGGGACAAGCTTCTTGTCCTTCTCCGTCACCGGATCGTCATAGCGGCGGCCGATCAGGCGCTTGACCGCGAAGATGGTGTTTTCAGGATTGGTGACAGCCTGGCGCTTGGCCGGCTGGCCGACGAGACGTTCGCCGTCGCCTGAGATGGCGACGATAGAAGGCGTCGTGCGCGCGCCTTCCGCATTCTCGATCACTTTCGGTTCCTTGCCATCCATGATGGCGATGCAGGAGTTGGTGGTGCCGAGATCGATACCGATTACTTTTGCCATTTTTCTAGTCTCTCCGCTAAGCAGGCTCTCAGGACCCGGTAAGGCGTTCCGACGAAAGCCCCTGTTCACAAGAATTCCCGTTCGGCACCGATGTTCCGGCACCGCAGGGCTGGCGCGTATATAAGAACAGCCGGGATCGCGCGCAAGCATTCTGCGCAAGGCTTCCATGAACCTTTCCACCATCGCACGCGACTGACGCTCAGGTGCCGCATGGTGCGGACCGGAAAGGAAGCCCCATGACCAGCAACCCAGAGACTCCGCGGTCTCCGGGACCAACAGGAGCTCGGCGCGACCACCGCCTTCGGGACGGGGTCGATGCGCTGGGCTTTCCGCTGATTCCGTTGACCCTGTGCAGGAGCAGGCGTATCGTGACCAAGAGGAAAGCAGACAATTCGATCAGGGAAGAACGTGCCGGACCACCGCGCCTTGCCCTGGTTTGCGCGGCGACGCCGGGTGTTTCTCCCGTGGCTAACGGGGGTAGCTTGATGTCTCGCGTCCGCGGCACGTTCGTGTCTTCTTTTGACTTTGACGGCCGCTTGCGCGGTGCATTGCAGGCCGGCGGCTTGCTGGCCCTGGCGCTTGCCGCCAGCCTTTGGCTTGGAGGCGCCGCCCGGGCGCAGGAAACCCAGATCATTTATCCAGGCTCGATGGCGGTCACCGGCTTTCCCGGCACCGTCATCCCCAATTTAGATGAAGGGCTGCCGCCCGGCGTGGATCCGGTCGACGAGACCTTCATCGACACGTCGCGCGCCACCTTGCGAGTGTTCGACGTTACGCACTTGGGCGGTCCGGCCTCTGGCCAGCTCGTCTTCACGCCGCCGCCTTTCGAAGTAACGGCTGGCCAGATCGGCGAGGTGTTCGGCCTCACCTATGATGACGGCGTGCGCGACGGTGTGCCGTCGGGCGTTCCCAACCTCTATGCCGCCGCCACTTCGCTGCATGGCATCGAGATCGTCACGCCGGACGCCGACAAGGACGGCAGGCCGGAGCGGCAGCGCCGCGGCACCGCGGGCGCCACCTTCATGGAGGGCCAGTTCGGCACCGAAAACGGCGGCGGACCGGGCACCATCTGGAAGATCGACGGCATCACCGGCCAGGTCGCCAAATTCGCCGACATCGACACCAACAGCGGTCCCGGCATCGGCAATATCACCTTCGATCCCGTCCATCGCCAGTTCTTCGCTTCCGACCTCGATACCGGCCTGATCCATCGCATCGACGCCAACGGCAGACTGGTGGACACGTTCGATCACGGCGTCGCCGGGCGACCGGCGCATGGGCTGGCTCCCGTCGCCGACGATGGCGCGGTGATGGACATACGGGGCGCGGCCTTCGACACCGAAGACGCCGAGACCTGGGGCTACACCCAGGACGAGCGCCGGGTCTGGGCCGTCTCCTATCATGGCGGCCGGCTTTACTATTCGGTCGGCGAAAAGTCGGAAATCTGGTCGGTGGCCATAGCTCGCGACGGCACCTTTGCCGGCGATCCGCGCTGGGAGCTGACGGTCAAGGCCGACAAGGACTACGCCGTCACCGACATCGCCTTCGACAACAGCGGCTTCATGTATCTCGCCCAGCGCGGCCCGATCGAAAACCGCTACGACTACAGCCGCTTCGCCGATTCCGGCAAGGGCGAAGTCATCCGCTACTTCAGAGAAAATCCCGACGATCCCTCGACGGAATCGGTCTGGGTGGAAACGCCGCAGGAATATGCGGTCGGCTTCCCGCAGGGTAACCGCCAGTCGGCCGGCGGCCTCGACCTGCAATATGGCTACGACGCCGACGGCAATCTCGACACCTCGGTCTGCACCCAGACCTTGGTCAATACCGGCGACAAATTGCGCGACAACCCCGAGCTCGCAGAAAAGCTCGCGGCTGGCGGACCGATTGCCGTGCATGGCGTGCAGATCACGCCCAAGGACTTGGTCAAGCCGGCCAACGTGCCGCCCTTCGGCTCCTGGTTTGTCGATTTCGACGGCTATTTCGAGGATCCCGAAGTGGAAGGCCATGTCGGCGACGTCGCCGTCTGGCATCCCTGCGAGGGCCGTGCTGGCTATTATGAGGAAATACCGGGCGGCTATGAGCCTCCCTTCTACCCGCCGGACTTCCCACCGCCCGGCAATCTGCCTCCGTGTCTCGATGTCGAGGACGTCCAGTATTACTGCACGCCCTCAGGTCTCGAGGCCGATCTCTATCTCCATGACCATGCCGGCTTCGGCGGCGATTCGATCAAGGCCCAGTCCAGGACACCAGGCGTCGGGGTGACATCACCCATATCGCATGTACCTGGCAAGCCGTACACGATCGACATCACCGGCCACTATCCGGGCGACAGAGTGGATGTTGGACTTTGCTTCTACAGGAAGTCCGACAAGGACAAGGGTGACTACTACCCTTGCTGCAAGATGACCTTGCCGCTCCGAACCCCAGCCGTCAGCTGCGAACGTTGAGGAGGGGAAGATGAACAATCTCGCACCCTCCCCGCTCGCGGCCGGCAACAAGTCAACCGTCATGGAGACGATCATGAAACCCCTGTCACTCGCCAGGCGCGGCGCGCGCTGGCTGATGGCGGCCGGTATCGCGGTCGCCACCCTAACTCCGGTGCAAGGCTTCGCCTCTGAAGTCTACACCGCTGTCACGCAGCCCAGGCTCGATTTCGACAACCCACGCATCGTGAATCCCGAGCCGGGTCGGCTCGTGCCCTTCTTCACCAAGAAAGGCGGGCAACGAAGCTGCGACTATGTCGAATATTTCCTCAGCTTCGGCGTGCGCGGCGATCCGCAGAACTTTGCCAACCCAAACCTGGCGGCTTTGCTGAACAAGGCGCGTCTCGATTTCAAGGACGTGCTTCCGCACGGCCTGCAGATCGTCGGCGTGCATGTGGCCGGAGACGGCACGGATTCGTCCGGCGGACCGCTGCCGGGCGCTTCGATCAGCACGTCGACAAATCCGAACGATACGGCGACGGTTTCCGATTTCCGGCTTTCAGCCAGTGATCTTGATGGCGTCGGCGCTGCGAACGAACGCGTCATCACCTTCCAGATCACGGCCAAGATCGACCATGCGGCGTTTCCTGCGCCGACGATGGTCGACAACCAGGGCCTGATCAAGGTGACCAACGAAGCCGGCGCGAGCACCAGCATCCCGTCGCAGGATCCGGGCAAGCCGGACGACGGCAACATCGCAACCGGGGAGAAGACCTCGATCCGGATCGATTTGACCAAATGCAACCCACCTCCGCCACCTCCCACCGACCATGAATGCTTCAAGGTCGAACGCGGCACGGTCGACTGCGTGCCCGGCGGCGGCGCCTTCATCTACCACATGCCGGTCGGCCCCGAGATGGGCGGCAAGTGGGTGCAGGTTTCGACGACCTCACCGGGCATCACCATCATCCCCGACACCCAGAAGGTGCCGGCGGGCGGGGGTGTGCTCGACTGGAAGATCGTCGGCGCGTCACCCGGCGACGTCATCCACCTCATCGTCACCGGCATCAACACCTATGCCGGGCCGAAGGAGGGCTGGGGCCTGTGCTGCACGCAAACCATCGACATCGTCATCCCGCGTGACCAGAAGTGCCCGCCCCGGGACAAGGAGCCGGATCTCAAGGTCGAGAAACGCGCCGACGTTCCGCGCTGCACCATGGCCGGCGGCTGCGACTTCACCATCCGGGTCACCAATGTCGGCACAGCGCCCTACAACGGCAAGATCGTGCTTGACGAGGTGACGCTGCCGGCCGGCTCGACACTGAGCTCGGGGCCCAACCCGCCCTGGGTCTGCGCGCCGGGAACCACCCCGATGACGTGCACCTATCCGGTGACCACGCTCGCTCCGGGAGCCTCCGTCGACCTCAAGCTCGGCTTCAGGCCGGCCGGAGGCTGGCAAGGCAGCGTGCTGCGCAACTGCGCCACCTACAATTACGGCGCCAGCGGCAAGCCGCTTTTCGGCAGCCAGGCCAATGACCGTGGCTGTGCCTCGATCCCGATCTGCCGCCGCGGCGACCGCAACCAGGATTGCCAGCCGCCGGTCGAGAAGAAGGTTGACCTGATCCTCAAGAAGCGTGCCCGCACCGAAGTCTGCACCGCCGACGGCGTCTGCACCTTCATCATCGACATCATCAACAACGGCACATCGACCTATAACGGGCCGCTGACGGTGATCGACAACTACCCAAGCGGCGCGCCGACATCCTCGACCTTCGGGCCGAGCCCGCCCTGGACATGCGGCCCGGACGGCCCCAGCCAGTTCCGCTGCGACAATGCCGCCATCTCGCTGCCCGCGGGCGCCTCGACGCCGATCTTCGTCAAGGCGGTCGTGCCGGCCAGCTATCGGTCGGACACGGTCGAGAACTGCGCCGAGGTGAAGGCCATCCCCGGTGAGGTCGACCTCACCAACAACAAGGCCTGCGCCAAGGAACGCATCCGCCATCCCAATGGCGGCCAGCCGACCTTGCGCATCACCAAGGTCTGCAGCGGCTCGCTGGCGGGTGCAGCAGTTGTTTCCTGCCGCATCACCATCACCAGCGTCGGTACGGCTGCCCCCACCGGTCCGGTGCGGGTCAACGATGCCGCCACGCTGGTGTCGGGCGGAGCGCCGGTCCAGATCCAGACCGTCACCCCCGATGGCGCGGAATGGGCGTGCGGACCGGTTCCGGCCAATGCGTTGTCGTGCCAGATTCCCGGCGCCGTCATGACGCCCGGAACCTCCAGGCACTTCGACGTGACTGTCTCGGCCAATGGCGAGTTCGAGAACTGCGCGCGGGGCTCCTATGGCCCGGCACAGGGCGACGACGTCGTCTATCCGATCGGCCAGGCCTGCGCCAAGGGCGGCGGCTCCTCGACCATTCGTGTCGAGAAGACCGGCGACCGCGAGTGCCGCGTCGGCCAGCCCTGCTCGTTCGACATCACCATATCCAATGACGGGACGAGCCCCTTCTCGGGTCCGGTCCGCATCGGCGATGCGATCGGCGTGGACGGGCTTGGCCGGCTGGATGGCGTTGCGATCACTTCGATCGACCCGCCCTTCGGTTGCTCGCCCGAAGCGACGACGCTGCCGGCCTCCTGCATCGCCAACTTGACGCTCGGCGCCGGTGAAAGCCAGTCGCACCATGTGACGGTGGTCATTCCCGACGACGGGCGCCTGGCCAACCTGCAGGGCAACGTCAACGGCCAGAACTGCGTCGGCGTGCTGTCTCCCGACACACGGGTGCAGGGCGGCGACGTGCTGTCCAAGGATGCGACCAACGGGCAGGGCGATCGCGGCAAGGCCTATGCGTGCCATCCTTTCACCATCACGCACGAGGTGAAGAACCAGTGTTCGCCGAGCTTCGTCATGAACGACGCCGGCCGCTGCGTCTGCCCGGAAGGCACCACCTTCCGCAACGGCCAGTGCACTGGCGGCGGCACCAACCTTCTGCCATTGCCACTGCCGCCGCCACCGCGCTGCGTCCTGCTCGAAGGCCAGATCCGCACCGAGGACGGACGCTGTGTCTGCCCGCGCGGGACTGGGCTGGAGAACGGCGCCTGTGTCAGGATCGACAAACCGGGCTGCACCATGCCCGGCTCGGTCCCGACCTCGGACGGCAATGGCTGCACCTGCCCGGACGGCACGCATCTCGACAGGAAGGCCAATGCCTGCGTCCGCGACAGGCCGAGGCCTGAGCAGTGCACCATCCGTGGTCAGATCCACGACGCCGATGGCTACTGCATCTGCCCGCAAGGGACCGAGGTGCGAGACGGTGCCTGCCGCCAGATCCGGCCAAAACCTCAGCAGTGCCGCATCGATGGCCAGATCCGCAATGCCGATGGCGATTGCGTCTGCCCGCAAGGCACCGAGCTGCGCAACGGCACCTGCCGTCCGGTCCGGCCGAAACCTGACCAGTGCACCATCCGTGGCCAGGTCCATGACTCCGATGGCAATTGCGTTTGCCCGAGGGGTACCGAGGTGCAAGGCAATGCCTGCCGGCGCAAGCAGCCTGATGTGCAGCAGTGCGATATCCGCGGCCAGGTCCACAACAAGCGCGGCGAATGCATCTGTCCGCGTGGGACCGAGGTGATCGACGGGGCATGCCGCAAGCCGAGGCAACAGAGCGAATGCGCGCCGGGCTCGCAGATGGTCAATGGCCAGTGCCAGCCGATCTTCAGGCGACACTGCCCGGACGGTACGGTCGGGCGGTATCCGAACTGCCGACCGATCCGCGGGCAGCCGTCGCTGGAGCTCAACCCGGGTCAGCTGCTGCAATTGCTGCCGCGGCGCAGACAGCCGATCGACCAGCAACAGGACCCGGTTCCAAACCGGATACTGAAACTCCAGCAGCAGTAAGCACCTGCGACGCCAAACGAAAAACCCGCCGGGGCAATCCGGCGGGTTTTTTCGTGGCTCGGGCAGGCCGAACCGGCGCCTACAAGATCGCGCCGCGACACCACCTTGTGGAACCGCGCTTGCACCCTCGACAAGTCGCCGGGAGCGCTTTAGGCAGTCGGTTCGGGGCGATCGTATGAAGGGGCGCCCGGAAAGGCCGCGAGATGAGCAAAAAAACCTTGATCGCACCGTCGGTGCTGGCATCGGATTTCTCGAAGCTCGGCGACGAGGTCGAGGCGGTGGCGGCGGCCGGTGCCGACTGGATCCATCTCGACGTGATGGACGGGCATTTCGTGCCGAACATCACCTTCGGCCCACCTGTCATCAAGGCGATCCGCAGCCGCACCAAGGCCTTTTTCGACTGCCACCTGATGATTGCGCCCGCCGATCCCTATCTGGCCGCCTTCGCCGACGCCGGCTGCGACGGCATGACGGTGCATGCCGAGGCCGGGCCGCATCTCGACCGCTCGCTGCAGACCATCAGGAACCTCGGCAAGAGGGCTGGCGTCTCGCTCAATCCGGCGACACCGGAAAGCGCCGTCGAATATGTGCTCGACCGGCTCGACCTGATCCTGATCATGACCGTCAATCCGGGTTTCGGCGGCCAGGCCTTCATCCCCGCAATGGTCGACAAGGTGAGAAGGGTCAAGGCGTTGATCGGCGGCCGGCCGATCCGCATCGAGATCGACGGCGGCGTCTCGCCGGAAACAGCCCCTTTGGTGACTGCCGCCGGGGCCGATGTGCTGGTGGCAGGTGCCGCCATCTTCAAGGGCGGCAACGTCGACGCTTACCGCGCTAATATCGAAGCGATCAGGACAGCGGCTGACAAGGCCGCAGGCTAGCTCAGCCCAGTCGTCCGGGTTTCAATTTTGGTAGGCCGGTGGGCGGAGACGGCCCCTCAGTGTCGAGGCCGACTTCAAATCCTTGCGGAAGGCCTGATTCGGCGAAGCCGGCACTGTCTTTGCGCGCGACAGAAAAGATGCTCGCACAGGACACGGCAAACAAAGGATTCTGCGTGCATACAAAACACGTTAAGTTCTGCTGGTTGTAGAGATATTCGAATTCCAACGATCGGCGTGCCGATCGGATATATTTCTTTGGCCTAAAGTACAATAGCGCGATCTTCTGCTTGAGCGGCGGAAGCGTGGCGCTGTATGATATGTACAGAAGCGGAATTTTCGGACTCGAATTGCCCAAGAGGACAGTTGGGGACAAGGAGTCGCTTTGACATATGGAGCTGCCGATCTGACCGACGACGGCCCGGGAGCCAAGAGCACGCTTGCCAGCACGGTCTATCATCAACTGCGTGATGATCTTCTGGGCGGCGCTCTGGAAGCCGAAAGCAAGCTGCGCGTCGAGTGGGTCGTTTCCAAGTATGGCGCGGGCGCCTCTCCGGTTCGCGAAGCTCTCAATCGCCTTGCCTCCGAAGGTCTCCTCGGCCGCCATGACCAGCGCGGCTTCTTCATCATGCCAGTCAGTGCGGCCGAACTCGAGGAGCTGACGCGCACCCGCTGCTGGCTTGAGGAGCGGGCGCTGCGCGAATCGATCGCCCACCGCACCGCCGAATGGGAAGAACAATTGGTGCTGGCGCTGCATCGCCTGGGACGCGCCTCACGTCTTTCGCGGCAAAGTACCTCGTCGCTCGATCCGGACTGGGAGAAATTGCACCGCATTTTCCATCGGGTGCTGATCTCGGCCTGCCGGTCGCACTGGCTGGTGGGCTTCTGCGACCAGCTTTCCGATCACGCCTACCGCTATCGCCAGATGGCCAATGACAGCGAGAGCGTTCAGCGCGACGATTTTGCCGAACACCGGCTGATTGCTGAAAATGCGCTGGACGGAAATGCGGATGACGCCGTCCAGGCCCTGATAACTCACTACCAACTGACCGCCGCCATGTGCATGGAACGCTTCAAGCAAGGCGGGGCTCCAAAGCTCTCCGTTCCGGGCCAGCGGGCCCACCGTTGACGGCTGTCTGATCGTCGCGCTTGCTGTCCCATCCCTCGAATCTTTCCGGTAGACGGGTGGGCCGGGCAGCTGTTTGCGGCCTTGACGGCGGGGCCGGGACACGCGAACGCTTCGCCGCGTGCCGATCCACCCCCAAGGCCGGCGTCGACATTGCCGTCACCCCCAATTGCCGTCAGCCAGGAAGATTTCATGAGCAATCATCTGTTCGACGCATTCCGGTCCCGGATGCCGGCGCCTGGGCACCCGTTGATGGAAACCGACGATGGACGCTCGCTCACCTATGGCGACATGCTGGCGCGGTCGGCGCAGCTCGCGCATGTGCTGCTGCAAATGGATGTCGCGCCCGGTGACCGGGTTGCCGTGCAGGTCGAGAAGAGCCCGGAGATGGTTTTGCTCTATCTCGCCTGCGTGCGCGCCGGCGCCGTCTTCCTGCCGCTCAACACCGCCTATACGCTGACCGAGCTTGGCTATTTCTTCGACGATGCGGCACCTCGGGTGATTGTCTGCGATCCGGCACGGTCGGCGGATATCCATGGGATGGTCGAGCCGTCCGGTGCCGTCGTGGTCACGCTCGACCGCAATGGCCAGGGATCCCTTGCGCACCAGGCATCGCGTCAATCCGCCGATTTCCACGATGTCGAGCGCGGCGCGGACGACCTTGCGGCGATCCTCTACACGTCGGGAACGACCGGCCGTTCGAAAGGCGCCATGCTCAGCCACGAAAACCTCGCCTCGAACGCACGGGTGCTGGTCGAGCAATGGCGCTTCACCAGGGATGACGTGCTGATCCACGCGCTGCCGATCTTCCACACGCATGGCCTGTTCGTCGCCACCAACGTCGTCCTGATGGCCGGCGCCTCGATGCTGTTCGAGCAGAAATTCGACGCGGGCCGCATCGTCTCTCTGCTGCCGCGCGCCACTGCCCTGATGGGCGTGCCGACCTTCTATACCAGGCTGCTGCAACAGCACGGGCTGGATCGCGAGGCGGCGAAGACCATCCGGCTGTTCGTGTCCGGTTCCGCGCCGCTGCTGGCCGAGACGCACCAGGCATGGCGCGAGCGTACCGGCCACGCCATCCTCGAGCGCTACGGCATGACCGAGACCAACATGAACACCTCCAATCCCTATGAGGGCGAGCGGCGCGCCGGAACGGTTGGTTTCCCCTTGCCCGGCGTGTCGCTGCGCATTGCCGATCCCGACAGCGGCAAGCCGCTTGATCAAGGCGAGGTCGGCATGATCGAGGTCAAGGGCCCGAACGTGTTCGGCGGCTACTGGCGCATGCCGGAAAAGACCAGGGCGGAATTCCGCGCCGACGGCTTCTTCATCACCGGCGATCTCGGCATGATCGACGCCGACGGCTACGTCCATATTGTCGGCCGTGGCAAGGATCTGATCATCTCGGGCGGCTACAACGTCTATCCGAAGGAACTCGAGAGCGAGATCGACGCGCTCGACGGCGTCCTGGAAAGCGCCGTCATCGGCCTTGCCCATCCGGACTTCGGCGAAGGCGTCACCGCTGTCGTCGTGCGCTCGCCCGCGTCACGGATCACCGCGGCCGAAATCCTCGACGCCGTCACCGGTCGCATGGCAAAGTACAAGCATCCCAAACGGGTGATCTTCGTCGAGGAACTGCCGCGCAACACGATGGGCAAGGTGCAGAAGAACTTGCTGCGCGACAGCTACAAGGATCTCTACGCCTCCACCAAGGCCGGCTAGGCAGATACCCTCCTGCGCCGGCTCAGGCCGGGTACAAGAGTTCGACGACATGGTCGGCGATCGCCAGGCTCGCGGTGAGGCCGGGGCTTTCGATGCCGAACAGATTGACGATCCGGCCCGCGCCATGATCGTCCGGCCCCTGCACCAGGAAGTCCGCGGCGGGTTGGCCGGGTCCGGAGAGCTTCGGCCTTATGCCGGCGTAGGCCGGCTGCAGGGCGTCGTCGGCAAGTGCGGGCCAATAGCGGCGAATCGCCTCGTAGAAGACAGCGCTTCGGCCGGGATCGACCGTGTAATCCACGCCGTCGATCCATTCGACGTCAGGGCCAAAGCGCGCATTGCCGGCCAGGTCGAGCGTCAGATGGACGCCGAGGCCGCCTTCGACCGGAACCGGATAGATCAGCCGTGAAAAGGGAGACCGCCCCGGAAGCGCGAAATAATTGCCGCGCGCCAGCCACCGCCGAGGGATAAGACCCCTTGGGAAACCATCGATCCGGCTGGCCACCGCCTGCGCATCGAGGCCCGTGGCATTGACGAAAGCGCCGGCCTCCAACGCGAAAGTCTCGCCATTGGCATCGCGCGTGTCGATCCGGATCCCGTCGGTTTCGATCGTCGCCCCGGCAACGCAGGTGAGGAAAGCGAAGGACGCGCCGGCGGCCTCGGCGTCGCCGCGCAGCGACAGCATCAGCGCATGGCTGTCTATGATGCCGGTCGATGGCGACAGCAACGCGGAGGCGCAGGTCAGCGCCGGTTCCAGGCGCTCGGCCTCGCCACCTGTCAAAAGCTGGAGGTCGTCGACCCCGCAGCGCTTCGCGTTGGCCTCGATCGCCCGCAGCGCGTCCGCCTGGCCGGACTCGCTGGCGACGATCAGCTTGCCGGCGCGGCGATGGCCGATATTGTGTTTGGCGCAGTAGGCGTAGAGAAGCCGGCGGCCTTCGACGCAGAGCCGGGCCTTCAGGCTGCCAGGCGCATAATAGAGCCCGGCATGGATGACTTCCGAATTGCGTGAACTGGTGACGGTGCCGATCGCGTCGGCCTTTTCGATCACCACCACCTCTCGGCCCGACAAGGCAAGCGCCCTGGCGACGGCAAGCCCGACGACGCCTGCTCCGGCGACGACACAATCGATTGTCTGCATGGTCTCGCTCTCAGCGTGGAGCGACAGCCTCGAACACCTTGCCGCCGCCGATCCATACGCTTCCTATGCCAAGGTCGTCCGACAGCGCAACGATGTCCGCCGCCGTGCCATTGGCAAAGTGGCCGAGCCGGTGCGACTGGCCGATCGCCTGCGCCGGATAGAGCGACGCCATGCGCAAGGCTTCGGACAGCTCGATCCCGACGGTGCGGTGCATGAACCGGATGGCCGAGATCATGTCGAGGTCGGCGCCAGCCAGCGTCCCGTCGGCAAGCCGCAGGCTGCCATCCCTGCGGTAGATGGTGCGGCCGTTGAGCGTGAACGAGGTCATGTCGGTGCCGATCGTTGCCATCGCGTCGGTGACCAGCACGATCCTGCCCGGCCCCTGTTTGGCCCGCAGCGCTATCGCGATGGTGGCCGGGTCGACATGGATACCGTCGGCGATCAGCCCGGCCGACAAGCTGCCGATGTCGATGGCGGCTCCCGCCAGCCCGGGCTCGCGGTTGCCGATCTGGCTCATCGCGTTGAACAGGTGAGTGACGACGCTGGCGCCGGCCTCGGCGAAGGCCTTTGCCTTGATATAACCCGTGTCGGAATGGCCGAGGCTGACGACGATCCCGGCCTTGGCCAAGGCCGTGACGCGGGCCGGGTCGACGGATTCCGGCGCGATCGTGGTGAGCAGCACCGGCAGCTTC
Source organism: Mesorhizobium sp. SARCC-RB16n (assembly GCF_008520305.1). Classification (GTDB taxonomy): domain Bacteria; phylum Pseudomonadota; class Alphaproteobacteria; order Rhizobiales; family Rhizobiaceae; genus Mesorhizobium. The sequence continues at coordinate 10,345 of NZ_ML703313.1, read as the reverse complement.
CGGCGCGCCGCGATCAGCATGGCCTGGTCGGCGTCCGTCATCGGCCGGATCAGCGCCGGATCATGCGCGCCCTTGCGGGCGATCGACAGATGCGGCCCTTCCAGATGCAGGCCGAGAAAGCCCGGCACCTTTTGCAGCGCTGCGGCTTCGCCGGCAGCGATGGCTGCGGCGGTGATCGCGGGTGTGTCGGTGATCAGCGTCGGCAGCAGCGCCGTCGTGCCGAACGGCGCATGCGCGCGGCAGATGGTTTCGATCGAGGCGACGTCGGGATGGTCGTTGAGCATCACCCCGCCGCCGCCATTGACCTGAATGTCGACGAAGCCCGGCACCAGCATGCCGCCACCGGTGTCGCCGACGCGGATATCCGCGGGAAGTGCGCCTTGCGGCAGCATGGCCTCGATGAGGCCGTCGCGCACGACAAGGGCTGCGCCTTCATGCCAGTCGTCGCCGTCGAAGATACGGGCGCCAGTCAGGGCAAAACGGTCGCTCATACGGTCTCCGTCACCTTGCGAAGGTTGCGCGGTGCGTCCGGATCGAGCCCGCGATGGCGCGCAAAGGCCTCGACGAACATGTAGAAGGAGACGATCAGCGTCAGCGGATCGGTCAGCGGGTGACCGGTGGCGACATGCGGCAGCCGCGTGGCGCGATTGGCGAGTGCCGAGGTGACGAAAACCGGCGCGCCCTTGGCCGCAAGGCTGTCGGCGGCTTCGGCGACGGAGGGCTCGGACGCATCACGCGCGGCCAGTGCCAGCACCGGAAAGTCGGGGCCGATCAGCGCCAGCGGGCCATGCATGACTTCGGCCGCGCTATAGGCCTCGGCATGCATGCCGCAGGTCTCCTTGAATTTCAGCGCCGCCTCGTTGGCCATCGCCGCCGAGGGGCCGCGGCCTAGGATGAACAGCGATTTCTGTTTCTCGATCGTTTCGGCCAGCACGCTCATCCAGTCGCAGGCGATCGCCTTGCCGAAATGCTCGGGCAACCGGGCAAGTGCCGCGAGAAGGGCTTCGTCGCCGGTCGAATGCGCCATCAAGGCCAGACCGGCAACGGCGGAATTGATGAAGGTCTTGGTCGCCGCGACGCTGCGTTCCGGCCCGGCCAGTATGTCTATCGCATAGTCGGAGGCGCGCGCCAGCGGCGAATCGGCGGTGTTGGTGACGGCTATGGTCAGCGCGCCGCCGGCCCGGGCGGTTTCGGCCATGGCGACGATATCGGGGCTCTTGCCCGACTGCGAGATCGCCAGGCAGGCCGAGCCGTCAAGCCGGAGCTTGCGGCCATAGATCGAAGCGATCGAGGGGCCGACCGAGGCAACGGCAAGGCCTGCGGTCAGCTCCACGGCATATTTCATGAAGGTGGCGGCATGGTCGGACGAGCCACGTGCCACGGTGACGACGAAATGCGGGTCGCGCTCCCTGATGCCGCGCCCGGCTTCGGCCAGCACTGTTCCCGAGCCGTCGAGCAGACGGGCGACGGCTTGCGGGATCTCCTCGATCTCGCGCTGCATATGAGTGGGGTTGGGGATCATGGTCTGTTGTCCTCTCCCGGCCCGGTCAGCCGGAGTTCGGCGACGAAGTCATAAGCGTCGCCCCGGTAGATGGAGCGGGTGAATTCGATCACCTTGCCGCTCGCCAGATAGGAAATACGCTCGATGTGCAGGCCGGCAATGCCCGGCGGCACTTCGAGCAGGCGCGCATCGCCGTCGCCGAGATTGGCGGCGGAGATGCGCTGCACGGCGCGCACCGGCCGGTTGCCGGTCAGTTCCAGTGCCGCGTAGAGCGAGGAACCGATGCCGGCCGGGTCGGGCAGCACGCTGGCCGACAGCGAGGCGCGTTCGATCGCCAGCGGCGTGTCGTTGGCGATGCGCAGGCGCGCCACGCGCGCCACCAGCTCGCTCGACGACAGGCCAAGCACCATCATCTCGTCGGGCGACGGCGCATAGAGGCCGCGGTCGAGCCATGCCGAACGCACCGCCATGCCGCGCCGCGCCATGTCCTCGGTGAAGGAAGTCAGCCTGGATAGCGACTGCTCGACACGCTCCATGCGCGGCGCCACGAAGGTGCCGGAGCCGTGCCGCTGCACCAATATGCCGCCCTTGACCAGGTCCTGCACCGCCTTGCGCACGGTGACGCGCGAAATATCGGCCTTGGTGGCGATGTCGCGCTCGGAAGGCAGCGCGTCGCCCGGGCCGATCAGGCCGCGATTGACGGCGTCCTCTATGCTTTTGCGCAGCTGTAGGTAAAGCGGCGCGCCGCTTTGCGAAGATTGTTTGAGCGCGGCGAAGATCTGGTCGGCGGCATCGCTCATCGTGCGGCCTCCGTCCTGGCGAACAGACGCGCCGCCATCTGAACAGCACCGCCAAGTGCGTCGTCGAGCGGTTCCTTCAGCAGGGCGCGGTAGCGCGCCGACAGGCGCGGCGCATAGAGCGGCGCCAGCCCGCCGAGCAGGCAGAGCGGCGCGCCGGCCGCGAGGTCGAGCGCGCCGAGCGATGCCTCGACATCGGCGACTGCCTTGTCGAGGATCCAGTTGGCGACGATGTCGCCTTTTTGCGCGTGCTCGAACACTTTCGGCGCGAAGCCGCCGAAATCGCCTGGTTTGGCGTTGGTGGTGAACTCGACCACGTCCTCGGGATTGTTGCGGAAAACGGCCATCATGCTGTCGGTCAGCGGCGAGGCCTGGCGCACGCCATCATGGGCGAGCAATGTCTGTTCAAGCAGGTCGCGGCCGATGCGGGCGCCGCTGCCCTGGTCGCCGACCTGGAACCCCCAGCCGCCAATGGCGCGCGATTTGCCGTTCTTGCGCGCCATATAGGCAGTGCCGGTGCCCAGGATCGCCATCGCGCCGTCACCGGAACCGACCGCGCCTTCGAGAGCGATCTCGGCATCGGTCTCGACGCGGCTGGTGCTGAACGGCAGGATCGCTTCGAGCTGCTGCCGGTAGGTTCCGACATTGGCTCCGGCAAGGCCGAGAATGGCGGGTGTTTGCGGGATCAGGTCCGGATCCTTACCGGCGGCGATGAAAGCCTGCCGCGCCGCATCGACGATGTTCGAGCGGGCGCCGGTGAGGTCGGTGCGTATGTTGGCGGCGCCGCTTTTGGCGCGGCCGACGACAACGCCGCCCGCTGTTGCCAGGGCGGCCCTGCAACTGGTGCCGCCACCATCGATACCGAGCACGAATTTCACGCGATTTCTCCTCCAAGCCGATAATACCAATAAAGTACCAATAGCCAAGTCTTAATTTGTCTTTCAAAAAGATTAAGGTGTATTTTATTGAAAAAGCTGATCATTTTGCCGGCGCACCGATTTCCAGTCGACGAATTCGTTAATGACTGTGGACAAGTGGTATTTTTTTGGTATTGTTTTCGGAGTTGGAGGAAATGGGATGGCCGAAACGCGCACCGAAGCGCTGCACGGGAATGCCGAGGGGCTGGATATCCAGGCCCCCGAAGCGATCCTCGGCTCGCTGGCCGATGCGCAGGTCGAGGCCGCTAAGTCCGTCCGCAACGCCATTCCCTCCATCGCCAAGGCAGCCGAGATCATTGCCGGCAGCCTGAGCGGCGGCGGCAAGCTTGCCTATGCCGCGGCAGGCAGCTCCGGCCTGATGGCGCTAGCCGACGCGCTGGAACTGCCCGGCACGTTCGGCATCCAGCGCAACCGCATCGCCATCCTGATTGCCGGCGGCGACCAAGCTTTCAAGGTACTGGCCGGCGGGCCGGAGGATGATACCGGGGAGGCCGCGACAGCGGTCGCCAATGCCGGGATCGGCGCGGGCGATTGCCTGATCGCCCTTTCCGCCAGCGGCACGACGCCCTATGCGGTGCGTGCCATCGAGGACGCGCGGCGCCGGGGTGCCGCCACCATCGGCATCGCCAACAACAGGGACTCGGCTCTGCTCAAGCAGGCCGACATCGCCATCCTGCTCGAAACGCCTCCGGAAGTCATTGCCGGCTCGACCCGCATGGGCGCCGGCACGGCGCAGAAGATCGCCCTCAACATGCTGTCGACGCTGGCCGCCATCCATCTCGGCCATGTTCATGACGGCTACATGGTCAACCTGATGGCCGACAACATGAAGCTGCGCGACCGGGCAGCACGGATGGTTGCCGCCATCAGCGGCGCGAGCCGCGAAGATGCCGCCAGCCTGCTCGAAAAGAGCGGCGGCGCGGTCAAGACCGCCATTCTGCTCGCCGCCGGCGCCGACAGCGCCGATGCGGCGCAGAAGATACTGGAAGGGACAGGCCAGAAATTGCGGCCAGCCCTTTCCGCGCTGGGGCATGATCCCGAAAAGTGGAAACCGCTTTTCGGAAAAGATCATGCTCGGACAAAGAAATAGAGCCTGTTTCATCCCGATTTCGATCGGGGTGAAACGGGCTTGCGAGGGGAACAAGGGCTCCAAAGCCTAGGTTCTCATCAAAACCGAACCTGAAAAAGGTCAACAGGGAGACTGAGCATGACAACGAAACTACTGACGGCACTGCTTCTGGGCACAAGCATTCTCGGCTCCGCCGGGTTGGCTCACGCCGAGGACGTAACGCTCAACATCGAAAGCTGGCGCGGCGACGACCTTGCCATCTGGAAGGACAAGCTGATCCCGGCTTTCGAAGCCAAGAATCCCGGCATCAAGGTGGTGTTCGCCCCCTCGGCTCCGACCGAATATGACGCCGCGCTCGGCGCCAAGCTCGCCGCCGGTTCGGCCGGCGACCTGATCACCTGCCGCCCGTTCGACAAATCGCTCGAACTGTTCAAGAAGGGCAACCTTGCCGATCTCTCGGCACTGCCCGGCATGGAAAACTTCTCGCCCGTCGCCAAGTCCGCCTGGCAGACCGATGACGGCAAGGCGAGCTTCTGCGTGCCGATGGCGTCGGTCATCCACGGCTTCATCTACAACAAGGACGCCTTCGACAAGCTCGGCATCAAGGTGCCGCAGACCCGCGACGAGTTCTTCGCCGCGCTCGACAAGATCAAGGCCGACGGCACCTACATCCCGATGGCGATGGGTACCAAGGACCTCTGGGAAGCCGCGACCATGGGCTACCAGAACATCGGCCCCAACTACTGGAAGGGCGAGGACGGCCGCAAGGCGCTGATCAAGGGCGACCAGAAGCTGACCGACAAGGACTGGGTCGCGCCCTATGAGGAACTGGCCAAGTGGAAGCCTTATCTGGGCGACGGCTTCGAAGCCCAGACCTATCCGGATAGCCAGAACCTGTTCACGCTCGGCCGCGCCGCCATCTACCCTGCCGGCTCGTGGGAAATCGGCCTGTTCAACACCCAGGCCCAGTTCAAGATGGGCGCCTTCCCGCCGCCGGTCGAGAAGGCCGGCGACACCTGCTACATCTCCGACCATACCGATATCGGCATGGGCCTGAATGCGGCCTCCAAGCATGCGGATGCGGCCAAGACCTTCCTGTCCTGGGTGGCCTCGCCGGATTTCGCCACCATCTACGCCAACGCGCTGCCGGGCTTCTTCAGCCTGAACTCCTCGCCGGTGAAGATGCAGGACCCGCTGGCGCAGGAATTCGTCTCCTGGCGCGGCAAGTGCAAGTCGACGATCCGCTCGACCTACCAGATCCTGTCGCGCGGCACGCCGAACCTCGAAAACGAGACCTGGGTTGAATCGGCCAACGTCATCAACGGCACCGATACGCCCGAAGCCGCGGCCAAAAAGCTGCAGACCGGTCTCGACAGCTGGTATCATCCGGCCAAGTAAGAGCTCAGGCGACGGAGCCGGCTGGGCGCATGCCCGGCCGGTTCCGGATTATCTGGCAGTTCAGATAGCGATTGTCGGCACGGCCTCTCGGCCTTACCCTTGCTCTTATTGGGGAAGGCTGGCTGACCAGTCGCAGGCCTCTGTCTTGCCGCACCGGGCAAGGTTTGGGCCGTGCATCGAGGCATCATCTAGCATCACATCGTCTGGAACCGAGAGACGGCGGGGACCGAACTCATGGCCGCACAAACACGACCGAAAAGACCGTTCCGCTGGCATATCGCCGTCTTTCTGGCGCCGGCGGTGCTGGTCTATACGGCGATCATGATCCTGCCGCTCGCCGGCACGTTGCAGCTCTCGCTGTTCCGCAACGTCGACCAGTCCCAGATCTTCGTCGGCCTGGACAATTTCCGCACCCTGTTCGGCGATCCCAACTGGTCGGTCAATTTCTGGAACGCGCTGCGCAACAATGTCTGGTTCTTCATCATCCACATGCTGGTGCAGAACCCGGTCGGCGTGCTTTTGGCCGCCCTCCTGTCCAGCCCGAAGCTGCGGTTCTCGGCCTTCTACCGCACGGCGATCTTCGTGCCGACCATCCTGTCCTTCGTCATCGTCGGCTTTGCCTGGAAGCTGATCCTGTCGCCGCTATGGGGCGTGGCGCCGCATCTGCTCGATTTCGTCGGCCTGAAAAGCCTGTTCACGCCCTGGCTCGGCAAGGAACAATACGCGCTGACCGCGCTCAGCCTGGTTTCGGTGTGGCAGTTCATCGGCATCCCGATGATGCTGATCTATGCCGCCCTGCTGTCGATCCCCGAAGAGGTGATCGAGGCGGCCGAATGCGATGGCATCACCGGCCTGTCGCAGTTCTGGAAGATCAAGTTGCCGCTGATCCTGCCGTCGATCGGCATCATCTCGATCCTCACCTTTGTCGGCAATTTCAACGCCTTCGACCTGATCTACACCGCACAAGGCGCGCTCGCCGGGCCGAACTATTCGACCGATATTCTCGGCACCTTCCTCTATCGCGCCTTCTTCGGCTTCCAGCTGCAGGTCGGCGACCCCAATATGGGCGCGACCATCGCCACGATCATGTTCCTGATCATCCTCGGCGGCGTCTGCGTCTACCTCTTCCTCATCCAGACGCGCCTGCGTCGTTACCAGTTCTGAGGGGCAAGAGATGAGCATCGCCACCCGTTCGCTGCCTCGCACCATCGGCGCCCACGCGATCCTGCTGACCTATACGGCGATCGCGCTTTTCCCGGTGGTCCTGGTCATCATGAATTCGTTCAAGTCCCGCGCCGGCATATTCGGTGCGCCGCTGACGCCGCCGACGCCAAAAACCTTCGACCTGATCGGCTACACCACAGTGATCGGCCAGGGTGATTTCATCCATTATTTCCAGAACAGCCTTGTCGTCACCGTCGGCTCGCTGTTCTTCGTGCTGCTGTTCGGCGCCATGGCTGCCTTCGCGCTGTCGGAATACCGCTTTCGCGGCAACACGCTGATGGGGCTTTACCTGGCGCTCGGCATCATGATCCCGATCCGTCTCGCCACGGTCGCCATCCTGCAATTGATGGTGGCGAGCGGGCTGGTCAACACGCTGACCGCGCTGATCCTGGTCTACACCGCGCAAGGCCTGCCGCTCGCCGTCTTCATCCTGTCCGAATTCATGAAGCAGGTGTCCGACGACCTGAAGAATGCCGGCCGCATCGACGGCCTGTCGGAATACACCATTTTCTTCCGCCTGGTGGTGCCGCTTGTGCGGCCGTCGATGGCGACCGTCGCCGTCTTCACCATGATCCCGATCTGGAACGATCTGTGGTTTCCGCTGATCCTGGCGCCGTCGGAAGAAACCAAGACGGTGACGCTCGGCGCGCAGCTTTTCCTCGGCCAGTTCGTCACCAACTGGAACGCCATCCTGGCCGCGCTCTCGCTGGCGATCCTGCCGGTGCTGATCCTCTACGTCATCTTCTCGCGGCAGCTGATCCGCGGCATTACGTCGGGGGCGGTGAAATGAGTGAGGGGCGAGAGCTTATCGTCCAAGGGCTTGCCGAAACCGCGAGCCCCTATGGATTTCGAGGCGTTCGCGCTACGAACTACTACCGCGAATGGCCAGAAACGATCGGCCTGCTCAACCTGCAGAAGTCCGCCTGGGGGTCGCAGTTCTACCTCAACGCCGCTGTCTGGTTCACGCGGTTTGGGCCGGAGCGCCGACCGAAAGAACACCAATGTCACATTCGTTGGCGCGTCAATTCGCCGATGGCAGACAAGCAGTCGAAGGCCTTCGAGCAAGCGCTCAACCTTGAGCATCCTTTGCCTGACGATCAGAGGCTGTTGCTGATTAAGGACGGCGTCGATGCTTTCGGTTTTCGACTGTTGGCCCGCTGCGACAGCGAGCAAGCGGCTTTGCGGGTCGCGGATGAATACGAGCCTCACGTGATGGTTGCTCTCAAGGCTCGCCCGCAAGAAAAGGTAAATTGATACATGACTAAGCCCCTTCGAGCCGTTGTCGCCGGCCTCGGCAATATGGGCCGCAGCCATGCGCTGGCCTATCACGCCAATCCCGGCTTTCAGATCGCCGCGCTGGTCAACCGTTCCGACGTGCCGCTGCCGGACGGACTGGCGGGCTATGGCATCAGGCGCTCTTTTGATGACGCCCTGCGCGAGGAAAAACCCGACGTCGCCTGCGTCGCCACCTATTCCGACAGCCATGCCGATTATGCGGTGAAGGCTTTCGAGGCCGGCTGCCACGTCTTTGTCGAAAAGCCGCTGGCGACGACGGTGGCGGATGCCAAGCGCGTCGTCGCGGCGGCCAAGGCCAATGGCCGGAAACTGGTGATCGGCTACATCCTTCGCCACCACCCGTCCTGGATCCGGCTGATCGCCGAGGCGCGCAAGCTCGGCGGTCCCTATGTCTTCCGCATGAACCTCAACCAGCAATCCTCGGGCCATACCTGGGAGACGCACAGGCAGTTGATGCAGACGACGTCGCCGATCGTCGATTGCGGCGTGCACTATCTCGACGTCATGCTGCAGATCACCGATGCCAAGCCGGTCGAGGTGCGCGGCATGGGGGTGCGGCTGACCGAGGAGGTCGCGCCCTCCATGTACAATTACGGCCATCTGCAGGTGCTGTTCGATGATGGCTCCGTCGGCTGGTACGAAGCCGGCTGGGGGCCGATGATCTCGGAGACCGCCTTCTTCGTCAAGGACGTCATGTCGCCCAAGGGCTGCGTGTCGATCGTCATGAAGGAAGGTGTGAAGTCGGACGACATCGACACCCACACCAAGACTTCGACCATCCGCCTGCACAGTGCGGCGACCGGCGCGGACGGCAAGTTCGCAAAACCGGACGAGATGCTGTCGATGGAAGGCGAACCCGGCCATCAGGATCTCTGCGATCTCGAACAGGCTTTTGTCCTCAAGGCGATCCGCGAGGACATCGATCTCACCAGACACATGGACGACGCGGTGCGGTCGCTCGCCGTCTGCCTTGCCGCCGACGAGAGCGTGCGCAGTGGCGCAGCCGTCAAACTCTAACGACAGGAAGAAGCCGTGGGCTCGCTGAAGATTGAGAATGTGAAGAAGGCTTTCGGGCCGGTCGAGGTGCTGAAGGGCATCGACCTCGAAGTGACGGACGGCGAGTTCGTCGTCTTCGTCGGCCCTTCGGGTTGCGGCAAGTCGACCTTGCTGCGGGTCATTGCCGGGCTGGAGGATTCGACCTCGGGCCGGGTGCTGATCGATGGCGAGGATGTCTCCGTCACCCCACCGGCGAAACGCGGCATTGCCATGGTGTTCCAGACCTATGCGCTCTACCCGCATCTGACGGTGAAGAACAATATGGGCCTCGGCCTCAAGCAGGCGAGCACCCCTGTGGCGGAGATCGATCGCCGCATCGGCATCGCCTCGTCCATGCTGTCGCTGGAGCCCTATCTCGAAAGGCGGCCGGCGGAACTCTCCGGCGGCCAGCGCCAGCGCGTCGCCATCGGCCGCGCAGTGGTGCGTGAGCCGAAACTGTTCCTGTTCGACGAGCCGCTGTCGAACCTCGATGCCGCGCTACGCGTCAACACGCGGCTGGAAATCGCGCAGCTGCATCGCCGGCTGAAGGCGACGATGATCTACGTCACCCACGACCAGGTCGAGGCGATGACGCTGGCCGACAAGATCGTCGTGCTCAATGCCGGTCGGATCGAGCAGATCGGTGGGCCGATGCAGCTCTACAATTCGCCGGCAAACGAATTCGTTGCCGGCTTCATCGGCTCGCCGAAGATGAACTTCATCGATGGCGGCCGTCTCGGCGAGACGGCCAAGACCATCGGCGTGCGGCCGGAACACCTGACCGTCGATCCCAAGGCAGGCGCCTGGAAGGGCACAGTGGTGCATGCCGAACATCTCGGCGCCGACACCAATCTCTATCTCGACTGCGAGAAGGCCGGGCTGATCACTGTGCGGATTTTCGGCGTGTACGACGCGGAGCCTGGCGCCACGCTCTATGCGACGCCGGATCCGGCGAAGACGTATAGGTTTGGGGCTGATGGGAAGACGATCAGCTAATCTGAAATAGGTCGGCGCCGCCCCTCATTGTCCTGCCGGACATTTCTCCCCGTAAACGGCAGGGGAATCGCATATGACGTTTTGGGAGTTG
>NZ_ML703312.1:11363-11840 GCF_008520305.1 Mesorhizobium sp. SARCC-RB16n | reverse complement strand
CCTGGCCGCTGGTGGTCTACCGCGGTGCCGTCACACTGCCGGAGGAGGGAAGGGCAAGGTTGTCCAACCTTTGCAGACCGGTAATGTCACCCAGGCCCGAAATGGCGAGCGCGTGGCTGCCGGTCAAGGCGTTGTCGGGTTGGATGCGACAGAGTCGAGGTCGCAACTCGAAGCCTTGGTTCAGCAGCTCGCTGCTTGAGAGCTGAAGTTGAGCGCCGGCCAGAGCGCAGTTGACATCGTCGACGCACATTCAGGCTTCGTTGCTAGGGCTGAGCACCTACATTAGCCGGCCACGTCAATGGTTGAAGCACCATGGCTGGCGCGTGCGGCAGGTTGGCAACGACGTGCAAAGACAGATTTTGAACCCGACATGCCTGGCTCAACTCGCTGGGCGGAAGGGCTTTGCAAGAGATGCCGGGAAGTGCAGCGCCAGCATCTGGCGGTTCCGTGAGATGAGCACCAACACGATGATGGTCG
>NZ_ML703312.1:8938-10949 GCF_008520305.1 Mesorhizobium sp. SARCC-RB16n | reverse complement strand
GCGCCAAGCAGGATGCGCAGCGGCCGCCATGTGGAGAAGACCACCAGCGCCAGCGCAATCCAGCCCTTGCCGGCGGTCATGTTCTCGACCCACAGCGGCGTGTAGGCGACCGATAGATAGGCGCCCGCCAGCCCCGCCATCAGCCCGCCAAACAGCACGGCCATGTAGCGGATCCTGATCACCGGATAGCCGATCGCATGTGACGTCTGCGGCGACTCGCCGATCGTGCGCAGCACCAAGCCGGCTTTGGTCCGGTAGAGAAACCAGCTGATGGCGACGAACATCAGCAAGCCGAGGTAGACCATCGGGTCGAAGCGGAACAGCAGTGGGCCGATCACGGGCACATCCGACAAGACAGGTATGTTGACGCGATGCAATGCCTCGATCGGATCGCTGCCGAAACCGCGCCCGAGGAAGGCCGAAACGCCTGAGCCGAAGATCGCCAGCGCCAGGCCAGCAGCATACTGGTTGGTCAGGAAGGTTAGCGCCAGAACGCCGAACAGCAGGGATGCGGCGGCCCCCGCCAGCGCGCCGGCCATGATCGCGACAGGCATGGAAAAGCCTGCCGTGACCGCCCAGAACGCAAGGGCCGCCCCCATCAGCATCATGCCTTCGATGCCGAGATTGAGAACCCCGGATTTCTCCACCACGAGTTCGCCGAGCGCCGCGAAGATCAAGGGCGTCGCGGCGATGATGGTGCCCGTGAAGATGGCAATGAACAGATCCATCAGGCTCTCTCCCGAACCAGGCGAATGCGATAGAAAATAAAGAAGTCGGCGGCGAGCAGGAAGAACAGCAGGATGCCCTGGAAAATCCGCGTCAGCGCGGAGGGGAGGCCCAATGTCATCTGCACGCCTTCGCCGCCGAGAAACAGCAGCGACATCAACAGCCCGCCGAGCACGATGCCGAACGCGTTCAGCCGTCCGATGAAGGCGACGATGATGGCCGCAAAACCATAGCCCGGCGATATTTGCGGCGAGAGTTGGCCGAGTGGTCCGGCGGCTTCCGCCATACCCGCGATCCCGGCTGCCGCGCCGCCGGCCAGCAGGCCGATCCAGACCGCGGCCGACTCGCGAAATCCCGCATAGCGCGCGGCGAGGGGAGCCGCGCCGCTTACCGACATCTTGTAACCGAGAAAGCTGCGGTCGGTGAACAGCCACATCGCGATGACGGCGACGACGGTGATGAAGATCGAGGAATTGAGCCGGTAGGCCGGATCAAAGGATTGCAGCAGTGCCGCGGCGGGCAGAAGAGCTGTCTGCGGATAATTGAACCCGGCCGGATCGCGCCACGGTCCATGCACGAGATAGGACAGGAACAGCGTGGCGATGTACGTCATCATCAGCGTGACGAGGATTTCGTTGGTGTTCATGCGGGCGCGCAGGAAGGCGGGAATCGCGGCCCATGCCATGCCGGCGCCCATGCCGGCCAGGAACATCAGAGGCAACAGCAGCACGCTCTCGGGATCTGGCCAGAATAGGCCGACGCCGCTGGCGGCGATCGCACCCATCGTGAACTGGCCCTCGGCGCCGATGTTCCAGACATTGGCGCGGAAGCCGACCGCCAGGCCGCAAGCGATGAGGATCAGCGGCGAGGCTTTGAGCAACCACTCCGACAGCCCGTTCATCGAACTGAGCGGCTCGACGAAGAACGCATAGAGCGTGGCCAGCGGATCATGCCCGAGCGAAGCGAAGAAAATCGAGCCAACGATGACCGTCAGTGCCGTCGCCAAAACCGGCGCGGCGACGCGCATCGGCGCCGAAGGCTCCGGTCTCTGTTCAATCCTGAAATGCAACGCTGCCACCTCTGTTCGTCGATACACCTTCGCCCATGCCTTGGCCGGTCATCAGAAGCCCGATTTCCTCGCGGTCGGCGGTCGTGCGGACGAGTGGCGGAGACACTTTCCCCTGGCAGATGACCAGCAGGCGGTCGCAGATCTCGAACAGCTCGTCGAGTTCCTCGGAGACGACAAACACGGCCGCGCCGGCGCGGCTGAGATCGATGATGGTCT
>NZ_ML703312.1:595-8600 GCF_008520305.1 Mesorhizobium sp. SARCC-RB16n | reverse complement strand
GCCGCGCCGGCGCGGCTGAGATCGATGATGGTCTGGCGGATGAAGGCGGATGCGCCGACATCGACCCCCCAGGTTGGCTGCGAAACCAGGAGCAGCTTCGGCGTGAGCGCGATCTCGCGTCCGACGATGAATTTCTGCAGATTGCCACCCGACAGGCTTTGCGCGGTCGCTTGCGCTCCGCTGGCCTTGACCTTGAACCTGTCAATGATGCCGGTGGCGAAAGCCTTCGCCTTGCGTCGGTCGACCAACCCCTTGCGCACCGTGCCGAAGCGATGCGCCGTCAGCACGGCATTCTCCCACAGTGTGTGCGATGGCACGGCACCGCGTCCGAGCCGCTCCTCGGGAACGAAGGCGACCCCGAGTTTGCGGCGTTCCTGGGGGCGCAGGCGCGCGGCGTCGGTTCCGCGAATCCTGATCGCATCAGCGCGCTCATGGGTGCGTTCGCCGCTGAGCAGGGCGATCAGCTCGGCCTGGCCATTTCCGGAAACGCCGGCGAGGCCGACGATCTCCCCGCCATGCACATTGAACGAAACGTCCTTCAGGTCGACGCCGAAATGGTCCCGGGCCTTGACCGAGAGGCCCTTGACCTCAAGCACGGGTCTGTCGCTTGGGACCGGCGGGCTGACGTGCATTTCAGGCAGCCTGGAGCCGACCATCATGCGGGCGAGCTCTAGCGATGTTGTTTCCTTGGGTCGCGCTGTGCCGGTGACCCTCCCGTTGCGCAGCACCGTTGCGGTGTCGCAGAGCTCCTGCACCTCGTCGAGCTTGTGGCTGATATAGACGATGCTGCAGCCTTCGGCGGCCAATTGCCGGAGCGTCTCGAACAGCTTGACCACAGCCTGCGGCGTCAACACGGAAGTCGGTTCGTCGAGGATCAAGAGTTTCGGCGCCTGCAGCAGGCAGCGCACGATCTCGACGCGCTGGCGCTCGCCGACCGACAGGTCGTGCACCTGGCGATGCGGATCGATGGGCATGCCGTATCGGAGCGAGAGGTCGCGGATCTTTTCGGCAAGCGAGGGAAGATGAAATCCGCTGCTTGCCGATAGCGCAATGTTCTCGACCACAGAGACCGATTCAAACAATGCGAAGTGCTGGTAGACCATCTCGATACCGAGCGCGCGCGATACCGCCGGGTTGTGGGCGACGATCGCATTGCCATCGCTGTAGATCTCCCCGGAATCGGCCTGCGCCGCGCCATAGATGATCTTCATCAGCGTGGATTTGCCAGCGCCATTCTCGCCCAGCACAGCGTGGATCTCGCCGGGCTGGATCGACAGTGAAACGTCGTCATTGGCGACGACGCCCGGATAGCGTTTGCAGATGTTGCACAGTTTTAGACGCGGGTGCATGGCGGGTCCTGCCGTGGCGTGAAGCGAGGTTGGACGAGGCGCAAGCCGGCTGGCGCCGAAGCATATCGGCTTCGGCGCCAAGGCTCCTTGATGGACGGTCAGCTCAGCTTGCCGATCATCCCCTTCACGAACCAGTTCATACCGCGAATGTCGTCATCGGCCAGAACGGAACCGGCGGCGACCTTGACGTTGCCGGCCTGGTCCTTCAATTCGCCGGCATAGGGGTGGACCTTGCCGCTACCGATGTCGGCCTCAAGCTGTTTCAGCTTGGCCCGGGAATCGGCGGGAATGCCTTCATTGTAGGGCGCCATCTTGACCACGCCGGCCGCCAGCCCGTCCCAACGCACCTCCGGCTTCCAGGTGCCGGCAGCGACGGCCTTGGCCGCGCCGACATAGTCGCTGGTCCAGTCGAGGACGAATGACGTCAACTGCTTGCCCGAACCGAACTTGGCCATGTCACTGGCATAGCCGATCGACCAGGCGCCGCCTTCGCCGGCGACCTGGACACCGGTTGCCGTATCCGTCATCGAGCAGATGACATCGCAGCCTTGTGAAAGCAACGTCTTGGCAGCCTCCTTTTCCTTGCCGGGATCGAACCAGGAATTGAGGAAGATGGCGTTGCAGGTCGCATTCGGATTGACGCTTTGCGCGCCAAGCAGCAGCGCATTGGCCGGGCCGACGATGTCGGGGATCGGGAAGCCGCCGATGAAGCCGATCTTGCCCGCTTTCGACATGTAGCCGCCGGCAGCGCCAGCTACGAAAGTACCCTCGTAATATTTGGCTTCGAAGGTGCCGAGATTGGCGAGATGGACAATGCCGGAGCAATGTTCGAAGGCCACCTTGGGGAATCGCGGCGCCACTTTCTGCATCGGCGTTCCGTGCGAGAAGCTGGTGCCGAAGATCAGCTTGTTGCCGGCGCTGGCCAATTCGCGAAAAATGCGCTCGGCGTCCTGCGGCATGAAGATGTTGTCGATGACGGTAAGTTCGACCTTGTCGCCGAACTCGGCCTTGATGGCCTCGACACCGAGGCTGTGCTGCTTGGTCCAGCCGATTTCAGCGACCGGGGAGACATAGACAGCGCCGATCTTCAGCACCTCTTGCGCTTGCGCGACGGTGCTCAATCCCCCGGCGCCAAGTGCAGCGCCGAGCGCACCGCTGTATTTCAGGAAATCCCGTCTTGTTACGTCGTTCATGATTGTAACCCTCTGTTGGTTTTTTTCGTTGATGCCCGGCTTGCGGGTGCCGGATCTTTTTTTGGAAGATGGATGTGTAGATGCGTCGCCGCATCGCCCGGTGCTTTCGCTGGCCTTGCGAGCGGAACCGCCGTTGTCGCCCCCTCGGCCTTGCCGTCGAGATAGGGTGCGAGAGCTTCGGCGGGCGTCAGCTCGGGAAACACCTCTCGGTCCATGATGTAGCCGCGCACCACGGTCCGATGGTGGGTGTCGATGAGGTCCATCGCCTGCTTCAGGCGGCCTTTCTCCAGGAGGTCGACCACCCGCGAGTGGTCGTCGAGCAGGTTACAATAGTCGAAATCGGCGGTAATGAGCGACCGAAGCAGCGTCGTACGGCGCACAAGCTGAGCATGGATTTCCTGCATCACCTTGTTGCGGCTGAGGCGCACGAAGACGGTATGGAATTCCTGACCGAGCACGTCGGCCAGCGCATCGTTGCCAGCAGCGACAGCTTGGCGCTGGCGTTCGACATGGTGGCGCAGTTCGGCCCAGCCGGCAGGGCCGAGGCGGTCGCTCAGCTGCGCGGCGACGCCCTGTTCGACCAAGGTCAGCGCGTCGTAGATCTCGAGTGCTTCCTGCATGCTGGGCCGGGCGACGAAGGCGCCGCGGTTGCGCTCGATCTGGGCCAGGCCGTCATCGGCGAGACGGATCAGCGCCTGTCGCACGACGATGCGGCTGACGTCGAATATCTCGGCGAGTTCGCGCTCGCCAAGTTTGCAGCCCGGCACCAGTCGATGATCGATGATCGCACGCGTCAGCGTTTCCGCGATCGTTTGGGAGCGACCGCTCACGACATGGCTCTCCGCCGTTTGCAAGACATGATTGGGATATCGTCCATATCGAACACATGCCCCTCAAGGTGCAACATATCTCGAATTCAGAATTCCATATATCGGAGTGCAATCGTCGCAATCTGTCAACAAAAAATCGTGTTTTGCCACACAAAAACTTATTGATTGATATCCAATCTTGTGGTTCTTTGATTTAGAGACGCTGCGCTAGGTTCATGATGAAGGGCTAGCCGAGTGAGAGGGGATGCCGATGGCAACCCGTTGCAATGACCGCGAGCTTTTGAACGACTGGCATATCGTTGCCGACCGCGCGGCACTGGCTGGCGATACACCGTTCCCGACCCGCTTGCTCGGGGTCGACCTTGCCATCGATTGCAGGGATCTTCGCAAGCTGGAGGTTGTGCGAACGGATACCGGAGCGACGCTCAAGAGGGCCGAGCGATACGGCTTCGTCTGGACGTGCCTCGATACACCCTGGCGCGACATCATCTATATTCCGGAGGCCAACGAGGCGGATCGTCATCTGGTCAGTGGCGGCTCCATTGCGGTCAAGGTGTCCGGCCTGCGCGCCGTCGAGAATTTTCTGGACATGGGGCATTTCCCCTTCATCCACGCTGGCTGGCTTGGCGAGGAGCCGCATACCGAGGTGGCGCCATACAAGGTGGAAATCACCGACAAGGGCGAGGTTCTGGCGACGGAATGCAAATTCTATCAACCGGTGGCTTCGCCGACCGCCAAGCACGGGTTTGTCGTCGACTACATCTACAAGGTCATACGGCCCTATACGGTGGCGCTCTACAAGAGCAACCCGATCCAGAAGGAGCGGCTCGACGTGATCACCTTGTTCGTGCAGCCGGTCGACGAGGAAAATTGCATCGCGCATCCTTATCTTTGTTATCTGAAGGAGGGCATGGAGGCGGCGACCGTGCGCAGCTTCATGCAACTGATCTTCGGCCAGGACAAACCGATCCTGGAGAACCAGGTGCCCAAGCGCCTGCCGCTTGATCCGCGCGCTGAGACGCCGATCCGGGCCGACGCCGTCTCGGTCTACTACCGGCGTTGGCTGCGCGACCGGGCCGTCACCTACGGCGCCATACCGGCGCAATCCTGATTTCGGCAACGACGGTCTCGGGCGCATTGAAGGAATAGAACGATGGCAAAATGCACGGATACGGTAATCCTGAATCTCTGGCATCCGATCGGCGC
Source organism: Mesorhizobium sp. SARCC-RB16n (assembly GCF_008520305.1). GTDB lineage: Bacteria > Pseudomonadota > Alphaproteobacteria > Rhizobiales > Rhizobiaceae > Mesorhizobium. The sequence continues at coordinate 4,022 of NZ_ML703312.1, read as the reverse complement.
GATTGCCGAGACCTCTCCGTTCGTCGTCGAGGAGACGGTGTTGCTTGAGGAGCGTGTCAGTTTTGCCGTCAGCGAGAACGGCGAACCAGTCGTGTGGCGGTCGCGGCCGGGTTTGCGGCCGGGAGACCGCGCGCCGGTCATCGACATCGATGAAAGACTGCCGGCAAAGAGCGCTTATGGCTATGTCTGGACCTCGCTCGGGTCGCCGCCCGAGGATCTGTTTCCGATCCCGGAATACGCGGAAGCGGATCGACGCAAGCTCAACGCCGCGACTTTCGGCGTGAATGTTTCAGCGCCGCGCGCCATCGAGAATTTTCTCGACATGGGCCACTTCCCATACGTCCATACCGACATTCTCGGCGTCGAACCGCACACCGAGGTCAAGGAATACGATGTCGAGATTTCCGCCGACCGCGACGAGATCCTGGCGACGCGCTGCCGCTTCTTCCAGCCGATGGCTTCGACCACCTCGGACGGCGGTGCGGATGTGGACTATGTCTATCGCGTGCCGCATCCCTATTGCTCGGTGCTCTACAAATCGAGCCCTCTCGATGAAACGCGGCGCGATGTCATCGCCGTCTTTCTGCAACCGGTCGACCAGGAGCACGTGCGGGCCCACATGCTGCTGTGTGTGCTCGACGAAGACAATGAAGACAAGGTGATCAAGCGATTTCAGCAGACCATCTTCGGTCAGGACAAGCCGATCCTCGAGAACCAGGTGCCGAAGCGTCTCCCGCTCGATCCTCGTGCGGAAACACCGATACGGGCCGACAAGTCCGCCATCGCCTACCGGCGCTGGCTCAGCCAGAAGGGCGTCACCTATGGCGTCATTCCAGTAGCGGCCTGACAAGATATTTTTGGAGACGATGAATGTTGGAAGAAGCCAGGAACAAGTGGCATCCGATCGCCGCTGCCTACGATTTGCCGTACCGCCACGTCTTCCATGGCCAGTTGCTTGGCCGGGAGTTCGCCGTCTGGCGCGCCGATGACGGCTACGTCAACATCTGGGAAAACCGTTGCCTGCATCGCGGCGTCAGGCTGTCGATAGGCATCAATGATGGTCGCGAGCTTAAGTGCCAGTACCATGGCTGGCGCTATTCCAACCGCACCGCCGGCTGCACCTATATTCCGGCACATCCGGCCGACGCGCCGGCCCGCACCATCACCAACCGCACCTTTCCAGCCGTGGAACGCTATGGCCTCGTCTGGTCGTCCGAAGAACCGCGAGGCGAGGTTCCGGACGTCTCCGGTTTGCCGGAAGGCAAGTTGCTCGTGTTGCGTGGAATCCCCGTCAACGCGCCGGCCGGCAAGGTCATCGAGAGACTGAAGGCCTATCGTTTCCAGCCCAGCGCCAGGATCGACGGCGACAGCGCCGAGATCCAGGCTGACGCCGTGCAGGATTTTGCCGTGACGCTGCGCTCAGTGGACGGCAGTGCGCGGACACAGGGCGTCTTCTTCGTTCAGCCGGTCGATTCCAACCGTTCGGTCATTCGTGGCGTGCTGGATCAGGACGCCGATGGGGCCGTGCGTATCGCCATCCTGCGCCATCACAATGAGCTTCTGTCCAAGCTGCGCGATGAGGCGGAGCGGGAGGCTGCGACCGCATCGGCGCCGGCACCGATCGAGCCGATCTACGAAAAGGTGTCCGCCGAACTCGCGGAGATGCCGGAATTGATGACGCATGGCCGCAAGGCCGCACTGCGCGTCACGGTGGCGAGGAAGTGGCCGGCGGCCGACGGCATAGCCGGATTCGAGCTTCGCCCGATCAAGGGCCTTCTGCCGACCTTCCAGCCAGGCGCTCATATCGATGTCCACATGCCCAACGGCGAGATCCGGCAATATTCGATCACCAACGGACCGGGAGAAACCGACAGCTTTGTCATCGGCGTGAAGCTGGAAAGGGATTCGAAGGGCGGTTCGAAATGCATGCACGAGACCGTTCGCGAAGGCGACGTGCTGGCGATTTCGGAGCCGCGCAACAATTTCCCGCTGCGCCGCGATGCGATCAAGACGCTGTTCATCGCCGGCGGTATCGGCATCACACCATTGTTGGCCATGGCGCAGGCCTTGAAAAATCAAGAGCTGACGCACGAACTTCACTATTTCGCGCAAGGAAAAGAGCATCTCGCCTTCTCCGATCGCCTGCAGCGCCTCGGTGGTTCGCTCGTGCCCCACCTCGGCCTCACACCGGAGCAAACAGGCGCCAAACTGCGTGAGATGCTTTCCTCGTACCAGAACGGCATGCATCTTTATGTCTGTGGTCCCGGCCCGATGCTGGAAGCTGCCCGAAGGACAGCGGCCGAGCAGGGCTGGCCGGACACTGCGGTGCATTTCGAATATTTCAAGAACACCAACAAGATCGACGACAGTTCCAGCTTCGAGGTGGCCTTGGCGCGCTCCTGCCTCACGCTCAAGGTGCCCGCCGGCAAGACCATCATGCAGGTGATGCGCGAGAACGGCATCGATGTGCCGTCGTCATGCGAGCAAGGCGCCTGCGGCACCTGCATGGCGACGGTGATCGAAGGAGAGCCCGACCACCAGGACGTCTACCTCAACGATGCCGAGAGAAAGGCCGGGACCAGGATCATGACCTGTGTGTCGCGCGCCAAATCGGCGCGCCTCGTGCTGGACATATAGGAGCTGCCGATGATCACGCTTTACGACTACGAACTGTCCGGCAATTGCTACAAGTTGCGCTTGCTGATGAGTTTCCTCGGCATCGACCACAAAACCGTGCCGATCGACTTCTATCCCGGCCGCGAACACAAATCGGAATGGTTCCTGAAGCTCAATCCGCTCGGGCAGCTGCCGGTCATCAATGATGACGGGCTGATCCTGCGCGATGCTCAGGCGATCCTGGTCTACCTCGCGTCGAAATACGATCCGTCGGGCACTTGGTATCCGAGGGACAGCCCAGCCCAGCTCGGTGAGATCAGCCAGTGGCTGACCTTTGCCGACGGCATCACCGCAACTTCGTCGGCGGCCCGCCTGCACGACGCACTTTTCTACGATTTCGATGTCGATGCCGCTCGTGCCGGCGCGCACCGGCTGTTTCGCATTCTCGACGAGCATCTGTGGTTCGGCGAACAGCAAGGCCGCAACTGGATCTGTTCTTCCAGCCACCCGACCATCGCCGATATCGCCTGCTTTCCCTACCTCATCCTGTCGGAGGAGGGCGGGATACCCCGCCAGGACTATCCGGCCATCCGGCGCTGGTGCGATCGGGTCAAGCGCATCAAGGGCTTCACTGTCATGTCGGGCGTGTTCCCGGCCGGACCGGCCAAGGCCGCCGCCTAGTCATTTCCAATCACAAGCAAGGCCAAGCCTCGCAAACGAATTTCGGGGAGAAGAAAGAATGAAAACCCGCGCCGCTGTCGCAGTCGCTGCCGGAAGGCCGCTGGAGATCATGGAGGTCGACCTCGAGGGA
>NZ_ML703312.1:0-150 GCF_008520305.1 Mesorhizobium sp. SARCC-RB16n | reverse complement strand
ACGAATTCACGCTGTCGGGCGCCGATCCCGAAGGCATCTTCCCGGCCATTCTCGGCCATGAGGGCGCCGGCGTCGTGGTCGATGTCGGCAAGGGCGTCACCTCGGTCAAGAAGGGTGACCACGTCATCCCACTCTATACGCCCGAATGCC
>NZ_ML703311.1 GCF_008520305.1 Mesorhizobium sp. SARCC-RB16n | reverse complement strand
TAGATGTTTGATCCCAGGGTTTGATGGTGCATTATTTTCCAAGCAATGGAAGGATGCGCTATGGGACAGGTTCTTCACGGCAGCGCCACAACGACAGAGGCGATCCGTCGAGCAATACAAAATAGTCAAGCGAGCCTGAGGGCGCTCTCAAAGCGCTACGGGATCAATCCCAAGACCGTTGCCAAATGGAAGAAGCGGGGCTCCGTCGCCGATCTCAAGACCGGGCCATCGGAGCCGAAGTCCACGTCCTTGTCGCCTGAGGACGAGGCAATCATCGTCGCCTTTCGCAAGCACACGCTGCTGCCCCTCGACGACTGTCTCTATGCCCTGCAGGCCACGATCCCGCATCTGACCCGCTCATCACTTCATCGCTGTCTTCAGCGCCACGGCATCTCGCGGCTGCCGGACGTGGAGGACGGCAAAGGCATCAAACGCAAATTCAAGGCCTACCCAATCGGCTACTTCCATATCGACATCGCCGAAGTCCGCACCGCGGAAGGCAAGCTCTATCTCCTCGTGGCGATCGATCGAACCTCGAAGTTCGCCTATACCGAATTGCACGTGCGCGTTCCAACCCGCGTTGCAGCCGAGTTCCTGCGGAACCTCATCAAAACTGTCCCCTACAAGATCCACACTGTTCTTACGGACAACGGCATCCACTTCACCGACCCAAGCGGTGAGAGTTGGACCGCAGCCGACATCAAGGAGAAGATCGAGCGGAAGGAACCCTTCTGGGCCCATGCCTTCGTCGCGGCCTGCGCTCGCAACAACATCGATCATCGCCTCACCAAGCCTAGGCATCCTTGGACCAATGGGCAGGTCGAGCGCATGAACCGCACCATCAAAGATGCGACCGTCAAGCGCTTCCACTACGAGAGCCACAACGAGCTGCGCAGCCATCTCACCGATTTCGTCACCGCCTACAACTTCGCTAAGCGGCTCAAAACCCTCAAAGGCCTCACACCCTACGAGTTCATCTGTAGGGCCTGGACAAAAGAGCCCGAACGATTCACCCTCAATCCGCTCCAGCAAATGCCGGG
>NZ_ML703310.1:18753-32625 GCF_008520305.1 Mesorhizobium sp. SARCC-RB16n | reverse complement strand
ACACGCCTCCCGCAACATTGCGCAACAGGCCCCAAGTGGGGGAGATGTCCGGCAGGACAGAGGGGGGCGCGAAGGAACTCGACGATGGCTCTCTAGCGCTTCGCATTAAGCGCTACGGTTCCGCCCAGCACGACGACAGCATGTTGTGCGCGCTGGCTCAACCACTGGCGCGCTGGCTCAACCACTTCGGGGGTTGCGTTTGACAGCGCCGTTCGCGCATCGTTATTTCTAGCCAGATATCACGCCGGACCGGCCATGCGGCCCCCAAGGAGAAACCATGTCACACAATCTGCAGTTCTATATCGATGGCGCATGGGTCGATCCTGTTGTGCCCAACACGCTCGACGTCATCGATCCGTCGAATGAAGATGCCTTCGCGCAGATTTCGCTCGGCTCCAGGGCCGATGTCGACAAGGCGGTGGCTGCCGCCAAGCGTGCCTTCAACACGTTCGGCTTCACCTCGGTCGAGGAGCGCCTCGACATCCTCAACCGCGTCATCGAGGTTTACAAGAAGCGCAGCGCTGACCTAGCGCTGGCCGTATCGCGCGAAATGGGTGCGCCGAGCCAGATGGCGCTCGACAGCCAGGTCGGCGTTGGCCTCGCGCATCTGACCAAGATGGCCGACACGCTGAAGAACTTCCAGTTCCGCCACGTCAAGGGCAACCATCTCGTGGTCAAGGAGCCGATCGGCGTCGTCGGCCTGATCACGCCGTGGAACTGGCCGCTGAACCAGATCACCTGCAAGGTGGGTCCGGCACTCGCCGCCGGCTGCACCATGGTGCTGAAGCCGTCCGAAATCGCGCCTCTCGACGCCATCATCTTCGCCGAGATCATCGACGAGGCCGGCGTGCCGAAGGGCGTGTTCAACCTCGTCAACGGCGACGGCCCTGGCGTCGGCCAGGCGCTGTCCAGCCACCCCGACATCGACATGATGTCCTTCACCGGTTCGACGCGGGCCGGCATCCTGGTGGCCAAGGCCGCCGCCGACACGGTCAAGCGCGTGCACCAGGAGCTTGGCGGCAAGTCGGCCAACATCCTGTTCCCGGATGTCGATCTCGCCACCGCCGTCAGCAAGGGCGTCGCCGGCTGCTTCAGCAACAGCGGCCAGTCCTGCAACGCGCCGACGCGCATGTTCGTGCCGCGTGACCGTCACGACGAGGCCGCCGGCTATGCAAAGGTCGCGGCTGAAAAGTTCACGGTCGGCCCGGCCGATGGCGCCAACACCAAGCTTGGCCCTGTGGTCAGCCAGGTCCAGTTCGACAAGATCCAGGAGCTGATCCAGAGCGGCATCGACGAGGGTGCGACCCTGGTCGCCGGCGGCCCCGGCCGCCCTGCCGAGCTCAACCGCGGCTATTATGTCAGGCCGACCGTTTTCGCCGACGTCACGCACGACATGCGCATCGCGCGCGAAGAGGTCTTCGGGCCGGTGCTGGCGATCCTGCCCTACGACACGGTCGAACAGGCGGTCGAGCAGGCCAACGACACCGTCTACGGCCTTGCCTCCTACATCCAGGCCAAGGACCTACAGAAGGCTCGCGACGTCGCGGCGCGCATGCGCTCGGGCAATGTCTACATCAACTATCCCCAATGGGACGCCGGCCTGCCCTTCGGTGGCTACAAGCAGTCGGGCAACGGCCGGGAGTATGCCGAATATGGTTTGGAGGACTTCCTCGAGATCAAGGGCATCGCGGGGTACGAGGCAGCGGAGTAGGCACTGCGCTTGATTTCCTCGCCCCCGCAAAGCGGGGGAGAGGTGGCCGCGAAGCGGTCGGAGAGGGGGCTGCGACGTTGGCGGGCTCGCGCTAAGTTGATGCCAAGTCGGCGCTGCCCCCGCTCCGTCTCGGCTTTGCCGAGCCACCTCTCCCCCATTTCATGGGGGCGAGGAACCCAAGTCCTGATGGGTCATTCCTTGCCAATTGGCAGATACATGCTATATATCTGCCATTAGCGAGGTCTAAACATGCAGCTTCAGTCCATCGTCACGACACCGGCCACGGTCGGCAGCGCCATTTCGGATGAAGAGGCGGGCGCCTTGGCGCGCACCACGGTCAATCTGTTCAAGGCGTGGAATCTCAGCGACTTCGAGGCGTGTGTCTTGCTTGGCGGCATCTCGGCGCGCACCTGGGCACGGTGGAAGGAAGGCGGCGTCGGCCGGATCGACCGCGACCTGCGCACCCGCATGGCGCATCTGATGGGCATCCACAAAGGGCTGCGCTACCTCTTCACCGAACCGGCGCGCGGCTATGCCTGGATCCGCAAGCCCAATACCGCCTTCGGCGGGCAGTCTGCGCTCGACCTGATGCTGCGCGGCGACATCTCCGATCTCGCGGCGATGCGCGAATGGCTCGACGCGGAGCGTGGTGCATGGTGAGTGGGCTTGCGGTCCGGCGCTGCGTCCACTGGCCCCAGACCTATCGCATCATCCGCTCCATCCATCCGCCGATCGACCTGTTCGAGGACATTGCCGACCCGCGCGACTGGGAGGCGCTGGCGGCCGTCGAGGAGAAGACAAACCCGCGCATCCGGCTCGAGCTCGGCGATCTCGGCAAGGTGCCGGCCGCAAGGCGTGTTTCCGGTCCTGGCGCCAGCTTCGTCATGGCGCCTTTCGTGCATTGCTCGACCTTGCGGCCCGGCCGCTTCTCGGACGGCAGCTACGGCATCTACTATGCCGGCGACAGCGAGGACGTGGCGCTGGCCGAGACCATCCACCATCATCAGAACTTCATGCGCGCCACCAACGAGGCGCCCGGCTGGACGGCCGATTTCCGCGTGCTGATCGGCAGCGTCGACCGCGAACTCGACGACGTCAACGCCGTGCCCGGCGTGCTCGACCCGGACGATTACACGGCGTCGCAGGCGCAAGGGCGGGCGTTGCGGGCCGCCGGCAGCGACGGGTTGGTGTGGAACAGCGTGCGCATGGCGGATGGAGAGTGCATCGGCATCTTCTGGCCCGATGTCATCGGTGTCCCGGTCCAGGGCCGTCACTACAGCTACCACTGGGACGGCGGACGCGTCGATTTCGTGCGCCAGCACGACACGGGCAAGGTGCTGGCAGTGGTGTGAAGGCAGGCGGAAGCGGAAACCGGCTGCCCGGATTTTCTTTTCCATGGTGACTTGCGGCGATCAAGAATTTGCCTGATCAAGTCGGCGGAAGGCCAACAACCGACAGACGTGATCCAGAATCCGCGGACATGATGCTTCACAGATTTCGGCGATTGACTGCAAGGGCACAGCGGGTTCCGGTCTGTGCTGCCATCCTGCTTGCGCTCGGCGTTCCGGCCATGGCTGGAGGGCTCGAGGATTGCGGCAATGAAAAGCATGACACCGCCAGGCGGATCGCTGCCTGCAAGGTCGTCATCGAGGATAAGGCGACGGCTTCCAGCGACCGGGCGCTAGCCTTTTTAAACCGCGCCAACGCATTGTCGGATATGGGTGCCTATGATTTTGCCATCGCCGATTACGGTGAGGCGATCAAGCTCGATGCGAAAGACGCCGACGCCTTCAACAACCGTGGGCTGATCTGGGGCTACAAGCGGGATTACGACCGCGCCCTGGCCGACTATGACAAGGCGATAGAGTTCAACCCGCAACTCGCCATCGCCTATGGCAACCGGGGCATGATCTGGAACGACGTAAAGCACGACTATGTCAAAGCCATCGCCGATTTCGACAAGGCGATCAGCCTCGATCCGGGAAACAGCGTTGTCTACAACGTGCGCGGCAATGCGTATCTGCGCACGGGCGAGTATGACAAGGCCGTCACCAGCTACAGCCAGGCCATTTTTCTCGATCCCGAGAATGCGGACCAATATTACAACCTCGGGCTGGCCTGGGCCTCCAAGGGCAATCCGGAACGCGCCACAGCGGACTACAGCCAGGCGATCAGCCTCAATCCCAATCATGTCCAGGCCTATCGCTGGCGCGCCAATGCCTGGAAGAAACGCGGCGACGCCGACCGCGCCATATCGGACTACGACGAGGCGATCAGGCTCGATCCCAGGGATGCCGAGACTTTCCGCAACCGTGGCGATATCTGGCGTGGCAAGAAAGACTACGATCGTGCCGTCGCCGATTACACGCAAGCCATCGTCGCCGATCCAAGGGATGCGATGGCCTACAATAATCGTGGCTGGACGTGGTCGCTGAAGAACGACACCGACCGGGCCATAGTGGATTTCAACGAGGCGATCAGCCTCGACCCGAACTATGCCGGGGCCTACTACAACAGGGGGCTCGCCTGGTCTGACAAGCATGACCTCGATCGTGCTATCGCGGACTACGACCAGGCAATCATCATCACACCTGGAGATGCGTGGATCTATAATGCCCGGGGCCGGGCCTGGGCGTCGAAGAGTGAATATATCCGCGCCATTTCGGACTACAACGTCGCCCTCATGATTGAGCCCGACATGGCCGTTGCGTTCAGGAACCGCGGCTGGGTGTTCAGCCGGAAGGCCCAGTACGACAGCGCGATCGCCGACTATGACCAGGCGATCCGCCTCGACCCGAAATACGCGGTTGCCTACAGGGGCCGGGGCTGGGTGTGGGGCCGCAAGGGCCAATACGACCGGGCCATCGCCGATTACGACCAGTCGATCAGCCTCGAACCCAAATATGCCGATGCCTATGGCGGCAGGGGCCGTGTCTGGATGTACAAGGCCGACTATGACCGCGCCCTGTCGGATTGCGACCAGGCCGTCAGCCTCGGTCCGAAGGACGCATCGGCCTTTGCGTGCCGCGCTCTCGCGCGGGTGTACAAGGCTCAGTACGACCAGGCCCTCGCCGATTACGATCAAGCCATACGCCTCGATCCCGGGAATGCCGGCACCTACGGCGACCGGGGGCTGCTGAGCTTCTATTCGGGATCGCCCGAGAAGGCGCTGGCAGACTTCGAACAGGCAGACGCGATCGATCCCGGCGGTGAGTATAACGCCTATCATGCCTTGTGGATCGATATTGCGCGGCGACACAACAGGCTGCCGAGCAATTTGGGCAACGTCACGCTCGATGTGACGAAATGGCCGGCGCCGGTGGTTCGCATGTTCCTTGGGCGGCAGACACCCGAAGCCACGCTGGCCGCCGCCGACGACCCCGACGGCACGACGAAAAACGAGCATCTGTGCGAGGCGCGTGTCTTCGTCGCGGAGTTCCAGCGGCTGCAGCATCGCGACGACGAGGCCCTGCGCCTCTACCGGCTCGCGCTGCGAGACTGCCCGCGCGATTTCACCGAATACACCGCGGTGCTTGTTGCCATGCGGGCGATGGGCAAGGCGCCATGAGGGTGGGGGCAAAGCCCGATCAACCAGCCGCTGTCGTCAACAGAAGTCGGCTTGGCTTGGCCCAGGTGCTCGAGAGAATCAAGCCGTGGGCTTGCGTGCCTGCATGACGCTCAGCCATACGGCCGAGACGAGAAAATAGAAGGCGCCGAACGCGGCATAGGGGGCGATGTCGGTGATGCCGGGCGTCGCGGCGCCGATTGCCTGTTTGATGAAGAAACCGCCGGCAAGCGCTGACTGCGCACCGCTCAGCACCATTGCCCATTGTGCGCCCGCCCGCCAACGGCGTACGCCGGTCGCAAGCTGGAACAGGCCGGAGAGAATGGCCCATGCCCCGAATACAGCCAGCACCGTGTGCGGGCCCTGTCCAAGGGCGATGAGGACGGCGATGGCCGTGATCGTGCTGACCGCCGCGTTGAGCGCCTGGCTGGGATTGGCCTTCAGGCCGCCGCTGCGCTGCGCGTCCAGAATATTGGCGATCGCATCCCATGCGGGGTAGGCGACCAGGAGGACCGCCGCGACCGGCGGCGCGCTTTTGCCAAGGGTAAAGGCGGCCGCTACCCAGGCGACCGAAAAGCCGGCCCGCAGGAAATAATATGACTTCAGCCATTGCGATGCGGCGTCGGGCGCCTGGATTGTTTGAGTGCTCATTGGAACTTCCTGTCTTGTCGGTTGGAATGGCCCGAGGGAGGCGAGTTGACCCGCTTGATCGACTTGGGATCATGTCCTCAGGTTGGATGATTGGAACAGCTCATGCCCGCGGCCTTCGCTTGTGGGTATGGCTTTGATCCAAGGCAAAAACAGCGCATAATCAGCACGAAATGCGCTATGATCGTAAGGAATGTAGGGGAACCGGCTGACCGCATCCATGATGGAATCGCCTGAAAATTTGACCATTCTTCCGGATGGAGCATCCCATACCGGCGTCACCGGCGATCTCCTGTCGCATGTGCTGGCGCAGATCAGGCTTACCGGCGACCAGGTTTTTTCGCGCACACTGGCAAAGGCGGAACAACTCGATCTCGATGAGAGGCAAGCCCATATCGTCGTGGTGACAGCCGGCGCGCTGCACATGGAGAGCGAGGATCAGGCCCCTGTCGTCATCGACGCGGGCGACCTCGTGCTCCTGCCTCGCGGTCCCGGTGGGTTGCGGCTGGTGGCGTCGCATCCGCACGTGGCGATCGTCGCCTGCCGCTTCTGGTTCGATCCGGACAGCCTTCGGGGGATGATCTTTGCCTTGCCGCAGTGCATTCACATCCGGCATGCCCAGGGGGCAGGATGGATCGATGGAATGCTGCCCTTCCTGATGATCGAAACCAGCGACGCCCAACCCGGCGCGGCCTTGATGATTTCCCGCATCATCGACCTCATGGTCATCCGCACCTTGCGCAGCTGGGTCCATGAAGGACACGCCACGGGCTGGCTCGGCGGGCTTTCCGACGCACGCATCGCGCGGTCCCTGAAGGCCATCCACGAAAGGCCGCTGCAGCGGTGGAGTATCAATGAACTGGCCGGCAAGGCCGGCATGTCCCGTTCCAGCTTCTGCGAGCGCTTCGCGGCCCTCGTCGGGCGCTCACCGCTGCGCTACCAGAATGAATGGCGCCTGGGATTGGCCCGGGACCTTTTGGCCAGGCGAGACGCACGCGTCGGCGAAATCGGCTTGCGTATCGGTTACGAATCCGAGGCCGCCTTCAGCCGCGCCTACAAGCAATTCTTCGGCCATTCGCCACGGGTTGAATATGCCCTGGCGAACGAACCCGCGAAGCAGCCCTGACCGACGGCGCCATTTTTGAAATATCGAGTTGCAGCCGCTATCGCACCACGAGCACAGGAATCTCGGTGTAGGACAGCACTTCCGCCGTCTGGCTGCCCAGAAGCAGCTTGCCCAGCCCGCGGCGGCCGTGGGAGGCCATGACGATCAGGTCGCAGCCTTGCGCCTTGGACAGTTCCAGGATCGCCTCGGCCGGCCTTTTGTCCTCGACATGGACCAGCTTTGCGGACACGCTGGCGGCGTCGGCCGATGCCTTGCATTTGTCGAGCACTTCCTTGCCATAGCGGCGCGCTTCCTCCTGGTAGGCGACCAGTTCATCGCCGGCGGCATAGCCGGCCATGGCGCCGCCCCAGGCGAAGATCGGGAATTGTTCCGAAACGGTGATGAAGGTGACGGCGGCGCCGATGCCCTTGGCCAGCGTGAGGCCATGGGCAACGCCCTTGTCGGCCAGTTCCGAGCCGTCGGTGGCGATGAGCAGATGTTTGTACATGATGATGTTGCCTGTCGTGCGAGGATCGTCCGCGGGCGCACATGTTCCGGTGATGACTATGGATTAGAGATAGTTATGCCCCCGCGCTCATTCATTGAGCCAATGCGGCGGGGACCAGGGCCAGAGATGGATTTGATATCCAGAGCTTGGCGCCTCGGGCGGTCAATTGTTGGTCGGCGCCGCCCCTCATTGCCCTGCCGGGCATTTCTCCCCGTATAGTGACGGGGAGAAAGGGCGGTTGCGGCCACAGCGCTTTTTCCGCAACGTTGGAGATTCGCGAAATCATCGACGAATGCGTCCTTCTCCCCGTCACTATACGGGGAGAAGATGGCGGCAGCCAGATGAGGGGCAGCGCCAACCTATCGTGAAGAGGCTGGCACACATTTCGCCAGCCCGGATTCCCCTTTGCGGCATCGTCCTCTAAGGTGCCGCCGACATCGAAAGGCACCCCATGAGCAACGTGTTTCCGCAGATCCATCTGGTCCGGCATGGCGAGACGGCGTGGAGCCTTTCGGGGCAGCATACCGGGCGCACCGACATGCCGCTGACGCCGGCCGGAGAGGCGGCCGCGCGCGGCGTGGCGGAGCGGCTCAAGGGCGTGTCGTTCTCGGCCGTCTGGTCGAGCCCTTCGCAGCGCGCCTACAACACCAGCGTGCTCGCCGGCTTTGGGGCGCAGAGCGTCAGGATGGACGATCTGCAGGAGTGGGACTACGGCGCCTATGAAGGGCGCACCACGAAAGAAATCCTGGCCGAGCGGCCGGGCTGGAACGTGTTTCGCGATGGTTGCCCGCAAGGCGAGACGGCGGCCGATGTCGGCGCCCGTGCCGACAGGATCATCGATCGCCTGCGCAAGGCCAATGCCGACATACTGATCTTTTCCAGCGCGCATTTCCTGCGCGTGCTCGCCGCCCGCTGGCTCGGCCTGCCACCGGAAGGCGGCGCGCTGTTCGTGCTCGACACGGCCAGCATCAGCGTTCTCGGCTACGAGCACGATCCCGGCGAGCCGGTCGTGCGCAGGTGGAACCTGAAATAGGAGTGCACGGCGCCTGTTCAGCGCGGAGGCCCCCCGTCACCGACGGAGCTGCGCTCCTTGCTTCGCCCTAGGATTGTTTGAGAAGGATCGGGTAGTTTGGCGGCCGGGACTGCAGGCCCATCACAGCCAGCAGTCCCGGCGGCAGGCGACCGTCCCTAGGATCGGGTAACACCCGACGTCATCATGGTCCCTGCCGTCTTGTCCGCCATCGCTTGGAGAGTTGATTGGCCGCTGGCTTGCGCCACGCCCGCAAACAATCCGAAGCCCGACAAGGATACCACCAGCATGGCTTTCTTGCACCAACAACCGCAATTATGCCTCGGCCTCGACATCGCCAAGGACACCATCACCGCCTCAGACGGCACCACCACTCGCGTCATCGACAACCGGCGACGCGCCATCCGTGCCTTCCTCAAGAGCTACAAGCATATAGATCTCGTGGTCTGCGAACCGACCGGCGGCCATGAAGGCCTGCTGCTGGAAGAATGCCTGTGCGCCGACATCGCCTGCCATCGCGCCGACACGCTCAAGGTCAAGAGCTTCATCCGCTCCTACGGCACTCACGGCAAGAGCGATGCCATCGATGCGGCGATGCTTTGGACTTACGGCCGCGAACGCTGGGATAAGCTGGCCCTTTGGCAGGCTCCAGACCCCGACGAGACCCGCTTGCGTGCCCTGGTGCGTCGCCGCCAGGAACTCATCGCCATGAAGGTCGCCGAGAAGAACCGCGCCAGAGCACCTGGCGGCGGCTCGCGGCTTCCTTCCAGGCTGTGATCAAAGTCGTCGAGCGTCAGATTCAGGCTATCGACGCAGCCTTGCGCGAGTTGATCGCCAACAGCAGCGCCCTCAAGCATCGAGCGGCCATCTGCACCGCCATGGACAGCCTTGGCCCGATCGTGACGGCCAAGCTGCTGGCCATCCTGCCCGAGCTCGGCTCCATGACACGCCGAAAGGCCGCCGCGCTTGCCGGCGTCGCGCCTCATCCAAATGACAGTGGTCTCAAAAAGGGCTACCGCAAAATCCGCGGCGGGCGCCCGGACGTCAGGAGCGCGCTGTTCATGCCCGCTCTGCGTGCCGCCGCCGGCAAGGGCGAGTTCGCAGCCTTCTACAAACGCCTGATCACCAACGGCAAAAAGCCAATGGTCGCCATCGCTGCCGTCATGCGAAAGATCGTCATTACCCTAAACGCAAGGCTTAGAGACGCTCCCATTCCTCAGAGTTGATGACGATGTGTTGAGTGGCTTTGGCTAATTCCCTATGCTGGACGTCAACCAACTCGAACCGCGCGCCCGCCTTCTACTTGTCGAACTTCCGGATCGCCTCGGCGGTGACCGGCTGGAAGAAATTCACCAGATTGCCGTCGGGGTCGCGGAACAGCAGCGAGCGGTTGCCCCAGGGCATGGTGGTCGGCTGCTGCACGGTCGTGTTCTTGATGAGGTTCGACAGCCGGGCGAATTCGGCATCGACGTCGCCGACGCGGAATTCGAGGATGGCCGTATGGTTGTCGGCGGGGCGGGCGATGTCGGCGCCGAACAGCATCAAGGTGCGCGTGCTGCCGATCGCCAGCGTGCAGGCCGGCGTCGCCAGTTCGGCGAAGTCTTCGGTATATACCGTCGCCGGCATGCCGGTGATCTCCCCGTAGAAGCGCACGAGGCGCTGGACATCTGACGTGATGATGCGGACAGAGACGAAATTCATCGCATTGGCTCCTTGATATCGAAGCCGCGACCGGGCTTCCGACCGATCCATAGCCCAGGTCTCCTGCCAGCTTTCTGTCAGGAGACCTGTGCGGCTCTCATTCGTTGGTAGTGGGTCAGTTTGAAATTCCGTCTTTGAAAGGCCTGCGTTGAATGCCATATTCCGGCGATGGAAAAAGACTTTTGCGAAATGGAATCGGGGCGCGGGGTTTGGGCGCCGATTGAAGTTTATCAGGCGCTTGAATTAAACCCTGGTCGCCGGAAGCGTTGCCCCGAATGCCATGGCGCTGTCCGCGCTCATCGCGAAAGCAACAATGGGATGCGCGCTCATTTCGAGCACATCGAAGGCCATGATGGATGCTCGCTAAAGCCGCGAACGTTTTCCGGCATCAAATCAATGCATCCGGACGCACTGTCATGACAGACAAGCATCCAAAGCGCCCGCGCGATCCGAACCAGTTGGCGAAGTCGATTGTCGATCTGGCGACTGGCGAGCAGCCTGACAAAAAGCAGCCATCTCGCTTAGCTTTGAAGTCCAGCGAGGGCGGCAAGATAGGCGGCAAATCTCGGGCGGAAATTCTCAGCCCCGAGCGTCGCCAAGACATAGCTAGGAAGGCCGCCCAAACCCGCTGGAAAAATCAAGCTCCGGCTGCTCAGGAAAAGAAAGAGCATCAATAGCGCTCTCTGCAACGAGGTGGTCTTCGATTCCGCGCATGATGACGTAAGGCTGCATCATGGGATCGCGGAAGCGAAACTTGTAAGCGCGCTCCTGCCCCTTCCGGACAAGAATTTTGCCCCGCTCTTCCGTAATGAATTTCTTCAAGTGCTGCTGAAACGTATCGATGCGAACCGGCTTCTTAAGAATTTCGGAAAGCGGCCCGCAAATTGATTGCGGGGTGAACTGCCCACGTTCATCAGTCTTGGCAAGTGCGCACGCCAGAATGACATGGCGGTAGAGACTGTCGCCCCGGTTGCTATGAATGGCCGTGGCGTAGTTTTCTTGAATGGATTCCTGCGAACGATCCAAGGCGCGTTCGATGGCTGAATCAACATCCTCTGTCGATACCTCTAGCGATTTGCGCTCGATTGCTGCCTGAACAGAATACAGGCCCAGCAAGTGCACATAGGACGGTAGGCCACGCGAGAGTTCAATGACCTTGAAGTAGGCGTCCTTGTGCATGGTCATGCCAAGTTTGGGGACGCGCTTGTCGATGATTTCTCGCATCTCCGCTTGATTCATTCGAGGCATCGGAACCTGCTCGATGCAGCGGGTGACGGATTCGTGTTCCCCGACCAGCTCGTTGATATCATCGGCGACGCCAACGAGAACAACCGTCACATTGATCGAGTAGTCCGAAAGCGACTTGATCGTATTTGCCATGAGTTCGTGGATCTTCTTGTCGGCCGCTTTGTCGAATTCGTCGATAACGATGATGGGCATATCGGCGATGCTCCAGATCGCATCGAATTCGCGCCGGACATCATCAGGGAAAATCTCGCCGGGGAAGAATTCCGAAAGAGGGATAAGTTGCTCTTCGCCCGCACGCGCCGCTGCAACATGAATATCTCGAAAAACCTTCCTCCAAATTGTCGTGAAAGTATCGCTCGGATCAACCTGTTCGCGCACCAGCTTTATGTGTTTCAAAGTGGATGGGAAAAGTCCGGAGAAAACCCCTGCCAGCGAGGTTTTACCGACGCCTCTTTCCCCAAAGAGCACAACATGCTTTCCGCGCTCGGTGACGGCCTCCAGGATTTTACGAATCTGCGATCCGCGTCCAGCGAACAGGTCTGTCTCGTTGATTGGTGCGGACGGGCTGAAAAGCAACGACGCTTCATAGGATTTGGCCGACCAATCTTCATCGGTTAGCGTGATCTTGGGTGCCTTGGCCATCTCTGGGCCTCCATGTCGAAGAGGCTTAGTTGATATACTAGGCGCCTTAGTTGATCAAGTAGGCGCCAAACTTGATCAACAAGGCACCTTAGTGATTTACACTCAAGCATAAAGGGTCTATTTCAAATGTATGAACAAGCTCGACACCAAAACCCGCGCGCAAATCCTTCACATGCTCTGTGAAGGCCGGTCGATCCGCGCAATCACGCGCGTCATGGGAATGAGCAAAAACACCGTTGCCAAGCTCCTTTCCGACGCTGGCGCGATCTGTGCCGAGTATCAAGACCGCGCCCTTCGCAACCTGACCAGCCGCCGCATTCAGGTCGATGAAATTTGGTCATTCACCTATGCCAAGCAAAAGAACGTCGCGATGGCCAAGGCTTCCCCGGAAGGCGCTGGCGACACTTGGACATGGACAGCCATCGATGCCGACACCAAGCTTGTCATGTCGTGGCTGGTCGGCGGGCGCGACAGCGAATACGCCATGGCGTTCATTGACGATCTTTCGCGCCGTCTCGTCAATCGCGTCCAACTGACCAGCGACGGCCAGCGGGCCTATCTTGAAACGGTCGAAGGCGCGTTCGGTGGGGACGTTGATTACGCCACGCTGGTCAAGGTTTACGGCACGTCGCCTGACAGCGCCAAGGGCCGGTACGGCCCCGCCGAATGCACTGGCGCACGGAAAGAGACCATCGAAGGCAATCCCGATCCCAAGCACGTCAGCACGTCATTTGCGGAGCGTCAGAACCTCACCATGCGGATGCATATGCGCCGCTTCACCCGCCTGACCAATGGCTTCTCAAAGAAGGTAGAAGCCCACGCCAACGCGGTCGCTCTGCACTTCATGTACTACAACTTCGTCCGCATCCATAAGACGCTGCGCGCTACCCCGGCCATGGCCGCTGGCGTCACTGACAAGCTTTGGGAGATAGCTGACATCGTCGCGCTGATCGAAGCCAAGGAAGCCGAGAAGCCGATGGTGCGCGGCCCATATAAAAAGCGGTCTTCGCTTGTAAACTAGATGAAACTTTTATCGCGAGCATGACCTGAGAGGAAACGGCTATGAGCAAAAGACAGCGGTACATCCGCGCGCTTACATGGGGCAGCGTCTCTGGCGCCGTCCTTGCTATTTTGTTCGGCTTCGCCTTCAGCATGTTGAACGTTCGATGCTGGGATGACCCTGGCAGGGGCAATTGGGACGCCGAAAGCCAGATGTGCGTTCCATGACTGACTGTCTGTGGGATAGCCGGCCACGCGGCTTCATAATTCAAACTGACCCACTACCCATTCGTTCGTCGGTTTGCCAAGGACATGATTGGGGCGATAGACTGAACGGCCCATCGCCGATCTCTTGGGCGCCAATAAACAACGGTCTGGGAGGAATGTACGATGACGACGCTGTTCGTGAGACATACCGTGTCCGACTACAAGGCCTGGCGCAAAGTCTATGACGGGTTCGCCCCGGTTCAAAAGGCCAACGGCGTGAAGGCAGAGACCGTCTATCAGGCGGCGGACAACCCCAACGACGTTACCGTAACGCATGATTTCGCCAGTGTCGCCGAAGCACAGGCCTTCATCAAAAACCCAAAATTGAAAGAGGCGATGGCGAGTGCCGGCGTGGTGGGCGCTCCAACCATGTGGATCACCAACAAGGCCTGATCGACTGCTTTACAGCATGTCGCGGCGAATAGGATTCGCCCGACCTGCTGTAAGC
>NZ_ML703310.1:0-18458 GCF_008520305.1 Mesorhizobium sp. SARCC-RB16n | reverse complement strand
TCGCGGCGAATAGGATTCGCCCGACCTGCTGTAAGCCTCTGATTTTATGCATGTCGTTGTCCCGGAACCGAGGACACTTCCGGGCGACATGCATTAGCTGTTCGATCTGATCGCCAGCGCTGCAATGAATGGCCAGGCCGCTTTCGGCCTGGCGGGCGGGACGTTTTTTCAGCCCGCCAGCAGCACCAACTCCTCCGCCGTCAAATACCGCGCCGTGCCCTTGGCGAGATCGCCGAGGTGGAGCCGGCCGATGGCGATGCGGATCAGGCGCTTGACCTCGATGCCATGCGCGGCGAGCAGGCGGCGGATGTGGCGGTTCTTGCCTTCGTCGAGCACGATCTCCAGCCAGGCTGTGCGGCCGCCGCTGCGTAGGAGTTCGATCGAATTGGCCGCCAGGGTCTCGCCGTCGACGGCGACGCCGGTGCGGAACTTGTCCAGCAGCATTTCATCCGGCACCGTGGCGACCTGCACGTGATAGGTCTTGGGTAGATGCGAGGCCGGATCCATCAGCCGGTTGGCGAACTGCGTGTCGTTGGTCATCAGCAGCAGGCCTTCGCTGGCCTTGTCGAGGCGGCCGACCGGCGAGACATGGGGCAGGTCGAGCCCTTCGAGACACGTGTAGACGGTGTCGCGCTGTTGCGGGTCGTCGCGGGTGGTGACGAGCCCGCGCGGCTTGTTGAGCATGACATAGACCTTGCGCTCGGCAACGACCGTATCGCCATCGACGACGATGCGGTCGCGGTTCATGTCGACGCGCAGCGAGACATCGCGCACCACCTTGCCGCCGACGCGCACGCGGCCCGCCGCGATCAACAGCTCGGCCTGCGTGCGCGAGCACAGGCCGAGTTTCGACAGTGCGCGGTTCAGGCTGACGCCGGGCGGCCCGGCGCTGCGTGGCTTGGCGGCTGGCGGCCGGCCGGGCGGTGGTGGTCGTGCTGCCATGCTGTTTCGGATCGATCCGTTCGATCGGACAGATGCCACGGGTGGCACGTGCATCGCAAGCTGCGCGCGACCGGTCTATTCCTGGCGCAGGATCAAGCGCTTCAAGCGGATGGCTCGGCCATCACGATGAAATTGCCGCAGGTGTCGTCGAAGAAGGCCGATGTCACCGGGCCTGTGCGTTCCGGAGGCCCGAGAAATTTCACGCCGCGCCCGGTGAGCCGGTCGAACTCGGCGTGGATGTCGCCGACGGTGATGAGCGCCGCCGGGAAACGGGCGTCGTACAGCGCTTGCTGCGCGGCACGCGCCGGCGCGGCGCTGTTGGGTTCGAGCACCAGTTCCGTGCCGGCATCGTCGGGTGCCACGACCGTCAGCCAGCGGATCGGACCGCTGTCGTGATCATGCTTTTTCACAAACCCGAGAACCGAGGTGTAGAAGGCCAGCGCCTTGTCCTGGTCGTCGACCTTGATGAGGATATGGCGAAGCTGCATGGTCGTTTTCCTTTCATTCGCCTGATGTTGGCGTCCGTGCTTGATCCCGACTGTTGAAGAACTCCGTCAGAACCGGCACGTGCGCGGCGGGTTTCAGCATGTGGTTCTGGCCGGGCAGCGTCCGGTAGCTTGCATTGGGCAGTGCTTCGGCCAGTGCCCTGTTGCCGTGCTGCATCCATGGCGGGCTTTTGCCGCCATCCGTGACCAGCACCGGCACGTGCAGCGATGCCCAGCGGGTGGGGTCGAGCGGCTTGCCAAGCTGGTCGCCGGCCACGATGGCGCCGTCATGGGGCAAGGTGTGCGCCACCGCCTTGAGCTTTCGCCAGATCGGCGTGAGCTTCATGAAGACGATGAGCAGGCGAGGCATGCCCACTGATTTGAGGAAGGCGGCTATGGCCGCGCCGCGCCGGCCTTGCGCGACGGCATCCCTGATGATTGCCCAGTCGGCCTGCGTGGTCTTGCGGCTGTCGTCAACGATCAGCGGCGCCTCGTAGAGCGCGAGCTTCCTGATGCCGGGCAGGCGGACCGCCGCCATCAGCGCCAGCATGGCGCCCGACGACATGCCCCAGGCATAGGCCTCACCGCCGGCGGCCCGCAGCACGGCCTCGATGTCGTCCACCTCGCGCTCGACCGCATAGGGCGAGGTGTCGCCGCTGCCGCCGCGGCCACGCCGGTCATAGCGGAACACGGTGAAGTTGTCCGCGAGCGCCTTGGCCAGCGGACCGCTCGGTCCCATCGTGCGCGAGCACAGCGCGCCGTCGACGAGGATGAGCGGGTGGCCGTGGCCCCGGCGCTCGCAGGCGATCGGCGTTCCATCCCGCGACAGCACGGCTTGCGTGGACGGTTTCGCGTTCTCAGCCAGCATTGTTGTCCCGATCTATCAGCTGCTCCAGCCGGTCGAAGCTCTGCATCCAGCCGCCACGCATGCCCAGCGCCAGCAGGCGCTCGCGGTCGGCGGCACTGGCCAGCGTCACCTCGAAATGGACATGGGTTCGCATGCCATCGGGCGTAAAGGTCACGGTATGGCGGCTCTGGCCTGGCGGATTGCCGGCCCATTCGCGGATTTCCGGATCCGGGTCGTCGCGATAGCTCAGCCTGACGTTCTCGACGACTTCGAGATAGCTGCCCTGGTTGCGGTAGAGCGCGCCGCTGGCGGTCAGCATGTCGATGCGCCAGCGGCCGCCGACGCGCACGTCGAGCTCGCAATGGGGAATGGTGCAGCCCCTGATGCCCCACCACTGCGCCACCAGCCTGGGATCGGTCCACAGCCGAAAGACACGCGCCACCGGAGCCTCGAACACCCGTTCGATGACGAAGCTGCGATCGGCGGCATCTCGCACTCGATCGCTCATGGCACCTTGTCCGCATCGCGCCGCAGCAGATCCTCCATGCGGTCGAAGCGGCCTTCCCAGAGTTTTCGGTAATCGTCGAGCCAGCGGTCGATGTCGCGCAGCGGCTTCAGCTCGATGCGGCTCAGGTGTTTCTGCGCCGCTCGGCTACGGGTGACGAGGCCGGCCTGCTCCAGCACACCGACATGCTTGGACACGGCGCGCACGGTGAGCGCGAAGGGCTGCGCCAGTTCGGCGACCGAGGCTTCACCGTCGAGCAACCGGGCCAGGATGGCGCGCCGCGTGGGGTCGGCGAGGGCAGCGAATGTGTGGTCAAGGGAGAATTCAACAGCCATTACGGAACCATCTAGTTCTGGAACTATCTGGTTCTATAAATGGTTTGACCTAGTCCGTCAACAAGCTTTGGGAAGTCTGCGAGCGCTTGGAGGTGGGGGCGCCTGCCGGAAGGACGTTTCCCACCCGTCAGGCGCGGGACGTCTCAGGCGGCTACCTTTTCGGCCGCGATGCCGTTCAAGACCTGGATCGCATCGGCCGGCAATTGCAGCTCCGCCGCCGCCAGGTTTTCCCTGAGATGACCGACCGACGAGGTGCCGGGGATGAGCAGGATGTTCGGCGAGCGCTGCAACAGCCAGGCGAGCGCCACCTGCATGGGTGTCGCGCCGAGCTTCTGCGCGACGTCGGCAAGTGTGCTCGACTGCAGCGGCGTGAAACCGCCGAGCGGGAAGAACGGCACATAAGCGATGCCGTCGGCGGCAAGCTCGTCGATCAGCGCATCATCCCCGCGATGGGCGATGTTGTACTGGTTCTGCACGCAGACGATCTCGGCGATGCCGCGTCCCTGCGCGATCTGCCTGCGGGTGACGTTGCTCAAGCCGATATGGCGCACAAGGCCCTGGCGCTGCAGTTCGGCGAGCGTGTCGAGTTGCGGCTCGAGCGAGCCTTCGGCGGGTCCGTGAATCCCATGCATGGAGCGCAGGTTCACGACCTCGAGCACGTCCAGCCCGAGATTGCGCAGATTGTCGTGCACGGCCTGCGTCAGCTCCCGTGGTGACATTGCGGGGATCCACGATGCATCCGCGCCGCGCCGGGCACTGATCTTGGTGACGATGGTGAGGTTGGCGGGGTAGGGGTGCAGCGCCTCGCGGATGATCTGGTTGGTGACATGCGGGCCGTAGAAATCCGATGTGTCGATGTGGTCGACGCCGCTGGCAACGGCCTCGCGCAGCACGGCGAGTGCGGCGTCGCGGTCCTTTGGCGGGCCGAAGACGCCCGGTCCTGCCAGTTGCATGGCGCCATAGCCAAGGCGCTTCACGGTGCGATCGCCGAGTTTGAAAGTTCCGGCCTTGCTGATGTCCGTCATGGTCTCATCTCCTTTGGATCAGCCGGATATAGACAATCCACCCCTGCGCGATAATATGGTGCAATCGGTACGGCCTGTGCGGAAAGGCGAACAATGACGACGGATCTGGGTGACCTCCAGGCATTCATGGCGGTGGCGCGCGCCGGCGGCTTTCGCGAGGCAGCCCGGGTGGGTGGCGTCAGCGCCTCCAGCCTCAGCGAGACGGTGCGGCGGCTGGAAAGCGGGCTCGGCGTGCGGCTGCTCAACCGAACCACGCGCAGCGTCGCACCCACCGAAGCCGGCGCGCGGCTGCTCGAGCGGCTCGGACCCGCGCTCGGCGAGGTCGAGGCGGCGCTCGACGTGGTCAACGGCTTTCGCGGCCGCCCGGCCGGCACGCTGCGGCTCAACGTGCCTGTCGTCGCGGCGAAACTGGTGCTGCCGCGCCTGTTGCCGCCCTTCCTCGCCGCCTATCCCGAGATCCGCCTCGAAGTGACCGCCGAGGACAGTTTCGTCGACATACTGGCGAGCGGTTGCGATGCCGGCATCCGCTATGACGAGCGGCTGGAGCAGGACATGATCGCCGTGCCGATCGGCCCGCGCCGGCAGCGCTTCGCCACCGCCGCCGCACCGGCCTATCTCGACCGGCACGGCCGGCCGGACCATCCGCGCGACCTGCTCGATCACGCCTGCCTGCGCGGCCGATTTTCCAGCGGCGCGACGCCGCCCTGGGAATTCGAGCGCAATGGCGAGGTGGTGAGCGTCGACCCGACCGGCCCGCTGCTGGTCAGCACCGGCACGGCGATGGATCTTGCGCTCAGCGTGGCGGTCGCCGGCGGCGGCATCGTCTCGCTGTTCGAGGACTGGCTGCGCCCTTATTTCGATGATGGCAGGCTGGAGCCGGTGCTGGAGCCCTGGTGGCAGGAATTCTCGGGCCCGTTCCTCTACTACCCCGGACGCCGCCTCACCCCGGCGCCGCTGCGGGCGTTCATCGATTTTGTCGGTGGGATGCGGTGGGGATGATTTCGTAGGCCATCGCGCCGTTGGAGGCCGGCCTTCCTACCCGACGGTTCGCCGGTCGGATACGATCCCGAACTGAAACAGCCGAGGCTTTCCCATATTCTCGCGTCCGACCCGTTGAATGGACCTTACGAATATTTATGCCAGCGGCAAGGCTGGTGAAATTTCAATGTTCCATTGTTTCCGGCCAATGGAGTCTTTTTTGATGAACAGAGGTCGCTGAAGTCTTCACTGGAAAGACCCGGGCGGATAGTCCGTTGTGCCTCCGACCATAGAAACGACACATACCGTCGTTCATTCGTCGCAGCGCTGTCATCGTGGTGCGGTAAGCGCATCCACGGCCCCGATGAGAGCCGTCGTCCACATTGCAGCGGACGCTCGGGAAGATCAAAAGCGACAAGAACGTAGACAGAAACCAGGCGCCCCCGTTGTGCCATCGGTCTCAGGATTGACGGATGCAGGGATCATGGTCTCGCGCCTCATCGGCGCATCCGGACCGCAAATCCCATCCGGCTCCCGGCGATCGTGGACGGTGAACCCTAGCAGCGTGGGCCGCCAGTTCCGACAAGACCGAGGACATTTTGTGAAGCATGATTCCGAAGCCTGAATTTTCCAACCCAAGCGATCCCGAGCCAATGACCGCGCGCGATGCGCGGTTGCAGATGTTCGGCTTCTGGGGACGCTATCAGCATTTTGCCATGCCCGTGGCGGGGGTGGCCATTGCGGCAGTCACCGTGGTGGTGCTGCAGGGATTTTTGAGTGGCCTTTCGCTCGATCATGTGTTGGAAGCGGCGCGAAACATCCCCGGCAAGCACCTTCTGGTCGCGCTTTCGCTTACGGGGTTGAGTTTTGCCGCCGTCGCCTTTTACGATGTCGTGGCGGTGGAGACGATCGCGCCAGGCCGCGTCCCCAGACTGTTGTCGGCGTGCGTCGGCGCCGCGGGTTATGCCATTTCCAATGCCCTCGGCTTTTCGCTGCTGACAGGCGGCATGCTGCGCTATCGGATCTATGCCGGCGAAGGCATTGCCTTGTCCGACATCGGCCGAATCATCGCCACTTCGTGGCTCGCGATCTGGTTCGCCTTCATCGTGATGATCGCGCTCGACCTCGTCCTCGACCCGACCCGTACGCCGCTTGTAGACCAGCTTGATCCTCGCCTGGGCCTGGCGCTCGGCATCGCGCTGCTTCTTTCCATCGGTTTCCTGGTCAGATGGCTGTCGCGGGGCGAACGCACGCTGGCGATCGGAAAGTTCTCCATCAAATTGCCGAACTCACGCGGCGCGCTGACACAGATCGTGGCCGGTCTTGTTGACGTCTGCGCCGCCGCCGGAACGCTTTACGTCCTGATGCCCGAGACGGTTACCACCGGTCCCGCGGTCTTTGCGCTCGTCTTTGTCGTGGCGACCATCATCGGCATCGCCAGCCACGCTCCGGGCGGGCTCGGCGCCTTCGAGGCATCGATGATCGCCGGCGTTGGCCTCGGCAACAATCCGGATGCCATCGGCGCTCTGCTCGCCTTCCGGGTCATCTATACGCTTCTGCCCTTTCTAATTGCGGTCGTCGGCGTCCTGACGTTCGAAATTTACGCGCGGCATGCCCAGGTGTCGCAGCGGGTGCTCCATGCGGGACGCGTCCTGGAGCCGCTTATCCCACCGCTCGCCGCCGGAGCGACCTTCCTGGGCGGGATAATGTTGCTGTTCTCGAGTTCCGTTCCAGGCGGCGCAGAACGCCTCGACGCCCTGTCCGACATGCTTCCGCTGCCTTTCATAGAGGTCTCGCACCTCGCGGCCAGCTTCGCCGGCATCGCAATGTTGATCATTGCGCGGGGTCTGGCGCGGCGGCTTCAGCAGGCATGGGCGGCATCGCTCATCCTGTTCATGCTGGGAGCCGCCTTTTCGATAGGCAAGGGCCTTGATTGGGAGGCGGCGGTCGTCCTGCTGGTTCTGTCGACGGTCCTGATCGGCTTCCGCAAGGCTTTCTATCGCCGCCCGATCGAGGGAATCGGAACGTTGTCATGGGGCTGGCTCGCCAGTGTGATCAGCATCGTCGCGATCTCGATATGGCTTGGATTTTTCAGCTATCGCGACGTCGACTATTCCAATCAGATGTTCTGGCAATTTGCCGTCGACGGCGACGCCCCGCGCTTCCTGCGCGCCGCCATCGTGATTCTGACCGCTACGGCGGCAGCCGCGCTTCACACGGCCATCAACCGCAAGGCAATCAACCGCAAGCAACAGGCTGAAATACCCCCGGCCGTCAGCGCGATCGTCGCCTCGTCGAACGTGACCCATGCGGCCCTGGCAATGCTCGGCGACAAGCAGTTCCTGATGTCGCCGGACGGCCGCGGCTTCATCATGTATGCGCGCTCCGGCGGCAGCCTTATCGCGCTCGGTGGGCCGATCGGGCCGGTCGAGGGCGACACCGAACTCGCCTGGGCCTTTCACGACCTTGCCGATCGTTCCGCGGCCCGTACAGCCTTTTACGGTGTCGAGCCTGACCAATTGCCCATGTACCTGGACATGGGCCTCGTCGCGCTGAAGCTCGGCGAGGTCGCGCGCGTCGACTTGACGGCTTTCAACCTCGACGGCCCGCGCCGCCAGCCGCTGCGCTACGCCGACCGACGCGCCGAGAAGGATGGTCTGGTTTTCGAGGTCGTCAAGGCCGCCGATGTGAGGCCGCTTCTTGGCGAATTGCGAGAGGTTTCGGATGCCTGGCTCCAGATGAAGTCGAGCGGAGAGAAGGGTTTTTCGCTGGGCTATTTCGAAGATGACTACGTGTCCAGATTCGACATGGCCGTCTTTCGCTGGCGGGGCCGCATCATCGCTTTCGCCAATATGTGGGGGAGCGCCGACAAAAGCGAACTGACGGTGGACCTGATGCGTCATGCGCCTGATGCGCCCAAGATCGTCATGGACGCGCTGCTGACCAAACTGCTTCTTCATGGCAAGTCGCAGGGGTATCGCCGGTTCAATCTGGGCGCGGCGCCGCTTTCGGGATTGTCCGGAGGCCGGCTCACTTCCCACTGGAATCGGTTCGGGTCCTTTCTCTACCGACGTGGCCGGACCTTTTATCGCTTCGACGGGCTCAAGGCTTTCAAGGACAAGTTCGATCCGGTCTGGACCCCGCATTATTTCATATGCCCTCCTGGACTGGACACCATACGTTCCTTGCTCGACGTCACCACCCTGATCAGCGGCAATCCGTTGGAACTCGTTCGGAAATGATTGCGTATTTCGCGCAAATGACGAGGAGCCGCGCGACGCTTATCATGGTGGCTCTGGTCATCGCTGCCGGCTTTGGCCTCGCGCTGCATTTCAACCGGGCACGGACCGTCCCACGCCAGATCCGCGTTTCCGCCGAGCGGCTGGTCGATATCCCCGTCGAGCTGCCGCAACAGGATCCGGTGGGGCTGGTCATCCTGTTCTCGCAAAAAGGTGGCATTGGGCAGCGCGACCTCGATCTGGCTGCCGCCTTGGTAAGCAAGGGCTTGATCGTGTTGCCGGTCGACCTTGAAAAATACCGCAAGGCGCTGAATGCCGCCGGTGGCGAGTGCATGTATCTCGGGTCCGACCTGGAGGCGCTGTCCAAGGAGGCCATCCGCGCGACTGGGGGCGGCAGCTATTTTCATCCGGTGGTGGCAGGTGTCGGCGAAGGAGGCATGCTCGCTTACGCGGCGTTGGCCGATGCGCCGGTGGCGACACTGGCCGGCGCGGTCGCGCTCGAACCGACACGCGGCCTGGTCACGCGGCTGCCAACATGCCCTGGCGGCGCCATACCGACGGCTGATCCGGCGGGCGGCTTCGACTATGCCCTCGACGCGGAATTGCCGGCGCCTGCAACGTTGGTTTCGGCCGCACCGCTTGCGGGTATTTCCACGCAATCGTCCGACAATATGACCCGGGCAAAGGCGGTTGTCGTCGATCGCGTGTCCGGCCGCCTCGACGCGGCGGTCGACGCCGTGGCGTCAATCGC
The DNA here is from genome assembly GCF_008520305.1 of Mesorhizobium sp. SARCC-RB16n. Lineage (GTDB taxonomy): Bacteria > Pseudomonadota > Alphaproteobacteria > Rhizobiales > Rhizobiaceae > Mesorhizobium. Next base: position 9,351 of record NZ_ML703310.1, on the reverse strand, counting down.
AGCGAGCGATGCATCGTCAAATGACTTGCCGACCATCGACATCCCCGCCAGTTCGACGCCCGATTCCCTCGTGGTGTTCTTTTCAGGTGACGGCGGTTGGCGCGACCTCGACAAGGTGATTGGCGAGGAGATGAGCAAACACGGCATTCATGTGGTCGGCATCGATTCACTTCGCTACTTCTGGGCGGAACGCACGCCACGGCAAATCGCAAACGACACCGTATCCATCATCGACCGCGCCGATCCCTCGGGCAAATTGCCTGTCGCGGTCTACGGTTATTCATTTGGCGCCGATGTCTTTCCGTTTGCCTGGACCTTGCTGCCGAAGCGCATGAAGGATCGCATCCGGTTTGTCGGGCTTCTCGCCACCCAGAAGACGATTACCTTCCAGGTGACCGTCGGTATGTGGCTCGGTGGCGGAGGCGATCATTTCGTCGCGCCGGCGATTGCCACTATTCCGCGCGAGCGCCTGCTGTGCGTCTATGGCGAGGACGAGGAGGACACCGCCTGCACCGATCCCGTGCTTGCGGGAGTCCAGACGCTGAAGATGAGGGGCGGACATCACTTCGACGAAGACTACCCCGCGCTGGCCAAGATCCTTCTTGCCCGGATGAAGCCGCTAATGTCGTAGCACCGCGGTCGATGAATCGTGGGAGCGCTCGCCGCGGTTCTGTCGCAAGGTTCGATGCAAGCCACAGGAATTTTGGGGCCGCTGCGCGCGGCGATGGATCTCATCACGCCACGCTCCGGTTGGATTTCAGGCAGACATCGCGCCGGATGTGCTGCCCCTTCCGCCTTGTCGCCGTGGTTCCCTTGGACCAAGGGCAAATCCCTGATGTAACACTTTGTTGTCATTGAGGGCCTATCGAGGAGGCGGTACGGCGAAAGCCCGGTGAAGGGAAAGGCGCGCAATGGGTTCGCCCTGGTCCGAATTGCTGGCCAATCTCGCGGTCGTGGCGTTGTTCGTTTCGGTCTGGATCCACACGCATGTGTGGCTGGACCGCTGGCCGCCCGTCGCCAAGGCGGCGGCCTTCGGCGTGCTGATGGGCTTCGGCGCCATCGTCCTGATGCTGACACCCATGCAGTTGCAGCCTGGCGTTCTCGCCGATCTCAGGGCGACGATGATTGCCGTTGCCGGCTTCTTCGGCGGTCCTGTCGCGGGCATCGTCGCCGGGGTCATGGCCGGTGCCTTCCGGACTTTCGAGGGCGGCATCGGCGCCTTCGCCGGCGCGGTGGGGATCGCGGCCGCCATGCTGGTCGGTGTTGCCGGAAACCTTGCCCTGAAAGGGCGCCGGCCCACCATGGCCGACATAATGATCCTTGGCGCGGCGGCCGCGGCGGCATCGCTGCTTGGCCTCAGCATCCTGCCGCGGGATGTCCTGCAGATGGTCCTGCCGAAGGTGGCGCTGCCTTCCTCCCTGCTCATCTTTGTCTCGGTGGTGTTGTCGGGGCTGACGCTCTACCAGGAGCGGCGTCGCCTCGAAGCGCTGCAGTCCCGGCGCATCTACAAGGCCGTAGTGGAGACGCTGCCGGATTGCCTCAACGTCAAGGATCTCGACGGGCGGTTCATCGCCGCCAATCCGGCGACGGCCGAACTGATGCATGCGGCCGACGCCAAGGCACTGATCGGCAAGACGGATTTCGACTTCTTTCCGCGTGAAACGGCACAGGGCTTCCGCGAGGACGAGCTTGCCGTGCTGGCGTCGGGCGTCTCCTCCACCATCGAACAGCGCCTTCACCACGAGGACGGCACCGACGGCTGGCTGGCGACCTTGAAGGCGCCCTTTCGCGACAGGAGCGGGGCCGTCATCGGCCTGATCACGCACAACCGCGACATCACCGCGCGCAAGCAACTGGAGACCGAACTGGCGGAAAGCCAGGCAAGGCTCGGAGACGCGCTGACGCATATGGCCGATGGCCTGGTGATGTTCGATCCGGACGGCAGGCTGGTGCTGTGCAACGCCCGGTACCGCGCCATGTTTCCGAAGACGGCGGACATGAGGGTGCCCGGCGCCGACTACCGCGACATACTGCGCGCCTCCGCGGCGCGCGGCGAGGGGACCACACCGCCGGATGCGGTCGAGGACTGGATCGCCGGCATCATGGCCTCGCAGAAGCTTGTCAGCCACCGCCAGATCCGGCTCGCCGACGGACGCTGGCTCGACGTGCGGACCCGGCCGACAGGCGACGGCGGCAGCCTCAGCGTGTTTTCCGACATCACCGAGGCCAAGCAGGCCGAGACCGAACTGTTGGCGCTCAACGAGAAGCTGAACCTCCTGGCGCACCGCGACGGCCTGACCGAACTGTTGACGCGGCGGGCCTTCGACGAAGCGCTGGCGCGCGAATTCCCCCGCGCCAGGCGTGGCGCGACGCCGCTCAGCCTGCTCATCGTGGATGTCGACTGGTTCAAGCGGTTCAATGACCATTACGGCCATCCGGCGGGCGATGAGTGCCTGCGCGTCGTCAGCCGCTGCATCGAGGCGACGGCCCGACGGCCGGCAGATGCCGCGGCCCGCTATGGCGGCGAGGAGTTCGCGCTCATCCTGCCCGAGACCGACGCGCGGGGGGCCTTCGTCATTGCCGAGAACCTCAGGAGCAAGGTGCGCGACCTCGCTCTCGCACATGCCGGCAGCGAAAAGGGCATCGTCACCGTCAGCATCGGGGTCGGTACCTTCGACGCCGGCGGCGCCGCGATGGAGATCGCCGATCTTCTGCGTCGCGCCGACGAGGCGCTCTACGGCGCCAAGGCCGCTGGGCGGGACCGGGTCCATGGCTGGCGTCCGCATCTCAACGATCAACGCCCGGCCAGTGTCCGCAAGACATGAGCCTTGCCGGGTTCCAGTCGGAGCTGCCGGTAGAGTTTGGCCGGTAGAGTTTGGCCGGTAGAATTTGGGTTGGCTAAGCCGGCGATTTCAGCGTGCAGGCTTCAACCAGACCGAACCGAATCCGTGCCAGCGCGATCGAGGTTTACAAGGCGAGCTTTCGCTTCGTCGACACGTTGTTGCGCGAATCTTATCCTGTCACAGAGCCTCAGATTGATACCGACGCCACAGTCCTCGTCCAACATCGCGTTTGCACGTTCCAGGGCGAGTTCCGCTCGGTTAAGTCGCTGCCTCGCCATGGCCAATTCCAAGGTCAGAAGTTCCATTACTGCCGCTTCCGTGGTTACGGTCCCTTCAAGTGGAAAACCTTTGCCGGTTATTTTGGTTCCGGCTGTTAGCGCGCACCTGCATTCGCTGCCGCGTGCCCCTGATGTCCGTCAGAATGGCCTTGGATGGGCAAGGCTGGTGTCGAAAGTGCCCGGAAGGACAGGCGTGCCATTCCGGCCGGTCGAGGCTGTCGTCATCGTGTCGACCGGCAGGATGATGACCATGCGGGCATGCTGCCGCGGCCACAGTGGCTGTCCGAAAAGAAAGAACGTGCCGGCGAGAAAACAGACCAGCAAGAGGATGGCCAAGGTGTTGGCGATGATCTCACCAAGCTGCATCACTCTTCTCCAAATCACGCACCCGCAATCGCCAACGAGCATCGGCCGGCTGTGTTCAACGTTTGGGACCAAAGCGCCTGGCACTTCGGACTTCAGTCCGAGTTGCGGGTCGAGCGATAAAGGCACAACCTGCCTGCGCACCGGCGGAGCCTCCGCCAAGGGTGGGTAGCCGGAGCATAGCCCGGCCTGCTCGCAACTTGCCGAGCCCCCGCCAAAGCAGGCCGGGCTGCCTCTCTTGAAGCGTCACCAACGGACCGCGATTTCCACGGGCAGGGGCGAGTGTTGATCCCGCAGCGAGGGTAAAGCCCGATCCGCGGGGTGGCCGACACCGTCCGCCCTGCTCTACGGCGACAAAGGCGCGACTCTCGCTCCCCTGGCGGCCAGCTATGGACCCTCTGCCCACCGCCTCGACTCGGCCTCACAATTGTCAATGAAAACAACAAGGACTGCTACCAGCTCAAGGTAAAGCTGACGAGCAGGACGGCAATCAAGGCCGATAACGGGACCGCAATCAACAGCGCCGCCTCCATAAGTCGGTTTTCCTTGTCGCTGAACATCCGAACCTCCTCACATCTCGGCCGAAACCAGGGAATTTAGGGTTCGCCCACCGCATGGAAGCGGTGAGCGAACCCTATTGGCGCAGGAAGGGACATAGCTGCGCCAATTCGCAAAAACACTCGCAATCACTGTCCGGCTTTCAGCACCTACCCGCCGTGACCTCGCAGCGAACAACGAGCGCGAAAGGCTGCCGTTCCCGGCGATGGCTCCGGCAGGACCATTGCGTTTTTATATGGGACTTAAGTCTTGGGCAGATGGGACCGAAGCCCAAGCCTGGAACATTCGATGCTACCTGAAGTTTCGACACGCAGCGCAGTGACGATGTTGTGGCTGTGCGGATTGCAGATGGAGGAATTCATGAAGAAGAGTCTTGCCGCCGTAGCCGCGGTTCTGTTGCTCGCAGGCGTCGGCGCGGCCGCCGCCGAGGACGTCATCATCCAGCCCGAGCAGGAAACGGTGATCAAGGAGTACGTGCATAAGCAGCCGCTGGCTTCGGTCAAGGTTCCCGGCCTGGAACTCAATGTCGGCACGGCCTTGCCCGACACGGTCGAGCTGCATGAAGTTCCGAACGTCAAGTATCGCTACACCGTCGTCGACAACCGGACCGTGATCGTGGATCCAAGCACCCGCAAGATCGTCAAGATCATCCAGTAACGGCGCCTGGCCCGCTACCGGCTGGTGGCGGGCCAGCTACGCAAAGTGGGTTGCCTAAGCAATCAGAATTTGCGCGGGTCGATGCCCTTGACGGCCGGCCCGTAATGGCTGGCTCTGAGCAGGCAGGCGTCACCGCGACGGGTCGGCCGCTTCTTGCTCTTGGCGGCGCCGGGCCAGCGCGCGGATGCGGTCCGCGACCATGCTGTCTACCGGGTTGTAGACGGTCAGGCTCAAATCCGGCCGGCCATCGACCGCGAAAGCCGAATATTCGAGTTCGATGTCGCCGAGTTCGGGATGCTTCAGTCGCTTTGTTCCGTCGCCGTGGCTGAGCACGTCGTTTTCCCGCCACAGCGCGTCGAACTCGGGGCTCGCGCCGCACAATTCGTCGACGAGCTGGGCGACCTCGGACACCGCGCCGGCGCGCGCCGCGTCGGCCCGGAACGCGCCGACCACGAAACGGGCGACGTTCTCCCAATCGTGCTGCTTGGCACGGACGGTGGGGCTCAGGAACATGAAGCGCAAGATGTTGCGCTGACCCTGGGGCAAGGTGCTGTAGTCGGTCATCACCACTTGCGCGGCGCGGTTCCAGGCAACGACATCCCAGGTCGCCGTCTTGATCAGGGCAGGACTTACCTCGAGCGTGTCGATGAGGCGCTGCAGCCTGGGGCTGACGCCGTCGGCGCCGACATAGCGGACCTCGGGCGGGCGCCCCAGCCCGAGCATGAAAAGATGTTCGCGCTCGGCCTCGGTCAGCAGCAGGCCCTTGGCGATCCGGTTCAGCACGTCGGCCGAGGGCGCCCCGCCGCGGCCCTGCTCCAGCCATGTGTACCAGGTCGGGCTGATGTTGGCGCGCTGGGCGACCTCTTCGCGGCGCAGTCCCGGCGTGCGTCGGCGCCCGGAAAAGCCGAATGACGCCGGGTCGAGCCGGGTGCGCCGGTCTTTCAGGAAGGCTGCGAGCGAGCCGGCGGAAGTGTTGGGCATCCTGTTGGCCTTTAGCTGGCGATTAAGCTGTTAGCGATTATAATAGGATAAGATCACTACTTTAATGGAATAATAGGGCAGCGATATTGCGCAGGCAACTGTGCAGGAGATTTTGCATGCGTATCTTTCTTACCGGCGCCACCGGCTTCATCGGGTCGGCGCTCGTTCCCGAACTCATCCAGGCCGGCCACCAGGTGGTCGGCGTCACCCGCTCCGATGCCGGCGCCGAGGCGTTGGCCGCCGCCGGCGCCGAGGTGTATCGCGGAACCCTCGAGGATCCCGAGGGCCTGCGGGACGGCGCGGCGAAGACGGAAGCCGTGATCCACACCGCGTTCGATCATGATTTCTCGCGGTTTGTCGAGAACTGCGAAAAGGACAGGCGTGTCATCGCGGCGCTTGGCCAGGCATTCGCCGGCTCCGACCGGCCGCTGGTGATCACGTCGGGCGTCGGCATGGGCAGCCCCGGACATGGCCTACCGGCGGTCGAGGACGTCTTCAACGACAGCCATGCCAATCCCCGCATCGCCTCCGAACTGGCGGGGAACGCCTTGCTGGAGGCGGGCATCAACCTGTCGGTGGTGCGCCTGCCGCAGGTGCATAACACGTTGAAGCAGGGGCTGATCTCGCCGCTCATCGAAATCGCGCGGCAGAAGGGCGTCTCCGCCTATGTCGGCGAAGGCCGCAACCGCTATGCGGCGGGCCACGTGCTGGACGCCGCGCACCTCTATCGGCTTGCGGTGGAAAAGCGGCAGCCCGGCGCGCGCTATCACGCCGTCGGCGAGGAAGGCGTCGAGGTGCGCGCGATCGCCGAGGCGCTTGGCCGGGGTCTGGACCTGCCGGTCGTTTCGATCCCGCAGGAAAAGGCGGCGGAGCATTTCGGCTGGATGGCGATGTTCGCCCCCATGGACCTGCCGGCTTCCAGTACGCTGACCCAGGCACGGCTCGGCTGGCATCCGACCGGGCCGACGCTGATCGCCGATCTGGATGCGATGCGGTATTGAAGCGCGTACCTCAGACAGGGCTGACGGCGTAGCGCAGATGGACGAGGCCATGCGACAGGGTTTGGCTGCTTTTGAGCGACAGTTGCACCTTGCCGGCAAGGCCGCTTTCGCCGAACTCGACAAAGCCCTGGTTCGCCGCCCGCGCATCGAGCGCGGGGGCAACGAGAAGGCTGAGTTCATCGACCAGCCCCGCCTCGAAGAAGGAGCCGTTGATGCCGGCGCCGCCTTCGAGCAGCAGCCGGCGGATGCCGAGTTCGCGCCCGAGCACGTCGAGCATCGCGGCGAGATCAATATCGGCCGTTTCCGACACGATATAGGACACGCCGTCGGCGGCGAGTTCGGCCAGATGGCTGTCTTCGACATCATGCCCGAGCAGCACCACGACATGGTCGCCGCCGATATCGGGTTTGGCAAAGTGCAGCTTGCCGGAGGCATCCAGCGCCATGGCATAGCTGCCTGCGTCGCGCCGCGCGAAATGATGCGGCCGGTCGACCTTGCCTACATCTGCCGGCGGGTGCGCGCCGGCCTTGCTCATCTCGGCCATGGTGACGCGGCCGACGATCCAGCCGTCGCCTTCGAGGTCGTTGTGGATCTCTTCATAGAGACCCGACCACTCGGCCCGGCTGCCATCGGGGCTGGCGGTGTAGCGGCTCGGATGAAGGCTTCCGTCGAGCGAGGCAAGCATATGGCAGATGATTTGCGGCTTCACGCGATTCCTCCGGCGGTGGGTTTCCACAATTCAGGCCTAGGCCGTTTCAAGCGCCATCACCTTCTCCACCGCCTTCGCCAGAAACCCGGATCGCGTGTAGCCATGGGCTTCGGCAAAGGCATCGATCCGCTGGAGAACGTCGTCCGGCAGCGTCACGTTGATACGCACCGCCTTCCTGGGCCTGGTCTTGCCGCTACCAGGATTGCAACGCCGTCACGATTGTCGGCGTCTGTCATCACTGCCTCCAGACTGGCAGGCTCCGGAATGGCATCGCCATCCTCGACCAACCCTTCGATATGGAGGGCAAGGGCTTCTTCAGCCAAGGACCGGGCGTCATCCAGATCCTTGCCGGCGGTAATCACGCCGGGGAAATCAGGGAAAGACACGCCGAAGTCGCTGTCGGCATCCTTGTGGATAAGTCCGATATACTGCTTCATGTCCGTCACCTCAGTTTCAGTCCAGATTGCTTTTCGATGCTGCGCAGGGTGCCTATCGGGATATCGCGCTTGGGATGGGGAATGGTGACACACCTTGGCTTGTCGCGAAAGCGAGCACTGGCCCTCGAAGGAGCAGCACGCCCACAAACCAAAATTCCGACAATTCGGACAAGTAGCTGTCCAGCTCTGTTATATCGATATTGCACAAACGGTTGACCCTGGGTTAGCATCCTCTTGTTGACGCCGATCGGAGGAATTTAGGCGGCGGTCAGCTGGAGCGGCATGCGTTCTTGGCGCAAGGAGGATGCTCCAACACTTTGAACCGGCGCATGATCCTTCCTGAAACCGGTCCCGGTTTTTAGGGACAGTGCGCTTCTGTGGAGGAGAAACCCATGAACAGACGCGAATTCCTGATGACGTCCGTGGCCGCGGGCACCATGATGCTCGCCGCACGCTCGGCTTTCGCCGAGGACAAGCTCACCATTCTCGGCTCTGTGCCCAGTCTCGGCTTTCCGTTCTTCGTGCACATGCTGAACGAGATCAAGGCCGAAGCGCAGGCGCAAGGCGTCAACCTGACCGAAAGCGACGGCCAGAACTCGGCCACCAAGCAGACCGCCGACATCGAGGCGGCCCTGGTGCAGAAGGTCAACGCGATCGTCATCTCGCCGCTCGACGTCAACGCGCTGGCGCCGGCCATCGAGGAAGCGGTCAAGGCCGGCGTTCCCGTGGTGACGATCGACCGCCGCGTCGACGGCGTCCAGGGCATCCTTGCCCATGTCGGCGCCGACAACGTCAAGGGCGGCGAGGCGGAAGCCCAGGCCGTGGTGGCGGCCTTCCCCAATGGCGCCAAGCTGTTCCACCTGCAGGGCCAGCCGGGCGCGGGTCCCGCGATCGACCGCAACAAGGGCGTGCACAACGTGCTCGATCCGTTGAAGGACAAGTACCAGATCATCTATGAGCAGACCGCCAACTTCGCCCGCGCCGAGGCGCTGACGGTGACGGAAGCCGGCCTTGCCGCCAACGGCAAACCGGACGCCATCATCTGCGCCAATGACGACATGGCGCTGGGCGCGCTCGAAGCCTGCGCGGCGCGCAACTTCAGCGACGTCAAGATCTACGGCTTCGACGCGCTGCCGGAAGCGCTGGTCGCCGTGCGCGACGGCAAGCTCGCCGGCACGGTCGAACAGTTCCCCGGCAAGCAGTCGCGCACCGCCGTGCAGATCGCGGTCGCCTACGCCAAGGACAAGACCGAGCCGAAGGAAAAGCTGGTGCTGTTGACGCCCATCGTCATCGGCAAGGACAATCTCGACAAGGCCGAGAGGTTGAGCGAGACGAAGTGAGAGCCACGCGCATGACGGAGGAGGGCCGCGCTTTACGGCGCCCCCCTCTGTCCTGCCGGACATCTCCCCCACGAGGGGGGAGATTGGCTGTCACGCCTGGTTTCGCCAATCGCCGGCCTTGCAGACCAGGCGCTGCCGGTAGAACTGCCGATCTCCCCCCAAGTGGGCCTGTTGCACAATTCTG
>NZ_ML703309.1 GCF_008520305.1 Mesorhizobium sp. SARCC-RB16n | reverse complement strand
CTCACAACAGGTTGACACAGGAAGTCTCATGCCGGCTCATCCATCAGATGCAGGTGCTCGCGGTTGAAGGTCAGCACCACCGCCTCGCCTTCCCCAGGCAAGGCCGTGCCGGCCGGCACGACGGCGTGCAGCTTCAAGCCGTCGGCATCGAGCGCCAGTCTTGTCGTGGCGCCGAGATAGTTGGTCGAGACGAGGCGCGCGGCGACGCCTTCGCCGCTCCCAGAGCGGCCGACGCGGATGGATTCGGGCCGTAGGCTGCCCCAGCGATGCTGGCCGGAATAACGCTGGACGAAATCCGGCGGCAGCACGTTAGACGAGCCGACGAAATCGGCGACGAAGCGCGTGCTCGGCCGCTGATAGATATCCTCCGGCGTGCCGATCTGCATGATCTTGCCATCGTTGAAGACGGCGACGCGATCGGCCATCGACAGCGCCTCGCCCTGGTCGTGGGTGACGAAGACGAAGGTGATGCCGAGCGCCTTCTGCAACGATTTCAGCTCTTCCTGCATGTTTTCGCGCAGCTTGAGGTCGAGCGCGCCGAGCGGCTCGTCGAGCAGCAGCACCTTGGGTTGATTGACCAGCGCGCGGGCGAGCGCGACACGCTGGCGCTGGCCGCCGGAAAGCTGGCCGGGCCGGCGCGCGCCATAGCCGGGCAGCCGCACCAGCGACAAGGCTTCTTCCGCCGCCTTGTGCCGCTCGGCCTTGCCGACGCGCTTGACCATCAGCCCGTAAGCGACGTTGTCGAGCACATTGAGATGCGGGAACAGCGCGTAGTCCTGGAACACTGTGTTGACGTTGCGCCGGTAGGGCGGCACGCCTTCGGCACGCTCGCCGAAGATCGAGATCGAACCCGACGTCGGCTGCTCGAAACCCGCGATCAGGCGCAGGCACGTCGTCTTGCCCGACCCCGACGGCCCGAGCATGGCGAAGAATTCGCCCGGCACAATGTCGAGATCGACCGCGTCGACGGCGCGAACGCTGCCGAAATGGCGTGAGACTTTTTGAAAGGAAACGGCTGATGTCATGGGCGCTTTTTCAGACACAGGTTTATCGCAATTACCCCTCATCCGACCTCGCTTCGCGAGGCCACCTTCTCCCACAAGGGGAGAAGGGAAGTCCCGTGCAAAGGTCGCCGCAAATCACCGACGGTGGAGATTATGAGAGGCGGCAGTGCCGCGGCCTTCCTTCTCCCCTTGTGGGAGAAGGTGGCCGAGCGGAGCTCGGTCGGATGAGGGGTAGGCGCGAGGCAGGCCTGCCTGCCTCGCGTACCAATCATCGTCCGCCGATGACGCCGATATAATCCGACACCCAGCGGTAGTAGGGCACGCACTGGTCGTTCTGGGTGACGCATTTCGAGACCGGCGTCTTCCAGAACTTGATCTTGTCGAAATTGTCGTAGCCGTTGGTCTTGCAGCCTTCCTCGCCGAGCAGCTCGTTGCCCTTGCAGGCGGCGGGCACGACCGGCAGCGAGCCGAACCAGGCCGAGACATCGCCCTGCACCTTGGGCGCCAGCGAATGCTCGAGCCACATGTAGGCGCAGTTCGGGTGCGCCGCGTCGGCTTCCATCATGGTGGTGTCGGCCCAGCCGGTGACGCCTTCTTCCGGCACGATCGAGGCGACCGGCTTCTTGGCGGCGACCAGCGTGTTGACCTGGTATGGCCACGAGCCGGAAGCGACCACGCCTTCGTTCTGGAAATCGTCGACCTGGATGGCGGCGTCATGCCAGTAGCGGCCGACCAGCGTGCGCTGGACGCGCAGCAGTTCGAGCGCGGCCTTGTACTGGTCTTCGTTCAGTTCGTAGGGGTCCTTGATGCCGAGTTCCGGCTTGTGGAACATGAGGTAGTTGGCGGCGTCCGCGATGTGGATCGGCCCGTCATAGGCCTGGACGCGGCCCTTGTTGGACTTGCCGTCCGGCAGCTTCATTTCCTCAAAAACGACGTTCCAGCTCTTCGGCGCTTCCTTGAACACCTCGGTGTTGTACATCAGGATGTTCGGGCCCCACTGATAGGGAACGCCGTAATGCACCTTGTCGACGGTGAACCAGGGCGCGTCCTTCAGCCGGTCGTCGACCGTCTTCCAGCTCGGGATGAGATCGGTGTTGATCGGCTGCACGCGCTTGCCGGCGACGAGGCGCAGCGAGGCATCGCCGGAAGCGGTGACGAGGTCGAAGCCGCCCTCGTTCATCAGCGACACCATCTCATCCGACGTGTTGGCGGTCTTGACGTTGACCTTGCAGCCGCTCTCCTTCTCGAAGGCGGTGACCCAGTCATAGCCCTTGTCGGTCTCGCCGCGCTCGATATAGCCCGGCCAGGCAACGATGTTGACTTGGCCTTCGCCCTTGCCGAGTTCCTTGACCTGGGCAACGGCCTGCCCGGAAAAGCTCAGCGCGACCGTCAGCGCGGTGCATGATTTCAGGAATGAATTCATCATCGATCTCCCATTTTGGCGCCCGGCCTCCGAAAACCGGTTTCGGTTTCGCCAAGGTCAACGCGCAGACTGAAAAAGTGTCAGTTCGTCCGACGGACGCATGTCGCTCTGGTGGCGGCTTTGGTCCCTTGAACGGAAGGTGCTTTGAAAATTCCGGTTTCGCAAATTCATTTATCAGAAAGGCGATATCGGTTTTTCCGATAGTAAGACGCCCTTCAAGCCAGCGCCATCACAAGCCAGCAGGCGGCATTGAAGCGAGCCTCACCGTCCTCCACGAAAGGCGCGTACGCAGCAGGCAACACCGTAGTGATTTTTTCGGCCGTTGCCCGGTCAACTTCGCGCAGCGTGGCGGCGACCGGCCCTAGCCGGGTGGCAAACGTCATCAGATCGCCTTCGGCGATCCGACACAGGACGTTCGCCTGTTCGACTTCGATTGACGACCAGCCGCTCGTTTCAAGGATCCGCTTCACCTTGGCGCCGCCGGCAAAGGCAAACTGTCCCGGCGCATCGGGATCTGGCGCGGGTGCGGGCGGCAAGAAAGGCGCAGCCGCTCGCGCGGCGGTCGTCATGAAATCATTCTCGACCGGACTGCGCCAAGCAACAAAGGCGAGTTTGCCACCGCGCCTTGCGGCTTGTCTTATGTTGGAGAACGCGGCCACTGGATCATCGAAGAACATGACACCAAAGCGCGAAACAACAGCGTCGAAGCGTCCAGGTTCGAACGCATGCGCCTGGGCATCGCCCACTTCAAAACTTGCGTTTGCTACCTCTTCCACCCTCGCGCGTTTCGTCGCCAGGGCGACAAGCGGCCGCGAGATGTCGAGCCCAACACAATTTCCGTCGTTGCCCACGCGGCGCGCCATCGCCAGAGTTGTGGCGCCAGCGCCGCAGCCGATGTCCAGGACATTGCCCCCCTCCCCGGGATAGCCGGCATCGACCACCAGCCGCTCGAACGGTGCCAGTATCTCGTCGAGGATCGGCTGCATCTCGACCCAGGCCTTTCCGCTGACGTCGTTCCAGAGCGCGGCTTGCCGTGTGTTTGGCGGCGCGGATTGCGGCATAACGGACCTCGCTTTTGTGTTGCTCTCACCGATCGTCGCGACATTCTACGAGTTCGAGCCGACTTGAGGTCAAGCATAAAAGATATCGACATTGCCGAGGTGCCGCGCCGCACCGGCGTGCCCGCCTCGACAGTTCGCTACTACCAGGAGAAGGGCCTCATCGCACCAAACTAGCGGCGGACCGCCCGCTGCGACTGGGCGAGGCCGACGAAGTCGCGGGCCGCCTGCGGCAGGCCGGAGCCCCGCCGCCAGACCATGCCGACCTGCACCACCGGCAAGGCGCCGGAAATGTCGCGCGATTCGATGCGGTCACCTTCCAGAGACCAGGGCCGGTAGACGAGGTCGGGCAGCAGCGCCACGCCGGCGCCGGTGGCGACGAGGCTGCGCACGGCTTCCACGGAACGGGTGCGGAAGGCGACATGCGGCTTGGCGCCGATCGCCGTCAGCAGCTTGCCGGTGTTCTCCTCGATCTCGTCGACGGTGAGCATGATCAGCGGTTCGGAAGCGATATCGCCGATGCCGATAATGTCGGCGCCGGCGAGCGAATGGCCGAGCGGCAACCACAGGCGATAGGCCGATACCTCGAGGATTTCCGATTGCAGCGCGGTACGGTCGCGCAAGTTGGAGGTGACCATGACGGCGATATCCAGCTTGCCGCCGATCAGTAGGTGTTCGAGATAGTCGCCATTGTCCTCGATGGCCGAGACCTCGACGCCGGGATAGGCGCGGCGGTAGCGTGAGAGCAGATCCGACAGCACATAGCCGGCGACCAGTGAGGTGACACCGAGTTGCAGCCGCCCGCCCGCCACGGCCTGTTCGCCGGAGAAAGAGCGGCGCGCGTCGGACACGTCGGCGAGAATCTTTGTGGCGTGGCGCAGGAACTGGTGGCCCTTGTGGGTGATGTTGAGGCCGCGCGGGTGGCGCTCGAACAGTTCGACGCCAAGATCGCTTTCCAGTTCCTTGATCGCCTCGGTGACCGACGATTGCGAAATGGAGAGGTTTTGCGCCGCGCGCGACACCGTGCCTTGCTCGGCGACGGCGATGAAGAACTGCAACTGGCGGATGGTGAAGGCCATGGCCGGACTAAACACCGCCGCAGCCACGAAGAAAAGCCGATGGCGAAGCTTATCCCATGGCCCGGTGCGCGCTTAGCCGAGCATCAGCCTGATGCGGCGTCGCCATGTGGGGCCATAGCGCAGCGCAAGCATGAAGGCCGTCTCCAGCGCCACGACGATGACGATGATGCGCAAGCCCACCGTGAAGGAATCCTGGCCGCTGCCGTGCATGAGATAACCGGTCAGAAGAAAGCCCGCATTCCAGATGGTGGCGCCAAGCAGTGTCGCGGCCGCGAAAGGCAAGGCAGGCAAGTTGAGAGCACCCGCAGCGATCGGCAAGTAATTGCGCACGGTCGGGATGAACTGTGCGAGCAAGGACACCCTGACATGATTGCGACGATAGGCCTGGCCAAGATTGCGATAGGTTTCGGGGCGCAGGAAGATATATCTGCCGGCCCGTTCGATCAGCTGGTCGGCACGGTCAAATCCGATCCGGCGGCCGACCGTATACCAGACAAGGCAGCCAGCAAAGGAGCCGGACGTCGTCACCGCCAACAGGGTCGCCAGCGTCGCATCGTCAGGCGCCGCCGTCATGCCGAGAAACAGCAGCAGCACATGAGAGGGCGGAACCGGCAGGATCTTCTCGGTGAAGGCGAGGCAGAAGACGCCGAACAGGCCGAGGCCGAGAATGGCCGACAACGGTCCCGTCATGCGAAGCGCCAGTCGTAGGTATCTGACGTCTTGATCCTGGCGATGCGATAGACCGTCGCCGGCGGGAAGTTGCGAAAGGTATGGCCAACCCGCGTAACCTCGAGATCGAGCCTATCGAGCAGCGACTGGTCGAACGGGCAGCGCCGTCCGAGCGTGAACTGATAGAGCACTCCGCCCGGGCGCAGGTTCGCGAAAACACCTTCGAGAATGGCGAGCGTCTTGCGCGGCGAGATCAGCCGGAAAGGCAAGCCGCTGACGGCAGCACCGATCACCGGCCGGTGAAACAGTGACAGATGGCGCAGACCGACAGCATCCATTTCAAAAATCCGTGCCGCAGGAAAGCGACGCTTGAGCAATGCGGCAAAATCCGGGTCGGATTCGATCAGCGTCAAATCTTCCTCCTTCACGCCACGCGACAGCAGCGCCCGCGTGAAAGGACCTGTTCCTGGGCCGAGCTCCAGCACGGGGCCTGTCTCGGGTCCGATGTCACGGGTCATCAATGCCGCCAGGCTGGAGCTGGACGGCGTGACGGAGCCGACCCTGAACGGCGCCACGGTCCACGCCACGAGGAAAGACAGAGCATCATTTGCAGGCATGGTAACCTCAATCCAAGACAACAGCACGCCAACCAATTTGGTACGGCCACCTGATTTCGTTTCAGCGCCATTTCGTTTGGGCGCCATTTTGTTTCGGCGTCAGGCCCGACCTGTTGCATATTCGGGCCTGACGCCTTCACGCCGGCTCGGGCGATTCGTGCCGACCGGCGTTGTTTGCCGCGACTGGGTTGCATAGACATTGCGCAATCTGGCGGAGGCAAAGAAAGCGCCTGTCGAGTTCGGGCCGTTCGGCTTTGCCATGTTTGCGCAATCTTGGCGCGGTAGCGCCCGAAGCTGTTGCTGTTGCTGGGGAACTGTCGATGCGGATCTTGCTGGTCGAGGACGAACCCGAAATGGTCTCGGCGCTGCGTGCCGCGCTGAAGCGCCATGACATGGTGGTCGATCACGCCGGCTCGCTGATCGAAGCGGAAGGCTTCGTTGCCGCCGACAGCTACGACGCCATCCTGCTCGACCGTCAGTTGCCGGATGGCGACGGGCTGTCGCTGGTGCCCAGATTGCGTTCGGCCAAGAACACCACGCCAGTGCTGATGCTGACGGCGAGAGGCGACACGTCGGACAAGGTCGATGGGCTGGACATGGGCGCGGACGACTATCTGGCAAAACCATTCGCCTTCGAGGAACTGTTGGCCCGCCTGCGCGCGCTGCTCAGGCGCCCGGCGCCGCTGCAGTCGCAGTTCATCCGCGCCGGCGATCTGCTGCTCGACGTCGGGCATCGCGAGGCGTCTATCCGTGACGAACCGCTCAGTCTGCCGCGGCGCGAACTCCTGGTTCTGGAAGCGCTGATGCGCCGCACCGGCCGCATGGTGCAACGCGAGGCCTTGATGGAGGCGGTGTTCGGCCTCGACGACGAGATCCAGTCCAACGCACTCGACACCCACGTCTCGCGCCTGCGCCGCAAGCTCGCCGATGCCGATGCCGGGGTGACGATCAACGGCATTCGCGGCGTCGGCTATCTCCTGCGCGAGACGACATGAGCGCCAAGCCATGAGCCTCAAGCGCCCGCGTTCGCTGAAATGGAGCCTGGTGCTGCGCATCGCCTTGCTGCAATGCGCGATGCTGACCCTCATCATCGTCGGCATTCTCGGCGCATTGCTCGCCACCGGGCTCATTCCGAACGACTATGAGGACGGCACAATGGACGTGCTGGCGGATGCGGTGGCGCGCGACGCAGGCGGCAAGCTCGTCCTGCGCGAGACCTCGGACCTGACGAAGCTGCGATCGGATGTCCCCAACCTCTGGTTCATCATCCGCGACAAGCAGGGCCAGCGGCTGCAGGAGGGCACCGTGCCGGCCGTCTTCCAGCCTTTCACCGGACTGCTGGACAATATCAGCGACGCCCGTATCGACCACGCAATCGGGCAAACCGCGCCGCCGGAGGGAAAGATCCGCTGGACCGATACGGCGGCCGGCAACGTCCAGATCTTCACCGGCACCAAGGGCGGGCTTTCGCTGCTGCGCCTGCTCGGCCAGGCGCCGCAATTCTTCCTGCAAGGCATATTGCCGCTCGCCGGGCTGATGGCGCTGGCCACGCTGTTCGCGACGCCCTGGGTGGTGCGTGGCGCCCTTTCGGGCCTGGGCCATGCAGCCGCCGAGGCTGAGCGCATCGACATCGACCAGCGCGGCGTGCAGCTGCCGCTCAAGGACGTACCGACGGAGGTGACACCGCTGGTGAAGGCGGTGAATGCAGCCCTTGCGCGCCTGGACAAGGGCTATGAGCGCCACAAGCGCTTCCTCACCGACGCCGCCCATGAGCTCAGGACACCGGTCGCCATCCTCAACACGCGCCTTGCGTCGCTGCCGGCGACGCCGGAACGGGCAAGGCTGCTGCAGGATGCAGCACGGCTCTCGACGCTGACCGACCAGTTGCTCGACCTGCAGCGCCTCGACCGGCAAACATCGCCTTTCGAAAAGGTCGATCTCGTTGCGATCGCGCGTGGCGTCATCGTCGACCTTGCGCCGATGGCGTTCTCGGCCGGCTACGAGATGTCGTTCGAGCCGGAGAGGGACACGCTCTTTGCAACCGGCGACCGTACCGCGATCGAACGCGCGGTGACCAACATCGTCCAGAACGCCATCGAGCATGGCGGCCGCGCCGGCAAAATCACCGTCAGCGTCACGACGCCCGCCATCATCGAGGTCAGGGACGAAGGCGACGGCGTGCCGCCGGGCGAGCGGGAGCGCATTTTCGAGCCTTTCTATCGACTGCGCCCGCAGGATCATGGCGCCGGCCTCGGCCTCAACCTCGTGCAGGAAATCATGCATCTGCATGGCGGCCGCATCGAAATCCTCGACGGCAAGCCCAGCGGCGCCTGCTTCAGGATGAGCTTTCGCGCTTTACCGGCATAGCATCGCCGCGAGTTCCCGAGACGCCGGCGTGTTTGACATCGCGATAAATCGTAACTAATTAAGTTACATGAAGCGCAACAGCCGACTATCCTCAACCTTGCACATTCTCGTCCACATGGCCGAAAAGCCCGAGCAGGCGCTGACCTCCGAGCAGCTTGCCACCTTCATCCACACCAATCCGGTGGTGGTGCGCCGGACCATCGCCGGCTTACGCGACGCCGGCATCGTCACCTCGTCACGCGGGCATGGCGGCGGCTGGCTGCTCGGGAGCGCGCCCGAGAGCATTTCATTGGCCGAGATCAGCGCTGCCCTTGGCGAGACGCTGCTGCCGTTCAGCACCGAGCCGGAAAGTCCGGGCTGCCTCGTCGAGCAAGCGGTGATCGCCGTGCTCGACGATTTTCGCGTCGCGGCCGAAAAGCTGCTGGCGGAGAAGCTCAGCCGCATCACGCTGGCCGATCTGACCGCCGATTTCCGCCGCCGTTACGACCTCATTGGAGTTTCCAGCCATGCACTATGATCTTGCCGTCGTCGGCGGCAGCTTCGCCGGTCTTTCCGCAGCCATCCAGGCGGCGCGGGCGCGGCGCAACGTGCTGGTGATCGACGCCGGCCAGCCGCGCAACCGCTTCGCCGCGCATTCGCACGGCTTTCTCGGCCAGGACGGGCGCACACCCGGCGCCATCCTCGACGATGCAAGGCGGCAATTGCTTGCCTATCCGACAGCCAGGCTTGTGACCGCGCGTGCGGACAAGGCCATTGCCAACAACAGCAGCGATTTCGAAATCACCACCGATGGCGGCGAGACATTCGGCGCCGCACGGCTGGTGCTGGCCACCGGCGTGCGCGACCTCCTGCCGGAGGTTCCCGGGCTTGCCGAGCAATGGGGCGAGACCGTGCTGCATTGCCCCTATTGCCACGGCTACGAGGTTTCCGGCGGGCCGCTTGGCGTGCTCGCCACCGGCCCGATGTCCATGCATCAGGCGCAGCTGATTTCCGACTGGGGCGACGTCACGCTGTTCGGCAACGGCCTGATCGAGCCCGATGCCGAGGAGATGCTTGCGCTTGAGAGCAAGAATGTAAGGTTCGAGCCCGCGACGGTCAGCGAACTGAGCGAAGACGGCTCCGGCGGATTGGTCGTCCACCTGGACGGCAGCCGGAAGGCTGGCGTCAAGGCGATATTCACTGCGCCACGCAACATGATGGCGAGTCCGCTGGCCGAACAGCTCGGCTGTGGCTTCAAGGACGGCCTGCTCGGTCCAATGATATCAGTCGATGACAGGCAGCAGACAACGATTCCCGGCGTCTATGCCGCCGGCGACGCGGCACGCGCGATGCACAACATCGCCTTCGCCGTGTCGGGCGGCACTTTCGCGGGCGTGTGCGCCCATCAGTCCTTGGTGTTCGGCTGATAATCCTGGCTCAGAACCCCGCTTCGTCACCAGCGATGCTGAGCCGCGCGCCGGCTTGCGCCAGTGCCGCGGCAATGTCGTGCGGCGGCGCGCGGTCGGTGGCAAGTTCGGAAAAGCCGTCGAAGCCGCAGACCTGAACCAGGCCTTGGCGGCCGAACTTCGTGTGGTCGGTGATGACCAGCGAGCGCTGGCCTCTGGACAACACCATGCGGGCGAATTCGGCCTCTTCCAGATCGTAGTCCATGACGCCCGTCACCGCGTCCACGGCGCCGGTGGAGATGATGGCGTGGCTGACCGAGAAGCGGCTGACGAACTCGATGGCCGACGTTCCGAAGGCGGCGCCTGAATCGCTGCGCAGCTCGCCGCCGGCCATATAGACCTTGTTGCCGTTGATGGTGGCAAGCGTGCGAGCGATATCCGACGAGTTGGTGACGACCGTGAGACGCCGGTGGCCAAGCAGTTCGCGCGCCAGGAACGACGTCGTGGTGCCGGTGTCGAGCATGATCGATTCGCCGTCACGAATGGTGGCCGCGACCGCGCGGGCAATGCTGCGCTTGGCGTCGGCATGCTCGCGCATGCGCCGTTCGAACGGCGCTTCGCCGATCATCGACGGCAGGCCGATGGCGCCATGCATCTTCAGAACCGAGCCGTCGCTGGTGAGCGGCTTGACGTCACGGCGTACGGTTTCGAGTGAGACGCCCAGCCGGTCGGCCAGGCTGGCGATGGTGACGGTCCCCTCTTCCTGCAGCAGCCGCAGGATCTCGCCATGCCGTTTCGAGTGGATCATATGTGCGCCCCGCAAGCTGCCCGATTCTAAGGCATTCCTAACGTTTTTAAAAGGATTGCCCATGCTTTCGGGCAAAACACCCAAAAAAAGTCACATGTTTTAATTGACAGCCGAACAGCCCTGGCGTGAAATCCAACCTCAACAGGGTCCGGAGCTGCAGCGGGAGGGCAATGGCAGAGCCGCAACTCATTGACCACGCCGCCTGTAACATGTCTGGCGCAAGAAATTTTCAGATCCGCGGGGGCGGATGCCGGGCTCACAAACCTGGCCAAGGGGCTCGTCGGTGCGGTGCGGGGTATCCATCCTGGCATCCCGCACCGACGAGATCGTTTGCGTTTCCCCCGTCGTCGTTGCGCTGCTCATGTCGCCTTGTCGAAGCCCGGCAAACCAGGCCAGCAAACCAGGGATGATTTCGTGATTGCCGAAGACCGCATCCGCGCGCTGCCCTGCTGGACGGGCGCCATCGAGATCGCGCCGCTGCCCGGCGGCTTGAGCAACGCCAATTATGTGGTCACCGACACGGCCGGCAAACACGTCGTGCGTTTCGGCCAGGATTATCCGTTCCACCATGTCTTCCGCGCACGCGAGGTAATGACCGCGCGGGCAGCTCACGCCGCCGGCTTCGCGCCGGCGGTCCATTATGCCGAACCTGGGATCCTGGTGACGGCGTTTCTTGGCGCCAAAACCTATCTGGCCGAGGATGTGCGCGCCAATCTCGGCCGCGTCGCGGCGCTGATGCGCGGCTTCCACCGGGAGATGCCCAACCATATCTCCGGCGCCGGCTTCATGTTCTGGGTGTTCCACGTCATCCGCGACTATGCGCGCACGCTTGACGAGGGCAACAGCCGCAAGCGCGGTGACCTGCCGCGCTTTCTGGCGTTGGCCGACGAACTGGAGCGCGCCCAGAAGTTGCTGCCGATCGTCTTTGGTCACAATGATCTTTTGCCGGCCAATATTCTCGACGACGGCAGCAGACTGTGGCTGATCGATTTCGAATATGCCGGCTTCAACACGGCAATGTTCGACCTTGCAGGCGTCGCTTCGAACGCGGGCATGAGCGACGCAGAATCCTTTGCCTTCCTGACCGCCTATTTCATGAAGGAACCGGACGAGGCGATCCGCCGCTCGCACGCCGCCATGCAATGCGCCTCGCTGCTGCGCGAAGCGATGTGGAGCATGGTGTCGGAACTCTATCTCGACGCGCCGGGCATCGACTACGTGGCCTACACCGAGGAAAACCTGGTGCGGCTCGACGCGGCGCTGGAAAACTACCGGACAAAATACGGGATCCTGAAATCATGACCTTGCCTAGCCAGGCCGCGATCGTCGTCATCGGCGGCGGCATCATCGGCTGTTCGACGGCCTATCACCTGGCGCGCGACCACAAGGCCGACGTGGTGCTGCTCGAACAGGGTAAGCTGACCTCAGGCTCGACTTGGCATGCCGCCGGCCTGGTCGGGCAATTGCGCTCGTCGGCTTCGATCACACGGGTGCTGAAATACTCCGTCGACCTCTACAAGGGGCTGGAGGCCGAGACCGGGCTCGCCACCGGCTGGAAGATGACCGGCTGCCTCAGGCTCGCCACCAATGCCGACCGCTGGACCGAGTACAAAAGGCTGGCGACGACGGCCAGGAGTTTCGGCATGGACATGCAGCTTCTGTCGCCAGCGGAGGTCAAGGCGATGTGGCCGCTGATGGAGACCGGCGATCTTGTCGGCGCGTCCTGGCTGCCGACCGACGGCCAGGCGAGCCCTTCCGATATCACGCAGTCGTTGGCCAAGGGCGCGCGCATGCATGGCGCCAAACTCTATGAGGACGTGCGCGTCACCGGCTTCGAGATGAAGGACGACCGCATCACGGCGGTGAAGACCAATCGGGGCGACATTGCCTGTGACAAGGTGGTGAACTGCGCCGGCCAATGGGCACGACAGGTCGGCGCCATGGCCGGGATCAACGTGCCGCTGCAGCCGGTCAAGCACCAGTACATCATCACCGAGAAGATCTCGGGACTGGCGACGGATGCGCCGACACTGCGCGACCCTGATCGGCGCACCTATTTCAAGGAGGAGGTCGGCGGGCTGGTGATGGGCGGCTATGAGCCGAACCCCCAGGCCTGGACAACAGGGGACGTGCCCAATGACTGGGAGTTCCGGCTGTTCGAAGACGATTACGATCATTTCGAGCAGCATATGGCTCAGGCGATCGCGCGCGTGCCGGCATTGGAGACGGTCGGCGTCAAGCAGATGATCAATGGGCCGGAAAGTTTTACGCCGGATGGCAATTTCATCCTCGGCGTGGCGCCCGAATGTGCCAACATGTTCGTCGGCGCCGGCTTCAACGCCTTCGGCATCGCGTCGGGCGGCGGCGCCGGCTGGGTGCTGGCGCAATGGGTGGTGGACGGCGAGGCGCCGCTCGACCTGTGGGTGGTCGACATCAGGCGCTTTTCCAACCTGCACCGCGACCGGCAATGGGTGTGCGAGCGCACGCTGGAAGCCTATGGCAAGCACTATACGATCGGCTTCCCGCACGAGGAATATGCCAGCGGCCGGCCGCGCATCGTCTCGCCGCTGTATGAGCGGTTGAAACAACAGCGCGCCGTGTTCGGCTCGAAGCTCGGCTGGGAGCGGCCGAACTGGTTCGCGCTTGAGGGAGTGGAACCGAAGGACGTCAATTCGATGGGCCGGCAGAACTGGTTCGCCGCCGTTGGCGACGAACATCGGCACGTGCGCGAGCATGTCGGCATTTTCGACCAGTCGTCCTTCGCCAAGTATGAGCTGAGCGGACCCGACGCGGCGAAGGCCCTGGACTGGATCTGCGCCAACGATGTCGGCAAGCCGGTCGGCCGAGTGACCTACACGCAACTCCTCAACACGCGCGGCGGCATCGAGGCCGACCTGACCGTGTCGCGGCTGGCCGAGGAAAAATTCTACATCGTCACCGGCACAGGTTTCCGCACCCATGATGCCTCGTGGATCAGCGACCATATTGGCGAGGGCCTCGATGCCAGGCTGACCGATGTCACCGAAGATTTCGGCACGTTGTCACTGATGGGACCGCGCGCCCGCGACGTGCTTTCGGCAGTGACCGGGAGCGATGTGTCGAACGCCGGCTTTCCGTTCGGACATGTGCGGGAGATCATAATCGCCGGTCACACGGTCCGGGCGCTGCGCGTCACCTATGTCGGCGAACTGGGCTGGGAGTTGCATGTGCCAATCGCAGCCACCGGCGAAGTCTTCGACGCGCTGATGGCGGCCGGCGGGAAGCACGACATCCGGCCGGTCGGCTACCGCGCGCTGGAATCGCTGCGGCTGGAAAAGGGCTACCGCGCCTGGGGCTCCGACATCACGCCCAACGACACGCCGCTGGAGGCCGGGCTCAGCTGGGCTGTCAAGCTGCGCAAGAACACCGACTTCGTCGGTCGGCGCGCACTTGAGAACGTTGGCGGCGGCGCGTCCCTGAAGAAGCGCTTTGCCGGCTTCACGGTCGACGATCCGGAGATCGTGCTGCTCGGCCGCGAAACCATCCTGCGCAATGGCGAGCCGGTCGGCTATCTGACCAGCGGCGGCTACGGCTACACGGTCGGCAAGAACATCGGCTATGGCTATGTGCGCAACGCCGACGGGGTGAGCAACGATTTCCTCGCCTCGGGCAGCTATGAACTGGTGGTCGCGATGCAGCGGACGCCGGCTAAACTCCATCTCGAGCCGCTATACGACCCGGCAATGGAGCGCGTGAAGGCTTAGAGCGGTTCAGCGCTTGATAGAATTGCCGAACCGCTCTAACTCTTTGTTTTTACGCAATTCCGGACGGAAAACCGCTACGCACTTTTCCTGGAATTGCTCTAGCTTACGCGCAAGGCGAGGCCACGACTCGGGACGGTATCAGCCTCCCCGGGCATCGAGACGTAAGGGCGGGTTTCCTCGGCGCGGGTGACGAGGCCCTGCGCCTCGAGTTCGGCGATGCGCGCGGCAAAGCCCTGATCCCAGAGCGTGTTCTTGACCGTCAGCACGATCACCCCGCCTGGCCGGCAGATGCGGATCAGTT
Source organism: Mesorhizobium sp. SARCC-RB16n (assembly GCF_008520305.1). GTDB lineage: Bacteria > Pseudomonadota > Alphaproteobacteria > Rhizobiales > Rhizobiaceae > Mesorhizobium. Next base: position 7,290 of record NZ_ML703309.1, on the reverse strand, counting down.
CGTCCAGTCCCTCCGCGCCGACATGGCCGGAGGTGAAGACGCCGGCCGAAATGATACCGGCATAGGTGTCGTCGGCAAAAGGCAAGGCGCCGCCTAGCGCCAGGCAATGCAGCGCCGAATAGACGCGCTTGCGCGCGGCTTGGTCCAGCATGCCTTGCGAGATATCCAGCGCCTCGACCTGGGGATAGCCGGCAATGTCAAGCCATTCGCCGATCAACCCGGTACCGGCGCCGGCGTCGAGCAACGGCGCCGAACCGCGCGGCAGATGGCGGGCCAGCAAGGCAAGGCAGATGGTGGGATGGCGATAGCCGGCGGCCGACATGTCGGCGTCGTAGGTCTGTGACCAGCGGTCGTAAAGTGCCGCCACCTCTTCCGGGCGCTTGGCCGCGTAAACCTCGCCGAGCGCGCCATGATGTTTGCCGTCCGCCACGTGTCCACCAACTCCCTGTCTTGGCGGGATGATAGCCAAACGGCGAAAATTGTGGAACCGTTGCGACAAAGAATAACGGCGTGGGGGCGCAGGCAATGGTGACAGACGAGGTGCGGGCAAGACTTGCCGCTGTTCCGGTGCTGGCCGGCTACACCGGGCCGCTGGACCGGCTCGGCGGCCTGACCAACCTCGTCTTCAAGGCCGGCGATTACTGCCTGCGCATTCCGGGCAAAGGCACCGAGGAATACATCAACCGCGCCAATGAGGCGATAGCGGCGCGGGAGGCGGCAAGAGCCGGCGTCAGCCCCGAAGTGCTGCATGCCGACGCCGCCACCGGCCTGATGGTGACGCGCTACATTGCCTATGCGGAGACGATGTCGCCGGAGAAATTCAGGGACCGGCAAGGCAGTCCGGCCCGAGCGGCCGAGGCCTTCCGCAAGCTGCACACGTCCGGCGCGGTGTTCCCCTTCCGCTTCGAGCTGTTTTCGATGATCGACGATTATTTGAAGGTGCTGTCGACCAGGGATGTCGCCCTGCCGGCCGGCTATCACGACGTGGTGCGCGAGGCCGGCAGCGTGCGCACGGCCATGGCTATCCACCCCTTGCCCCTCGTCGCCTGCCATTGCGACCCGCTGTGCGAAAATTTTCTCGATACGGGCAAGCGGATGTGGATCGTCGACTGGGAGTATTCCGGGATGAACGATCCGCTCTGGGACCTCGGCGATCTCAGCGTGGAAGGCAAGTTCGACGCCGCCCAGGATGAAGAGATGATGCGCGCCTATTTCGGCAGCGAGGCGAAGCCGGCGGAGCGCGGCCGCATCGTCATCTACAAGGCGATGTGCGACCTGTTGTGGACGCTGTGGGGGCTGATCCAGCTCGCCAACAACAACCCAGTAGACGATTTCCGCGCCTATGCCGACGGGCGGTTTGCTCGCTGCAAGGCGCTGATGGAGACGTCCGAGTTTTCCAGGCACCTTGCTGCGGTGAGAGAGGGCTAGGCCCCGGGACTCTAGCCGGCAAATATCGACGGCGATCAACTTGCCCGGCCTATAGACCCTTGGCGCCCAGTTGTCTGAGGAAGCTCCTGTAGTCGGTGCGGACGAACTCCTCGATCAGGCGACCCTCGTCGTCAAACAGGAATATATTGATCAGGTCCATGGTGATGTCGGCGCCGTTGGGCGGCAGCGGCCCGGCCGGCGACATCGTGAACTCATGGACAAAGCGGCCGGTAATCCAGGTCTGGCACGCGACGGTGTTCCCTTCCACGACGACGATGCCACGCCGGATCGCGCGGTTCTCGAATGCCGCGCGGATCGCCGCGAAATAACTGTTCAACCCACCAAAATCGCTCTCAAAGCCATCCGGCCCGTGAAAGCGGAAGTTTTCGACGTCGAAATAGCTGGCGATTTCATCCGCCGGCGCACCGGCGACTTCAAGTTCTCCAGCTTTGACGAGCCGTGCGACAAGTTCGTCTCGTGTGAGTTTCATGGCCATGACGATATCCTCTATTTTGATCGAGCCTGACGCCTCGGTCCGATGTGCCTCCAGGGAGATAGAGCTTTCTTATTGGTCGTATAAGGCGGATAAAGCGGCATGAGTTCGTGAAGAGTTTTCACCAATGCCTCGCCCGACTTTCAATGAACTGGAAGCCTTCCGTGCGGTCGCCACCCATCGCAGCTTTCGCCAGGCGGCCGACGCCATGGGCGTATCGCGCTCGGCGCTCAGCCACACCATCATCGCCCTTGAGAAGACGCTGAGCGTCCGGCTGCTCAACCGCACTACCCGCAGTGTATCGCCCACCTCGGCAGGGCAACGGCTGCTTAAGCTTCTGGAACCGGTGTTGCACGATCTGGACGCCGCATTGGACGAGCTTGCCGACGACCGTGGCACGCCGAATGGACCGTTGCGCATCAACGCGAACAAGGCCGCGGTTAGGTGGCTGCTCGGCCATATCGTGCCGCGGTTCCTCACGCGGTATCCCGGGGTCGAGCTTGATCTGGTGTCCGAGGGCCGCCTCATCGACATCGTTCATGACGGCTTCGATGCGGGTGTAAGGCTGGCCGACGCGATACCGCAAGACATGATCGCGGTGCCGTTCGGCGGCCCTACACGGTTTGTCGCGGTTGCCGCGCCGGCATATCTGACCGGCCGGAAGCCGCCGGCCGTACCCGAAGATTTGCGGCATCACATCTGCATCCGCCAGCGGCTGCCCAGCGGCAAGAGGTACTTCTGGGAATTCAGCCGCAACGACCAGGAACTAGTGATCGATGTCCCCGGCGCCCTGTCGCTCGACGACAACAGCCTGATGGTCCAAGCGGCGGCGAATGGCCTGGGGATCGCCTACGTGCCTGAGTCTTTCGCCAGGGACGAACTGCGCTCGGGTCAACTGGTGACAGTCTTGACCGACTGGTGTCCCTCGATACCAGGCCTGGCGCTGTATTATCCAGGCTATCGCCATGTGCCGTCCACCCTGCGCGCCTTCATCGACGCGATCAGACACCATGAGCACAGCGCAGGAGCCTAGATTTTTGACCCGGTCCTACAGCATGTCGCGGCGAATAGGATTCGCCCGACCTGCTGTAAGCTTTTGATTTATGCATATCGTTGTCCCGGAACCGAGGACACTTCCGGGCGACATGCATTAGTTCACCCCCTTCGGCACGTTCTCCGGCGGCACCGTGGTGTCGACCACCTTTTGGCGATGGAAGATGAACAGGCCGGCCAGAACGACGATGCCGGAGCCGATCAGGATGCGCGTGCCGGGAACGTCGCCGAAGAACACCAGCCCGAACACCACCGCCCACAAGAGCAGCGTGTAATGCAGCGGCGCCAGCGTCGAGGCCGGCGCCAGTTTCAGCGCCCGCGTGATCATCAGATGCGCGCCGCAGGAGACGATGCCGAGCAGCAGCATGGCGCCGAGATCGAGCGCCGACGGTGTCTTCCAGGCGCCGATGGTCAGCACGCCGCCAACCACCAGCGTGCCGATCGTCTGCCATGTCACCAGATTGGTGTCGCTGGTGCCGCGCAGGCGCCGGTTGAGGATGATGGCGAATGCGAAGGCCAGGCTGCCGACAAGCGCGAAACCCGACGACAGCGAAAACGCGGCAGAGGACGGTTTCAGCATGATCACCACGCCGCAGAAGCCGAGCAGGATCGCCACCCAGCGGCGCCAGCCGACCTTCTCGCCAAGCAGGAAATGCGATAGCGCCGCCACATAGATCGGCCCGGCCATGTAGAAACTCATCACATCGGCAAGCGGCAGATAGACAACGGCGGCATAGAACAAAGCGGTGTCCAGCGTCGTCGCCAACACGCGCAGGACCTGCAGCCCAGGCCGCTCCATCTGGAACAGTCTGCCGGCGCCCTGGTTGGCGATCATCGGGCCGAGCACGATAAAGGCGCCGATCGAGCGGATCAGCACCACCTGGCCGACGGAGAAGCTGGTGACCAGCCACTTGCCCATCGCGTCGTTGAGCGCAAACAGGAAGTCGCCGGCCAGCATCAGCACGATGCCGGCCAGCAACACGTTCCTGATCATCGAATTGCGGGCGGGCTCAACCATGCCCGGCTCCTATCCGCAAGCGCCAACTTTGACGAGTGGGAATCGAAGAAACGGTAAGACCAGCCGCGGGAATCGGCTGTATCTAGCCGGATTTGTGCCTGCGGTTCACCTGACCTGGCCTGCCGGGAATGGACAGCCTGCTATCCTGCCTTGTCCTCTCCGCCACCACCTTGCCCCTGGCAATGACGCAGATGCGCTCGGCGCGCAGGCGCAAGGCCTCGATCGGATTGCCGGCGTCGAGAACGACAAGGCTGGCGCGCTTGCCGACAGCCAGGCCGAGATGATCCAACCCCATGATCGCGGCGTTGACGTTGGTGACCATGTCGAAGCAGCGCGCCATGTCGGCGGGACTCGACATCTGGGCGACATGCAGGCCCATGAAGGCGACGTCGAGCATGTCGGCGGTACCCAGCGAATACCAGGGATCGAGCACGCAATCCTGACCCCAGCCGACACGGATGCCGAGCGCCTGCATCTCCTTGACCCGGGTCAGACCGCGGCGCTTCGGGAAGGTGTCATGACGGCCCTGCAGCATGATGTTGATCAACGGGTTGGGGATGGCCGAAACGCCGGCTTCCGCAATCAGCGGCAGAAGCTTTGAGACATAGTAATTGTCCATCGAATGCATCGAGGTGAGATGCGAACCGGCCACCCTGCTCTGCAGGCCGAGCCGCTGCGTTTCATACGCCAGTTGCTCGATGTGGCGCGACAGGGGATCGTCGGTCTCGTCGCAATGCAGGTCGACCATCAGGCCGCGTTCTGCCGCGATCTCGCACAGTTCGGTCACCGAGCGCGTGCCGTCGGCCATGGTGCGCTCGAAATGCGGAATACCGCCGACGATATCGACGCCCATGTCCAGCGCCCGAATGGTGTTTTGGCGCGCCGTCGGCGAGCGATAGAAGCCGTCCTGCGGGAAGGCCACCAATTGCAGATCGACATAGGGGACCACGGTCTTCTTGACCTCCAGCAGCGCCTCGACCGCCAGCAGCCTGTCGTCGCAGACATCGACATGGGTGCGGATGGCCAGCAGCCCCATCGACACCGCCCAATCGCAATAAGCGAGCGCGCGGTCGCGCACCGCCTCGTGCGTCAAGAGCGGCTTCAGTTCGCCCCACAGCGAAATGCCCTCAAGCAGCGTGCCCGACGCGTTGATGCGCGGAATGCCGTAGGACAGCGTGGCGTCCATGTGGAAATGCGGATCGACGAAGGGCGGCGACACCAGATTGCCACGGGCATCGACCTCGGTCCGTGCGGAACCCTCGAGCTTCGGCTCGATCGCCGCGATCGTCTCGCCGCTGATGCCGATGTCGGCAATGCCGCCATCCGGCAGCGTGCCGCCACGAACGATTAAGTCGAAATCCATCTGTCGTCATCCCGCTTGAAGAATCATTGTTGCATCGTGTCTCAAAAGACAGCCCGCCGCAGCGGTTTCTTTGCATGGCGGCGAAAGGTTCCCTCCGGCGGCAACTCCCTCTATAAGCCGCCTTCGTCATCCCGGCATCAAGGATCAGCCGTTGTTTCGCTTCTTCCGCTCGACGGAGAACCAGCGCCTCGTCGCAAGGCTGCTCAGGGAATCGTTCCGGCAGCACAGGGCCGGCTACGCCGCCGCCATCCTGTCGATGCTGGTGGTGGCGGGCATGACGGCCGCCAGCGCCTGGATCCTGCGCGAAATCACCAATGAATTCGTGATCGACAAAAGGGTCGACCGCGTCAACATGATTGCCATGGCGGTCGCGGCGATCTTCATCGTCAAGGGTATCGCCAACTTCGTCCAGGCCTACTTCATGAGCCGGGTCGGCAACGCCATCATCGCCGAACGGCAACGCAAGATCTATGATCGCATCCTGGCGCAAGGCATCGAATTCTACCATTCGACCTCGTCGTCCGACCTGATCACCCGCATGACCAACAATGCCCAGGCGGCGCGCAACGTGCTCGACCTGATCGTCACCTCCTTTGTGCGTGATCTCGTGACCCTGGCTGCCTTGATTGGGGTCATGGTCTGGCAGCAGCCGGCGCTGTCGCTGATCTGCTTCGTCGTCGGTCCGCTGGCCATCTACGGCGTCAACCGCATCCTGAAGCGCGTGCGCAAGTTCGCAGCCATGGAGTTCCGCTCGGTCGGCCAGATCGTCCAGGTGATGCAGGAAACCGCGATCGGCGTGCGCGTGGTCAAATCCTTCAACCTCGAAGGCTTGATGCGCAAGCGCATGTACAGGGCGGTGTCCGATGTCGAGGACCGGGCCAACAACATCGCCGCGCTGGAAGCGGTGACCAATCCGGTGATGGAAACGCTGGCCGGCCTGGCGATCGCCGGCGCCGTCATGGTCAGCGGCTTGCTGGTTCTGCAGGGCGGCCAGATGCCTGGCAACATCATGGCCTTCATCGCAGCGCTGCTGCTCGCCTATGAACCGGCAAAGCGCCTCGCGCGCGTGCGCATCTCGCTGGAGAGCGGCATTGTCGGCGTGCGCATGATGTTCGAACTCGCCGACCAGCCGCTGACGCTGGCCGAGAAGCCCGATGCGACGCCGCTTCGGGCTGGGCCAGGCGAGATTCGCTTCGACGCCGTCAGCTTCGCCTACCAGAACGGCCCGCCGGTGCTGGAAAGGTTCGACCTGACCCTTGCGCCCGGCAAGATGACGGCGCTGGTCGGACCGTCAGGCGGCGGCAAGTCGACGATCCTGAACCTGATCATGCGCCTCTATGACCCGAAGAGCGGCAGGGTGCTGCTTGACGGCCAGGACATTTCCCATGCGACGCTGGCCTCGCTCAGGGAAAAGATCGCCTATGTCAGCCAGGACACGTTCCTGTTTGCCGGCACGATCATGCACAACATCCGGCTTGGGCGCGAGGGCGCGACCGACGAAGAGGTGATCGCCGCGGCCAAGGCAGCCAACGCGCATGACTTCATCGTCGCACAGGCGAAAGGCTACGAAACCGACGTAGGCGAGAATGGCGGCCTTTTATCGGGCGGCCAGCGCCAGCGCATCTCGATCGCGCGAGCCATGCTGCGCAATGCCGAAATCCTGCTGCTGGACGAAGCGACCAGCGCACTCGACGCCGAGTCGGAGGCGCTGTTCCGCGACGCGCTGCAGCAACTGACGGAAGGGCGCACGACGATCGTCATCGCGCACCGCCTGTCGACCGTGCACCAGGCCGACACGATCGTGGTGCTGGAAGCCGGCAATGTGGTGGAAAGCGGGCCGCACAAGACCCTACTCAGGCAAGGCGGGCTTTACCAGAAGCTTTATGAATATCAGCTGATGCCTTAGATGTTTGATCCCAGGGTTTGATGGTGCAT
>NZ_ML703308.1 GCF_008520305.1 Mesorhizobium sp. SARCC-RB16n | reverse complement strand
CAACACGCCTCCCGCAACATTGCGCAACAGGCCCTCAAGGGGGGAGATCGGATGTCGCGATCGCCTCGCCAATTTTCACCGCCGAAGAAGAGGCGCTGAAGTCAAAACTGCCAATCTCCCCCCTTGAGGGGGAGATGCCCGGCAGGGTAGAGGGGGGCGCTGTCCCGCCGACTTGGGAAGTCTAAAAAGGCCCCTTAAACCACAAAAAAATCCTCGACACGCTGCCTGGCCTCGAGCAGCGCGGGCAGGATTTCCCGCTCCATATCCGCGACGGAAAACCGCGCCGACTGGGTCGAGACATTGATCGCCGCGACCGTGCGTCCGGCGCGGTCGCGGATCGGCACGGCTATCGAGCGCAGGCCGAGTTCCAGTTCTTCGTCGACGATGGCGAAGCCATCCGTCCTGGCTTGGGCAATCGCCTTTGCCAGCAACGGCCTTTCAACGATGGTCTTCGGCGTCCGCCGTTCGATGGTTGCGTGGCTAAGAAATGCGTCGAGTTCCCCTGGCGTGAGGCCGGCGAGCAGCATCCGCCCCATCGAGGTGCAATAGGCGGGCAACCTGGTGCCGACGTCGAGCGACACGCTGAGGATGCGCCGGCCAGGAATGCGGGCGACATAGACGACATCCTCGCCCGACCGGATCGCCGCCGAACAGGCCTCGTTCAGCTGCGCCGCCACCGCACGCATGATGGGCGCGGCAAAGCTCCACAGCGAGCCGCCGCCGAGCCATGTACGTGCGATGGCCAGCAGACGCGGCGACAGCGAGAACACACGGCCGTCCTGCGTGGCATAGCCGGTAGCTACAAGCGTCAGCAAAAATCGCCGGGCGCCGGCGCGGGTCAGGCCGGCTTCCTCGGCCATTTCGGTCAGCGTCATGCCAGAGGGGTGGCGGGCGAGGATTTCCATGACGGCAAGGCCGCGCTCGAGCGAGCCAACGTGATCACGGGAAACGGTCTCTTCGTCCATTTCGTCCCCCCGACAGGCGATTTCGCCAGCATTGACTCCGCCGTGGAACAGGCGCTAGAAAGTATCACATATAATACTTTTGTTCGCAATACGAACTTTGGCAATTATGAGGACCCCCCGCGATGGTCAAGTTCCTGCCGCTCAAACAGGCCGTGGCCGAGAATTTGAATAATGGCGACACGGTCGCCTTCGAGGGCTTCACCCACCTGATCCCGACAGCCGCCGCACATGAGGCGATCCGCCAGGGGTTTCGCGACCTGACCCTGATCCGCATGACGCCCGACCTGATCTACGACCAGATGATCGGCATGGGCATGGCGAAGAAGATCGTCTTCTCCTATGTCGGCAATCCCGGCGTCGGCCTGTTGCGCCGTGTCCGCGATGCGATCGAGAATGGTTTGCCACACTCGATCGAGGTCGAGGAGCACAGCCATGCCGGCATGGCCAATGCCTATGAGGCGGGTGCGGCCGGCCTGCCTTGCGCGGTGTTTCGTGGCTATCGCGGGGCCGGGTTGGCTGATGTCAATCCGAACATCAAATCGGTCACCTGTCCGTTTACCGGCGAGGTGCTGGCGGCCGTGCCTTCGATCCGACCCGACGTCACCTTCATCCATGCGCAGAAAGCCGACCGGAAAGGCAATGTGCTGGTCGAGGGCATTATCGGCATCCAGAAGGAAGCAGTGCTGGCGGCTAGCCGAGCGGTGGTGACGGTGGAGGAAGTGGTCGACAATTTCGACGATCTGCACCCGAACCTGACCGTGCTGCCCCGATGGACGATCGCGGCGATCTCGGTCGTGCCGGGCGGCTCGCATCCGTCCTACGCACATGGCTACTACATGCGCGATAACGCCGCCTATCTCGAATGGGACGAGATCGCCGCCGACCGCGAAAAATTCCAGGCGTGGATGCAGGCGAACGTCATCGAAAAAAGCGCCGACGATTTCGCGGCCCGCGTCGAGCATCTGAGGAAAGCGGCATGAGCGAACTGGGCTTCACTCCCAACGAGATGATGACGGTCGCCGCCAGCCGCGCGCTGAGGAACGATGATGTCTGCTTCGTCGGCATCGGCGCGCCGTCGGCCGCCTGCAACGTCGCGCGGCTGACGCATGCGCCCGACATCACCCTGATCTATGAGAGCGGCACGATCGGCACCGCGCCCGACGTGCTGCCGTTGTCGATCGGCGACGGCGAATTGTGTGAAACCGCCGTCACAACCGTCGCGGTGCCGGAGATGTTCCGCTACTGGCTGCAGGGCGGCCGCATCTCGATTGGCTTCCTCGGGGCTGCCCAACTCGACAAGTTCGGCAATATCAACACCACGGTCATCGGCGATTATTTCCATCCCAAGACCCGGCTGCCCGGCGGCGGCGGCGCGCCGGAGATAGCTACGTCGTCGAAGGAGATCTACATCACCATGGCGCAAACCAAGCGCGGCATGGTCGAGAAGATCGACTTCTTCACCTCCTTCGGCCATGGCGAAGGCGGCGATCATCGAAAGCGGCTTGGCATCGACACCGCTGGCCCGACATTGCTGATCACCGATCTCGCCATCTGGAAGCCAGACCCGGTGACCAAGGAATTCACGGTCGTCTCTCTGCATCCCGGTGTCACGTACCAGCAGGTGCAGGAGAGCTGTGGCTGGGTCGTTAAGTTCGCCGAGGCGCTTGACGAAACACCGGCGCCAAGCGAACTCGAACTCAGGACATTGCGCGACCTGCAGACCCGCACCAAGGCGGCGCATGAGGGGACCGGAAAAGGGAAGGCTGCCTGACATGGCCGAGGCCTATATTTGCGACTACATCCGCACGCCGATCGGTCGCTTCGGCGGTTCGCTATCTTCGCTGCGTACCGACGACCTTGGCGCCATCCCGCTGAAGGCTTTGCTCGAGCACAATCCCGGCATCGATTGGCAGGCGATCGACGATGTCGTCTATGGCTGCGCCAACCAGGCCGGCGAGGACAACCGCAACGTGGCACGCATGGCGCTGCTGCTGGCTGGCCTGCCCAAGGAAGTCCCCGGCTCGACCGTCAATCGCCTGTGCGGGTCAGGAATGGACGCGCTGACCATCGCCGCTCGTGCCATCAAGGCCGGCGAAGCGGAACTGATGATCGCGGGCGGCGTCGAATCGATGAGCCGTGCGCCTTTCGTCATGCCCAAGGCCGACACGGCGTTTTCGCGCAATGCCGAGATTTACGACACAACCATCGGCTGGCGCTTCGTCAACCCGCTGATGAAGAACCAGTATGGAGTCGATTCGATGCCGGAGACAGGCGAGAACGTCGCCGAGGATTTTGCCGTGTCACGTGCCGATCAGGACGCATTCGCCGTGCGCAGCCAGGACAAGGCGGTCGCCGCGCAAGCCAATGGCCGGCTGGCCAAGGAGATTACCCCGGTGACGATCCCGCAGCGCAAGGCCGATGCGGTCGTTGTCAGCAAGGACGAGCATCCCCGCGCCGGCACCACGGTCGAGTCGCTCGCCAAACTGCCGACGCCGTTCCGGCAAGGCGGCACTGTGACGGCCGGCAATGCCTCCGGCGTCAATGACGGGGCGGCGGCATTGATCGTTGCCTCTGCAGCGGCTGCGAAGAAATACGGCCTGACGCCGATAGCCCGCATCCTTGGCGGTGCCGTCGCCGGTGTTTCGCCGCGCATCATGGGCGTGGGCCCAGTGCCGGCGACGCAGAAATTGTGCGTACGGCTAGGCCTGACGCCGCAACAATTCGACGTCATCGAACTCAACGAAGCCTTTGCCTCGCAAGGCATCGCCGTGCTGCGCCAGCTCGGCGTCGCTGAGGATGCGCCGCACGTCAACCCGAATGGCGGCGCCATCGCGCTTGGCCATCCCCTGGGCATGTCGGGCGCCCGCATCTCGGGGACGGCCGCACTTGAGTTGCGCGAACGCGGCGGCCGCTACGCGCTGGCCACAATGTGCATCGGCGTTGGCCAGGGCATCGCCATCGCGCTCGAACGGGTTTGATCCCGGTTTTGATGTGCTGTCAGGAGGGGCGGGCACCATTCTGCTGCCGCGAATTTAGTAGTGGGTCAGTTGGAACCCGTGCAGGCTGGTGGCCCCACTGACAAGCTCTGGGAAATAGCGGACATCGCGGCGCTCATCGAAGCGAAGGAAGCCGCCGAGGGCGCGCGGGTCACATAGAAGCCGGTGAGCTAAAATGTTCAGGGATTGGCTCAACGGGAAGCCGGACAGTTACGTGACAATTCGGCCCACGCTTTATCCAGCTCAAATTTCGCCATTTTCATTGCTGCCGCGTTGTCGATGAAATTGCTTTCGGCGCGCATGACGTGGAAAGCGCCTCCTGAAGGTTTTTGATAGAGCGCGACATACCCACAGTGCCGATCGATCTTCTCAAATTTTGTGGCGATATCGACCGCTACATAAATGCCCGGTAAAGGCGCATCCGCCGGGTCTTTGAGCCACGTGAATTTGAGCAGTCGCCGCTGCAGTAGCGGACCGGACCGAGAGTGAAACTCGTCGCTTTGCTCGGCGAATGCAGTAACGGAGATCGATGCTTTGGCGGCATCATCCATCATTTGAAATGCCCGCTCGGGATCGCCGCTATCGAGCAAAGAGAAATAAGTATCGATTACCCGTGTCGCATTTAGCACTGAGTCCTGAGGCGGAGACCAGTCTTGCGAACGTGTAGGTTGGGGCCCGATCAACGTCGAAATCACCAACACAATGAAAGCTATGGCTGCACGGATCATCAGCTAGCTTCGCAGCCCCTCGAACGGACTGCAAGCCATCAAGGCCGATAGCCATAAATTCAATCTGAATCACTCCCCCAAATTTGACCATGTGGACAAAAGTCCGGACCCGTTCCATAGTTCCCCGTCTGATTTTTAGAACGGCCGGCTCGACACGGCTGTCAAGCAGAGGGGCACTTCATGGAAGACCGGAAGAACAAATCCCATACGACATACGAAGGTCTGTCGCGACGCAACGTGCTGGAACTGGGCGCGCTTGGCCTCGCGGCTGCGATGCTGCCGGGTGCGGCCTTCGCGGCGGGCAAAAAACTGAAAGTGGCGGCGATCTTCGCCACGCCTATCGAGGAGCCGTGGGACAACCAGATCCACGTCGCCCTGCAGAAGGCCGAGAAGGAACTGGGCATCGAATACAAATGGTCGGAAAAGGTGCAGACCGCCGACTTCAGCCGCGTCATGCGCGAATATGCGCAAGGCGGTTACCAGCTGGTGCTGGGCGATGCCTTCGCCGCCGAGCGCGAATCGCGCCGCACCGCCAAGCAGTTCCCCAAGACCGCCTGGCTGTTCGGGTCGGGCGCTGGGCCGGCCGAGCCGAACTTCGGCGTCTTCGACAACTGGATCCATGAGCCTGCCTATCTCTCCGGCATGATCGCCGGCAAGATGTCGAAATCGGGCACGGTCGGCGCGGTGGCGGCGATGGGCATTCCGGAAGTGAACCGGCTGGTCAACGCCTTCTTCGCCGGCGCCAAGGACGTCAGTCCGAACGTCAAGAAGAAGGTCGCCTTCATCGGCTCCTTCTTTGATCCGCCAAAAGCCAAGGAAGCCGCGGTGGCGCAGATCGATGCCGGCGTCGATGTCATCTACGCCGAGCGCTTCGGCGTCATCGAGGCGGCTGTGGAGAAGAAGATTTTTGCCATCTCCAACATGTCCGACCAGTCGAGCCTCGGCCCCGACACGGTCATCACCGGCCCGGTCTGGGACATGTACCCGACGGTCGAGCAGGCGATCAAGCTGGTCAAGGCCGGGGTCTACACGGCGCAGGATTACGGCGATTTCTCGCGCATGGCCAAGGGCGGCTCCTATCTGGCGCCCTTCCACAAGTTCGACAAGACGCTGCCCGCCGACGTCAAGGATCTGGTCGAGAAGAAGAAGGCCGAAATCCTGGAAGGCAATTTCCGGGTGGATGTGGACGAGAACACGCCGGTTTCGGATTGAGGGTTGTTGGCGAAGGGCCGGCGCGTGGCGCCCCCCCTCTGTCCTGCCGGACATCTCCCCCTCCAGGGGGAGATCGGCAGCTTCGCCGGCGGTATTCTTGTTTGGCGTAGAAAATTGGCGGAGGCCTACGTGACATCCGATCTCCCCCCTTGAGGGGGAGATGGCCGGCAGGCCAGAGGGGGGTGCAGCGCATCCCTATCAAGCTGAATCGCAAGCCAAATTCCTCCAGGAGCATCCTTGCCCGCCCCACTCATCGAAATGCGCGGCATCACCAAGAGCTTCGGCGCCGTCAAGGCAAACGAAGCCGTCGATCTCAGCGTGGCGCCGGGCGAAATCCTCGGTCTTCTCGGCGAGAACGGCGCCGGCAAGACCACGTTGATGAACGTGCTGTTTGGTGCTTATGCGCCGGATGCCGGCGAGATTCTGATCCAGGGCCGGTCGGTGCGGATCGCCAGCTCGGCCGACGCGCTGGCCGCCGGCATCGGCATGGTGCACCAGCATTTTCACCTGGCACCTCGGCTGACGGTGCTGGAAAATCTGCTCATCGGGATGTCAGGCAAATCGGGACGGATCGATCGCGCCGGCGGGCTGGCGCGGCTGGCTGAGATCGGCCGCCAGCACGGGCTGACGCTTGATCCCAATCTGCCGGTCTCGGCGCTGTCGGTTGGCGAACAGCAGCGGCTGGAAATCGTCAAGGCGCTGTTTCGCGGTGCCAAGCTCTTGATCCTCGACGAGCCGACCGCGGTGCTGGCGCCGAGCGAGGTCGATGGGCTGTTTTCGGCGCTGCGCTCGATGGCGGCACAGGGCCTCGGCATCATCTTCATCTCGCACAAGCTCAACGAGGTGCGGGCGCTGACGCATCGCTGTACGGTGCTGCGGCATGGCCGCGTCGCCGGCCGGGTAGACGATCCCGCCAACACGACATCGGCTGCAATGGCGCAATTGATGTGCGGCCATGAAATCGTGCCACCGGCGCGCGGGCCATCGACACCGGGCGGAGCGGTGCTCATTCTCGACGGCATCTCGACCTCGAAGCATTCGGGTACGGCGCTGCGCGACATATCGCTTGCCGTGCATGCCGGCGAAATCCTCGGCATTGCCGGCGTCTCCGGCAATGGCCAGCGGGCACTGGCGGAGGTCATCTCAGGCGTGCGCACGCCCGATGCCGGCCGGATGACCATCGCCGGCCAGACCGTATCGCGGTTCTCGCCGCGCGAGGTGCAGGCGCTGGGCCTTGGCCGCATCCCGGAAGACCGCATGACGACGGGGCTGGTCACCAATTTGCCGCTCGCCGATTCCATGGTGCTGCCGCGCATCGGCACATCGACCTTCTCCGCCAGAGGGTTGCTCAAGCCGGATGCGATCCGGGCTTTCGCCGAAGAACAGATCAAGGCCTATGATATCAGATGTCCCGGGCCGATGACCCGCGCCGGCGCGCTGTCCGGCGGCAATCTGCAGAAGGCGCTGCTGGCGCGCGAGCTTGCCTTCGACCCAAAGGTCCTGATCGTGTCGCAGCCGACGCGTGGCCTCGACATCGGCGCTGCCCGTTTCATCCATGAAAAATTCCTCGACATGCGCGCCAAGGGCTGCGGCATCATCGTCATTGGCGAGGATCTGGAAGAACTGCTGGTGCTCTGCGATCGTATCGCGGTGATGTATGAGGGCCGCATCGCCGGCACGCTCGATAGCGCCGATGCCACGATCGCGCGTCTCGGCCTGCTGATGACCGGCGCGGAGGCGCACGGCTGATGTTCCGCCTCGAAGTCCGCACCTCGACGCCCGCCTGGTTTAACCTTGTGCTGCCGCTGCTGGCGATCGCCGCCACGCTCATCCTGTGCAGCGGCCTGATCGCCCTGGCCGGGGCGAACGTGTTCGAATCCTACGGCGTGATGTTCACGGCCTCGCTCGGCGACAGCTATGCCATCACCGAAACACTGGTGCGCGCGGCTCCGATGATCTTCACGGGGCTGGCGGTGGCCGTCGCCTTTCGGGCCAAATTCTGGAACATCGGTGCCGAGGGGCAATTGCTTGCCGGTGCAGTGGCGAGTTGCTTCGTCGGTGCCATTCCGATGCCTGGCCCGCTCGCCATGCTGTTGATGGCGGTGGCGGGTGCCGCAGCCGGAGCCGCGGTGGCGCTGGTGCCGGCGACGCTCAGGGTGAGATTCAAGGTCGATGATGTGGTGAGCTCGCTGCTGCTCAACTCGGTCATCTACTACGCGCTGATGGCGCTGATCGAGGGCCCGTGGAAGGATAGTTTCAGCGGCTACCCGATCTCGCCGCCGATCGAGGATTCGGCGAATTTTCCAGTGCTGATCGAAGGCACGCGGCTGCATCTCGGTGTCGTCGCGGCGCTGATCGCGGCACCCCTGATCTGGTTCCTGATCGTGCGCACGACGCTCGGTTTTCGCATCCGCGTCACCGGCGAAAATCCGGAAGCGGCACGCTATGGCGGCATCCATGTCGAGCGCGTGCTGATCTCCACGGCGCTGCTTTCCGGCGCGCTGGCTGGTCTTGCCGGCGTCGGCGAGGTCGGCGGCGTGCACTTCCAGGTGATGAGCGACATCTCGCCGGGCTACGGCTATTCCGGTATCGTCGTTGCCATGCTGGCGCGGCTCAACCCGCTCGGCGTCGTGCCGGCGGCGATCTTCCTGGCCGCCGTGATGACCGGCGCCGAGGCGATGTCGCGGGCGACCGGCGTGCCGGCCTTCCTCAGCGACGTCATCCAGGGAACGGCGCTGCTCGCCATGCTGGTGGCGCTGCTGTTCACCGCCTATCGCATTCGCCGCGTCGGAGCGATCAGATGAGCGCGGTGTTCGAGCAGATTTTCCAGGTAGGCTTTCTCGCCGCCATCATCCGCATCGCCACGCCGCTGGCCTTCGCCACGCTCGGCGAAATGTTCTCCGAACGGGCCGGCGTGCTCAATCTCGGCATCGAAGGCATCATGCTGCTCTGCGCGATGACCGGCTTCACCGCCACCAGCCTCAGCGGCAGCCTGTGGCTGGGCGTGCTGGTGGCGGTGCTGACCGGCATGCTGATGGGCGCGCTGCATGCGCTGTTCACCGTGGCGCTCGGCCTCAGCCAGCATGTCTGCGGCATCGGCGTGACACTATTCTCATCGGGGCTTGCCTATTTCCTCTACCGGCGGATCTTCGGCCAGCAGTCGGTGCCGCCGAGCATCAAGGGTTTTCAGACGCTGCCGATCCCGGTTTTCTCAGATATTCCCGTGCTTGGCCCGGCGGTGTTCAACCAGTTTGCGCTGGTCTACATGGCGATCCTGGCCATCCCGCTTGCCGCCTTCATCCTCTACCGCACACCTTGGGGCCTGTCCGTGCGCATGGTCGGTGAAAATCCGCGCGCCGCAGATTCAGCCGGCGTCATCGTCATCGCCACGCGTTTCCAGGCTGTCATTCTCGGCGGCGCGCTGATGGGTCTGGCAGGCGCCTTCCTGTCGATGGCGCAGTTCAACGCCTTCACCTTCGGCGTCGTGTCGGGACGGGGCTGGGTAGCGATCGCGCTGGTCGTGTTCGGCCGCTGGGATCCATGGCGCTCGGCTGGTGCCGCGCTGCTGTTCGCCTTCGTCGATGCCTTGCAACTGCGCATGCAGGCGAGTGGGCTCGGCCACATCCCCTATGAGGCGTTCCTGATGCTGCCCTTTATCTTCACCATCGTTGCAATGGCGTTCATGTCACGCAACGCTGTGGCGCCATCGGCGCTGCTGAAGCCGTTTCGAAGGGAAGAGCGGTAAGAGCGCGAGCCCACGCCCGCAGCAATTTTGCACCAATTTTTGGTAATTGAGGAGAAAATAATTCTATCAATGGCGGAAAAATAGCAATCGACAAAGTCTACAAGTTTTATAGATTAACCGGCGTGACGGAGGTCGATATGTCCTATATCCAGAACGCCCAGACCGGCAGCAACGGCCAGAAGCTGGCCAATGCCCAGGGCTTTCGCCCGGCCTATGCCGGCGCTTTCGCCTATCTCGTCTTTGCCCTTGCGTTTGTGTTCACCGGGGCAGTCGTGCTGGGCCTTATTCCCTAAATCACCAGATCGACAGGGGCTGTTGCCCCACAGCTTTCAGACAGTCGGAGTTGAATGAACCGGGTCGCGGGCGCTTTCGCGCGCCTGAGGATTCGCATTTCACAGCATCAGTGATTCCAGCAATGGAGGAGATGACAATGCCGATCGAATTCACGCATGTTCCCACCAAGACCGCCGACGCGGCGGTTCCTTTTTTCTATGACTTCGCCGAGACCGCGACCAAGCTCGGGTTGATCGAGGATGGCGGTTTCCAGAAGATCGTCGTCGACGATTCGGCCGGGCTGCTGACCAACATGGATCTTGCGTCCCAGGTGCTTAACCGCACCGCTTCGCTGGAAGTGGTGCTCACCCATTGGGCCGGTGTGATCGAACCGACGGTGGCTGCCCGCCAGCTGGCGTCCATCGACAGGGAGAGCGGCGGACGGCTGGCGCTCAGGATGATCAGCGAGCCGTTGAACGATGATGATGCCGAGACACGACCGGTCGGACATGGCGTCGTCTGGCAGCGCATCGACGAATATCTGGTGCTGTTGAAGCGGCTGTGGTCGAACGACCGGCCTTTCGACCATGAAGGGGCATTCTACAGCATCCGAGGCGGCTATGTGCCGCGCAAGGGACCACACGGCGCCGACCTTGTCATCCGCCTGGGCGGTCAGTCGGGAACAGCACTCAAGGTTGCCGGCCGCCACGCCGATGTCTTCGAATTGGCGCCGGGCTCGATCGACGATATCAGGCAATTCATGGAACGGGCACGTGGCGCCGCGGCCGAACATGGCCGCGCCGGCAAGCTGCGCTTCGCGCTTCCGGTCAGGATCCACCAAGGTGTTTCCGCCGCCGGCCACAAGGCGGTCGACCTCTCTGGGCCGCCGGCTCAGGTGGCACTGTCGTTGCTTGCCTATGCGGCTCTAGGCATCGATGAATTCATGATCGTCGGCGTCGACACGCCAAGCGAGATCGCGACAGCCGGCCGGGAAACACTGGCGCTGCTGCGCAACTCGCTGGCGCGCCGGGAGGCCAGCGAATTTCAGCCTGGAGCTTATGCGCCTCGCCCAGGGTTGGAGACGCGAGCAGCGGGCTAAAGCCCGTCATTCGTCAGTTGCTTCAGGTCTGTCGCCAAGCCACGACAGGGCGTCGATGACGGCGGCTGAATCGGCCAATGCGCCGAAGACGCCATCCTCGACCGTCACCATGTGAAGCGCCGCCTCGTGCGCTTGCCTGTCGCCGCTGGCGCAGGCGTCCGAAATCGTCAGGCACTGGAAATTGCGGTCACAGGCCTCGCGCAGCGTGGTGTGGACACAGACATCGGTCGTGCACCCGGAAAACATCAGATGCGTGATGCCTTGCGCACGCAGCACAAGCTCGAAATCCGTATAGGTGAAGGCGCTGTTGCAGGTCTTGTCGACGATGATGTCGTGCGGCGCGACATCGATCTCCGGAACGATCTGGAACCCTGCGCCCGAGCGTAGCAGGACATCGGTGCCGTCGAGGCCGGCGCGCTTGCGGCGCCATTTCTCATAGGGCGTCATATCGGCCATGTCGGCGCGGTAACCCTGCCTAGTTGTTTAGTCCCGGCATTTGCTGGAGCGGATTGAGGGTGAAT
>NZ_ML703307.1 GCF_008520305.1 Mesorhizobium sp. SARCC-RB16n | reverse complement strand
TTGGACAGTTTCGAACCTTTCCGGATGGAAGAGTTCGGATTTGAGCGTGGCGAAGAAGCTCTCAATCGGTGCGTTGTCGAGGCAATTGCCTTTGCGTGACATGCTCTGTTGGAGGCCTCTGGCTTCCAGCCTGCGCTGGAATGCCGACATCTGGTACTGCCATCCTTGATCGGAATGCAGGATTGGCCGTTCGTCCTCATCGAGTCGGGCGAAGGCTTTGGTCAGCATATTGTCCACCAGTTTGAAGCGTGGGCGGCGCGCCGTCTCGAAGGCGACGATCTCGCCATTGTAGAGGTCCATGATGGGAGACAGGTAGAGCTTGTCGCCGGCCACGCTGAACTCCGTCACGTCGGTCACCCATTTGCGGTTGGCGCGGTCAGCGCTGAACTTGCGCTGCAACAGATCGGGAGCGGTCCGCCCAACCTCGCCCCTGTAGGAACGATACTTCTTCGGCCTGACCAGCGACTTCAATCCCATCCCGGCCATCAGGCTCTGGACGGTCTTGTGGTTGACGCGTTGACCCGACTGGCGCAATTGCGCGGTCACCCGGCGATAGCCGTAGCGGCCCTTGTGGCTGTCGAAGATGGCCTTGATCGCCTCCTTCAGCGCCGCATGGCGGTCCGGGCGCGAGGTCGCCTTATGCCTGTAATAGAACGTGCTGCGCGGCAGCTTTGCCAGTTCGAGTAGTCCCTCAAGCGGATGCAACGGCCTTAACGCCTGGACGGCTTGCGCTTTTTGGGCGCGTGTTCCTGCGTTAAGGCCTTCAGTTTTTTTAGGTAGTCGTTCTCCATCCGCAGGTGCTTCAGCTCAGCCAGCAGTTCTTCGCGGCTTTTGGCCTCGTCACTGGCTGCAACAGGCACCGCGGGGGCCGGCGGCTTCGACATGGGTCGTCCTCTAGGACGGGGGCCGAGCGCCTCTATCCCACCCACATGATAGCGCTTCTCCCAGCCCGCCAGGCAACCGGCACTGCGGATATTGTACAACGCCGCCGTCTGGCGATACGACAGACCTTCCTCCCACATCCGCTCGAGCACTGACAGCTTGAATGCTGCGTCGTAATGATCGTATTTGCCCGATAGCCCGGCATCACCATGCGCCT
>NZ_ML703306.1 GCF_008520305.1 Mesorhizobium sp. SARCC-RB16n | reverse complement strand
CTCACAACAGGTTGACACAGGAAGTCTCATGCGGGGTGTCCCATTCACGTGATAGCGGACGAATTCCCCCCGTGCCCCTCTGACGCCGATTTGGCCAAGGATTCAAAAGCCAAACTGAAAGGGAGCCTCCCGGTGCGTACCGGAAAGAGGAGTCTAGGGTGCGGTCGCCGAAAGCGCAACAAACATAGTGGCTTCGGTAGCAGTCTCACATCGGTTTATCTTATTGATCCCGTTGGTAGTCGGGAAAAAATGGTGCCCAGAAGAGGACTCGAACCTCCACTCCTTGCGGAACACGGACCTGAACCGTGCGCGTCTACCAATTCCGCCATCTGGGCTGGTGCGGGCTCAATAAGCGGGCAAGCGATTGCTGTCAACGCGCTTTTTTCGAAGGCCGCCACTCGCCGGCTCAGTTTCGGGCGCTGGCGCCGCCCCTCACCTGCCTGTCGGCATCCTCTCCCCGTATAGTGACGGGGCGAGGGGCGCTCTTATCAGCGATTTCGTCAATCGCCGGCGCTGCAAAAAGGGCGCCAGCGTCCCTTCTACGGGGAGAAATGCCCGGCAGGGCAATGAGGGCGGCGCCAACGTTCAGAATTGCGGGAATGGCTGACCCTCAGCCTTCCAGCACTTCCTTCGACGCCACGGTCGAATCGGCATTGAGCTGGTAGATCACAGGCACGCCGGTGCCGAGCTCCAGCTTGACGATCTCCTCGCCCGACTTGCCGTCCAGCGCCATGATCAGCGCGCGCAGCGAATTGCCGTGGGCGGCGACCAGCACGGTGCCGCCGCGCAGCACGTGCGGCTGCAGATCGTGCAGGTAGTAGGGCCAGACGCGGGCGCCGGTGTCCTTCAGGCTTTCGCCGGCGGGCGGCGGCACGTCGTAGGAGCGGCGCCAGACATGCACTTGCTCCTCGCCCCATTTCTGGCGCGCGTCGTCCTTGTTGAGGCCGGAGAGGTCGCCATAGTCGCGCTCGTTCAGCGCCTGATCGCGAATGGTCTTCAGGTCGCTCTGCCCGACGGCGTCGAGAATGTGCTGGCAGGTCTTCTGCGCCCGGACCAGCGCCGAGGTGAAGGCGATGTCGAACTTCAGGCCGCGCGCCTTGAGCTTTTGCCCGGCGGCCTTGGCCTCGGCGTGGCCCTGTTCGGTCAGGTCGACGTCGCGCCAACCGGTGAACAGATTCTTCAGGTTCCATTCGCTCTGGCCATGGCGCACGAGCACGAGGGTTCTCGACATTTTTGCTCCCTTCGAGAGCAATTCCAGAAAAGTGTGAAGCGGTTTTCCGTCCGGAATTGCGTTAAAACAGGTTTGTGGGGTTCGACGTTCTCAGCTGAGCCCGAGCACGTCCCGCATCGAATAGAGTCCCGGCTTCTTGTCCCGCGCCCACAGCGCGGCCTTGACGGCGCCACGGGCGAAGATGGCGCGGTCCTCGGCATGGTGGGACAGAGTGATGCGCTCGCCGGTGCCGGCCAGGATCACGCTGTGGTCGCCGACCACCGAGCCGCCGCGCAGCGTGGCGAAGCCGATCGAGCCGGTTTGTCGCACACCCGTGTGGCCGTCGCGTGAACGCACGTCATTGCCGGCCAGTGCGATGCCGCGCCCGGCGGCGGCAGCTTCGCCGAGCAGAAGCGCCGTGCCCGAAGGCGCGTCGACCTTGTGCCTGTGATGCATTTCGAGGATCTCGATGTCGAAATCATCGGCATCAAGCGCACGCGCCGCCTGCTCGACCAGCACCGCCAGCAGATTGACGCCGAGGCTCATATTGCCCGACTTGACGATGGTCGCGTGGCGCGCGGCAGCAGCGATTTTCGCATTGTCGTCGGCCGAACAGCCGGTCGTGCCGATGACATGGACGATGCGCGCCTGCGCCGCGTAGCCGGCGAATTCGACTGATGAGGCCGGGGTGGTGAAATCGAGCACGCCATCGGCCCTGGCGAAAACCGGCAGCGGATCGCCGCCGATCGGAACGTCGATGCGGCCGACGCCGGCCAGTTCGCCGGCGTCCTTGCCCAGGTGAGGCGAATCCGCACGCTCGACCGCGCCGATGACGCGGGCGCCCGGCATGGCGTGGATGGCGCGGATCAGCGTCTGGCCCATCCGGCCGGCCGCGCCCACCACCACAAGGCCCATGTCGCTGTCCGGCTTGCCTGATGTTGCCGATGTTTCGCTCATGCCGTGCTCCCGGCGATGTTCTGGGTCTCTAATTCCTGAACCGAAGTCTCGGCCGGTGCGCTGTCGTCGACAAGCCCCAGGCCCTTGACGCCCTGTATCCGGTGGAAACGGGCATAGACGCTGTGCGGGTCGGCCATCAGCGAGGCGTGCGTACCCTCTTCGACCAGATGGCCCTGTTCCAGCACGATGATGTGGTCGGCATTGACCACGGTCGACAGGCGGTGCGCGATGACGATGGTGGTGCGCCCTTCCATGACCTTGGTGAGCGCCTGCTGGACCCGGGCTTCGGCCTCGTTGTCGAGCGCCGAGGTCGCCTCGTCGAGCAGCAGGATCGGCGCCTGGCGCACGATGGCGCGGGCGATCGATACGCGCTGGCGCTGGCCGCCGGAAAGCGTGGCGCCATTCTCGCCGACCGGCGTGTCATAGCCTTGCGGTTGCTGGCGGATGAATTCGTCGGCCGCGGCCAGTCGCGCGGCCTGTTCGATCTCGGCATCGGTGGCCGAGGGGCGGCCATAGCGGATGTTGTCGCGGATGGTGCCTTCGAACAAATAGGGGGCCTGCGAGACATAGGCGATCGAGCCGCGCAGCGACTGTTTGGTGACCTTCGAGATATCCTGGCCGTCGATCGTGATCGTGCCGCTCTCGACGTCATAGAAGCGCTGCAGCAGCGCAACCAGCGTCGTCTTGCCGGCGCCGGATGCGCCGATGACGGCGGTCATCTTACCGGCGGCGGCGACAAAGCTCAGACCCTGCAGGACCGGCGCCTCCTCGACATATCGGAAGGATACGTTGTCGAAGCGCACTTCGCCGGTGGTGAAATGCGCCTGCGTGGCATCCGGGGCGTCGCCCTGCTTCGGCTCGAGGTCGAGCAGTTCGTAGATCATGCGTGCATTGACCAGCGCCCGCTCCATGCCGACCTGCATGCGCGCCAGGCGCCGCGCCGGGTCATAGGCCAGGATCAGCGCGGTGATGAAGGAAAAGACCGCGCCCGGCGGCTGCCCGAGAACGAGCGCCCGGTAACCGGAATAGGCGATGACGGAGGTGACGGCGAGGCCGGCCAGCATATCGGAAATCGGCGCCAGCCGTTCGGAGACGCGGGCAATCTTGTTGGAGCGCTGTTCGGCGTCGCTGGCGAGCTTGCCGATGCGCCCCGACAACTCGTCCTCCATGGTGAAGGCCTTGACGATGGCGATGCCTTGCGTGGCTTCCTGCACGGCGCCGATCAACCGCGAATTGATCAGCACGGATTCGCGGGTTATGCGCCGCACGCGACGGGTGAGGTAGACGACGGCCCAGATCAGCGGCGGCCCGATCAGCAGCGAACTGAGCGACAGGACCGGATCCTGGTAGACCATGACGCCGAGAAGGCCGATCAGCGTCACAGCGTCACGGGTGATCGAGGTCAGCGTCAACGACAGCAGGTCGCGGATGCCGCCGACGTTTTCGTTGACCTGCGCCGCCAGCCGGCCCGAACGCGTGTCGTTGAAGAAGCCGACGCCAAGCTTCATCAGGTGATCGAAGATGCGCTTCTGGTAGCGCGCCACCAGATTGTTGCCGATCTTGGCCAGCGCCACCGCCTGGCCGTAACCGGCGAAGCCACGCAGCAGGAAGGCCGCCATGAAGCCGGCGCAGATCCACACGATCGCATCGCCACGCCGTTCGTAGAAGATCTGGTTGACCATCGGGGCCATGATCCAGGCCGTGAAGGCGGTGGTGCCCGAAACGATCAGCGAGCAGGTGATGACCATCACATAGGTCCAGCGATAGTCATGGCTGTTCTCAGCGAGAATGCGGCGCAGCACCGCTGTGACCTCGCCGGGCCGGGCTTTCAGCTTGTTTGGAGTTTGAAGTGTCAAATCAGAGGGCTTTGTCGGTTTCCGCTTCCCGTGGCCGGGCAATTCGGCACCCCTATTAACGCCAAGCGGCCGGCTTGCCTATGCCTTGGGATGACTAACTTCGTCGCGCCATCGCCGGCCCGCCGTCTGGACGCCGAACAGCGAGGGGTTCCTGGCATAGGCGGCAAGGCCGAGAAGGGCGGCCAGCGGGTGGGTGATGACGTAGACCGGCATGGTGCGCATCAGCGCGCTGTGCGGCGCCTTGTCCTCGAAGGCGGCGCGGAAATTGCCTTCCTTAAGCGCCGGCACGATTTTTTGGGCAATGCCGCCGGTTAGGAAGACGCCGCCGCGGCTCATGAACACCAATGCGAGGTCACCCGCCGTGCGCCCAAGACAGGTGACGAAAGTCTCCAGCGCTTCCTGCGCTACCGGATCGGTCTTGGCCAGCGCCGCACCGGTGACCTCGGCCGGCGTGGTTAAGGGCGACGGCTTGCCGTCCGCCTTGGCCACCGCCCGGTAGACGTTGACGAGGCCGCGTCCGCACAGGATCTGTTCGCCCGAGATGCGGCCCTCGAGCTTCTCGATATGCGGGAACACTTCGAAATCGCGCGGCGTGCGCGGCCCGATGTCCATATGGCCGCCTTCGCCGGGCACCGGTATCCAGTGATGCAGCGCGTGGACCAGCCCGGCGACGCCGAGACCGGTTCCCGGACCGAGCACCACGCGTCCGGCATTGGGCTCCGGCGTGCCGCCCCCGATCTTTTCCATATGCTCTTCGCCCAGCGCCACGACGGCCAGCGCCTGCGCCTCGAAATCGTTGAGCACGACGATGTCGCTCAAACCCAGATTGGCGAACATCTGCCTCGGCTTGACCACCCAGGGACAGTTGGTGAGCTCGATCTCGTCGCCATCGACCGGACCGGCCACCGCCAGCACCGCCGAATTGGGGCGGACCGAGGAACGGTCGAGCACGGCCGCCTGGATCGCCTCGTCGATGGTGTTGTAATTGGCGGTCTGCACGATGGTCGGCTCGCCGGCCTCGGAATTGGCGTCGAGCACGATCGAAAAGCGCGCATTGGTGCCGCCAATATCGCCGATCAGGATCGGAAACCGCAGCAAAGTCTCGTCATCGCCTGTGCTTGGCATGTTCTCGTCCGTTCCGGCGCCCCGACGGCGTCTCGCCGTTCTTCCGTTGACTAGCGCATGAGTTTGAAAAGGGAAACGGTTTTCGAACCCCGCGGCGCGCAGGGAGAGGTTCTGCGACCAAACGGCCACTCATTGATCAAAACGGGCAGCTAAACCGATTGAGCCTGCGGATGGCGCGCGCCAATCATTTCGCGGGCGGCCGTGGGCGCGGCACCGGCACGCCGACCTCCGGCGTCGCCGTGAAAGCGCTCGCCGCGCTTGGCAGGCCGGCCGTGCTGCTTGCCGTGGTGGCGGGCAGCGACGGCGCTTCGGGTTCCGGCCCTGCCACCGCGACCGGTTCGGCGCCGCCGTGATAGGTCGCAACCTCGGCCGAGGCAGGGCCCGGCGCGTCGAGCACTGCGCGGCATTCCTTGGGCAGGCTGGCCATTGTCATCAGGTCACGCGCCTTCGGCGCATCCGGGTTCGTGTTGGGCCGCCACGGCTCCTGCGTGAACCACCATGACAGCGGCTTGCCGCAGCCGTCATCATCCGGCGTGGCCTCTTGCGCCTTGCAGGTGGGCGAGCCCGGCTGGCAGCCGATGCGCATGTGGAAATGATAGTCGTGGCCCCAGAAAGGCCTGATCTTGCGTAGCCAGGAGCGGTCACCCTTGACGGTATCGCAGAGCTTTTTCTTGATGCCCGGATTGACCAGGATGCGCTCGACCTGCGGGTAGCTCGCCGCGCGCTTCAGCAACGCCGTATGCTGCGGCGTCCACAACGCGTCCTTCACCAGATGAGTCTTCTCGTCGACCATCAAAGTAGCGCTCATCGATTCGCGCTGAGCCATCGATAGCGGGCGGTCGGGCATCGGCGTCAGCCAGATGTCGGCGTCGAGCCCGATCTGGTGAGAGGCATGGCCTGATGTCATCGGGCCGCCGCGCGGCTGCGCGATGTCGCCGATCAGCAGGCCCGGCCAGCCATCGGCGACGGCATCGCGCGACAGTTTCTCGATCAGCGCGATCATCGCCGGATGACCCCAGCGGCGGTTGCGCGATGGTCGCATCACCTGCCAGGTCGGGCCGTCCATGGGGATGGCGACGCCGCCGGCAAAGCAGCCCTTGGAATAGAAGCCGAAGGATTGCGGATCGGTGGCGGTCGGCAGCTTCTCGGCGCCGAACAGGTCTTTCGCCCGTTCCTCGGCCGCTGCCGGCTGCGCCGCGAGGCCCGCCAGGACCAGCACCACCGCCAACACCGCATTTCTGGCGCCGAGCGATCGCGTCGACGATTTCATGAATAGCACCCCCGTGCCTGCAACCGCCCAATCATACCACGCCGAGCGCTACGGTTCGATTGTCCTACCGCTTCGCGCTCTTCATCGGGCTGCGCGGCTCGCCGTCGCGCCAGTCGCCGCTTGCCCACATATGGTCGAAGGCGGTCCGGTAATTTGGAAAGCGAAACCGATAGCCCGCCGCCTTGAGCGCCGCGTTGGCGACCCGCTTGTTCTCGCCATAGAAGGACCGTGCCATGGGCGAAAGTTGGGCGGTGTCGAAGGGAATTTCGGGAGGCGGCACAACGCCCATCAGCGAAGCGGCATAGGCGACGACATCCTGCGGCGGTGCCGGCTCGTCGTCGGTAACGTTGAAGATGCCGCCCGTATTGCCGGCGACCAGATGCCAGAGCGCGCCTGATATGTCGTCGCAATGGATGCGGTTGAACACCTGGTCGGGCTTGACCAGCCGCCTCGCCGTGCCGTTTTCCAGATTGACCAGCGCGTTGCGGCCCGGGCCGTAAATGCCGGACAGGCGCAGAATCGCCACCGGCCGGTGGATTTCCCGGCCGAGTTTCAGCCAGGCCTGCTCGGCCTCGACCCGCATCATCGAGCGCGTCGAAACCGGCCGGCACACGGCCGTTTCATCGACCCAGGCACCGCCATGATCGCCATAGACGCCGACGGTCGAGAGATAGCCGATCCATTCCAGGTCAGGCATCCCTGCGATCGCGTCCCGGGCGGCATTCAGCACGGGATCGCCGGCGTCTTCCGGGGCGATCGAAATCACCAGATGCGTGGTTTTCTCCAGCGCATCGCCGATGTCGCCCGTCAACTTGCCGTCGAACAGCAACGGGGCGATGCCTGTCTGGCGTAGCACATCGAATTTTTCTTCAGAGCGTGTCGTGCCGAAAATCGTGGCGGCTTCAGTATTGGCGCGGCCAAAGGCCTTGCCCGTATAGCCGGCGCCGAAGATGAAGATCCGCTTTTCGCTCATGCATGCGTCCTGTTGGGCCGCGCCAGGCGCCATTCCTCGCGCACCGCGGCGTCGTCCTCGGTTTCCAGGCCGCTTGCGGCCCGTTCGGCATATTCGGTTTCCGGCACCAGCCGCGCCAGCGCCCATATTGCCGCGCCCCGTACCAGCGGCGAGGCGTCGCCGAGCAGGTCCCGGACGATAGCGGCAAGCGCGGCGTCGCCAGAATTGCCGCCGGCGATCAGCACGTTGCGGATAAAGCGGTCGCGGCCGATGCGCTTGATCGGCGAACCGGAGAACAAGCTGCGGAAGGCCGCGTCATCGAGGGCCAGAAGGTCGGCGAGCGCAGGCTCGCGCAAATCGTCGCGGGCGGCGAGCTTGGCCTCTGAAGCCGCGCTGGCGAACTTGTTCCACGGGCACGCCGCAAGACAATCGTCGCAGCCATAGATGCGGTTGCCGATCGCCTCGCGGAATTCATGCGGGATCGGCCCCTTGTTCTCGATGGTGAGATAGGAGATGCAGCGCCGCGCATCGAGCCTATAGGGCGCGGGGAACGCGTCGGTCGGACAGGCGTCGAGGCAGGCGCGGCAGGAGCCGCAATGGTCGATCTCGGCCCGGTCAGGCGCCAGTTCGGCCGTGGTGAAGATGGTGCCGAGGAACAGCCAGGAGCCGTGCTCGCGGCTGACCAGATTGGTGTGCTTGCCTTGCCAGCCCAGCCCTGCTGCTTCCGCCAGGGGTTTTTCCATGACGGGCGCGGTGTCGACAAAGACCTTCACGTCGCCGCCTGCGCGCGCGACGATCTTGCCGGCGATCTCCTTCAGCCGGCCCTTCATCACCTCGTGATAGTCGCGGTTTTTCGCGTAGACCGAGATCGCGCCACGGTCGCGCTTCGACAACAGGTTGCGCGGATCATGGTCAGGTCCATAATTCATCGCCAGCACGATGATCGAGCGCACGTCGAGCCAAAGCGTGGAAGGCTCGCTGCGGCGCGCAATCGTTTCGGCGATCCAGTCCATGGAGCCATGAAAACCGTCGGCGACGAATTCGGCCAACCGTGCCGGCGCCAGCGGGATGGCATCGGGAGTGGTTACGGCGACGGCATCGAAGCCGGCGCGCCGCGCCTCCGCGTCGATCAGCGCACGCAGTTTTGCCGCGTCAGAAGTCGAGGTCCGCATAGTGCGACACCGGCGACAGGCCGCGCACGCGGTCGGTCAGGAGCGGCCGGAACGAGGGGCGCGACTTCACCCGCGTGTACCATTCGCGCGCGGCGGGGTGTTCGCGCCAGTCGATCTCGCCGAGATAGTCGAGCACCGACAGCGTCGCGGCGGCCGCCAGATCGGCATAGGTGACCCTGCCGCCGGCCAGCCAGTGACGGGTGCCGGCCAGCCAATTGGTGTATTTCATGTGCTGGCGGATATTGGCGCGCGCGGCGCGGATGGCGCCCGAATCGGGCGAGCCGCCGCCCGCCGTTTCCGGCATCACCGGCTTCAGCACGCGTTCGCGCACCAGATGTCGCGTCACTTCGCTTTCGGCCTTGTTGAGATACCAGTCGATCAGCCGGCGGATTTCGGCCCGCTGCATCGGGTCCTCGGCGAACAGCCGCTTGTCGCGCTTGAGCACACCGCGCGTCTCGTCGAGATATTCCGAGATGACCGTCGCACCGATGATCGGCACGTCGCCCTCGGCCAGCAGGATCGGCAGCGTGCCGGCCGGGTTCAGCGCCAGAAACTCCTTGCGCCGCGTCCACGGCTTTTCCTCGATCAGCGCCAGCTCCTCGCCATACTCGCCAAAGGCGAGGCGGACGAAGCGGCAGGTGGCGAACATGGGATGGTGGAAAAGCGTCAGCATGGTTCCGCGATGATAAAGCGCACTAGTGTGGTTCAGAATCCGGAATTCGCGCATCGCGCTCGTCCCAGGTGAGGCGAATTCCGGATTGCCACACTGGCGAATCGCCGGACGCACCGGTAAGTCTTGGCCGCCCCGTTGCGGGCCGTCAGAGGTGTTGCGACCTATAGGGGGACTTCGGCGCCATGACAAGCAAGCCATTCCGTTAGCCGTCACGCCAATGCCGAGGTAGAAATGGAAAGCCAGACCATCGTCGAAGCCCTGCTGCTCGGTCTGCTGGAGGGGTTGACCGAATTCATCCCGGTGTCCTCGACCGGCCATATCCTGCTCGCCGGCCATTTCCTCGGCTTCCAGTCGACCGGCAAGGCCTTCGAGATCCTGATCCAGCTCGGCGCCATCCTGGCGATCCTCAGCGTCTATTTCCGCCGCTTGTGGCAAATGCTGCTCGACCTGCCGCATGACCGGCTGACGCGGCATTTCGTCATCGGCATCCTCATCGCCTTCCTGCCGGCGGCGATCATCGGCGCACTGGCGCACGACTTCATCAAGACGGTGCTGTTCGAATCGCCACGACTGATCTGCATCATGCTGATCATCGGCGGCGTGGTGCTGCTGGTGGTCGACCGCATGAACCTCAAGCCCGTCTATCGCGACGTCGAGCGCTTTCCGACCAGGCTTTACCTGCAGATCGGGCTGTTCCAGTGCCTGTCGCTGATCCCCGGCACGTCGCGCTCGGGCTCGACCATCGTCGGCGCGCTGCTGCTGGGCGTCGACAAGCGGGCGGCGGCGGAATTTTCCTTCTTCCTTGCCATCCCGACCATGGTCGGCGCCTTCGCCTTCGACCTGTTCAAGAACCGCAACGTGCTGACCTCGGCCGACCTGCCGATCATCGCCATCGGCTTCGTCGCCGCCTTCGTCACGGCGCTGTTCGTGGTGCGCTTCCTGCTCGATTACGTCTCGCGCAACGGCTACTCGCTGTTCGGCTGGTGGCGGCTGGTGGTGGGCATCGTCGGGCTGGTGGCGCTGATGATCTGGGGGTGAGGAGCGGTCCGCGGCCCCTGCGCCTCGTCTCCCACGGGCGGAGCAAGGAGCGCAGCGACGCGGCGCAGACCCGAGGATCCATGCCGTGACTTGGATCAAAGACCGCGGCCTTCGAGAATAGCCAGCGCCAGGTTCGCCATCTCTAATGCATCTCGCCCGGAAGTGTCCTCGGTTCCGGGACAACGACATGCATAAAATCAGAAGCTTACAGCAGGTCGGGCGAATCCTATTCGCCGCGACATGCTGTAGTTAAGAGTCTCCCACGTTCTGCACCGTAGAAGCGCTTGGAGGTCGCGGCATGGATCCTCGGGTCGCCGCGACGTCGCTTCGCTCCTGCTCCGCCCGTGGACGACGAAGCGAGGAATGCCCCCCTCCTCAACTCCTCCCATAGAACGCATTCGGGACATGCACCGGCCAGCGCCAGGGCAGCACGGCAACCATGTCGAAACGCATCGACAGCCTGCCATAGTCCGGCTGCCGCGACAGCCAGATGTCGGCCGCGCCCTCGATACGGCGCTCCGATTCGTGGCCGATCGCTTCCATGGCCTCGATCAGCGTGCGGCGCGCCTTGACCTCGACGAACAGCACCAGATCGCCGCGCCGTGCGATCAGGTCGATCTCGCCGAACCGGGTGCGATGGCGGCGCGCCAGGATGCGGTAGCCCTTCAACATCAGCGCTGCAGCCGCCAGCCATTCGCCGCGATGACCGCGCCGATAGGCCTTCTGGCGGCTGGCGCTCGGGCGCTCAGCCACCGGTCTCTCCGGACGCATTCCTGAGCTCCAGCAAGCGCCGATAGAGCGCCTGCTTCTGGCCGCCGGTCATTTTCGCCGCCTCCGCCGCCGCCTTGGAGGCCGGCATTTCGGCTGCGAGCGACAAAAGCAGCCGGTCGATGTCTTCAGGCTGGTCCGCCTTGGCCTCGGTGGGGCCAATGCAGACGACGATCTCGCCCTTCGGTGTGTCGGCCGCCGCATAATGTTCGGCGAGTGCGCGTAGCGTGCCGGTGCGCATTTCCTCGAAAGTCTTGGTCAATTCCCGGCCGATGGCGGCTTTGCGTTCGCCGCCGAGCGCCTCGACCATGGCGCCGAGCGATTCGGCCAGCCGGCGCGGCGATTCGAAGAAGATCAGCGTCGCCGGCACGGCTTTCAACGCTTCCAGCCTTGCCAACCGTTGCCCTGATTTCACCGGCAAAAAGCCGGCGAACAGGAAGGCGTCCGACGGCAGGCCGGATGCGGTGAGCGCGGCAAGCGGTGCCGATGGGCCGGGGATCGGCACGACGCGAATGCCCTGGTCGAGCGCCTCGCCGACCAGCCGGTAGCCGGGATCGGAGACCAGCGGCGTGCCGGCATCCGAAATCAGCGCCACACTCTGCCCGGCTGCAAGTGCCGCGATCAGTTTCGGCCCAGCTTCGCCGGCGTTGTGTTCGTGATAGGCCGTGGTGCGGCGGCGAATGCCGTAGCGGTCGAGCAGCACGCGCGACACCCGCGTGTCCTCGCAGGCGACGATGTCGGCGGCGGCCAGCGTCTCCAGCGCGCGCAATGTGATGTCGGCCAGGTTGCCGATCGGCGTCGCCACCAGATAGAGCGCCGGATCGAGCGGACGGGCCGCGATCTCGGTCTGCCCGACCACATAGCTGCGCTTGCCCGTCTCGCCAGTCACCGATGCCGTCTCCGTTCAGGCCTGTTTGGCCTGCCAAATCTTGTTTGGCATAGCCAGTGCCGGCTTGCAAAACTCACGCCGATGTAAGCTAGCCGCCATTCCTTCGCCACAGTAGGGAACGAAACCGGGTTTGGCAGATTTAGGCCCTGATTCCCTAGGGAGGACAGGATGGACAGCCTGACGATACAGGACGCTTTCGAGCCCTACTATGCCGACCGCAATCGTGCCTCACCACGGCACAAGCGGCTGCCTGCCAAGAGCGGCCCGACCAGAGAACCGGCCGCGGTCACCTTGCCCACCAATGTGAAACTTTCCGACAATAAACCCGACAGCACGACGGAGCACTGACCGGACGATGCCAAATCGCTTCGATATCTTCATCACCCGTCTTGAAACGAAAAACGCGCGCCACGGCGTGCCGCTATCTCCGATAGGGGACCAGCACCGTGGCCGCCGCGACAAGGACGACGCCAAGCCAGTCCGAAACGGCGAGGCGCACGCCGAGAAAGATCGCGGAAAGCACCGCCACAAACACGACGCTTGACCTGGCTCAGACTGGCGAGGCGGCCGCCCAACGGCGGAGTGGTGTTCGGCGGGCCAGGCGCTCAGTCCAGATACCGTGAAACGCGCGCCTTCAGAAGCGCTATCAACTCCGGGTCCATGAATTCATAATCATCGGGAATATCGAGGCAGATCACCTTGGCCGCCTTCAGGCTGGCCTTGAATTTCTTCTGCAGCTTGGTGCGGTGGGTTTTCTCCATGACAAAGATGATATCGGCCCAGGCGACGAGTTCGTCCGTCAGCGGTGTATCGGCATCATGATTGGTGCCGGCCGAGGCGACTTCGATGTCGCGCCGCGTGGAAAACACCTGCTCGGCGGTCGGGCTGCGCAAGCGGTTCTGGCTGCAGACGAAGAGTAGGTTTTTCAAGGGTTCAGCGCGCCAGGTCCGCCACCACGGCGTCGAGCACGATCATGCCGGCCGGGGTGGCGCGCAGCCGCGCATTGCCAATCGGCGCCACCAGCCCTTCGCCCTGCAGTACCGACAGCCGCGCCGTGGACAGGCCGCGGCCCGAAAACGCCTCGTAGCGCGAAAGGTCGATGCCTTCGGCCAGCCGCAGGCCCATCAAAAGAAACTCGTCCGCCTCTTCCGAGCGCGTCAGGATCTCGCCGCCCGTGATGCCATGGCCCTTGGCCTCGACCAGATTGGCCCAGGTTTCCGGCATCCGTTCGGCGATGGTCACCACGCGATGGCCGTTCTCGACGAAGCGGCCATGCGCGCCGGGGCCGACGCCGACATATTCGCCGTAGCGCCAATAGGTCAGATTGTGCCGGCTCTCGGCGCCCGGCCTGGCGTGGTTGGAAATCTCGTAGGCCGGCAGGCCGTGCGCCGACGTGATTTCCTGCGTCAACGCGTAAAGATCGGCGGCGTGGTCGTTGTCGGGAATGACGAATTTCTTCGCCGCGTGCAGCGCGTGGAAGGGCGTGCCTTCCTCGATGGTCAGCTGATAGAGCGACAGATGGTCGGCGGCATGGCCGATCGCCTGTTCGAGTTCCGCCTGCCAATCCTGTGGCGTCTGCCCGGGGCGCGCATAGATCAGGTCGAAGGACAGGCGCGGAAAGATTTCGCGCGCGAGGCCGATTGCGTGCAAGGCTGCCTCGACATTGTGTAGCCGGCCGAGGAACCGCAGATCCTTGTCGTTCAGCGCCTGCACACCAAGCGAGACGCGGTTGACGCCGGCCGCCCGGTAGCCACGGAAACGCTCCGCCTCGACCGAGGAGGGGTTGGCCTCGAGCGTCACTTCGATGCCATCAGGCACCGTCCAGTTCCTGGCCACCGCGTCCAGAACCCTGGCCACGGTTTCCGGCTTCATCAGCGACGGCGTGCCGCCGCCGAGGAAGATGCTGGTCACTTCGCGCGGCCCGGTGCGCTGGCGCATCGTCGCCAACTCGGCCTCGAAAGCGGCGGCGAAGCGCTCCTGGTCGACCGGCTGGTGGCGGACATGGCTGTTGAAGTCGCAATAAGGGCACTTGGCCGCGCAGAACGGCCAATGCACGTAGACGCCGAAGCCGGGACTGCGGTCGAGCGCCATGGTGGTGCCGGGCCCGATCACGCTGAACCAAGCCGAGCTTGGGCGAATTTCTGGAAGGCGCGGGCGCGGTGCGAGAGCGCCGTCGCCTGGCCGGGTTTCCAGCCGTGCTTTTCCTCCGCGCTCATCTCGCCGAAGGTCTTGTCGAAGCCATTGGGCAGGAACACCGGATCATAGCCGAAGCCGAGCTCGCCGCGCGGCGGCCAGACCAGCGTGCCCTCGGCCTCGCCGCGATAATATTCGGCCTCGCCGTCGGGAAAGGCGAGGCAAATGACGGCGACGAAGCGGCCCGTGCGCCGTTCGGGCGTGGCCGCGCCGACTTCCTGCATCGCCACTTCGGTACGCTGCATGGCCATGGCGAAATCGCGCGATCCGTCCGGCGTCTCGGCCCAGTTCGCGGTGTAGACGCCGGGCGCACCATCGAGCGCATCGACGCAGAGGCCAGAATCGTCCGACAGCGCCGGCAGGCCGGTCGCCCTCGCGGCGGCAAAGGCCTTGATGTAGGCGTTTTCCTCGAAGGTGGTGCCGGTTTCGTCCGGTTCGGGCAGGTCATACTCCTTGGCCGATTTCGCCTCGAAGCCGAACGGTCCCATCAGGTCGGCGAATTCGCGCAGCTTGCCTTCATTGTGGCTGGCAACGACGATCTTCTTGCCATCGAGTGAATGCATCAAAGGCCCCAGATTCTCGGCTCGGCGAATTCGATCGAATTGCCCGAGGGGTCGCGTATATAGATCGAACGGCCACCTTGCGGCCATTCGAATTCGCTTTCGATGGCGATTTTCTTCGCCTGGAGATGGGTTTTCCAGCCGTCGAGCTCGTCGGCGGTCGCCGCAAAGCAGAGATGACCTTCGCCGACGGTGCCGTGCGGCGGCACTTTCAGCCTTGCGTCGGCCGCCGGGGGAATCTTGGTCGCCTCGGCATTGAAGACGAGCAGGACGCCCGTGCCGCAGCGGAAGAAGAGGTGGCGGCCTTCGACCTTGCCGAGGGGTTTGAGGCCGAGGACGTCGGTATAGAAGGCTTCGGCGGCATTGAGATCGGTGGCGTAGAGAGCAGATTCCAGGATTGCGGAGGGTATCACAAGGCGCCCCCCTCTGCCCTGCCGGGCATCTCCCCCACGAGGGGGGAGATCAGCGGCCATCGCGACTTTCGCCAATCATTTGCGTTGCAGGATTGAGCGGAGCGCCGAAGCTGCCAATCTCCCCCCATGTGGGGGAGATGTCCGGCAGGACAGAGAGGGGCGCTCAAGCTCGACATTTCGAGATTACGCCACCGCCATCTGCTGCAAACTCACCAACCTCTGGATGCCCTTCTTGGCGAGGCCCATTAATTCCCCAAACTGGTCCTCGGAGAAGGGCTCGCCCTCGGCGGTGCCCTGGATCTCGACGATGCCGCCCTTGCCGGTCATGACGAAATTGGCGTCGGTGCCGGCCGAGGAATCCTCGATATAGTCGAGGTCGATGACCGGCTGGCCGTCATGGATGCCGCAGGAAATCGCGGCGACATGGTCCTTCAGCACTTTCGAAACACTGGCCATCTGCCGCGTCTCCATCCAGCGCAGGCAATCATGCAGCGCCACCCAGCCGCCGGTGATCGAAGCGGTACGGGTGCCGCCATCGGCCTGGATGACGTCGCAGTCGACGGTGATCTGCTGTTCGCCCAGCGCCTGCAGGTCGACCACGGCACGCAGCGAACGGCCGATCAGGCGCTGGATCTCCAACGTGCGGCCGCCCTGCTTGCCGGCGGAAGCCTCGCGGCGCATGCGCTCGCCGGTCGAGCGCGGCAGCATGCCGTATTCGGCCGTCACCCAGCCCTTGCCGGAATTGCGCATCCAGCCCGGCACCTTTTCCTCGAGGCTGGCGGTGCACAGGACATGCGTGTCGCCGAACTTCACCAGGCACGAGCCTTCAGCGTGTTTGGAGACGCCGCGCTCGAAGGAGATGGCGCGCATTTCATCGAATTGGCGTTTGGAGGGGCGCATTCGGCCTGCTTTCTTGTCATTTTTGAATCGTGGCCGGCTTTTAGACGCATGCAGGGCACGGCGCAAAGGAAAAGGAACCGGGTTGATCTCACTCAGACACCGGGTTGCGCGCGGCCCACCGAAGTCTATATCCTTGAACCGGAGGTTTTTGGCCGAATGACCAAGGCAGTCGATCCCGCTTCGCAGCCGCTTGCACTTCAATCACTCGACATGCGCTCGCGCGACATCTTCCGGCGCATCGTCGATTCCTATCTCAGGGACGGCGAGCCCGTGGGCTCGCGCAGCCTGTCGCGCATCCTGCCTTCCTCGCTGTCGCCGGCCACCATCCGCAATGTGATGAGCGACCTCGAGCATCTCGGCCTGATCTACGCGCCGCACATCTCGGCCGGGCGTCTGCCGACGCAGGCCGGCCTGCGCTTTTTCGTCGACGCCTTCATGGAGCTCGGCGATCTTTCCGACGAGGAGCGCCGCACCATCGAGGCGCAGGTGCGGGCCTCCGGCTCGGGCGCGACGCTTGAGCACATGCTGACCGAGGCCAGCCAGATGCTGTCGGGCATGTCGCGCGGCGCCGGCCTGGTGCTGGCAGCCAAGAACGAGGTGGCGCTGAAACATATCGAGTTCATCCAGCTTGAGCCGACCAAGGCGCTTGCCGTGCTGGTGTCGCAGAATGGCGATGTCGAGAACCGCGTCGTCGACCTGCCGACCGGCATCACCGTCTCGCAACTGCACGAAGCCTCGAATTTCCTCAACGCGCATATTCGCGGCCGCACGCTGGCCGAGGCGCGGACCGAGATCGCCCGCATCAAGGAAGAGACGAGGGCGGCGCTCGACACGCTGTCGCAGGACCTCGTCGAGAAGGGGCTGGCCGTGTGGGCGGGCGCCGAAAGCGGCCTGCCGGCACGGCTCATCGTGCGCGGCCGTGCCAATCTGCTCGAAAACGTCACCGCCCAGGCCGACATCGAACTGCTGCGGCACCTGTTCGAGGACATGGAGACGCAGGACGGGCTGATCCAGCTGCTTGACCTTGCTGAGGAGGGATCGGGCGTGCGCATCTTCATCGGCTCGGAAAACAAGCTGTTTTCGCTGTCGGGTTCGTCGCTGGTGGTGGCGCCCTATCGCGACAAGGATGCCCGCGTCGTCGGCGCGCTAGGTGTCATCGGACCGACGCGGCTCAATTACGCCCGCATCGTGCCGATGGTGGATTATACGGCGCAGCTGATATCGCGTATGTTGAGGTAGGCCTCCGGGCAGCAAGGAGAAAAAGAATGGCGCTGGAATCATTCAAGGCCCAGATCAGCCTGCTTCTCGAAGAGATGGTCAACCAGCCTGAGGACCAGCACGAAATTCAGGAACAGCTGCGCGAAAAACTGCAGGAAATGCGCGCTATGGGCCTGCCGTTGCCGGCAGATCTCGTTGCTCTGGAAAAACGCCTGAACGACGATTTTTACGCTGCCGGAACCTGATTCCAGAAGTTTGCTTACCGTGCGTGACGGAACCCACTGACAAACCGATCGTTAATTTCCTTCACGACCGACTGGAGGAAGTGATGCGATTGGCCGGACTGACGATGTCCGCACTGTTCCTCACGACCGCGGCTCTCGCCCAGCAGGCCGATCAGCCCGTGCTCAAAGGCCCGGCGGCCTTCGGCGACTGGCGCGCGGACAAGCCCGGTGTGCGCCGGCTGATCAAGCCGGAAGACCTGCCGAGGCCCTATGTCACCAAGTCGGCATCGAACAGCGCCGGCCTCACGGACAGGCCGCAAGACGCCAAGCCACAATTGCCGCCGGGCTTTTCGGCGGAACTCGTTGCGTCCGGTATCGACAATCCGCGTGTGGTGCGCGTCGCGCCGAACGGCGACCTGTTCGTCGCCGACAGCGAGGCCAACCAGGTCCGCGTCTATCGGCTGAACGAAGGCAGCGCCAAGCCGGCCAAGAAAGGCATCTTTGCCGGCGGCCTCCACCAGCCGTATGGCATCGCCTTCTATCCCCCCGGCAATGACCCGCAATGGGTGTATGTCGCCAACAGCGACAGCATCGTGCGCTTTGCCTATCGCAATGGCGACCTGAAGGCCTCGGGCGAACCGGAAACCATTGTCGACAACATTCCGGCGAATCACCACTGGACGCGCGACATCGCCTTCTCGCCCGACGGCAAGACACTCTACCTCTCCGTCGGCTCCGGCTCGAATATTGCCGAGGATATGGGCAAAAGACCCAGAGGCGGGCTCGATGCGTGGGTCAAATCGAACCCGCTCGGTGCCAGTTGGGGTTCCGAGGCGGGCCGGGCCGATGTGCGGGCCTTCGACCCCGACGGCAAGAACGGCCGCATCGTCGCCACCGGGCTGCGCAATTGTTCGGGCATGGCCGTCCAGCCGGCAACAGGAGCGCTGTGGTGCGTGGTCAACGAGCGCGATGCGCTCGGCGACAATGTGCCGGCCGAATACGCGACATCGGTCAGGGAAGGCGCCTTCTATGGCTGGCCCTGGTATTACATCGGCAACAATGAGGACCCGCGCCACAAGGGCGAGCGGCCCGACCTTGCCGGCAAGGCGACGACTCCCGACGTCCTGGTGCAGGCGCATTCGGCGCCGCTCAACATCGCTTTCTACGACGGCAAAAGCTTTCCGGCCGAGTATCAAGGCGATGCCTTCGTTGCCCTGCACGGCTCGTGGAACCGCGGCAACAGGACCGGCTACAAGATCGTCCGCCTTCTGTTCAAGGATGGCAAGCCGACAGGCGAATACGAGGATTTCATGACCGGCTTCGTCGTCTCCAATGGCGAGGTCTGGGGCCGGCCGGTGGGCGTGGCGGTGGCCAGGGACGGGGCGTTGATCGTCACCGAAGACGGCAACGGCACGATCTGGCGCGTGACTTATAGTGGCGGCCGGTCCTGATCCGTCCTTGCGGGCCATTGCTGTCTGGTGCAAGCGAATCCCGCGCTCAGGGCGTTCTCCCGGAGCCTGCCTCATGCGACAAGGGCGCGACTGCCCCTTGGACGCCAACGCCATGACCCTCACCGGATTCCTCGCCTACAGTGCCGCGCTCGGTATCGCCGCCGCCATTCCCGGCCCCGGCATCACCGCCCTAGTCGCCCGTGCGCTGGGCTCCGGCTTCCGCTCGTCGCTCGCCATGTCCTTCGGCCTGATGCTTGGCGATCTCACCTATCTGACCGCCGTGGTGCTGGGCCTGGCCTTCGTCGCACAGGAGTTCGGCATGGTTTTCCTGGCGATCAAATGGGCCGGCGTCGCCTATCTCGCTTTCCTCGGCTGGCGCTTCTGGACCGCCGGTATCACACCCGAAACCATCGAAGCCAGGAAGGGCAAGGACGGATTGCTGTCGAGCTTCGTCGCCGGGTTGACCGTGACGCTCGGCAATCCAAAGACGATGATCTTCTACCTCGCCATCACGCCGACCATCGTCGACCTGAAGACGATCACGCTTGCCGATTACGGCATTCTCGTCGCGCTGACGGTGGTCGTCCTGTTCGTCGTGCTGGTGCCTTATCTGGCGCTGGCGGCCAAGGCGCGCTGGTTCCTGAAGTCGCCGCGCGCGCTCAAGGTGCTGAACCGCACCGCCGGCGCCTTCATGGTTGGCGCCGCGGCGGCGATCGCTGCTCGTCAGTAGGTCCTTTCGGCCAAACCATTCCTTGATCCAGCTGCTTCGAGGAATGCTTTTCCGAGGACCAAGCGTTTTCAGCACACGACCCACTCGGATATTTTCGAACCGCAGCCTATCTTGCGCGGCTGAAAGCCCTATTCTGTCGGCTACAGCCAATTGCCTGAAATTCCAGGGAGCGAAACCAATGAACAAGCCCGTCACTTCAGCCCGCGTGCCCGGCCGCGGCCGGATCTACAATTCCATCACCGACACGATCGGCGATACGCCTCTGGTACGGCTCGACAAGTTCGCCAAGGAGAAGGGCGTCGTCGCCAATCTGGTCGCCAAACTCGAATTCTTTAATCCGATCGCCTCGGTCAAGGACCGTATCGGCGTGGCGATGATCGAGGCGCTGGAGGCATCCGGCAAGATTACCCCCGGCAAGACGACGCTGATCGAGCCGACATCCGGCAACACCGGCATCGCGCTTGCCTTCGCTGCCGCCGCCAAGGGCTACAAGCTGATCCTGACCATGCCGGAGACGATGTCGGTCGAGCGCCGCAAGATGCTGGCGCTGCTCGGCGCCGAGCTGGTGCTGACCGAAGGGCCGAAAGGCATGAAAGGCGCCATCGCCAAGGCCGACGAGCTGGCCGCGACGATCCCCAACGCCGTCATCCCGCAGCAATTCGAAAATCCCGCCAATCCGGAAATCCACCGCAAGACGACAGCCGAGGAAATCTGGAACGACACCCAGGGCGAGATCGACATCTTCGTCGCCGGCATCGGCACCGGCGGCACCATCACCGGTGTCGGCCAGGTGCTGAAGAAGCGCAAGCCTTCGCTTCATTTCGTCGCCGTCGAGCCGGAAGCTTCGCCGGTGCTGTCGGGCGGCCAGCCCGGCCCGCACAAGATCCAGGGCATCGGCGCCGGCTTCGCGCCAAAAATCCTCGACACCACGGTCTATGACGAAATCGTCAAGGTCTCGAACGAGGATTCGGTCGCCAATGCGCGCCTCATTGCCCGCCTCGAAGGCGTACCGGTCGGCATTTCTTCCGGCGCGGCCCTGCAGGCGGCAATCGTCGTCGGCTCGCGGCCGGAGAACAAGGGCAAGACCCTGGTCGTGGTCATTCCTGATTTCGCCGAACGCTATCTGTCGACGATCCTGTTCGAGGGGCTGGGAGCTTAGGTCGATACCCCAGGAATAACATGCGTCGGCGGGCCAGCGTTAGTTGTCCTGCGCCGTGAGCCTGGCCCGCAGAAAAACTCCCGGTGGCCGCCGCCGTGCCGCTTGAGCGGACCCCTGCTTCCGGTTCATATCACTCCCGGTCCGCGAGAAGACGGGCCGGGGGAGGATTTCATGTACAAGCTCTACACGCGTCCCGGCAGCGGCGGCTTCGTCGTCGAGGCGGCGCTGGCGCTGATCGATGCGCCTTTCGAACAGATCGACGTGCCGAAGAGCGAGGCGCCCGATCCGGCCTTCCTCGCCATCAGCCCGTTGAACCAGGTGCCGGTGCTGACCTTGCCGGACGGACGCTCGATGACCGAATCGGCGGCGATCTGCATCCTGCTCGCCGAACGCCACCCGCAGGCCGGCCTGGCACCGGCGGCCGATGAACCCGCCCGCGCCGAATTCCTGCGCTGGATGGCGTTCATGTCCTCGGTGCTCTATCCGGCCGTGCTGCGGTTCTACTATGCCCATCGCTACACGGCGGATACCGAGGGTACGAAGGCGGTGAAACAGGCGGCGGTCGCCGAGATGGACCGTGGTTTTGCCGTCGTCGACGCAGCCTTGCGTGGCCGCGACTGGCTCGTCGGCGATAAGATGTCGCTGGCCGACATCTATCTCGTCATGCTGGTGGCCTGGCATCCCGACATCGACAGAGCGCGGGCGGCCTGGCCCGATATCGAGCGCCTGTGGGCGCGGTTGCGCGATCATCCGCTTTTGAAGACGCTCAACACGTCGCACGAGATGTGGCCGGCCTGAACGAGGTGATCCGGCCCGCTGCCCGTACCCGGGACCTCACTGAATGAGCGCGGTGCGTCTTGCCTGCAGGAAGCGGCGCACCGCCGGGTCGCGCTCGAGGCCGATCGCCCGGTCATAGGCTTCGACCGCCCACGGCCCCTGACCGAGCCTGGCCAGCAGGCCGGCACGCGCGGCCCAGTAGGGCTGGTAGTCGTCGAGCCGCTTGTCGTCGCCCAGCACGTAAAGGGCGGCCAACCCCGCCACCGCGCCCTCGGTCTCGGCGATCGCCACCGCGCGGTTGATCGCCACCACCGGCGATCCCGCGATCGAAAACAGCGCATCGTAGAGCTCGCGGATCGCCATCCAGTCGGTGCGGCCGGTCAGCCGCCGCGCCACATGGACGGACTGCACGGCCGCCTCCAGCTGGTAGCGGCCGATGACGCCCTTCGTGGCGGCACCGCGAAGACATGCTTCGGCCTCGTCGACCAGGGCGTGATCCCAAAGTGCATGGTCCTGCTCGGCGAGCGGCACATAATCGCCGGCCGCATCGCGACGCGCCGCGCGGCGCGCCTCGGCGAACAACATAAGCGACAGCAGGCCCAGCGCCTCCGGCTCGTCCGGCAGCAGCGAGGCCACCAGCCGGCCGAGCCAGATACCTTCGGTGGCGAGGTTGCGACGCCGCGTCTCGGTGCCGGCCGGGTCGGACCAGCCCTCCGCGAAAGCGGCGTAGATCGCCTCCAGCACCGCGTCCAGCCTTTCACCGAGTTCGCCTCGCTCGGGCACGCGGAACGGAATGCCGGTCTCGCGGATGCGGCTCTTGGCGCGCACCAGCCGCTGGCCCATCGTGGCCGGCGAGAGCAGGAAGGCGGAAGCGATCGTCGCGGCATCGAAGCCCAGGACGGTCTGCAGGATCAGCGGCGCCCGCACGCCGGGTTCGATCGCCGGATGGGCGCAGGCGAACATCAGCCGCAACCGTTCGTCGGGCAGGTCCTCGTCGGTCATGCGCGCCTCCGCCTCCTCGGCAATCAGCTTGAGATGATCGCGGCCGGCTTCGCTGGTCAGCCGCCGCCGCACCGCATCGACACGCCGCCGCCTGGCCACGGCGAGCAACCAGGCTTCCGGCTTTTCAGGCACACCGGTGCGCGGCCAGCGTTCGAGCGCCGCCGCAAAGGCGTCGGCCAGCGCATCCTCCGCGGCGGCCACGTCGCGCGTGCGCGCGGCGAGCCAGGCGACCAGCTTGCCATAGCTCTGCCGGGCGGCGGCCTCGGCGGCCGCCCGGGCGATCTCCGGGCGACTGTCCATCACGCCGTCACGTCTTGGGCATATAGTCGGCCATTTCCCAGATCGGCCGCAACTCGACCGTGCCGGTGCTGGCCGCCGGACAGCGGGCCGCCCAGTCGATGGCGGTATCGATATCGGCCGCCTCGATCATGTAGAAGCCGGCAAGCTGCTCCTTGGTGTCCGCATAGGGCCCGTCGATCACATTGGTCTTGCCGTCGGCGATCCGCACCGAGGTGGTCGCCTGGGTCGGACGCAGCCTTTCGCCGGCCAGCCACGCGCCGGACTTCTTCAACGCTTCGGTGTAGGCGCCATAGGCCGCGCTCATCTGCTGAGCCTTCTCGGGCGGCGTGTTCGCCAGCACGGCTTCGTCGTTGTTGATCAAAAGCATGTATCGCATGGTCTTCTCCCGTGGTTTGGAAGGCCGCTTCGTTGCGGGC
Organism: Mesorhizobium sp. SARCC-RB16n; assembly: GCF_008520305.1. Classification (GTDB taxonomy): domain Bacteria; phylum Pseudomonadota; class Alphaproteobacteria; order Rhizobiales; family Rhizobiaceae; genus Mesorhizobium. The sequence continues at coordinate 102,782 of NZ_ML703306.1, read as the reverse complement.
CGAACGTATGTCGCGCGGCGGCGGCCGATTTCGACAGGTCGCGGAAAAAACTTTCGTCTCCGGCCGCGCCTTGTGCAAGCGGGCATGTGTTTGGCGACCTCTCAACCATTCGTCTACGCGCGGAATTTGCGGGTTGGCATTTCCCTTCCGCTGTCTACGGCGGCACGATCTCGCTCGAGCGGTGCGAGGCCACAGGCTCCAGCCAGCCGCGATAGCGCACGATCAGGCCGGTGAGCGGGTGCGAAATCTCGACGTGGAAGCGGAATTTTCCGTCCTCGACGGTCTCGACGGAGGTCGAGCGCGGGCAGAGCCACATCGGCAATCGCAGGCCGAGAACGCTCCAGCGCCGCAGGATCAGCTTCAGCTTGCCGCCTTCGGCCACCAGCGCCATGGCGAAGGTCAGCGGTCCGAACCGTTCGCACAGCAGGCGCTCGCTACGACCCCTGCCTTCGAACTGGCGGCTGGAGAAACTGTGGGGGCCAAATGTCCGCGTCCAGGTTTCGCCATCCGGGTCGGCGTCGAAACGAACCCGAACCGGGATGTCCGCGGCAGGCCCGGGGAACCCGACCAACCATGCCGTTATCCGGCTAAAGATGTTTCGCCCACGCTCGACGCAAGCCCGACCCTCCGCCATTCCAGCCCGATTGTGCATGGCTCGGATCTCATCGGGGAGGCCTTGCCAGGCATCGCCGAGCAGGTCGGCATAGAGCGGTCTGTCCGTGCACCCGCTGTCATCGCGAAAACCATAGGGCGACGGCGCGATGCCGCCGGTGATCGTGTCGACCCGTGCCACGCCGGACGAGAGCCGGCGCACCACCGCAGCGGTGAGCACCGGGAAGCTGGAGACGCCGGACAGCACGAAGAGCCCGGCCCGTCTGGCGGCAGCGTCGAAGGCCGGCACACCGGCAACGAAATCCGAGCCGTCGGCGAGATCGAGATAGTTGACACCCTGTTCGATACAGGCCTCGACCAAGCGGTAGCAGTCCTCGCCATAGGTCTGGAACGGGCCGCTGGCATCGACTAGCGTGTCGGGATGCAGCGACGCCAGCTGCGCGGCGAGATCGCCATCCCGGTCAAACATCGCCGGTACCAAGCGCGCGGCGACCGAGCCACGCCTTTCGCACCAGGCTTCGGCCCTGGCCAGCGAACGGCCGGCAACCATGACGGTCAGCCGGGGCTCATTCTCCACGAGCTGGACAATGCGGCCGCCGAAGGTGCCGTAGCCGCCGACGATGAGAAGCTTCATGCGCTTGCCCCCAGGCAGTCAGATTTTATGCATGTCGTTATCCCGGAACCGAGGACGCTTCCGGGCGACATGCATTAGCCGATCAACCGCTCCCGCAATTCGGCGGAAGGAACCTCGCAACTGTCCTTCCTGCCAAACAGGGCATAACGATTCCTCGCGATGCGATCGTAGAGCCAGTCGCGCAGCGGGCGCGGCAACAGCAACACTGCCCTGGCCGCCCGCCAAGGCCAGCCGAGTTCCGACATCACGGCGACAAAACTGTCGAGGCGCGTGAAGGAGACGCCGCCGACAAGGACGAGATTGGTTTCGTAGCTATTGGTTGGCAGGTTGTATTTGCGGAACAATGTCTCGCCGAGCGGTGATTGCGCGGTGGCGAAACGGAAGCGCGCTTTGCGGTCGAGGCGGACCACCATGCGCACGAAGCCCGAGCAGAACACGCAGGCGCCGTCGAACACGATCAGCGGATGGCTTGCATCGAAGGATGGGGAAGGCGGCTTGGGACGGTCGGTCACGCTGGCCTCGGCTGCTTATGTCCCGAGGACACTAAGCCAGCCGATGGCGACGTCAAAGACGCGGCGATGTCGCACGCCGCCGGTCGGCGAGGACCGGGCGCTCGGCGCGATAGGCCGTGGCGCGGGTCTCGGCGCCCGGCCTGCAGATGCGGCTGTTGTGGCGGCTTTCGAAGGTCATGGTCAGTGCGCGCCCAGCGACGTGCCGCGACGGGCGCAGGCCGGACCCGGGCCGCGCATATAATAGCGCTCCGGCCGATAGGTCGGCGCGACGAATTCGCGGATGGCGGCGGCATAGCCGATGAGGTGCGTGAGGAAGTTCATTTTACCTGGTCCCTGTCCCGATTTTCGGATGTCCCTTCCGAATTGCGAGAATGATAGCATCGAGGCGTGAATACTCGGTGAACGTGATGTTAATTTCTGGTCAAAAACCCGTCTTCGTGGCCGGAATGCGGCTGATTCGGGGTGTTTCGGTGCTCTTTGTCGTGATTTCGGTCGGTGTGACTTTTGCATCACATATGTTTCGTTTGAATGTCGCCTTGGCGCGCTTGAGTTTCAACTTTCGTGCCGCCCTGGGAATTTCCTTGCCGGGCGGCCCCGAGCGCCCGGAACCGGCCCGCGCAACGGACGTTGCCCTGGTGCCGGCATTGCCGGCTCTGGGCATTGCCGCTGGCAGGCCGCAACTCTCGACACAAGCAAGAGCAATGGAAAGGCTGAAATCATGGGCTTCTTTTCGAAGGACATCAAAACGTTGGACGATCTCTTCGTGCACACGCTGCGCGATATCTATTATGCCGAGAAGCAGATCGAGAAAGCGCTGCCGAAGATGATCGACAAGGCAACTGATCCGCAATTGAAGGCCGGCTTCGAAAAACACCTCGAGCAGACCAAAGGCCATATCGAACGCGTCGAGGAAGTGTTCGAGCTGCATGGCGTGAAGGCCAAGCAGGTGAACTGCCCGGCTATCGACGGCATTCTCGAGGAGGCGGACGACGTCAGTGGCGATGTCGACGACAAGGACGTTCTCGACGCCGCGCTGATCGCCTCCGCGCAGGCCGTCGAGCACTATGAGATGACCCGCTACGGCACCCTGATCGCCTGGGCCAAGCAGCTCGGCCGCAGCGACTGCGCCAATGTGCTGGCCAAGAACCTTAGGGAAGAGCAGGCGACGGATCGCAAGCTGACCGAAATCGCGGAAAGCAAGATCAACCTGCAAGCCGCCGAATAGGGGCTGAAGCCGGGGCCGGCGGCCGCAAACGCGCCAGCCCCGGCCGGACGGGGTTGGAACCCATCGGGGTGATCGTCCGTTCCAGTTGGTCTTGCTCAAGGGAAATCATCATGGCGCCGCGCCCGGCCTGGAAAGGCTATCTGAAGCTCTCGCTGGTGACCTGCGCCATCGAACTGACCAATGTCGTCACCCATGCCGAGAAGGTCTCGTTCCGGATCCTCAACCGCAAGACCGGGAATACGGTGAAGCGGATTTACGTCGACGCCGAGACCGGCAAGCCGATCGAGGACGGCGACGAGATCAAGGGCTACGAGATCGACAAGGGCGATTTCGTCCATATCGAGGAGGAGGAGATCGAGGCGGTGCAGATCGAATCCTCGCACACGATGAGCCTCGACGGCTTCGTCGACAAAGCCTCGATAGAGCAGATCTATCTCGACACGCCCTACTATGTCACGCCTGCCGACAAGGTTTCGGAAGAGGCCTTCGCCGTCATCCGCGACGCCATGGCGGGCAAGAAGATGGCAGGGCTTGCGCGCATCGTGCTCTACCAGCGCGAACGGCCTGTCGTGATCGAGCCGCTCGGTAAGGGCATGGTGCTGACGACGCTGCGCTACGACAACACGGTGCGCCAGCCGGGGAGCGTCTTCGGCGACATCAAGGCGGTGAAGACCGATCAGGAGATGACCGATCTGGCCGAACTCATCATCGACAAGAAGAAGGCGAAGTTCGATCCCTCGAAATTCGAGGATAAATATGAGGATGCCCTGCTCGAACTGATCCGCGCCAAGAAGGCGGGGCACAAGGCGCCGAAGGCCAAGGCCGCCCCAAAACCCTCCAATGTCGTCAACCTGTTCGACGCGCTGAAGAAAAGCCTGTCGTCGGACTCCGGCTCGTCGAAACCGTCCTCCTCCTCGAAAGCCAGGCCGGCGGCCAAACGCGCCAAGGCGAAGAGCGCCGCGCCAAAACGCAAATCGGCCTGAGGATACGAGATGGCCAGCCTCGAACAGTATCATTCGAAGCGTGACTTCAAGAAGACCGCCGAGCCGGCCGGCAAGGTCACGCGCGGCAAGAAGGACGGCGGCATCTTCGTCATCCAGAAACACGCCGCCACAAGGCTGCACTACGATTTTCGCCTCGAGCATGACGGCGTGTTGTGGAGCTGGGCGGTGACGCGCGGCCCTAGCCTCGACCCGCACGAAAAGCGGCTGGCCGTGCATGTCGAGGATCATCCCATCGACTATGCCGGCTTCGAAGGCACCATCCCCAAGGGCGAATATGGCGGCGGCTCGGTCCTCGTCTGGGACGAGGGCAGCTGGACGCCGGAGGGCGATGCGGCCCAGGGGATGAAGAAGGGCCATATCAATTTCGAGCTCGAGGGCACCAAGCTGCATGGCAAGTGGCATCTGGTGCGGCTGCGGCCGCGCCCCGGCGAAAAGCGCGACAACTGGCTGCTGATCAAGTCCGACGATGCCGCCGCACGCCCCGGCGAGGACATTCTGAAGGACGAGCCGAAGTCGGTGAAATCAGGCCTGACGATCGAGGAGATCGGCGAGGGTAAGGCGGCCAAGGGCGAGAAACCCAAAGTCTGGCACTCCAACAAGCCGGCTGCCGGCAAGGCCAAGGCGGGGACCAGGAAACTCGACTTCATCGAACCACAGCTTGCCACGCTGGAGCGGGACGCGCCGCCCGGCAAGGACTGGCTGCATGAGGTGAAGTTCGACGGCTATCGCATGCAAGCGCAGATCGCCGGCACCGAGGTGCGGCTCCTGACCCGCACCGGCCTCGACTGGACCGAAAAATTCGGCGGCGAGATCGCGGCCGAACTCGCCGGGTTGAAATGCAGCGATGCCATCATCGACGGCGAGATCGTCGTGCTGGCCGACAGCGGCGTGTCGTCCTTCGCGCTGCTTCAGCAGGATCTGTCGGCGAAGCGGACGAACCGCTTCATCTACTACGTGTTCGACCTGATGCGGCTCGATGGCAAGGATTTGCGCCGCGAACCGTTGGTGGAGCGCAAGCAGGCCTTGGAGGACCTGCTCGGCGAGCCGTCCGACACCGCAGCGGTGCGCTTCTCCGACCATTTTGCCGAACCTGGCAAGATCATGCTGGAACATGCCTGCCGCATGGGGCTGGAAGGCGTCGTCTCAAAACGGGCCGATGCGCCCTACCGGAGCGGGCGCGGTCCGGCATGGGTCAAATCGAAATGCACGGCACGGCAGGAATTCGTCATCGGCGGCTATCTGCCGTCGGACAAGACCGGACGCGGCCTGCGCTCGCTGCTGGTCGGCTATTTCGAAAACGGCAGCCTGCATTATGCCGGCCGGGTCGGCACCGGCTTCTCCACCAAGGGCGCCAACGACCTGAAAAAGAAGCTCGATGGGCTGAAGGCGGACGCCTCGCCCTTCGATGCCGCCGTGCCGAAGGGCAAGGGCCTGGTCTGGGTCAAGCCGGAATTGGTCGGCGAAGTGGAGTTTCGCAGCTGGACGTCGGACCGTATAATACGCCATGCCTCGTTCCAGGGGCTGCGCGAGGACAAGCCGGCGGAGGAAGTCGTGCAGGAAAAGCCCAAGGCGGCGACAGGCAAGGCAGCGACAAGCAAGAGCCCGGCCAAGGCCAGGCCGGCGGCAAGCAGCGCCGATAGGCCTGGGATGACGACCTCCGTAAAGCTCTCCCATCCCGACAAGCTGCTGTGGCCCGACGAGCAGATATCGAAGCAGGGCTTGCTCGACCACTACGCGCTGGTATGGCCGCGCATGGAACAGTTCGTCGTCAACCGGCCGCTCAGCCTGGTGCGCGCACCGGACGGCGTCGGCGGGCAGCGCTTCTTCCAGAAACACGCCTCGGCCGGCATGAGCGACAAGATCGCCCGGATGAAGGATCCGACGGACGGCGAGGAAATCCTGTTCATCCGGGATTTCGACGGGGTCGCGGCGCTCGTCCAGTACGGCGTGGTCGAGATCCATATCTGGGGCTGCACGATCGACAAGCTTGAACAGCCGGACCAGATCATCTTCGACCTGGACCCTGACGAGGGCGTCGACGTGAAGGCGGTGCGCGAGGCCGCGCTCGACATCAGAGGCAAGCTCGACGAGCTGTCGCTGCCCAATTTCGTCAAGACATCAGGCGGCAAGGGCTATCACGTGCTTGTGCCGCTGAAACCCTCGGCGGAATGGGACGAGGTGAAAGCCTTCGCCCATGATTTCGCCAGGGCGCTGGAGCAAGGCGCACCGGACCGCTACACGGCGACACTGTCGAAGAAGGCACGCACGGGAAAAATCTTCGTCGACTATCTGCGCAATGGCAGGGGTTCGACGACGGTCGCACCCTACTCGTCGCGGGCCAAGAAAGGCGCGACGGTGTCGATGCCGGTGACCTGGGCCGAGATCGAGGCCGGCCTGGCGCCGAACGCCTTCCCGATCGGCGACAAGACGACGCTGAAACGGCTTTCGGAAGCCGACCCGTGGACGGATTTTTTCAAGAGGGGCAAGGCCCTGAAGCGGGGCTGAGCCAGCTCAGGCCAAAAACACCCTCTCGAACGCCTGCTTGCCCGGCGGCGAAAACACCACCGCGCGGCTGTCCTTCTCGCGGCGCGCCCATTTCTCGGCAAGGATCTTGTCGAGGATGGCGGCGCCCAGCGTGCCGGCGAGGTGCGAGCGCCGCACGCTCCAGTCGAGGCAGGCGCGGCACACCGGCCGCCGCGGCTTGGTGTAGACATCGATGCCTATCGCCGCGAAGTGCGATGCAGCGGACGGCCCGAGCCTGATCTCCTTGTCGTCGCGGACCAATATGTTCTTGTCGACCAAGCGGTCGAGCATCGCAACGGCCTGCTCGCCGGCAAGGTGATCGTAGCAGACACGCGCGACGCGCATGGCCCCGTCGCGCGGGCCCGGCCGCACGCGCCTGGGGCCAACGGCCTCGGCCACGCCGGTGATGGCTTCGATCATGCCGGCCACTTGCGGGCCGGCCAGCCCGTAATAACGATGCCGGCCCTGGCTGGCCAAGGTCAGCAACCCGCCCTCCATCAGCTTGGACAGATGCGAGGACGCGGTCGGCAGCGACACGCCGGCCTCCAGCGCCAGTTCGCTCGCGGTCAATGCCGTGCCGCCCATCAGGGCGTTCAGCATGTTGGCGCGGGCCGGGTCGCCGACCAGGCTGGCGATGCGGGCAATGTCGGGTCCTTCACGCATGGTTTGATCCTCATCGAAGCATCCCTGTCAGATAACCACTATTCTCCGACCAGATCAAGGAGACGACGATGACCGCACGAACCGCTTCCGCCTCGGCCCCCCTCTCCGGCCGTCAATCGTTCCCGTTCGTCACCTGGGTGCGTTCGCGGCTGCTAACCCGCTGGTATGACCGCCACCTGCAGCGCCGCGACCTCTGCGAGATCGACGACCACCTGCTGCGCGACCTCGGCCTGACACGGCAGGACGTGCGCCGCGAATGCGCGAAGTCCTTCTGGCAAGCATGACCGCCGAGGGAATTGCCTAACACATCCACCCATAAGACGTTTCGACGCCGCTCGAACCATTGACGCGAAAACACCCCCTCAAGGAGAGACCGAGATGACCATCACCTGCTTCATCCGCTATGAGATCGACCCGTTCGGCAAGGCCGCCTTCGAGGAGTATGCCCGCAACTGGGGCCAGGCCATTCCGCGCTGCGGCGGCGATCTGATCGGCTATTTCGCGCCGCACGAGGGCTCGGCCACGACGGCCTGTGCCGCCTACAACATCGAAAGCCTGGCCGCCTACGAAGCCTATCGCGCCCGGCTTGCCGCCGACCCCGCCGGCAAGGCAAACTATGAGTTCGCCAAGCGCGAACGCTTCATCCTCAGGGAGGACCGCATGTTCCTGAAACTGGCTTCCGGCCCGCATGCGCCGCTGGTGAAGGTATGATCGCCGTCATCTTCGAGGTGCAGCCCGCACAGGGCCGGCGCGAGGCCTACCTGAACATCGCCGCCGATCTGCGTCCGCTGCTCGACGGCATCGACGGGTTCATCTCCATCGAGCGCTTCCAAAGCCTAGCCGACCCGAACCGGGTGCTGTCGCTGTCGTTCTGGCGCGACGAGGAGGCGGTCAAGGCCTGGCGCAATACGGAAGAGCATCGGCAGGCGCAAAAGGCAGGGCGCGGCGGTATCTTTGCCGGCTATAGACTACGGATCGCCCATGTGGTGCGGGATTACGGACTGACGGAGAGGGACGAGGCGCCGGCGGACAGCCGGGCGGTGAATGGGTGAGTGGTGGCACCAACGCCCACCTTCCCTTCTCCCCTTGTGGGAGAAGGTGGCCTCGCGAAGCGAGGTCGGATGAGGGGTGCTCCAGCTTGGCCCGTACATTCGTTCAGCACGGACGCGCGGCGAGAACGTCATAAGCGTCTCACTTCGCTGGAACACCCCTCATCCGTCTCGGCGCTATCACGCCGATCCACCTTCCCCCACAAGGGGGGAAGGAAGGCAAGTACAGCGCTCACGCATTACCGATCAGCACGCCCGCCGCGAACACCAGGGCGCCGCCCAGCACCACCTGGAAGGCGGCGCGCAGGAACGGGGTTTGCATGTAGCGGTTCTGGACGAAGGCGATGGCCCACAATTCGAAGAACACGACCACGGCGGCAACGGCGGTCGCCGTCCAGAAATGCGGAATGAGATAAGGCAACGCGTGGCCGAGGCCGCCGAGCGTCGTCATGACGCCGACGGTCAGGCCGCGCTTGATCGGAGATCCGCGCCCGGACAGCTTGCCGTCATCGGAAGCGACCTCGGTGAAGCCCATCGAGATGCCGGCGCCGATCGAGGCGGCAAGCCCGACCAGAAGCGTCTGCCAGGTGTCATGCGTGGCAAAGGCGGCGGCGAAGATCGGCGCCAGCGTCGACACCGATCCGTCCATCAGCCCGGCCAGGCCCGGCTGCACATAGGTGAGGATGAACTGGCGCTGCTCGGCGGTCGCCTCCTCGACCCTGACCTCGCCCGGAACATGTTCCTGCTCCAGCGCATGCGCCGAGCTTTCATGGCCCTGTTCGACCGCGGCCAGGTCGCCGAGGAGTTTGCGGGTCGAGGCGTCGGTGGTGCGCTTGGCCGCCTCGACATAGAACAGATAGGCCTGCCGCTCCATAGCCTCGGCCTGGCGGCGCACGGCCTCGATGCCGAGCGGCCGCACCAGCCAGTCGGGCTTGCGCTCATAATAGCCCTTCACATGTTCACGGCGGATCAACGGAATGCGCTCGCCGAAACGCTTGCGGAAGAGCTCGATCAGCGAGTCGCGATGGCCGTCTTCCTCCTCGGCCATTGCCTCGAACAGTTTGGCCGATTGCGGGAAAGTCTCGGCCAGTCCGTCCGCATAGGCCCGGTAGATGCGCCCGTCATCTTCCTCCGATGAAATGGCCAGCGCCAGGATCTCCTGTTCGGAGAGCGATTCGAAGGGGCGGCGGCCGAAGCCGAAAACACGGGAAAGCATGAGGAAATCACCCTAGTTTAGAATTGTTCTAAACTAGGGTTTACGGCGTCCGTGGTCAATCGCGCTTGGGGCGGCGGGTCAACAATTGTTGAAACGTCGGCATGAGCCCAGTCACTTCACTATCGGTGAATGTTCACCTATATGTGAGACCAAATCCAGGAAAGGAACGCGCAGATGACGGCAAAAGAGCCTGCACACGCCTATGATCCAAAGCCTGTTCTCGATCTCATCGCCAGCATTGAGGCCGACCTGCAACGCCTGAAGGGCCTGGTCGAGCAACAGGTCGAGAAATTCGACCCCGCCAACCCGCACAACAAGGCGCCGGACGGCAAGCTGACCGAGGAAGGCGTCGAGTGCTGCTACCGCATGTTCGACGAAGGCAAGTCACGCTATTCGGTGGCCCAGCAGATGAAGATCTCGTTCGCCGCCGCCACGCACCGGTTCAACAGCTGGCGCAAGCTGGGCGGGACAAAAAGGCAACGGACGTTGCTCGGCTAGATTGAGGCGCGCCGCCAATGGTTGGCGAAATCGCCGGTGACATCGCCCCTCTCCCCGTCACTATACGGGGAGAGGATGCCGGCAGGCAGGTGAGGGGCGGCACCGCCGGCTGAGGTGACCCACCAATTTTGTAACGGTCACATGTTTTCAATGGTGCGCCACGTGCCTTTGCGGGCATCATGACAGGACGCTACCTGTTTTGCTGGACCTTGCATGACCGCCATCACCCCTCTCGGCATCGCCGACATCCACGCCGCCGCCGCGCGCCTTTCGGGCCTGATCGTTGAAACGCCACTGATCGAATCGCAGGAGCTGAACAGGCGCTTCGGCGGCCGTATCCTGTTCAAGCCGGAGACGCTGCAGCGCACCGGCTCGTTCAAGTTCCGCGGCGCCTACAACAAGCTGTCGTCGCTGAGCGAGGCGGAACGCTCTCGTGGGGTCGTCGCTTTTTCCTCGGGCAACCATGCGCAAGGCGTGGCGGCATCCGCGGCCATGTTCGGCGTCAAGGCGGTCATCGCCATGCCGGCGGATGCGCCTGAGATGAAGATCGCCAATGTCCGCAAGATGGGTGCCGAAGTGGTGCCCTTCGACCGTTTCAAGGACGACCGCATGACGGTGGTTCGCCCCTATCTCGACAAGGGCATGGCGTTGGTGCCGCCCTTCGACGACCCGGCCATCATCGCCGGGCAGGGCACGATCGGATTGGAGCTGGTGAAGCAGGCGCGGGCGCTGGGTGTATCGCTCGACGCGGTCGTCATCCCCTGTGGCGGCGGCGGCCTGACCAGCGGCATTTCGGTCGCGGTCAAGGATGCCTCGCCAGGCACTGCGATCTGGGCGGTCGAACCCGAGCATTTCGACGACACGCGCCGCTCGCTGGCGTCGGGCGCCAGGGTTTCGAACGAGCCGGGCCACAGTTCGATCTGCGACGCGATCCTCACCGCCGAGCCGGGCGCCATCACTTTCGAGATCAACCGCCGCAACCTTGCCGGCGCCATCGCGGTTTCCGACAAGGCGACCGCGCAGGCGATGCGCGACGCCATGGCCCATTTGAAGCTGGTGGTCGAGCCCGGCGGCTGCGTCGCGCTGGCGGCGCTGTCATCGGGCGAGATCGAGCTCTCGGGCAAATGCGTTGTCGTGGTGCTGTCCGGCGGCAATGTCGATTTCGGCACCTATGCCGGGATCATGGCGGCGGCGTAGGAGGCCGCAACTCAGCAGGCTCTGGCGAGGCCCTCGTCAGTCCAGCGTGCGCCTGAAGCGCACCAATGCCACGCCGGCAAACAGCGCGACGAAGACCACCAGCCAGCCGATCTCCGTCGCCACCGCCGGCAGCTGGGCGCCCTTCAGCATCACCGCGCGGGTGATGCGCAGGAAATGCGTCAGCGGAAAAATCTCGCCGAAGGTCTGTGCCCAGTCCGGCATGCCGCGATAGGGGAACATGAAGCCCGACAGCATGATCGAGGGCAGGAAGAAGAAGAAGGTGAGCTGAAGCGCCTGCATCTGCGTGCGCGCGATGGTCGAAATCGTGTAGCCGAGCAGCACCAGGGACAGCACGAACACCAGCACCGCCGACAGGAGCAGCGTCATCGAGCCGGTGAACGGGATGGCGAACAGAAGCTTCGAGGCGGCCAGCACCACCACCACCTGCACCGCGCCGACCGCCAGATAGGGCAGCACCTTGCCCATCATGATCTCCAGCGGGCTCGACGGCATCGCCAGGAGATTCTCCATCGTGCCGCGCTCGGTCTCGCGCGTCAGCGCGATCGAGGTCATCATCACCATGGTCATCTGCAGGATGACGCCGAGCAGGCCGGGGACGATGTTGTATTGCGAGATGCCTTCGGGATTGTAGCGCCGGTGCACGACGACATCGAGCTGCCCCCTGGCGGCCTCCGCGGCGGCTTCCTGCATGCCCTGCGCTCTCAGCAGCGCCTGGCCGGCGATGGTGCCGAGCGTCGAGATGGCGCCGCTGGCGACCGCCGGATCGGTGGCGTCGGCCTCGATCAGGATCTGCGGCTTGTCGCCGCGCTCGACGCGCCGGGCGAAATCGGCGGGGATTGTGACGACGAAGGCGACGTCGCCGCGCGCCATCAGGAACTCGGCCTCCTCCGCGCTCTGCGCGACATGGTCGAAGCGGTAGTAGCCGGTGGTCTGCAGCGCCGAGACCATGGCGCGGGTGTAGGGATCGCTGCTGGTGGCCACCAATGCCGCCGGCAGGCTTTTCGGGTCGTTGTTGATAGCATAGCCGAACAGGACGAGCTGGATCAGCGGTACGCCCAGCATCATGGCGAAGGTGATGCGGTCGCGCCGCATCTGGATGAACTCCTTGATCAGCAGGGCGCCGAGCCTGGCGAAGGAAAAGACGCTGTTCATGCCATATTGTCCTTCGATCCCGACATGAACTGGATGAAGACATCCTCCAGGCTGGTTTCGCCCGGCGTCACCGTCACGCCCTTGTGCTCTCTCTCGACATCGGCAAGCGCTGCTTCAAGTTTCCCGCGGTCGGAACCGACGACATGCAGCGTGGCGCCGAACGGGGCCACCTGGTCGACGCCGGGGCGGCCTTGCAGCGCTTGCGCCACCTCGTCGAGCCGCGGACCCTGCAGCACGAAAGTGGTCAGGCCCGCATTCTTCACCACTTCGGCTACGGTGCCGGTGGCCAGCATCTTGCCGTAGGAGATGTAGCTGATGCGGTGGCAGCGCTCGGCCTCGTCCATGTAGTGGGTGGAGACCAGCACGGTGAGCCCGCCGCTGGCCAGGCGATGGATCTCGTCCCAGAACTCGCGTCGCGCCTTCGGGTCGACGCCGGCCGTCGGCTCGTCGAGCAGGAGCAGTTTCGGCTTGTGCATGATGCAGGCGGCCAGCGCCAGCCGCTGCTTCCAGCCGCCGGACAAGGTGCCGGCCAGCTGATTGCGGCGCGTCGCCAGGCCGAGGTCCTCCAATGTCCTGGCGACATACTCCTCGACCGGCTTCAGCCGGTAGAGCCGCGCCACGAATTCGAGGTTCTCGCCTATCGTCAGATCCTCGTAGAACGAGAATTTCTGCGTCATGTAGCCGACTTCACGCTTGATCTTGAGCGCATCGGTGCGGATGTCGAAACCCAGCACCGTGCCATCGCCTTCGTCCGGCGTCAGCAGGCCGCACATGATGCGGATGGTGGTGGTCTTGCCCGAGCCGTTCGGCCCGAGGAAGCCGACGATCTCGCCCTCGGCGACCGACATGGTCACGTGATCGACGACGGTCTTGTCGCCGAAGCGCTTGACCAGGCCGTGAACGTCGATGGCGTTCATCTTCCGATATCCGCGAGATCGACATCGACGATCTGGCCGGGCTGCAGCGGGCCCGCATCGCCCTCCGGACGCGCCTCGACGAGGTAGACCAGCTTCTGCCGGTTCTCGAGCGAATAGATCACCGGCGGGGTGAATTCGGGATCGGGCGAGATATAGCTGACGCGCGCCTTCACGTCCGGGCCGCAGCCGTCGCAATGGACGCTGAGCAGGCTGCCGACCTTGACCGAGGAGAAGGCGGTCTCCGGTATGTAGACGCTGAGCTTCACCGCGCCGTCGGGAAGCACCGAGATAACGGGCGCGGTCGGCCCTGCCGTGTCGCCCGGATTGCGGATGACGTCGTTGACGCGGCCGGGCGAAGGAGCGGCGAGCATGCGCTTGGACAGCCGCCATTGCGCCTGTTCCAGCTCCGCCTGTGCCTGCTTGACCTGGTTGTCGGCGGCCTTGATCGTCTCGGGGCGGGCCGGCAAGCCGCCGACGGCGAGATTGGCCTCGGCCTGGCCAACCTGGGCGTCGGCGGTTTCCAGCGTCGCGGAGGCGGTGTCATAGTCCGCCTGGGTGCCGGTGCCGCGCTTGAACAGATCGGCGGCGCGGTCGTTCTTTCGCTTGGCGTCGGCGGCCTGGGCGCGTGCCATGTCGACCGCAGCCTTCAGCACGGCGATCTCGTCCGGCCGCTTGCCGACCTGGAGGTCGGCAAACTGCGCCTGCGCCTGTGCCAGCGCCGCTTGGGCTTGCGCCACCGCGATCTTGGCGTCGGCATTTTCGAGTGTCACCACGGTGGCTCCTGGCGTGACGCGGTCGCCGCGCTTGACCGTCACCGTCTCGACCTGCGCCACCTCGATCGGCGCCAGGAGTACATAGTCGCCCTCGACATAACCGACGGCGAGCGGTGCCGCCGGCGCGCAGGCGCCGAACAGTTGCGCGGCGAGCGGCAGCGAACACAGAAAGCTCATTGGCTTGATCCTTTCATCCCCGCCTCCTTTCGGGCGGCCAGTATGGCGCCGAGGTTGTCCGTGGTGACCGCCACCACCTTGGCGGCCTCGACGGCACCGATGTCGTGCCAGCCCATGCGGCGCATCACCGCCTCGCGGCCGATGCGGAAATAGATGACCTGGCCGATCAAGGTGAAAACGGTGAGTCGGGTCCGTTCGCTCTCGGCCGGCTCGCCCGTGGCCTGCTCCCAGATCAGACACAGCCGGCGATGCGTCGGCTCGAAGACGCCGTCATAGATGCGGTCGAGCGCCGCCGTCGGATGCGACAGCTCGCGCAGCACGAACTGCACGATCTCTCCGGCCTGCGGGCTGGCCACGACAAAGCCGACCATCCGCTCCAGCGCCGCGAAGAGTTGCGCGCGCGCCGCCTCCGGGTCGCTTGCCGTCGCGGCCTGTCCATTGCCGAGCGCCTGGCCGGCGACCGCCTGAATGGTCTCGACGATAAAGTCGGCGGCAGCGGTGCGAAGACCTTCCTTGCCGCCGAAGTGATAGGCGATCGAGCCGATATTGGCGCCCGCCTCGGCGGCGATTTCGCGCGTCGAGGTGCCGTCGAAACCCTGCCGCCCGAACAGTTTTAGCGCCGCTCGGACCAGCGCGGCACGCGTCAGATCTGCCGGCGATGTCGTGCGGCGGGGCGTCTTGGCGTCCGGCAATTTGATCATTCTGACACTTTAATCAATCGATTGATTAAAGTCAACTTCGCGCTGCGCCGTCTTGCCATCGCGCACAGCAAACGCTTTAGTGTCTGGCCATGGGCAAGGAAGTCGAGCGTAAATTCCTGGTCTCCAGCACCGCATGGCGGGATCTGGTGGAAGCGGATATCCGCATTCTCCAGTTCTATCTCGCCATGGCACCCGGACGAACCGTCCGCATCCGCATCAGCGACGGAGCCTCGGCCATGCTGACGCTCAAATTCGGCAACAGCGCGCGCGAGCGCGACGAATTCGAATATCCGATCCCGCTGGCGGAGGCGGTGGAGATGCTGGACTTCGCCGTCGGACGTGTCATCGAGAAGACACGACACCATGTTAGGCATCGCGGCTATCTCTATGAAGTCGATGTCTTTGGCGGCGCACTGGCGGGACTTGTGGTGGCCGAACTCGAGACGCCGGACGACGTTCCGGATGAAATGCTGCCGGACTGGCTCGGCCGTGAAGTCACCGGCGTACAGAAGTTCTACAACGCGTCGCTCGCCCTCGGGGGGATACCGGAGATCGCCGCATGAGCTTTCGCATAGACCCGCGCATGCCGCTGACCGGCGAGGTCAGACGCATTCTTGCCGAGGAAATCGGCAAGGCCCTTCTGCATCTGGATGCGGCGCGCACTCGGCCGGAACAGGGGCTGCACAAATGCCGCAAGCGGCTGAAGAGCGCGCGCGCCTTGCTGCGCCTCGTTCGTTCCGGAGACGAAACATTCTGCGCCACGGAAAACCAATGCTATCGCAATGTGGCGGCGCTGCTTGCCGGCCCGCGTGAGGCGACAGCCCTGATCGAAACCATCGATCGGCTGGCGGCGGGCTTTGCTAGGGAAAGCGTCGATGGCGGGCTCGATGCCGTACGTGACAGGCTGGTCGCGCGCCAGCATGATTTGCATGAAGGTGCCGGGCTGCAGGCGGCGATCGGCGCGGCAACCGCGGCCTGCGAAGACGGCATGAAGCGCATCGAAACCCTTGCCTTGCCCGACCAGCCGGAACAGGCCGCCGACGTGCTTGCCGAAGGCGCCCGCGCCACCTTGCGCCGTGCCAGGAAGGCGCTCGACAAGGCCGGCTCGCACGGCGAGGCCGACGATTTCCACGACCTGCGCAAGGCGGCCAAGACGCATGGCATGCACCTTTCGCTGCTGGGCAGGCTGTGGCCGACGCCGATCAAGGCGCGGCGCAAAGCTGTCGATGAACTGGGCGAGCGGCTCGGCGAATTGCATGATGTGTTCGTCATGCGCGCGCTGCTCGAGGCGGACAGCGAGCCGCTGGGGCCGCCCGAGGATACGAAACTTCTCGGCAAGCTGCTCAAGCGTTCGGAAAAGAGCCTGAAGAAGGCGTGCCTTGCCGAGGCGTCCGAACTGTTTGGCGACAACCCGAAACGTTCGACGAAGAGGCTTGCCCGCAAGGCGCGCGACGATCTTGCCAGCCCGGCGCAGGAAGAAGCGAAAGCGGCCTGATCCTTCATGCCTCCTTGCGGCCGATCCAGCGCGGAGGCGCAAGGTTTTCAGCATTGGGCTTCGTCGGTTCGCACTCTGTCAGAGTGGGGTATCCGGTTTCCACGCAGACGGTGCCTACGATTTTCCAGCCGACCGTGCCCGCCCAGTTGTTAGATCGCAAGATGGCGATGGCTGTCTCAAGCTCCGCGGCGGCCAGTTCTTTTCGATCAGCGTGGAAATGTGCCAATGCCTGGAAGGCGGCGTTCAAGCAGCGATTGAAATCGTTGGACTCGTCCGCCTCGGCGAGAACATCCAGCGCCTCCTCGTGGCGGCCCAATCGCGCGAGCGCCGCGCCGCGTGTCCCTTTCAGCGTACGGAGTTCCGGGGCCATGGCCACGGCCTTCTCCGTCAGGCGGTCTAGCAAAGCATCGAGACGAGAGGGCGGCGGAGCGGGGTTGGCGAGGATTTTCGTGGCGGCGGTGTCAATGAGGAGAAGTAGCTCGCTTGCGGACGTCGTGTGGGTCAGCTCATCTTCGAGCGCTGTAATGTCCTCGTCCGTCAGGTCAGGTTTTAACACATAGAAAGCGACACGATCCGACTGACCCGAGGGGTGCCACGGCGGATCATCCGGACTCATATACGGCCGCAAGCGGTTCAGATAGTGCTGCCGGAGCACAGCGTTCGAGTCGGGATTTCTCCGAAGAATTTTCCATAAGGCTAGCATATCGTTGGGCAGTCTCCCACCGAAGACTTTGACGTGATGCGGAACAACGCTACCGAAGGCCATCATCATCTGAACTACAACGACCGGGGCCAGGACGGTGTCTGCGAATTCCGTGCCGCGAAAGATAGTCATTAAACCAGTCAGGACCCCCAACCAGCCAATATCCATCATTGGCCCTGCGGCGATAAAAAACAGGTTAGCCGGCTTTGAAAAGGATAATTGAGGAGCCGTTCTCACCCAGCCCATAAGCGGAATAGTTCCTACGCTGACCTCCATCCTCAGCAGTCGGGTGCGGAATAATGTTGGTCCTGAACCGAGATGAAGCTCCCTTATCTGCAATTTTGCCAGATGTCCGGCGAGAGCATGGGAAGACTCGTGCAGGACAAGGCTTATCCAAGCGCCAATGAATACGGAGGCAGCGACAAGGAGGGGCAAGAGCAAGGTCTTTCGCAAGAATGAGGCTGATCGGACGCGTTGCGAACCGTATCGTCATGATTCGGCGCAATCCATCCATACGCCAGAGATCTTGCATCATCCGCTACCGCTTCGCTATCGCCAAGCCCATACTAGCGCACGGCTTCGACCAAGGGACGGTGACCTGAGACGCCGAGGTCGTAGGGAATACGGTCGCGCAACGGCTATGCCGGCATACGTGGCTCGCCAGCATCCACCCGCGCGCCGGCGTCGCGCGGGTGCGGGCCGATCGGCATGATCGCCTCGAACGGGGTGGCGCCGAAGGCGAACGTCCATTTGTAGCCGACCAACCCGTCCTCGGGGGTGGTGTGCTGGTCGTGATGGGCCAGCAGTTTCGCGCGGTCGGCCAACTCCTCGGCCTCGCGCCGCACCATCTCCGCCGTCTCCGGACGCATCCGCCTGGAGAAGCTGACGAAGGTCGCCTCCCGCTCGATATGGGTGATCGCCCAGCCGATGAAATTCTTGTTGGTCATCTCGAACAGCGGTCTGAGCGGCCCCTCGAAATTCCATTGAATCGGCGTTTCGACCAGCAATTTCGCCGACAGGCCACGGCCGAGCGCGATCAGGCCGAGTTCCTCGAGGTCGCGCAGATAAAGGAACATCGAGGCTTCGCTCAGGCCCTGCGAGCGCATGATGCCTTCAGGCGTGAATTTTTCCGACAGCATGACGAAGACGAACAGCAACGCCGGCCGGCCGGCGAGCTTGCGCTCGATCTCCGGCGCGACGTGGTTGACCGGCCCCGGCCCCCGGTTCATCGAGCCAAGCACGTTTTCCAGCTCCACGCCGGCGGCGGCGCAGATCTCCACCAGCCGGTCGAGCTTGCAGTTCTTCTCATGGAAGATGCGCTTCACCGTCGGCTCGGAAACCCCCATGCGCTCGGCGAGCCCGCGATAGGTGACGCCCTTCGCCTTCAGCGTCCGCTTCAGCGCCTCGAAGATCAGACCGTTCATGGGATGCACCTCTTGCCGGCGGTTTCGTATCGATATTCGATACTAGTGGCAATCGCCCTTCCCGAAAAGTATCGAAAACCATAGGTCTCCGCCATCATCAAAGGAGACCGGACATGAAACGCCTCATCACCTCTGCCTTCATCGCCGCCATCGGCATCGCGGCTCCCGCCCGGGCCGGCGAGCTCTGGCGCGCAACAGGCCTCGAACAGCCGGAATCGGCGCTGTTCGACGCCGCCAACGACCGCATCATCGTTTCCAACATATCAGGCAATCCGGGCGACGCCGACGGCAATGGCTATCTCAGCGTGCTGTCCCCCGACGGCAAGGTCGTGACCCAGCACTGGACCGACGGCATGGACGCGCCCAAGGGGATGGCGATATCGGGCGGCAAGCTCTATGTCGCCGACATAACCAAGGTCCGTGTCGTCGACCTCGCCAGCGGCAAGCTCATTGCCAGCATCGTGGTCCCGAACGCGGTCTTCCTGAACGACATGACATCGGACCAGTCCGGCAAAGTCTATGTCACCGACATGCTCGCCGATACGATCTATCGCATCGACGGCGACAGGCCGGATCTGTTCGTCAAGGACCCGTTGCTTGCTTCTCCCAACGGCGTCTTTGCCGATGGCACCAGGCTGATCGTGGCCTCGTGGGGCAAAGGCATGAAGGCCGACTTCAGCACGGCCGAGCCTGGCGGGCTGCTGGTGGTCGACCTGGCCAGCAAGGCGGTAAGGCCGCTGGCGGGCGCGCAGAAATTCGCCGACCTCGACGGCGTCATCGTCATCGGCGACACCATCTATGCCACCGCCTACATGACCGGCACGCTCTATCGATACAGGACCGGCGGCACGCCGGAAGCGGTGGCGCATTTCAAGCCGGGCAGCGCCGATATCGGTACCGACGGCAAGTCGATCCTCTATGTTCCGCTGATGAACGAGGGCGAGGTCGCGGCGCTGAAGCTCGACTGAAACCGGCGCACCAAGGCCGATCCCCACGACCTTCGCTGACAGCCGTGGACGGACCGTGGTAGGACGGTCCATCCACGGCGATGGTCAAGGAGGTTTGCCATGGACGACCGGGAGATCAGAGCGGCCCTGGATCGCCACTGGGCCGCCTCCGACGCCAGCGACTTCGAGATGGAGCACGAGATCTACCGAGAAGATGCGGTGCTCGACTATCCGCAATCGGGCGAGCGCATAAGTGGGCGGCGTAACATTCAGTCATCGCGCGCCGCGCAGCCCAATAGCAAGCGCTTCACCGTGCGCCGCATCACCGGCACCGGTGACCTCTGGGTCACGGAATATGTCCTGACCTATGACGGGCGGCCATCCTACACCGTCAGCATCATGGAGTTCCTCGACGGCAAAGTGGCCCGCGAGACCCAGTATTTCGGCGATCCGTTCGAACCCGGGCCTTCGCGCGCGCAATGGGTCGAGCGGACGCCGTGAGCCACAGCGGCAATCATCCGCCACTCGCGCGCGAAGAACTGCCGGACGATACGGCCGCCCTCGCCCGTTATCTCATCGGCAAGCTGGTGGTGCGCGACTTGCCAGAAGGCAGGGTCAGCGGCCGCATCGTCGAGACAGAAGCCTATGTCGCCGGCGATGCCGCCGGGCACGGCTTTCGGGGAATGACGCCGCGCAACCGGTCGCTGTTTCTCGAGCGCGGGCACGCCTATGTCTATCTCGCCTACGGCATCTCGTTCATGCTGAATGTTTCGAGCGAGACGCAAGGCAGGGGAACCGGCGTGCTGATCCGGGCGCTGGAGCCGCTGGAAGGCGTCGCGATCATGCGGCTGAACCGTGGCGTCGAGCGCCTGAGCGACCTGGCGCGCGGGCCGGGAAGGCTGGCCTCGGCATTGCGGATCGATCGTTCGCTCGACGGGATCGACCTTTGCCGTGAAGGCCCGCTATGGCTCGCGCGGGATGGCTCTGGAACCGGCGCCATCGGGCAGAGTGTCAGGATCGGCATTTCGAAGGATGCCGAGCGCCTGCTGCGATTTTACCGCGTGGGAAGCCCGTTCGTCAGCGGCCCGGCATCGCTCAACCGGTGACGGACGGCTGCTCCGCCTCCTGTTTCCCCGCCAGTTGCGCCCGCGCGTCGCGGATCGAAGCGGCATAGGTCACCAGCGGCCGCTTGACGCCGTGGTTGATCAGCATGCGCCTTATCCGCGGCGAGGCGCCCGAAATGATGAAGCGCACGCCGGCGCGCCTCGCCTTGCGGGCCGCGCTTTCGATGACATTGGCGGCCGTCGAATCGAAGAGCGGCACGGCGGAACAGTCGAGGATGAAGTTGCGGCGCTGGTCGGCGATGCGGTCGAGCACGCTGCCGACGGTGGAGGCGGCACCGAAGAAGAAGGCGCCCGAGATGCGGTAGACGATGGTATCCGCGTCGCTTGCTTCGCTCGAATCATAGGCGCGGGCGCCGCTGTCGGCGACATCGTCCTGCGCCAGATCCGCCTCGACGGCGACGGACTTCGCCATGCGGTCGATGAACAGGATCGAGCCGAGCGCGAAGCCGACGACGATGCCTTCGGTCAGGTCGCGGAAGACGACGATCAGGAAGGTCGCCAGCAGCACCAGCGCATCGCCGCGCGATGCCCTGAGCAGCGTGGCGAAGGCCTGCTTCTCGAACATGTTCCAGCAGACCACCGCTAGCACGCCTGCAAGGGCTGCGAGCGGGATGTAGCTGGCTAGCGGCGCCGCCACCAGCATCAGCACCAGCAGGATGGCCGAATGGACGATGCCCGAAACCGGGCCGTGCGCGCCGGCCCGCACATTGGTGGCGGTGCGGGCGATGGTGCCGGTGGCGCAGATGCCGCCGAACAGGGCGGACGCGATGTTGGCGAAGCCTTGCGCCACCAGCTCGCAATTCGAGCGGTGCCGCCGGCCGGTCATGCCGTCGGCGACAACAGCAGACAGCAGCGATTCGATGGCGCCGAGCAGGGCGAAGGCGACGGCGTCCGGCAGGACATCGAGCATCCTGCCGAAGCTGACGGGTGGAAGTGCTGGCCATTGCAGGCTGCGCGGGATGCCGCCATAGCGCGTGCCGATCGTCTCGGCCGGCAGCGCGAACAGCGCCACGACGAGCGAGGCAAGCCCGATGGCGATCAGCATGGAAGGCCATTTCGGCCGCCAGCGCTTCAGGAAAACGATGGTTGCGATGGTCAACACCGCCACCAAGGTCGCAGCGGGGTTGATCGTGCCGGCCGCTTCGCCAAGCGCAATCAACTTGGGCACGAACGGTCCGGGTTCCCTGCCTGGCAGGGTCATCCCGAACAGTTCGACGATCTGGCCCGAGAAGATGATGACGGCAATGCCGGCGGTGAAGCCGACGGTGACCGGATAGGGAATGAATTTGATGTAGGTGCCGAGCCGGAGGTACCCGATCGCAAGCAGGAAGACGCCCGCCATCATCGTCGCCAGCAGCAGGCCGTCGACTCCGACCCGCGCAACCGTGGCCGCCACCAGCACGATAAAGGCGCCGGCGGGGCCGCCGATCTGGAAGCGGCTGCCGCCCAAGGCCGAGATGATGAAGCCGCCTACGATGGAGGTGTAGAGGCCGCGCTCCGGCGTCACGCCCGACGCGATCGCGATTGCCATCGACAGCGGCAGCGCGACGATGGCGACGGTCAGGCCGGACATGAAGTCGGCCTTGAATTGCGGCAGGTGGTAACCCTCCCGCCAGACCGTCACCAGCTTCGGCGTGAACAGTTCGGAAAATGTCGGCTTCACCAGCTGATGTGCCGGCCCATGGGCTGGTTGATGCACTGCCTGACGCGCTTGATCCATGGACTGCCTTCCGCACCTGCAAAGGCGGCGGGATCGTCGGCAGGACTGTCGGCGGTCGCCGTCGCGACTTATGCCGGCTCAGCCTTGGGATCCGGCGGCACGGCGGGCTTGAGGCGCACGCCCCTGCCGCCGCGCTCGCTGGCCTGGTTCTCGCCGATCAGCTCCACCCCGGCCCCGTCGAGAGCCTGGATGACCTTCATCAGCGTATCGACCACGCCCCTGACCACGCCATCGCTCGCTTCCATGCGCTGGATGGTCGGAAGCGAGACGCCGGCGCGCTCGGCGAGCGTCTTCTGGTCGATGCCGGCCAAGGCCCTTGCGGCACGCATCTGCGCGGCAGTGATCATCGGCCGGAACCCATGTCTGAGTCTGCGGAAATAATGTATAATACCATTATTGTGATGCTTCAAGCATCATTGTCAACGCATTAGACGTAATCGCCGTCGCCTGATTGTTCATTTTCTTCGATACTCCCCTGAGGATTTCAAGCTAGGATGGTGTCCCATCGGGGCGGGGTAACGCGGTTGACCGTTTTCAAGGCTTTGATGATATCGGCATGCTTGCTATCGATGGTTCTGGCGCTGGGGGGCTGTGGTGGACACCTCATCAACAGATTGATCTGACGGCGAGGTCAGGCATCGTCGCTCACCGCCATGCGCCGCTGCAGAAGCCTCGCCACCAACCAGCATAGCATCGCCCAGGCGAAGCCGGCACACCAGCCGGCCAGCACGTCCGACGGCCAGTGGACGCCGAGATAGATGCGGCTGACGCCGACCAGCACCGTCGTGAGCACCGCCAGGAACAGCACGTAGATCTTGGTCGTCCGGCCCGGCAGGAAACGCGCCGCCAGCGAACCCAGCGTGAGATAGGTCACCGCCGACAGCATGGCATGGCCGCTCGGGAAGGAAAGCGACGTCTCGTTGACCAGATGCGAAACCAGTTCCGGGCGTGGCCGGTCGACGCCGACTTTCAGCAGGCTCGACAGCACCTGGCCGCCCGCCACGGCGACGAAGATGAGAAGCGCGGTCCCCCGCCTGCGGATCAAAAGCAGATAGATGATCGTCGCCGTGGTGATCAGCACCAGCACGCTGCTACTGCCGAGGCTGGTGATGTCGCGCATCGCTCCTTCCAGCCAATGCGGGCCGATGGGAACGCCGGGCTGGCCCGGCTGGCGGAAGGCGAGCAGGATCTCGGTGTCGAAACCATGCGGGATGGTGGCGCGTGCAAGCTCCATCAGCTCGACAAAACCCCAGAGGCCGCCAGCAATGACCAGGCCGGCGAGCAGAACCGGGAATTCGATGCGGTTGAGCAGAGGGCTTGCGTTGTCTTTCATGGGGCCGGTACCGCAGTCGTCATATCATCGCCCTTGCAGATAGGGCCCGAGCGTGATCAGCGCCACGGCGGCGATCGCCAGCATGATGCCGGTCGCCTGCAGCGCATTGACGCGCTCGCCGAAGAACACCAGCGCCACGACGTTGACCGAGACCAGCTGGATGACCGCCGATAGGCTGAACGATACCGACATGCCGAATTCGCGGATCAGCCGCAGCATGATCAGATTGCCCAGCGAATAGAGCGCGAGCGTCAGCAGGATCTTGCCCAGGCTGGGCGCCAGTCCCCATTGCTTAGCGGCGGTCGCAGCCAGCAGGAAGATCACCGTCGAAAAGCCAAGCTGCAGCAGTCCCGAAAAACTCAACGTCCCGTCCCCCTAGAAGCGGCTTTCGCCCGATATCGCGGACCTTGTTTCCGAAGCGCGCCGAGACGTCAAGCGACGTCATTCCAAGGTAGTGGGTCAGTTTGAAATTCATGTGCAGGATTTGCGAGCGGGTCTTGGTGTCGGATCGAAGGCGATCCCGACATCAAGCATGTCAGCACGTCATTTGCGGAACGCCAGAACCTTACCATGCGGATGCACATGCGCCGCTTCACCCGCCTGACAAACGGCTTCTCAAAGAAGGTAGAAGCCCATGCCAACGCGGTGGCGCTACATTTCATGCACTACAATTTTGTTCGCATCCATGCCACGTTGCGCATGACGCCTGCGATGGCCGCTGGCGTGACGGATAAGCGTTGGGAGATTGCGGACATCGTTGCGCTGATCGAAGCGAAGGAAGCCGAAAACCCAATGGTGCGCGGCCCCTATAAAAAGCGCATGGTCGCCGCATGAACATAGCGCAAGCGTCAGCAAGAGGACTGACAACCACGGTGCAACGATGAGCGAGAACGGCGGCCTTATTATCTACCCAGTGCCCAGCCTTGTAGCGACCCTGCTTAACCGGGAGCGAACAAAGGGTAGTCCTCTGACAGAGGAAGAGGTGGTCCAAATCCGCGACACCTGTCCGGCGATTGCGATGCCTCCGGAGGTTGCTCGACAGGTGGATGAGTCACGAGGCTATCTCGATATTGATCCAGAAAATTGTTGGGAAGAATGGCAGCGAGTTCGGGTGGAATTGGCCGAAGATTAAGGCATTCGCCGGGTTGACTTCCCGCAACCCCGAAATTTCAAACTGACCCACTACCCGTCAAGCGACGTCATTCCAACGAGGGTCTTGGCAACGGCGAGACCGAAGCTCAATGTGCCGGAATCGCCCAGCCTGTCGATAGAAGGGCGGTCAGGGGACCATGATTCGTATTCTTCAGAACTTGGCGCGGCGCTGGAGCGAGCTTTCCCTTGCCGTGCAATTCGTCGTTGCCGGCGGCTTTGGGCTCCTGGTCGTCATGCTGGTCATAGGGACTTGGGTGACGACGCAGATCCGGTACGGCGTCATTCGCAATTCGGCCGCCACGACGGCGCTTTATGTCGACAGCGTGATTGCGCCGCTGCTGCCTGACCTGCGCAAGAGCGAGCAGCTCAGCGAATCCGTCAAGCAGGCGCTCGACGAGACGCTCGGCCAGGGCGCGCTCGGCAAACGCCTGGCCTCGTTCAGGCTCTGGCGCCGCGACGGCACGGTGCTCTACGCGAAGGACGCGAATTTGATCGGCCGCCGCTTCGACCTGAACAAAAACCTGCGTTCCGCCTTCCAGGGCAGCGTCGCTGCCCAGTTCGATACGTTCGACGAGAACGAAGACAAGGAGCGGGCCGAGGGCGTGCCGTTGCTCGAGATCTACAATCCGGTGCGCGAACCCTGGTCCGGCGACGTGGTCGCCGTCACCGAATTCTATGAGGTAGCGACCGATTTCGAAGCCACCCTGGCTTCCGCCCTGCTGTCGAGCTGGCTGGTCGTGGCCGGCACCACCTTGACGGCATTCCTGCTTCTGTCGGGCATCGTCCTGCGCGCCAGCCGCACCATCGACGACCAGCGCGGGGCGCTGCGCCGCCAGGTGTCGGAGCTGCAGGGCCTGGTGACGCAGAACAGCGCCTTGCGGCAACGCGTGCAGCGGGCGTCACGCCGCGCCACCGCGCTGAACGAAAGATACCTGCGCCGGATCGGCGCCGACCTGCATGACGGCCCGGCCCAGCTCGTGGCCCTGGCGGCGCTGCGCATGGACAGTCCGGTGTTTACCGGCGACGGCCATGGCAGCGAAGGCCGCTCGACCGAGGTCGCCATGATCCGCAAGACGCTGGAGGACGCGATGCGCGAAATACGCGGCATCTGCACCGGCCTTGTGCTGCCGCAGATAGAAACGGCGGCGGCGGCGGTCGTGCTGCGGCTGGCCGTCGAGGAACATGAGCGCCGGACGGGAACGTCCGTGAGGCTCGCGCTGCCTGGACATTTGCCGGAGCTTGGCCCTTCTGAGAAGATCAGCATCTATCGCTTCGTGCAGGAGGGGCTGAACAATGCCTACCGTCACGGGCGGGGCAAGGATCAGGCGGTGCGTGCGGGCATGAAAAATAGCAGGCTTTTCGTTGAAGTGTCGGATGGCGGGCCGGGCTTCGATCCGGCGCGCGTCGAGGGGTTGGGGCTGGCCGGCCTCAGGGAGCGGGTTGAAAGCATTGGCGGACAGTTCGAAACCATCACCGGGCCGAAAGGCACGAAGCTGGTGATCCGTCTTTCGGTCGAGGAGCAAGCATGATGGGCGCCATTCGCATCGCTATTGTCGACGATCATCCGCTGTTCCGCGAAGGCGTGACGCGCAGCCTGTCGGAGATCGGAGGCTTCGAGATGGTCGGAGAAGGTGCGACCGCGCAGGACGCGGAACGCATCGCCTCGACCATGCAGCCCGACATATTGCTGCTCGACATTTCCATGCCGGGCGGCGGCCTGCCCGCGGTTGCAGGCATCCTTGCCGACCATCCCGCCCAGAAGATCGTCATGTTGACCGTTTCAGAGGCCAATGCCGATGTGACCAGGGCCCTGAACGCGGGGGTGCGCGGCTATGTCCTCAAAGGAGTCGGTTCGCGCTCGCTTGCCGATATCCTGCGCAACGTGGCGGCTGGCGAAAGCTATCTTTCGCCGACGTTGTCGGCCCGGCTGCTTTCCGATGTCCAGTCGCTGCAGCCTGCCAACGGCGTGGCTGACCGGCTGCGGCAACTCACCGGCCGACAGACCGAAATCCTGCGGCTGGTGGCGGAGGGACTGAGCAACAAGGAAGTTGCCTTGCGCCTGGAGCTGCAGGAGAAGACCGTCAAGCACCACATGACGGGGGTGCTGTCGAAACTCAACGTGCGAAACCGCACTGAAGCAGCCCTCATGATGCGCGAGGTTCGCGACCGCGAGAGGGACCGCTCATAGAGCATTGGAGCGCCGCGAAACGAGGTCACCTCCGCCGGGGGGCGGCGGAGGTGACGTGTGAAACTGGTCGTTGCCTGTTGACCAGCTTCACAAGGCCGAAATTCAGAGGGCCGAGATTCAGAGGGCTTTGAGACGGTTCACATCGGCCTGCGTGGCTCGCCGGTCGATGATCGTGCGGCCGAGCGCGTCCTTCATCCTGAAACGGCCGTTCTCGATCTTTTCCGTCAAGCCGTCGGGGTGCTGAACTGAAATCTGGCTGCCGTCCACGTCGACCTTATCGCCGGTCGTGGCGTTGACATGGCTGGAGTTGTCGTCGCCCTGGCCCTTGCCGGATCCCGCATCGCCACCGCCATTGTCGGAATTGCCGCCGCTATTTCCGTTGCCGTTGCCGTTGTTGCCGCCGCCGTTTCCGTTACCGCTATTTCCGCCGCTGTCTCCGCTGTTGCCGCCACCGCTATTCCCGTTGCCGCCACCATTTCCGTTGCCATTGCCGTTGTTGCCACCGCCGTTGCCGCCCTTGCCGGCAAGTGCGGTCGCAGGCTCGATCCCGGGGACGAAGCCATGGAAGGCAATTCCATAGGGAGCTATGGTCAGCGCCAGAAGAGCCGCCGATCCGAGAGCCAGACGGCAACAACGAGCCGTGATCGATCCGCGCATACTGATCTCCGTCGATTGAGCCGGCGCGCCCACCCCAACGTTGCAGTGCAACCAACATCGCCGAAAGACGTGGTGACCGGAAGCGACCTCCGACCGTTGCGTTTGTCTCCCAGGACCTTTGCAGGCGCAAGATTGGACCAAAGTCCCAGAGGGAGCGGCAGCGCGGATACGATGTCACGAAAATGTGATCAGCCGTCTGTAATGCGGTTGAACAGGCAACAAGCTCCAGAGGTTCCCATGACCGAACATCGCTCCCCCGACGCCCGATTCCGCACCAGCCTGCTCGAGGAAAACGAAGGCCCGGCCAACAATCCCAGCGAAAACAGAACGATGGGCGAGATCATCGCCGCGCGGTTTTCGCGCCGTGGCTTCCTCAAGGGTTCGCTTGCCGTCTCGGCGATCGCCGCCACCGTCAGCCCGCTGGCCATGATCGCCGCCGACGATGCCCGCGCCGCGGAAGGCTCCGCCTTCAAATTCGACGAACTCGAGGCCGGCATCGACGACAAGCACCATGTCGCGCCGGGCTACGACGCCGACGTGTTGCTGCGCTGGGGGGATCCGCTGTTTGCCGATTCGCCGGAATTCGACCCGACGAAGCAGTCGGCGCAAGCCCAGGCCAGGCAGTTCGGCTACAATAACGACTATGTCGGCTATATCGCGATCGACGGCTCGGTGGAACATGGTCTGCTGGTGGTCAACCACGAATACACCAATCCGCATCTGATGTTCCCGGGCATCGTCAAGATCGTCGAGAAGGACGGCAAGAAGTCGGCCGAAGTGGCGCCGCTCTCCAAGGAGCAGGTCGATGTCGAGATGGCCGCCCATGGCGGCACCATCGTCGAGATCCGCAAGGACGGCGGCAAATGGCAGGTGGTGCGCGACGGCAAGCTCAACCGCCGCATCACCTCCAATACCGAGATGACGCTGTCCGGCCCGGTCGCCGGCCATGACCGCGTCAAGACCAATGCCGATCCATCCGGAACGAAAGTTTTCGGCACGGTCAACAACTGTGCCGGCGGCGTCACGCCCTGGGGCACCTATGTGATGGCCGAGGAGAACATCCACGGCTATTTCTCCGGCGAGCTGCCGGAGGGCCACAAGGAGGCCGCCAACTACAAGCGCCTTGGCATCCCGGAAGGCGCCTATGAATGGGGCGCGCATTACGACCGCTTCAACCTCGCCAAGGAGCCGAACGAGCCCAACCGCTTCGGCTGGATCGTCGAGGTCGATGTCAACGACCCGAATTCGGTGCCGCGCAAGCGCACCGCCATGGGGCGCTTCAAGCATGAGGGCGCCGAATCGATCGTCGCCAAGGACGGCCGCGTCGTCTTCTACCTCGGCGACGACGAGCGCTTCGACTACGTCTACAAATTCGTCACCAAGGGCATGTTCAACGCCGGCGACCGCGCGGCCAACAAGGATCTGCTCGACGACGGCACGCTGCATGTCGCCAAATTCGCCGAGGACGGCTCGGTCGAATGGATGCCGATCGTGTTCGGCCAAGGTCCGCTGACTGCGGAAAACGGTTTTGCCGGCCAGGCCGACGTGCTGATCGAGACGCGCCGCGCCGCCGACCTGCTTGGCGCCACCAAGATGGACCGGCCCGAAGACATCCAGCCCAATGCCGGCAACGGCAAGGTCTATGTCATGCTGACCAACAATTCCAAGCGCAAGGCTGACCAGATCGACTCCGCCAACCCGCGCGCCGGCAACGCCTTCGGCCACATCATCGAGATCGTCGAGGACGGCGGCGATTTCGCCGCCACGAAGGGCAAGTGGGAAGTGCTGCTGAAATGCGGCGACCCGTCGGTGGCCGATGTCGGTGCCACCTTCTCCACCGCGACGACGGCCAATGGCTGGTTCGGCATGCCCGACAATTGCGCGGTCGATTCGGCCGGGCGCCTGTGGGTCGCCACCGACGGCCAGGGCCCGAAGGCCACCGGCCGCACCGACGGCCTGTGGGCGGTGGACACAGAGGGATCGGCGCGGGCGACCTCGAAACTGTTCTTCCGCGTGCCGATCGGCGCCGAAATGTGCGGCCCGCTGTTTGCGCCGGACGATCAGACCGCCTTCGTCGCCGTCCAGCATCCGGGCGACGGTGGCGAGGACTGGGAAGCGTTTGGCAGGCCCTCCTATTATGAGGACCCGTCGACCCGTTGGCCCGATTTCAAGCCTGACATGCCGGTGCGGCCGGCGGTCGTGGCGATCACCAAACAGGGTGGCGGCAAGATCGCCGTCTGACGTCGGGCGAGATGGAACACGAGAGGGGTTTCGGGATCCGGAGCCCCTCTTTTGTGTGGTATTGTATTCAAGCCTCGGGAAAGATTGGCAATTTACACATGGCGCCCTAGATCACGATCAGGAGATCATCGCCATGCCCAAGTCGATCTACGACCGCGGCCTGCTCAAACCTGACGAAGTGGCCACCTTGCAGCGTGTCTTCGATGAAGCCTGTCGCCGACGCGAAGCGCATCCCGAATCCGCCGAGGCGCGTGAATTGGCTCTCACCTTGCTTGCCCTCTACAATGCCGGCATGGTCGAGGAGGAGATGCTGACCGAGGCTGTCGGTTTCCGGCGGCTGGAGCCGAAATCAGCGTGAGGTGCCCGGCTGACCGGCGATCCGCCTGGCGATCGCCTTGGCCAGTATGGCGGCATTGGCGAAGCAGCCGCGGATGCTCGGCCGCATGCCGGTGAACCACAGGCCGGGCAGTTTCGGATCGGCCTGGCCGCCGTTGAAGAGCGGAACGCCCTTCTCGTCGAGCACGCCGAGATCGCCGACCATGCGCTCCAGTCCGGTGCGGTAGCCCGTCGCCGCAATGACGATGTCGGGAGCGATCAGGCTGCCATTGGCCAGGATAACGCCGTCGCGGGTGAACTCCCGTATGGCCGGAACCACCACGGTCCTGCCCGATTTGATGGCATCGACGGCGCCGTCGTCCGCGGCGATGGCGGTATAGTCCGAAGTCAGGCGGCTGGCGCCGCCGGCAGGTGCCGGCGGCATGCCGAATTTGGTGAGATCGCCGAAAACCAGGCGCTGCGTCACCGCCATAACCGCATCGGCGACGCGCAGCGGCAGGCGCGCCATGAACGGCGAGAGACGGTGCACGGCGATCTTGCCGACGCGCTTGGGCAAGAGAGCGGGACCGTTGCGGGCCGACAGCCAGACAGCGGCGGTGTCGATGCCCGCCAGATGATTGAGGGCGTCGAAGCCCGAATTGCCGGCGCCGACAACCAGCACCTTCTTGCCCGCATAGGCCCGGGCGTCGCCAAAATCCGCCGAATGGATGATCCGGCCCGCGAACGCCTGCATGCCCTGCCATTGCGGCGTGAAGGGTTCCCGGTCGCGGCCGGTGGCGACGACGACATGACGTGCCAGGCGCGCGCCGGCGCTGGTGCGCACGATCCAGTGGTCGCCCCCGGACACGATGGCCTCGACGGAGACGCCAAACTCCACCGGCAAACGGTTCACCTCATGGAAATCGTTCATATGGCGGATGACGACATCCCGATGCGGAAAGGCGGGGGTACCCTTGGGATAGGCAAGGCCGGGCAGCGCCGAGAGATCGCGGTGGGTGTTGAGGTGCAACTGTTCGTGGCGCCGGCGCCAGGGCTCGGCCAGCCGGCTTTCCTTCTCCAGGACCGCCGTCGCCACGCCGGCCTTGATCAAGGCCTGCGCGACAGCCAGCCCGGCGGCGCCGGCGCCAATGACGATTGCCGGCTCGACCGCCGCCAACTGCTCCATCATCGGTCTGGTTGTCGTATCAGCCATTCACCCTCTAATCCCATTCGCCCTTGCGGCACCCCGCGAGGCTCGCAGGCCGCTGTAACCGTTTGATAGCGCGCAGACCTCACACGGCGGATCGGTGCCGATTGCCGAAGCCTGCATCCGGCCGCGGCTGCGTTCCAGCGCATTGCGCCGCCACCCGGAAACAGTTCGCACCGCGGAAAATGCGGCCAAAGCAAAGACATCGAGTGGATTGCACGCTTCTGTCCGAATACATCCAGCCCTATATGGCATATCAGCGGCATCGGCGATAATCAGGTCGCGGCAATGTGATTGATTCGAGGTCCGGGGATGGTGGGCCTCTTCTGACGGCGCAGGAATTCGAACCCGTACCCGACTCGGCTTCCCGCCAGAAATCAAGGCGCCACGGCGGTCTTGCGTGCCATTCAAGGCATGCGGCGCCGCAGACGGCACGTGGAATCCTCGACCATGCCCTCCTTGCGGATCTATTTCGACAAAATCCTCGAGGGCGCTTCGCCCAAGGTCGAGCGACTGGCGCTGACGCATGTCGAACGGCTGGCGCTTGTTCGCCGTCATGGCGACTTCTCGCTCGCCTATTCCACCGCCGTGCAGGGCAAGCTGTCCTATTTCGGCGACGCGGACGGCTACATCGCCTTCGGCACCAAGATGAAGCATCATTTCGCGCTCGGGGATCCGGTGGCGGCGCCGACGCAGCGGCCAGATTATATCAGACGCTTCGTCGAGAGCGCCGGCGGCCCATGGTTCGTGCAGATCGGTGAACAGACCGCCCAGGTCCTTGCCGGCCTCGGCTACAAGATCAGCCGGCTGGGCATCGATACCCGCCTGCCGCTGCCCGACCATGATTTTTCCGGCAAGCGCAACGAGACGGTGCGCTATTCCGAGCGCTGGCTGTTGAAGAAAGGCTTCTCCTTCGAAGAGGACAAGCGCACGATCCACCTCGACGAGATCTCCCGGCTCTCTCAAAATTGGCGCGGCGACCGCATCGTCAAGCGCTGGGAGATGGGCTTCCTCAACCGCCCGTTCTACGATCAGCTCGGCATCGACATGCGCCGTTTCGTCCTGCACGGTCCCGATGGCGAGCTGGTCGCCCTGCTCGACTTCGATCCGTTATTCGCCGACGGCAAGGTGATCGGCTATACCACCGCCTTCAAGCGCAAGCATATCGATGCCTCGCCGCATGCCGAGATCGGCCTGACCAAATTCGCCGTCGACCGCTTTCGCGAGGAAGGCATTTCGGTGGTGACGCTCGGCCTGTCGCCGCTGGTCGATATTGGCCCGAGCGGATTTGCCGAAAGCGAATTCTGGCGCAACACCTTCCAGCGCGCCTACGATTCGCCCTGGGTCAACCGCCGCAGGTTCAACCTGCAGGGACAGGCGGCATTCAAGCGCCGCTTCCACGGAGTCGAGGAGCCGGTCTATATCGCCTTTCGCGAGGGGACCTATATCGAGATGCTAGGGTTGCTGCGGCTGGTCAAGGCCATTTGACTGCTGGTTCCTCGCCCCCGCAGAGCGGGGGAGAGGTGGCTCGGGCGAAGCCCGAGACGGAGAGGGGGCGCGCCATTCGCGAAGCCAAGACACGGTGAAGAACGGGCGCGCGAGACTGGCCTAGATAGCACGCCCACAAGGCGACCTTTCTCGGTTACCGCGAAGACCCCTCTCCGTCCCGGCTTCGCCGGGCCACCTCTCCCCACTTTCGTGGGGCGAGGAACCCGAGTTCCGGGAAGCCGCGTCAGTTCCGCAGCCGGTAACCGGTCCGGAATATCCAGGCGACGATCGCGATGCAGACGGCCAGGAACACCAGCGTCATGCCTAGGCTGATGCCGACCGAGACA
Source organism: Mesorhizobium sp. SARCC-RB16n (assembly GCF_008520305.1). Lineage (GTDB taxonomy): Bacteria > Pseudomonadota > Alphaproteobacteria > Rhizobiales > Rhizobiaceae > Mesorhizobium. Next base: position 69,567 of record NZ_ML703306.1, on the reverse strand, counting down.
TCGGCCTTGCCGTAGAAACTCCAGCGGAATCCGCTGATCAGGTAGACCACCGGGTTGAACAGCGTGATCGTCTTCCAGATGCCCGGCAGCATATGGATCGAATAGAAGCTGCCGCCGAGGAAGGTCAGCGGGGTGACGATCAGGAGCGGCACCAGCTGCAGTTGCTCGAAGCTTTTCGCCCAGATGCCGATGATGAAGCCGAACAGGCTGAAGGTCACGGCCGTCAGGATCAGGAAGGCGAGCATCCAGAACGGATGTTCGATGTGCAGCGGCACGAACAGCGAGGCCGTGGCCAGGATGATCAGGCCGAGGATGATCGACTTGGTGGCGGCACCACCGACATAGGCGATGACGATCTCCAGATAGGAGACCGGCGCCGACAGGAGCTCGTAGATCGAGCCTACGAATTTTGGGAAATAGATGGCGAAGGAGGCGTTGGAGATCGACTGCGTCAAGAGCGACAGCATGATCAGCCCCGGCACGATGAAGGCGCCGTAGCTGATGCCGTCGATTTCGGTGATGCGCGATCCGATGGCCGAGCCGAAGACGACGAAATAGAGCGATGTCGAGATGACCGGCGAGATGATGCTCTGCAGCACGGTGCGGAACGCACGCGCCATCTCGACCCGGTAGATCGCCCACACCGCACGTAGATTCATGGCTGCGCGCAGGTTCATGGCTCTTGCCTCAGGAGATTGACGAATATCTCTTCGAGCGAGCTGTTCTTGGTGTCGAGATCGCGGAACTGGACGCCGGCCGCTTCGAGATCGCGGATCAGCGAGGCGACGCCCGGCCGGTCGCTCTGGTTGTCATAGGTGTAGGTAAGCTGGCTGCCGTCCGGTGACAGTTCGAGCGCGTAGCGCGAGAGCCCGTCGGGGACGCTGCCGAGCGGCGCGCGCAGCTCCAGCCTGACCTCCTTGCGGCCGAGCTTGAGCATCAGTTCGGCCTTGTCCTCGACCAGGATGATCTCGCCGCGGTTGATGACGCCGACGCGGTCGGCCATGGCCTCGGCTTCCTCGATATAGTGCGTGGTGAGGATGATCGTGACGCCGTCCTCGCGCAGCCGGCGCACCATTGCCCACATGTCCTGGCGCAGTTCGACGTCGACGCCGGCGGTCGGTTCGTCGAGGAACAGGATGCGCGGCTCATGCGACAGCGCCTTGGCGATCATCAGCCGCCGCTTCATGCCGCCCGACAGGGTGATCGCCTTGGAGTCCTTCTTGTCCCACAGCGACAGATCGCGCAGCACCTTCTCGACAAAGGCCGGATTGGCCGGCCTGCCGAACAGGCCGCGGCTGTAATTGACGGTTGCCCAGACGCTCTCGAAGGCGTCGATGGTGAGTTCCTGCGGCACCAGCCCGATCAGGCTGCGCGCGGCGCGATAGTCCTTGTTGATGTCGTGACCGTCCACGGTGACGGTGCCCGACGAGCGGTTGACGATGCCGCAGACGATCGAGATCAGCGTCGTCTTGCCGGCGCCGTTGGGACCGAGCAGGGCGAAAATCTCGCCGCGCTGGATATCGAGATTGACTTCCTTGAGCGCGGTGAAGCCGGTGGCGTAGGTCTTGGAGACCCCGGAAATGGACAGAATGGAGGGCATGGCTGAAAACGGCTGCTTGAAAGAGGTGACTTGATATAGGCCTGTTGTCGCCCAGTGCAACCGCAAGTCAATGCCCTGCTGCCAGTTCTGGACATTGAAAGCATCGGCCGGCCGGAAACACCTCGCTTATGTCGGGTAAAATTGTCCTGTGGCGTTCAGCCTCGCGGCAGGACGCCGCTTTGACCTGCCCCCGCTTCGGGCCTATCCTTCGCCAGTATTGGAGCAATTCCAGGAAAAGTGTGAAGCGGTTTTCCTGGAATTGCCCGAAATAAGTAATAAGCAGTCGGAGCCCGCCATGGACCCGCTCATTCTCTCGCGCATGCAGTTCGGCGCGAATATCTCGTTTCATATCCTGTTTCCAACGATCACCATTGCCCTTGGCTGGGTGCTGCTGTTCTTCAAGCTGCGCTACAACGCGACCAATGATTCCGCCTGGATGCGCGCCTATTTCACGTGGGTGAAGGTGTTCGCGCTGTCCTTTGCCATGGGCGTGGTTTCGGGCGTCACCATGAGCTTCCAGTTCGGCACCAACTGGCCGGGCTACATGGAGCATGTCGGCAACATCGCGGGGCCGCTGCTCGCCTACGAGATCCTCACCGCCTTCTTCCTCGAGGCGGCCTTCCTCGGCATCATGCTGTTCGGCTTCCGCCGCGTCTCCAACCGCGTCCACACGCTGGCGACGGTGCTGGTCGCCGGCGGCACCACGCTGTCGGCGTTCTGGATCATCGCGCTCAATTCCTGGATGCAGACGCCGGCCGGCTTCGAGATGCGCGATGGCGTCGCGCACGCCGTCGACTGGTGGGCCATCGTCTTCAACCCGTCCATGCCCTACCGGCTGGTGCACATGCTGCTCGCCTCGGGGCTTACGGTCTCGTTCCTGATCGCTGGCCTGTCGGCGCTGCGCTACCTCAAGGGCGACCGTTCGGAATCGATGTGGAAGGCGCTGCGCACCGGCGTCTTCACCGCCGCCATCCTGATCCCGATCCAGATCCTGGCCGGCGACCAGCATGGGCTGAACACGCTGGAACACCAGCCGCAGAAGATCGCCGCCATGGAGGCCAATTGGAACACCGGCCCCAACGTGCCGCTGGTGCTGTTCGCGCTGCCCGACGAGGCGGCGAAGGGAAACAAATTCGAGGTCACGATCCCGGACGGGGCCAGCCTTATCCTGCGGCACAGCACCGACGGCGTCGTGCCGGGGCTGAACGATTTTCCGGGCAACCACCCGCCGGTCTTTCCGCTCTTCTGGAGCTTCCGCATCATGGTCGGCACCGGGCTTTTGATGCTTGCCGTCGCGTGGTCGGCCGCCTTCTTCCTCAAGCGCCGGCACTCGCTGCCGAGGCCGCTCGCCCTGCTGATGGTGCCGATGGCGCTGTCGGGCTGGCTGGCGACGCTGGCCGGCTGGTACACGACCGAGATCGGCCGGCAGCCCTGGCTGGTGACCGGCGTGCTGAAGACAGCGGACGCCGTCGGTCCGGTGGCCGGCAGCCATGTCGCGCTGACGCTTGCCGTCTACCTCCTCCTCTACGTGCTTTTGCTGATCGCCTATCTCGGCGTGCTGGTGCACCTGGCGCTGAAGGCGGCCAAGGATGGCGACACCTCACCGCTGCCGGGTGTTCTCAACGCAGCGCTGTCGCAGCCGGCCGCGGGAGAGTGAAAAGATGACCTACGACTGGCCGACGCTGCTGCCCCTCATCTTCGCCGGCCTGATGGGCCTCGCCATCCTGATCTATGTCATTCTCGACGGGTTCGACCTCGGCATCGGCATCCTGTTCGCCGCCGCCGAGGACACCGAGCAGGACACGATGATCGCCGCCATCGGCCCGTTCTGGGACGCCAACGAAACCTGGCTGGTGCTGGCCGTCGGCCTGCTGCTGGTCGCCTTCCCATTGGCGCATGGCGTCATCCTCACCGCGCTCTACATCCCGGTCTTCGTGCTGCTGGTCGGGTTGATCCTGCGCGGCGTCGCCTTCGATTTCCGCGCCAAGGTGCCCGCTGGCCGGAAGCACCGCTGGAACCGCATCTTCTTTCTCGGCTCGCTCATCGCCTCGCTGGCGCAAGGCTATATGCTGGGCGTCTACGTGCTCGGCCTCGATGTCGGCATTGGCGGCATGGCGTTCGGCGCGCTGGTGGCGTTCTGCCTGGCAGCGGCCTACGCGGCGATGGGCTCCGCCTGGGTGATCTACAAGACCGAAGGCGAGCTGCAGAAGAAGGCGGCGCGCTGGCTGCGCACCGCACTTGTGCTGACCGCACTCGGCATGGCTGCCGTATCGCTGGCGACACCCTTCGCCAGCCCGCGCATCTTCGACAAATGGTTCGTCTGGCCGCAGATGCTCTATCTGTCGCCGCTGCCGATCCTGTCGGCGCTGCTGTTCCTCTGGCTGTGGCGGCAGACCTTCCATCTGCCGAGGCCCGACGACCGCCATGCGCTGACGCCGTTCCTGACGCTGGCCACCATCTTCGCGCTCGGCTTTGCCGGCCTTGCCTGGTCGTTCTACCCCTATGTGGTGCCCGATCGCCTGACCATCTGGCAAGCGGCGTCGGCGACCGAAAGCCTGGCCATCATCCTGGTCGGCACCGTCGTGGTGCTGCCTATCATCATCTTCTATTCGTTCTACGCCTACCGCGTGTTCGGTGGCAAGGCGACGGATCTGACCTACGATTGAGGTTCTGACCGACGATTGGGACGGGCGGCGGATCAGTCGTGCGGTTCAGATCAGCCCGCTGTCGCGCGCGGCGGCGGTGGCCTCGCCGCGCGACACGGCCTCCAGCTTGCCCAGCACCGCCGAGACGTGGTGGTCGACGGTTTTGGGCGAAATGGCGAGGTGTTCGGCGATGCGCTTGTTGGACAAGCCGCGCTCGATCAGCTGCAGCACTTCCATCTGGCGCTCGGTCAGGCCGGCGCGATTGGCACGCGTGGTGCGTCGCGGGCCACGGGCGATGTGAATGACGCCGCTTCGGCGCATGATGTCGCGCACGTGCTGGGCGACCGGCCGGGCGCCCAGCGCCTCGATTATCTCCAGCGCCACCCGCTGCGCGGCCTCATCGCCCTGGGCAAGCGCCAATGCGCGTTCGTAAGGTGCGTCGAGCTCGTCCCAGGCCGAGGCCGCGCCACGCCAGTCACCGGTGAGCAGCATCCTGTATGGCAAGGCCATGCCGGCCGTCTCTCCGGGGTCGGTATCCGGCGCCAGCATCTGCCGCCAGACGGCCAATTCGGCAAAGACCGCCCGCGTCGGTGACAGGCCCTCGGCAAGCCCGATGAGCCGCAGCGCCTCGTCCTTGTCTCCCTGCCCAAGCCAGGCCTGTTCGGCAACCACCGCCGCGTAGGGCAGCAGCCGCTGCAGTTCGATCCCCTTTTCCAGAAATTGCTTCATCTCCGCCAGAAGCGGCTCGGCCGATGGGTCGCCGCGCCGAAGGCGCAGTTTCACCAGCGCGACCAAGGCGGGATAGCGCACCAGGGCCGTGGCCTGGTCGTTGCCAATCACATCCAGCGCCTCGGAAGCCGCCTCATCCCAGCATCCCTGGCGCAGCCGCAACTGTGCGCGCACGCCGTGCATATAGTCGCGCCATGTCGCCAGATCGTTCTCGACGCAATAGTCGATGCCGCGATCGAGGAAGAGTTGAGCCTCGCGGTAGTCGAGCTGGTTCATGCCGCCACAGGCGCAATTGGTGAAGGCGCGTGCTGCGTGCTCCTGGAAATTCTCCTGCAGCGCGATTTCGAGGCTGCGGGCAAGGTGCCGCCGGCTGCTGGCCAGATCCAGCCACTGCTCGGCGGCGCCGACATTGTTGAGGGCGTGGCAGACGACATCCGGCCGGTTCAATCGCTCGGCGAGTTCTATCGCCCTGGAGCCCAGCGACAATGCCTCATGCAGTCGTTCGGCCAGCATCGCCAGCTGCGAAAGGTTCGAATAGGCCATGGCAAGTTCGGCACTGGGCCCAACGGCCTCCAGCAAAGCGACCGCCTGGGCGCCGAACCGGTCGGCGGCCTGTCGGTCGCCCAGGAGATAGGCGAAGCGTGAGAGCCATCTGAGGCTGTCGCCTTCCTTCAGCCTGTTGCCGAGTGCCTGCTGCAGTGCGCGCGCCTGCTCCTGCGCCTTGATGGCCTCGTCGATGCGCGCGATCAAATGGCACTCGAAGGCATACTGCTCGTAAAGCCCGGCGCGCTCTTGCGCCGGCAAGGTGTCGGCCTGGCGCAAGGCGACCTCATAATACCCGGCGGCGTCACGGTGGGCGCCAACGCGGGAAGCCTCGCGGGCGGCGACCGGGGCCAGTTCACGCACCGTCTCCAGATTGTGCGCCTCCACCGCGTGATGGACCAGCCGCGCGGTGGCGATGTCGCTCCTTTCGAGCAGCGCCGACAAAGCGCGCTGGTTGAACGCGCGCCGGTGGCTGCTCGTCAGCATCGTCTCGATGGCGCGACGGGCGATCTCGTGGCGAAACGCATAAGCGTCGCCCAGATCGTCCAGCAAACCATTGGAGACACATTCCGCCAGCTGGCCGGCACTGGCCACGCCGCACAGGCCCGCCAGCGCCCAGGCGTCGGCACGCCTGGGAAATACCGAGACGGCGTCGAGCATCGAACGGGCACCAGCCGACAGACGTTCGGCGCGCGCGAGCACCGCGTCGCGCACACTGGCCGGCAACGCCGTTTCGCATTCGCAGCTCAACAGTTCGGTGACGAAAAAGGCGTTGCCGGCGGTCGCCCGGTAGATGGCATCGCCGTCTCGACCGGCGGCACCGGCAAGCGACAGCACCGCCGCTTCGCTCAAAAGCGGCACGTCGATGCGTGCAACGCTGCCGGCTGGGATTTCGCCCAGCGCGCGACGCACGCGCATCTGCCCCTCACTGCGGTCCGTGCGCGCCGTCAACAGCAGCAGGATGTGGGTGTTGGCGATGCGGCGGCCGAGAAAGCGAACGAAGTCGAGCGTCGCGTCATCGGCCCAGTGCAGGTCCTCGATCACCAGAAGCGTCGCGCCCGTTCTTGCCTCGAAGACATCCAATGCGTCGGAAAACAGCGGCAGCCGCTCTCCCCGCCGCGCGTCGACCGCCTGCGGCATAGCCCATTGCGCCTCGCGCGCAAGATCGTAAAGCGGCCCGAGAGGATCGGGAATCGACAGGTCTTCGCAGGCACTGCGAAAGATGCGCGCACGCGCGCCGGCTTCGCCGATGAAGGCCTCGACAAGCGCCGACTTGCCGGCTCCCGCTTCGCCCGACAACGCCGCCACGTGACCGCGGCCGCGCTCGGCCTGTACCAGCAAGCCGTCCAATTGCGCCAGCTGTGTCTGCCGTTCCAGAAGCATGGTCATTGGCTCATGTGGCTGCGGCCGAAGCACCCCAGCTCGACACCAGGGTAGCCGGGCTCGGTATCTGCTTTGTGGCTCCTGGACTAAACGCCGTTAACATGGGGAATCGTCCCGTCAAACATAGGGAAAGGTTCCGATGCGCGCCCTTCAGGGGCGTGGTCATGTCCAGCCGCGCTCAATTCGAGCGCGTCCAACGGAAAAGGTAACCTCGATATGCCCCGTTACGTGGTTGAACGTACATTTCCTGCCGGTCTCAGCGTGCCGATGAACGATGCCGGCGCCGAAGCCCTTGCCGGCGTGATCATGCGCAATGCGGAGAAGGGTGTCACCTGGGTGCAGTCCTTCGTGTCGCCCGACAAGAAGCAAAGCTTCTGCATCTATGACGCGCCTTCGCCGGAGGCGATCCGCAGCACTGCCCAGAAGAACTCCCTGCCTGTCGACAAGATCACGGAGGTACGGGTTCTTGACCCTTACTTTTACCGCCCATGAAAGTCCGATCGCCCAGCGCAACGGCGACATGTCCGACATGCCAGCCAGCGACACGGTTCCTGCCATGGGAGATGGCCGCCGGGCGTGGGGCCTGCCCCGCCGCCTGTGGCGGATCGTGTCGGCGCTTCCCGCACAATTGGCGGGCAGGCATCGGCCACCGGAAGGCGACTATCTGAGACGCGACATCGGATTGCCGGAGCGCGAAGAGCTGCCCCACTACTGGGACTTCACCCGGTTCTAACCACCGATACATCCGGACATCTGGCTTCGCGCGGGGGAGCGACTGCTCCGGCGCACATCAAAAACGAGGAAAGAATATGAACATCCATCTATGGACCAAACATCTCATCAACCTGTCGATCCTGTCGATCGCGGCCACGGCGGCGAATGCCCATGATACCGGCGCGCTGGACGAGAAGGTGCGGGCAGCCAATGGCCGCTTCGAAAATGTGGCGATGGCCATCGCCGAAGGCTATGCGCCGATCCCTTGCGCCAGCGGCATCACCGGCGGTGCCATGGGCATCCACTACGTCAATGCCGCCTATCTGAAAGACGATGACGTCGATCTCGCCAAGCCGGAGGCGGTGATGTACGAGCCGATGGCCGATGGCAAGCTCAGGCTTGTTGCCGTCGAATACATCACCTCGAAAGGCCCGGCCTCGCTGGGAGGGCAGCTGTTCAATTTCAACAGCGCTCCCAACCGCTACGGCTTGGGGGCTTTCTACGAACTGCATGTCTGGGCGTGGAAGAAGAACCCTACCGGGACCTTTGCCGACATGAACCCTGACGTGTCGTGCGATGCCATGAAGGCCGACGGCATGTAGCCGGCCTTCGCCAACGCATCCATTGCCCACCCAGGCGGGGGCGGGCCGGAGACGATTGGTCTCGGGGACACTCGCCCCCGGACGTCGCGGCAACGTCAGTTCGAAGCCGACAGCACCAGCACCGGCTTTTCGCTGTAGAGCGCCGGGAACAGCGCCTTCAAATTCGCCACCTTGGGCAGGTCGTTGTAGGCGATGTAGGGATAGGTCGGGTTCAGCGTCAGGAAATCCTGGTGGTAGTTCTCGGCCGGGTAGAAGGTCTTGCCGGTCTCCAGCGTGGTGACGATGGGTCCGGAAAACACCTTGGCCTTGTCGAGCTGGGCGATGTAGCTCTGCGCGATCTTCTTCTGCGCGTCGTTTTCGGCAAAGATCGTCGAGCGGTACTGGGTGCCCGAGTCCGGCCCTTGGTAGTTGAGCTGGGTCGGATTGTGGGCGACCGAGAAATAGACCTGCAGCAGCTGGCCATAGGTGACCTTGGACGGATCATAGGTGATCTCGACGGATTCCGCGTGGCCGGTGCGGCCTGTGCCGACCGTCTCGTAGACGGCGTTCTCCTTTGATCCGCCGGTGTAGCCGGACACCGCCTTGCTGACACCCTTGACGTGCTGGAACACGCCCTGCACGCCCCAGAAGCAGCCGCCGGCGAAGATCGCCTTTTCGCTGCCCGAGGCTGCCTTTTCGTCCACCGCCGGCGGCGGGATCTTCACCGCGTCCTCGGCGGATATTGCCGGCGTCAGCCAGAAGGCTGCGCCCGCGACGGCAAGGGCGAGTGCGGCGAGCGCACCCCGGACAACGCCCATCGAACGGTTGTTGATATTGGTCATGGTTGCACTCCTCATGGCTTCCATTGGGATCAGTCTATTGGATCAGCTACGGTGGCGCGATGCGTGAGTTGCGGCGGAGGCTCACATTCGCGTGCGCCCCCGGACCTCAAGCCTTTCCCGGGGTTGCTCCGGCAACTGTCCCCGGCTGGACAGGGAGCCCGCCAGGGACAGAAGGCCCCGCACCAATCTCAATTGGCCGTGGCATCCGTTGCCGGCTTCATGGCATCGGTCGCCGGTTTCATCGCATCCGTGGCGGGCTTCATGGCATCCGTAGCGGGCTTCATGGCGTTGGTGGCCATCGGGTCCGCCGGCTTCATCGCCTCGGTTGCCGGCTTCATGGCATCCGCTGCCGGCGCCATCGCGTTGGCGGCGGGCTTCATCGCATTGGTGGCGTCGTCGGCGCGCGCGATGCCGCCGGCAAACAGCGCGGTCGAGCAGAGGGCCAAAGCGAGCGCAGGCAGCGTCAGGCGGGAGAAATTGGTCATGATAGGTTTCCTTGTGGGGTTGGTGGCACGCCCTTTTGGGCGGCCGGGCTCTTGCACCGCTGCCCATGCGGCGGGGCAAATTTCTGCTTGGCAAATCTGCGCCTGAACGTGATTGCTGCTTGATGCATGTCGTCGTCGCAAAACCGAGGTCACTTTTGGGCGACATGCATTAGTTGGCGGCGGCGGCCAGGATCGGCCCGCCGCCGGGCGACTGCACCAGCACGGCGGTGCTGAGGCCGCCCGAGGCCGCCGGCAGGCCAAGCGTCTTGGCCTCGCCGGTCCAGCTGCCGAGTTTTGTCAGTGCATGCACGACATTGGCGTGCGGCAAGGTGCGGCCGGTGTTTTCGCCGCGCGCCACCGGCACCTCGACGACGCCCTTGGTGTAGCGCACCAGCCAGACATCGGCGTGGCCGCCCGGCGCCGAGCCGGCGCCGATCGCGACCTTGCCGCCCTCGAGCGACAGCGACGGGCCGCCGGTCTTGCCCGTGGCGGCGATCAGATGTTCGATCTGGCCGGGTGCGGCGCCGACGACATCGGCATGGCCGTTGACCACCACCTGCGGCGTGAACGGCCCGTCATGGCCGAGCTGCGGCTCGTAGGAAACCTGGCGCTGGGTGAATTCCTGCTTTCCGAACGTGTCCTTCCAGCCGAGATAGTCCCAGTAGGTGACGTTGAAGGACAGCGCCAGCACGCCGGGCCGGTCCTTGACCTTGATGAGGTTGGCATTGGCCGGCGGGCAGGACGAACAGCCCTGGCTGGTGAAAAGCTCGACCACGGTGAGTGGCTGGGCGACGGCGCCGGCGAGCGAGCCGGCGAGCGCCAGCGCGGCGAGGCCGGACAGTGCGAGGAACCTGCTAGACATGACTGGCGACATCGGCTTGCTCCCTGGGAGGGCGCCACGATGCGCCCGTCATGTCCCCACTTCGCCGCCGCTACGAACTTCGTTACAACGCTCACCGGTTTGTGATTGGGGCGCCCTTTTCTTTGCGGGCGTCGGAGATTGGCGAAAACGGTCGCCGCATCCAATCTCCCCCCTCGTGGGGGAGATGTCCGGCAGGACAGAGAGGGCGTCGTAGAGCGGCTACGCCGGTGCGTTTAAACAGACGACGGGAAATTGCCGGGAAAAGCCGGGCGGATATCGTGGATCTGGCAAGGTCGGTGGGGCAGCGCCCCCCTCTGGCCTGCCGGCCATCTCCCCCACAAGTGGGGAGATCGCCAGCGTCACTGCGTCAGCGCGGTGTCCGAGGGCCGCTTGTTGAAGTCGCATTTGCCGGTGACGTTGTAGAAGAAGTCGGCGTTGGTGACAGGCGCCGGGACCGGGTTGCCGCCGTCTTCCCAGGCCTGATAGGCTGTCGAGCCGCAAGGCACGAGGCCGAAGATATCGACGACCTGGCCGGTCGCGGTCTCATTATAAGTGACAGCGTTGGTCACCGGATCCTTGACCCCGCTGTAGAGTCGGTTGGAGGTGGTCGGATCATTCGACTTGAGGTACTGCGGGTTCCCTGATGGCACATACATCTGCAGACTGAGGCCACCCATCTGGCTGACGTCGATCGATGCGCCGGGGCCGTTGGCGGGATACATCGTGTCGACGCAGTAATAGTACGTGCCATTCGCATCTTTCTGGAGCGTCACACCGGCGGGTGGGTTTCTGCCAAGGCTGCAGACCTGCGTCTGGACCAGCGTGGTGACGGTTCTGCCAGCTGAATCGGTGGTGAGGACGTTGACATTGGTGGTGCCATAGCCCTTCGGATCTCCGGTGCCGCCATATTTATAGTCGATCGTCATCAGCGCCTTGGCCGTCGTCGCGCCGAATTGCGTGCCGTAAAGCGTCATCGTCTTGTTCCAGTAACCCGACACGCCGGAGACCTTGAAGGTGGCCTGGACCAGCGCTGGCGGCTTGCTGACCGCTGCGCCCACGGCGATCGGCACGGTGTTGATCCTGGCGATGCTCATGAACACGGTCGGCATGGCGAAACTTGCCGTGGCCTGCGCGGTGGTGGCGGTGGCGGTGGTGCCGGCCACGAAATTGGTCAGCGTCGCGGTGCCTTGTCCGCCGTTGGCTATGAAGGAATTCTGCAGCAGCGTCTGGCGCTGCGCCAACGTCGACGTGGTGTCCATTGTGGTGATCGTCAGGATCGCGGCATCCAGCGCCTGCTGCTGGTTGGACCTGGTCTGGACCGCGCTGGTATAGTCGACCGAAAAGCCGATGACCGCGATCAGCGGCATCAGGCTCACCAGGAAGAGCGGCATCATCGACCCGCTGCGGGAACGGGCAAAGCCGAGCAAAATCCTGAACATTTCCAACCCCCGACAGACATTAGCGTTCGTGCACTTACCACACGGCCGGCAAACCAAGGTCTAATGTGATCGATCAAAGTTTACGCATTCTTCGCCCACGGGGCGGTTTTCGCGGTTTTTTGGCTGATGTCACCGCTTTGTGAGCGGCAAGGGAGCCCTTGCGCCGCAAGCCTTGCCGCCGCTTGCCGCCCCTGCTAAAGCGCGCGGCATGAGCACGCCCCTCGACCACATCAGAAATTTCTCCATTGTCGCCCATATCGACCATGGCAAATCCACGCTTGCCGACCGCCTGATCCAGTCCACCGGCGGGCTGGAGTTGCGCGACATGAAGGAACAGGTGCTGGACTCGATGGACATCGAGCGCGAGCGCGGCATCACCATCAAGGCACAGACGGTGCGGCTGAAATACCGCGCCAACAATGGCGAGGACTATATCCTCAACCTCATCGACACGCCCGGCCATGTCGACTTCGCCTATGAAGTGTCGCGCTCGCTGGCCGCCTGCGAGGGCTCGCTGCTGGTGGTCGACGCTTCCCAGGGCGTCGAGGCGCAGACGCTGGCCAATGTCTACCAGGCGATCGACAACAACCACGAGATCGTGGTGGTGCTGAACAAGGTCGATCTGCCGGCCGCCGAGCCCGAGCGCATCCGCGAGCAGGTCGAGGAGGTGATCGGCATCGACGCTTCCAACGCCGTGCTGATCTCGGCCAAGACCGGGCTTGGCATTCCCGACGTGCTCGAAGCCATCGTCCACCAATTGCCGCCGCCGCGCGAAGGCGATGCCACGGCGCCGCTCAAAGCCATGCTGGTCGACAGCTGGTACGATGCCTATCTCGGCGTCATCGTGCTGGTGCGCATCATCGACGGCGTGCTGAAAAAGGGCCAGACCATCCGCATGATGGGCACGGGTGCCAAATACCTGGTCGAGCGCACCGGCGTGTTCACGCCCGCCCGCATCAATGTCGACGAGCTCGGCCCCGGCGAGTTCGGTTTCTTCACCGGCTCGATCAAGGAAGTGGCCGACACCCGCGTCGGCGACACCATCACCGAGGACAAGCGCCAGACGGCGCACGCCCTGCCCGGCTTCAAGCCGGCGCAGCCGGTGGTGTTCTGCGGCCTGTTCCCGGTCGACGCCGCCGACTTCGAGGATCTGCGCGCCGCCGTCGGCAAGCTGCGCCTCAACGACGCTTCCTTCTCTTATGAGATGGAAACCAGTGCCGCGCTCGGCTTCGGCTATCGCTGCGGCTTCCTTGGCCTGCTGCATCTCGAAATCATCCAGGAGCGGCTGGAGCGCGAGTTCAACCTCGACCTGATCGCCACCGCGCCATCGGTCGTCTACCGGCTGCTGCTCAATGACGGCTCGGTGAAGGAACTGCACAACCCGGCCGACATGCCCGACGTGGTGAAAATCTCGGCCATCGAGGAGCCGTGGATCCGCGCCACGATCCTGACCCCCGACGACTATCTCGGCGGCATATTGAAACTCTGCCAGGACCGGCGCGGCATCCAGGCCGACCTGTCCTATGTCGGCAAGCGTGCCATGTTGACCTACGATCTGCCGCTCAACGAAGTCGTCTTCGATTTCTACGACCGGCTGAAGTCGATTTCAAAAGGCTATGCCTCCTTCGACTATCACCTGACCGACTACCGCGAAGGCGACCTGGTGAAGATGTCGATCCTGGTCAACGAGGAGCCGGTCGACGCGCTGTCGATGCTGGTCCACCGCACGGCGGCGGAAAAGCGCGGCCGGCAGATGTGCGAGAAGCTGAAGGAGCTGATCCCGCACCACCTCTTCAAGATCCCGATCCAGGCCGCGATCGGCGGCAAGGTCATCGCCCGCGAAACCATCTCGGCGCTGCGCAAGGACGTCACCGCCAAATGCTACGGCGGCGACGTAAGCCGCAAACGCAAGCTGCTCGACAAGCAGAAAGAGGGCAAGAAGCGGATGCGGCAGTTTGGGAAAGTGGATATCCCGCAGGAGGCGTTTATCCAGGCGCTGAAGATGGGCGATTGAGGACACTTTCGCGCGATGCATACCTCAGGCGCAAGTTACTGCTGCCTTGCGTTAAGATGCAAAAATCAATTAACTTCCACTAGCAAACGGCGGAATGACGGATACGCCAGACGAGGGTGGTGGGGAATGAGTGGTGATCGGGATGCTTTAGCTGCGCTCATCGAGGGTTATCATCTTCGTTTCCCCTTCTCTTTGTTGGCTCTGGTTTCTCAGCAAATGCGTTAGACAAAAACAAAGACCCGCTGCCGACGGGGAGAGCTTTGGTGAGGCTGCTTCATGAGCGGCTGAAAATGCCTCTAAAGTACGAACTCGATACCATATCCAGAGAGTACATACATCAGATTGGTGAGCTCGATCTATTCGAACTTTTAAAAGAAAAGCTGACGCCTGACGAAATACCTCCATATATCGAGGATATAACCGGCTTTGCATGGAAGAGAATATACACTACAAACTACGACAATGTAATCGAGATTGCTAGGTCTAAGAAGAAGATCAATTCAACCCCTATAGATTGTACAGCTTCCCAATATTTTCTGGAAAAGAATAATACAACGTCAGTTGTACATATAAACGGAATTTTGGATGGCGTGGCCTTCCCCGATTTCGCGACTCGAATTAAATTGACGAAGGCAAGCTATCTAACCAATACATTCATCGAATCGCCTTGGTATTGGAAGTTTAAGACAGACCTATCGATCGCTGGATGCGTCGTCATAATAGGTTACAGTGTTTATGATATCGATATTGCGCGAATATTATACTCCGATCCGGTGCTGAAATCGAGACTTTTCTTTATCGAAGTAGATGATATTGACCCAGTCCTGAAGAGAGAGCTTGAGCAGTATGGAACCGTACTAAACATCGGAGTCGAGCAGTTTGCCGAGATTGTCAGGCAAGCCAAGCATGTGGATCGGACTACGAAAGAGCTAATTTCATTCAGGTTGGAAGCAATGCCGACCGACTCTCGCCGACCTACCGGCGATGACGTTTTAAAATTGCTTTTGTATGGCAGCATCGAGGGCGCTGCTCTATTGGGGCAAGGAGTCCAGAGCACTCCCTATGTGGTGCGTAGGGAGGTTGAGGAAGCAATACTCGACCGTTTGTCAGAGGGCCCATGCCGCATATTGCTTCACTCAGACTTGGGTAACGGCAAGTCAGTTTTGGCAGAATCGCTCAAAATGCGGCTACTCCAGCAGGGCCGCACAGTTCTTCACGTGAATGCCTCCGATGAGACGCTCGGCCAAGACTTGTCGGTTGTATCGCGCCACTTTGTTGAGCCAATATTTTTTATCGATGATGTTTTTCGATTTTCCCAAACAGTCAAAGTGATCTTGTCTGAAGTTCCCAGGGCATCTATTGTCGCTATGACTCGCTCATCGATTTATGAATTGAGGTCATATCGGGTGGCGGAGATTCTTGGAGACGGTTACACAGAATACGACGTCAACAAATTGACTAGAAATGATATAGCTGCTTTCGTAAAAGTTATTGACGATAATGGCCTTTGGGCAGATTTCTCGAACAAAAGTCAAAGCGACGAAGAATATTTTGTAAGCAAGGAGTGCAAGGGAGAGGCCCGTAACTTACTCGTCTCACTATTCCAATCGCCGTCTATACGAGAGAAGATTATTAAGGCGTTCAATGAGAACCCAAGTAGCGAATCTCTTCGTATAGTTTGCATAACACTTTTCTTGGACATCGCGGGCTTCAATCCTGACATAATGCTTGTGGGGCAACTGTCAGATATTGACGTCTTCACCAAGAGGGAATTGATTAATAATCAGTTCTCAATGGAATTGATAGAGAGGCGCCATGGGACAATTCGCCTAAAATCTTCTATATTCGGCGAATATGTTTTACAGCATGTTGTGGATGTGGACTACGTCGTCGATTTAATAGTAAATGTTGTAAAGAAGTGTGAGAATGCTGGCAGAAATAGGCTGTTCTTTGAACTACAGAAGGAGCTTATTCGATTCAGCTTTATAGACCGGATATTTGCTCGTAGAAAGATGGGCGACAAATATAAGGTAATTTATGATCGCCTGAAAGAACTTCCATCAATGGCTAGGAATCCATTGTTCTGGCTGCAGTTTGCAATATCCAGACTTGAGGATGGTAATTATCCGGCCTGCGAAATTCATTTTCGGACAGCCTATAGCCATGCGAGCAGGAAAGGAAATTTTGATACGTTCCAGATTGATAATCATTACGCGCGCTTCCTACTAGAGAGCAGAACCAAGGATATGTCGTATAGGGACGATTTTAAGGTGTTCTTGGAAGCACACGCTCTTTTAATAAAGCAGGCGGTAAAGGAAGAGGATGCGTACTATCCATTCAGGGTGGCGTCTGGCTATCTGCCTTTTTTTATAGCGCGCGGGTCTAGCTACGATGAAAATCAGAAGAATGTTATTAGAAAGAGTGCTGAAGAGGTCATATCTCGAGCCAAGCTTATACCAAGGGGCACCAAGAAACATCATCATGTAGAGCAATGCGTTGCCAATCTTGGAGAATTACTGGCGATGCTCGGGTAGCAGCGAAGATGTGGATATTTAAGCTCACGGATCAAGACTTCGTTGCTGTCTGGGAGGCTAGATGCAATACCGGCGGCTCGGCAATGACCTCGTCGCGGCCGGCTTCCTGGCTTTCCTCGCTGGCAAAAGCTTGCTTCTGGCCGGCAATGCGGCCGGGCTGCAGGCGGGCGTGCCTTCCTATGCCGGCATTGCGCCGTGAGCGACGGGGTTGGGGTTCCGGGCGCTGTCGTCGGATGGTGCGCACGGGCGGGTGTTCCCGCTTTTTGTCTTTGCCTTGGGCTGCCTTGACTGGGGGCTGTTCAAAGCGAGCAGCGGGTTCGACAGCAGGGTTCAGGTGACGGTGGATGCCAAGGGCTTTCGCGACAAGCGCGCCGGCGACGCGCTGATGCCGTGGCAGACGGTGCGTAGGGCCCGCGTGCATGGCAACCATGGCGGGCCGACATTGGTGAATTTCGAGCTGACCGGGCCGATGCCCGAGACACCGGATCACCTTTGAGAACGCTCCCCCCTGACGTATCCTGCTCTCAGAGACACACCACATGCGCACCACCTCAGACATCATCGCCTCTCTCGGCCTCGCCATCGGCGGTGCCTTTGGCCTCGCCGGCACCTTCGTCGCCAGCGCGCCGCTGCGCGAAACGCTCTGGGCGATCGACGGCGTGGCGCTGGTGGTGGCCACCGCGCTGCTGACGATGAAATACCAGCGGCTCGGCAATGATTGCGTGGCGGCTGGCTTCCTGACCTTCCTGGCCGGCGAGAGCCTGCTTCTGGCCGGCAATGCGGCGGGGTTGCAGGCCAGCGTGCCTTCCTATGTCGGCGGCATTTCGCTGTGGGCGGCGGCGCTGATCCTGGTCAGCGTGCCGAACATTTTCGCGCTGTGGATGCGGATCACCGCGCTCATTGCCGCCGTGCTGTTCCTGGTGTCGGTGGGCATGGTGCTGTGGGGCGCGCCCCTGCTGCCGACCTCGGCGCCGCTGCCAGCGGCAGGCTATCCCTTCCTGGTGCTGACCTTCGCCGGCTGGATCTGGACGCTGCTGAGGCCGGCGCGGTGAGCGGGGCCGCCTTGTTTCCTGCGTCGGCGCCGCCCCTCACCTGCCTGCCGGCGTTCGTCGCTCGAAAAGCCAAGCAGTTGGCTTTTCGTCCGCTATGCGGACCGCTCCTCAACTCCCCGTATACGGGGCGAGGGACGCTTATTGCACCTGCTTTCGGCAATTGTCGGCGTTGCAAGAAAGGCGTCGGCGTTGCGCCCAGCCCTCTCGCCCCGTTTACGGGGAGAGATGTCCGGCAGGACAGTGAGGGGCAGCGCCGACCTTGGCAATTGTACAGTGCGCCCCGAACCACGGCCGCCCCGCATTGACATCGGGCGAATACCGGCGCCTTTGGACCTCAGCCATTGGGGGCCAGGGGGAATTTTCATGAAAAAGACCTATGCAAAGCCGACGCTGAGCAAGCGCGAGAAGCTTTCGGCCGTGACGGCCATAGCCTGTCCGGTATCGCAACCCTGCGGATAGCTTCCGCTGCAAGGCCCGCGCTGGCGCTGAACGGCGACTTTTTCCAGCGTGTCGCCGACTGCGATCCGAAGCCTCCCGTGAGGGTCGGTACGAATTCGTACCAATCTCCCGACTTGGTTGATCGCGCAGCACGGTGCCGGTACATAAATCGGGCGGCGGACCTTTATAAGGTCGCTAGTGGCCGGCGCGGGGCTCAGGCAATTGTCTCACCGGCATGCGCGCCGGCCATTTTCCCCAAACGATGAGCGTTGGCGCTGCCCCTCACCTGCCTGCCCACCCTTCGCAGCAGTTGAGGAAGGGGGCCTTTCCTCTCCCCCGTCGATCGGGGGAGAGGTGTCGAGCGAAGCTCGACGGAGTGGGGGTCGACCCTTGGACGCACGGCGAGGCGATGCTTGCGCTATGTCCGTTCGCGGTTGCCAGGTGGGTTCCCCCACTCCGTCGCTGCTTCGCAGCGCCACCTCTCCCCCCTCCGGAGGGAGAGGAAGCCAAGACTGGCGAACCTCAACTCTCAATCCAGACCTTTTCGAAATGCTGTTCCAGCGCCTGGTGCTGTTCGCAGCCTTCGATGCCTTTGCGGTAGGTGCGGTAGACCGAGCGCCAGTAGGGCTGGATGATGATGCCGGAGTCGCGCAAATTCTGTTCGATCTTGGCCATGATCTCCTTGCGGGCTGCAGGATCCGGCATGGCCAGCGCCTTGTCGAGCAGCTCGTCGAACTCCTTGTTGGCGTAGGCGCTTTCGTTCCAGGCGGCGCCGGATTTGTACGCCAGCGCCAGCACCTGGACGCCGAGCGGGCGGCCGAGCCATTCGGTGCAGGAGTAGGGGAACTTGCTCCAGTCGTTCCAGAAGGTGGCGGCGGGCAGCACGGTGCGCTTGATCTTGAGGCCGGCCTCGCGGATCTGAGCGGCGATGGCGTCCGCCGTGTTCTTCTGCCATTCGACGTCGACCGAGATCAGCTCGTATTCATGGTCCGCCTTGCCGGATTCGGCGAGCAGCTTCCTGGCCTGCTCGACGTCGCGTTTGGCGGGGCCGATATCGGCATATTCGGGGTGCATGGGGCCGACATGGTGGTTGTCGGCGGGCTTGCCGCGGCCATCGAGGCCGAGCTTCAGCACGGCGGAATTGTCGACGGCGAGCTGCGCGGCGCGGCGCACCTTGACGTCGTCATAGGGCAGATTGCCGACATTGAAGCGGGCGACGATGGTCGAGCCGGTGGCGATCTCGGAATTCTTCAGCCCCATCTTTTCCGTCTGCGAGACGGCGTCGGAGGCGGTTTCGTGGTCGGTGTCGATCTCGCCGGATTCGAACGCCGACAGCATGGCGTTGGGGTCGGAGCCGTAGTCGATCCACTGGATGCCATCGAGGTAGAACTCGCCCTTCCACCACGGCTTGTCCTTGCGCTTGACCTCGGCGCCGGTCTCGGCGTCCCATTTGACCAGCTCGCAGGGGCCGGTGGTGATGGCCAGCGCCTTCAGCGGGTCGCCGTTGCCGTCATAGGAGCGATGCATGATCAGCGCGGGATAGTCGGCCATGCCGGCGATCAGCGAAATGTCGGGTTTTGGCAAATTGAGCTTGATGGTGAAGTCATCGACCTTCTCGATGCCGCCATCGACCACCTTCTTGGTGTCGGCATTGACCAGAGCGCCCATGCGCGCGGCGACCGAATTGCCGGCAACGCCGGCCTCGCACCAGCGGGTGAGGTTGTGGACGACGTCGTCGGCGTTGAAGGCATCGCCGTTCGACCACGAAATGCCCTTGCGCACGTGCAGCGTCAGGGTTTTGGCGTCGTCGCTCATCTCCCATTTTTCCAGGAGCCAGGGCTCGAATGTAAAATCGGTGTTCCAGCGCACCAGGTATTCGTTGCAGTGGCGGGCGACGTTGGACATTTCGACGCCGTCGAAGGTGCGCGGGTCCTTGAAGCCCTTGACGTTCATGGCGACGCGCAAGGTTCCGCCCTTCTTCGGCTCGGCGGCGCGGACTGGGGTCGCGGTCAGACCGCCCAGGGTAAAGGCGCCGGCGGCGCTGACGCCGAGCCCGGCCATCAGCGCCAGATATTCGCGGCGGCTGATGCCGCCCTTCCTGAAATCGTCGGCGACGGGTTTGGCGCGCGGGTGGAGCTTGCGGTCGGTCAGCATGAATTTCATCGTCGTTCCCTCTTTTGTTGGCGCATGCCGCCCAAAAGTGCCCGGCGGTTTCGGGACAACGGCATGCACGAAAACAGGCTCGCCCCGACAGATCGCCAACGCGGGGGGCGGCTGCGACCGCCGGGCCATTGCCGGAATGATAAAGCCGGGTGACGTAGGGAAATGTTCTGGAATCCGCAGGACTTGTGCGGCGCTCCGCAGGGGGATGACCGGCCGTGGCCTGTGAGGGATCCAGCCCTGGTGGCCGCCGAGTTCCATCACACTCTGGCCTGCGGCTTCGCGTTTCACCAGCGGCTTCCCCCACTCCGTCTCGGCTTCGCCGAGCCACCTCTCCCTCCGGAGGGAGAGGAGGGGGACGCGCTTGGCGAGGTCGCGCCTTTCCTCTCCCCCGTCGATCGGGGGAGAGGTGTCGAGCGGAGCTCGACGGAGTGGGGGTCGACCCATGGCTCGATCGTTGTATTTCAATCGACCAGAACCGTTAATGTGGCGCCTATGGGTGCTGTCCCACCAGCGTTGCCAAGGGTCATCAAGGCAACAAAAAACCCGGCACGAGGCCGGGTTTTCAAACGATCCCAGTCAGGCGGGCCTCAGCTCACCTTGGTCTGCGAGGCGGCCTGGTCCTCGGCCAGCTTCTGCTGGAACATCTGGGCGAAGTCGATCGGGTCGAGCATCAGCGGCGGGAAGCCGCCATTGCGCGTCGCCTCGGCGATGATCTGGCGGGCGAAGGGGAACAGCAGGCGCGGGCATTCGATGAACAGGATCGGCAGCATGTGCTCCTGCGGGAAGCCCGAAATGGCGAAGACGCCGCCATAGACCAGCTCGACGTTGAACAGCACTTCCTGGTCGAAGGAGGCCTTGGCGTTCAGCGTCAGGTTGACGTCGAACTGCTTGTCGGAGAGCGGGTTGGCGTTGACGTTGACGTTGATGGCGATGCCGGGCGCCTTGTCGCGGCCGCGCAGCGAGTTGGGCGCGCCGGGGCTTTCGAAGGACAGGTCCTTGACATACTGGGCCAGGACGTTGAGCGAGGGCTGCGCCGCCGCGTTGCCGTTTCCGTTGGCCGCGCCGGTCGGCGCGTCATCATTGCTGGCCATGAGCCGTTTCCTTTTCCCCTGGGCAGCGTTGCTGACCGAATTGAAATCGGGCGTTCGCTACCATGGCCGGCATGACAAGACAAGGTTTGCCGCCTTGTGACCTTGGGGCGATCGCTCCGACCTTTTATGGGGGGAGATCGATTGCCAAGGGCAGCGCTGCCCCTCACCTGCCTGCCGGCATCCTCTCCCCGTAAACGGGGCGAGGGGTGCTGTCATCGGCGCTTTCGCCAATCGCCAACCCTGCGGGATTGAGCGCCAGCCCTGCCGCCAGCTTCTTTCGCCCCGTTTACGGGGAGAAATGCCCGGCAGGGCAATGAGGGGCGGCGCTGGCCTGTCAAAACAGACCAGAACGCTGCAATCGCGACCTAATCGTCCTTCAGCCGCCGCCACGGCGAATTATGGTCGGGGCCGCGCTTCAGGTCGTCCTCGCGCGAATAGTCGCCGTCGTCGAGGTCGATGACCTTGTCGCGCTGCCGGCGGAAGCCGCCGGTGGAGAAATTGGTGGCCACGACGATGCGGCCCTTCAGCCTGCTCCAGGCAAGGTCGCGCACCGGCGGCAGGAACAGGAGCAGGCCGATGATGTCGGTGATGAAGCCGGGGATGATCAAGAGGATCGCCGCCACCACGATCATGGCGCCATGCGCGAGCTGGCGGCTGGGGTCGTGGCCGGCGTCCATCTCGGTGCGGATGCGGGTCATGACGCCGAAACCCTGGTGCCTCAGCAAAAGCACGCCGGCGAAGCTCGAGGCCAGCACCAGGCCGACCGTCGCCAGCGCGCCGATCTCACGGCCGACGATGACGAAACCGGCGATTTCCAGCAGCGGCAGCGCGAGGAGAAAGAGGGGAAGCAGCGAAATGCGCAAGTCTTTACCGACCATTCGATTGTTTTGCCCCGCCGGCGACCAATCGCCGCTGGCATGGAGGCTGTTAGATAGGTATGCCTGCCTTTGATTTGAATGATTGCGCCTTGCGTTCTATATGCTTTGAATGTTGAACGCTATGCGACCGCGGGCTCCAGGCCGCGCGGTCCGGCCTAGAGGCAGGGATTGATTGGCGGAAGATATGGGCTTCTTCGACTTCGGCACGATTTTCTTCCTGATCGCGGCGGTGGTGATCTTCTTTCAGCTGCGCAACGTGCTGGGCCGTCGGACCGGTAGTGAGCGGCCGCCCTTCGATCCCTATACGGCCGCGCGCACCGACAAGGACGCCACGCAGAAGCCCGAAAACGTGGTTTCGCTGCCGCGCAAGCGGTTGCCCGGCGAGCCGGCGCCGGCGGACAATTATGCCGCCATCGACGCCTTCGCCAAGCCCGACACCGATCTCAACAAGGGCCTGCGCGCGATCAAGGACAACGACCCGTCCTTCGACCCCAAGGGGTTCGTCGACGGCGCCAAGATGGCCTATGAGATGATCGTCATGGCCTATGCCGACGGCGACCGCAAAACGCTGAAGAACCTTCTGTCGCGTGAGGTTTTTGACGGCTTCGTCGCCGCGATCGGCGAGCGCGAGGCCAAGTCGGAAAAGATCCAGTCCTCCTTCGTCGGCATCGACAAGGCCGACATCGTCTCGGCCGAGATGAAGGGCGGCGAGGCGCATGTCACGCTGCGCATCATCAGCGAGCTGATCTCGGCGACGCGCGACAAGGCGGGTGCCGTCATCGACGGCGACCCCGAAACGGTGGCCGAGGTCAAGGATGTCTGGACCTTCGCCCGCGACACGCGCTCGCGCGATCCGAACTGGAAGCTCGTCGCCACCGAAGAAGAAGACTGACCCCGGCAAGGCGAGGCTCCGGTGTCGCTATCGCCTTCCTTTGCGGCAAAGTCTTTCGACGATCTCCCCGGCTGGGACGACGACGACCATCTGCCGGCCTTCGAGGCTTTTCGCCGTTCCGCCTTCCACGTGCTGGTAAAACCCTATCGCAGCGGCGCGCTGGGCGTCGATTTCGGCGCCTTTGCCGAGGCCTATGCGCAAGCACGCGAAGCCCCCCCGGCGAACCGGTCCGAGGCCCGCGCCTTCTTCGAGCGCCATTTTGTCCCGATGCTGGTCCGGCCGGAGACCGGCGCTGGCCTTGTCACCGGCTTCTACGAGCCTGAAGTCGAGGCTTCGCCGGTGCGGACGGAGCATTTCGTCGTGCCGCTGCTGTCGCGGCCGGCCGACCTCGTCGATGTCGACGACGCCAACCGGCCCGCCGGGATGGATCCCTATCTCGCCTTCGCGCGCCGGACCGCCGACGGGCTGGCCGAATATCCCGACCGTGGCGCGATCGAGCGCGGCGCGCTCGCCGGCCAGCGGCTGGAGATCGCCTGGCTGGCCGACAGGGTCGATGCCTTCTTCATCCATGTGCAAGGCGCGGCACGGCTCGCCATGACCGACGGCCGGCTTTGCCGCGTCACCTACGCCGCCAAATCCGGCCAGCGTTTCACCGGACCCGGGAAGGTGTTGAGGGAGGCGGGCGAAATCCCGCTCGCCGAGGTGACGATGCAGTCGATCCGCGCCTGGTTCAAGGCGCATCCGGAGCGCGTCGACGAGATCCTGTGGCGGAACCGCTCCTATATCTTCTTCCGCGAGGCCGCCGGGGATGACGCCGCGCTGGGACCGATCGCGGCCGCCAAGGTGCCGCTGACGCCGGGCCGCTCGATGGCCGTGGACCGGCTGCTGCACACGTTCGGCACGCCTTTTTACATCGACGCGCCGACGCTCACCGCCTTCGACAAAAGACCGTTCCGGCGGCTGATGATCGCGCAGGACACCGGCTCGGCCATCACCGGACCGGCGCGCGGCGACCTGTTCGCCGGTTCGGGCGACGCCGCCGGCGAGATCGCCGGCGTGGTGCGCAACGCCGCCGACTTTTTTGCGCTGGTGCCGCGCGCGCTGGCCAGGGGCGCAAGATGAGCAAGCGCGGGGATAAACTCAGCGAGGACGACCGGGTGCTGTGGAACCTGGTGGCGCGCACCGCCAAGCCGCTCAAGGGCCGCGCCGCCGTCGACATTCCAGACTTGGCCGTCGATGCCACGCCAACGCCGCCGCAACCGGGCCAGCCCGTCGCCGCGCCGGCCGGCCTGGCAAAGCCGAAGGTGCAGCATGTGACGCAGCGGCTCGACGAACCGACGCTGGACAAGTTGCAGAAGGGCCGGCTGCCGATCGAGGGCCGCGTCGACTTGCATGGCATGACGCAGGACGAGGCCTATTCGCTGCTGTTTTCGTTCCTGCACCGGGCGCATGCCGGCGGCGTCCGCTATGTGCTGGTCATCACCGGCAAGGGGTCGTCCTCGGGTGGCGATGGCGTCTTGCGGCGCGCCGTGCCGGCCTGGCTGTCGACGCCGGCGTTCCGGCCGCTGGTCTCCAGCCACGACCATGCCGCCCGCAACCATGGCGGTTCGGGAGCGCTCTATATCAGGCTGCGGCGGGTACGCTCATGAGGACTTCGCCCATGAGTCCAGGCGCATGACGCCGTTCGGCGAGAAGCTGCGGGCGCTGAGGGCCGAGCGCGGCGTCAGCCAGAAGGACATGGCCGCGGCGATCGGCGTCAGCGCCGCCTATCTCTCGGCGCTGGAGCATGGCCGGCGCGGCGCGCCGACCTGGACGCTGATCCAGAAGATCATCGGCTATTTCAACATCATCTGGGACGATGCCGAGGAACTGGCGCGGCTGGCCGAAGCCTCGCACCCACGCGTGAAACTCGATACGTCGGGCCTTTCCCCTGCCGCCACCGAACTCGCCAATCTTCTGGCCGAAAACATCGAGAAGCTGGACGAAGCGGAATTGCGCCGCATCACAGCGTCGATCCATGCGGCGTTGGGCCGGCGATCCTAGAGCTCTTTGTTTTCACGCAATTCCGGACGGAAAACCGTTACACACTTTTCCTGGAATTGCTCTCGAACGGCTTTGCCCGGACTTTGCGGCGGCCGAGCGATCGCCCGAGCGCAAAAAAACGGCGCCCGCCGGCGAGCAGCCAGCGGGTGGCCGTGGCGGGATCAGCTCTTGCCGGTCGTGCTGCCGCCATTGTTTCCCCGGCCGCCATTGTCGTGATGGTCGCGGCCACCGTTGCCGCCGCCCAGACAGTCCGATGCGCCAGCGCTGCAACAACGGCCGCTCCACAGATCGTTGAGGTTGGTCTTGGCACAGCTTTTGGTCTCATCGGCCAGGGCGGATCCGGTCAGCGCCGACACGGCAGCGGCGGCGAGAAGGGTGTTGCGCAGAAAAGCAGTCATTTGAAGTCTCCATGATTTGGGTTCGGTTACAGCCATGTGTCGCTGGTCCGAACGAAATGGTTCACGGAGGGATGAAAGAGTCGCGGATAACGATGCGAGATGTGCGATCGGCAATGCCGGCGCCGCCCCTCATCTGCCTGCCGGCATCTTCTCCCCGTAGAACGGGGAGAAGGGATTTCCCGCGCCGTCGCCGCTTGTCCTGCAACGGTGACGATTTGCGAAAGCAACGACAACGGCGTCTTTCTCCCCGTCACTATACGGGGAGAAATGTCCGGCAGGACAATGAGGGGCAGCGCTGCCCTTTGCTAAAGATAAACGGACACTTTCATGGGCACGAGAGCTGCAGCGGCTCGAAGCGCGGCGCTCGTTGCTACTGTACCGAGCCGACCAGGACCTGCTGGCCGCCGCGGATCGAGACCCAGCGGCCGGTGTTGTCTATCGCCTGCCGCTTGAGGAAGCGGTAGCCGGTCTCGTCCCAGGGCTTGACCTTGTCGGTCAAATTGTCGAGCACGTAGTCGCCGCCATCGGTGCGCACCGTCAGCACGGCGTGGCCCTCACCGTCGGGCTTGCGCACCACGGTTATCAAGAGATCGGCGAGCGATATGCCCATGCGGGACAGCTGGCGCCGCTTCTCCAGCACATAGTCCTCGCAGTCGCCCACGCCCTTGTCGGGATAGGCCCAGACCTCGTCCTTGCCGTAAATGTCCATGTCGCTCATCGGCTTGACGGCGGCATTCACCCTGGCGGTGACGTTGACCAGCTTGCGCATCAACCCGTCGGTCAGGACCGCCGGCGCGAGGTTGGCTGGGCGGATCGAGCATTCGCCCGGATGCTGCTTGCAGAAATCGTAATGGCCGATCGGCTGCGAGGTGAGGCCCCCGGTGGCCATGGCGTCCGACGCCCAGGCCGGCGCCATCCAGCCTCCCGTTACTGCCAGCCCGGCTGCCACGCATACGCGCAGCCTTCCCATGGTAGAGGAATTCATTGTCCCCGCTCACCCTGTTGTTAACGAAACGTTAAGGGCGATTTACACTCCGTGTCAATTACGGCGTCGGGCTGATTTCAAGCATGGTTACCCGCGGGGAGGGACAGCGGCCCTTGTGCAACAAAACCGGACCTGCCGCCCGGTTCGTTTTCAAATGCCTACCGCCTGGCGGTGCGGACCAGCTTCGGCTTCACTGCCACCCGGTCCTGGCGGCCATAGCTGGTGATGAAGTCGACGATGCGCGGCACGATCTCGGAGCGGAAGCGCGAGCCGTTGAAGACGCCGTAATGGCCGACCGCCGGCTGCATGTAATGCGCCTTCTTGTCCGCCGGGATGTTGACGCACAGGTCCTGGGCCGCCCTGGTCTGGCCAAGGCCCGAAATATCGTCGTTCTCGCCCTCGACCGTGAACAGGGCGACGTTGCGGATGGCGGACGGATCGATCCTGGTGCCGCGATGCATCATTTCGCCCTTGGGCAGCGCATGGCGCACGAAGACGGTGTCGACGGTCTGCAGGTAGAATTCCGCCGTCAGGTCCATCACCGCCAGGTATTCGTCATAGAAGTCGCGGTGCTTTTCGGCGTTGTCGCCATCGTGCTTCACAAGGTGCATGAAGAATTCCTTGTGGGCGACGATGTGGCGGTCGAGGTTCATGCTCATGAAACCCGAAAGCTGCAGGAAGCCGGGGTAGACCTCGCGGCCGAAGCCCGGCACCGGCCAGGGCGCGCGCATGACCACGTTGTCGCGGAACCAGTCGATGCCCTTTTCCTCGGCGAGCAGATTGACGGCGGTCGGGTTGCGGCGGGTGTCGATCGGCCCGCCCATCAGCGTCATCGTCGAAGGGACGAAGGGGTCGCCCTTTGCCTCCATCAATGCCACGGCGGCAAGCACCGGCACGGAAGGCTGGCATACCGCCATCACATGCGTGTCCGGACCCAGCGTGTGCAGCATGTCGATGACGTAGTCGATATAGTCGTCGAGATCGAAGCTGCCTTCGGCCATGGGCACCATGCGGGCGTCGACCCAGTCGGTGATGTGGACATCGGCATAGGGCAGCATGGCTTCCACCGTGCCGCGCAGCAGCGTCGCGTAATGGCCCGACATCGGCGCCACGATCAGCAGCTTCGGGTCGGCCTTGCGCCCGGCGGGAACGGCGCGCTCGAACCGGACGAGATTGCAGAACGGCTTCGACCAGACGGTCTTTTCGGTGACCGCGACGCTCTTCCAATCCACCACGGTCTTGGCGAGGCCGAATTGCGGCTTGCCGTAGCGGCGCGTGGTGCGCTCGAACAGTTCGGCACCCGCCGCGATCGATCGGCCCCAGGGGGTATGCGAAACCGGATTGAGCGGGTTGGAGTAGAACATCCGCACCGCATCGGCATAGAGCCGCGCCGGCTGCAAGGCGGCGTGGTTCATTTCGTAGAGCTGGTAGAACATCCGTTACCCCCCGCGACCGAAGGCACGACGAGTAGCGCCGAGCCCTAGATGTCTCGCGGGGAGGTTAACAACTAATTGCTGCGATGCAATACGTCACGTGGCGTGACCAATGCTTCTTTCGTCCAAGAGCCTTGAAAACCGGCGCCGGACGGCACAGCCGGCTCAATGTGCAGCGCCGAAATGTGTAGGATATGTGTCAGGCCTTCGCGCCGGACCCCTGACCATGCCCCCCTGAACGTTCCGCTTTGCGCCGTTGACTGCGGCCCGGAAGAGATCATGGTCAGGAGGCGATCAAATCAGACGCGCGCCATGCAGACCGAAGTCTGACCGGAGCCGATGAAGCCGAGCTGGCCGGCGGCACCTTTCGACAGGTCGAGCACGCGGCCCTTGATAAAGGGACCGCGATCGTTGATGCGCACGACGACGCTGCGGCCGTTGTTCTTGTTGGTGACCCGCAATTTGGTGCCGAAAGGCAGCGTGCGGTGGGCGGCGGTCAGCGCCAAGGGGTTCATGCGCTCGCCCGATGCGGTCCTCGAGTGCAGTGCGTACCAGGAAGCGCGGCCACACTGGCCGGCGGCGGCGGTTGCCGAAGTGGCGGAGGCTCCGACCATCAGGCCAGCAGCGATCGTTACCGCGACAAGCGCAGTCTGTTTTGGGGTCTTCATATTTGGGGGATGGCTCCGTTTTTGACAGACCCCAGCCGTTAGGTCGAGAATAAGGCAGGAAATGCGGCAGTGATCTGGCGGTTCCATGGCGAGATCACACGTTTGGAGTCACAGGGTAACAGTCTGTCAGGGACTTTTTGGCGCGCCAGGACCAGTTTTCGATCATGTTTTGAGCGCCATGATGGACTTTCGCGATAAGATCTGGCGTTGATCTTCAAATAGAAGTCTGCACGATCTGGCCACTTCCTTCGGCTCTTTCATCACGGCGATAGCGCCGCAATCGATCGACTTGAAAAGCGGGATTCGACAATGAGACTGATCAAAAATCTGCTGGCGTTGATTGTGCTGGCCATCGGTGCGCTGTGGTCGCTGCAAGGCATTGGTGTGATTGCCGGCAGCTTCATGACCGGCCAGTCGCAATGGCTCTATATCGGCCTCGCCGTCATGCTGGTCGGCCTGGCCGGGCTGGTGTGGGCGAACCGTCCGCGCGGGTAAGCTTCGAACAGACGGTGGCGAACGTTCGCCGCCGTTCCCGATATCCGCGCTCCGTGCGCCAGGTTGAGCAAGCGCTTGCTCGGGTGGAGCACTTACGCGGGCGATCGAAAGCGCCTTCCGCGATCACACCATAGTCGGCTGGGTGCAGTCTGGTAATTTATCCGGAGCGTCCCTATCTGGGGCCGAAGAACTTCCGTTCTTAACTATAAGACGGCAGGACTAAAGTCTTGCGCGCAGGTAGGCCTTGGTCTGAGGGGCCCTCAAACGTTCCGTACTTGTCCATTGGACGTTCCGTACTTTAGTCAATTGAGATATATGTGGCCTGACGCAGACCCGTTGCAAAGAGGCGCGTGCTCCAGCCTTCGGTGTCTCCAATTTGCCACGGATTTCGAGCCGGGCTTTCTCTTTAACTCCCAGGGCCAATTTCGACCGGATTTCATTGACGGCGTTTGCGATGGCGTCAGCGGTCGAGAAGTCGAGGGCCAAGTCCAAAATGCACTCCGTTGTCCAGATCGAAAGGATGCCCAGAAGGCCCTTCTCATCCTCGACCGTGCTGACGTGGATCTCGGTCGGCACGAAAGGCAGAGCCTTGACGGTTCGGCGCATGGATCACCTGCTCTCCCCCAAGCCGCGACATTCGCGCGCCCAGGTTACGATTTCAAGTTGGCCATAAGCTACCCAGCGGGAAAAGAATGGCCGGTGCGGGGATGCTTGGGTTGAAAGCGGGTCGCACCGGCCATTGCGGGTTTAGGCTTCGATTTGGGATCGTCCCCCGCATGACCAAGCTATATGTATATTAGCTATTGCTCAACTAAGACTGAAGTCCCTCCCGCTGCCAGCCGGAGGGACGGCGTTCAGCCGCCCAACGCCTCAGACACGGCGCGCGCGGTCTCGGCGCCGGAAAAGTTCTGCTGGCCGGTGATCAGGTTGCCATCGCGCACCGCAAAGCCGCGCCACAGGCCGGCCTGGAGACGGTGCGCCAGCTCGGATCGTTCGGGGGCGCTGCCCCGCTCACCTTCGTCGTTAACGACATTCACCGCTGGAATTTCATTCCCCGTCTGGCCACCGGATTGGCACGATCTATCTTCTTTCCAACTGCGATCGGCTGGAAAAGACGCTAGGTTGACCCATGGAGGCTCCGACATGAACGAGCACAGAAAAGCCACGGCCGATAGTGCCGCCTCGAAGAGCGACCCCTCGGACAGCGCCATGTCGCGCCTGCGCCCGCCCTATGCGTCGGTGCTCGCCCTGATCGGACAGACCCCCATCGTCGAGCTGACCAAGTTCGACACGGGAAAATGCCGGCTGTTCATCAAGCTCGAGAGCCAGAACCCGGGCGGCTCGATCAAGGACCGCATCGCGCTGTCGATGATCGCGGCGGCCGAGAAAGAGGGCAGGCTGAAGCCCGGCGGCACAATCGTCGAGGCGACCGCCGGCAATACCGGGCTCGGCCTCGCCCAGGTCGGCATCCCCAAGGGCTACCGGATCATCCTCGTCGTGCCCGACAAGATGTCGCGCGAAAAAATCCAGCACCTGCGCGCGCTCGGCGCGGAAGTGCGCCTGACGCGCTCCGATGTCGGCAAGGGCCATGCCGAATACTATCAGGACATGGCCGAGAAGATTGCCGCCGAACTGCCTGGCGCCTTCTATGCCAACCAGTTCGCCAACCCCGCCAACCCGCTGGCGCATGAAACCACGACCGGTCCGGAGATTTTCTCGCAGCTTGACGGTGATGTCGACGCTGTGGTGGTCGGCGTCGGCTCGGGCGGCACGCTGACCGGGCTTGGCCGCTTTTTCGCCAAGGCGTCGCCGAAGACGGAGATGGTGCTGGCCGATCCGGTCGGCTCCGTGCTGGCGCCGCTGATCAAGACCGGCAAGATGGAAGAGGCGGGAAGCTGGACCGTGGAAGGCATCGGCGAGGATTTCGTACCGCCCAATGCCGATCTGTCGCTGGTCAAGAAGGCTTATTCCATCAGCGACAAGCAGAGCATGCTGGCCGTGCGTGATCTCCTGTCACGCGAGGGCATCCTGGCCGGCTCCTCGTCGGGCACGTTGTTGTCGGCTGCGTTGCGCTATTGCCGCGAGCAGACGGTGCCGAAGCGCGTCGTCACCTTCGTCTGCGACAGCGGCAACAAATACCTGTCGAAAGTCTTCGACGATATCTGGCTGGCCGAGCAGGGTCTGGCCGACCACGAACAGCATGGCGATCTGCGCGACCTCGTGATGCGCTCGCCCCGCACCGGCGACATCGTCTATGTCGGTCCTGACGAAAGCCTGCTCAACGCCTATGGACGCATGCGCCGCTCCGATGTCTCGCAACTGCCTGTGCTGGATGAGGGCAAGCTGGTCGGCATCGTCGACGAGAGCGATATTCTTGCGCATGTCGACGGTCCCTATGACGGCCGCTGGGAACGCTTCAACGGTCCGGTGCGCTCGGCCATGACCTCCAACCTGCACACGCTGCAGGCCAGCCAGACGCTGGACGCGCTGCTGCCGGTGTTCGACCGCAACGAGGTCGCCATCGTCTTCGACGGCGACGAGTTCGTCGGCCTGATCACCCGCATCGACCTGATCAACCATCTGAGGCGCCGCGCAAAATGACCACATCCGGCAAGAATCGCCTGGCCTTCTCCACCCGCACCATCCATGGCGGCCAAAGCCACGACCCGCTGACCGGTGCGGTGATGGTGCCGATCTACGCCACCTCGACCTATGGCCAGCAGTCGCCCGGCGTGCACAAAGGGTTCGAATATGCCCGCAGCCAGAACCCGACGCGCTTTGCCTTCGAGCGCGCGGTGGCCGACCTGGAAAGCGGCTCGGCGGCCTTCGCTTTCGCTTCCGGGCTGGCGTCGATCGCCACGGTGTTGGAGCTGCTCGATTCCGGCGCGCATATCGTCGCCACCGACGACATCTATGGCGGCTCGTTCCGGCTGATGGAGCGGGTTCGCAAGCGCTCAGCCAACCTGCAGGTGAGCTTCGTCGACTTCACCGACCTTGCGGCGGTAGAGGCCGCGATCCGCCCGGAAACAAAAATGCTCTGGGTCGAGACGCCGACCAACCCGCTGTTGCGCATCGTCGATCTCGAGGGCGTCGCAGCCCTGGGCAGGCACAGAGGCATCCTCTCGGTCGCCGACAACACCTTCTGCAGTCCCTATATCCAGCGGCCGCTGGAGCTCGGCATCGACATCGTGGTCCACTCGACGACCAAATATCTCAACGGCCATTCCGACATGGTCGGCGGCGTCGCGGTTGTCGGCAACAACAAGGATCTCGCCGACCGGCTGAAATTCCTGCAGAACGCCATCGGCGCCATATCGGGCCCATTCGACAGTTTTCTGGCGCTGCGCGGGCTGAAGACCCTGGCGCTCAGGATGGAGCGTCATTCCGCCAACGGCCTGAAGATCGCGCAGTGGCTGGAAGCCCGCAGGGATGTGCGCCGTGTCATCTATCCCGGCCTCGCCAGCCATCCGCAGCATGGCATCGCTGTCCAGCAGATGCACGCCTTCGGCGGCATGATTTCCGTCGTGCTCGACCGCGATCTCGCCGGCACCAAACGCTTCCTCGAACGCACGCAGCTGTTCACGCTGGCCGAAAGCCTCGGCGGGGTGGAGAGCCTGATCGAACACCCGGCGCTGATGACGCATGGCTCCATTCCCGCCGAAAAGCGGGACGAGATCGGCATATCGGATTCGCTGGTGCGGCTGTCGGCGGGAATCGAGGATGGCGATGACCTGATCGCGGACCTGGATCAGGCGCTTGGGGGCTGAGCCACTCCGCCGAGGCGAGCCAATCGCCAAAGCTGGCGCCGCCCCTCATCGCCCTGCCGGGCACTTCTCCCCGTATAGTGACGGGGAGAAGGGGCGGCCGCGACCTCGGCGACCTCTTTGCGACGTTGGTGATTGGCGAAGCACGCGGTGACAGCGTCCCTCTCCCCGTCCCTATACGGGGAGAGGATGCCGGCAGGCAGGTGAGGGGCAGCGCTGACGCCTCACAAATCAGCAGTTAGCCAACAGTCCGATTGACCCCAGCCGCCATTCGCCCGAGATGTAGCGCCCATGGCCACGCGCGAACCACCAAAACCCACAGACGCTCCCCTCACCTTCGCGGTGCTGGTCTTCCCCGGCTTTCCGATGATGGCGTTCAGCTCCGTCATCGAGCCGTTGCGCGCGGTCAATGTGCTGGCGAAGCGGGAATGCTACCGCTGGATCATCGTCGGGGCAACGGAGGGCCCGGTCGAAGCGTCGAACGGCGTCGTCATCCAACCGGGGTTTTACGCCGAGGCCGCGCCCAGGGTCGACCGCATCGTGGTCTGTTCGGGCGGCGACGCCGATCATCTCGTCGCCGAGGATGCGGCGAGCTGGATCCGCCGCAGCCTGCGCGCCGGCGCCCATATCGGCGCGGTGGCGGACGCGGCGTTCTTCCTGGCGCGTGCGGGCCTGCTCGACGGCCATGCCTGTACCTTGCACTGGACCAGCCAGGCCGCCTTCACCGAGGCCTTTCCCAACATCGAGCTTAGACGCGACCTCTATGTCATCGACCGCAAGCGCTTCACGTCGGCCGGCGGCGTCGGCAGCCTCGACATGATGCTGGAGATCATCACCCGCGACTACGGCCCCGAGCTTGCCGCCGGAGTCGCCGAGTGGTTCGTGCACAGTCCCTTGCGATCGAGCATCGACCGCAAGCTGATGCCGTTGCGCCTGCGCACCGGCGTCCAGAACGAACTGGTGCTGTCGGCGATCGCGATCATGGAGGACGCGGTGGAGGAACGGCTCGGCATGGCCGAGCTGACGGCGAAGCTCGGCGTTTCCTCCGACAAGCTCGAACGCTCCTTCCGCTCCGAACTCGCCATCTCGCCCAACGGCTACTACCGGCGGCTCAGGCTGAGGCGCGCCGCCGACCTCCTGGCGCACTCGACGCTCGCCGTGCGCGACGTCGCGCTGGCCTGCGGCTTTGCCTCGATGTCGAGCTTTGCCCGGGCTTTTCGCGAGGAACACGGGCATGCGCCGAAGATGGCGAGGAGGCATTAGGCGCAGTCAGCGGGCGGCCGTTTCAGCCGCGCCGAAGGAATAGCAGGTAGAAAGCCATGAACATAAAAACTATCCCAATATTTGCAGCCAGCCGCCCCCAGAATTGACCTCTGAAGAACAGGAAATCCACACCGACTATGACCACCACCATCGCCACCACGTAAAGCGCAACGGCTACTTGTCTGCTCATTGGAGCTGGCTTCTCCTTTTCAAGTTCGCCAGCACGTGACCTGACGTGCCGGTGCTCCATTACCCGGCCAGAATAACGCGGTTGGGAGGTTCCGCAAAAGGACGCATCGTTGTTCCTGGGCCACTCGACGGCCACGCTTGAGTTGAATGAGGTTCAGCGGCATCCCGCACAACACACGCGGTTTTCCGCACAATCCCTCCGCCCCGCCTGCGCCATGGTCACACCTTGCAACCGACCCAAGGCCAGACCCATGAGCATCGTCGTATTCGACCCCGACAGCACCGAGGACGTTGACTTCAAGGACCGCATGCGCCACCCCGCCGCCGCCGATCCGGCCGGCGGCATGTGGTTGTCCGACACGGAGCCGTCCTTCATCGACGCCGACGCGCTCCGCAAAGGCCGGCTCAACAAACTGCGCGGCTGGATGCGCGAAGCGGGCTATGGCGGCGTCGTGCTGTTCGACCCCTACAACCAGCGCTACGCCACCGGCTCGCGCAACATGTTCGGCTATTTCCTGCGCAACTCGACGCGCTATTTCTTCATTCCGACCGACGGGCCGATCGTGCTGTTCGAATATCCGCAGAGCTACCATGTCTCCATGGTGCTCGACACGATCGACGAGGCGCGTCCTTCCAAACTCGTCTGGTCGTCGGTCTCCGGCCGCGACGACGAAACCGCCGGCCCGTTCGCCGACGAGATCGCCGAGCTGCTGAAAAAACATGGTGGCGGCTCGATGAAGCTCGGACTCGACCGCTGCAGCCATCTGCAGGCGCTGGCGCTGGAAAAGCGCGGCTGCGAGGTCCGCGATTGCCAGGGCGAGATCCTGGCGGTGCGCGCCGTCAAGACACCGGAAGAAGTCAAATGCCTGCTGGTGTCGATGGCCGGGGCCGAGGCCGCCGTCTATGCCGTGCGCGAGGCGATCAAGCCGGGCGTCTCCGAAAACGATCTGTTCGCCATCATGTATGGCGAGGTCATCCGCCAGGGCGGCGAGTTCATCGAGACACGGCTGCTGACCTCGGGACAGCGCACCAATCCGTGGTTCAACGAGGCCAGCGGCCGCAAGATCAGGCCCGGCGAATTGCTGGCGCTCGATACCGACACGATCGGCTGCTATGGCTATTATTCCGATTTTTCGCGCACCTTCCGCTGCGGGCCGGGCAAGCCGACCCCTTACCAGAAATCGCTCTACCGCATGGCGCACGACCAGGTTCAGCACAACATTTCGATCGTCAAACCATGCATGGCTTTCCGCGAGATCGCCGAGAAGGCCTGGAAGATCCCGGACCGCTTCGTCGACCAGCGCTATACCTCGGTCATGCACGGCGTCGGCATGCATGGCGAGACACCGTTCATCGCGCATGCCATGGATTACGAGACCTATGGCCGCGACGGCCATATCGTGCCAGGCATGGTGGTGAGCGTAGAAAGCTACATCGGTGAGAAGGGCGGCCGGGAGGGCGTCAAGCTGGAAGACGAGATCCTGATCACCGAGACCGGCACGGAGCTTCTGTCGCGCTTCCCCTATGAGGACGAGTTTCTGGAGAAAGAGGTTTGATTCCCGTTACGCATCCGTTGGCAATCATCGCGAACGCCCCTCTCTTCGTCATCCTAGGGCGGAGCAAGGAGCGCAGCGACGCGGCGCAGACCCTAGGATCCATGCCGCGACCCAGACGTGTCACCACAGGGCAGATTCTGCCCCGCTCCGTCCTCTGGCCAATGTCACGGCATGGATCCTCGGGTCTCCGCGACGGAGCTTCGCTCCTGCTTCGCCCGTGGATGACGAAGGTCGGGAGGCACCGGCCAATCGCCACCGGCTGCGCCAACTCTCTGAACGGAACGGCGTTGGCCGACCGCTGCCCAGGCCCGTCCGCATGAAAGCCCCCATCTCCATCAAGCGCGGCACCGTGGCCGCCGTGTTCATCGACCTGCAGGAAGAGCACCGGCAGGACCCGCGCTATCTTGTCGAGGGCTACGAAGAAATCCTCGCCAACGTCCAGCGCCTGCAGGCGGCGGCGCGGCAAAACCATGTGCCGCTCCATCACTGGGCCTATATTGTCGATCTCGACAGCCAGGACCGGCCCTTTCATCCGGTCGGCGAAGACGGCAAGTCGGCCTTTTCCGACAAGAGCGACCCGCTGACCGAAATCTGCCGTGAGGTGGCGCCGGCGAATGGCGAGGCGCTGCTGATCAAGGCCGAGGCCAGCGCCTTCCGTTCGGGTCCGGCCGCTGACCGGCTCAAGGCTTCCGGCATCGAATGGCTGGTTGTCGCGGGCGTGTGGACCGAAGCGTGCATCGACGCCACCGTAAAGGACGCGGTGACGAAGGGCTTTCGCGTGCTGTTGGTCAAGGACGCCTGCGGCAGCGGCAGCGCGGCCATGCACCAGACCGCCATCCTCAATCTTGCCAACCGGCTCTATGGCGGCGCCGTCACCGACAGCGACGGCGCCTGCCGGCTGCTGGCCGGCGAGACGGTCACCGTCTGGCAGGTCGAAGGCTCGGTACCGCTGCGCTTCACCTTCGAGAACGCTGCCCGTCTCTATGCCGAGCTTTGACGTGCCCCTCAGATTGAAATGACCAGCCGCGGCAAATACGGACCATGGCTCGACCCGACGCTCTGGGCCTATATCGACAGCATCAACGCCTGGTACCCGCCCGAGATCGTCGGCCTGCCGGTCGACAAGCAGCGCGCGGTCTATGCCAGGATGTGCCGGGCCTTCCACCAGGGCCGCCCGCCCGGGGTCAAGGCCAGCGACAGCCTGGTTGCCGCTTCCAAGCATGACATCCCGGTCCGCCGCTACCGGCTCGCCGGCGCGACGCCGCGTGCGACAGTGCTCTATTTCCACGGCGGTGGCTTCATCCTCGGCGGACTCGAAAGCCATGATGACATCTGCGCCGACATCTGCGCCGGCACCGGCTTCGACGTGCTGTCGATCGACTACCGGCTGGCGCCCGAGCACCTCCACCCTGCCGCCTTCGACGATGCGCTGGCGGCTTTCGAATGGGCGGCGGCGGCCAGCGACCTGCCGCTGGTGCTGTGCGGCGAAAGTGCGGGCGGCAATCTGGCGGCGGCGGTGGCACAAGCCACGCGTCACCATCCACGCGCCGCGATCG
This sequence comes from Mesorhizobium sp. SARCC-RB16n, assembly GCF_008520305.1. Lineage (GTDB taxonomy): Bacteria > Pseudomonadota > Alphaproteobacteria > Rhizobiales > Rhizobiaceae > Mesorhizobium. Next base: position 32,332 of record NZ_ML703306.1, on the reverse strand, counting down.
GCCAGGTGCTGATCTATCCCGGTCTCGGCGGCAACGAGGCCACTGGCTCCTATGTCGAGCACGCCGATGCGCCGCTGCTGTCGACAGGCGATGTCGCCTTCTACCGCGACGTCAGGTCAACCAGGAAGCAATCGCCCGACGATCCGACCTTCTCGCCGCTGCGCGACACCGACTTCTCCGGCCTGCCGCCGACCGTGATCGTCACGGCCGAGTGCGACCCGCTATCGTCGGACGGCGAGGTCTATCGCAACCGTATCCTGAAAGCCGGCGGCAAGGCGTGGTGGCATGAGGAACCTCGCCTCGTACACAGTTTCCTGCGCGCCCGCACGACAGTGCCGGCCGCGGCGGAAGCCTTTGCGCGCATCATCGCGGCGGTTGCCGCGCTGGGCCGAGGGCAGTGGCCCTACTGAGGCAACTTTTCCCGGACGGCTTTTATGAGGACAGCGCCTGGGCTGCTTCCTGCGGGGAGGCTTTCAGCCACAGCGCCTTTTCGCCAAGCGTGGCGACCATGGCCGCATGGGCCGCGCGCTCTGCTTCGGTCAGCCGCGGCACGAGCGGCGCCGGCCGTTCGGCAACGATGATCTCGATCTGGCGGACATTGTCGCCGCGCTGGGCCGGCCCGGCAGCGCTGTCGAGAATGAGAGCGGCCTGCTTGCCACCGATCAGCTCGATATAGACCTCTGCCAGCAATTCGGAATCGAGCAGGGCGCCGTGCTTGGTGCGCTTCGTATTGTCGATGCCATAGCGCCGGCACAGCGCGTCGAGCGAATTGGGACCCATCGGGTGCTTGCGGCGCGCCAGGGCCAGCGTGTCGACGACAAGCCCGTTATCGACAGGCGGGTGACCGAGCCGGCCGAATTCGACATTGAGGAAGCCGATATCGAATGTGGCGTTGTGGGCGACCAGCTTGGCGCCTTCCGTGAACCTCAGCCATTCCTCGGCGATTTCGGCGAAGGTCGGCTTGCCCGCGAGATCGGCCGCGCTGATGCCATGCACGGACTGCGCCTCGGCGTGGATCGCGCGCCCTTGCGGGTTGATATAATGATGGAAGGTCCTGCCGGTCGGAAAACGATTGACCAGTTCGACGCCGCCAAGCTCGATCACGCGGTCATCGCGCGAATCGAGGCCGGTGGTTTCCGTATCGAAGATGATCTCACGCATCGAATCAGGTCGCTCCTGGGAGCAGGATCGTCAGACCGGAACAAAATGGCAATGGGCAATGCTGACGGCCTGCCGTCAGGAGCCCGACTTATCCCTTGATTTCGGCAATAATCGCTGCGACCGCGACGCGCGCGGCGTCCAGCCCCTCGCCGGTGTCGATGACGAAATCGGCAAGCCTTCGTTTTTCGGCATCCGGCACCTGCCTGGCCAGAATCGATGCCAGTTTTTCTTCCGTCATGCCTGGTCGCGCCAGCACGCGCTGGCGCTGGACTTCGGCCGGCGCGGTGACGACGACGACCTTGTCGACCCGGCTACGGCCACCGGTTTCGAACAACAGCGGGATGTCGAGGAGCACGATCGATTCGCCCGCGTTACGATGCTTGGCCAGGAAGGCTTCGGCGTCGGCCCGGACCAGCGGGTGGATGATGGCCTCGAGCTTTTTCAGGGCCGCCGTATCGCCGAGCACACGGGCGCCGAGTTTTGCGCGGTCGACGCTTCCGCCGACGGTGGTGCCGGGAAAGGCGGCTTCGACCAACGGGGCCGCCTTGCCCGCATAGAGGCGATGCACCGCCTCGTCGGAATCATGTACCGGCACATCGGCTTCGGCGAACATCTTCGCCGTCGTCGACTTGCCCATGCCGATCGAGCCCGTGAGGCCGAGCACGATCATGATTTTGGCACCAGATCGGCAACGATGATCGCGCGCAGTTCCGGCGTAACCTTCGGCCTGACGCCGAACCAGCGCTCGAAGCCGGGCACCGCCTGGTTAAGCAGCATGCCGAGCCCGTCGACCGTCTTCAGCCCTCGTGCCCGCGCGGCGGCGAGCAGCGGGGTTTCGAGCGGTACATAGACGATGTCGTTGACGACGGCGTGGTCGGGCAGCAGCGCGGGGTCGACGGGCAGGCCCTCATTGCCCTGCATGCCAAGCGCGGTGGTGTTGACCAGCAGCCCGGCGTCGCCCAGGAGTTCGGCGGTCGCGGCCACTTCGTGCGCCGAGACACCGGCGCCAAAGCGGTCACGCAATTCAATCGCCCGGGCGAGCGTGCGGTTGACGATGCGGATGTCACCGAGGCCGCGCTCTTTCAGCGCGTGGACGACGGCACGGGAGGCACCGCCAGCGCCCAGCACCACGGCCGGGCCATTGGACGCCCAGCCCGCGGCGTAATCGTCGAGATTGGCGGCAAAGCCATGGCCGTCGGTGTTGCCGCCCCACAATGTGCCGTCTTCGAGCCACAGCGTGTTGACGGCGCCGATCTCGTCCGCCGCATGGTCGCGGCGCGCGACCCCGGCAAAGGCTGCCTCCTTGTGCGGGATGGTGACATTGCCGCCGCGGTAGCCATTGGCCTGCAAGCTTGCCAGGAAATCGGCGAAGTCTCGCGGCGCCACGTCGATCGCCTGGTAGCTGCCGTCAATGCCATGCTTGGCCAGCCAGTGGCCGTGGATCATCGGCGAGCGCGAATGTTTTATGGGATGGCCGGTGACGAAGGCTTTCTTGAAGATATCAGCCATCGATGGCTCCCAGCATACGCAGTTCCGCCAGCAGAGGCAGCAGCGGCAGGCCGACAATGGTAAAATGGTCGCCTTCTATTTCAGCGAACAGCTGGATGCCTTCGCCCTCGACCTGATAGGCGCCGACGCTCGACAATGCCTTGGCGCCGACGCGGGCGAGATGCCGGCCGATGAAGGCGGGGTCGAGCCTGCGCATGGTCATCGAGGCGATGCCGACATGGCGCCACAGCACCTTGCCGTCGCGCACCAGCACGGCGGCGCTGTTGAGCTGATGGGTCTTGCCCGACAGCGCCAGGAGATGGCGGCGCGCACCTTCCATGTCGGCCGGCTTGTGGAACACCTCGTCGCCGAGCGACAAGGTCTGGTCGCAGCCGAGCACCAGCGCGCCGGGCCGGCGCTCGCTGACTTCGGTTGCCTTGGCTTCGGCGAGCACCAGGGCGACGTCCTCGGGCGATGCGCCGCTGTCCTGCAACGGCGCTTCCAGCGCCCGCTCGTCGAGCATCGCTGGAACCGCCTCGATGTCGACGCCCGCATCGACCAGCATCGCCTTGCGGAACGCGCTGCCGGAGGCGAGGATGATTTTTTCTGTCATTTTTGCTCCCGGGCGCAAATACAGGGATGAGTTTTATCTGCAACGTTGGCGCCGCCCCTCATTGTCCTGCCGGACATTTTTCCCCGTATAGTGACGGGGAGAAAGAAGTTGGCCGCAACGTCGGCGCCAATCGGCGAAACCACCCATAACGGCGCCCCTCTCCCCGTCACTATACGGGGAGAGGATGCCGGCAGGCAGGTGAGGGGCGGCGCCGACTTTCCCATAGGAAGACTCAAGAAACTCACTTTTCGCCATCTATCTGTTCTTCCCCCTGAGGGCAACGATCGCCGCCGCCGTCTCCTCGATCGAACGGCGGCTGACGTCGATCATCGGCCAGCCATGGCGGGTGCAGATCTGGCGGGCGTAGGCGAGCTCCTCGTTGATGGCGGCACGGTCGACATAGTCGGTCGCGACATAGGAGTTCGAATTGCCCAGAATGCGGTTTTGGCGCACATGCGAAATGCGCTCGGCGGTGGCGATCAGTCCGACGACCAGCGGTGTCCTGGCATTGATCAGGCTCTCGGGTACCGGCACGCCGAGCACGATCGGGATGTTGGCGGTCTTGATGCCGCGGTTGGCGAGATAGATGCTGGTCGGCGTCTTCGACGTCCGCGATATGCCGATCAGCACGACATCCGCATCATCCATGTTGGCCGGCAGCTGGCCGTCATCATGGTCCATGGTGAAATTGAGCGCATCGATGCGCCGGAAATATTCGGCGTCGAGAACATGCTGGGCGCCGACGCGGCGACCGGCCGGCGTCCCGAGATAGGACTGGAAGACGGTCAGCACGGGCTCCAGCACCGACACGCAGGGAAGCCCCATGGCCGCGCAGCGTTCGTCGATGCCGCGCGCCAGCTTCTGGTCGACCACCGTGTAGAGGATGATGCCCGGCTCCTCCTCAATGTCCTCGAACACCTTGGCTATCTGTTTTTCGGTGCGGATGAGCGGGTAGATGTGTTCGATGGCGCGCGCGTCCTTGTACTGCGCCGAAGCGGCGCGGCCAGCGGCGAGCAGCGTTTCCCCCGTGGCGTCGGAAATCAGATGCAGGTGGAAGAAGCTCTGAGGTTTGTTCACAGGGGGTCACCTGGGGCTGTGGGCGGATGTGGATAAGGTCTGACAGGCGGACGTGCTGACCAGGGGCGACTGTATCAGATGGCGGTTTGTCCACAATTCGATGCGCTGTCAGCTTCGCCGGACGGCTGGGGACAAGTCCGTGGACGACGCGTTTTGCCTTTCGCCTGTCCACAGGGCGGGTCTCGAGGGCGGTCGATCTAGCGCCTTGACTTGCCAGCGAGATTCCTGATTGTCCCCAGAACCCTGCAAGCCGCGACCCTGAATGCGCGACAATATGCTTGCTGGCGTTTTTGGGGCCAAAGCGGGACAGGTGGCAATCACCACAACCAACAGACTCTTAGAATCAGAAGACTCTTTTAAAATAAGATATTTGATTAAAGGGAAGCCGGGAGAGGCGAGCGCTCGATGCCTGCAAGACGGATCATGCTGGATGTCCTGAAGGGCAAGACGGTGTTTCCTCCTCCGCTCTGGATGATGCGCCAGGCCGGGCGCTATCTGCCGGAATACCGTGAGACGCGAAGACGCGCCGGTTCGTTCCTCGATCTCTGCTACGACCCCGACCTTGCCGTCGAAGTGACGCTGCAGCCGATCGAGCGCTTCGGCTTCGACGCTTCGATCGTGTTCTCGGACATCCTTGTCGTTCCCCATGCGCTTGGCCGCGACGTTCGCTTCGAGGAAGGGCGCGGGCCGCTGCTGACGCCGATTTCGGTGGCCGAGATCGCGGTGCTGGGAAGCGAGATGTTTCACGTGAATCTCGAACCGGTCTACGAGACGCTTCGCCGGCTGCGGGTGAAATTGCCCGACGAGACGACGCTGATCGGCTTCTGCGGCGCGCCCTGGACAGTGGCGACCTATATGATCGCCGGCCACGGGACGCCGGACCAGGCGCCGGCGCGGCTGTTCGCCTATCGCGAGCCGGAGGCGTTTCGACGACTGCTGAAAGTGCTCGCCGATCATTCGGCCTCCTACCTGATCCGCCAGATCGAGGCCGGCGCGGATGTCGTGCAGATTTTCGATTCCTGGTCGGGGGTGCTCGACGATGCCTCGTTCGAACAGTTCTGCATCGAGCCGGTAGCCGAGATCGTCAGGCAGGTTCGGACCGTCTATCCCGACGTCCCGATCATCGGCTTTCCCAAGGGTGCCGGAGCCCGCTACCAGGGTTATCGCGAGAAGACCGGCGTGACGGGCCTGGGTATCGACTGGACGGTGCCGCTGGAGGCAGCGAGGGCGTTGCAGCGGCAAGGGGCCGTCCAGGGCAATCTCGATCCGTTGCGGCTGGTGGCCGGCGGGCAGGCGTTGGCCGACGGCGTCGGGGCGATCCTTCGGTCACTGGGGAACGGGCCGCTGATCTTCAATCTCGGCCATGGCATCACGCCGGAGACGCTGGTGGCGCATGTCGAGGCAATGGTGAAACAGGTTCGGAGCGCGGCACGCTGATGGCTGACAGAGATAGCACCAACAGCACCGGCCAGGCGATGAAGCGCATGGTCATCGGCATCGCTGTCCTGATCGTTCTTACCGCGCTTTTGTTTTTCTTCGCGCCGGAAAGCTTCTACCCCTGGGCAAAGGCGATCCATATCCTCGCCGTCATCTCCTGGATGGCCGGCATGCTTTATCTGCCGCGGCTGTTTGTCTATCACGCCGACGCGGAGAAGGGCTCCGTTCAATCCGAGACGTTCAAGGTGATGGAGCGGCGTCTGCTGCGCGGCATCATCAATCCGGCGATGATCCTCACCTGGGTGTTCGGGCTGTGGCTGGCCTGGAAGATCTTTGCGTTCCACGGCGGCTGGCTGCATGCCAAGATCGGCCTGGTGCTGATTTTGTCGGGCATTCACGGCTACCTGGCCGGCGCGGTGCGCAAGTTCGCCGAGGACCGCAACGAAAAACCGGCAAGGCACTGGCGGATCGTCAACGAGATCCCCACATTGTTGATGATCGCAATCGTGATCCTGGTCGTCGTGAAGCCCTTCTGAGGCTTCATCCGGCCCCGTCAAAAGGCGGCTTGCTCTTTCAGCCGACCGACGATACAAGACGGGTCTTCCTTCCCGTCATGCGCCGCCCGTCATTGCTTTCGGCCGCGCCCGGCATTTGTCGCATCCCGCCGATCTTTTCCCCAAAGCCTACCCAGAGTCTATCTAATGCAAGAAATGAAACTCACCGAGTTCAAGAACAAGAAGCCGCCTGAGCTGATTGCTTATGCCGAATCGCTCGAGGTCGAGAACGCCAGCGTCATGCGCAAGCAGGAACTGATGTTCGCGATCCTGAAGAAGCTCGCCGCCCAGGACATCGAAATCATCGGTGACGGTGTGGTCGAGGTGCTGCAGGACGGTTTCGGCTTCCTGCGCTCCGCCAATGCCAACTACCTGCCAGGTCCCGACGACATCTACATCTCGCCGTCGCAGATCCGGCGCTTTTCGCTGAAGACCGGCGATACGGTCGAAGGACCGATCCGCAGCCCGAAGGAGGGCGAGCGCTATTTCGCGCTGCTCAAGGTCAACACGATCAATTTCGACGATCCCGAGAAGATCCGCCACAAGATCCACTTCGACAATCTGACGCCGCTCTATCCGACCTCGCGTCTGAAGATGGAGGTCGACAATCCGCCCAGCAAGGACATATCGCCTCGCGTGATCGACCTGGTGGCACCGATCGGCAAGGGCCAGCGCGCCCTGATCAACGCACAGCCGCGCACCGGCAAGACGGTGCTGCTGCAGAACATCGCGCACTCGATCACCGCCAATCATCCGGAATGCTATCTGATCGTGCTCCTGATCGACGAGCGTCCGGAGGAAGTGACCGACATGCAGCGTTCGGTGAAGGGCGAAGTGATTTCTTCGACCTTCGACGAGCCGGCGGTACGCCACGTCCAGGTCGCCGAAATGGTCATCGAGAAGGCCAAGCGCTTGGTCGAGCACGGCCGTGACGTGGTGATCCTTCTGGATTCGATCACCCGCCTCGGCCGCGCCTACAACACCGTCGTGCCATCATCCGGCAAGGTGCTGACCGGCGGTGTCGACGCCAACGCGCTGCAGCGCCCGAAGCGCTTCTTCGGCGCCGCCCGCAACATCGAGGAAGGTGGCTCGCTCACCATCATCGCCACGGCGCTGATCGACACCGGCAGCCGCATGGACGAAGTCATCTTCGAAGAGTTCAAGGGCACCGGCAACTGCGAAATCCAGCTCGACCGCAAGGTCGCCGACAAGCGCATCTATCCGGCGATCGACATTCTCAAGTCGGGCACCCGCAAGGAAGACCTGCTCGTGTCGCGCCAGGACCTGCAGAAGATCTTCGTGCTGCGCCGCATACTGGCGCCGATGGGAACCACCGACGCGATCGAGTTCCTGATCGACAAGCTGAAGCAGACCAAGACCAACGGCGATTTCTTCGATTCGATGAACACGTAATCGAAGCGAGGCAGGCTTTCTCTTCGTCATCCTCGGGCTTGACCCGAGGATCCATTCCGCGACGTTGCGAACAAGGTGGCGGTGCAGAACTTGGCCGTAGTGACCTTGCGATGTCACGGCATGGATCCTATGGTCTGCGTCGCATCGCTCCTTGCTCCGCCATAGGATGACGAACTACGCAACAACCCTTCCAGTTCATCCGGATTCGTAACCACCGGCAGGCAGACCTGGCCGGTGCATAGCCAGGCGCCGCGCCGGTTGGTCGGCGGCAGGATTCCACCGGGCAGCAGGGGTCGATTCGCTGCCGTACCAATCGGCACGACGATGTCGACGCGGCGCGGGTCGGGATTTCGATTCGCGACCGGAACGAGCTTTTGATCTTCCGGTCCGTCCACGATGACCAGTTTCAGCGGTTCGATGGCAAGCGCGCAGGCATTGACGATGCCCGTCTGGCCGTAGGCCTGGTGCGCGGCGCGGCCGGCGGCATGCTCGGCGGTTTTCCAGGCCTTCTCCTGCAAGTCGAGATTGCCGGTGACTGAGGCGAGCCGGACCTGCGCCTCGATGATCTGGCTGGTGGCTGACGGAATGGCCTCGTCGACATCGCCCCTGATGCGGATCGGCACATCGGTGCTGTCCGATGCGGTCAGATAGTAGCCAGTGCCTTCCGCGTCGGCGTGCCAATGATCGAGCTGTTCGAGGAACCGGCCGGCCTGGTCGACATAGGTCCAATCGCCGGTGGCTTCGAACAGCGAGATCGCCGCATTGGTCATGGCGGCATAGTCGCTCGACAGGGCGGGAAACAGTTTCCTGGCGCCGAGCATGGAATGCGGCAAGCGACCGTCGCGGCTGGCGGCACTGATATGGGCAAAGGCCTTTGCCGCGGCCTCGATCCAATCCGGCCGCGCCAGCGAACGGCCGGCCTCGGCGAGCGCGGCGATCATCAGGCCGTTCCAGTCGGTAAGGGTCTTTGCGTCGAGGCCCGGCCTGACGCGTTCTTCCCGGACGGCGAGTAGCCGTGCCTTGAGGGGGATCAGCTGTTGACGATCGGCCACACCAAGCGCTTGCTGGGAGATGGTCTGATGGACCACCGGCTTGCCCTCCCAGCCGGGTGGGCTGGAAAGCGTGAAGTAATTGAAAAACAACGCTGAATCGTCTCCAAGCGCGGATTCGATCTCTTGTCTGCTCCAGGTATAGAACAGGCCTTCCTCTCCATCGCTGTCGGCGTCGAGGCTCGCGGCAAAGGCGCCGCCATCGACGCGCATTTCGCGCAGCAGCCAGTCGACCGTGTCTTCGATTCGTATCCGGAACAAATCATTGCCGGTCGCCGCGAGAGCCCAATTGCAGAAGCGGATGAGCTGGGCGTTGTCGTAGAGCATCTTCTCGAAATGCGGCACCAGCCATTCGGCGTCCGTCGAGTAGCGGCTGAGTCCGCCGCCGATGTGATCACAGATGCCGCCGCTCAGCATATGTTCGAGGCTGACCAGCACATCGTCGCGATGCGCGGCATTGCCGTCGCGCAGCCAGGACAGCCACAGCGTTTGCATGAACGGCGCGTTCGGGAATTTCGGCGCGCCGCTCAGGCCGCCGCGATCGTGGTCGATCATGCCACTGACACGGCCGGCGAGATCGGACAGCATATCGCGATCGAGTAGCGCCTTGGAATGTGTGCCCGAGAGCCGCGCCTCGACATGCGAGGTCAGGCCGTCGGCGCTCTGGTGCAGACTCGCCCTCTTTTCGCGCCAGGCCTTGTCGACCGCTTCCATCACTTGGATGAATCCTGGGCGGCCATAGCGCGGCTCGCGCGGGAAATAGGTGCCGCCCCAGAACGGCTTGCCGTCGGGCGTCAGGAACATGGTCAGCGGCCAGCCGCCTTGCTCGCCCATAGAGGATAGTGCCGCCATGTAGATCTGGTCGATGTCGGGGCGCTCCTCGCGGTCGACCTTGATATTGACGAACAGACGGTTCATGACGGCGGCGACGTCGTCGTTCTCGAAGCTTTCATGGGCCATGACATGGCACCAGTGGCACGCGGCATAGCCGACGGAGAGCAGGATGGGCCTGTCCAACGCTTGTGCTTCCTGGAGCGATGCCGGTGACCATCCCCGCCAATGCACGGGATTGCCGCTGTGCTGCTGCAGATAGGGGCTGGCCTCGTCGGCAAGCAGGTTTTGCGCGGGCAATGTCACGATGGCCAACTTTCGGGGCAACTCGGGGTCGGTGATGGGACGAAAGCTAGGGCGGTTCGGTAGAGCGGGCAAATGATTTCAGGCGATTCGATCGTGGCACTGTCGAGCGGCCGGCTTCCGGCTGGGGTGGCGGTGCTGCGTCTCTCCGGCCCACGGACTCGATTCGTGGTCGAAACGATTGCCGGCGGCATGGTTAAGGAGCGCGCGGCGGTCCTGCGTAAATTCAGGGCTCCAGATGGGACGGTGCTCGATAACGGCTTGATTGTCTTCTTCCCAAGTCCGGCCAGTTTTACCGGCGAGGATGTCGCCGAATTCCATGTTCATGGCGGACGCGCCGTGGTGGCCAGGATGCTGGAAACGATCGCTGGCTTTCACGGGGTAAGGCATGCGGAACCCGGAGAATTCACGCGCCGGGCCTTTCTCAACGGCAAGGTCGATCTGGTCGAGACGGAGGCGCTGGCGGATCTCGTCAACGCCGAGACCGAAGCGCAGCGGCGCTTCGCGGTCCGGAATGCCGAGGGCGCGCAGAGTGAACTCTACCTCAACTGGCGTCGGCGCCTGATTCATGCGCGGGCCATGATCGAGGCCGAGATCGATTTCGCCGACGAGGACGATGTGCCGGGTTCCGTTTCGGATACGGTTTGGTCAGACGTAAGGTCGATGATCGCCGAGATCGACGGTCACATCGGCGGATTCCATGCGGCCGAGATCATCCGCGACGGCTTTGAAGTCGTCATCCTCGGTGCGCCCAACGCCGGCAAGTCCAGTCTGTTCAACGCCTTGGCGCGGCGCGATGCTGCTATTGTAACGGATGAACCCGGTACCACCCGTGACCTGCTGGAGGTCGTGCTGGATCTTGAGGGCTTGCGTGTCACACTGACCGATACTGCCGGGCTCCGGGAAGCACCGGGGAAGGTCGAGGCGATCGGCATCGAGAAGGCGAGAGCTAAAGCCGACCACGCCGATCTACTGCTGCTGCTCGAGGACGCCACGCACCCAAGGGACGCCGGTCCGCTGCCGACGCCGCCGCCGGCATTGCGTGTCGGCACCAAATTCGACCTGCTCGATAGGAGAGCCGTCCGCAATGTGGCTGGGCGCTATGAGTTTGGCATATCGGTGATGGACGGGACGGGGGTGGAGGAATTGCTGACAGAGATAGGGCGCCGCGCCAGTCAAGCGGCCGGCGACGCCGGGGAAATTCTGCCGTCACGTCTGCGCCATGTCGAGTTGCTCGGTGCGGCGAACCGGCATCTGCAGCGCGCCATCGATGAGCGGGCGGCCCAGGAATTGCGCGCTGAAGAGCTGCGTCTGGCAGCGGATCGACTGGGGCGGATCGTGGGTGCGGCGGATGTAGAAGATTTGCTCGACGTGATCTTTTCCCAATTCTGCATCGGGAAATGACTCACGTGAAACACGCACGGTCGATGGCAGAGGCTCCGGCTGACTCACGTGAAACATCTTGGGCCGTGATTCACGTGAAACGCGGGCAGAAGCAGGGTTTCCCCTGTTTCACGTGAAACGTCGTGAGGAAGTTTTCTTGACACTCCCGCCTTGCGGGGACATGTGTCGCTCATCTTCTTTGAGTCCGGGACCAAAATAAAATGACCGATCACTATGATGTGGTTGTGGTGGGGGGCGGCCATGCCGGCTGCGAGGCGGCCAGTGCGTCAGCGCGCGGCGGCGCCAGGACCGCGCTCGTGACGCTGCGTTTCGACACGATCGGCGTCATGTCGTGCAACCCGGCGATCGGTGGGCTTGGCAAGGGCCATCTTGTGCGCGAGATCGACGCCATGGACGGGCTGATGGGCCGTGTGGCGGATGCCGCCGGCATCCAGTTCCGTCTGCTGAACCGCCGCAAGGGCCCGGCGGTGCGCGGTCCGCGCACACAGGCCGACAGGAAGCTCTATCGCCTTGCCATGCAGGAAGCGATTCGGCAGCAGAACGATCTCGACGTTGTCGAGGGCGAAGTGCTCGATTTCGAGATCTCCGATGGAAAGATCGCCGCGGTTCTGCTGGCGGACGGCCGGCGGCTTGCCTGCGGCGCCGTGGTGCTGACGACGGGAACCTTCCTGCGCGGGCTCATCCACATCGGTGAGAAGAAGATCGTCGCCGGCCGCATGAACGAGAAGGCCAGCATGGGACTGTCGGCGACGATGGATCGCGCCGGCTTCAAGCTCGGGCGGCTCAAGACCGGCACGCCGCCGCGGCTGGATGGACGAACCATCGACTGGTCTGCGCTGGAAGGCCAGGCGGCGGACGAGCATCCCGTGCCGTTCTCGCTGATGACCGACCGCATCGTGACGCCGCAGATCGAGTGCGGCATCACCCGCACGACCACGGCCACGCATGAGCTGATCCGCACCAATCTTGGCCGTTCCGCTATGTATTCCGGCTCGATCGAGGGGGTTGGGCCGCGTTACTGCCCCTCGATCGAGGACAAGATCGTCAAGTTCGGCGACCGGGACGGGCACCAGATCTTTCTGGAGCCGGAAGGGCTCGACGACCACACCGTCTATCCCAACGGCATTTCCACCTCGCTGCCGGAAGACGTTCAGCTCGACATTCTGAAGACCATTCCCGGGCTGGAGCGTGCCGTCATGCTGCAGCCCGGCTATGCCATCGAATATGATCATGTCGATCCGCGCGAACTGCATCAGACACTCGAGACCAGGCGCGTTGCCGGACTTTTTCTCGCCGGGCAGATCAACGGCACGACCGGCTATGAAGAGGCCGCAGCGCAGGGCCTGCTCGCCGGCATCAACGCGGCGCGCCGCGCCGCGGGCGGCGAGCAGATCGTGCTCAGCCGCACCCAGGCCTACATCGGCGTGATGGTCGACGATTTGACCAGCCGCGGCATCAGCGAGCCGTACCGGATGTTCACCTCGCGGGCAGAATTCCGGCTGTCGCTGCGAGCCGACAATGCCGATGAGCGATTGACCCCACTGGCGCAGACGCTGCGGATCGCCTCGGCCCGGCGGATGCAGCGGTTTGGCGATGTCACGCGGCGGCTCGACGAAGCGCGCCAGCTGGCACTTTCGCTGGCCATGACGCCGAACGAGGCGGCGCGGCATGGCCTGGAGATCAATCGCGACGGCGTGCGCCGCTCCGGCTTCGAATTGTTGGCCTATCCCGGTGTCGACATTGCCTGGCTGGCCCGGGTCGAACCGAAATTTCACGACATCGATGCCAGGACTGCGGAGCGCCTCGAAACGGAAGCGAAATATTCGGTCTACCTAGATCGCCAGAGCACGGATGTGGCGCAGATCCGGCATGAAGAAAGCCGGCTGATCCCGGAGACGGTCGATTTTGCCGGCGTGCCCGGATTGTCCAATGAATTGAAGCAGAAGATGCAGGCGCGGCGGCCGCGCTCCATCGCCGATGCACAGCGCATGGAAGGCATGACGCCGGCGGCGCTGGCGGTCATCGTCGCGCATGTCCGTCATTGGGAATCCGCTGAAAAGGCCGAGCAGAGGGACGTTGCGTGAGCTCTTTTTCCCTGAAGAGCCTGCAGGACGCCGCCGGCCCGGTTTCACGTGAAACATTCGAGTGCCTGGTGGCGTTCGAGGAACTGTTCCAGAAGTGGAACCGCAGCATCAATCTCGTGGCGCAATCGACCTCGGCCGACGTCTGGCATCGCCACATCCTGGACAGCGCCCAGCTCGCACGGATAGAGCCTGAAGCCAGGCATTGGGTCGACATCGGGTCGGGCGGCGGGTTTCCTGGGCTTGTGATGGCCTTTTTGCTTGCCGAGCGCCCGGGGGCCAGCATCGATCTGGTCGAAAGCAACCGCAAGAAGGCCTCGTTCCTGCAGACCGTCATCGGTCAGTTCAGCCTGCCGGCGCGGGTCGTGGCGCGTCGTATCGAGGACAGCCATGTGCTTGTTTCGAAGCCGCAGATCGTCACGGCGCGGGCGCTGGCCCCGCTGTCGGTTCTGCTCGACTTGTCCGCGCCATGGCTGGCCTCGGGGGCGCGGGCGCTGTTCCACAAAGGCCGGGATTACCGTGCCGAAGTGCAAGAAAGCGTTAACCGGTGGACGTTCGATCTGGTAGAACATCCAAGCGTGACCGACGCCAGCGGCGTCATCCTCGAATTGTCCCATGTGCGACCTGTCTGAACCGCGACTGGTCTGATTATTCGGCGACCCCAAGATGAATTTCTGGCATAAACCCATGATGAAGAACGGCCCTCGAATCATCACCGTAGCCAACCAGAAGGGCGGTGTCGGCAAGACGACCACCGCCATCAACCTGGCCACCGCGCTGGCGGCAATCGGCGAAAAAGTGCTGATCGTCGACTTGGACCCGCAAGGCAATGCGAGCACCGGCCTCGGCATCGACCGCAAGGACCGGACGGTCTCGTCCTATGACGTGCTGACGGGCGAACTGGAGCTGGAAGCCGCGGCCATTCCGACCGCGGTACCCGGCCTGTCCATCGTGCCCTCGACGCTCGACCTGCTCGGCATCGAGATGGAGATCGCCTCGGCGCCCGACCGGGTACTCAAACTGCGTAATGCGCTGCGGGCGGCGACCGAGCGCGGGGCGCCTTTCGGCTATGTGCTGATCGATTGCCCACCCTCGCTCAATCTTTTGACCTTGAATTCAATGGCGGCAGCCGATTCCGTTCTCGTACCGCTGCAATGCGAGTTCTTCGCGCTCGAAGGTCTCAGCCAGCTGCTCGAAACCGTCGAGCAGGTGCGCCGCTCGATCAATCCGGACCTCACCATCCAGGGAATCGTGCTGACCATGTATGACGGCCGCAACAATCTCGCCAACCAGGTGGTGCAGGACGTGCGCGAGCATATGGGCGACAAGGTCTATGAGACCATCATTCCACGCAATGTGCGCGTGTCCGAAGCGCCGTCCTATGGCAAGCCGGCGATCCTATACGACCTGAAATGCTCCGGCAGCCAGGCCTATCTGCAGTTGGCGTCGGAAGTGATCCGCCGCGAGCGCAAATTGCGCGCCGCTTGATTAGATCGGATGCATATTAATAGCCGATTCGGTACCGAAACCATCTGAAATAGACTTGGAATAAAGATGAGCGAAGATCTCTCGAGGAAAAGACTGGGTCGCGGGCTGGCAGCATTGATCGGCGAGATCGATCGCCCGGCCGCACCGGAAAAGCCCGGCATGAGCGCCGACGGCAAGGTGCCGATCGAGTTCATCAGCGCCAATCCGAAAAATCCGCGCCGGCATTTCGGCGATGCCGAACTGACCGATCTGGCCCAGTCGATCCGTGAGCACGGCGTGGTGCAGCCGGTGGTGGCGCGGCCCTCGCCGACGCAGGCGGGCCGCTACGAGATCATCGCCGGCGAGCGCCGCTGGCGGGCGGCGCAGCGCGCCGGGCTGACCGAGATCCCGGTCATCATCCGCGATGTCAACGACCGCACGGCGCTGGAGCTGGCGATCATCGAGAACGTCCAGCGCGCCGACCTCAATCCGGTCGAAGAGGCGCAGGGTTACCAGCAACTCATCGACGACCATGGCTATACCCAGGCCGATCTCGGCCAGGTGATCGGCAAGAGCCGCAGTCATGTCGCCAACACGTTGAGACTGTTGAAGCTGCCCGACGTGATCCGCGACATGCTGGTCGACGGCGCATTGTCGGCGGGCCACGCCCGCACGCTGGTGACGGCGGAAGATCCTGCCGGCCTTGCCAAGCGCATCGTCGAGGAAGGCCTTTCCGTGCGCCAGGCCGAGGCGCTGGCGCAAATGCCGGCCGGCACCAGCTCCAACGGCACCAAGCCCGCCGCGCCCGCCGCCGAAAAGGACGCCGACACGCTGGCGCTGGAGAAGCTGCTCACCGATACGACCGGCATGATCGTCACGGTCGACCACAAGGGCAAGGGCGGTGTGCTGCGGGTTGCGTATCGGAGCCTGGAACAGCTGGATGAACTGTGCCGGAGGTTGAAGCAGGACTGATAGTTAGTCGGCAAATATTGCTGTTGATTTGATGCGTCGGCGCCGCCCCTCATCCCGCTGCCGGGACCTTCTCCCCGTATAGTGACGGGGAGAAGAGGCTAAGTGAGGTGCCGGCGCCCTTTCTTGCGACGCTGGCGATTGGCGAAAGCAGCGACAAGAGTGTCCCTCGCCCCGTTTACGGAGAGAGGATGCCGGCAGGGAGGTGAGGGGCAGCGCCAACGGAACATCAGTTTGGCACCAAGGGGCGGGCACAGTGGAGATGGTGGCGGCCTCTGGCTTGCCAGCCATCTTGCAGTGGGGGCCAATCGCCTACCTTTGCCCCAGCCTCGTGCTCTCCACAGCGATCCCCTGCCGCGCCTGTCGCCAGCTCTGGCGCTCGCGGCTTGACTGTGCCGGGCAACGGTATAACCTAAATTAGAGATGGCTTACATTATCTGCCCTAGCGTGCCGGTCAGTCGCGGCGAGGGCTATTTGCCATTCCTACATAGTCATGAATGGCACCGCCTCGCCAAAACGATATGCCGACGCGCCTGACGCATGGGAGGTGCAAATGGCAGTCCGCTGGCAATTGTCCGGAAGTTACTTCGAAAATTGTAACTGCGATGTCGTGTGTCCCTGCCTGCTGTCCACCAACGCGCAGCTGACATCGAAGCCGACGAGAGGCGTTTGCGACGTTGGTTTGGTCTTTCATATCGATACGGGCAATTACGGTGACGTTCGATTGGATGGGCTGAGTGTCGCGATGGTTGCTCACACGCCGGGTCCGATGGCAGACGGCGACTGGACGGCCGCCGCCTATATCGACGAACGGGCCGATGACAGGCAAACGGAGGCGCTAGGTGCCATCTTCACTGGCGCAGCGGGCGGCCCCATGGCGGTGTTGGCACCCATGATTGGCACGAACCTCGGCGCCAAGAAGGTGCCGATAGACTACCGGATAGACGGCAAGAAGCGGTCGGCTGAGATTGCGGGTATCATGCGGATGGCTGTCGAACCACTGCCGACAATGCGCGAGGACGGGCAGATGTGGGCGGCCACCGGCCATCCTGTCAATCCCGACTGGCTCGCGATGGCGATGGGGGCGGAAGGCAGCACATTCAGCGACCATGGCATGAGCTGGGACAATTCCCGCCGAAACGGACATTACGCCCCGATCAATTGGTCTGGCCAGCAGTAGCCGCTGGCCGCATAGTACGGAACGTACTTGTCCATGGCGCCGACGTCCCAGCGATACATCATTCTCGCGCTGCTGATCGCTATCGCCGCGGCGGCGTGGACCCTGCTTGTCTGGCAGCAGATGGGCATGGACGCGGACATGCGCATGGAAATGTACTCACTCACCATGGGTATGAAGGCGCCGCTGTTTCTTGCCGTCTGGATGATCATGATGATTGCCATGATGTTTCCGACGGCCGCGCCCATGATCCTGACATTTCACAAGGTCCAGGCCGGCAAACAGGGCCGGGGGGAGACCTTTGTCTCGAGCTGGGTGTTCGTGGCCGGGTACATGCTGGTTTGGGGCGTGATGGGCGTTATCGCCTTTGCCGGCGCGGCGGGTGCTGAGATGCTTGCCGGACATGTGGGATTATCCACGGCGACGGCCGCGCGTATCGGCGGCGCGCTGCTGATGATTGCGGGCGCCTATCAACTCTCCCCGCTGAAAGATCTATGTCTGGCCAAATGCCGCACGCCGATCGGCTTCATCCTGACCTCATGGCGCGATGGTTACTGGGGCGCGGTTCGCATGGGCCTGGAGCACGGACTTTTTTGCCTGGGCTGCTGCTGGCTCTTGTTTCTCGCCCTCTTTCCTCTCGGGATCATGAACGTCGCCGCAATGGTCGTGGTCACCTTGCTCGTCTTTGCGGAAAAGACCCTTCCGTCGGGAGATCGGATCGCCAAGATGTCGGGTGTCGCCCTGCTCCTTTATGGCGCGGCGGTGCTGGTCTTTCCACAGGCGCTGCCAACCTTCCAGCCGGCGGGCGCCATGATAATGAATTGACCAATGGAGGCAGCGCTCGGCGCCGAAAGGGAAGATCGCTCTCCTACCTTTGCCCCAGCCGCGCACTTTCCACCGCGATTCCCAGCAGCGCCTGTCTTGCCAGTGCTACCGACAGGTCCGGCCTGCGCCGGGTCTGCAGCACGGCCGACTGCAGGCGGGTCAGCGCGCGGCCGAGTGCTTCGCTGTTCCAGCGCTCCAGCGTCTTCTCCACCAGCTTGCGGCGCGAGAAAAAGACCGGCGGACGGGCAGCGGCAACAACGGAAGCGGCGTTGCGGCCGCCTGAGTCCATCTGGCCGCGCATGACCTGGATCTGCTGTATCTGCCGCATCGCCGAGGACAGCACCAGGAAGGGCGGGCCGCCACCCTGGCAATGGCGGGTGAAGGCGGTGTCGAAGTCGCCGACCTTGCCTTCGAGCAGCGCGTCGACGGCGTCGTCGAAAGAGGCGCCGGACACGTCGCCGGACATGGCTCGCACCTCTTCCAGCCCGATTTCCTTCTGCCCGTGGGCGTAGAGGACGAGTTTTTCGATCTCGCCGCGCGAGGCCAGCCGGTCGCCGCCGAGATTGCGGCGCAAGGCTTGTCTCGCCTCCAGCGTCATCGACATGCCGGCCTTGCGCAGCTCGTCGTCGATGACCGTGTCGATGTCTCGGGCTTCATCGGCATAGCAGGGCAAGGCCATGGCATTGTCCGCGCCCTCGACCACCGCGCGCAGCCCGACGCCTTTCTTCAAATCGCCGGCCTCGATCAGGATGATGGCGTCCCGTGCCGGTTCGACCGTCAACGCCTTGACGTCGTCGGCCAGTGCCTTCTGGCCGCCGGCATTGCGCACCCAGAGCAGCCGCCGGTCGGAAAACATCGGCACGGTGCGGGCCTCGTCGAGCAGCCGCCCCTCGTCGCGATCGACCTCCGAACCCTCGAGCCTCACCACCGAGAACGGATCGTCAAGCGGCAGGCCGGTCTTTTCGGCAAAGGCCTTCGCCCGCTCCGAGACGAGACCGCGATCGGGGCCATAAAGCAGGACGATCGAGATGCGCGGATCAGGCTTCGCGAGCCACGAATCGACCTCGAATGCTTTCTTCTGTGCCATGAAGAGTGGTTAGCATGATGCGGGGATGGAGTGAACGTTCTCCAGCTTGGGTTTCTCTCTCGGGAGGGGTCCGATCGCGGACAAGGAAAAAGCGTGGGGTCACCCAAGCCTGGCGCTTTCCTCTCCCTCCGGAGGGGGGAGAGGTGGCCCGGCGAAGCCGGGACGGAGTGGGGGAAGCCGGTCCTCAAATCCGCTGTCGCTGGCACTCATCACAGAACCTCAATCAGGCGAGGCGTCGTCCCGGCTCGAAAGAACAACGCCGAGCCAGGCCGGCCCCCACTCCGTCGAGCTTCGCTCGCCACCTCTCCCCCGAACGACGGGGGAGAGGAAGGGCGCCTAGTAGGGTGAGGAACCAAGTCTAGCCAACCAATCACCTTATCTGGCGACAAACACGGCGCTAGCTTGCGCCAAATTGCGTGCCGCCGCTCAACATCGACAAGAAATTTCGCGGACATATCTTCATGTTGAGCGCGGGAGGCCGGATCGGCCGGCGCGGCCGGAAAGGCGTGCCCGACGAATTCGCACTGGACGCGCGGATGTGCAAATATCCGCGTCCAGGCAACATTGGAGGACTTGAGGTCATGGCCGATGCTGGGATGTTGCGTTTTCACGTTCCGGAGCCGGAAGTGCGGCCGGGCGGCACGCCTGATTTCTCCAACGTGACCATCGCAGAGGCGGGCTCGGTGCCGCGTCCCGACATCGACGTCGATCCGCGCACCATCCGCGACATGGCTTTCTCCATCATCCGCGTGCTGAACCGCAACGGCGAAGCCGTCGGGCCGTGGGCGGGGCTGCTGTCCAGCGAGGAGCTGCTGGAGGGCCTGCGCAACATGATGACGCTGCGCACCTTCGATGCGCGCATGCAGATGGCCCAGAGGCAAGGCAAGACCTCTTTCTACATGCAGCATCTGGGCGAGGAGGCGGTGAGCTGCGCCTTCCGCAAGGCGCTCGCTCCCGGCGACATGAATTTCCCGACCTATCGGCAGGCCGGCCTGCTGATCGCCGACGGCTATCCGATGGTCACGATGATGAACCAGATCTATTCCAATGAGGCCGATCCGCTGAAGGGCCGGCAGCTGCCGATCATGTATTCGTCGAAAGAGCACGGCTTCTTCTCGATATCGGGCAATCTGGCGACGCAGTACATCCAGGCGGTCGGCTGGGCGATGGCTTCGGCGATCTCGAACGATTCACGCATCGCCGCCGCCTGGATCGGCGACGGTTCCACGGCGGAATCGGATTTCCATTCGGCGCTGGTGTTCGCCTCCACCTACAAGGCGCCGGTGGTGCTCAATGTCGTCAACAACCAGTGGGCGATCTCGACTTTCCAAGGCATCGCGCGCGGCGGTTCCGGTACGTTCGCGGCGCGAGGCCTGGGCTTCGGCATCCCGTCGCTGCGCGTCGACGGCAATGACTATCTGGCGGTGCACGCGGTGGCCAAATGGGCAGCGACAAGGGCACGGGAGAATCTCGGGCCGACGCTGGTCGAATATGTCACCTACCGCGCCGGCGCCCATTCCAGTTCGGACGATCCCTCCGCCTACCGGCCAAAGACCGAGTCCGACGCCTGGCCGCTCGGCGACCCGGTCATGCGGCTGAAGAACCATCTCATCAAGCTTGGGGTCTGGTCGGACGAGCGGCACGCACAGGCCGAAGCAGAAATCCTCGATACGGTGATCGCGGCGCAGAAGGAGGCGGAAAGCCACGGCACGCTGCATGCCGGCGGCAAGCCGTCGACGCGTGAGATGTTCGAAGGTGTGTTTGCCGAGATGCCGCCGCATCTCAGGCGCCAGCGCCAGCGGGCGGGAGTCTAGCCATGCCAAGACGGACCATGATCGAGGCCATTCGGGACGCCATGGACGTGTCGATGGAGCGCGACGACAAAGTCGTCGTGTTCGGCGAGGATGTCGGCTTCTTCGGTGGCGTTTTTCGCGTCACGCACGGGCTGCAGGCCAAGTACGGCAAGAGCCGCTGCTTCGACGCGCCGATCAACGAATCCGGCATTGTCGGCTCGGCCATCGGCATGGCCGCCTACGGCTTGAAGCCCTGCGTGGAGATTCAGTTTGCCGACTATATGTATCCGGCTTACGACCAGCTGACGCAGGAAGCCGCAAGGCTGCGCTACCGGTCGAATGGCGATTTCACCTGCCCGATCGTGGTGCGCATGCCGACCGGCGGCGGCATCTTCGGCGGCCAGACGCACAGCCAGAGCCCGGAAGCGCTGTTCACCCATGTGTCCGGCCTGAAGACGGTGGTGCCGTCCAACCCGCATGACGCCAAGGGGCTGCTGATCGCGGCGATCGAGGATCCCGACCCGGTGATCTTCTTGGAACCGAAGCGGCTCTATAACGGCCCGTTCGACGGCCATCACGACCGGCCGGTGACACCCTGGTCGAAGCACGAGCTCGGCGAGGTCGCCGACGGCCATTACACGGTACCGCTCGGCAAGGCGGCGATCCGCAGGGCGGGCTCGGCCGTCACGGTGCTGGCCTACGGCACCATGGTCTATGTCGCCCAGGCCGCGGCCGAGGAGACCGGCATCGACGCCGAGGTCATCGACCTGAGGACGTTGCTGCCGCTCGACCTCGACACGATCGTGGCTTCGGTGAAGAAGACCGGGCGTTGCGTCGTCGTGCACGAGGCGACGCTGACTTCCGGTTTCGGCGCCGAACTGTCGGCGCTGGTGCAGGAAAACTGCTTCTACCATTTGGAGGCGCCGGTGGCCCGCGTCGCCGGCTGGGACACGCCCTATCCGCATGCGCAGGAATGGGAGTATTTTCCGGGGCCGGCCCGTGTCGGCCGTGCCCTCATCGAAACAATGGAAGCCTAGAGTGGGGGAGGCCTGAGATGGGCGAACATATCATCAAGCTGCCCGATGTCGGCGAGGGTGTCGCCGAAGCCGAACTCGTCGAATGGCATGTGAAGATCGGCGACATCGTGCGTGAGGACACGGTGCTGGCCGCCGTGATGACCGACAAGGCGACGGTCGAGATCCCGTCGCCCGTCGATGGCGAGATCCTGTGGCTGGGCGCCGAGATCGGCGACACGGTGGCGATCGGATCGCCGATCGTGCGGCTGAAGGTGGCGGGCGAGGGCAATGTGAAGGCCGGAAGCAAAGCGGCTGAACCAGCGGTTGAGACCCAAGCTCCCTCCAAGCCGGCAAGCCCAAAACCCGAAACCGCACCGGTCCCGAAGGCAAAACTCGCCGAGGCACCGGCGAAACCCGCACCGTCGCCGGTTGCTGCGGCGAAGACCACGACACGGACCTCGGTCTCCGGCGCGCCGCGTCCGGAAGGCGAAAAGCCACTGGCGTCGCCGGCCGTCCGCTTGCGCGCGAAAGAGGCGGGCATCGATCTCAGGCAGGTTACGGGAACCGGTCCCGCCGGCCGCATCGGCCACGAAGACATCGAAGCGTTCCTGGCGCGCGGGCCGCAATTGGCCAAGGCATCGGGTCTCGCCCGCAACGATGCGGTCGAGGACATCAAGGTGGTTGGTCTCAGGCGCAAGATCGCCGAGAAGATGACGCTGTCGAAGTCGCGCATCCCGCACATCACCTATGTCGAGGAGATCGACGTCACGGCGCTCGAGGAATTGCGCGCCGCGCTCAACAAAGAAAAGCGCGCGGACAGGCCAAAACTCACATTGTTGCCGTTCCTGATGCGGGCGATGGTCAAGGCGATCGCGGATCAGCCCCAACTCAATTCGCTGTTCGACGACGAGGCCGGCATCATCCACCAGCATGGCGGCATCCATATCGGCATCGCCGCGCAGACGCCGTCGGGGCTGGTGGTGCCGGTGGTCAAGCATGCCGAGGCGCGCGACATCT
Organism: Mesorhizobium sp. SARCC-RB16n; assembly: GCF_008520305.1. Classification (GTDB taxonomy): domain Bacteria; phylum Pseudomonadota; class Alphaproteobacteria; order Rhizobiales; family Rhizobiaceae; genus Mesorhizobium. Next base: position 9,570 of record NZ_ML703306.1, on the reverse strand, counting down.
GGGATTGCGGCGCCGAGGTCGCCAGGCTTGCCGAGGCAGCCAAGTCGGGCACGGCGACGCGTGACGAGCTGTCCGGATCGACCATCACCATCACCTCGCTCGGCGCCATGGGGGGTGTCGCGACCACGCCTGTGATCAACCACCCGGAAGTGGCGATCATCGGCGTCAACAAGATGATGGTGCGGCCGCTATGGGACGGGACCCAGTTTATCCCGCGCAAGATGATGAACCTGTCTTCGAGCTTCGACCACCGCGTCATCGACGGCTGGGATGCGGCGGTGTTCGTGCAACGGATAAAGACGCTGCTGGAGACACCGGCGCTGCTTTTCGTGGAGGGGTGACGGAATGGGTCTTCAGCGTATTCCTCAGCAGCTTTACTTTGAGCTTCGCGCCGCCCCTCATTGCCCTGCCGGGCATTTCTCCCCGTATAGTGACGGGGAGAAAGAGGCTGACATCGACGGTTTCGCCAATCGGCAGCGTTGCAAACGAGGGCGCCAACATCACGGCCAATCCCTCCTCCCGGTCACTATACGGGGAGAAGGTGCCGGCAGGCGGATGAGGGGCAGCGCTGGGCTGGATAGGAGGGCGTCGGCAGCTCACACGACGAGGAAGCCGACATCATGAAAGAAATCTCCTGCAAGCTGCTCGTCATCGGCGCCGGGCCTGGCGGTTATGTTTGCGCCATCCGTGCCGGGCAGCTCGGCGTCGATACGGTCATCGTCGAGGCCGGCAAACCCGGCGGCACCTGTCTCAATGTCGGCTGCATCCCCTCAAAAGCGCTCATCCATGCGGCGGAGGAATTCGAGAAGGTGTCGCATATGGCCAGCGGCAACAGCCCGCTCGGCATTTCGGTCACGGCGCCGGTGCTCGATCTGGCCAGGACCGTCGCGTGGAAGGACGGGATCGTCAGCCGGCTCAACAGCGGCGTCGCCGGCCTGCTCAAGAAGGCTAGGGTGAAGACCGTGCATGGCTGGGCGACGTTCCGCGACGGCAAGACCGTCGAGGTCGAGACCGAGACCGGAAGCCAGGTGATCCGGGCCGAGACGATCGTCATCGCCACCGGCTCGGCGCCGGTCGAATTGCCGTTCCTGCCGTTCGGCGGGCCGGTGATCTCGTCCACCGAGGCCCTGGCGCTGAGCGACGTGCCCGAAAAACTCGCGGTCGTCGGTGGCGGCTATATCGGACTGGAGCTCGGCATGGCCTTTGCCAAGATGGGCGCTAAGGTGACCGTCGTCGAAGCCTTGCCGCGCGTGCTGGCGCAGTATGATGCCGAACTGACCCGGCCGGTGGTCAAGCGGCTCTCCGCGCTCGGCATCGAGGTGATGGCAGGAGCCAAGGCCAAGGGCCTGTCGACGAGTGGCGATGCGCTGCTCATCGAGACATCTAACGGCAAGAGCGCCAAGGTCGCCGCCGACAAGGTCCTGGTGACGGTCGGCCGCAAGCCGGTGACCGAGGGCTGGGGGTTCGACCAGATCGATCTCGACAGGGCCGGAAAATTCATCAGGATCGACGACCAGTGCCGGACCTCGATGCGCGGCGTCTTCGCCATCGGCGACGTCACCGGCGAGCCGATGCTGGCGCACCGGGCAATGGCGCAAGGCGAAATGGTCGCCGAGATCGTCGCCGGCCACAAGCGCAGCTGGGACAAGCGCTCGATCCCCGCCGTCTGCTTCACCGATCCCGAGCTGGTGACGGCGGGGCTGTCGCCCGAAGAAGCCAAAGCACTTGGCGGCGAGATCAAGATCGGCCTGTTCCCCTTCGCCGCCAACGGCCGCGCCATGACGAAGCTCGGCGAGGATGGGTTCGTCCGCGTCGTGGCGCGCGCCGACAATCATCTGGTGCTCGGCATCCAGGCGGTCGGTCAGGGCGTGTCGGAACTGTCGGCGGCGTTCGGGCTGGCGCTGGAAATGGGCGCAAGGCTGGAGGACATCGCCGGCACCATCCATGCCCACCCGACGCAAGGCGAGGGTTTTCAGGAAGCCGCGCTGAAGGCGCTGGGGCACGCGCTGCATATTTGAGGTTACCGCCCCTTTCCTCTTCCTCCGGAGGGGGGAGAGGTGGCGCTGCGAAGCAGCGACGGAGTGGGGGAAGCCAGTCCTCGAACGCACCGCCGCCGAAAGCCCATCACAGAGCCTCAGTCAGTGCGATGCATCGCCCCGGCTTGCTTTACACCGTCCGAGCCAAGTCGACCCCCACTCCGTCGAGCTTCGCTCGACACCTCTCCCCCGATCGACGGGGGAGAGGAAGGGCGCGAACCCATCGCCGAAGGCGACGTCTCCTCACCCCGCCAGCCGGCTCACCATCTCGTGCTGGGCGTAGGCGCGGCCGAAACGGTTGGCGAGGAAGGCGTCGAGCGCGATCTCCTCCTGTTTGACGAAGCCGGTCGCCGGCAAGCTGCCATCGGCCAGCATGTCCAGCACGGCGCAGATGCCGGAGGCGGTGGTGATCTGGATGGCGCTGCGCACCGTCTGGCCGACGCGCCGGGAATAGATCTTGTTGGCGTAGGTCTCCTGCAGCAGACGGCCGTTCTTGCGTCCCGAAACGGTGACGAAGACGATGACCACGTCCTGCAGCGTCGCCGGCAGGGCGCTTTCGAAAATGTCCTTCAGCACGTCGCGGCGGTGGCGCAGGCCAAGGTCGTTGAGCAGCGCCTTCATGATCGTGGCATGTCCGGGATAACGGATGGTGCGGTAGTTCAGCGTGCGCACCTTGCCTTTCAGCGTCTCCGCCAAGGTGCCGAGACCGCCGGAGGTGTTGAAGGCCTCGTAGGTGACGCCGTCGAGCGAGAATTCCTCGCGCTCTTCCAGCGGCGGCACTTCGACCAGCTCGCCCTCGACGATCGCCTCGCAGGGCTCGCAATATTCGTTGATGACCCCGTCGGTGCTCCAGGTCAGATTGTAGTTCAGCGCGTTGGACGGGTATTGCGGCAGCGCGCCGACGCGCATGCGCACACTTTCCAGCGTATCGAAGCGGCTGGCGAGATCGTTGGCGACGATCGAGATGAAGCCCGGCGCCAGCCCGCATTGCGGGATGAAGGCGCTCTTGGCGGAACGGGCCAGCTCCTTGACGCGCCTGGTCGAGACGACATCCTCGGTGAGATCGAGATAATGCACGCCGGCGCTGGCCGCCGCCTCGGCGATGCGCGTGGTGAGATGGAAGGGGGCGGCGCTCAGCGCCGCGAACTTGCCGGCGAGCGCGGCTTCAAGCTCGCCAGCCGCCGCGATGTCGAGTTCGAGCGTCTCGACACCAGCAGGGACCTCCGCCGCTGCGAGTTGCGCCGCCGAACGGTCGACGAGGGTGACGCGGTAGTCGCCTGTCACGGCAAGCATTTCGGCGATGGTCGAGCCGATCTTGCCGGCCCCGACGATAACGATGTTGTTCATGGTCAAATTCCCCTGCGATCTGCGTTGCCGGATTCATCGCAGCTTGCCTGTCGAAAGGAAGCGTGGAATCCTGCAAAACGAACCCTATCTTTTGTCGATTTGCCGAAGTGATTCGTCGAAATGCTCAGTGAAGCCGAACAGGCCCTGCTTTCCCTGCTGCGCGCCAACGCGCGCGCTTCGACGGCCGAACTGGCACGGCAGCTCGGCGTGTCGCGCACGACGGTGCAAAGCCGGATCGAGCGGCTGGAACAGCGCGGCATCATTACAGGTTATGGCGTCAGGCTGGCGCCGGACTATGAGCAGGGGCTGGTCAGGGCGCATGTGCTGCTTACCGTCACGCCCAAGCTCGCCGACAAAGTGGTGCGCGCGCTGCAGGCGCTGCCGCCGGTCAGGACACTGCACTCCGTCAGCGGCAATTTCGACATGATCGTCATCGTCGACGCGCCGTCGATCCGCGACCTCGACACGCTGCTCGACCAGATCGGCGCCATGGAGGGGGTCGAACGGACCGCGTCATCGATCATCCTGTCGACGCGGATAGATCGGTGACGTTACAGCCGATCTCCTCGCAAGGGGGATCGGACGTTACACCGGGTTTCCCCAACCTCCGAAGTTAACCGGTCGCCAACGGAAAGCTCACCACCACGGCCAGCCCAGGCCGGCAGTCCTCGAGCGCGATGGTCGCGCCGTGCAGGTCGGCAATGGCCCGGACGAGACTGAGGCCGAGGCCGCTGCCTGGCGTCGATCGGCTGTGGTCCAGCCGGTAGAGCCGCTGAAACACTTTTTCGCGCTCGTCGGCGGGAATGCCGGGGCCGTTGTCGGCGACGCTGGCAAGGACGCGGTCAACCCGACGCGTCACCGACAGTCTTATGGTGGTGCGTGGCGGACAATGGCGCAGCGCATTCTCCACCAGATTGGCGAACATCTGCGTCAACAGTTCGCGGTCGCCATGGATACGGTCGGCCGTTTGCTCCAGCCGCGGCGGTGATAGCGACTTGCCGTCGTCCTCGGCCACATCGGTATAGATCTCGGCGATGGTCTGCAGGATCTCGCCGAGATCGACATCGGTGAAGCGCGCCTTGCGCGCGCCGGCCTCGATCTGCGCGATCCGCAGCAGCGCATCGAAGGTCTCGTTGATCTGGTGGCCCTCGGAACGCGCGTCGGCCAGATCGTCGGAGACGTCCTGATGCCGCGCGGCCTTGTCCGCGGCGCCCTCCAGGATCATCTGCAGCCGATTGAGCGGCGTCTTCAAATCATGCGCGATGTTGGCGCTGACCTGCTTCATGCCTTCGACCAGCGCCGAAAGGCGGTCGAGCGCGGCGTTGACTTGGCTGGAGACGATGTCGATGTCGTCGTCCTTGCCGGTCAGCGGGATGCGGGTATCCAGCCGGCCATGCGAGACATCGACCATCGTGGCGGCAATGCCGTCGAGGCGGTGCTGGACGCGCGAGGCGAGCAGGGCGCCGCCGGCGACGGCCAGGCCGGTGATGATCAGGGTAGCCCAGCCGAAGCTCATCATCGCTACCGTTTCCAGCTCTTCCGTCTCGGAAAGGCTAAAAGCAACTGTCAGATTGTTGCCGCCGATGGAGCCGGAATAGGCCCGGTATTCGGTGTCCGGCGGCACGCCGGGCAACACAGCGTTGAATGCCGAGAACCCGTCGGGCAGTCCCGCGGCGGTGAAGTTGCCCGCCAGGCGGTTTCCGGCTGCGTCGGTCAGCGAAAACAGCTGATCCTTCTTGGGGCTGAGCTTTGCATGGCTTTCGATCGTGGCGACCAGGTCCTCCAGATCGTTATCGGCATAGGTCGCGGCGACGATTGAATAGGTCTCCTTGATGGTCTCGTCGAGTCGCTCGGCAAGATCGGCGCTCATCATCTGGTAGACGATCGCGCCCGACAGGATGAAGGCCAGCATGAACAGGAAGGCGAATGTCAGGGCAAGCCGGAACGGCGTGCTGCGCAGCAGGCTGGTCCAGGTTCCGGTCATGGTGCGAGCGGCGCGTGCAGGCTGTAGCCGGTGTTTCGGATCGTGTGGATGAGCTGGGTTTCGAACGGCTTGTCGACCTTGGCCCGCAGCCGGCTGATATGGGTCTCGACAACGCTGGTCTTGGGATCGAAATGAAAATCCCAGACACGTTCCAGAAGCATGGTGCGGGTGATCACGCGGCCCTCGCCGCGCATCAGCACCTCGAGCAGGCTGAACTCCCTCGGCTGCAGGTCGATCGGCTGGCCCTGTCTGACGACGCGCCGCATGATCAGGTCCATTTCGAGGTCGCCAACCCGCAGAACGGTCTTCTGCTCCTGCGCGGCCGGCCGTCGGCCGAGCGCGTTGATACGGGCGAGCAGTTCGGAAAAGGCGAAGGGCTTGACCAGATAGTCGTCACCGCCGGCCTCGAGCCCCTCGACACGGTCGTCGATGCCGCCGACGGATGTGAGGAAGATCGCTGGCGTGCGCACGCCCGCCGCGCGGATAGCCTTCACCATCGACAGGCCGTCGAGACCCGGGATCATCCGGTCGGCGACGATCACGTCGTAGCCGCCGCTGGTCGCTGCGAAAAGCGCGTCATGCCCGTTGCGCAGGAGGTCGCAGACATGGCCGGCCTCGGTCAGGCCCCTGACGATATAGTCCGCCGTCCTTTGGTCGTCCTCGACGAGAAGTAGTCGCATCGCTGTTCCGGTTGATTGCCGATATCACGGGCAGGCTACCACCGGCACGGGTCCGTTCCTAGCATGGTCACCTGCTGGCCAGGCCAGCGGCGCGCGGAAGGCTCAATCCGTTTCCAGCAACTTTTCGTCCAGCTCATCGGCCGCCGCAACCTATGCCGCCCTTAAATGGCGGGTCGGCATCCAAACGATAGGCAAGCGACTTCACTCCAGCCTGTACGGCAGCATACAAATCCGTAAGGATGGTTCTGCTTGGCGCAAAAGGCCTTTACGAATGCCTCGTGGTGCGCTGATAGAAGGGGGTCGCCTTGTATCCGCCATCAATGGCGTGCCCCAGTGGCCGGGCTCGCACAGAGCGCCCCAGGAAAACACGAATGAGCTACGCCTCCCTCAAGCCGGTTTCAAAGGCTTTTGTCCAGCGCAAGCGGCTGATTTTCATCCGCGTCGCGGCAGCGCTGGCGGTGCTGCTGCTGTTCCTGACCAAACCGGCGCTCGCCGAAGGCTCGAACGGGCACGAGATGCTCGAATTCCTCGGCTTCTGCCTGGTGCTAGCCTGCGTCGCCGGCCGGCTGTGGAGTATTCTCTATGTCGGCGGCAAGAAGAATGAGGAGCTGGTTTCGACCGGGCCGTTCTCGATGAGCCAGAACCCGCTCTACTTCTTCTCGACGGTCGGAGCAGTCGGTATCGGTCTGCTCTATGGCTCGCTGGTGGCCGCCGCTGCCCTTGGCCTTGCCAGCTTCCTCATCTTCCGCGTCACGGCGCGCAAGGAGGCCGAATATCTCCTCGGCAAGTTCGGCCCGGCCTATACCGCCTATATCAAGGCGACGCCCCGGTTCTGGCCGAACCCGCTGCTCTACCGCGACAATGACGAGCTGCAGTTCTCGACCCGCGCGCTAAGGCGCACCTTTTTCGATGGGCTTTATTTCCTCGCCATCTTCCCGATCATCGAACTCGTCGAGTATTTCCGGGAAAGCGGACTGCTGCCGACTTTCTTCACGCTCTACTGAGCGTCGCACGGCAAATGCGAGGCTAATCGCTCAGCCGGTGCCTCGGCTAGCCGCCCAGTGGATAGGGCATGTAGCCGACGAAGCCGGCTATCTTCCAGCTCGCCCCGATCTTCCGGCAAAAATACAGCGTCTGCCATTTCAGCCGGTCGACGCTGCCATCCGCCTTGGCGACGCTGCCGTCGAACTTCTTGTGCAGCACGGCGCGGTCGCCGTCGACATCGATGTCGCGCAGATTGGTGACGCGAAACAGAGCCTCGCGCAACGGCTCGGCGAATTTGGTCGCGGCCGTCTCCTTGGCCTGGCGCAGCCATTCGTCGCGATAGATCTCCAGCCGCGGGAATTGCAGCCGCCAGGCATCGGCGTTGGCCAGGAAATGCGCATGCATGCCGAAGAAGCTTTCGGCGACGAAGTCGTCCTCGACCATCGACCAGTCCTGGCCGATGAAGGCGTCGATGTCGCGTCGCACCAGCATCTCCCATAGCGCATGGCGGTCGGCGTCCCCAGAAGGAAACGGGTTCTTGTCGAAGGTCATCGTCGGGGTCTCCGGTCTCGCAAGGGCGTCTGTCCGTCATGGCGTCGAGCCCGTCCGGCAAGCGCACGATGCAAGCGCTTCTGTAATAAAGCAACACGGATTTCGAAGAATGTTGCTTTCCAACAAGGGCCTCTATCGGGATCGCCCCGATCGCGGTAAATCTCGCCCGAAGCGGGCGCCGCCTCGGTGTCCTGCGCGCCATCAGAGGAGATCATCCCTTGCCCAAGCAGACTTTTGGAACGTCCCACGTGCCGCTGTCGCCCGCCGTGCGGGCCGGCGATTTCGTTTTTGTCTCGGGCCAGGTTCCGGTCGGCGGCGACGGCATCGTGGTCAAGGGCGGGATCACGGAACAGACCGAACAGGTGCTCGCCAATGTGAAGGCCGCGCTGGCGCTCGCCGGCTGCACGATGGACGACGTTGTCAAGACCACCGTCTGGCTTGAGGACGCGCGCGACTTCGGCGGCTTCAACGCTGTCTATGCCAGGCACTTCCCCAAGAATCCGCCGGCCCGCACCACGGTCGAATCGCGGCTGATGATCGACATCAAGATCGAAGTCGAGGCCGTCGCGTACAGGCCGGTCTGAGACGCAACAAGGCGGAGGCATCTCCATGCAATTCGACCTCCTACTGAAGGGCGGACGGCTGATCGATCCGGCGTCCGGCATCGACGCGCCGCGCGACGTCGCCATCGCCAATGGCCGCGTCGCCGCCGTCGACGCCGAGACCCCCTGACCGGCGCCGCGCAGGTGGTCGACGCGACCGGCTGCATCGTCGCGCCCGGTCTCGTCGACCTGCACAGCCACGTCTATTGGGGCGGCACGTCACTCGGCGTCGATGCCGACCGGCTCGCCGCCAAGAGCGGCACCACCACCTTCATCGATGCCGGCAGCGCCGGCGCGGGCAATTTCCTCGGCTTCCGCCGCCATGTCATGGAACGCTCGAAGGTGCGCATCCTGGCCTATGTCAACATTTCCTTTGCCGGCATTTTCGGCTTCTCGCAGACGGTGTCGGTTGGCGAATGCAGCGATCTCCGGCTTTGCGAACCGCGCGAGGTGGTGGCGGCGGTGCGCGAGCACGCCGACGTCGTGGTCGGCGTCAAGGTCCGCTCCGGCAAGCATGCCGGCGGCACCAGCGGCATCGCGCCTGTCGATCTGGCGCTGGAGGCCGCCGACAAAGCCGGCCTGCCACTGATGGCGCATATAGACGAGCCGCCGCCCGGCCGCTCCGAAGTGCTGCCGCGCCTGCGCCGGGGCGACATCCTCACCCATTGCTTCCGGCCGTTCCCCAACGCGCCGGTCTTCGCTTCCGGCGCGGTGCGGCCCGACATGCGGCTGGCGCGCGAGCGCGGCGTCATCTTCGATCTTGGCCATGGCATGGGTTCATTCGATTTCGACGTCGCCCGCGCCATGCTGGCCGAGGGGCTGGCGCCCGACGTCATCTCGAGCGACGTGCATCTCTACTGCGTCGAAGGGCCGGCCTTCGACATATTGGTGTGCATGTCGAAGCTGATCGCGCTCGGCATGCCGCTGGTCGAGGTTTTGCGCGCCGCGACGCAAGCGCCGGCGCGGGCGATCGCGCGGCCCGATCTTGGCACGCTGGCGGTGGGCACCGCCGGCGACGTCGTCGTGCTGCGGCAGCGGTCAGGCCGCTTCACCTTCGTCGATGCGGTCGGCGCCTCGCTGGTCGCCGACCAGCGGCTGGTGTCGGAAGGCATCGTCATCGGCGGCACCTGGTGGCCGAACGAGGCGGCGAACGATGTCAGCGAGACCGAACGTTTCGAAGCGCAAGCCGCGCATACCCATGTCGAGGCGGCGGCCCGGCATTTTGGGCATCGGCATGATTAGCCGATCTCGGCCGGCAAGGTTGTGCCTGGCTTGCGGCTTATGCGCGTTTGGCGAATGGCTTCCCCCACTCCGTCGCTGCTTCGCAGCGCCACCTCTCCCCCCCTCCGGAGCAGGGGAATCGCATATGACGTTTTGGGAGTTGA
>NZ_ML703305.1 GCF_008520305.1 Mesorhizobium sp. SARCC-RB16n | reverse complement strand
GCTAACGGGCCAGTTTCCATGCCGATCCTCTCGAGCTCTCCGCCTTTCCCGGCCAGCCAGTCCGCGTCAGGATCGGTTGGAACCTTTCCCTCCGCGACCTTCCGACCGTTCTCGTCGACCACGCAGATGGCGGTCTGTTCCATCGAGACATCCAGGGCTGCATACTTCGTCATGGCAGTTCTCCTTCCTGCGCTTCAGCGCTGACCGATTCATCGACATGATGACATTGGGGAACTGCCGCTCGGATTACGAGAGGCGCCACCCGCGATTACGCTAAGTGGTGTAGCTGGCGGCCTTGGTCGCCGTGCTCTCCGGCGTTGCCGGGCTGATCAGCGTGCCACGGCGGGCAGGCCGATGAGGGGATCATTGTCGCGCTGCGCTTAAATATGAGATTGCGCCGGCTTTTTGTAATCGCTGCACCTAATTAGGCTCTGCCTCAAAGTGTGTGGCGAAGTGGCAGCATTCTTGCCCGAAGCAATTCGGCGCCAGCACGTCCGTACATCGCTCGCTTGAGTGTCTTCAGGCGATTGATCTGGCCCTCGGCTTGGCCATTGCTCCATGGCAGCTCAATTGCTGCGCAGACGGCGTCGATGTCGCGGCGGAGGACCGTGCGAAGCGCATGATGGGAACAAGATCAGAACCGATCGCGTCGTCAATCCAGGCCCCAAGCGGTTCAGGCAGCCTCCCACGCAAGATTCCATTGAAGCCCATCGCCAGTCTGCGCATGGTGGCAAATGGGTGCGATCCCCGCTTCAAGGCATCAACCTTTCGCGCCTGTTGATCACTCAACCGCCCTCGGGGCTTAATGCAGAGTGCCGCGGCCACGACCGGTGAGATCGCATGACCAGTATCCGGGTCTCTGACCGGGCCGAGGTTGATGGCTGTTGTCGTTGGGATATTGGCTGTCGGATCGTCGGCCCGGCGCCACGCTCCGAGCCGCCGCTCCAGGTTCGAACGGCTGCCGGTGTATCCTCGGAGCTTGACATCATGGAACAGGTGCCGTCCGCACCGATTTCCATCCTTCCAGCATTGAGCCAAGAACTTCTCGAAGTACCACGGCGATGTTGGGTTGAACGGCCGTCTTCGCCGATCCGGTGGTGTCTCGAACTTAAGCCATTTCGACACGGTACGCCGTTTGTAACCGGTTCGCCGCTCGATTTCGCAATATGTCAGCCCTTCGTCTCGAAGCGCGTGGATGGTCGCGAACCCTTCGTCTCAGGATTGTCGATGCGCGATACGCGCATGACGCCGATGCGCTGCAGCATCGACGTTTTCCTTCTCAGACAGAATGGACCTTCCGTTTGAGCGCCCTGACAGGTTCATCTGCTCCTCGACCGCCAAACGAAAGTTCTGCACGAGATGGAACCGGTCAGCGACTTGGATCGCCTGTGGAGCACCCCTCGCGAACCGCCTGCGCGTAGAGCCCGCAACGGTCTCGGCTCACGACTCCGATGGAAGGGTTCTTTCGCAACCAGTTTGCGGCGCTTTCGACACTCCGGTCTTCCAGAATGTTGACGACAGACCGACGCTCAAGATCGACAATGATAGTTCCGTAACGCCACGACTTGCGCCAACTCCAATCATCGAGGCCGATGACCTTGGCCGGTGGCGCTGAACCGGCAGCACCGCGTTTCAGATGACGCAAGATTGTATCGTCACTCATCGGCATGCCGAAACGGCGCATCAACCGCTCGGCGGGTCTTCCTCCAGTCGCATGACCCAAGTGTCTGGCAATCTGAACAGCCCTTGTTGTCCTGCGGGCGTGAGGAACCGCAATCGCCCGATCATCATCAGAGAATGTGTTACGTTTGCAGTGCTGGAATGTGCATCGCCAGCGGCTGACGCGAAGTTTTAGAGTCACGGCTTGGCCGTGAGCTGGGTAGTCCATAAGCCGTCTGTGACGCCAACCATGGCGCCGGCGAGACTGGTGCCCGCAATCAGGGCAGACGCCGCCCTCCGGCATCGAAGCGTATACGTTCCAGCCATCGCTAGCCGTTCGCGCAACGCGCTGAACCTTAACGCCCTTGCCTGGAGCCCAGTGCTGCTTCGAATGCATGATGATCCTCGTAAGTTGTGGAACTCACACACTAGTCGCGCCACACACTTTGAGGCAGAGCCCTTAAATATGAGATTGCGCCGACCTCGCGAGAGACAGGTAATTATTCCGGGGTTATGCGGCGGCCTGCAGGAGGGGTGGTTTGGGCTTGAACAAAGGGGGCACGTTCGGCTCTGACTGCCGGAAGCCCGCAAGCGATCGCGAAGCTCACCGTTCAGTTCGGCGGTGCGGACTTGCATCAGCAAATGGGCGCCGCGTAGCGACCAACGCATTTGTTGCTTCTTGACCATAAGCTTGCCGACAAGCGAATTCACAGCTGACTCGGCGAGCGTGGTTGCGACACGAAGCCCTATTCGTTGATGACAAGGTCATGACGGGCTGGGCCGCCTCACGTTTGCGCGAGCGTTCACAGTTTCCTTTGTTCCCATCTACCGCCGCGCGTGCATTCGTGCGCTCCATCCTTCGCGCGTCCATGTCCGATTGAAGACGGCGATGTCGGAAAGCCAACAAGAGCGGCACGGCCATTGCACACAGAAGTTAGCAGGTACGCGTGTTTCTTTCGTACAGCAAGGCGCGCCTGAGATCTTGCAAGTGGCACGCTAATTGCTGGGATGAGAAAGCGGTGCGGATGGTCCAGGAGTTGCCGATGACGCTTGCCCCGATTGATCTTAATGAACGCGCTGATGAGGTTTTTTGCTTGGCGGCGCCAAAGCGGCGAACATCAATGTCGCGGGTGCCGCGAACTTTACCGAGCTGGCGAAGGCGATTATTGCAGCTTTCAAACAGAAAGCGGGCGCATGAGGCCGTGCTGAGCTTTGGCGCAACCGGACGGTTTTTGCAAACCGGTCACACAACGCGCGCCGTTCCAGGTGCTCCTCCGGGCCAAAGACTCTCGCCCGAGGAAAGAGTCGAGCCGTCGCCTCGCGGTTCCACAAAGCCGCTTCAGGCGGGCGCTCGGCACGCCCGTGCTTTGCAGCAAGAGCGTGACTTTCGTGAACGGCGCGACTGCCTTCGTACCTGAGAAAAACCGTAGATAAGCGTCAAAAGGAATTTTGTGGACATGCTGGACGTCATCGGCATTGGGATCGGCCCGTTCAATCTCAGCCTAGCAGCACTGATTGAACCTACTCCGCTTCGCGCACTATTCCTAGAGAAGCGCGAGGCATTTTGCTGGCATCCAGGCCTGGCGGTGCCGAACAGCCAGCTACAAGTGTCGCCACTCAAGGATTGCGTGACCCTGGTAGACCCTACTAGCCCCTATTCTTTCCTCAACTACCTAGCACTGCACGGGCGGCTCTACAGTTTCGTCAACAAACGCAACGCCTCGACGTCCAGGCGGGAGTTCACTGATTATTACCAGTGGGTTGCACGACGACTCCGCACGCTCCGCTTCAGCGAGGAAGTCGTCGATGTTGTTCCCTTTAGGGACGGCTACCGCGTCAACACAAGTACAACTACATACCTCGCGCGCGCTGTTGTGATAGGAGTTGGCGTGGAGCCCAAGATCCCTGGGTGTGCCAGACGGCTGCTCGGTGACACCGTCTATCATGCGGCCGACTATCTCGAGCGGGAGCCACCCTATCCTGACGAGGATGTGCTCGTCGTGGGAGGTGGTCAGAGCGGCGCTGAGATTGTTGAGCATATCCTTACTCGTCCCGTGGGCACCCGGATTACGTGGGTAACGGCGCGCACGAACTTGTTTGCAATGGACGATAACAGCTTCGTAAACGAGGCTTACATGCCCGGTTACAGCCAGCGCTTTCACGCTCTGCCGCTTCGGCAACGCCGTGCCATAGTTGAGCGCGAGAAGCTAACAAGTGACGGCATCTCTGCCGAATTATGCAATCGCCTCTATGAAATGTTGTACGAACGCAGTGTGGATGGCACGCTGGCCGACAGTTTTCGTTTGTTGTCCAGCGTAGTCGTGAAGGACATCGCGGCCCACAACAAGCGTTGGCGAGTAGATCTGAATAGGATCGCTACGCAGCAACATCACAGCATCTTAGTTGATCGCATAGTGCTCGCCACAGGCTTTCAGCCGCGCACCCCGCCCTTCTTGCAATCGCTCCTCGAGGGCGCGTGCATGGAGGATGGCCTGCGGGTGCTCGGCCCGGACTACGCGGTCCGCTTCAATCAGCACATGCCGGGCCCGGTATATTTGCAGAACCAAAGCCTCCTGCTGCACGGATTGCAGAGCGTCAATCTATCACTGGTCGCGTACCGCAACAGCCTCATAATTAATAGCCTCCTCGGACAGCCGTTCTATCTGAATACATCAGATCGGCAGATGCTTGACGGCTATGAAACGCCAGACACATCCGAGGTAGGCGCCGGTCTGGATGCGATGGTATCCACACAGCACATGGCCGCGATCACATGAGCGAAGCATCGTTCTCATCCCCGCGCAGCCGTATTGTTGATACCCCCGTTATAACTGCGGACCAGCTATCTGTCAGGCTGGACTACCGTGCTTTTGGACCATTTTTGATCGCATCGATTGTCATTGCAGCAGCTTACGGCACAAGCTTCCTATTGCCGGACTACATGCAGGCGCTTGGTAAGGATAGTGAAGCCGCAGGTTTTATTATCTCCACCGGCATGGCTGCTACCATCGCGTGCTGTTGCTTGGCAGGCTGGGTGGCAAAGCGCATCGGCGTGATGCCGACGGTGGTCGCCGCCTCGGTAGTCATGGCGCTAGCCATGCTTGTCTTTGCCGGCGCAGTGCTCGATGAGCGAGCGGCTTATGCCGGGGGGCTGCTGATGGGCGCAGGATGGTCAGTGTTCTTCATCCAGTCGCCCCTGCAGATCATTCGCCATCTACGGCCCGCAGCACGTATTCAGTATTTGACTATCTTGTCCGGCTCACAAATGGCTGGGCTCGGCTTAGCGGCTCCACTCGGTCACTTGTTGGCAAAATGCACTGGCTCAATGGCCGTGGTGTACGCAGTGTTCGCGATAGCATGCGCTATCGCAGCCATTTGCGTGGAAGGTACACGACGTGCCATGTTGAACCTATCCGCGGCGCCGATGCCGGATATCGAAATCACAGTGGCCGAGACCACAGCGCTACTTCGAAAATGCACAGCTGCCCCCATCGGTATGATTGCGGTTTCCGCCTGCATTTTCTCGGGGCTATCCACATATCAGAGCGTCTATTCAGCATCACGTCACCTGAACTCCGATTTGTTCTTTCTAGTGTTTACCGCTACCAGCGTGGCGCTGCGCTTCTCACTCGCGCATGTGATAGGCCGCGCGCCCGTTCACCATCTTGCGCTCACCCTCTTCCTAGCTACCGGTGCATCACTGGTGTTGTTCATTGTCAATGCTGGCAGCACCCCGATCTATGTCGCGGCCACGGCACTCTTCGCTGCAGGCTATGGGCTAAGCTATTCCGTCCTGTACGGAATGGCCGTCAATCTTGCTGGAGACCACGGGGTGTCCGTGCCCGTTACCTCGCAGATCTTTTCGCTAGCATATTTCCTCGGATTGTTCGGCTTTCCGTTGCTGGGTGGGCAGTTGATCCGCGGATTTGGTCCCGACGTGATGTTGCTCACGTTATTAGGCGCGACCGCTCTTAATGCGGTGCTGGCAACCGTGCTTCGAGTAAACGCAACAACTGGTCCCTTGTAATTTTACGAAAGGAGCTCGCACATGCTAACCGAAGCACAAAAAGCGAAATGGAATCAGGACGGGTATCTCCGTATCGAAAGCTTCTTCGATGCAGCCACGCGCGACAGGATTTCTAATTTCGTTGAGGAAGTCGCGCGCTGGGATGTATGCCCTGACAAGTGGATGATGTGGTTCGAGAAGACAGCCGACAGCCGCAAGATTATTTCAAAGGCAGAGAACTTCTTGGACTATCATGACGCTCTACGCGAGGCGCTGCTGGCCGATAGCCGCATTCGTACGGCGGTCGAGACGCTACTTGATGAGAACACGCGAATGCTAAAGGAACTTCTGATCTTCAAGTATCCTGACAGCGGCGGATACCGCCCACACCAGGACATTTATCATATTCCACACAAGATACCCGACCGCATGGTGCATGCAGTGGCAGCCATTGCCATCGACGATTCGGATCCTGACAACGGCGGGCTTTTCTTCACGCCAGGTCACCATAAGGAGGGAGTGTTTCCAATGGATGCCGGCGGCGTGATCAATCCAGAGGTCGCCGAGAGCTTCATATGGGAGCCGGTGTCATGGAAGGCCGGCGATGTGTTTATTTTCGACGACTATGCGCCCCACTACTCACTGCCAAATAAGAGCAATCGCTCCCGCCGCACCCTCTATTTAGTGTTCCAGCGCGCATCTACCGATGGTCCAACACGTGCCGAATACAACCGCATGAAGCGCGCCTACAACCCACCAGAAGGCAAGCTGCCGGACCTTGACAGCCTAAAAGTGCCCAACGGCATATTCTATCGCGATTGAGTGCCAACCTCGGAGGAAAGACCGACGTGTACACGAAGCAGGCCGATCATTCATTGATGCGAACGGAATATGGCGTTCTGGTCTGGCGCCTGTTGGAGCATCTGCCGGATGGTCTCAGCCCCGAGTTCGGCGCCTCGGTCGTTGAGGTCGCACCGGGCGATGCGGTCGATCCGCACGCGCACCACGAGCACGAACTGTGGCTGCTGATCTCTGGTCATGGAGAGTTCGAAGCTGACGGTCAGGTGCGGCAGGTGAGCGAGATGACGTTGTGCTACATGCGACCACACCAAAAGCACACTATCCGCAATGCCAGTCAGGACAGTACGCTCAAGTTTCTATCTATTTGGTGGGATTGACATGCGCACTTATTTTGTTTGCCCCGCCCCTCCTTGCCCCAACGGCAAACTACATCTCGGTCACGTCGGCGGCGTATACTTACTCGCCGATATCTTCGTGCGCTTTCAGCGTATGGCTGGCCATCGCGCGTACTATATCACGGGTTCGGATGAGCATGGTACGTATACGTTAGTAAAGGCGCGAAAGCTTGGACAGCCTGTTAGCGAGCTCGCGCAGAAACACATTCACGAAATCTTGCAGTGCTTGCGCGCGGTGCAAATCACGCCAGACGTGTTTGTGCGGACATCTAGCGAGATCCACAAAGAGAATGCGCTGGCGATTTTCCGCGAGTTGCAGGAGGCCGGCTATATCGACGTGCGTAAGGGGGTCCAACTCTATTGCGAACATTGCGACGAGCTCGTTGCTGACTCGCTGGCTGCTGGACGTTGTCCGGCGTGCTCTGCGGCTACCGATAGTAATTTGTGTGAGAACTGCGGCCTAGCTGTTCAGCACGACACAATATGCAACGCGCGGCACACCACGTGCGGCGGTAAACTAGTGCTGAGGCCTATCACGCAGGCCGTGTTCGACATCCCACGGCTGGCTCCAGCGCTGGACAAAGCTATTGGACAAAGCGCCTGGCCCGAGGTCATTCGCGACAAGGCGCGCGCTTGGTTAGCCTGCGACGTGCATGATCTGCCGATGACGCGCCATTTCAGTCATGGTGTGGAGCTAAAACAGCCTGAACCTTTGATCGGCCATACCCTGCTTACATGGTTTGAGGGCCTGTGGTGTTTTGACACCGGCATTCGTGAGCAATGCGCCTACAACAATCTGGACGCCGACGCAGCATTACACGACCCGAACACCCAACTTCTGTTTTTCATGGGGCAAGATAACCGCTTCTACTACACGATAGGTGTGACCGGCGCCCTGCTCGCGCGCGGCTATCCAATTCCCAAAAATCATTCCGTCCAGGATTTCTTCAAGCTCGAAGGCGAAAAGTTTTCCACCAGTCGTGATCATGCCCTTTGGACCGACGAAGTGGCGCGCGAGGTCGGCCCCAGTGTACTCCGTTACGCGCTGGCGCGGGTGGCCAAGCCATTCGAGAGCGATGAGAACGATTTCGATGTTGACAAGCTGATCATGGCAGCCTCACGCCTTCGGGTCTGGGAAGATGCATTACGCCACTATGCCCAGAACGCACACACCGTGGACAGCAACGGTCTCTGCCCTACTCTACGCAGCCTGGCTCAGCGTTACGCCGACGCAGTCGAGGCACTGCGGTTCTGGGATGCGCTTGATATCATCGACACGTGCTTCGAGGTCGCTGACCTTGCGCGTGGTATCTGGAATGCCGCGCAGGTCTCGTTCTTCCTGAGTCTCCTTTATCCCGTGGTACCTGAGCTAGCGATACGCTACGGTCAGCATTTCTTCGGTGCAACATGGCAGCCGTCCCTCAAGACACTTGCTGCAACTGCTGCCTTGCCAATAGTGGAGATGGACTTCCCGTATTTCAGCGCGCCAGTACCTGCTGGCTTCATCGCAGGGTACAATAAACGTTTTCGCACAGAACAGACTAGACAGCCTGTCAAAATTTGAACGGCAAAACCATGAATTTTCGTACCTCCAAACGCAGATACCTCGCTCGGGGCGTTGCCACATTACTTGGGTGGACACTTCGAACTACCGGAATTTGGCCCCAGTGCATTATTGGGACACAGATATACGGTAGGATTTATCTCTCGGCTGGTTGCCGGCGGTGTTCAGCCACGATCCTCGACACCGCCGGCTGGCTAACCACGTAGAGCCTCGCCATTTCGGCGGCTGATTTTCGTCCGGACAGAACGCTTTCGGCGATCTCCAGGCGCATCTTGGGATTGAGTTTCTTGCGACGGCCACCGATCCGGCCCTCGGATCGCGCTAAGGCCAATCCGGCAGAGTTGCGTTCCCGGATCATGGCGCGCTCGAATTCGGCGAATGAGCAATGAGCCAACCATCAACCATCTGCATTATCATGCGACCTGCCGGCGTCGTCGTGTCGATCGCCTCGGTCAGCGAGCGGAATCCCACGCCGGCCGTTTCGATGCGTTCCATGATGTGCAGCACGTCCTTGAGCGAGCGCGACAGACGGTCGAGCTTCCAGGCGACGACGGTGTCGTCCTCTCTGGCTGGTCTCGCGGCGGGCGGCGATCGCATTGATCATGCCGAGCTCTTTGCGAAGGCGTCGGCCGCCATATCCTCGAGGCATGCGATATCCGCCTTCCACCTGTAGCGGCCGACTCGAGACGCGCCGCTGGCGTCGACGAGATGATTGGCGCGGCCCTTGATGCCGTCGCCCTTGCTGATGGCCTGCGCTTCGACGACGCTGTCGGGGATCTCGTCGATCCTGGCAATTCCAAAAAGAGCGGGCGGCATGCGCAGCGAGATCACATTGGCCTGGCCGGGCAGCCGCGCGGCGGCTACGACCGCGCTGCCATCGTGCGACATGAAGCGTCGCGCGACAGGATTGTTGGGATTGTCGATCGGCACAGCGCATCCCGAGGCTGGATCCATATGGGTGACCCTGCGGGCGAACCGTCTCTCGTCGGCGCTCGCGCCGCCAAGGCCGGTATGGCGGATCGGACCTGTTCGTCGCCAATCGCGGCGACGGATCGTTGCTGAGCGTGAGCCAGGACGGCCGCCTGCTCGCCCGGGCGACGATCGATGTTCCAGGCCTCGGACCGATCGGTCCCGACCGTCTTCGCGCAATCGCGACGTCGGCCGGCGCGCAGCGCATCTGGATAACGATCGCCGGCAGGGTGCCCGGATTTCCGGGCCGCGAAGCGGCGCTCCTCGAGATTCCGGCCTTTGACGAGCACGACGCGTCGGCGGCGATGCCCGAGACGAAAAAAGGCTGTCACCGCCGACACAGCTCTCGCGGCTCATTGAAGCCAGTTGTTTCAGACCGATTTCACGCCTCAGACGGGCCTCGGTCTCCTGTTCAACGCAACGTCCTGCGTGGCTTGACGCCGGCGAGCGTCGTGTGGCTGGAAAATCGCGGATTGGCGATTTCGGGAATAGCGGGGACGATGTCAACCGGAAGGACGAATTCCGGCAGCGAGATCGCGTGTGTCCGGGTCACCCTGAATTGCCGCCCACCTGGGAAAGCCGCACAACCAACGCTTTGAGCCGCTGCTGAGCCGCGCATGGTGGCGGCATTGGCTTGAGCTGTTTGATCTGGCCATGGCGGGCGATCATGGCGGCATCGATCCTGTCGGTCTTCTCCAGGAAGCCCATTGCTTCGGCGAAGTAGCGCACACTGCGGGCATTGGCCATGCCGCAGCATACCCCCAACTCCCACAACAGCAGGAAGGCAAGCCGTTCGTAGCCGCCACTGGCCTCCATGACGACAAGTTCGACGTCGTGGCCCTGACACCAGCCGGCCAGGTCGGCAACGCCTGCCGCATCGTTGGCGAAACGGCTAGCCGCCCCGCTCGGCTCGACATGGGCATCGAGCATCCTTTCGAAACATCCACTCCACATATGATCGTGTTCACGGTAACCTGCCTTGTGCGTGCGATTGGAGCCAAGCGACTATTCGGTCGTACGTGACGAAGGCGAAGATCCCAGGCTCATCCACGGTTGTAACCGAAGGGGTTGTCGGGCGACTTCGCGAAGCCTCGAATCGGATGGCCGTCCGGTTCGAGGCTCTGTCGCTTCCATCGCACAAAGTTTCCTCCGTGCAGATACAAGATGGTCAGGTGTTCTTGGTCGATGACAACGCCTCATCCAGTACAGCAAGCGCTGTGTCGAGGCTATCGGCGGCCGACGCCTCGTAGCCTGGCATGATCATCAGCTGTGCTATGGCGCGGTCGACAAATTCCGGGTTCAGCTTTTCCAATCGGTCCCTGGTCTTGGACACCTGTTCCGGGAAAGCGCGAAGGGCGTTGACCAGGGGCTCCAATTGAGACCGTGCCGCAGCGGCGAGATCGAAAATGTCACGCGGTTTGGCTTCCGATCCTCGGTAATAGACTTTTTTGACGATGATTTCGGGAATGGTCTCGAGCTGAACCGCCCTGCCCTCAACTTCACATGTCTTGAAGGGCGTCGGCGTCAAAGCTCCGGCAACGATGAAATCGATCTCGCCGACGTTCTCGAAGGCGAATTTTTGAAACCGAAGCCCGTCACCTTGATAGTCCGATGGGATCAGATCAAAACGCATGTGGCTTCTGGATGGATCAATGAAGCCGAGCAGTTGCGGGTCGTCGAGGAAAATATCGATGTCACGGCTTTCACGATGACCGATCTGAATCATCATGGCCGTGCTCCCACCAAACGACCATTCAAAGTCATAGCCGCCGGCGTTCTCTCGAAGCTGGTCGATCAAGTCGACGGCAATAAGAAAAAGCCGCCGCCACTCGGAAGGGCGCCGGCTATCCTGTCCAGCCATCACGCAGCGAGCGGATAGCTCTCGCCGGACCAGGCAGAGAACGCAGCGGCAAAGGCCTTAAGGTCGGGGACCGGGATGTGATGCACCACTGCGAATTCGACCTGCAACGCGGGAGAAACCTCACCGAGAAAAGCGCTGACATGGCCGGGGTGCTGTTTGGCCAAGTCGAGATCCGCAAGGCAATGCGCCAGCGCCGCGTCGTCCAGCTGCAGGCTGTAGGGCGCGTTCACGGTCGTCAGGACGGATGCCAAATGATTGCTCATAGTGGTCCTAAGCTAGTAGTTTCGGGCCGGCGACACAAGTTACCGCTTCTTCGCTGTCGTCCAGTCCCTGTCGCGCTGCGCTTAAATATGAGATTGCGCCGGCTTTTTGTAATCGCTGCACCTAATTATGAGATTCGATGGCCCTGAGTCTCAATTCAACTGCGGTGGGGAGCTTCTCGCAACCGACATGCCAGCGCCGATTGAGGCGAACCGCGCATAGTGGGCGCCAAGCGTTTGGTGCTGGAGTTCGGAAACCAGTTTGGGGCCTTCCTGGTGGATGATTGAGGTACCAGCCAGGAGAGCTATGCGGAGTCCGACAGGCAAAATGGGTCTTGCAATCGTGGATCTTGGGAATCCCTGCTCGGCCA
The DNA here is from genome assembly GCF_008520305.1 of Mesorhizobium sp. SARCC-RB16n. Taxonomy (GTDB): domain Bacteria; phylum Pseudomonadota; class Alphaproteobacteria; order Rhizobiales; family Rhizobiaceae; genus Mesorhizobium. Next base: position 15,593 of record NZ_ML703305.1, on the reverse strand, counting down.
CGCACTCATCGAAACCTTGGACGACGGCGCCAAGGATCGTGGAGTGGTCTATCGATACCTCATGGTTGAAGGGCTTCGGGCACCGCCGCACGAGCAGCAATCGGACGATATCGATCCGCGATGCCCAACCGGCAGCTGATCCCCTCAGCGCATGTTCGATGAGCCGTTCACCGTGGAGGGCATCTTTCCAAAGACCCTCGAACGGCGATAGCGGGCTAATAAGCGCAGATGCTGCGTCTCTTATGTCTTGTTGCCGTAGTCCGCAGACGGGACAGGTTATCCGCCAACCCTGGGTCCAGCTTCGCTGCACCGCAGTTGTTGCGCCCTGCCCTCTGTTTTGCTCTGCACAGGCGGTGCAGCGTTGAATAGCATGTGGCGCGACGAGCCGCGCCGCCGATTTTGGGAATCCAGACGCGGTCATTGCCAAAATTGCAGACGACTGGGTTCGAAACAGCCTCGCAAGCGGCCGGCGGAGTCTCATCATTAAGATGCGCGCGATAATGATGCCGCCAGAGATCGAAGTCCGCGGATCGGGCTTGTGGACCACCGTATTGCCGGTGGCGAGCGCCGCCGCGATCGCGCGGATCGACAGGACTAGCGGGAAGTTGAAGGGCGAAATCACCCCAACCACTCCATGCGGCACGCGGCGCGCGAAGTTGCGGCGCCCGATATCCATCGACGGCAGCATCAGGCCATTGGGCTCGATCGCCGCCGCCGCGGCATGGCGCAGGAAGCCGGCTCCGTGTTCGATTTCGATGCCGGCCTTGGGCTGGATCGAGCCGGATTCGCGCATGATCCAGCCGATCAGCTCCTCGGCATTGCGTTCGAGAATGTCGGCCGCCTTGTTGAGCATCGCGGCTCGTTCTGCCGGCAGCCTTGCCGCCCAGGCGGGTTGCACGGCGCGGGCGGCGGATGCGGCGGCGGCGACGTCGGCCGGGCCGGCCAGCCCGACCGATGCGAGGATCGCGTCGGTCGCGGGGTCCGCAATCTCGAGGAGGAGCGCGTCGTTGCCCGCCAACCGCCGAGGAAGGCCTTGCCCTGCCAGCGGCCGATATCGATGAAGCGGTGGATGTTCATTGAGCTGTTCCTCTAGTCGTTGGTCGACCTGGCGCGAATTTCAGGCGCGGGAGGCGTTCGGTATCCTGCGGGCAAAGCTCTGCCATCGCCGCCGGCATGTCAGCGCCGACGTCCGCAAGCTCGTCGAACAAGAAATCCGTTAGCCGAGCGCTATGGCTGGGTACCGCGCCCGAGCTGTGCGATCCAGCGCCGCTGAATGCGGGTTGCACGCTGCCGATGGAACGGCGTGGTGAGCCCACTACTGCGTTGCCGGGCCATATCTTGCCCGGCGCGAGAGCACTCATGTCCACAGAACGGGATTGCACCGGCCGTCACCACTGTCAAAAAAAGGCGAAGTGGTGATCCGGCGCGGTATCGACGCTTAGCTTTTGCCGCGCTTTGGCGATTAAGCGTTCCAGCGTGGGAATCTGCGGCACCCCTTCGATCACTTCGTCGCCGAGAACCAAGGCCGGCGTGCCGGTGATGTACAGATCCGTGGCGAGCGTGCGATTGCGCTTGAGGGTGTCTTCGATGGCGGGATCTTCCATGTCCCGCCTGAGCTTCTCAACGTCGAGGCCCACCTGTCGTGCGATAGTCAAAATGGAAAATTCGCTGACCTGGCCCCGAGCAGCCATAAGGGCGTGATGAAACGACTCATATTTTCCCTGTTTGCGGGACGCGAGCGCCGCCACTGCGGCGAATTTGGAACCCGGTGCCTTGCTCGGAAACTCTTTGTAGACAACCTTCAGCTTGGGATCGTTCTTGAGGGCTTGCTGGATTATAGGGTCTCCCGCCCGGCAGTGCGGACAGTTGTAGTCCAAAAACACCACCAGAGGGACGTCGCCATTCGGGTTCCCAGCAGTTGGCGCAGAGGGATCGTTGAAGAGTGCGTCGCGCCGCTCCGGAATGAGCTTCCGCCAATCCGCCTCGAGCAGGCGACGGTCTTCGCGAAGGTGGCCTATACCAGGCGGATGAGATTGCACTGCGAGCCCGGTAAGAAGCAGGGCCAGGATTAAAAGAGCGATATAGCCGGCTCTTGGTTCAGGCATGGGTCAGGCTCCAATTAACAGTGAACAGCAGGGCAGCAAAGAGGCTTGCGGAGCGCGGGACTGCGCTGCGTTTTGCAGATCATAATCAACTTACGGTCTCCTGACCGGATCAGGTGGGCTCCTCCCTCCCGGGCATCTCCCGTCGCTGCGCTCCGGTCGAACGTTGCGCCGGCGTCGCGGCAAGCTCCGTGCCAATTGCGGCAGCGCCGGCAAACGCGCAGGTTTCCGGGTGGCCTCTCGCGCCGCGCTTTGCCGAATTCCCAGCACTCGCTGCTGGCGAATACCGCACATTCAACTCGGCGACAGGCCGCGGGACCGGCAGCGGAATCCCCGCTGCCCTGCCCTGTCCGCTCATTCAGCGGTTGGCGGCGCAAACAGCGGCGCGGCCTCGGCCCACTGGTCAGCGGTCCGGAAAGCCGCCACGGTCGCCATGGGCGCGGACTGGAACCGCCATCGAGGCGGCTAGCTTCCAGCGCCCCGTTGTGCCTTCGGACAAGATACGCACGATCTGCTTTTGCGTCTTCACCTTCTCGGAGACATGGCGTCGGCGACCTGCGTTTCAGCGATATGCGCCAGCACCGCGTTGGGTACTTCCTTGTCGCGTATGCAGATCGAAGAAGGTCTCGTCTGGCTGCCACAATGTGCTCATGCCAACGTTCAGATGGTTACCGCCCCGTTGGACCACGGCGCATCCGGTCCTCCAGCCACTCGCCATGACGATGGTGAGGGCGCGTCGGAGAGCGTCAAAATGCGGGCGAAGATTGGGGCCGTGGTATAGTCGCCGCCATTGCCGCCGCCTTCGCGCCGTCCTAATCCGGCGCCCCAAACAAAGCCAAAACCTCGGTTTTCGGCTCGAGTTCCCGGGTCAAGCTCGACGTTTCGTTCACGACGATCTGGCGTGAGCGACACCGTGGCGCCTGGCGTCGATGCTTCAGACGACGTTGGGCGCTGGCCACGCCTTTTCCGCCTGCGCGAAGCTGCGTGATCCCGTATCCGAAAGCTGACAGCGACAGACAAAATGTCAGGTTCACTACAACTGGACATCTGGGCACTGTGGAGGTTTTCACCGCAAATCGCGCTTGTTGGGCGCTGAGGTGCTGGCACGGTCTTTTAACTTGAGAGGTGGCAACTCGTTCGGGCCGGGGACACAAGTTGCCGCTTCTTCGCGGTGTCCGGCCTGAGAGAAGGATCGATCTCCATAACAACTTCGCCGTCAATGACCGGGTCCGCATCACTTCAAGGCCCTGGGCTCTGAGACCCCCTCCCCTGCCTAACGCGCACAGAGTTTCGTTGCTTAATGTTTCTCCAGTCGTTCCCGACGGGCCTGGTTCGAACTAGTAACGCTGAGATCCGGCCGGCGTGAAGCGAGTGGTGAGAGAATGGGGGTCGGCACCCTGGGGTGCTCAGCTTCAAGACCCCATCGAAGCCCATGAAGCAGCAGCCTTCTCGATTGCTGCACGCGCTCATGAGTAGAGGTTCTTATGTCTCTGTCGTGATCCTCAAATGTGTAGGTTTCATACTGCGTCGCGGCGAAGGAACGGGGCTAAGCCGCCATATGATCCCGCTCGACTTAGCGCCTGCTCTAATGTTGAAATTCGGCGACCAGATTTGAGTTTCACGTGAGTCGTTGTTGAAAGTTGACTGCGGTCAACTCTGCCTCGAACGGCGATCGTTAACCTTTCGTTAACATTAAAATTCTTGCCGGATTGAAAGAATCAGAGCTACATGCGGTTAGCGGGCCGGAGTGGCCATAAAATCGCATGTGCGGGATATTTCGATGAATGTGAAGCCGACGCTCCGTGAGGAGATCGCAGAGGTCGATGTGTTGCTGACCGAGCAGGCTCGTGAGTTGTCGGCCATGCTTCACGAGCATCGGCTAGAGATGTTCCCGCCAAACGCCCAGAAAACTCTCCGGCCACTCCAGTTGTCAGAGGCCGCCCAATATCTGGGTGTAACCAGTGGGTACCTGAAGAATTTATCACTCGAAGGCAAGGGTCCGCAGCCGATAGTAACACCGTCAGGCCGTCGCTCTTACACTGCCGATCAGCTGATGGAGATGAGGCATTTCCTGGACAAAAACAGTCGGACGATGGCGAAATACGTTCCCTGCCGTCGCGGGATAGAACACTTGCAGATCATAGCGGTGGTAAATTTCAAAGGCGGCTCTGCGAAAACTACGACGGCCGCGCACCTGTCACAGCATCTAGCGCTCACGGGACATCGCGTGCTCGCAGTTGACCTCGACCCTCAAGCCTCGCTCTCAGCTCTGCACGGTTTCCAACCCGAAATTGATCATAACGAATCTCTCTACGAATCTCTCCGCTACGATGACGAACGAAAGCCACTGTCATCGCTGGTTCAGAAGACGAATTTCCCAGGTCTCGACATCGTTCCTGCGAACCTTGAACTGCAGGAGTTCGAATACGATACCCCCCTCGCCCTGTCGCAGAAAGATGGGTCCATGGGGCGCATCTTCTTTGGGCGGCTCGACGACGCTTTGACTGACGTGGCGGAAAACTACGACGTTGTTATCATCGATTGCCCTCCACAGCTCGGGTACCTGACGCTGACGGCGCTCTCTTCGTCAACGGGCATCTTAATTACCGTGCATCCTCAAATGCTTGACGTGATGTCGATGTGTCAGTTTCTTTTGATGATGGGCGAGGTCATGGGTACCTTGAAGCGGGCGGGTGCGAATATGCGACTTGATTGGCTACGGTATCTCGTGACACGCTACGAGCCGACAGACGGACCTCAGAGTCAGATGGTCGCGTTCATGCGTTCGCTTTTCAAGCAGCATGTGCTCGTCAACGAAATGCTCAAGAGCACTGCCATTTCCGACGCCGGTATCACAAAGCAATCACTCTACGAGGTCGACCGCGTGCAATTCACTCGTTCAACCTATGACCGTGCCATGGAATCCCTGCATCGGGTGAATGCCGAGATCACGGGCCTGATCCACAAGGCATGGGGACGATAATGTCCAGAAAGAATCTGCTGAGCTCGCTGACGGACCGAAAGTTGACTGCAGTCAACTCGGCTCCCCTCGCGGACAGTTTCGTCACGGCAATGCCACCAGCGCTAGAGCGAAACCGGAGCCGGGGAGCCTTTGGGGCCATTACAAGGTCGATTGACGAGTTAGCCGAGAAAGCGCAGTCAGCGAAAGAGTTCGAAGCCCGGCTGCTCGAAGGCGAAACCGTTGTCGATCTGGATCCCGACTCAATCGATGTCTCGTTCGTCGCCGACCGCATGGACGAGGACAGGGAAGCCTTCGAAGAGTTGGTAGAAGCCATCCGCCAACGGGGGCAGGACAGCCCAATCCTGGTGCGACCGCATCCGGCAGTCGGCGGCCGATACATGACTGTTTTTGGCCATCGGCGTACACGAGCGGCCAAGATACTCGGAAGATCGGTGAGGGCTGTCGTCAAGGATCTTGGCGACAAAGACCACGTGATCGCGCAGGGGCAGGAGAACAGTGCGAGGGCAGATCTCTCGTTCATTGAGAAAGCCGTCTTTGCCAGCAACTTGGAGCGCAATAGCTACGATCGCGACGTGATCATGGCAGCGCTGTCTGTCGACAAGACCGTTGTCTCAAAGATGATATCAGTCACCAAGGACATTCCCGAGGAAATCATCAAAGCTGTCGGATCTGCCAAGAACAGCGGCCGAGACCGTTGGTATGACCTCGCCAAGAAAATCAGGGGAGGTGGCGTGTCTGTCCGTGAACTCATTGCCTCGCCCGATTTCAAGGCTGCTACCAGCGACGACAGGCTGGAGATATTGGCACGACATCTTTCAGCAAAGAGAGTGGGCAAAGAGACGCCGCCTGCTCAGAGGGCGGCAACCAACTCCTGGGTCCCTATTGACAAGTCAATTAGCGTTACCCTGAAGAAAACTGCGAAAAAGGCCACTGTCACTTTGGAATCTGCTGACGGCCCGCCTTTCGCCGAGTTCATCGCCGGGCAATTGGACGCCCTCTACGAGGCGTTCAGGAAGTCGGAAAAGTAGAAACGGAGACGAAACCGCAAAAGAAAAAGGCCCCCGAACGGCGCGCCGTGGAAGCCTCTCTCAGAACTTAAGCACTCCGAGAATCGCATTTCCACGAATCACTGTCAAGCGTTGTGCGCTAACTTCGGCGAGCGGATGTCTTTTGCCTGATTGAAGGCGAAGAAAAATGGAAGTGGGAACGACGCCCTTTGGTGGGCGACCGATGACGCTTGCCTTGTTGCAGGCGAGGAATGCCACGCGCCAAGTCCCTGAAAGGGTAAGCGCCGACAAGTGGCAGCTGTATCGCTGGCTTTGCGAGGGCAAGACCATCATTGGCGTCGGCGACCGCGCCCTGGCAGTACTTAACGGGCTGTTGTCCTTCTATCCCGACACCGACCTGAGCGAGGAAAATGGGCTGATGGTCTTTCCGTCGAACGTTCAGCTGTCGCTGCGTGCTCATGGGATGGCCGGCGCGACGCTGAGACGGAACCTGGCAGCTCTGGTCGACTGCGGCCTCATCGTCCGCAGGGACAGTCCCAACGGCAAGCGATACGCCCGCAAGGGAAAGGATGGCGCCATCGATGAGGCCTTTGGCTTCTCGCTGGCGCCGCTACTGGTGCGTGCCGAGGAGATCCGCTTGGCGGCCGAGCGCGTCGGCGCTGAAAACAGGGGGCTGAAGCTGGTGCGCGAGCGCATCACCCTCCAGCGTCGGGATATCCACAAGCTGGTCGACGCGGCGATCGACGAGGGCGCGCCTGGCGACTGGGGCGCGATCTGGCGACGGTTCAGGGCGATTGTCGAGGCAATTCCACGGCGTGCAACCCTGGAGGAGCTGGAGCCGATCGTAGCGGATCTGGGTACGCTGCGTGAAGAAGTGGATATGATGCTGGAAAGCTTCATGAATTCCATGAATCCGAGCGCCAATGAGTCTCACAGTGAGCGGCAGCAATCTGATTCAAACACCGACTCTATTTTTGAATTTGAACCTGCTTCAGAGAAAAGCACGGCACGGGCACAGCCAACCCCTGACCGTAACGAGCCGCCGAAAGGCTATCCACTTGGCCTTGTGCTGAAGGCGTGCCCGGACATCGTCGATTATGCCGTTGAGGGGATCGCCAACTGGCGCGACTTCATGATCACGGCGGCGCAGGTCCGGAGTTATCTTGGGGTTTCCCCATCGGCCTATGAAGAAGCCTGCCATACAATGGGCCAGGAGACCGCCGCCGTGGTGATCGCCTGTATCCTGCAACGAAGCCACCACATCAATTCGGCAGGCGGGTATCTGCGGGTGCTGACCGAAAAGGCGCGGGCGGGGCAGTTCTCGGTGGGGCCGATGTTGATGGCAGCGTTGCGAACGAACGGCGTGACGGCGAAGATGACGGGTTAATGCATGTCGCCCGGAAGTGTCCTCGGTTCCGGGCGACATGCATTAAATCAGAAGCTTACAGCAGGTCGGGCGAATCCTATTCGCCTCGACATGCTGTAGAATGTGGACGCATCGCAGGGCGCTGGGAGTTTGGCTTGGTTGGGCGAGACGATCGAAGACGCCACCTGGCGCCTGGAGGCAGCTTCCAAGCGCAGGACGTGCGTGAGATGACAGACTTCGGCGCGGTGGTCTTGCTGCGCCGGGCCGGATCTTCAGGCACGGCCGCTTTTCACCATTGGGAATAGTTGGGTCCGCCGGCACGGGCTCTTCATCGACCATCTGCTCGACTGGCAGGGACGCAACTTCGCTGCGGCGGCGGCCTCCGGAGGCAATGCGGTCAGGAGGAGGTCGCGGTCGTCGACCAGTTTTTCGCCAGCGCAGGCTAGACTATTTAGACTATCAAGTGGGCGGACAAAATATCGGCGGTCACCGCCTTTTTGCTCTTGCGGCCGCGTGGCCGGGCGCTGGCGCGCACCGCGAGTTTTATCGCGCTCTGCAGGCCCGGGCGGAAGAATTCCCCTCAGCCCGGGCTATGGGTCAAGGTCGACCAGCTCGATAGCGACGGCGGACCGTGCGCGGCATCGGTTTCGCGTTTGACCGGATCCCACAGGTGGTGGTGCGCCACGAATTTCAGCAACAGCGCGCGGCGCCGGCCAGGGTAGCGAAAGACCGGTCGCGGCAAGGCACCAGGCCTCCAGATGGCCAAGGTCGGAGGCTAGCGCCCGAAGCGAATTGTCGCCCATCCCTTCTTTTGCCAGGTGCCGAAGGGTCTCGACGTCGTCGTCGGTGAGGATTCTGGCCAGAACCTCGCGGCGGTCATACGGCAGCACCGCATCCATGGGGCATCGAGCGCCTCGGCGCGGTCGCAGTTTTTGGTCGGAAGCGGGTTTTGGCAGGCGAAGGTCCATGACGGAGGCTCAAAACAGATATTTTGTGTCGGCCCAGGCGAGCAGCACCGCCGCGTCGCGATCGGGCAACCGTATGCGTCCGGCACGAAGACCTTCGGCGATCGCGTCGCCAATGTCGGGATCGACCCAATGGCCGTGCGTCATGAGAAAGAACCAGGCGAACGGCAGGCCGATTTCGGCATCGATCGCTTCGATGCGCTCCATCAGCCGATGCACGGAGACAGCTTCATCGGCAAGCAGTTGCTCGGACGGCATTTTGAGCGGCCGCGGGATGAAGCCGATCTCGCGTTTTTGCTCGCGCCCCCCGAGGTCGTGGATGTCAAAGGCCCAGTGGTCAAAGATGCGGTGGTCGGCCGCGCTGGAGCGCGCCCAGTCGGCAAAGAAGCGATTTTCGCGGGGGACAAAATCGAACCAGCCGGGATTGGCGTCCAGGAACGGAATGTCCCTCCCACTCTCAGAGCCGACCTTGTGGATGACGCGGCTTTCGAGTTCGGGCCGGCGGGCCTCTCGCTGCTCGCGTTCGATGCGGGCCCGGCGCGCCAGGAAGCTGCGCATGTGGGCGATGCCGCCGCCGGTGCGGCCGCGCAGCCGGTAGACCGGGCCGGCGAGCTGCCGCGCCTCAACCGCGGACTCGCGAGACACCCAGGACGGCTCGAACAGATCGTCGGCGCGATAAGGGCGGTAATCGGGATCGACCACCGGTCCGGCCAAAACCTCGATCTCGCGGCCGAGCGCGAGCTGGACAAAATCGGCGACGCCCGGACCAGTCGGAGCAAAGGCGAAGGCGCTGGTGCCGCGCCATTCGGTGAATTTTTCTGCGCTTTCGCGATGCCGGCTCCAGAAGGCGGTGAGGTCGCCACCGACATCGGCCAGTGCGCGCTCGACCCAGGCGCGGTGGTTGCCGAGGCGCGTGCCGTCGGCGGCGACGACAGCATGAGGGTTGCACCAGTAGGGGTCGTCGATCCTCGCGACGGTAAAGGCAAAGCCCGGGAAGTTTTCGCCGAGGGCAGGGGCAAGCTCGGCGTCGGCGGTCACCGGATCGAGGCCGGCCAGCACGGTTTCGACGGAAGCGGCGTCGGGCAGGCGGACGGGTTTTTGCTCGGCCATGCCGGGTGCTTCTCCATCGGTCTTTGGCCAGAAAAGGCCGTCCAGAACGCCGACCGTACAACGCCGGGCCATCATGGGCGCCGAATCTGGCTGGTTTGGGTGGCGAGATCAATCACTACCGATGAGGTCTTTATCGATAGTGAAGTGGCTAGCAGAGAAAATACCCTGTGAATAAAGCAAACTGTCGCTTTTACTTCCCGATTACAATTAAAACGCTAAGGTGAAATTCCTGCTCTCTCGACTGGCTGTTGCGTGGCGGAAAACCGGGGGAGGGGAGGGGCCTTTTCTACAGTCCGGATGCCTTGGTGAGGTTGGTGCGAAACCGATCCCGCCGCCGTTGGTATTTGCGGGTCATTTCCGCTGACGCGTGCCCCAGCTGTTTTTGCACATAGCGTTCCTCGATCTCCGCCGACGAGGCGAGGCCGGACCGGAGCGAATGGCCGGCAAACAGCAGCGCACGTTCTGCTTCCGGAAGATCGGAGCGGACGCCGGCGGCGAGTGCGGTCTGCTTGACCAGGCGGGCGACGTGCTTGTCGGAAAGCCGACCGACGTCGACGGTTTTGTTGTCCCGAAAAATGCGCCGGAACAGCGGGCCTTTCGCGATGCGGCCGAGGCGGATCCAGGTCTCCAGCGCGACGACGGGGCAAGAGAGGTCGCTGGAGCCGCGGCCGACCTCGACCTCGCGCCAGCCGGTTTTTCCGCGCAATGTGACGAGGACGCCCTTGCCGGCGAAAATCTCGATCCAGCCGCTGCCGTCACTGTGGTCGTCGCGCGTGATGTCGAGACCGACGATTTCCGAGCGTCGCAATCCGCCGGCGAAGCCGAGCAGCAGGATGGCGCGGTCGCGCAGACCTCTGAGATCATGGCCGAGCGTGGCGATCATCGCCAAAAGATCGTCGCCGAGCACGGCTTCCTTCACGCGCGGCGGCTTGGCATGCTTGCGGCGGATGCCGGCGAGCACGGTGGCGATATGGCGGTCGGCGCGGTCGAGGACAAAACCGCGCTGGGTAAAGTTCCACGCCAGGCCGGACAGGCGGCGCTCGATCGTCGCGACGGAGAGCGCCGGGCCACCGCGCTTCTTGCCGCCGCCGGCAGTGGTGCCTACGGCACTGCCGGAGGCACAGGCGCTGATGTAAAGGCCGATGCTCTTCGAATCCGGGGGCAGGGGATCAAAACCGTTGCGCCGGCACCAGGACGAAAAATGCTGCCAATCCTTGGCGTAGGCGGCGCGGGTGTGGGCGGAACTGGCGGCGTCGGCATACGCCCGGGCGGTCTCGACCAGATCCTCGACATGCGCCGGGACGCGGGGTGTCGGCTGGCCCATCGCCATGACCAGATCGACGATATCGGGCAGCGCGCCGTCAAGCGGGTCGCCGTCGGCTGGCTCCTCGGCCGGGAGGTCGGTTGTGGCGGCTTTCGGCGGGGGATTTTGCATGCTGTGGCAGGCTAGCCGCTTACGTCCGATAAGGCAAGCTTACCGGACATGAGTTGGCCACGACAGGCTCGGCGGTTTGAGCTTATATAGGTTGCGTTAAGCGCCGCGATGCGCCAAGCTTTTGACGATGATTCTTCGCCCGAAAGCGCCCGCTCGCCTGCACGGCACCTTGCCCGGCACCGCCGCAATCGCGCCAGTCCCGGTGCCGGGCTGGCTGCGCCGGGCCGTTCCCGACGCGCAAAGCCTTGTCGCAAAAAATCTTGAGGACGTCGCACTCGCCGCCGGCGCCGCTCTGGGCGGCCTCGATGCGGTGGTGCGCCGGCAAGAGCGCTGGGCCGGCGCCTGGCGGCAGCGGCTGGCGCTCGCCGCGGCGGCGGTGACGGCGCGGCAGGCCGGGCGGAACGAAGACGAAGCGGCACTTCGCGACGCCGTCCTGCTGACTCGACCCGGCGATGACGTCGGTCCTGCCGGCCGCATGCTTTTGGCCTGGCGCAGGCTGGCGGCGCGGCCCGCGCAGGAATCGCTGGCCGAGACGGGGATCGCCGGGGTGCTGGAGGCCCTGGGGCTCGCCCACGACGACGAGACGGCGAGCGACCTGGCCGACGCGCTTCGGCAACTCGCTACGACCGAAGGCGCGGTCGGGATGCTGACCGGCGCCTATGCGCTGGTGGAGCGCCGCGGCTTGCCAAGCGCCGTCGGCGCGTGGCTCGCCGACGCGTTGCTGGCGCAGCGGCTCGGCTGGACCCATGCGGTGCCGTTGTTGGGCAGCGAGGCGACGGTGGGGAAAAGTTCCGGCCGCGCGCGTCTCCCGGTGTCTATCGCCTCGGTGGCGGCCGCGGCCTCGGAACGGCCCAAGCTGTTGCTTGCCGCGCAGGCCCGCGCGACTGTCCGCGCCATCGATCTCTTTGGCGACCTTGACCGCCGAGCGGAAAAATTGCTCGCCGTCGCGCCAAAACTCAGGGCCAAGGCGGCAGCCCTTGTCGTCGGCAGGCTGTTGTCGGACGACGCACTGGTTCCATCGGAGAAAATCGCCGGCATGAGCGACCGCGGCCTTCGACGCCTGTTTGATCGGTTGGTCGAGTTGGGCGCCGTGCGCGAGCTGTCCGGCCGGCCGGCCTTCCGCGTCTACGGGCTCTGAAGACCATGGCCGAGGCGATGCGCGCACGGCGGGGGAGAGCGGGCAACGGCCGGCCAGACGACGGTCTGTTTGATCGGGAGCTCGATCAGCTGCCCCAGGAGGCGCGCTGGCGCGAGTGGATGAACCGCGTCGAGGCGACAATCTTCGCGGCCAGCGAGCCGGTCTCCCGCGAAACGCTCGCCCGGATCGTGGGAAAAAGCTGCAGCATCGATCTTCTGATCGACGATATCCGCGAGGAACTGCGCGGCCGCCCCTACGACCTGGTCGCGGTCGCCGGCGGCTGGAAGCATCTCACCCGCCCGGCCTATGCCGACGCCATCCGCGCTGCTGTCGGCAGCAGTGAGAAGGCCGTGGACCTGACGCAGGCGGAAGTGCTGGTGCTGATGTGCATCGCTTACTTTCAGCCGATCACGCGTGGAGAGCTGTCGTCTTTCTTCGGCAGGGAGGTTTCTCGCGACCTGATCGGCCACCTGCGCGGCGCCGGCCTGATCGCCTCCGGCCCGCGCAGCCCGACCCCGGGCGCGCCCTACACCTACGTCACGACGAAAGAGTTCCTGCTCGAGTTTGGCCTCGATACGCTGCGCGACCTGCCCGACTTCGAGGCGCTCGAGGATGCTGGACTGCTCAGCAAAGAGAAACTGCTGGCGGGCGATATTCCGGCCGGGCTGGCGGGCGGGGAAGGCGATTACGAGAAAGAGGCAGAGGACGATGTGGTCGAGGACCCAGTGTCTTGAATGGTGGTTGCCGCGTTGCACGCCGCAACCACAGCCGCCAAGTATGGCCACGACGACTGGTTCTGTAGCAGCCGATGATCGGGGTCATCGACCGCAACATGATTGCCGCCGCGAAAGCTTGTCCGCACAGTGCCAGTATAGGTGCCGTAACATGACCGACCTGATTCCGCGAGGCTGAAGCGGGCGGGCATCTCGACCTCGTCCGCCGGTTCGCCATAGGCGTCAAAATAGGTGTACGGAAGCCAGGGCAGGCTGCTGTCGAGCGGAGGCATTTCACCACGAAATCTCAAGTTCCGGGTATTCCGCAAGGATCGACGGGCTGGGCATACATGCACGCCACCTGGGTCCACATGATCAGTACGATGGAGGGCCATTTGGACGGGCGGCAAATCCAGGTCAAGAGCTTCAGCAACTACGCAGAAGCCGAGGCTTATGTCCGAACCTCCTCCATACCACTCTCCGCCTACCTTGCTTACCAATTGGTGGTATGCGATCACCCTCGCCAACACCTTCGATGAGCCCATGGCAAAGAGCTTGGTCAGCGAGAATGAAGGCAAGAGGCGCAATCCCGGACGACTCCTACGCAACATTCGGTAACACTTACGTTCGCAAGGTGTGCTGCCCAATAGGCATTGCCTTTGGAATAACCGCCAACATCGCTTGGGCTGGCTATGGCGCTATCTGAGAAATGGGATCTGATAGCTAACTACGAGTCGTATGAGCTAGTTAAGCGCGATTATCATTTGCGACACGGCAGAACGCCAGCGACCCGTCATGCGCGAGAAATCTCGGCACCATTCAGTCACGCGAGGGCCTACTTCCGTTCGGCGCAAGGAGCGGACCCGACGGTCAAACCGTTGCTCCTATACTACGGCGTGGTAAGCCTTTCGCGCGGGCTGACATTGATCCTGAAACGGGGTCTACGCGAGGCTGCGCTTGCACCCAGCCACGGACTCAGCGTGCTAGACTGGGGGCACGAGCTGAGCCGAGACAATCCAGATTTCGCGGCCCTGGCAATGAGTGTCAACGCTTCTGGCACGTTTATGGACGTGTCGGACGCCACGGGCTTTCGGTCGCTTCTCAGGGGGGCCAGTTCGGTAGTCAACGAAACGTATGTCAATCCCCGCATCCCGGCTGGCGCTGTGATTGGCTTGGGCGATCTACTTTCTCGGCAGCCTGCCTTGGTGGACCACCACATGCGGTGGCGCGGGGAAACCCGGTGCCTTCAGTCGCAGATAGAGGGGTTCGGGGAGCGCGGTGTCATAAAGTTTCACAAGGGGCGTCCTTGGGTTAATCGAGCCAATGCCGAGGCGGTTCTTCAAGGGACCGAATTTGCCTTTGAGCTTGAGGACGCTGTCGCGCTGGTGTTCGTTGGACCTAATAGGCGAAATGCTCTTCCGGGTCTGACCGATTACGCGAGGGCCGCTTTCCTCAACATTGGGGACCTCTGGCTTCCCGCGCAATACCGGGGAAGAGCGAAACTCTCGAAGCTCAGCGCCTTATATGCGTTGTCTTACGCGCTCGGGATGCTTGTTAGATACTATCCCATGCAGTGGTCCGCGCTCGTCAAGGGACAAATCAACGACGCAGCTCTGCCAACGCTTGCCGCCGCTGTCGAGCTGATTGAGAGTGAGTTTCCAACTACGGTTCTCGACTTCTTGGAATTTCCATAACAGCGGCTCCGCCGAAGTACCAATATGTGCAATCTCTACAACATCACCACCAGCCAAGACGCCATTCGCGAGTGGACCCGCGCCATGCGGGACATCATGGGCAACCTAGAGCCCTCGCTAGATGTCTACCCCAACCGGCCCGGCCCGGTGGTCCGCAACGCCCTTGATGGCCAGAGGGAGTGACCTTGCCCCTCTGATCTAATCCGGTTTGAAGTTCGTTCTGGCCCATCGAGAGGACCAGGACATGAAAGGTAGCCGCTTCTCCGAAGAGCAGATCATCGGAATTTTGAAGGAACATGAGGCCGGGGTATCGGTTGCCGATCTGTGCCGCAAGCACGGGGTCAGCGACGCCTCGATCTACAACTGGAAGGCCCGCTTCGGCGGGATGGATGTCTCCGAGGCTCGGCGACTGAAGGTACTGGAGGACGAGAACACGCGGCTGAAGCGGCTTCTGGCCGACGCCATGCTCGACAATGCCGCGCTGAAGGATCTCGTGGGAAAGAAATGGTGACGCCCGCGGCCAAGCGGAAAGCTGTCGCTCGCCTGAAGGATGCCTTCGGGATGAGCGAACGGCGGGCGTGTAAAGCCATCGGCTGCTGCCGCATGACGGTTCGCTACGAGACCAGCCGTCCCGACGACCGTGAGGTCCGCGAGCGGATGAAGGCGATCGCGCAGGAGCGGCGGCGGTTCGGCTACCGGCGTCTTCTCGTGATGTTGAGGCGGGAAGGCCTCGTCGTGAACCATAAGAAGCTGTTCCGGCTCTACCGGGAGGAGAAGCTCGCCGTTCGTCGTCGTGGCGGCCGCAAGCGGGCGATCGGGACCAGGGCGCCGATGCTGGTTCCGCTGCGTCCCGACGAACGCTGGTCGCTAGACTTTGTATCGGACCAGCTCACCGACGGGCGCCGCTTCCGCATCATGGCCGTCGTCGACGACTGCACGAGAGAGTGCTTGGCACTCATCGTTGATACGTCCCTCTCGGGCATGCGGGTTGCCCGCGAGCTGGACAGGCTCGTCGCCGAACGCGGCCGGCCGAGGATGATCGTCAGCGACAACGTCCTAAGAGCGGAAGGAAATGGAGCC
>NZ_ML703304.1 GCF_008520305.1 Mesorhizobium sp. SARCC-RB16n | reverse complement strand
AGCGGCTCATCCTTGAGCCGGCGTTCGAGGTTGATCAGCTTGCCTTCGGCACGGCGGCGGCCAAGCTCGCCCTTCTCGATGGTGGCGACGCCTGCAGAGTCATAGCCGCGATATTCGAGCCGCCTCAGCGCATCGACGATGAGCGGCGCAACATGCTGTTGGCCGACAATTCCGATGATGCCGCACATGCAAACAGTTCCCTTATGTGGCATTGAAATGGGTTCCGTCTGATAAGCGGCGGAATCGCCCAGGTCGCCATCCAAAAGGATGACCCGGTGGCGGCAAAATTTCTCAGGTAATTTAGGGATAGGCGGTCCATCGTAGACCAGCTGCCGATGCGGATGGACTGACTGGCGGGGAGGTGTCTCGGATTGTCCCTGCACCCCCGTGGCCGAGCTTGGCCCAACCGACATTAAGATCGTCTAGTTGGGCAAATGGACGATAGAAAGGTTCTTCCGGGCGACCTCGACACCTGTCCGCACACCCAACGCCAACCTGCCCGTTGATAACGGATCTGGCTGGCAGCGCCTGGTAGCTTCCCGCGGGGTCCCCGACGTGTCGGGGCAGGAGATTTCGGAGTTAGTCTTTGTCGCCGACTGGACGCAGCTCGGTTACTTCTCTGCCCGCCGGATTGTCCTGATCGGGCGTGAGGTCCAGCTTTCCCCAGATCGAGTTTTTCGGGTCATTCGGCTTGGGTTTTCGGGATGACCTGATCTCTATGACAAATGACTTGGTCTTTTGACGCATGAATCCTCCAGGCGACGCATCGCGCGCTACGATAGCGCGCCAACAACGGGAGGCAACTGCCCGGCAGCGGGATTTGTCGTCCCAAGTCCGTGCTGTGCCCACGGAGTTAATGCAAGCGCTCGGCCTGAGGGGCGAAGACCGCCTCGTAGCCCAGTCCCGACCGTTCGTTCGATCAGCAAATCCCGATCTGACGGGCGCTACGTCATGACCCGCCTTGTAAATACCGCAGGATTTGTACAAACGTGCGCCGTCAAAATGACCAGACAAATTGCGGAAGCAGGGAGTGGACATGGTCTTTCGGTTGAAGGAGCGCCTCGGCAGGAAGTTTGAGGAAGAGGTGCAATTTTTCAGGGGCTGGCAAAAGGACAAGAAAAGAGTGGGCGCCCTCATGCCAACATCGGTCCATGCGGCGCGCCGGATGGCGAGTGTGATAAATCCCGGGTCCGGGATGGCAGTTCTTGAGCTTGGCGCGGGCACCGGAGTTATCTCCAAAGCTATCCTTGAAAGAGGCATCGAGCCGCATCAACTGGTATCGGTTGAATATTCGAAGGATTTCTATGATCGCTTGACTCGACGCTTTCCAGGCGTGGATTTTCGCCTGGGCGATGCGTTTGCCTTGAGTGAAGTCCTGGCGGAGCGACGCGCGGAACTATTCGACTGTGTCATAAGCGCGGTGCCATTGCTGAGCTTTCCGATGGAGCGGCGCGTCGCTCTGCTCGAGGATTTGCTCGCCCGAATTCCTGCTGGGAGACCTGTAATTCAGATTACCTACGGGCCTTTGTCCCCGGTGATCAAAATGCCCGACCGTTACGCTGTGTCTCACTACGATTTCGTCGTCCGCAATATCCCGCCCGCGCAGCTGTGGACCTATAGACGGGCAGTATAGGCGGATAAGCATTTCGCTTCCCCTTCACCGTCGCCCGGAACCATATCGCTCCGGCTGATTTCTGACGAGAAGCGGAAGAGCTTTCGCCAAGCTGACCTACGATGGCGTGTCAGTGGGTGCAGCAAACTCCCTGTGGAATAACTGCAAGGTTCTATCGAGTCCCTGACCTTCGGGCACACCTTCAGCGGCATGGGCCTTTCCTGCATGGCGGGCGAAATCGGCGAGCAAAAGCCCCCACGCATCCGGTTCTTCCACGTCGTTTGGAGAGCAAGTTGCTGTGCTGCCCCAGCTCAGCCAATGCCCGCAAAACTTCGACGGCGCTCGCGTTCTTCGCATTCGGCGGCGGCGGTTGCGCGACCTCGTTTTCCTTGCCGCGCGGCAAATATCGGCCTCACCCAACTGGGTGATGCGCGCTCGCAGGGGTGCCATAAAAGTCTCATGGGGCGCGTCGCGGGGGCGAGGAGATGACTTTACTGGGACAGAGGATCGACGCAACCGCGGTTGATCCTATGAACGAGGTGAGGCATCGATGGCCGACGGAGGCATTTGCTCCGTCGGCCGACCGCGTGGTGACCGTTGCGCAGATCGAGGAACCGCTGGCGGGCGGTAAGCTGCGTCATGAGCTGTTCGTCTCAAGCGACAGCAAGAGCTATGAACATGTCGACCACGAAGCACCCTGCTTTCTGGAGCCAATCGGCCATCTCAGCATCAGCTTCTCTTGCGCCTCATCTATTGGGCTGGCCTTGAGGGCGCGTCGGCGGGGCAGTTTCGGAGTTTCGGTTTACCTCGCACAAATGATCCCTAGAATTGGCGTAACAAGGCCGGGCGGCGAAGGTCAGGCCTCCCAGATCATCGTTAACAGACGCCGAGGTCCTGCTCCTCACTCTTTCTATCTAGACGCCACTTTTCGCCCATTTATTAATCGATTGTATCCGCTAAAGAGTCGCAACCGGCGCTTGCTTTCGCTACTTCGGCGTCGTATCGCTCGGATACATTGGCAGCGGAACGCTCTGTTCGCTAGCTTGGCGTGCTGTAAAGCATGTGCATCTTTGACCGAGTTGTCTGATTCAACTCGACATTTCCGCTGGAGGGCATGAACGTCACTTGCTCTCCCTGACGTCGACTGGGCCAAAGCGCAGGTTCCCCTTTTTGAGATCAGATGACGATTCAGGCGGGTAGTTCAAATAGACCATTCATTTCTGAATTGCTTGTTTTTGCGGATGATAAGCAGAAATGTTATCCGCTTAACGCGATTCAAAAGAATAATATTTCTTGAGATCCTTTTGACTCCCACCTAAATGCGGAAGCACTGTCGCCAAGCGATTTTCGCGTGCGGCTTTAATTAGGTCCTTACAGGCCATTAAACCTTCCGGGCTTCACCTGGAAGTGCGGTAGCTGTGTTCTTGTCCATAGGGGTGGACCGAAGTTATCGCGCCGAAACAATCCGTTACAGTTCGCGAGAATACTGCAAAATGCTGCGGTAGGCTGGCTTCCAGCTGCCTGTTGCAGCTGAAACTCTGCCGTTTGGTGACGCGCGTCTGCGCCAAATGCGGACAGACGAGCCGCGATCAAGCGATCAGATGGTCTGCATTCCGGGGTGGCGGCCCCGGGCTGAAGCTGCGCAAACAATTCTTTGTAGGGGGGAGTGCGGTGGCACGCACAGGGCAAGAAGCCGATGTTTCGGTGATCGATCCGATGTTGCTCTCGGAGTCGGTAGGGGCCATTTACGACTGTACGATAGAGCCTTCTCGCTGGCCGCCGACCATAGCTATGATCGGAGCGGCGACGGGATGCTGTGCAGGCATGATCACCGCAAATAGTATCGATCCGCCGACAGTTCGCATACTCGAGTCGTGGAAGTTCGAGCCGGAGATAATCAACGGAATATCCGAGTACGGCGTCGATACTGTTGGCGCCTGGGTCAGCCTGCCGGATTTTTGGGTGCGTGACCTGGACGTGCCATTTTCACCCATGCAGGACGCTCCAAACGTTTTTGGCAGCACGCGTTGGGCCCAGGAAATATTGCCGTCGTGCGGGTATGTGGACTCAATGCACTTGGTGCTGATCCGCCAAGCTGATCGGTTCGTCACTTTCGATCTCTATCGGCACGAGAGCCAGGGGATGATCGCGGATCGGGATCGGCATATCCTCCATGTACTTGCCCCACATCTACGTCGGGCCATAACGATCAGTGACCTGATCGACGTGAAAAATCTGGAAAACGCGGCGTTCGGCGAAACTTTGGACAATGTCGCCGCAGGGGTCGTCATCGTCGGGCCCACCGGGCGCATCCTGCACACCAACGAGCCGGCTCGGGTCATGCTGGCGTCGCGCTTACCAATCATTTCGCAGGCGGGTAAAATCGCGGCTCGACATCCGGGTGCAACCACCGAGTTGCTCCGCGCGATCGAACTGTCCCACCGTAACGAGATAGGCATCGGCCGCAAAGGCATAGGTGTGCCGCTTGTCCATGGTGGCAGCACGGTGGCGACGGCGCATGTGCTGCCGCTTGCGAGAGGCGCGCGCACCCGGCTCGTCGCCGAGGCCACAGCCGCCGTCTTCATCGTTGCGGCCGACGCGCCATCGGGAGCCGAAATGGGAACCGTCGCGCGGATGTTCAGGTTGACTCCTGCTGAGACCCGCATGCTCGAACATTTGTCCGCAGGCGTAAGCCTGCCCAACGCGGCAGACAGCCTCGGCATCAGCATCACCACTGCAAAAACCCATCGCTCGCGCATTTTCGCGAAGATGGGAGTCGGGCGCCATGCCGAGCTCATGGCCGTGGTACAGCGCCTCGTCCTCCCAGGCCTACAGCACCGATCGGAGCCGGACGACAGGATCCGGCATGGGCCGGGTCAGCCCCTTGGACGTCGACGATAACTTGCCCTTTGCCGGATACGCCGGACAGAGCCCTGGCGGAGCCATATTGCACCGCGAAGCTTCAACTCGCGTGGAGCTCATATGCTCCGCATGCCGATCCATGTATTTTATGATGCGCTAATATAAAGGGACGACTTGCCTCCGGTTGCCCATGTTGCTGCAGTTTTCTGGAAGCATCGCCAAGTAATCGCATCCCGTCGTCCTTTTGGATGACGACGGGAGCGTAGACCTCGCTTAGGAGACCAAGCGTTGCCGCCGGGGGGTGGTATTCGAGGTCCGTCGCCCGTCCGGCACGGCATCCAGATGCGGGAGGCACGGTGGGATGACGACTTACTTCGGAATGTTCAGGCGTGCGAAACGTGACGAGATCTGAAGCGGCGGTCAGGACCATCAATTACCATGGAAAATCTGCGTGGCCTTGTGACTCCAGGTGGGTGGTTTGTAGTCGCCACGAAAGCACGGAAAGAAGCTGTTGCGGCAGTCAACCTAGATAATCAGGGGTTCTGCGTGTTCCTGCCGAGGATGCGGCGGATCGTATGTCACGCTCGCAAGACATCTGTTCGTACGATCCCATTGTTTCCAGGCTACCTCTTTCTGAAGCACGCTGAGGGTGCTCGATGGCGGTCTGTTAACGGGACGTACGGCGCCATCAAGATTCTCACGAACGGCGAAGCACCCGCGACTGTGGAGCGAGGCTTCATCGATGCACTTAGGTCAAGGGTCGGGGCAGGTGACATAATTGATCTCAGCGCCGGACTCGAGCCGGGAGATCGGGTGGAATTGGTCGGCGGGCCGTTTGCCAGGCAGATAGGCGCTCTTGCTGACCTCGACGACAAAGGCCGGGTGACCGTGCTCTTGGAATTTCTGGGTGCGCGCGTACCTGTGCGCACGACGACACTAAACTTGTTGCCGGCGTAGGCAGCAGAAGGAAGGCTGCGCTTCCTGCGCGGCTGCTCGCTCAAGTTCCAACGTCCGGCCGGTCAGCGCACCCGGAGTGCGGTAGCGTGGGGCGCCGGAGTGTGCCGGGTCGCCCCTGCGATGCAAATCTCTTCGCGATGCCGAGTGGCTCCGCTCCAATGGACGCGCGAGTACTGGAAGGGGGTATGAACGACCCATTGGGGATCTGCCGTACCGCCCATGGGATCGTTCCGATAGGTCCACAGCCTTTCAATAAGGCAATCACCACCTCTTCGCGGCTTTGATAAAGTAAGAGGAAGGTTTCACTTGCTTCGTTATATAATTGTCACAGGACGTCTGTAGTCCTTAGCACGATTTGTCAGGAAGCAATGGCGGAACGATAAGACATAATACGTGCTTTGTATTTGTGTTGTCTGCCACGTTCGTCAATTCCAAGCCCGCGATATCGTAACTAACTTCCTGGTTCACCCGGAAGTGCGGTAGCCATGGGTTGGCTACGTTAGATAGGCCACGAATAGTCGAAGAGCCGGAGCGGAAAATTGAATCTGGATGATAAAAAAATTGCGGTTATTGGGCTTGGATACGTCGGGCTTCCCCTCGCCGTCGCCTTCGGCGCACGGCGAGATGTTGTAGGCTTCGACATAAACGAGGAGAGGGTGGCCGCCTTAAGGCGCGGCGAAGATTCCACGCTCGAGACTGACCATGCTGAGATGTGCGCTGCCACAGGTTTGGTTTTCACCTCCGACAGGGCTGAACTCAAATCCTGCGGCATCTTCATCGTCACCGTGCCGACGCCGATAGACAAGGCCAACCGCCCCGATCTGGGGCCCTTGGTCGCGGCATCCAAGACAGTGGGCGAAGCGATTTCGCCGGGCGCTGTCGTTGTCTTTGAATCAACAGTCTATCCGGGCTGTACAGAGGAGATCTGCGCTCCGCTAATCGAAAAAGCCTCAGGCTTATGTTTCAATAAGGATTTCTTTCTGGGATACAGTCCTGAACGTGTCAATCCAGGTGACCGCGAGCACCGCCTGCAGACAATCGTGAAGGTGACCAGTGGCTCGACGCCGGAAGCAGCCAATGCAATAGACGCGCTATACGCTTCGATCGTGTCTGCCGGGACGCATCTGGTCGGCAGAATCGCGGTTGCGGAAGCCGCCAAGGTCATTGAAAACACGCAGCGCGATCTCAACATCGCCCTAATGAATGAGCTTTCGCTGATCTTTGACAGACTGGGAATCGACACATCCGAGGTGTTGGCTGCTGCAGGCACCAAATGGAATTTCCTGCGCTTCACGCCCGGGCTAGTTGGGGGCCATTGCATAGGCGTCGACCCCTACTATCTCACTCACAAGGCGCAAGAACTTGGCTACCATCCGGAGGTGATACTGGCTGGTCGCCGCATCAATGATGGCATGGGTCAGCATGCGGCTGACCAGGCAGCGCGCCTGATGATGCGGAAGGGCATTTCGGTCGTCGGCAGCAGGATTTTGATCATGGGCGCGGCCTTCAAGGAAAACTGCCCGGATCTGCGAAATTCCAAAGTCGCGGATATCGTTAGCCGCCTCCAGGAATACAATGCCGCCATAGATATCTGGGACCCTTGGGTTTCGCCCGCGGAATGCGCGCATGAACTCGGCCTTTCCAGCACCAGAAGCATTCCTGAGGGCGGCTATGACGGTATCGTCGTGGCGGTCGGGCATAGGGAGTTCCAGACGCTTGGCGTTGCCGGGCTGAAGGCGCTGTGCAGAGATCCCGGAGTCATTTACGATATAAAAGGCATCTTCCCTCGGGAACATACGGACGGGCGTTTCTGATGAAGGTTCTGGTCACCGGCGCGGCCGGCTTCATCGGCTATCATGTCGCGAAGCGATTGCTAGCGCGCGGCGATGAGGTCATTGGTTTCGATAGTGTCAACGCCTATTACGATCCAGCCATCAAGGAAGGGCGCCTGAGCCTCCTCCGGGAACTCAACAAGACAACCAATTGCGGCTTCCATTTCATCCGCGCCAACCTTGCCGATCGCGCCGCCGTTGACTCGTGCTTTGCCGACCATGCCTTGGACCGGGTGATCCATCTCGCCGCCCAGGCAGGTGTGCGATACAGCCTGGAAAACCCGCGCGCCTATGTCGAGAGCAACATCGTTGCTTTCACCAACATGCTCGAGGCCTGCCGCAGCAGCCGTGTCGGGCACCTGACCTATGCCAGCACTTCCAGTGTCTATGGCGCCAACACCGACATGCCGTTTTCCGAGCATCGCCCGGCCGACCACCCTTTGCAGTTCTACGCCGCCACCAAGCGCGCCAACGAACTGATGGCGCACAGCTACAGCCATCTGTTCGGCCTGCCGACGACGGGGCTGCGTTTCTTCACCGTATACGGTCCCTGGGGGCGCCCTGATATGGCGCTGTTCCTGTTCACCAGGAGCATCCTGGCCGGCGAGCCGATCAAGCTGTTCAACAACGGCAACCACACGCGTGACTTCACCTATGTCGAGGATATAGCCGAGGGCGTGATCCGCGCCAGCGACAGCCCCGCCGCGGCCAACCCGGCCTGGGATTCCAGCCATCCGGATCCGGCGACCAGCAGCGCGCCCTGGCGCATCTTCAACATCGGCAACAACAACCCGGTGAAGCTGACCGCCTATGTCGAGGCGCTGGAAAGCGCGCTCGGCCGCAAGGCGGTAATCGAACTCTTGCCGCTGCAGGCCGGCGACGTGCCTGATACATTTGCAGACACGTCGGCGCTGGAGCGGTCCGTCGGATACCGTCCGGCCACATCCGTAACAGACGGCGTCGGGCGATTTGTGGATTGGTATCAGGCACATTTCGGCGCTAGCGGACTTCTTTGACACAAGGCTGTGCTCTCAGCATCCAAGAAACCCGAAATCCCGAACAGATGCCGTGCCTGCTTCACGCGAGATTCAGTTGGTGGCAACCTGACCCGTGGAGGATAAGGAATGCAATCGGCAGCTGATGGCAAACCGCCGAAAAGAATTCCATATTTGAAGATAATTCTTCGAATTCTATCAAGAAGCTCCAATGGCAAGGTGGCCGAGCGGCGGGAAATTTACGAAAGAGCTCAAGAGCAACTCAAGACCGCGATGGAGAACATGCGTGCTCCGCTAGACAAGGAGCTGCAGGATGTCGAGCTTAGAATACTACGACAGACAATCCGCCTTTTGGAACATGACATCCGAGCTGGTGTCGACGTTTGGGCTGCGGGATATGAACCAGCTGAATTGAGCGAGCTCCTTCAGAAGAACGAGCAAGCTAAATTGAACATCCAGGCACGCCGCAATTCAGTCGAAATTCGCGCGGAGCGAGAGGCGCTTGTCGCAAAAAAGGATGCAGAATACACCGCTTTGGTCCAGGAACAGGAAGGGACTCTGAGATACCTGGAAATGGTTACGCATCAAAACACAATTGGACATAAAACGAATGGTAGTCATCCTATCAAATCAATAACAATAATATGGGCTCTTTTCATTCATAACTTTCACACTATAAACGGTGATGGGCCTTTTTCAATTATATGGCTGCTAATTCAGCCAATGATTATGCTTGCTATTATCAGTTCAGTATATCTTTTAATTGGCACTCACTACATTCTCAATATGGACGTCCCGACATTTGCACTGCTCGGCTCTGGCACTTGGGTAGCCTGCCGGATGACGATCTTCCGGGTTAGTGGTCAGATAGCGCACAATAGAGTAATGTTAAATCTTCCAATGGTATCACCATTTCATCAGGGAATAACTACCGCAATATTGTACTTGATTGTCTATATGTTTTCAATAAGCCTACTTTTTTGCGTCGGCCGCTACCTAGATCTAATTTCTCTGCCCGATGACGTTCTTATTGCCGCGCTCTATTTTGTAGGTATGTGGCTATGTGGACTTAGCATCGGCTTCATATTTGGTGTTGTCATTGGAGTATGGCCTTTTTTTGCGCGACTAACGGGTGCCGTTGAGCGCTTGTTACAGATGTTTTCGTCTGTGTTTTATGTCTCTGAGCAATTGCCAGAGGTATATAGGAAGTACGTACTTTGGAATCCGTTGAGCCATGGCATGCAACTTTTACGCGGTGCTTATTTCCACTCATATCCATGCACCGACGCGAGGCCTTCGTATTTTTGGCTTGCGGTAGTTTCCTTGATTTGTTCTGCTCTTATTCTGGAAGGGTGGTTCCGCCGACATGTCCAGCCCGTCTAGGAGCTTGACGCCTTTGGTGTCTCGCAGTGATAACGGACCCAAAGGGGTGGACTTTGTGTCACTCGTGGCAGGGGTTACGATCGTCGCGCCGGGACTCACTTTGGATCGACAACATTCAGATCCGCTGCGGGGCAGAAGGTTAGCGGCCAGATGATAGCCTTCCAGCGGACTTCAGATGGGCCTGAGATTGCTGGCATTCGTCGGCAGATTGCGTCATCAGTCGATCTCGACATTCCGACTGGACGCTATGCCCTACTTACAGGCGATCCGCTTGCGAAGAAGCCGGCAATTGATCTTTTAGCCGGGCTCAGGCCGCCGCAGATGGGGAGGGTGAGTTTCATCGGCTTAACATCGTGGCCGATTGGTCGCCCAGCATTTTTGCGCGGCAACGTCACCGGCCGACATGTGATCGCCCTGATATGCAGGCTTTACGGTCTGGACATGCATGTATCGAATGCGGCAATCGAAATGATTGTTACCGACCCCAGGCATATCGACGGCAAAGTGGACCACTGGCCGGCGCAATTTCGTTATGAATTCGGACTAGCCGCCGCGCTATTGCCGCCGTTTGATATGTATATAGTCGAGGGCGTATTCCCGTTTCTTAAAGACCGCTTTAGCTATCTGTGGAACACCCTATTTGAGCGGCAGTCGAGCGGGAAGATGCTAATCGCCGGGAGCAATCGTGTCGCTGATCTGAACAGATACTGCGATAGGGCTATTATCGTTAACAGGGGACGAGTGGCAATTGCGAATGATCTCAAAAAGGCCCTTGATCGGTATCCGCCTCGTGCTGCCTCTTACGATGTTCAGAAGGAGTTCGACAACGAACTTACCGACGACCTTCTCTGATGCGGATTCTCCGACCTTCCCAGTCTTGCCCGTAGGGAGAGACGAGCAGCGTCGATTTGTCGAATTGCGCCGCTTAACGCGCGCTCGGTCAAAATGGGGGGTCTGGGCGGCAGTTCTCTGCGTAGTTGCTCCTATTTTGACGACATCAATCTTCGTCTTCTTGTTCGCCACCCCAATGTATACGACGGAGGTGAGGTTCGCGATCCGCGGGGGGGCGGATGCTCAGGTGACGACGCCTGTCAACACATTGTTCTCGTCAGGCAGCGGCCCGATGGAGGGATATGTCGATGGATATGCGGCTCGGGACTTTCTGGTTTCGCGCGAGGCTTTGGCAAGGCTCCAGCAACGGGTTGACGTGCGCAAACTATTTATCAGACCCAATTCCGATCCTCTGGTGCGGCTGCCTCAGAATGCGAATGACGATCAGCTTTTTGATGCCTATAGCGCGCGCGTAGCCGCGCGTTTCAATATACTGGAACAAATTGTCGTCCTGAATGTCAGCTCTTTTAAGCCGGAGGACTCGGTGCTCTTAGCCTCCACTCTCGTTCGCATGACCGAGGAGTTTGCGGATCAAATGAACCAGCGCGCTCGTGCCGATGCTTTACGGTTCAGCGAGCAAGAATTGGCCGGTGCAGAGAAGCGCGCGACAGAAGCCCGACAGGAGATGGCTAAATGGCGGAGTGATACCGGGATCGTCGATCCGACGGCCGACGTGACAATGCTCGACGGATTGATTGGTCAAATGGAATCACAGCTTACAGCTGCTGAAAACGAGCTGGCCAATATCGACGCGACCGGCGCAAGCGATCACCCCAGGCGCCGACCTCTCCTCACCGAAATTAAGACTCTTACCGAACGAATCGCGGACATGCGAAAGCGCAGGGGTGGGCCCAGTGGATCGACGGCAGACCTGATCTCCCGTTATGAAGGTTTGAATGCTGCCTTGGGATATTCCGAAAGCAATTTGACATCGGCCCGCCAGGCTCTCGACTACGCTCGGCAAGCCGCTCTCCGCCAGCAAAAATACGTCATTGTGATTGCCGATCCCAGGGCGGACGGGAGACCGACCTATCCCAACCCGTTCACCAGTCTGCTGGCCGCATCGATCATTGGTGTCGGCCTCGCGTTTTTCGGCTCTTTGATCGTAAGTATGGTTCGGTCAAGATTCGCTGCGTGACATTAGCGGATTGATAGCAGTCAAATTGGCGCGAAGTGTCGCTCCAGCGCGGACAGAGTCATGCAACATCCGGGCGCCAACATAACTGCTTAGGTTTCAACCAGCTTGACCGTAGCTCCCGACAGCCGGTCCCGAGTGCCTTCTTCTACATTTACCTCCGTCTGCTCCACAAGGATCCACGCTATGGAAAGCCCAACGGTATGGCAGGCTGGGGCCGGGGAAATTTACAAGTGATGACAAGAAGAAAACACATGTTGTTGCTGTTGCCTGGGCTGTTGATGGGCTGCGCTAATTTGCCGGCGTCAGGGCCAACAGCCACCGCAGTAATTAATGCGCAGGGTCAAGGCGCCGATTCTGCGCCCTATGAGGTGGTCGATATCACTGATGCCACCCTGGCTGCGCTGCGCAACTGCCCATCCGGTGATCTTGCCAGTCAATTCTCCCGTCATCGGCCCGCGCCTTCACAGGAACTCACGGTCGGAGACCAGATTGTTGTAACGATCTTCGAAGCGGCCTCCGGCGGGCTATTTTCCGGATCATCAGCTCAAGGCGCGGCCACGGGAAGTTCGCATAACATTTCGCTTCCACAGCAAACTGTAGACCGTGATGGATCAATCAGTGTGCCCTACGCAGGCCGTATCATTGCTGCAGGCCGCACACCTAATTCCCTGGCGAAGGCGATAGAGGCGCGGCTCGCAAATAAAGCCGTTGAGCCACAGGTCATCGTCTCAACGCTGGGCAGCGCGGCTACCGCAACGGTCTCAGGCGACGCGACTGGATCGGCGCGGGTCCCGCTTTCTCTGAAAGGTGACCGTCTACTAGACGTTATCGCCCAATCTGGAGGCGTTAGGACGATGCCACAGGAGACCAAGGTTCGCCTCACGCGCGGCACGCTCAGCGAAGTCACTCTTCTAGACACGATCCTTAAAAATCCAACACAAAACGTCTTTGTATATCCGGGTGACAATATCTACGTTTATCGAGACCCGCCGATCTTCGTAGCGCTTGGTGCCGTTACGGCGCAAAAAGATTACCCAATCGACAAAGAACCCATGTCGTTGCTCCAAGCAATCGCCAGAGCGGGCGGGCTTCAAGACGCGCAAGCAGATACCAGTGCTATATTTCTTTTTCGCCGCGAGTCTGCAAGCTTAGTTCGGGCTATAAGGCCACACTCAAAGCATCTTGCTGGCTCTGAAACCGTCCCAGTCATCTATCGACTGCGGCTCGATAAAGCAAATAACTACTTTTACGCGCAGCAACTTGCCATTCGCGATAAAGACATAATATACGTCGCAAACTCGCCTGTAGTCCAATTCAACAAATTTATAAGTATGATCCGGGGTGTTACGTCGACAGCTGGCTCGTTGCGCGGTGTCACTTTCGCCAACTGAAAGCTCGTCACCTACGGCCTGCTGTGTCGTTGGGCGAACAAAAATCATCAGCTTGAATGACCTTGGTGAGGAACCAAGACATCGCGATAGAAACCTTATCGTTTACACGGGGATATGGCATGCTTCTGGATGTAGTCGACCGATTTCTATCAATGGCTTCTCGTTATCCCGAGCGTCTGGCTATAGACGTTGGCGCGCGCCAATTTTCCTACGCTTGGCTTGAGGAACGAGTCCGAATCTACGCCGAAATTTTTTCGTCGTTCGAACAGCCCAGAATTGCGATAGCGCTCCCTCAGGAAGCCGATGCCTATGCATGCATCCTGGCGGCCGGATTAGCTGGGGGCTTTCACACGCCGCTGAACACAGCTGCACCAATACAAAAGCTTCGGCGAATCCTGCATCGGTTGCAACCCAATATAGTAGTCGCCAAGCCAAAGTTGGCGGCGGAAATTGCCGATGCGGTTCCGAACTTGAAGGTCGTGGATCCAGACTCCATCAACACAGATCGCTGCTTCTTGGGTAAAGGAACGCGTCATCATCTAGCTTATGTCATGTTCACCTCCGGATCTACAGGCGATCCAAAGGGGGTAATGGTCTCGCGTGCCGCTTTAGCTAACTACGTTGATTGGCTGGAAAGCCTAAGTATTACTCCGCAAGACCGTATTTCTCAACAGCCCAACTTAGCTTTCGATATCAGCATGACCGATATATTCGGGGCATTATGTCATGGCGCTTCCCTTCACCCCTTGCGTGATGAGGGCGACAGAATGCTGCCGGCCGAATTTATTGCGAGACAAGGTATCACGATCTGGAACTCGACGCCCAGCGCGGTTAGTTTAATGATGCGCGCACGGCAAGTGACAGCGAACAATCTCGGGAGTGTACGGCTTTTTAATTTCTGCGGCGAACCGCTCGTTAGACAGCAGCTGGACGCCATTTTTGCCGCGGTGCCAGAGGCCCTTGCCCAAAACACCTATGGCCCCACAGAAGCTACAATCTCAGTGACTGAGCAAGTCCTGACGCCCGACAACTACGCGTCCTACTGCCACACATCCGCTGCCCTCGGTCGCTCCATACAAGGGATGAAGATTTCGCTTGTCGGCGGCAGTTCTGCCAACGAAGGCCAGATTGTGATTAGCGGTCCTCAACTTGCCGAGGGCTACTGGAACGATCCGGAAAAGAGCGAGCAGCAGTTTCGCGAACTAGACGAATTGTCGGGTGAACGCGGGTATTTAACGGGTGACTGGGCGGAAATCCGCGGCGACCGCTTGTTCTTCAAAGAGCGAATTGACTTCCAGGTGAAGGTAAAGGGGTACCGGATCGAACTCGATGAGGTCGTTTCCGCCATTCGGCAATGCGGGTGGCCTGTGGCAATCGTATTTAAGCGAGGCGATGGACTGGCGGCCGTGGTGGAATCTAATGGCCTAGGATTGCTTGACGAGCGAAAGCTGAAGGTAGCCTTGTCAGAAATTGTCGAAGCCCATGCTGTACCGACATGGATCCTGGAGATCCCGAGAGCACCGCGCAGCGAGAATGACAAGCTTGACCGCACAGCCGCTGCGGCTTGGTTCGAGGATAATCTTGTTATGAAGAAGGAGCGCACATGATGGACGACAGCAGCCTGTTCCAAAAAGTCGTAGATATTATTAACGGCGAGTTCCCTGACAATGACACGGAAATTGCACGCGAGACCGTCGCGGAGGATGTAGTTGGCTGGGACAGTATGGCGCACGTTAGCCTCATTGCAATGATTGAAGAGGCATTCGACGTTCGTTTCAGCGGCGCGGAGATTGTTAATTTTGAAAATGTCGGAGGTCTTTCCGACGTTCTCAAAGAGAAACTATTGAATAAGTAGCTTGGATACTTATTCAATTATGCGGCAATAGAAGTTTATATGCTATGAGACGAGGGCGACGGTGGATCATTTGTTCAGGCGATTAACTAAGCGGGAAATTGAGAACGATTTTTCGGAAGACGGAAAGGCGTTTTTGGGCGACCTCGTATTTCAAGCGTTGCCCGAGTTGTATGACAGGGTTCCGATCGATCGACGGAAGCTCAACCTCATTCTAGCCGATCAGATCGATTCTCCGTCGACCGAACTTTCCGAAACCTGGGCCCTTTGGGAAGGAGGCTCGGTTTTGGGTCTTCTGTCAGTCATCAACGCGGGCGAACTGGATTTGTGCCAGCGGACAGGAATGTTGGACATCGTTCGGCACCTGGATCGGGACGCGAGGAAGGATTTTAAAAGAACCCTCGAAGGCCATGGCTCAAACGTTGAGCCTCTTGCATCACAGGCAGGGAAGTATCTTCCTCGCATGGCCGTGGCCGAATCGGCCCGGGGGAAAGGAGTGGCGCGGCGATTGATGCATCATGTGATTGACCGTTATGCGAATACTCCCATATGCTTACACGTAGCAGCTTCAAATGCGATCGTCATAAAGCTGCATATGTCTCTGGGATTTCAGAGCCAATCCGATACAGAGTGTCCGATTCGCGTGCTAGTCCGCAATCCACAATAATCCAGAATAAAGCCTTCCATTCACCTTTGGCGAAATGCGCAGATGCAGTTCGCCGGGTCGGTTGGCGGGCTAAGCAGACGTCACGGGCGAATTGGCGGTGGACTGCCAACCAGGGTGATTGACGCCGATGAAAGGAACTATAGCATTGGATAACATTCGCCCACTGTCGTTTGGCGGTTGCCTCCTGAATAACCTGATTTCTGCTCTGCATCAGAACAATAAATTAGGAGGCATATACAAGGAAATGGGCTTCCTCAGGACGCCGTTCTCCATTTCTGCCGCGAGCGCTGTCCAGCTCCTCGAGTTTTTAACCGGGAGCAAAACAATCCCGCAGCATGTCCGGCGGTTCTGCTATCTCGACAGCAGCCGAGAGCCTAATAAAGCCCAGATGGCGATCCCATATACAGCAGACATCATCATTGTTGAGATGAGTACATCTATCGATATTCTGTACGATGGATTTGTTGTAAATACAAATCGGTTTCAGGAAATTATCCTTCCTGAACTCGAACATCTCAATGTGCCCTCAAGAATAGTCGCTAAGTGGAGGTCTTCTCTCGTTAAACAGAACGAAAAGGATCGCGCCAAGTATGCGGCCCAGCTTCTCGAATTGGTTCCCGTAACGGAAGAGTTCGAATGGCTGCACGATTTGGTTGGAAGGACCACCACACGGCAATTGAACGTCGATGAAATGACCAACTACGTTGGACGTATTAGGGAAACGCTAGATGTCCCTCTTGCGATGGTCCATCACAATTTTAGGTACATGCCCGACGGAAGGCCTGTCTCCTGGCCAACTGAACTTAAGGATCAATCGATCGAGGTCGCACGTCGGCTAAAAGCGCATGAGATGGATTTTGCTCCTTTTGTAGCGCGCCATGGCGTGAAACGTGTTCTCGCCGATGATTGCCGCCATTGGAATCCTGCCTTTTTTCCCGAGATCGCCAACCATCTGTATAAATTCATTTGCAGGGTCGCCGGGAGAGGGACGCCGGACGACCTGATTGAGACGACGTTCGTTCCAACTGACCTCGAAAACGACGAACCAACACAGATCTCAAGTAAGCGTCTCAGAGAATCCAGCAACGTCGAAGGGCGCGAAGAGAAGAACTCGACGGTTGGTCCTGGGACGGCCCCTAAAGATGCCGGAGTGCTTCAGCGGGGGATAGAAAGTGGCATAGGAAGCGCAGGGGATCTCGTTTATCACCCGGGAACGGCGTCTCACTTCGATTTCGACCCTCGTGTGCTCAACATGATCGTTGTCGTCGGCCAGTCCTGGGCCTTGGGTGGCAATAACGATGAGGCAGGGGACGCGCCTTGTACCACCGCACCTCAACATCCTGGGCGCGCGTTGATGTTTGATGCCGGTTCTGCGCCTCGCGGGAGGCGCGTGTCTAAGCTGGTTGACCTGTTTGAACGGGCGACGGGTTCGACAAAGGAAACCCCCTGCGGCGGCTTGGCCGACTACTTTCTGAGAACCTGCGAAGCCCGGTTCGGAAGGAAGCCCACCGTGGTGTTTGCGTCTGTTGGCCGCGGGGGCACAACGCTGAGCGGGCTTAATCAAGGAAGCGCCGACGGCTTGCTTAGAGGATCTGCACAGCATCTGGAGGTCATGCGCTTGGTAGCGAAAGCAGTGGAATTCGCCAGTGCCGACGGCAAACGTGTCCGGATGCTAGCGATATGTCTCGCACACGGTGAGTCCGACGCCGGACGGGGAACGCCCGGTGACTCCTATCAGCGAGGGCTGATCCTGCTCAGGCAGCAATACGACGCCGATATTCGGCACCTCACCGGACAGGTGGATTCCGTCCCTATGCTCACATATCAAGCCAATCGGGGAGCATCGCGGCCGGGAATAATCGCCGAAAGTGTCTGGTCACAGCTTCGGGTGGCAAAAGCTGAGCCGCACATACGGTGTATTGGACCTGTTTACCATCATGAGCCTGAAAGTCGTTCGGAAGGTCGCTCGGCTCATTTGAAAGCGATTGGCTACCGCCGTATTGGCTTTCAATTCGGGCGTTATTTACTTGACGACCTCTTCGGACCTGGACTTGAACCGTTACGCGTCTGTCATGTTCGATTGCTACGAGCAAATGTGATCGGTCTTGAATATTCCAGAGCAATCACTTTGGAGCGAGACGATGAACGCGTTAACATATCAAGCTTAGGGGCCGGGATTGGTGTCGATGTAGTTGGAATGGGCTCGCCGAGCCCAGAGATAACTTCTTTGGCTATATCCGCTCGAGACGACAAACTTGTGGAAGTCCATTTGTCGGGCCCGTTAAGCCAGGGCGGATGCAGGCTTTTCATAGCTGCACGCATAACTGGCACCAATTGCGGCCGACACGAAGGAGCGCGGAGCGGCATTCGTGCGAAAGTTCCTTACTACATAGACCCGCACGACAATACTGAAATGTATGATTGGGCTTGCTCAGAGATCGTCGATTTTCCCTACCAATAAGTGAAAGTAGGTTTAGGTCACATGAAATCCAAGCCACGGAAATACCAGGCTAAAACTCAAATGAGGACCGTTGAAAACATGTTAGCCCCCACCAGTCCGTCGACCGATCCCGGTTTTTTTGAATGTGTCGCAAATGCCCATACGGAGTTGAAGATCTCCTGGAAATTGCGAGACTATATCCGCGTCGGAAACGCTGCAGCGACGCTTTTGGCACTGATCCCCGACAACCAGAATGCGCTGAAACTCCAGTTGAAGGCCGCCATTCGTAGAGGTGACGATACGGACCTTGTCGAAACTGCGCGCGCCGCAGTGGCCATTGCCGCGCCTGATGTTCAAGGTGCGGCTCAGCAGCTCGCCACGAAACGAAGGTGGGAGGATGCAGCCACTTTACTGCTAATTCTACCGGAAAACGCCGTCAAAACCGAACAGCGCGAAGCCTTATCACGCCGCATCGCCGCCCAATTGGCCGCCGAAGGCCTACAAGCAAAAAATGAAGGCAACGAAGAGAAAGCGGCCAGGCTTTGGCAGTTGGGGCTGCGCCTCAGTCCTGAAGATGCCAAGATAAAGCGAAGGCTGCGCCAAATCGTTCATTCCGCGGCCGTAAAAGCTGTTGAAGCCAACTTCGACGCGGATCCAAATAGCTATATTCGAACATGGCACGGCGTCCTGACACTCAGTCCCGATCACAGTACGGCTTTGAAAAGATTGGCGACAGCGTATGAAAAAGGCGGACATCACGAGGCCTCGCTGGAATTATGGGCCCGTTTGGTGCGCCTGACCCCTGAAAATCCGTCCGTGGTGCGTCGCGTGTTGCGGTTGGCGCTTTTGACTAGCCAGGAACTGGACGCCCTTGTGCTTTTGGCACGCGTGGGTGCCTCGGTGCCCGATGATAAGATCGGTGAAGCAACCCGGCGTGCTGTGTTCTATCAGCTCAGGGACTTCCTGCGCGCGCACAACTATCTTTTGGCGGCTCATCGGTTTTCCGTCCTCAAGAAATCCTCGTTGGACTTGTCCAAATACGATGACATTCAGGAACGGGTCTACCGTGGTGCCATCCGCGATTACAAACGCTTAATGAAGGAGGGAAACGTAAAGGAAGCTACCCAGTTGGCGGAACTGATGCTGGATATCGATGGGAACAATCAATTTGCGTTGACTAATCTCGCCCAATATTCCTTCAAGGTGACCAATTTCGAACAAGCAACGTCTTACTATGAGCGGTTGGCATCGGTGGACGGATCTAATGTAAAGGCATGGATCGGATTAGCTCGCAGCCTTAAAAAACTTGGCGATCATGCGGGGGCTGTTGCAGCCGCGAGGAAGTGTCTCTCCGTGGAGCCTGGAAATCAGATTGCAGAGCAAATCGTCACCGCTTTGGCAACAGCGGCTTAAAGGCCCGACGGACTGCGCTCATCTACTTGTGCATGCCGTCACGCAAAATCGGGTCGGAGGGATTTCAACATGGCAGGATCGAAAGATCATGGGGCTCGTCAAAGCGGCCGTACGCTCAATAGTCTGTTTGGCGAAGGCCTCGGAACGAAGTCGGTTTCGCGCTTGATCGACGAGAATCTCCCGCCGCTGACCGAAGGCGCCAAGAATGAGGAGCCTCTAAAGACAGCGCAGACAGCTGCGCTGTCTTTAGCAGAACGACAAGCTTATGAAGTGCGGATTGAGTCCGCTAGCCGGAAAGAAGCCATCGACCACGAGCGTATCCGGGAACTCCAGGCCGATATCCATGCGCTGAAAATCGAAATCTCGAGAAGCGATGTCTCCGTGCGAGCGAGCCAGATTGAGAAGGAACTGGAATCCTATAAACAGGCAAAGAGGAATGTCGACGTTCTCAATCTCGACCTATTGGCCCAGATCAAAACGGCGACAAATAAGCTCGAAACGCTCCGCAACAGCCCAATTTTCGCCCTAGGCCAAGAGATCTTGGCGGTCAAAAGCGACTGGAGACGCGTTTTTTCCTTTCCGGCCAAATTCCGTGCCGCCCAAGAACAAGCGATGAAGGATAAGGCGGATGCGCCACCCGAGCTTGGTGTCGATCTTTTAGCAGCCGAGGCTCTCCAGCATGCCGAACGGGCGCTGGCCATCGCCGAACTAGATGGTTGGCTTGCCGCCGAGCATTGGGTTCGCGATCAAAGGTTGCCTGCAGGTATTTTGTCGCGCGTGCTTTTGGAACTATCGCGTCGTGCTCGCTTCAGCGATATTCCCGCGGCCGTTGCTCTGGCCAAGGCCGCGCTGGCAGCTGATCCACAACAGTGGCGAGTTAAACATCTCGCGTTCGTTCTCGCAGACGTTGGCGTGGTCAAAGAGGCTGCCGAGGTGATGCGATCGGCGATAGCCACCGGTGTCAACTTCAACACAAGCGAACTTAGACGCTTCGAGGAGTTAAACGCCCTTGCTAGGCTCGAAACGACTGGGCTCTCTTTGCCGCAGCGCTGCGCTGGCCAAAAGGGCCGTTTCAACTCCATCATGCTCTATTGGCCGAAATCTCTCCCCGGCCACTGGTCCGCTTCCAGCTTGCGCGGACTTGCGTTGGCTAGTTCCTTTCAGACGGCCGGGAACGAAGTGAAGATAGTGACCGTCCCCGGCTACCCTTCAATCGACAAATCAGGCCGTATCGAACTTAGCAAGGAGACAGTGGCGGGTATTGCTCACTTCCGGCTCCCGGCCATCGAAATCGACGGCAGCATTCTCGACGCACACTCTTGGGATGCCAGCGAATTGCTAGCCGAGAGGATCGCTGCAGCGAACGCCGGGGCTGTTGTCGCACCAAGCTCGATCGAGTTTGCCTACCCGGCGGCGATTGCAGCGCGCCTCAACGGATCTCGCCTCATTCTCGATTGCACGACTATGACACGAGCGAAGAGCAGCCCAGCCAGCGAGCGGGAAGCAATCCTTATTGGGCTGGAAAATGCTCTGTTGGCCGAGGCTGATACCCTCCTAGTGCGCGACGACTTCTTTTCCGACCGCTTAGCCGAAGTCGGCGTGGCTAATAAAGTTCTTCCGATTGGAGAAGCCGTTTTCCAGTTCAATGTCGACGACAATCGGCCCGACTGGTCGTCATCGCCTGTTCTCCAGGGCGGGTTTGTCATCGGATATATCGGTGATGCCTATGACGATGTGGACCTCGAAGCTTTTCCGGCAATCGTGGATGAACTGATCAAGCGCGGGCATCAAGTACGGCTCCTCATTTTTGGCGTCGGCACGCGCTTCCACCGGATTCGTGATCAGCTGGAAGCTCGAGGCCACGGCGATCGATGCCTATTCCCTGGACGACCCCGCAACGGACATATCGCAGCTGCCTTTGCGGCGATTGATTTGATCGTCATCCCAGCCATGCCAGCTACACGTTATTGCGGGCGGTCACGCTTCGAAATAGCAGAAGCCTTGGCGCATGGGCGACCTGTACTTGCGGCAGGACCTGTCGCAAGCGCGATGCAGCCTAACCTAAAAACAATTGACGCTTTTGGAGAGGAAATGGTCGCGGCGATGGTTGACGCCGTCTCGACCTTCATCCTGCAGCCGGCTAGCTTGGAACAACTTACGCAAGCTGCATGTGAGGCAGCCTACGGCATGACCGTGACAGCGGCCGCAAAACGCTTAGTAGAGAAAGCGGATGATTGCAGCATAGAGGCCGGCGGCAGGGTGGAAGACTCCTTACGGGAGTCTGCGACGCGCCGACAATTTTCCAAAGGAGACCTCGACCGCGTCGAGCCACGAGCACAAGGTCAGTGCCAAGTGGAGGGAGATACGCTGCTGGCTGTCGAGCAAGGCACGCCGGCGCTCGGCGAGGGAAGTGCAGTCCGAGTTCCTTCCGGAGTCGACACCACACGAATGCGGTAGGGCCGCATCCTGTCGCGCAACAGCCTTCGAAGCCTGCTGCGGCAGGCGCCAGGTCTTGGACTTGGCCTGTGTGCAGCTGACCTCGACCGTCCACGCTATCACCGCTCTACAGAATAATCTCGGCGGGTCAAACATCCTTCTCTGCGGCGCGCATGCGCGCTCACGGAAGGGCTGTCCGGTTCGCACTATTAGCAGACCATTAGAAACGTAATGGATTGGCCCAACATGTTGTCCACGGCTAAAATTTGGTGGGGGAGCGCTAAGAGAACCGAAAAGGCAAAGACTGTTGTTGTGCAATATGACGGCGATCCCGTGACAGCCGCAGTTCTTCAGGGAATACAAGAAACCCGAATTGCTCTTCGGCCTGATGCCCAGGCGATTGCCACCGCACAAAGTCGAGTCAGCTCGCTGCGAGAAATGGCCGAATTGCCTGACACCCTCTCCTATCTTCTTGGAGAGATCACGCGCTTCCCGAGTGACGAGAGGCTGCAACAGATGGCAGCGCGTGTACTCGAGAGGTTCCAAGACCCGCGTGCACTAGCGGTCTGGCGCGGCATTGATTCTCGATTTCCTAGATCGCGCCATGCCTACGTACGATTCCTGCGCTGGACCATACGACTGGGGGGGATCGATGCCGGACGCCAGATCCACGATGAACGCTACTCTGAAGAACCTAAGCAATCAGAAGACTTGTTCGTATTTGCGCGCGCTTTGATAGAGCTAAAAGATTTTGAAGACGCAGAGCAATCTCTTTCGAAAGTAGCTGATTTAGAGGATGCTTCAGAGTCCATCACTCTGGAAGTCGCGAAACTGTACTTGTCGATGAGCCAACCAATGCGAGCACGAGAGATAATTAGCGCATGTCAATACCGCTTCGGTCTCACAGAAAAAAATATAAGTATCGCCGCACAGGTAGACGCAAATGTATCTGCTCTAGAAAGAGCGATAGAAGGCAACAACGTCACCGAAGTTGACCCTCAGGAGTTTCTCTTAAATCACGTCTTCAAAGAGGCAAACCGTCTTCGATCCACGCCAGCGGCAAGCAACAAGGGGTTTTTGGGTCACCTAATACTGGTTAATGGCGGCCTTGGCTCCGGAGGTGCGGAGCGTCAATTGACCAATACAGCGCTTTCGATCAAATCGGCCATGAATGCGGGGCGCTCAATCGACGGGCACGATGTACTCGGTCCTGTTCAATTTCTATGTCGATCCCTCAATTCGCGTTCAGGCTCGGATTTCTTTGCTCCGCAGTTCTCCCATGCAGGATTTAACGTTCACGAATATGTGGGATTCGAAAAATTTGCTGGCCGGCCGGGATGGTCATGCTTGCGGAGCATAGTTCATTGCCTTCCCTATCTTCCGTTTCCTATGCGTGAGGGACTGGCTCAGGCGGCGGATGTCCTGCGTCAGGCATCGCCGGATGTCATTCACATCTGGCAGGACGGTTCTGTCTTGGCCTTGGGGCTAGCAGCGCTTTTCGCGAACGTACCTCGCATAGTGCTGGGTGTGCGTACTTTGCCGCCTGTCGACCGAGCCGAACGAAACAAACCTGAATATAAGACAGTTTACCGATTACTATTATCCGCACCGGGTGTTGTGATTGTCTCTAATTCCTTCGCCGCCGCCAAGCGTTATGAAGAGTGGCTCGATCTACCCAGCGGAACCGTGCGCGTAATCCCGAACGGTCTAGAGCCGTTGTCTTTGGAAGCTGAGGAGCCAACTTTGGCGATGGCGCGGGCCTTTGATCAAAATAGCCCCCGCAGCCTTTTTACGGTGGGTTCAGCAATGCGGTTTGACAACAATAAGCGGCCATTAGAGTGGCTCGATGCCGCAGCAGCCCTGGCCTCATCCCGCCCTGACGTGCGGTTCATAATGGTCGGGGACGGCCCACTCCGTAGCGCTGCAAGGGACCATGCTCAAGAACTAGGGATTGCAGATCGAGTTCTTTTCACTGGACGGTCGCAAAATGTGGGCTTTTGGCTTTCGCAGATGGATGTGTTCTTGTTGCTCTCGCGGCATGAGGGTTTGCCCAATGTCCTCATCGAGGCCCAATACTCCGGGCTGCCTGTGGTGTCGACGCCAGCAGGAGGTTCTGCGGAAACTTTTGAAAACGGAAAAACGGGAACGCTGCTACCCAGCATAGATCAGCTGAATCCGGAACAGATTGCAGGAGCGTTGAACTCCTGGAGCCGCCCTCTCGCTCAGCAGAACGTGCTGGCGCAGAAAATTCGTGAATACGCTACCGAGCGCTTTTCAATTGATAAGATGCTCGCACTAACTCTCGATGCCTACCTTAACTGAATAGGCCTCGGAATCCGGCAGGGCCCTGACGATGTGGCGTAGGCAAAAGGTGAGGCTGCCTACCCGAACCTTTTTAGGCGAATGCCGCACTCGTGGACACCTCTCGGTGTGACCCGAAACTGTATGCACCCAGACGAAGGGCATTATGACGATCCGCACGTCGAGGCAGTCAGATCTGGTTCATCTGCTAGCAGCGGGCACCACCTCCTTTTCTTTGCCGTGCGACTGAATATCGCTCACCCAATAGGGTGATGCGAGCTCCCCAGCATCCCGTAGAGATTTCCTACGGGCGGTCGCGGGCGTGGCCGATGACTTACGGTTTTTCCAACATATCAGAATTGTTGTCATCGCTTGTTGGCCAACTGGACATCATGCTTCCCAAGGACAGACAATGCTAGACGTGAATGCAGCGCTGTTAGGCGGGTCATCCCTCCAAAACGCCGAATATCTTCATGAAATCAAGCAATTGATGCAGGAAACTGGAACCGCCACGGGTGCGCGGCGCGTGGAGCCTCGCCTTCGGGAACTGGTATCCGTTTATCCGCTGGAATTCGATGTCAACTACAACCACGTGCTCGCCTTGGAATTGTGTCGCACAAGGCATGATATGCTCTTTTTGTGGCTCCAATTGCATGAGAGGTTTCCCAAAGAACTCAAACCTTTGCGATACATCGTTCGGTGGTTCTACCGAGAAAAGCGATTGGACGAGGCTTGCGATTTCATCGAAGCTGTCCTGCCATCTGTGCCGGAAGCGGCGGATGAGTTGTTGGAAAAGGGAGAACTGTACTGCGAACTGCGTAAAAACGATGCCGCCGAATCCTTGTTTACTCGGCTTATAGAGCGATTTCCTGAGGATACGCGCGGAAGGATATGTTATGCGCGGCGCCTTAAAGAGTGGGGCAACAGCTTCGCGGCGTTGTCAGTTTTGGACGGCCTTAACCCCGCTACAGTGGGGTCGCACGCCTCCGGGCAGTTCATTAAGGACTTGCGCGACGGCATGGCTGTCCTTGCTAAACGCTACGACGACGAGACGTTGCAGTCCCGGGACACGTCGGGGTTAGCGCTTGCCCTTGTGATCGAGAAGTACGCGTCCAGGCGCGAGGAGCCGCCCGCAACGAACAGATTGGGTAAAGTCTCCCTTATTACGGGGAGCTTGGCTGCGGGAGGCGCCGAACGCCAGATAGCGCGCGTCGGCATTCGTTTGACCGATGCTTTCCGGAACAAAAGACCGCTCGCGGGGGTCGTATTGACCGAGCCGTGCCATGTTGTGCTCAAATCGCTTAAGAGTGCGGAGGGGTATGACTTCTTTCTGCCAGCTGTGCGTCGCAACGAGGTGGAGACACGGGAGATCGATGATTTTCTAGCAATAAGAAATCAGGACCTTGCGTTGTGCGATCCCGAAGTATCAATGCTTCTGCCGATGCTCCCTAAGGCTGCCGTGTACGGCATCCGAAGAATGGTAAATTATTTTCGAGATGAGAAGATCGAAGTCGCCTTTATCTGGCAGGATGGGGCGGTCCTGTTTGCCGCTTTAGCAGCGCTGATAGCGGGTGTGCCGCGGATCGTAATTTCTGTTCGCGGCTTGCCACCTTCACTGCGGGTACACCTGTTCCATCCTGCTTATCGCGATATGTACCGGGCACTCGCAGTTACACCTGGCGTGCGGTTTTCCTCCAATAGCGAGGCGGCAGTTCAGGCCTATATCGACTGGCTCAAAGTTGACAACTTGAATTTTAGCATAGTGCACAATGGCGTTTTGGTTCCCTCGCTTCCGGATGCTGACAGAGACGTAGAATTGTGGGAGGGACTGCAATTGTCGAACGCCGATGCGACTGTCACGATAGGCAGCGTCTTTCGTTTCGATACCGATAAGCGGCCTTCTCTCTGGATAGATTTCGCGCATGCTTACCTGCAGCGCCACCCAAAGACGAATATTGTACTTGTCGGCGGTGGGCGCATGCTTAAGGAGGCAAAAGAGAAGGCCGCCCGCCTCGGCATTGCCGATCGCCTGCTATTCACTGGTTTGTCCGACAACGTCGGTTTCTGGTTACGCAAAATGGATGCATTCGTGCTGCTTTCCCGGTTTGAGGGCTTGCCCAATGCTCTTATCGAAGCGCAGCTATGCGGTGTTCCGGTTGTCACCACCCCTGCTGGCGGCGCGGCCGACACGGTAGTGGAGGGTGTCACGGGCTGCGTCCTATCCACAGTAGAACACGTGGATATGGAGGAATGCTGTGACAAGGTAGACGAGGTTCTTGCATTCAAACAGGCCGACTCGCAGACATCAGCCAAAATTCGCCTGATTGCCGAGGAGCGGTTCTCGACTGAAGCCATGGTACTTCGTACTGTCCGATTGCTCGCAGGAGACTGCGAAGGTGACGCGCTATGACTGTCGAGATCAGCCAAAACGCGAGAGCCGTCGCTGCGGCATCAGTCGGCATTTTGCGCGCCGGCCAGTCAGGCAATATCGAAGAAGCGATCAACCTTGCTCTTGCCCACATGTCTTACGCTGCGGAGTTTCCAAGACTTGCGCAAGTGTCGCTGCAAGCGTTTTTGAGGGGGAAACGCAACGATGCCGCAACGCGACTGGTCGACAACGTGGTCGCGAAGGGCAAGGCATCGCCTGAAGTTGCCGTGTTGGCCATTCGCCATTTGCTTAGCTCTGATCGGGCAGACGACGCCTACGCCTTTGCCCGCACCCTTCTGAAGGTTAACGGAAACGTTGAACCTCGTCTTGCCGAAGCGGCAGCTCGCGCTGCTCTCGCTAGCCATAGACCAATCTCAGAAGCATTGGGGATCCTCGAGATGGCTAAAGATTTTGCGAAGGACGACGGCATATTTCTCCGCGCCTACGGTGAACTTCTGCTGTCTGCCGGGCGGTACGCAGAGGCCGCCAATGTCCTCGCCCCCATCGTGTCGCAAAGGCCGAACACAACCAATACCCGGCTTCTGTTGGCTCGAGCTCTCAAGCATGCACATCGCCTTGAAGAGGCATGCACCGAGATGTTGGCTGTTATGGAGCTCGATCCTTCCGTAACAAACAGGCGCAGCGCAGTCGCTTTGCTGTTGCAGGTCGGGCGGGATGCTGAGGCAAAGGAACTGTATGATTCTATAGTGAGCGAACGGCAGAATAATTTAGGAAAGACGTTTTCTGAAGGCCTGGCAACGCTCCATACGCGTCTGGACAGCGTTAAACTGCCGCAAAAGCGGCTTGACTGGGCGTGGGAAATCGTCACCCGGAAGCTCGGATGCCCGCCGTCACACAACCGCGAGGACTGGGATCGGCGCGCAAAGTGGGGACATCTGCTAGACAAGCTTATTCAAGACTGGCTGGAATGCTGTATTGATAAAGCCGGAGAGATTGCCACCTATTTCAACGTCAGCGATGCCAATAGAAATGCTGTCATTGAGGCCAGTGACGAAGGCAAAGGGGTTTTACTAGTCAGCGCGCATATCGGCCCAATGTTTGCAGGCCCTATCGCCATCCACTCGTTCGGAAAGCCCTACAGGTGGCTGTCGTCGACACCAAGCATCTCGACCGCCAGCTTTACGGATAGCTTGATCTCCACGGCCGATCTAAATGAAGTCCAAGTGGCACAACGTGTCGTCGATTCATTGCGTTCTGGCTGTCTCGTCACCCTTGCCGCCGACGGAGCGATGTCACCCAATGCGCCGCGTATCACTTGGGAAGGCAGGTCTATAACATATTCCCCATTTTGCGCTATGCTCTCATACAAGACCAAGGTACCTACGATCTTCACCTCTCCAATATGGGTAGAAAATCAGTTTCGTTTTGTTGTCAAGAGGCTACCGGCCGCCGATACAGGCGAGGGGCTGAGACAGTTTTCAACACGCTGGCAGCAGGCCTTCTTTGAAGAAGTAAAGAATGTATTGTCCGCAGGGCCGGAAAATCTACGTCTCAATGGCGGAATCTGGCGCAACATATAATGGTACTCTCAGGTCAGCGCAGCCCTCCATGGGGCAGTGGGCGACGAGAGCACACAGTAAAGAGTAAAGGGTGTCCGCGATCGATCGTAGCTTGGTAGAATGGATGCAGAGAGCTCAACGTGGCAACTGTTGCATTCCTCAGCTCCATCGGCGGCCGCTGAAGATTCCAAGTTCCGGGGCATAGATCAGCGCTAATCGGACCCGGCGTGGTCGCCAGGCGGAGCTGTCCGCATGGATACGCCTCGCGCCGGATGCCAATCATTTTGTAGGCGATCGTGGTGGCAATTCACCTGAAGCCGCCGGCCTTTCAGGGCGGGGGAAAAGTCATACACATAGTCGATGTGGCCTTTACAAGAAGGAGGGTCGTGCTTGGCGAAATATCTCAATGTCTTAGTTGCCTCTTGCCGCCTGTTTGCGCTGTGGGCTTTTTTGATGCCTCAGGTCGCAATCTCAGCTCCTACACTCGATGAGTTTGCACAAGATCGAGCCATGTCGCTTGTAAATTCTGCTAAACTACAAGCGGCGAAAATGGAAGATGGCGATATTACTTGTCGTAAAAAGCCGACAAATGTCGAGAAAATTCCAGGGTTTGCAGGGGAAGCACAAACGAGCGGCGGACAGGGAGGAGTAGTTCTCGAGGTTAATTCCGATCAAGACAACGAACCCAGAACCAGATCGCTGCCCGGTACTCTTCGAGAGGCTGTCGAATATGGATATAAGCATCGAACTGCTACTCGCATC
The DNA here is from genome assembly GCF_008520305.1 of Mesorhizobium sp. SARCC-RB16n. GTDB lineage: Bacteria > Pseudomonadota > Alphaproteobacteria > Rhizobiales > Rhizobiaceae > Mesorhizobium. The sequence continues at coordinate 6,878 of NZ_ML703304.1, read as the reverse complement.
GTATTTTCTCCAAATCTGAAAGGCCACATGATTAGGCTCCAATCCGCTTTACGTCCAAGCGATAACACGACGATCGACGGAGTCTGTACCGGAGTGACACTTATTGCTGATGCGAATGTTGCACTTATAATTGTGGCTAACCGAACAAATATCATTATCTCTGGAATTACACTCAGAAAATATGCTTATACGGGTGAAAACAAAGGACGAGCAGATGGCAAGGACTTCCGGGATTGTATAACGGTTTCTGGCTCTGTCGATAGGCTGGCGTTCCTTTATAATGACTTTGAGGCATGCGGCGATGGCGAGCTCGATATTACGTCGGGCGTGGGTAAGCCCATGCCTGACGCTGGGGGGCGAATGACGATCGCATTCAACCGATTTGGACATCATGATAAAGCTATGCTCATGGGAACGGACGGATGCGGCAATGCAACGCCTGGTCCCGTTGACTGCCCCGACTATGCGAATGGCAGCTCTTTGCCGCTAGCGCCGCTCTATAAAGTGACGCTTTTTGCCAATTTCTTCGAATGGGCAGGGCAGAGACAGCCGCGGGTCTTCGGCCGTGTGTTGCTGGATGCTACCAACAATGTTTTTGCCTTCACCCCATTCGATCGGGGGAATGGAACTTCGGGCTCGACCTATGCTATTTTTGCAAGCAACGGCGCTTTGGTTTCAGCTCAGAACAATCTGTTCGTGGGTGTGCCATTTTCTGGTGATCCAGCCGAAGGCCTCACAACAACAACGTCGCCCGGTGTATCCATCTCCCTTCACGAGTCACAGGCCGCTATCCGGTCGCAAGGCAATTTAGCGTTTGGCCATGAAATTATTTCGGAAAACCGACCGGAGCTAGTGCCGCAAATCTCATATGTCGATCCCGCGGCACTCCAAAGGATCGATTTCAGGCTGCTCGGCGCCCGAGATGCTCTTGCCTGCCTAATCACACGGATAGGACCGAACGGGAAGTTGGAGTGGCCGTCGTCCTGTAAACGAGTTGCCAGGTAATAGATATTTGAACAGGGTACTTCCCTGAAATTCGCCAGTCTCAAAAGAAAGGTGCGAGAATCAAAAGCTCCGAATGAATGCATCTTCCGCCACGGTCAGTAGCGTCTTCCATATGGCGAAAGCATAGACGGAAAATGATGATGACGAATTCCCTGCCCAACACAGGGAATAAGAGGTTCGCAAACCCCTCCCCCCCCGGTAATGCGATTAAATGGAACCTCCTGCCGCCCACGCTAGGGTTCCGGCCTCTTTTATTGCTTAATGGTTTCCGCCAAACCAGTAACCCGCCCGACAAGATAATTCAGAACTGTATCGGCTGGCTGAGCGCACTTGGTCTGAAATTGCGGTTATTTAGTTCGGCCGCCCCGCGACGAGGCGCGATCAGTTTTTCTCCTCTTGATATCGTACCGAGGCTAGGTCGATCTCTCAGATGCAGCCTTGGGCAGCGATAGCGCAGTCCGCATTCAATGGAAACACCGCAATGTTTATTGATTACTATGAACTGTTAGAGATCAGCCCGAACGCCAACTCGGAAACGATCGAACGGATATTCCGCTATTTCGCAATGCGGTACCACCCAGACAACCAGGAGACAGGAAACGGGTCACGCTTCAGCGGCATCGTGGAAGCTCACGATACACTCAAGGATCCGGTTAAGCGTGCGCAGTACGACATTCGGTACAAGGATCACCTAAATCGCCGCCATCATTTGTCCGAAGTGGAGATGAGCACAGAGGGCGTCGAAAGGGACAGCAGCATTCAGATGAAGGTGCTGTCCCTACTTTATGTGAGACGCCGACAAGACGTAAACAATCCTGGCATAGGTGATCAAGAACTCGAGCGCTTATCTGGGTGTCCGCGTGAGCACCTTGAGTTCCACCTCTGGTATTTGAAGTCAAAAGGCTGGCTAGCAAAAACTGAGAATGGGATGCTTGCCATCACTGTGGAAGGCATAGATCGGGCAGACGGCGAACGCCGCACTGACGCTCCCCAAAATACCAAATTGTTGGATCACGCTCATGCTGGATGACCTGAGACGCTCGCGGGCTGGTCAGGGCCGAGGCCCCAAAACCAAAAAGCGCTTGATATGGACGGGCGGGGCTAGGAGGGGATCGCCTACACACAAATGCAGAGTGCTGCGAGCGCTCGGTGACTATTTAGGGATGGGGAGAGATGGTCGGCATTAGCAGGTTCGAGCGGGCGGCTATCATTCAGGGCGGTCGCCCAGGCTCCGAGCGCACCGTGCTCGATGTCAGCGAGGCCGCTGATATATTGCTCCGGGACATCCATTGTCAGACTGAGAAGCGCAAGGCAGCGGTTTCGCTGAAGGACAGCCGTATCAGCAAGATCAAGATCGACAAGGACTTAGTCGGTGGGCTTGCCAGTTCCGTAAAGGATCAGGCCCTCGTCAAGGCAGTTATCGATCTTGGGCAGACGCTAGGGATTGAGGTCGTGGGGGAGGGGGTCGAAACGGACGCGGATCGCATGATCCTGCGATCGCTTGGTTGCATCATCGCACAGGGATTTCTCTTCTCGGCAGCACTGCCGCCACGCGATGCGCTTGCCTTCGACGCAGACCATTTTGGCAACTTTGCCTCAGCAGAGTCTTTCTTCGATCCGGTGACGCTTTCGCTGCGCAATCCCTTAAGCGGCCGCGCCGCCTAGGAGTGTCCCGACAGGGAATTCGGCATCGGTCCGTTACTCCCGTCGGGAAGCGGTCGTTTCTGATCACGTCGCAGGATTCCGTGAAGGCGACATCCAACCGATAGCCTATAGGGGTGCATAGTCGGCGTTCTGGCTGATTGCCCTCGTGCCGCGTGGTTCTGGCGACCTGCTACCTCGGCGGCCTCATCAACGAGAGAACGGCCCTCGCATCGCTCGTCACGGCATGACGGTTGCCGCCTCTCCGCCCGATGCTTCGCGTGGGCCGATGACGCTTACCAGCGAATAGCGAAGGCGCAGCTGATCGCGATCTCGGCACTGCGGCGCGAGGAGAGCCGCGGCTCGCACAGGTCCGACTTCACGGTGCGTGGCGCGATGCTGCCGCCCTCCCATCGTGACTGACGCTGTCCAGCGCCTTTGAGAATGCCGTCGCGCTCAACTGGCAAGCAACCGAACGGAGCTTTTGATATGACATCCCTTGCACCACTTCCGCAGATCCTTATGGAGCCCATCGTCCGCAATGCCCTTCTGGAAGATCTGGGCAGAGCCGGTGACATCACGAGCGACGCGATCATCCCTGCCGATTGCAAGGCGACGTTTGAGCTGAACGCCCGGCAGGGCGGCGTTGTTGCCGGGCTCGACCTAGTGATGTTTGCCTTCCTTCTGGTCGATCCCGGAATCAACATACAGTTGCGGTGTGCCGAGGGCGGCAAGGTTTCGGCCAGCGAGACCATCGCGATCGTCAATGGGCCGGCACGCGGCCTGCTGACAGCGGAGCGGACCGCACTCAATTTTCTGTGCAAGCTGAGCGGCATTGCCACCGCTACAGCCGCTCTTGTCCACGCGGTGCGCGGTCATAAGGCAAAGATCATCTGCACGCGAAAGACGACGCCGGGTCTGCGTGCGTTAGAAAAATACGCCGTTCGCGCCGGTGGCGGCGCCAATCACCGCTTCGGACTCGACGACGCCGTGCTCATCAAGGACAACCACGTCGCCCTTGCCGGCGACATTCGCACCGCAATCGAGCGGGCGCGCGGCGCGGTCGGTCACATGGTCAAAATCGAGGTCGAGATCGACACGCTCGAACAGCTCGAGATGGCGCTCCAGGCGAAGGTCGACGCCGTGCTCCTCGACAACATGGCTGTCGATGAGCTTTCCCAGGCTGTGGCGATGGTCGGCGGCCGCGCGGTGACTGAAGCCTCCGGTCGCGTAACACGCGCGAATGTCGCGGCCATCGCGGCAACTGGCGTTGACCTTATCTCGGTCGGCTGGCTAACCCACAGCGCCCCCATCCTCGATATCGGCCTCGACATGCCGACCGACCGAAACTGCAACAGGCACCTGAACTAATGGAGATGACATATGAACCGGGATCGCAGGACCTTTGGCCGCAGACTGACTGACGCCAGCACACCTCCAGTTTCACCGACTGCCGACGCAAGCCTGCTCGCTGGAATGACGGACCAGGAACGAGCGAAGGACCGCGTGAAAGCACTGGGCCTCATTATCTGCCGCATGGACGAGATGCGCCAGTTGGCGGCCTCTCATGGGCTTGAACCCCTCGGTCATCTCCTGACCGTCGCCTTCACCGAATCCTGCGATGCGATCAGACGGGAGCGTTCCGCCGTCCAAGACCAAACGCCGGATGCAGCTGTTCGCGCCGATGATATCAGTTGAGCCGAACTCTGGAACAACCGGAGCTTTGGTTGCACAACACGCGAGCGGCTTTCACAAAGCTTCCCGTCCGGAGGCGTTTTCGGAAGCACCGGACCTGGTCGATGGCTTGAGTTGCGGCCTCGACCCCCGCCTGACTATTGCTTCTTCGCAAAGCCCATCGCCGGACTCCAGGACCCCTTGCGATTTCTTGCTTTTGCTGCGCCTATCTCCAAGTCACGACGTCAATCGGTTTGGCTATAAGCCTGCCTAATATGCAACTGGAACAAAGGAAGAAATGAATGGCGACTGGAACCGTCAAATGGTTCAACAGCACCAAGGGCTTCGGCTTCATCACGCCCGATGGCGGCGGCCAAGACGTGTTTGTTCACATTTCCGCCGTCGAGCGTGCGGGGCTTCCGACCCTCGCCGACGGCCAGAAGATCAATTACGAGATTGAACAGGACCGCCGCAGCGGCAAGTCTTCAGCAGGCAGTCTCAGCAAAGCAAGCTGACTTCGCCTCCGGAACAGGTCGGAGGGGCGGCGCGCAAGTGACGGATGTACCGACGGTCGCTCGACAAGCGCGTGCGCGAACATGGCTAAATCGAAAGGCGGCAGGATTGCTGCGCGCCTCCCGGGATTACATGTGAAGCCAGTTTGTTTGCGAGGGAAGGCGCGGCTTACCGCCTTCCCTTTTCATATTCGGCCTAGAGGGGCGGGTAACTGCTATGCCAGAACGACCGCGGCGATCAATCAGGCCGCGGCCTCCTTGCGGGTCCGCTTCGCAGGCGCTGCCTTTTCCAGTTCCTTGGGCTTCCGGCCGAGGCCCATCGTCTTGGCCAAGGCCGAACGTGCGGCTGCGTAGTTTGGCGCGACCATCGGATAGTCCGCCGGCAGACCCCATTTGGCACGGTAATCGTTCGGCGACAGTCCGTAGTCAGTCGACAGGTGGCGTTTCAGGGATTTGAACTTCTTCCCGTCTTCCAGGCAGATGATGAAGTCCGGCGTGACCGATTTCTTGATCGGCACGGCAGGATTGAGAGCCTCCGGCTTTGCAGACGCGACGCCACCGGCCGTGCCCTTCAGTGCTGCATGCACCTGGCCGATCAGGGCTGGGAGTTCACCGACCGGAACCGGATTGTTCGAGACATACGCCGAGACGACATCGGCGGTGAGTTCGATCAGGGCAGCAATGGTGTTGTTGGCTTCTTCTGTCACGGAAACACTCCTTATGGCATGATTAGCAGTCGGCGAAGTTTCACCCAATAGTGACACCCGCTGCCGAAAGCAATGATTGCCTCGGGAGCGACATGGGCGATGCTCGTCCAGTGGAAATGGAGCATGCCGTAATGAGACCGATGGGTAGCTTCAGCGAGTGGTCGGATTATCCATTGTAACACCTCGCAAGTGCTGCGTCCTTTTGCGGCGGTGGCCCGCGTTGTCCCGGGCAGAGTACCGCATCGTCAGCACGCGACGTTGTGGCCGACAATACGCTCTTCTCAAGGACGAGAGACTGCCGACATTGGCCAGGTCGCCGACGCGGCCACTTCTCGCGGAGCCAAGATGCGGGGTGTCTTCAATCCCAATGAGACCAATGAACTATCCCATCCCGCTCAATTGGAACTATGGGGGTTTCGCTCGCAGGTGACCCCTCAGAGGCTGCTCCCGCTCCGTGACGATAGATAAGGAAGGCAATGCTCAGGAAATATCCGAGTTGCAGAACCACGGCAGCCAGCGCGCCCCAAATTAACGAAAACCAGATTGAGCCAGTAACATGATAGCTCCAAATCAGAAAAACCGCCAGCGCCGCTGTCGCGCCAACCAGAAATCTTGGGAAATACACTATACGCCTCCAAACACCGCCTTTGTGTGTTTCCGGATACAAAAGCTTAAATCAACATTTCACGTTTTAGACTTTGTGGCAAGTGGATCTGACTCCATTTTTGTTGCGTTCCATACGTCGGAGCCGGCTATTTAATTTAGGCTTCGACATTTCGCACTAACGGCGAAGCTGTCCGAAGTTGACGCGAAAACGAGATGATAAGTGTTCTCTCCGACCCTATTCTGGCCGAGTCTGACCAATGTTCCATTGATCGCCTGTGGACGAGGACTTAACGCAAAAGGCGGCAGACGGCCATCGTGCGAGCCGACCTCGCATACTAACGGAGATGGGGCAATCGTTCCTCTGGGAAACTAGGGTCCAAGAAACATGTTAAGCGAGTCGAAAAATGGAAAAAAACCGGGCCTTGAGAGGCCCGGCCAAATACGAAGGTCGCAACCTTCGACGGGAACGCATCCACCGAGTGGAAGGTAAACACTCGATGCGTTGCTTTGTTAAGACATCATCGGCGACTATTCAAGATCGGAAAATCACGTCGGGCAAACATCATGCGACGGTGATCGTCTGCCGGCGAAGATACTCTTCGCTAATAGAGCGAACTGACTACTGGCGCGCCGATGTCATCTTCGTTGACAGCCTATTCAGCGCGGTCGGCAGAGAGCAGGGGGGTCGTGTCCCATCAGGTTCTCTAATCGCCTCTGTCAATGCGCTCCTTCC
>NZ_ML703303.1 GCF_008520305.1 Mesorhizobium sp. SARCC-RB16n | reverse complement strand
AGGTTCCGCGAATTCATGTGAAGGCTCTGTTGCGTCGTTTTAGGCATCAATTTCACGCCTGAGTAGGTCGTCGACCCGCCCCGACAGACCAGCAGGTGACGCGAAAACAGAATCAAGTCTCTCATCAACTATGATGGGCCTCTTCAAGCTTGCGGAAGCTGGTGGAGCAAGGCGTGGGCGCCCAACATTGGCAATGCCGACTTCGCGACGCGTCGATCGCGCTGGACAGCTTCGAGTATCTTGACATCATCCGGAGTCGAGCGTGCTCAACAAAAAAGCTACCATCCATCGCCGAAATTCTGGCGACGCACCACAGCTGATTTCTTATTAGAAAAACGAGTGACAGAAAAAGGCGCCAGATTGAGGCATGGCACACGTCCGAACAGTAGGTCAGCGACGATTTTGCCGGTCGTCGGCCCCTGCGTCAGCCCTAGATGCCCGTGACCGAACGCATAAATGATATGCCGGCTCCGACCAGACCGGCTTATGATTGGGAGGCTGTCTGGCGTGGCAGGCCGGTGGCCGCTCCACTCCACGCCTCCCTCTACCTTCATCCCCGGAAGATAGAGCTTGGCAAGTGTTACGAGGGATTTCGAGCGGTCGAAGTTCGGCGCGGCGTCCAGTCCGCCGAATTCGGCCGCCCCGCCAACCCGCAAGCCGACTGAAAGCGGTGTCGCTACAAACTTTCGGTCTGCGAATATCACTTCTCGCTCAAGGGCAACCCCCGGCGAAGCGATCGTGGTGTTGTATCCCCGTTCGCTCTCGAGAAGCACGCGGTCCCCCAACTGCCTGGCAAGTTGTGCCGACCAGGCGCCAGCCGCAATGACCGTCTTTGCTGCCTTCAATGTTCTTCCGCCGTTTAGAGTAAGTGCTGCACCGTCCGCTGTGGCAACTAGAAGGTCAACCTGGCCTCTCAAGATTTGCGCACCGTTTGCGACAAGCCAGGTGCGCAAAACATCCACCACTTTTTTTGGATCCGACACATGGGACCATTGAGGTGTGAACACCCCATGTTTCACTATCGGACCTAGCGCCGGTTCCATGTTCCTGACCTGCGATGCCGAGAGCTCCTCGGTTTCAACGCCGAGCGCACGCTTTGCGTCCCACACCGGTTGATCGCGTCTCAGACCGCTCTCGCTCTCGTAGACCGTCAGCGCTCCCTTACGAAACAGATCGTTCGCCAAGCCAACTTTGTTGAAGAGCGGCACGAGATCGTCATAGACGCGGCTGTTGATCTCCGCCAGGGCGCCAGAAATCCGTCGCGCTTCCGAGGCTGTGCCAACTTTTGCGAAACTCCAAAGCCACGGGAGTAAATGAGGAGCATGACTGACTCGCAGCGTTAGTGGGCCGAGAGGATCCAGAACCCAGAAGGGCACTTTCTTCCACAATCCCGGGACGGACGCGGGCATCACTTCGGTTACGGCGATGCCCCCAGCGTTCCCCAATGACACTTTGTCACCCCCAGGGTCGCGATCGATGATCGTAACCGCGGCGCCGCTCTGTAGCGCCGCGTAGGCAACACTCAATCCGACAATTCCGGCGCCGACGACGATGACGCTCATCCCAGCCATGTAGTTCACTCTCCTCCAAGAGACAGGCAGATTGCCAACTGTATCCAATCTACAACGTCTTGACAATTCTGGATCCAAGTGGTTTGTATTCAGATGCCTCGCTGGCCCGCAGGCTAGCGAACAATTCTGGAGGAATGGCTTGGACGCCGAGACTATTCACCGCGACGCGGTCATAATTGATGCCGTAGCCCCTCTTTTGGATAAGAAGCGATATCTCGATTCCTATATCGCTGGCGGCGTCACCTGCGTGGCACCAAGTGTGGCTGGTGGAATGACGACTGCCGCTGAAGTGCTCAAAACCATCGGCGGTTGGATGCATGTCATCAAGTCCAGAACAGATTTGCAGCTGGTCGAGAAAGCATCCGACATCGAAGCTGCAAAACGCGACGGCCGAACAGGAATTATGTTCCATTTTCAAGGTACCGGACCGTTTGGTACTGACCTCGACCTTGTGGAGGCCTTCCAGGCACTTGGTGTGCGGATGGTACAACTGACGTATAACAGAAAAGATTATGTCGGGGACGGCTGTGAGGAAGCGTTTGACGGCGGCCTTAGCAGGTTCGGCAAGAACCTGGTGCGTCGCCTGAACGAAAACCGAATTATAGTCGACTGCACGCACACCGGCTACAAGACGACCATGGAGGCGTTGTCGCTGACGACAAGGCCTGCAGTTTTCTCTCATTCAAATTCTGCCGCCATCTTTCCGAGCAAACGAAATATCGAGGACGATCAGGCGAAAGCTGCGGCAGCTACGGGCGGGCTAGTTGGGATTACTGCCGTCCCATGGTTCATCGTGCCGGCCAATGGCGGTGAGGCGCGCCCGTCCCTTGACGACCTGATTGCACATCTGGACCACTTCGTCTCCCTTGTCGGAATAGACCATGTCGGCCTTGGCCTTGATTATTGGTGGGCAACTCCTCCCTTTGCTGATCTCGACACGGTGATGGAAGACTGGGAAAAGGCGGTGAGCGAAGGTTCGTACACTCCGGAAGTCTACCCGCGCCCCCCACACTATCAACCTCCCGAGATCGATACACCCGAAATGCTTCTCGGGCTGACGAACGGGCTTGTTCGCCGTGGATACAAGGAAAACGACATCCGCAAGATCCTCGGATTGAACTGGCTGCGTGTCTTCCGAGAAGTCTGGGGAGAGTGATCGGGTGGCTATCAAACAGGAGGCCCCCCGGAGGCTTGGACCTAAACTTGTTGCGGTGCCTAAACAGCAGATGACTCCTCCTATCCTTTCAGTTTCTCATTTGGTCACCTCCTTCCGGGTGGGAGGGCGCTGGAACCCCGTCGTGAATGACGTATCGTTCGAGATCGGCCCGAGGGAGACTGTCGCTGTCGTTGGTGAATCCGGATCGGGCAAGAGCGTGACTGCGCTCTCGATTATGCGGCTAAACTCCGAGCGCTCAAGTGAGGTCAAAGGGTCGATCAAGCTCGAGGGCAAGGAACTGCTCACCCTGCCGAATGCCGAGATGCGCCGTATCCGCGGCAACGAAATTGCGATGATATTCCAGGAACCGATGACTTCACTGAACCCGGTGTTGACCATTGGCTTTCAGATCGCCGAAGCGCTGATCCTGCATCGTGGCCTATCGCGGTCCGAGGCTGAGGCGGAGACGATTCGACTCTTGGAGAAGGTGCGCATACCCGCCGCGAAGGCGCGGTTGCATGAATATCCAGACCGCTTCTCGGGCGGCATGCGTCAACGCGTGATGATCGCGATGGCACTGGCCTGTCAGCCGAAGCTGCTGATCGCTGACGAGCCGACGACGGCGCTTGACGTGACGATTCAGGCGCAGATCCTCGAGTTGATCAAAGAGTTGCAGGAGGAGGAGGGAATGTCAGTCCTCTTCATCACGCACGATATGGGTGTCGTCGCCGAGATCGCCGACCGCACGTTGGTCATGTATAACGGCCAGGTGGTGGAGGCCGGGCCGACCGAGGCCATCTTCAAAAGCCCCGAACACCCCTACACACGATCACTGCTTTCGGCGGTTCCAAAACTCGGGTCGATGAAGGGCCGCAGGCGGCCGATGCGCTTCCCGGTCGTCGACCGCGCGACTGGCCAATCCGATCTTCCGGCCGAGGTGCCGGACACCATCAAGGAGGCCGAGCGCCCAGTGCTGGAGGTCGCCGGCTTGACGAAACGCTTCGAAATCCGTTCGGGTCTGTTCTCTTCAGTCAAAGGGCGGGTCTACGCGGTCGAGAATGTATCGTTCAGCGTCAAGGGCGGCGAAACCCTTGCACTGGTCGGCGAGTCAGGCTGCGGGAAGTCGACGACCGGCCGCACGGTGATGCGATTGACCGAGCCGCTCTCGGGCTCGATTTTGCTCGACGGCGTCGACCTCCTTAAGCTTGGCCAACATGAATTGCGCAAGCAGCGTAATCGCATGCAGATGATCTTCCAGGATCCGTTCGCATCCCTCAATCCGCGCATGAATGTGGGCACTGCGATCGCCGAACCGCTGCTGATCAATGATCTCGCCAGCCGTTCGGAAGCACGCGACAGGGTCGCCGACCTCCTGCAGCGGGTTGGTCTTTTGCCCGACATGGCCAAGCGTTTTCCACATGAGTTCTCAGGCGGTCAGCGCCAGCGCATCTGCATTGCGCGTGCGCTTTCGCTGGAGCCGCGGCTCATTGTGGCAGACGAGGCGGTCTCGGCTCTTGATGTTTCGATTAAGGCGCAAGTCGTCAACCTGATGTTGGATCTGCAGGCCCGCATGGGGCTCGCCTATCTCTTCATCTCGCATGACATGGCGGTCGTCGAGCGAGTCAGCCACCGCGTCGCTGTCATGTATCTCGGAGAGATCGTTGAGATCGGCCCGCGTGAAGCGATTTTCCAGAACCCCCAGCATCCATACACGAAACGGCTGCTGGCAGCTGTGCCGATCGCCGATCCGGCACGGCGCCTACAGAAGCGTGTGCTCACAAATGACGAAATCAAGAGCCCCGTACGGCCCGCGGACTATGTCCCGCCAGTGCGCCAGTATCGTGAGGTCTCGCCCGGCCACGCCGTCATGATCTGGGATGCAGAATGGGACAAGAAGGAAGCGCCGGCCGTCGCTGCCTGACGTCGTTGTGAACGGCCACAAAAAGGGGAATAAAAAATGAAGACGAGCACTAATCGCAGCAAGAGCGTGGCTAAGAAGGTAATGCTTTCGTCGATATTTGCAGGCATGTTTTTCGCCAACACAGCAATGGCGGATACGCTACGCGTAATCGCTGACGCAGACCTAAAAACTATAGATCCGATAGTAACGACGTCGGGCACGACCTTGGTTCACGCCTACCTGATCTACGACAAATTGTTTGAGTTTGACAAGGACGGTGTGGCCCGTCCCCAACTCGCTGACAAAGTCGATATTAGTGCCGACACAAAAAGCTATACGATCACACTTCGGAAAGGTCTCAAGTTTTCCGACGGAGGCCCCATTACGACCGACGACGTTATTCAGTCCCTGAAGCGCTGGGCTAGCCGGGATCAGACCGGCCAATTGTTGGCTGCCAGGCTCAAGAACATTACAAAGGTGGATGATCTGACATTTCGCATTGAGCTGAACGAGCCGTTCGATGTCCCCGCCGCGCTTGCGGGGGTCACGGGAAACCCTGCTTTCATCATGCCCAAGCGGGTTGCTTCCTTGCCGCCAACGGACCAGCTCACCGATACAACCGGCTCTGGACCTTATCAGTTTGACTATTCCTCGTGGAAGCCAGGCCAGACGCGCATTTACACCAAGAATCCTAATTATGTGCCGAGGAATGATCCGCCGAGCTTTTTCGCCGGGAAAAAGGAGGCAACTTTCGACACGATCGAAATGGCTTACGTGCCAGATGCAAACACCGCAATGGCAGCGATGGTAACGGGGCAGCAAGACATCTGGACGTCTCCTCCAATGGATAACGCCTTGGCCTTGAAAAACAATCCGGACGTTGTGGTGGCGAAAGGTTATTTCTCGCAGGGCTTATATGTCATAAACCATGTGGTACCTCCATTCGACAACGTGAAGGCGCGGGAAGCACTTACCTATCTGATTGACCAGAACGAGATCAATCGCGCCGCAGTCGGTGACCAGGAATTCTGGCACACTTGTTATGCTTACCTTACCTGCGAAGGGAAATTCGGGGACGAGTCTGCCTATGCTGGCCACCGGGGCGCGGCCGATTTTGACAAGGCGAAAGAACTCCTCAAAGAAGCCGGTTACGATGGAAAGCCCATCGTGATTCTCGACCCGACGGATTGGCCTGAAGCCCATGTAAGATCGCTATACATGGCGCAGCAACTGAGAAAGGCCGGTGCTCAGGTCGACCTACAGGCAATGGATTGGTCGACCCTCACGTCGCGCCGCACCTCTAAGGCGCCGGCCTCGGAAGGCGGCTGGAACCTCTTCCCCAACATCATGGAAGGCGGCCCTGCTTCGTCTCCCCTTACCCATCTGATGCTCGCCTCTAACTGTGAGAAGGCGTGGTTTGGTTGGCCATGCGACAAGAAGATCGAGGACCTGAGGGCCGCATTTATTAGCGCGGTAGATCAAAACGAGAAGAAGAAGATAGCCAGTGAACTCCAGGCTCGCGCATCTGTCTACCTGCCATTCGTCATGACAGGAGAGTACACTGGAGCCGTTGTCTACAGAGCTGATATCGAAGGATTTAACCCTGAAACAGCAGAGACCTATTTCTGGAATGTCCGTCGAAAGAGCAAGTAGCGCGCCATATCTGTGGCCGTGAGGTTATTATGATCAGGTATCTCATCACCAGAATGCTTTCCATCATACCGGTGATGGGGGTTGTAACAGCCGTTGTTTTCGGGCTGACCTATTTGAGCCCTGGGGATGCCGCGGTTGTGTTGGCGGGCGACTATGCGTCGCCCGCTCAGATCGCCGCTATTCGAGAGCGGCTTCACCTCGATGCTCCAATTTTATCCCAGTACTTTCATTGGCTGGAGAACGTCTTGCGGGGCGATCTCGGAAATTCGATCTTTTCTGAACAACCGGTACTGAGTCTCATCCTCTCGAGAGTCGAACCGACGATCATCCTGGCAATTTCAGCAACCCTCGTGTCAGTGATGATTGCTGTGCCATTGGGACTGCTCGCTGCGCGCAAAAGGGGCGGCATCGCCGATCAGCTGGTTTCGTTCTTCGGTATCGCAGGAACGGCTATACCTGCCTTCCTGATTGGGTATTTGCTGATATTTACGTTCGGGGTGTACTTTGGATCAATGCCCATCTCGGGCTTCCCTGGGCTCGATAGCGGGGCATGGGAAGTCTTGAGGCATGTGCTTTTGCCGGCGACCATGTTGGGGTTTGCGCAGACTGCGCTGATCACTCGGATCACGAGAGCGAGTGCGATAGAGGTCCTTAACCAGGACTTCATACGGGTCGCGCGAGCGAAAGGGCTGGATGAGCTCACAATTATCATGCGCCATTGCCTTAGGCTCATCGCCGTGCCTCTCGTCACGATAGTTGGAATGTCGTTTGCCTATATGCTGGGCGGCGTGGTGATAACAGAGACGGTCTTTGCCATCCCTGGAGTTGGGCGTCTCCTGGTTGACGCAATCCAGCACAAGGATGTCCCCCTGATCCAGGGGGTGCTACTAATAAGCTCGTCTGTATATGTTTTGATAAACTTGCTGGTCGATCTGTCATACCTGTTTATCGACCCACGAATTAAATATACCTGAGGAGTGTTGGCGATGACGTTTTCTCTTTCGTTGCGACAAACAAGGCGCGTGCCGACTCCTTTGCTCGCAGCGTCAATTTTTATGCTCGCAATTTTATTGGTCTCTTTTTCAGCGCCAATCCTAACCAGCGTTGACCCTTTGTCCATGAGCCCGGAGGCAAGGCTAAAGCCGCCTAGCTATAACCATCTACTGGGGACCGATATGTTCGGGCGCGATCTTCTAGCGCGTGTGCTTTACGGCGGGCAGATCTCGCTCGTGATTGGAGTGGCTACGGCGGCTCTGGCGACAACAATCGGAACGATACTGGGCCTCGTCGCCGGAGCCGGCCGACTCTCGGACACGATCTTGATGAGGATCATGGACGGCATGATGGCCATACCGGGAATCCTGCTTGCGATTGCTTTGGCGACGATTTTTGGTGGTGGCGTCCTGACCGTGATCGTGGCTTTGGCGATCCCCGAAGTGCCGGGTGTCGCGCGCCTGGCTCGAAGCTTAACGCTGACACTGCGTGAGCAGGTTTTCGTCGAGGCTGCTCGGTCCTATGGCGCTGGGCCGCTACGTCTTCTTTTCAGGTATATTCTGCCCAATGCGCTAGCGCCGATCGCGGTGCAGGCCACGTACATCTGCGGCGTGGCGATCCTCTATGAGGCTTATCTCAGCTTCGTAGGCGTAGGTGTTCCACCCGAGCACCCGAGTTGGGGCAACATCGTTGCCGAGGGCCGGTCCTTTGCCTTGATCGCCCCGCACCTGATTCTCTATCCAAGCGTACTTATCGCGATTGTCGTGCTCGCAATCAATTTGATAGGCGACGGGGCCCGAGACATGCTCGATCCCCGCTTCACGTTGCTTGATTGACGTTCCTAAGCAGGAGAAAGTCAACCCAGCTCGATGGAAGGCACAGCAGCCTGCGGAGCAAGTTAGAACCGGCCCGGGACGGTGGCATCTTTTTCGCAGAACGAAGCTCATGTAAGGGCTGGGCCCGCACTGGCGGCGCGCGACGGATCGATTGGGCAGGAGTGGACGACATTTCAGGTCCCGGCCGAGGAGAGGATCGGAGAAGAAGTCTGAATGATTCGATGCGGCTTGCAACGCAGGAGCTTGATGGAGATCCGAGGGGCCGAGGCCGTACAAAAGTACAAAAAAGGCATCGATGAATGAAAGCTGCTCGCTGCGGCTGGAAGACATAAAGATCGCCGGCGTGCGGATATGTGGCGCGCCACATATCCGTTCACAGTGACGGCCGTCGTTCCGCCAAAAAAGGCGAACATGCTGACATTGGGCAGCCGATCCAGTCGGCGAGCGCTTCGCTGGACCGAGCCTCAGCATAAACATAGCTCAAGGCCCCCAACGCGCCGACGCACAGCTTCATAGCCTGGACTTCGCCATAATCGGACCGATGATATGCAGATTCCGACCATTTAACATTTAGCGGACGGCATTCCGATCAAAAGCCGGACGCGATTCCGAGAATTGACCGTACCCATCCGGTGAGGCTTCCGATTAGCACATCGTCGGCTTGATCCGATGGAGATGCCGACGGCAAAGTCGTGCAACCGGGTCATGCCGCGCCAGACGACCATATTGCCGGGCGGCGGATCGTGATTGCGGGCGAGATAGCCGCCAAGCATGGCGATTTGCAGCAGGTAAGTGGCGAGCGGGCCGTTGGAGGTGCGGTCGCGTTCGGGACGCATCGATCCGGTCGAGCGCAGAGCGCAGTGATCTCGGCGAAGGTGAGAACGCTGTCGGGCGCGGCGTCAGGCTTGGCGCGCCTGACATAGCGCTCTCTCACGTTGATCGCCGCGCCGCACCTCCCAGCGACCCCTTCATCAGCTCGGGTGAACCGGGCAATGAGCCCGCTTTGAGGGGCGAGGTACCATTGGGTATCGGCCACGTCAATATGACCGAGATAGGTGGACAAAATGGGCAGGAGTCGCTCGGGACCTTACTCGGCTTCGTACCAACGCACCAGTGTGTTCGTCGCGAACACATGCGGCATGTCAGACGGGGGCCGCGGCTGTCACCCATGCCGCGCAAGCCGATCTGGCGAGACAGAGCATAGCCCTAGCCACAATTGTGTCGCGACCCAGGTGTTCGTGAAAATGCTTCACATTTCAGCCACGGTACCGCTCCCGATAAAGCCTGAGCATCTCCTCCACCAACTCCTGCGGCACGCGCCGCCCCGAAACCCTGCCCAGACGACGATCGACAAGCATAGCGGTCGCGGTACCGCCGGAACTACGTTCCGACATCACAAGCAACTCTCAGTCACAAGCATCGACAAATCGCCGCGATCTCGGCGGCTCGATAGATCCCGAAACTGCATTCTCCGGTCCTGTAGCCATGCTCCCCATTTCGTCCCAGCCACCATTCGCTGGAAATCAAACCGGGCAACACGTGCCTAATCCGGACAACTCACGTGCTCACGACATGGCGCATGATTAAAGCTGGACGCGCTCTTTGTTTGATTGTAGATTGGATCCCGTGAGCACGACCATGGCTATTTGGAACGGAGGCCGGGCGTCACGGAGTGATCGCACTCCGGACGAACGGGTCCAAGGGAGAGCAGTCGGTGGTGGCAGTTAAGAGCACTGTCCGCGCCGATTTTGCACGCGTGCCAAAGTGATCCTCATGGTTGAACCACCTGGTGCTCACCGGTGCCGCGGCGAGACCTTGGCACACGCAACATGCGTCTGAATATCCGAAAGACTCCTCTCGGGTTGGTACATTGCTTTGGAATGGCTTTCGATCTGGGCAATAGATCATTTGGGTACCTGCGCCTTGAGTGCCAGTACGCCTTAGGAAGGAACATACAAATGCGTCTTACTCAACTCTCCGAACACCTTTGGTCGTTCAAGGATAGTTGCAATGTCTACATTCTTAAAAGTGGCGTGCAGTGCTTACTTATCGACACAGGATCGGGGGCGGTCCTGGACCATCTCGATTCGATCGGCGTTGAACGTGTCGACTGGGTTCTGCATACCCATCACCATAGGGACCAATGCTGGGGGACGCACATCGCCAAGAGCATGGGTACGAAGATAGCTGTTCCCGAGTACGAACGTCACCTATTCGACAACGTTGAGACATATTGGCAAGCTCGACGCATTTACGATAACTACAACGACAGCAGCACCTTCTTTTCATTGGGCGAGAATGTCGCAGTCGATGCGATACTTGAGGACTATGGCAGCTTCATCTGGAAGGACTACAAGTTTCGCGTAATGCCCGCAAAGGGCCATACATATGGGATGGTCATGTTGCTCGCAGTAATAGATGGAATAACCATTGCATTTACGGGCGACTTATTGGTGAGGGGCGGAAAACTGTATCAACTTCATGCCATGGAGTATGGTTATGGCGATCTTCTAGGCGCCGAATTTACGATGCAATCCATTCTCGTCCTAAAAAATGAGAATGTGCAGAACGCCTATCCGTCCCACGGGGAGCCAATCACAGACGTGAATAACGACATCGAGTCGCTCGAAAAACGCCTCGATGCTCTTGCGGGCCTAGGAAGACTGTTCACCTCTGGGCGAGACCATAATTTCAACGACAAGACCGTTCTGCGAGAGAGCAGGCTTAAGGCGATATCTCCGCATCTTTTGTGGGCCGGTCCGTATACATTTTCCAATTTCTACATTGTCCTGAGCGGAAGCGGTCACGCAATGATGATTGACTATGGATTGACGTCGCCAGGACATCTTCATTGTGGCTCCGATTCAGATGGCATGCAGATGCTGCGTTTTGTTGAACATCATATCGGGCAATTGCGTGATGACTATGGTGTGCGGGATATCGAACTCGTGGTACCAACGCACGTTCACGACGACCATGTATGCGGAGTCCCATTTCTCCAACAAACTTTCGGGACGAAGTGCTGGGCTCTTGATTGTGTTGCCGATGTAATCGGCAACCCGGCTGCTTGGGCGAGCACACCGTGCTGCTATCATAAGCCTATTTTAGTTGACCGTGTTCTGTGCGACCGGGAGAAATTCCAATGGAGGGGCTTCGACTTCCAGATTTACTTTGCGCCAGGTCAAACTGAATTCCACGCAATGGTGTTGGGCCATATCGACGGCAAGCGGATTGTTTTTGGGGGTGACAATCTGTTCCTGTTCAACCCTGCGGCTGGGGCGATTGACCGCGAAATCATCGTTCAGAGTACAGTCATGCGCAACAGCTTCCAACTTGACATGCACCAGCGTTGCGCAACAGTATTGAGAGAGATGAACCCGGATCTTGTCTGTCCGGGCCACGGAGAGCTGATCTCGATGAGTCGCTCCAGGCTTCAGGAGTATTCCGAATACATTAAACGTAAAGAAGCGGCCTTTCGGGATGTAGTTGACGAGCCGGCCGATCACTTTATCGATTTGTTCTGGGCTCGAATGCTACCTTATATCTCGACTGTCCGACCTGCGAGCAGAGTCGCTTTCACCGTGAAAATTCGAAACAACTTGGAGCGGACTGCGGTGTACAGTACTCGCCTGCTGGTAGCACACGGCTGGGCCTCTGAAGGGACGGCCGAAAGTATCACGCTTCGATCTGGGCAACTAGGTGAGATGACGCTCTGGGCCACCGCCCCATCCCAGGCGGACTCGCGGCGAAGACTTGTCACTGCAGAAATCCTGATTGATGGCGTTTCACAGGGGCCGATATGCGAAGCCCTCGTGGCAACGGCAGCCAACTGACCTGGTGATCAGTGGCAATGCGAGTGATCACAGAAATCGCGTCTGGCGCAATGATCTTTTTTTGGTCATATTCAATAACGGTCCCGCCCTGACGGGCCGATACGTGTCGCCAATTTTACTTCGAGTAAGCTTGTGCATTGGCAACCCGGCGATTCCCGAAGTAACTCTTTGCCGCACCCGTTCACTTTACAGCTCCACTACGCCGCTTTCAATAAATGCTCGCCCCCGATAAGGAGTGTCCGAGCCAGATGCCTTTCCTGACTGATCTCTCTCCTCCCTAAGCTGCCGGTTGCTGTTCACCGCTAACCGCCTCTTCCAGGATGTAGAAAGTATCATCAATTACAAATCCGTCGAGACCGGTGGCTCGGGCATATTTCAGCACATCGCTTGCACGATTAATGAAGCCAGTGCCGTTGAAGTTCAGCGATGTGTTGCAAAGAACACCGACGCCGCTTTTCGCCTTAAACGATGTAAGGAGCTGAAACAGGCGAGGGTTCTGATCCGCTGAAATTGTCTGGGCCCGCGCTGTGCCGTCAACATGCGTGACGGCTTGCAACCGTGTATCGAGAACATTTTGGAAAAGAAGCATATAGGGTGAGGGGCGTGCCAGGTCGAAGTGGAGCGCGATGTCTTGCTCGAGGCAAACCGGTGCGATCGGGCGAAAGCCCTCCCGCTTCTTGAGCCGGTTTAACCGCTCGTGGGTTGCCTTAGAAAAAGGCGCGGCGAGAATTGACCGATTCCCTAGTGCCCGTGGCCCGATTTCACAATTTCCCTGCACCCAGCCGATTACCTTGTCGGCGAGCAGTGCGGAGGCCACATGGTCATAGTCAAGCGGATAGATTTCCAGCCCTCTCCGGTCCAGCTCGTCAACTACGAATGGCTGGCCCGAATAGACGTTCCATTTTATTTTCGCGCTTCCGGTGAAATGTCGCATGGCATCGATCGCAGTTCCAATCGCTGAACCTGTATCATTTGCGCATGGTGGAACAAAAATGTCGGAAAACAGATTCGTCTCGAGCCAACGGCGGTTCCACTCGCAGTTTAATCCACACCCGCCGGAAATCAGCAGTGGATAACCCTTCCTCAGCTTTTCTTTCGCGAAAGCGTAGAACGATTCGAAAATCGCGTCGGATACTCTCTTCGCAAGGTTCATGAACTTCGGGTGTGTTACGCCAATATTGTAATATGGCGATTGCCGTAGGTCCTCCTTGCTTAGCGGATACAGCTCACTCGGAAGCAAGAAATCGATTAGCGTCTGCTCGTCATGGTCGGGTGATCCGGCCTGCCCATAGCCGCAAAGCGCCATTAACTTGCCTGCGTCGCTCATGCGCACTCCTTTGGGCGAACTGAACTCCGGATCGGCAAGCGCATAAAGGAACGCATATTTACCTCCAGGATTCAGCATCACTCTCCCCCAATGCAGCACCTGCAAATGTTCATCAATTTCATAGAAGTCCCCACACCAACCTTCCCAGATCAGCGCATAACAGGGTATACCTGCGGGGTATGGCGACATTCCATAAGCCGCCCAGAGGTGGGAGCGCTCGTGAGTTGAGGAATAGAAATTCACCTTTTTGCCGAAGATGGTCTTCTCCATAACAATCTCTGAGTTCTCAGCTATACCGCAGTAGCCGGCCCCGATCGGGGTTTCGTCTGGTACCACCTTAAACCAACCACTTATGGCAATCACATCTGGAATTGATTCTAGGCGCCCCATAGTATCTACAACGGAGGTTGGCGTGATGGCTGTATATCTTGGAAAGCTATCCTTCTCGGACTCATATGAAAAGAGAAGTTCGGCTGTTGATGCATCCACTGCTGCAATTGTACCATCGTGGTCCGGTTTAAGAGAAATTATTTTCATATCTACAATAATCCTTCTTTTGTTTCCGGTTTTCTCAACAACTTCCTTCGGCCTTCGTCATTGCTGGGGAGCAGTAGGGACTTTCTTGGCATAACGACCCAACGAGACGCTTCCGGCCGACCGAGCTATAATAATCCGACCGACATCAATTGGGTCGGCTCGCACAACGTTGCGGCTGTATCGGGAGATTTACGATCTCGACGACCGGTTCTGTTACCACATTCCAAAGGCGGAATTTTATTACGTTTATCTGAATATTTGTTAAGTCTATGTTTAGTGGTGCGGAGTCCGGGTTCATCGCGCGCATGATCCGAGGTGACGCGCACCATTCCGACAATTCTCCGCGCGGCATTCCGAGATGATGGCGCGAAGTAAGACGATATCGTCAGGCCGATCGTTGGGATTTTGAACCTGGGGCTAGATGTCGGTCTTTCGAACCGCGTCATTGCCAAGCACCGGCCAGGGATGCCTCATATCCGGATTCTGTTCGTCAGATCGTGGTTTGGCTCCGCGCTCCTTCAGACACCAGCTCGCGCTTCAACAGCCGAAATCCTTCAGCCGAGTTGAGCCCTCTGCGCCGCCGCATGATCGAGTACATGACGATCCGCAATCTGTCGCCGGCCACGCAGCGATCCTACATCCACGCGGTGGCGAAGTTTTCCCGGTATTTCGGCCGCTCGCCCGAGCGGCTTGGTCTTGAGGACGTCCGCACCTTTCAGGTGCATCTGGTCTCGACCGGGATCTCGTGGCCGGCGCTTGTGCGCGTTGCGGTTCTTCTACGGCGTGACGCTCGGCCATGCCGAGATTCCGGAACGGATCGTCTATCCCCGCTCGCCACGCACGCTGCCGGTGGTTCTCAGCGCCGGCGAGGTCGTCCACTTCCTGGAGGCAGTGCCGAGCCTGAAGACGCGCACGGCGCTGACGACGGCCTACGCAGCGGGTCTTCGCGCCTCGGAGACCGTCGGGCTGAAGGTCGGCGATATCGACAGCGGCCGCGGCGTCATTCGGGTCGAGCACGGCAAGGGCGGCAAGGACCGCACCGTAATGCTGTCGGCGCAGCTTCTTCGGATCCTGCGGGTCTACTGGCGGCTGGCAAAGCCGCAGGGCTGGCTGTTTCCCGGCCGCGATCCCAATCGTCCCATGTCTAGCTCGACGGGATTTCTATTCGGCCCCCGCACACATAATCGGGCGGATGAAGCCAACTGCGCTCAGGGGCGAATGGAACGACAGTTCAGGCCGCCTTCACGGCCCGCTGTGCAAGTGCGTCGATGGCCTTTTGGACCGTGGAGATGACCAATTCACGCTCTTGGCCGACAAGCGGCAATCGCGGTGCTCGGACCCATTCCGGCGCGCCGTGGGCCAGGCTTTCGGCGAGCTTGATGTACTGAACCAGCTTAACGTGGGTGTCGAGATGGAAGGAGGGCGTTAGAATTTGGTAGAGCGCGCGCGCTTCCTCGTACTGGTTGCGCGCACACAGGTTGAACAGTTCGACACATTCTGATGGCCAAACGTTGGTCATCCCCGAAACCCAGCCCGTGACGCCGAGTGCCGAGCTTTCGACGATCAGGTCGTCAACCCCGCAGAAGACGCTGAAGCGCTCACCAAACTCGACATAGAGGTCAGTGACCCGCCGGATGTCGCCTGTCTCTTCCTTTATGCAGACAATCTCCGGCGTATCGGCGAGCTGCCTCATAACATCTAGGGTGCAATCAACACCATAGGCGATCGGGTTGTTATAGATCATGATTGGAAGCGAGGAAGCGCCGGAGATGGCCTTGTACCATTCGACGGTTTCCCGCGGATCCGTCTTGTACACGATACTTGGAAATACCATTAGACCCTCGGCGCCGAAAGACTCATAGCGCTTCGCATTCAGCTTGGCACTATCGACGGTGAACTCGGCCAAACCGGAAAGGACCGGAACGCGACCTGCTACGACTTCAACCGCCCCTCGGATGATTTGCTCTCGTTCCTCGAGAGACATAGAGGCGTTTTCTCCGAGCATCGGCAGTACGATCACTCCGGAAACCCCAGCTTTCACAAGGCGGTCGAGGCTGGATTTGGTTGCCGGAAGGTCAACCGCGCCATCCCTTGTTAGCTTCGTCGTCACTGCGGGGAATACACCAGCCCACTTTGCCATGGTTTCTCCATCCATTTGAAATCAGATGGATCCAATCTACATCTCATCAAATAGCATGTCTAGCCTTTGATATCGCCCTTCGTTTGGGATAGCCTCTCAAAACCGACCGCAGGGCATGCGCGAAAACCCGTGCTTTCAAATTTGGGTTTTGGGATCCAAAAATCGATGGAAAATATGTTGGAACAGAAAAAACAGCGCTCGAAATATGGGCTTCATAGGCAGAGCCTACCCGAGGCGCTCTCGGAGTCGTTGCGGGAACGCATCCTCAGCGGCGAGTTCAAGGAGGGTGACCCGCTCATACAAGAAGCTATCGCAGCTGAATACGAATGCAGCCGAATGCCTGTGCGAGAAGCATTTCGGCAGCTGGAAGCAGCCGGATTGATTGTCTCCAAGATTCACAAAGGGGCGATTGTTTCGACCTTGCCGTCTGAACAGATCATGGAATTATTCGAACTTCGGGCAGTGCTCGAATGCGATATTCTAAACCGCTCTCTAGAACATCTCTCGGATGATCAATTGAGCCATTCCGAGCAAATCCTGAAGCGGCTAGAGGATGCATATCATAAGCGGGATATTGCCAAGGTCGGCGCTTTGAACTGGGAGTTTCACCGCAGTCTCTATCGGTCCGCTGGACGCGTTCAGACACTTGCTATTCTCCAAGGAATCAACGTTCAGATTGATCGATACATCAGGATTCAATTACTTTTGACTTCGGCTTTCGACGAAGCAGAGCGCGAGCATCGACAAATTCTGAGCATGTGCAAAAACCGCGAGCCACGAGTCGTGGAGTTTATGCGAGGGCACATCATCCGGGCTGGTCATAACCTTTTGGAAGCGCTCAATAAGCGCCGATGACCGACACGGTAAGGTGCCGGTTTTTCGGCCACGAGGTTAAGCTAACATAGCTTGTTCCTCGAACTCCACAGGGCTCAGATAGCCCAGTGTCGAGTGCCGCCGCCGAGGATTGTAGAAGCGCTCGATGTAGTCGAACACATCTGCCGGGGCGTCATCCCTCGTCCTGTAGACCTTGGGGGCTGTGCGTTCAGTTTTCAAAGACGAGAAGAAGCTCTCCATCGCAGCATTGTCCCAGACGTTGCCCGACCGGCTCATCGAACATGTGATGCCGTGGTCGGTCATCAGGCGCTGGAACTGCTCGCTCGTGTATTGGCTTCCCTGGTCGGAATGGCCGGAGGCAGCGTCCCTCCCACCGCTCTCGCCCGAGATCCAGCACGCCGTATTAACGGTCGTTTTACAATAGATTCACGCAATCTTAACGACCGGAAATCGCGGAGCCTGATAGAACGACGCGACCGCTACGGCCAAGATCGGCCTTAGCGACAATCATTGGCTACCGGCATGGGCCGCGCAAATTACAAAGGCCGACGATCTCATCTGCTCTCCGGGGTAGATGGCCCTCTTCACGGAAGAGCTCCCCCAAATCCGTTGGCTCGATCCAGAGGAGTGGTGCACTACCCGGAGATGCAATGCCACAAAATGTATGTGCCATCATTGTTTGGGAGAGCGCCTGTGGTCCTGAGAGTCAGCTGGACGCAGAGATATGATCGGTTTGCTGGCGATGGCTAGTGGGCTCGGCTCATTTGATAGAAAAAAGGAGCCAACTTCTCCTTAGTGTAAACGTGAACGTGATCGACATTCGAAATAAATGCATGCATGGATAGGGACAAACGGCTGGACACTCCCATCACACCTAAAGCAATCAGGCGACAACGTCTATCCGAAATGCTCGTTGAAGCTTTGCGGGAACGCATCCTTATTGGTGACATTCAGGACGGAGACCCGCTTGTGCAGGAAACTATCGCACAACAATATGAGGTGAGTCGAGTGCCCGTTCGCGAGGCACTCCGACAATTGGAGGCGCAAGGGCTTGTCTCCCTCAGAACCCATAAAGGCGCCGTCGCTACTTCAATCAAGCGCGAGACAGCTATCGAATTGCTACATCTGAGAGTACTTTTAGAATGTGACGTTTTAGTACACGCGCTTCCACATTTTCGGGAGTCGCACCGATTTGCTGCTGAGAAGACCCTAGATGAGCTGGAAAACAAGCAACACGACAAAAGCGTATCCGAAAGCCGAGAGCTGAATTGGCAATTCTACAAATGCCTATATCTTCCGTCTAGCCGGCTGGAGACACTGTCGATCGTGCATATAATACATATGCGGACCTATCATCTCACTCGAGTTCCGTTTGTCGAGTGTGATCGAGTCCATGCTACCTATGAGAAGCATCGTGAGCTTCTCCGGTTGTGTGGTGCGCGCAGTCTCGCCGCAATAGACTATCTTCGCCGCGATATACATAGTATTCTTAAGTCACTGCGGTAGCATTGTCCGGTACTTAAGCTGGGCGGCAACCCGCTACCTTGCTGCTCAACAATTATTCAAAATGGCTTTATTTTTTCCCGATTCTTCCACTGTCGAAGGCGAGGAGTCTGGAACCGGCCGGGACCGCTTGGCTTCGCCTTCGAGTGATTGCGACCATCCCCGAATCGACCGTGGCCGCTTCACGAGCATTTCGCCCGCCGAGTTGCTCCGCGATATCTCGGGCGAGAAAGCAAACGGAAGCTGGCCGTCGGGTGCAACACAGGGCACTTCTAGGCTCTGCAATTGAGACTAAACGCGGGAAAACTGAGGTTGTCGAAGCTTCAGTGATTCTCGGGAGACCGAATGAACATCCACAAGAATGCCCGTCTGACGCCGCTGCGCCGAGAGGAGATAACCCGCGACGTTGTTGACGGCCGTCTTTCCAAAGCCGATGCGGTTCGCTCGTATGGGTGACGGCGAAGGTAGTAGCGCGCTGGGTGGAGCGCTTCCAGGCCGAGGGAAGCGCCAGCATGGTCGATCATTCCTCGCAGCCCAAGACAAGCCCGAGCCGAACCGAAGCGTGGTGGTGGATGTTATCGTGGCGCTCCACCGCCGCGCAACGATCGAAAAGATCTGGATCAGGAAAACCAGTTGGCCTCCTCCCCATCTGCAGGTATATCGCGACGGCACTTAACCGACAGTGTTGGAGCATGTCGGTAGTCCGACAACTGCTGGGGGATCTATGGAGGTCGCGACAGGGATAGCTCTCGACAGAATGTCCTGCTGTAAAACGTCTAGTGGATTGAACCCGTTGGAAAAATCTGTTCTGACGATCTCCCCGTGCGGTTGGCACGTTTTTTGAAGCTCCCAAGTCACGAAATAAGATTGGCTGCGCTCACGCGGTCTGACCACCGCAGCCCTTTACTGCGAAGGGACATTAAAGCGGCTGACGGAAAACTGCAATGGAGATGCGACGATGCAGGCTCTAATGCCGACCCTGTCCGGTCCGCGCCGGCTGTCACGTTTTGGGGACGACAACGTACGCGATGTCATTGCCAAGACTCTTGATAAATTCGCGTTCAGCACGGCTGTGCGGACCGAGAGCGGCGATGTAACTTATCAGGAGTTAGGGATGCAAGCGTCCAGTCTGATGGCGCGCTTAGAGGCAATCGGCATTCGCCCTGGTCATGCAGTTATTGTCAAGCTCCCCCGATCTCTTGATCTTGTCACGGTCATTCTTGCTACTCAAATGTTGGGCGTTGCCTTCGTGCCTGCTGACCCATCGGATTCTGACCAACGGGTGGATCACATAATCCGCAACACGAACGCCAAAGCGACCGTTAGTCTGGATTCCAGGGGTTCGATCCGAGTTGAGCGCCTTCTGACACCCGGTGGCACCAACTCCGAGTTCTCAAGCATTGCATATATCATGCATACCTCCGGCAGCACCGGGATTCCAAAAGGGGTACCGGTCTCCTATGCTGCACTCCTGAATTTGGTCGACTGGTATATCGAGATGACCGAGTTCTCGGAGCACGAAAGTATTTCACAGCTTACGCGACCGACATTCGATGTCTCGATCCCCGAGTTCTTCGTACCATTTGCCACCGGCGGGACAATTGTCTTGCCTACTGCGCAACTGCATACCCAGATCATCCAAACGATCGAGTTCCTAATTCAAAGTCGCACAAACGTCCTACAGATGGTTCCAACACTGCTGCGGCGCTTCCTCGGAACTCTTGAACGCCTTTCTCATATTGCGGAGCGGTTCACCGAGCTCAAATATGTGGTTTGCAATGGCGAAACGTTGCCGGACTCGGTTCGGCGGCGCTTTTACTCACTTCTTCCCCACGTTACGCTGGTAAATAGCTACGGTCCAACAGAATGTTGTGTAGCCGTTAGCTACCACTATTGCCGCCGTGACGATATAGAACTCCCGATGTTCATAGGCAAACCAGCATGCAATGTTGATTTCTACGTTCTTGACGAAACCAACTCCGACGTTGGTTTCGAAGTCGCGGGCGAGCTCTGGGTGGGAGGCCAGCAAACTTCCCAACGCTACGTGGCGGACGAAGCACAGTCGACACTTCGCTTCGTGCCATTCTCGACGGTTAGGGGTGAAGAAATTCTTTACCGCACTGGGGACTATGTCGTGGCATCCGAGGACAATGGATTGAGATTTCTCGGAAGAAAAGATGAGCAGATTAAGTATCGGGGAACCCGGCTGGAGAAAGGTGAGATTATCAGCGCCATTGATAAGACGGGTCTTTGCACGGATTCAGCGGTGGCAGTTGTGGATAGAGCCGACGACGGCCAAGATCTGGTGTGCATGGTGACGCCCGAGGACGCCGACGTGGTGAAAATTCTTGAGCGCCTGTCGGATGGCCTGCCGAATGATCGTGTCCCAAGGCTTGTTGTGCCTCTTTTCGCGCTTCCTTTCACGGCCAATGGAAAGCTCGACCAGCGCGCCCTTGAGAGAATTGCTCAAGAGGCGCTCAGGCAGAATCTGAACGACGCCACACCCCAGCCTGAACATTCGGAGGGGTCACCGTTAGATCACTTGCTGAAAGCGGTACACGCCACCAAGGGACGATGGGTATTTCCCAGCCTTTTAGCTAGAGAGTGCGGCATAGATTCACTGAACTTCCTCGATATCCAACTCAAATTGGCCGAGGTCGGTCTCATGTTTGGAGAGGACGTCTTTCAAGAGCCGGACCTGTCGCTCGGGGAATGGGCAAGGCGAATTCAGCCCGTGGGTCGTTGCAAATCTTATGCGAGCACAACAGGCAAAAGCGAACAAGGTGCCGCATTTCGGGAGGAGTTCGCGGAAATTATCGAACAGGTCGAGAATCGGGGCCCTGGCGCAGTAGTACTGCACTCATCGCTTGTAGCTTTAAGGAATGTCAATGCCAAGGAAGCAACGACCATCCTCCTTGACGGAATAGAACGTATTTCGGCCTGTTCTACCGTTATGCTCCCAGCGTTCACGTTAAGTTACTGTAGCACGCAGCGTTTTCATTGGGCCGAGACCAAGTCCGAGACAGGGGTGTTAGCAGATCTTGTGATGCGAGAGCTTCCTTCTGGCCGCACCAAACATCCCGCTTATTCAATGGTCGTGACTGGCCCGAGAACGCAGGAATTACGCGAAGCCGATTGGTGGAAATGCAGTCCGTTCGGTGACGATTCGATCTTTGGATTGATCAGCCAGCTCGGCGGCTTTGTCATAGGTCTGGGTACACCGGTTGCTACCCATGTGCACCGCTGCGAATTGCTGGCGCAAGTGCCATACATGAAAACAACCGACATCGAGGGGACTGTTGATTTCGGCACGGGGCCGTTTAAGGCCTCAACGTCGATCTATGTTCGCGATGTTGTTGGGAGGCCGGAATATAGCTTTCTCGCCCGCAATATCGCTCGCGACGATCATGAATTGAAGGAGGTAACCCGTGCTTTTGCGGTAGGTGGAACTTACGCAAGGCTCGTCAGCGTGAAAGACATGGAGACCATATTGGTTCGCGCCATGCGACATGAGCCATATGGCTTCCTTAGGGAAGAGGGCAGGAACGAGGCACGACGTGCATATCCAATAGAAAAAGACGTGCAGACAGGTGCCTGATTTTGGGAAGTGGACTGGTTTGGAGGCTAGACAATGACAACACGGATATTGGGTGTGATCGAGCTTGACAACAGGCGACTAGCGGACGAATTGGCTGTCTTAGCAGATTCGACCTTTTCGAGCGAATATTCGGATTTCGCGTGCGGGCGGTGGGAATTCTGCATGCTCCGCAATCAGTCGGGGAACCTAGACGAGCAGAGAGTAGTAGTCCACGAGACCCCCGCGGTTGCGACACCTCTGGGCCAATCCTTGCTTTATCTCGATCAATTGTTGGAAAATCACTTTGATCCATACTCTATACGCTACGCGCGAATCATTCGTATATCAGAAAACGCTTGTATAATACCTCACCGTGACTATTTGGAACTAGACGGAAAATATATTAGGGTTCACGTGGTTCTGGATACGAATGAGAGGTGTGCGAATACAGAAGAGAACAAAATATTTCACATGGGGCGGGGTGAGGTCTGGTTTCTCGATGCAAGCCTTCCGCACAGCGCCGGATGTTTCTCACAAAGTCCACGGCTGCATCTTGTCGTCGACATCGATGGAAGTCGTCCTCTAGACGAGGTTGCACGCAATGTGGGGCAGCCATCAGGACGAAATGTTGCGGTCGATACCCGCACGGAATGGACCAGTGAAGCGCTCGAGTCCATTCTGGGGCTTTCCGAGATAATCAGCGAGGCTAACTATCGAGAGATCGTCGCCATTTTGGCGAAGCTCCACTTCTTCTATAAAGTTGACTGCCAGGCTATGTATTCCTGGCTTAAGGAAATAAGCCGGCGTTGCGGCCATCCGGCGCTTGTCGAAAAGTCCGAGGCGCTCGAGCGGTTTTATCTTACCCATCGTGCCGCTGGCGAGGTGATGACATATTGATTGGTCTCGAGCTCGCGCGGGCCAATCGCCAGTGGGATTCGCCACCTTCTAAGCACACCGCGGTGCGGTCCTGGACGATCCCCTATCCTAGGAGGCGCCACCAGCGGCATGAATAATGTCGTCATAGCTGTCGATCTCGGTTCGCCCCCCGCGGCAGGAAGATCCGGGTGATGTTGTCCGGCGCCATCGAACTTGATTTCAACGGGATCAGCCGCCATGTCGAGGCACGATGCGGCGGCTGTATCGGCAAAATGTCAGTACAAGAGCCGTCTGGACCAAGAGCTGTGCCGCGTCTGGCCTACTGCGGTGCAATCCCGTTCGCCGGGCCGAATGACGACTACTCGGTTCCATAGACCTCGCGCGCCCGATCGCGTGTAATGAGGCCGTTCTTGATGTCCTCTTCGACTGCTGCTCGATTACGCTCCTTGGGGTCACCGCACCCGCCGCCGCTGCCGGTCACAACGCGGATCACGTCGTCAGCGTGCGTGGTAAGTCCTGAGGCGAAAGCAAAGCGTTCACTGGGGCCATCTCTGCGGATAAGCCGGACGTAGTTGGGGGAGCCCTCGCGGCCGCCAGCGAGTGCCCAGGCCGGGAACTTCGATCGTGTGTAGCCGACGGTGAGAAAGCCGGCGGCCGCGCGGACGCGATAATCCATGACGATCCCGCGTCCGCCCGTATACTTGCCCTCACCGCCTGGTTCCAGATTAAGTTCCATCCGGTCCACGTAGAGCCCGTTGCGGGCCTCGTTAATTTCTGCCGGGCAGTTGTAGGTCTCGCCGTGGAAGCTCGAAAAAATGGCGGTATTGCCATCGCGGTGGGGGCTCGCGCCCCAACCGCCAAGCTGCGGCTCGATAATCGTGTATTGGCGGCCAGTGTCGGGATGAATGCCGCCGATGAAGGTGCCGCAAAGCGAAGCGAAATGACCCGCCGCCAACCGTTCAGGCATGTGCGGCGCAAGGCAGCGCCACATGAGATCTTTTACCCGTAGCTCGGTCTCGTAGTAGAAACCAAGCGGCGCCGGCTCGGTCGCATGAAAGACCGAGCCCTCGCGCGTCAGCAGCCGGATCGGCCTGAAGGAGCCCTCGTTGGCCGGCGAATTGGGATTGGCCAGCGACTTGAACAACATTTGCGCGCATACCATCACCCCGTCGCGACTGGCATTCAGGGGGTTGGTAGATTGGTCCGGGTTTTCGCGCAGGTCGACGACGAATTCCGTATCCGAAATTGTGATCTTCACATTGAAGACGCGCCCGTCATCCTGCTCCTCCGAAAGCTTGAATGCTCCCTTCGGTAGCTTGGCGAGTTCGGCGAGCGAGACCCGTTCGCCGAAATCCATGAACTGGGACATGGCATTTTCGAATAGCTCGACGCTATGCTTCTCGGCAAGCTGCTGCAGGCGCTTAGCCCCAATCCGCACCGAGGCGATCGCTGCCCAAACATCGCCTTCCAGCACATGCGGCATGCGCGAATTCACTTTGATGATTTCCATAACCGAGCGGATCGGCTCGCCTTTGGAAATGATCTTGACAGCAGGGAGCCGTAGCCCTTCCTGAAAGATCTCCGTCGCCGCGCCGGTGAGCGAGCCAGGCGCCATGCCGCCGACGTCGGAGTTGTGAGCGATATTGGCCGTCCAGGCGATGATGCGTTCGGCCATGAAGACAGGCATGGCAACGACGATGTCGTTCAGATGAGTGACGCCGCCATAGTAAGGATCATTGGTCGCGAACACGTCACCCGGCTCGATATCGCCCCCCCTACGGAACTTTTTCGCGATCACCTTCACGGCCTTGTCCAGCACGCCAACGAAAGCTGGGATACCTGCGCCCGAGCAGGCGAGCTCGCCTTTCGCATCGGTGATGCCAGTGCCCATGTCGAGTACTTCATAGATGATCGAGCTCATCGCCGTCTTCTTCATGACCGCAAACATCTCGTCGGCGGTCGCCTGCAGCGAATTCTGGATGATCTCCATCGTGATCGGGTCATTGGTCTTCGTCGGCATCGCCATTTCCTTACGCCGCCAGGTAGATGTGTATGTTGCCGTAGCCGTCGATCTCCACCCGGTTTCCAGGATGAACGACGACCGTGCTGCTTGGGTCCTCTATGATGGCCGGACCACTGAAGGTCATGCCTGGCTCAAGTTTGCCTCGGTCGTAGATAGCGGCCCGGTCAATGCCTTCGATGGCGTAGTCCACGTCGCGGTGGCCCTTGAGCGCAGTCTCTGGTTCGGCTCCGGTCGAGTCGCATTTCTTCATGGTGAGCTTGCCGACCTCCGCTGAGGCGACCAGATGGATACCTACCGCCTCGATGGGCGCGTCGAGGCGATAGGTATACTCACGCTCATAGGTCTCGTGGAACGATGCCTCGATTTCGGCGAGCCGCTCATCGGTGATCCGGCCAGCCGCGAGCAGCACCTCGGTCGTATGCTCCTGGTTCTGGTAACGAAACTTACCGTAGCGCAGAAACTCAATCCTACATGCCTCAATGCCTTCGATCGCGAACTCGGAGCGCGAGCGCTCCTCCGCTTCCGTGAAGACCTGCTCTATGCCGGCCGCAGCGCCCCGCTTCAGGTCGAAGAGCCGCGTGACGAAATAGTCGCGGCGCAGGTCCGACATCATCATGCCCCAGGCCGAGAAGACGGAGGCGCCGACCGGCACGACTACTTTCCGCACTCCGAGTTCGGCTGCCAGTGCCACGGCGTGCATGCCGCCGCCGCCGCCGAAGGCGATGAGGGTGAACTCGCGCGGGTCGTGCCCACGGTTGAGCGAGACCAGCTTCAGGGCATTGACCATGTTGTTATTGGCGATGCGGATGATGCCGCGCGCAGCCTCATCGGCGTCCACGCCGAGCTTTTGGCCGACCGCGTCGATTGCCGCCTTCGCGGCGGCCATATCGGCCACGACCTCGCCGCCGCAGAAATTGTCCTTGTTGATGCGTCCTAGCCAGAGGTTGGCGTCCGTGGTCGTTGCCTGGCTGCCTCCCCGCCCATATGCTGCCGGGCCCGGGACGGCGCCGGCCGATTGTGGGCCGACACGCATTTTTCCGAAACCATCGACCGAGGCGATGGAACCGCCGCCATTGCCGATCTCTACCAGATCTACCACCGGCACCATGATCGGATAGCCCGCTGAGGTGCGATCACGCTCGATCCAGTAGTCGGTCTTTATCTTCACCTCGCCGTTCTCGATCAGCGAGCACTTCGCCGTGGTGCCGCCAATATCAAGTGCGAGCACATCAGGCTCGCCGATCAGCTTTCCAAGTTCGGCCGCGCCCCAGAAGCCGGAGGCAGGTCCCGACTCGACCATCGTAATCGGAATTTTCGCCACCGACCCCAGAGAGTCCACACCGCAGTTCGACTGCATGATATAGGGGCTCTTGCTAAAACCCTTCTCCCTCAGGCCGGCAAGAAGCCGCGACAGATAGCGCTCTGTGGCGGGTTGCACGTATGCCGACATTACCACCGTGTTTGTGCGCTCGTATTCGCGCCATTCGCGCGTGACCTGGTGCGAGGACACGACCGAGACTTCAGGCCAGAGGTTCTGCACCTCCACAAGCGTGGTCTGTTCATGGATCGGATTGGCATAGGAGTGAAGGAAGCAGATCGCGACCGCCTTGACCTCTTCCGCCTTGAAATCGTCGATGATTGCCGGAAGGCCGGAGAGGTCAAGCGGCTTCAATTCCACCCCTTTGTAAGACATCCGCCCGGGAAGCTCACGCCGCAAGTAGCGCGGAACGAAAGGGATCGGCTTCCTGTAGTGCAGGTTGAAGAAGTCGGGACGGTTGCCGCGCGCAATTTCGAGCGTGTCGCGGAACCCTTGGGTTGCGATGAGCCCGACTTTGACTCCTTTTCGCTCAGTCAGCGCGTTGATAACTACGGTGGTGCCGTGGGCAAGGAAATCGACCGAGCTTGGATCAACGCCACCCTTCGCAAGGACGTTCAGCAGCCCTCTCTCGAAATTCGGCGAGGTAGTGTCTGACTTCGCGACAATGACGCGGGATTCACCCGTCGAATGATCGATCTCAAAGCAAACCAGATCGGTGAAGGTACCGCCGACGTCGGTCGCGACACGGATGGTATTATTCGGCATCAGCAGCATCCCTCGGAGTTCCAAAGAAGAACGAGCAATCAGGCACCTGCGTTGTTTCCTTCCCGTCGCATGGCTCCGCTCGGCGGCAGTGATGACTAAAAAACGGCGCCGGTAAGCCGGCCGAAGTGGAAGTGCTCGGGGCGGCCAACACTTTCTCGGTCAACTTGAGCTCGACAAGTCTGCCTTCTGGAACGCCGTCCCGGAGAACCGCACTTGAAATGCCGGAGATGAGCTCCATGAGGTCAATAGCCGCCACCGCCCACAAGCCTCAGGTCTGGGGCAAGCATTTGGCAAAGGTGTCGCGGGGGGCCTTGTCCTTGGCCAACGGAACGAACCAGGTTGATGGCCCACCATTTTCGATGGCGGCGAGCGGGTAAGACTTGTTTCCGTTTGCAATGACCATGTCGCAGCCGGAGTCCATGACAATTCTTGCCGCCATCAACTTTGTCACCATGCCACCCGAACCATGGCGAGCAGGGGAAGGACCGCCCATTGCTTCTATCTCCGGGGTAATGCATCGCACCTCGGAGATCCTACGGGCCAACGTATTATCGTGTGGATCTTCCGTGAATAGGCCATCTACGTTGGAAAGCAGAATGAGCATGTCTGCGTTTACCACCTGAGCGACCCGTGCCGCCAGCCGATCGTTGTCACCAATACAGGTCTCCACCGTGGCGGTTGTGTCGTTCTCGTTGATAACGGGCACGGCGTTAAGATTGAAAAGTTGCTGGAGGGTAGACCGCACGCTGCGGCGGCGATGCTGACTGTCTATGTCTTCGCCGGTCAATAGCAGTTGCCCCAGGCCAAACCCATACCGTTTCAGGCTCTGTTCATAGGCAAGGAGAAGTCGAACTTGACCAATCGCTGCGGCCGCTTGTCGCTCCTCAGTTCGCAGAGATCTGCCCATGTGGTTGAACTGGCATGATCCAACGGCGACAGCACCTGAGCTGACGATGATCACCTGCTGCCCGCGGGCGAAAAATCGGGCGACATCATCTATCAGCGTTTCAAGCCAACGACCGCGTATCTCTCCGGTTTTTGCATCAGCAATCAGCACAGAGCCAATCTTCACGACGACCCGGCGCGCTGACGACAATTGGACCGCGCTCATCGAAAGTTGCTGCATCGGAAGTGAGACATGTCTCTCCATCTCTTCTTAGGAATCGGGTCTGTTGTGATCTGCCGAACGAAAGATGGGCATCACGCGCTTCTTTCGCCCTCGATTGCACCTATCGTTCGTGACGATCACCCGTTGTGTGACGCCATTCCTCAGTTGGAGCGCAAAGATGGGCGCCTTCGACAAGGGTAGAAGATGGGGTGATCGACCAATCGATTAAGTCGACAGCGCGCCGAAGAATCGCCTCCGTCTGAGCAACGGTTGGGGAAACGGCGATGACGTGCCCGATGCCGTCTCGGTCATCGCCTTTCCTGGCGATTGGCGTATTCGGTTCAACATAGAATTTCACCTCGGCGACACCTGATATCGCGGCCGCCTGACCGTCGCCAGCGATCCAATCGAGGAGGCCATCATGGTCAGTATTTAGGACCCACGCGCCCGCAGTCTGCGAACGCGTTTTGCGCAGGTCCCATTCCTCTCCGATGACGAGCTTGATGTGCTGGGTGATGACATCGATGCCGTATGCCAGCTGAATAAGTTGAGGATGGACCCCGCCCGCAAGACGCGGATTGACCTCGATGACGACTGGACCAAGCTTCGTCCACCGAAATTCAATGCAGGTTGGCCCCCAACCGAGATCGAGAGCTCGCAGGCAACTCAACGAAAGATCGGCGAGACGCTCGTTCTCCTCAGCACTCAGCGAGGCCGGAAAGGTGGTTTCACGAAAGACAAAATGCGGTGGGGGACCGAACTCAGCGCTGGAAATGGCAATAACTTCATTCCCCATTATGTCGGCGCAATAAAAAGGCCCTTGTGCGAATTCCTCGACCAGG
>NZ_ML703302.1 GCF_008520305.1 Mesorhizobium sp. SARCC-RB16n | reverse complement strand
ATTTGGACATTGCCGAAGCGACGACGAAGATCCACGCTGCGGCCGTCTTGCGCGAGCTTGGGGTGCGAAACCGAACCGAAGCGGCCGTGTTGCTGCAAACCTGGCACGCGAAAAACGTGGGTTAGAATTCGATTTCCTTTCGCGATAGCCGCAGCGAATATCGCAGTCCGTGGTCCGTGATTTCCAGTTTTGGTGAATGCCCGACGAGCGGCGTACCGTCCAGGCCGATTATCATGGAACCGAAACCGTGACGCACGACGCTTGGGGTCATCCGCCTCCCCGATTCCACCCAATCGAACGCGACATCCTCAGTCGCGTCGCCGGATGCGAATTCCCACTTTACTTCAATCCGCCCGTGTGAATCCCCCAGCGCACCATATTTCACGGAATTGGTGGTCAGCTCGTGAAGAACCATGGCAAGGCTCTCCGCGGCGCCGGCCGGCAACATCACGGAAGGGCCAGCGATTGTTATGTTCCGCGTCTCCACAAAGGGTTTCAACTCCCGGGCAACAAGATCATGGAGCATCCCCGATGAGTTGGTGTGGCGTGAAAGGAGCAAATGCGTCGCTTCCAGCGCTCGAATCCGATCGATCAGCATATCTTTGTATTTTGCAACATTGTTCTCGGGAACATTGATCATCTTCACCAGCGCCGTGATCACGGAGAACAGGTTGCTGAACCGATGGCGTTGTTCGAGCATGATGCGCTCGCGTTTCTTTGCCGCGGCTCGCAGAAGCGTGGTCTGTCGACGCTCGGTCAGGTCAGCGGCCACGCCGACACGCAACAGACGGTCGCCATGTTTTTCCTGACGCCCGCGCAGGGCGACCCAGCGTATATGACCGTCTGCCCGCCGGACACGAATTTCAGTGTCGTAATTCAACACTGATGAGGGCCTTATCGAGGCTTCCAGCTTTGGCCAATCTGCCGGATGGACCACGGTCGAAAGCTCTTCCAAAGGGCGCATTGGAGCCGACGACAGGCCGAGAATATCCCAGAACTTACCCGAGCCTGTGACTGTCCCGTCCTTGACATCGATTCGCCATGTACCCAGGCGTCCGGCAGACAGGACTAGATCAAGCCATTCCTTCTGAGCCCGAAGCGCCTCGCGCGCCGTTCTTCGCTCCGAAATGTCGTCGACCACCACGAACACGCTCTCCGAGAGAACTCCGTCGGGCCGGGACGACGACAAGGTCAGCCGAACCCAGAGCGCCGCGCCGTCCTTTCTTAGCAGCCGGACCTCCGATCCAAACGAAGTCGCGTCATTCTCGAGACCTTCCAATAGCTGCTGCACGGAATCTTGATCGTCCGGGTGAACGAGTGCCTTGAGCGGCAATTGGGCAAGCTCCCGTTCCTTGTAGCCTGTCATCTCACAAAGACGCCTGTTGGATTGCAACACCTCGCCCTTCTTGTTGGTGTTTGCGAAACCCATCGCAGCACGCTCGAAGGCCCAACGGTAGCGGCTCTCGGTCGCCTCGACGGCAGCGAGCCTTTGCTCTGCGACCTCGAGCGCCTCACGCAAGTCTTGTCGCAGGCGGTGAAACACCGAGGCGATTACGCCACCCGAGACCAGGAGGAGGATGACGCGCGTCCAGTCTTCAGATGAGATGTGCGCGTTCAAGACGCTTCGCGCCCATAGGCCGGCAACCGCCATCGCAAGCGTCGCGGCTATCGCGGCCGCGCGGCCCTCAAGGTATACAATGATGATAATGGCAGGAATACATGCAATAAAGTCCCCACCTTGGCCAATATGTACTGAATTTGTTGTTTCGAATAGCACCGAAACTGTCAGCACCACTATGGAAGCCACATGGGCTAACGGTGTGCCTGACACGTAGGAATTCAACCAGCGCAAATACGACCCCATGCTCCAGGCTACAACCTTCTGACTAGATCGTCGAGACTAGACGCAAATGGGCAACCTAGTACCACTGCCGGATTGCCAGGCCTTTGCCGGCGAATAGAATCAGGTTGGTTGGACTTATCAGAAATACATGTCTCATCGAATGCGGCGGCTCTAAACCCGCCGCAAATAGGTACAGTCGTTTCGAAATTCAAGACAGGTGAATAATCCGCATCAATGAATCTTGGGAAACTAGGAGTAATTTTGAGGGCTTACTCCTCGCCGAAGACGATTAGGTTGGGCAACTAGGTTGGGGTCGAAAAATGAACGTGATTGACAGGCGCAACGATACGTTTGCGGGCGGACAATATATTGTGCTGAGGAATGGATATTCCCAACAGGCACACACAACGCAATCTTCAAATACTTCGGATCGGCCAAACGCTCGGGTTGACGGGTCGACGCGGCGCGGTTGGGAATCCGTCACCGGCATGCTTGACCGCATCGGCTGTGGCTATCTGGTACTGAACCGCGAAAAAAGAGTGATCGAGTGGAACGCGGCCGCCCAAAACACGCTTGAGCGCCCGGGCGAAGCGGCCAATATGGCCAGCGAACTTTCGGCTGCGCTAAGGCGGCTGGTTGCGAATGTTCCGGCCCATTTCCTGCCGGGGTCGCTCTCTTGGGTAGTGATCTGCAGCAGGGACGACAGGCCGGTGATCCTGAATGAAACGGGCCTCCTCGCACCTGACGGAACGTGTATCGTCG
Organism: Mesorhizobium sp. SARCC-RB16n; assembly: GCF_008520305.1. Taxonomy (GTDB): domain Bacteria; phylum Pseudomonadota; class Alphaproteobacteria; order Rhizobiales; family Rhizobiaceae; genus Mesorhizobium. The sequence continues at coordinate 47,990 of NZ_ML703302.1, read as the reverse complement.
CATTGCTCGATCGCAAGAACAGATCGGCGGCAAATCCCGGGACCCTGCAGAGGATGTTCGGCCTGACGAGTGCGGAAACGCATCTCGCGTTGCGCCTGGCTCAAGGCGATGCGCCCCTGGATATCGCCCGCAGCTGGCGCCTCAGCCGCACGACGATCCGCTCCCAGCTTGCCTCCCTGTTCGCCAAGACCGAGACGAAGCGCCAGGCGGAACTGGTAGCCCTTCTGGGGCGCATTTCGGTCTTGCCGTGAGGGCTGCGCTCTAGGGGCCGAGGCCGATTAATCTGGTCGAATCGCCTGGATCATGCTCCGGATATGCATGATCCCAGGCGATCCTTATGGCGCTGTCGCGGCAGGCGAAAGACCGCCTCTGATCATGAGACGTTCCTCTCAATCGTGATTTCACATATCCAGCTCAAAGCATCCGCCAGATCGCGGCCTTGGCCGCGCGGATAACGTCGACCAGTGGTTGGCCGGCATCTACACTCACCACGGTTGCAGCTCGAAAGGTCAGTCGCTGCAGGGCCGGCACCCGCTTTTGAACGACCAGGGGATCCATGTCCGGCTCGCGCGACATGATGACTTCGGAGCTCGTCTGCAATTTGATCACGAGATCCGGCGGCAGACGGCGAGCAAACGCATAGGCGTCGGCCTCAAAACGCCGAAGCCAGGTCGGGACTTTGGCCAATCGGGGCAGCAGCGGAGCATCGTTGAAGTCTCCGATCTCGTCCTGGGGGAACCGGTCGGCGATGACAACCATTCCTCGATCCGCGCCACGTCGCGCGGCCACCAGCTTCATCAGCTTCTCCCAAGCGACGACAGTTGCCCAGATGGCAAGAAGAATGCTGTAGAAAGGCCCTGGTGCGCGGCCCGAGACCGTGCCGTGCGAGCTGCCCGCCGGCTTGGTTCCAAGCGCCAAGGTGGCCAGCGGTACCAGCAACTTGAACGGCAGCAACAGCAGCGATGGCTTGCCGCCACCTGTACCGAAATAGATGGGGAGCACGTCGACCTCCGACCCAAGCCATTGGCGGATCGCTGTGACCAAGGTTGTCTTGCCACTCCCATCGATGCCAACCACGGCCACGACGATACCACCGCCGGGGGCATGTCGGCCCCAGGGTCGGGGTACTTGGAAGAACCGTTTGTTCAGGCTCCCGACGGTCCAGAGGATCACTCGGCTGATGCGGCGCAGGGCGACCTCGGTGGTGTTGTAGGTTCGATACACCGCCAGGTCCTTGCGGACATGTCTGTGAAGGCGATGCTGGGTTGCGAGGGGCTGAGGCCCGGACATCGCACCGGCAATCGCTTCCGCCAGATCGTCTTTCACCAGTTTTGCCGCCAGATCACGAAGACCGCGGGAATCAACGTGCGGCGCCAGATGCAATCGGTCGAGTTCGAATTTCTCCTGCGTCGCCCGCCAGTCGCGAAGTGCTATGGGATCTCGGCGCCGGAATTCGAGACTGGCTCGCACCAACAGCAGAAGTGCTTCGCTTGTCGGGTCCAATACCCGAATGGGCAGGGTTGGATGTGGGATTGTCGAGGCCAGAATAAGCTGTTCCCAGGGGAGTTGATAGTTTCTCAGGAGGCGCTCGCCGACGACCAGGCGAAAGTGAATGTGGAGGTGGACGATGCGACCACTGGGCTCGTCATAGCCAAGAAAGCTCTGTATCGCGGGATGGCTGCGGCAAGGCACGGAGTCGAAGCGCTTGAAGCCACAGGCAAGTAGCACCTGAGCGGCCAGATGCTGGTCGGACCTTGCAACAAGCAGGTCGAGGTCCGACTCGCCCAGCAAGACTGCCTGCAAGCGCCGGCTGCTCTTCCAATAACAGCATTCGACGTTGCTTTGCCGCAAGGCGTCAAGCGCAGTGAGCAGAACATCCAGGACTTGGGATTCCCGCACGACGTTGGGGTCGCCTGCGATGGCGGGCGCGGAGGCGGCCTGAGAATTGGACTTCGACGGCGGAAACCCGCTGGCCTGATAACGGGCGAATGTCATGGCGCCAACCTCCAGCGGAGGGACATGCTGCTATCTCCACCGAACTGTGACTTGTCCCGACCTGACGGCCAAGGCAGCAAAGATCAGACCGGGCAGGATGTTCAATCGTTTGCGGATATAGAATGCCATCGCCGAGTTCCAGACGACCAAAGCGAGCACAACGCCCGCGGCCGCTCCGATCGTTCCGTCCAATTCCATGCCGATCGCACAGGCCACGATGTTGGCCATGGCGCCAGCAACCATCGTCGTTGCAGCGGCCCATTCGTGTCCGGTCATCGTCAGAAGATTGAGCTGGGGCCCACAGAGCGCGGTGCAGACGTAACCCATGATGAGGATCCGCGCGATCAGTGCTCCCGCCGCAAAATCCTCACCGAACCAGCGCAAGAGCGGTTCGGTGACCAGCAGCAATGGAACAGCGATCGCCAGCGCCCCACCGGAACTTAGAACGGCAGCGCGCGAAAACAGCCGTTGCAACGCTTCGTGATCCTTGCGGGCATGAAGATCCGCCGCTGTTGGCGAGAACATCGTGCTGACAGCGACGCTGGAAAGACCCACGAGCAGTGCCACGTTCAGGCCCAGGGCAAAAATACCGGCCTCGCGGACCTGACCGGTCCAGCCCAGAAGCACGACCCCAGTGCGGCTGATGAATACGTCGAGCCCGGTGACAAGCATGGTCGGGGGCACCGCCGACCACCATTGGCGCCCAGTGTAGGTCGCCTGAGTGTCTCGCAGGCCGGCCGGCCATAGTTTCATTGCTGTGACGAACACGAGCCCGACCGTGACGGCTGAGCTTGCAACGATTGCCATCATCGCCAACGGTGCATCCAGGGTCCACCAGCCCGAAAACGCCGCGCCACCCAATAGAGCCAACAGAAGTCCGTCGCGCGCAACGCGCTCGGGCAAAAGAGCCGACACCACGCCTCCAAAGGCACGAACCAGGGTAGCGCCAAGGGCATAGGCCGTGATCAGCGGCACGGCCGCCATACCGAGGAGCATTGTCGTCTGAAGCTCCTGGTGAAGGTGGTTCGAAGGCAGAAAGACGATGAGCGCGGCTCCGGTCAACCCCGCAAGCGTCGCCGCCGACAGCGACCACCACAACGCTGATGTGATTACCCCGCGAGCCAGGTCCAAACGCCCGGCAGCCTTGTATGCCGGCACGAAGCGAAGAAGCGAAATATTGAAGCCGAGCATCGAGAGCGAGGCGAGAACCGTGCTCCAAGCCAGAGAGTAGGAATAGATGCCGTAGCTTGTGGCGCCGACCAGGCGCGCGATGCCGAGTTGTGCCATGCTGGTCAGCCCGGCACCCCCAATATAGACCAGAAGGGCGAAGATGCTTGCATGAACGAGGCGTCGGCCAACGTCGTGACGCCGAGCAGGCACCGCAATGGAGGCGGTGCCCCCGGCGACGACAGACAGCGGCAAGATGTCGGCGACCGCGTCGGCTGCTTGATACTGAAGCGGATCTCCTTCGGAGCGGTCGTTCATACCTCGTTCTTTCTGTGCCTGCGCCTGATAGGCAATTCGCTTCGCCGCTTTTTGATGACGGGAACCGCGATCGGGGATAGCCGCGCTAGGATTTCCTCTTCCACCCGACACAGGCCACGGAAGGTCGATTGAGGATCAACTGGTTGAACCGACACGATGCTTCGGTGCGCCCTCGAGAGGACATCACCAATGTTGTCGAATACTTGAAAGGAGTTCATGTTGCCTGCGACATCCACTTCAAAGAGGCGCTCTGCCGCTGGTTCGGACATCATCCTTGCGTGCAGTCGCGCTTCCACGTCATCGCGCGGCACGGCCACCCGAACCACGAGATCGGCCTGAGGCGCGAAATGAAGCGCCTGTGCGATCGACTCGTCATCTGCCGCGCCGTTAAACATCGCCAGAGACCCGACCGCCTGAACGAAGCCCTGATCAAATATCGTTATGTCTGTCGATTTCCGCGCCTGCTCCCAGCAACTCGACAAACGAACCATGTACTGCCACATCCTAATACGCCATATAATACTTTTAGGCGGCATAATATTTACCAGACAACCAGCTGTTCTTAACTCTAATTTGGCCCAATTCTCTGAAAATAACACCGATACTATTGAAAATACCGCTGACGAAATTCTGGAAATTATTGAAAATACCCCGAAAAAACTCCAACTCCCACCCCTACTGCGAGGCTGATAGCAGAGAATGACCGTGGCCACGTATCCTCTGTCGCGCAAGCGGCTGGCGAGCGCATGCGCAAGGGTTGTTTTACCGGATGCGGGTGGTCCGAAGAATTCAATGATCATGCCAATTCAAATCCTGGAGTCAGCGGCCGGCGACCAAAACGTCGCCACCGTCCCCGAACCGGTATCTGGCGTGTTGCTTCAGATTAACCTGCGTTAGAACGCTGGCGGTGGAAGGGGGCGGATTCCAAGGCAGGTTCTCCTCGACGCCGATGAATTCCAAGACATTGCGAGCGATGTTCCGCGGCGTCTCGCCCCAGCGCACGGCCAAAAGGACGACGTCCGCCCAACTGGCCAGGTATCTGGTTTCCGGGCCCGCCAGCCCTGACGGTCCGTCTATGATCACGACGCTGTACTTCTCTCTTAACCTGTCCATGATCTTCACTGCGTCCGCCGTCGATACGAGGTGGAGGACATCGTGCGAATTCGGCGGCGCAGGCATGAAACTGAGCCGAATCTCCGGCATGTCTTCAACCGTGTCGGGCAGTGGCCGGTTGCCGATAAGGAAATCGGCAACCGTGCATTTGGTCTTGGATGTGCTGAACTCACTCCGAAACTCACGCGTCATCCGTGCTCCCTGCTGATCGAAATCGAGGAAAAGTACGCGCTCTCCGAGCCGCGCGGCAGTCAACGCAAGGCTCCATGCAAGCGATGTCTTGTCTTCGCCACTGTCGCTGGCCATGACCAGAATTATCCCTGGCAAGCGCAATCTCGCATTGGCCAGGGAAATCAGCAGCGACCCGACGGCACGCGTGTAGGGAGCCTTGTGTTGACCCAACAGCACACCGCAGAGTCGTCTTGCGCGCGGCCGAACTATCCTTGGAAGAAGACTGACGCACGGAATCCCCAGTGCGGCCTCGGCCTCGGCCGCACTGTGCAAAGTTCGATCGAAGCGCCGGCGAACGAGCACGAGAACGGCAGCGGCGAGGCCGAATACGATTGCCCCCGGAGGAACCAGAAAAATCGGAGATAACGTCACCGGACGCGCAGGCGGCCACGCCGCGGACAGGATAGCGACGTCCGACCTCGGGGTCCCGACCCGCTGCAGCAAGTCCTGTTGCCGCGTCAGCAAGTCGTTGTAGCGTTGAGAGACGACATCGGCCTGCAATTCGAGCGCGCGCAGGCCTGAAAGGCGGCTGACGGCGTCGGCAGCGGCAGCCTTGAGCGCTCCGCTCCGCTCCTCAAGCGATGCTACCTGTGCCTGATAGACGTGCCGTTCGACATCCAGGCGAGCGATCTGCCGTTCGATCTCGCGCGCGATTGCCAGGTGGTCCGGGACGCTCTCAGTCGCCGGGACGACGCCAGTGTCGTCCGCCGCGCCCGCCAGAGGGTCGATCGATACTGGCGACCCGATCGCATCCGCCAGCTCCGTAGCGGTGGCGTCGGTCTTGCGAAGGTCCCGGACGCGTTCGAGCCGCGCCTCGACCGCGGCGAGATTGGCTTTGACCAAGGATATCTGCTGCCCGAGTGCAACGATCTCCCGGCCGTTGTCATCGGCACTTCCACGATCGGGAGCACCATTGGTCAAACGATAGGTTTGCAACTGATCCGTGGCGCGCGCCAGTTCGCCCTGCATCTCGGACAGGCGAGAGACAATCGAGGCGAGATCGCGCTGGTCCGAGGCGCGATTTTGCTGCGCCGTGTTGTCGACGTAGACAGTGGCGACGGTGTTGGCAACCTGCGCGGCGCGTGCCGGATCGCGATCGGTGAATCCGATGCTGATAATTCTGGAACGCAGTTCCTGACCGACCCTCAGTTGATCTTTCAATGCCTTAAGCATAACGGCCTCCGCCGCTTGTGGCGTTGCAGCGGGAGCCTGCGGGCCGAACCAGCCCCCCCACAAGAGGCTGCTCAACTGAGCCCGCGCCTTCTGCACCATTGCAAGAACTGCGCTGTGTATAGAGCCTGGTTCGGTCTCGGCCGAGGCCGAGTGTGCCGGCCCCTGCTCCTCGTCCGCTTTGCGCAGAACGGCGAGCACGTTCCTCAGATGCGCTTCGGACGAAAGCACCGTCAGATGGCCGTCGACAATTGCGGCCAGCATATCCTGCGGTGCATTCGCCGTGCCGGTGGACGCACCGTTGCCAGGCAGGTCGACGATCATCTGCGTGCTGGCCTCATAAAGGGGCGAGCGCGCCATCCCGGCAAATCCGGTCAGGATACCACCCAGAATGGCCATTCCGAGGACGAGCCACTTTTTCCCCCAGACAGTGACCGCGACTTGCTGGAAGGGCGTTGAGTTCTCTGTTTTTTCGAAAGGCACACGCCGCAGCCGCGCACTGGATTCGTGCGTCGGCACCGACGTTTGCTTCGGCCGCAGAAATTGAATTTGGTTGACCATTTCAATCACCCAGCAACGCGTAATCTCGAGACAGGCTTGCTTCGGGCGCGCCCGGCCGCATGGCCTCGTCGCGCCACGCCTGGAACATCAGCACCGGCCACAGATCGCGAGCGCGGTCCTGTCTTCCATCGATGTGATCACGCCAGCAGGCATCGACCTTTGCCAAGTCGAGAATTCCGTCGCCCGAACGGCGTGCACCGGCAACAAGATCTGACGCCCATTCGCGCAGAGGCCCCTTGAGCCAGGCTCCAATCGGAACATCGAAGCCTTGCTTTGGCCGATCAGTCAGTCGCCGCGGTACGTAGCGACCCAGCAGTTGGCGAAGGATCCACTTGCCCTTGCCATTTCGGACCTTGGCGTTGGTCGGCAAGCGCCAGGAGAATTCAACCACGCGATGGTCGAGAATCGGGCATCGACCTTCGAGACTATTGGCCATGCTGGCACGATCGAGCTTCACCAATATGTCGCCAGGCATATAGCCGGTCATGTCGTCGAACAAGAGACGGGACAACAGGTCGCCGAGCTGCGGCGCGCTGGAAATCGACGGCGGCAGCTGGCGACGAACCAGGTTCTCGGTCGAAGATGCCATCAACCGCTGAAGCAGATCGTCCTCATTTGCCGCCTCGAGCAGGTTGGCGAGGCGAGTCAACCGGTCGCTTCGCAACGTGTGCCGCACACTTGCCGAAAGCGGCAAGCTGTCGATGAGATCGTGCAGCGGGTTCTGGGCCAGCAGCCCGGCCCCCGCGGCCAACATCCGGCGAAGTGGTGATGGAAGCTGCTGTTGCTTTCTCAGGCGGGCTGCCAGGAAGTGCCGGGAGTACCCAGCGAAACACTCGTCACCGCCGTCTCCCGAGAGAGCCACCGTGACATGCTGGCGGGCGAGCCGCGACACCAGCAGCGTCGGTATCTGGGATTCGTCGGCGAATGGCTCGTCCCAGATCCGCGGCAACTCTGGAATGACGTCGCGCGCGGCGGCCGGCGAGAGGTGAAGCTCCGTATGATCGGTGCCCAAATGCCGCGCAACCGCTGCGGCATGAGGCGCCTCGTCGAATCCGCCCTCACCGAAGGCAATGGTGAAAGTGCGCACGGGCTGGGAGGACTGCGCCTGCATCAGGGCAACAATGGTTGAGCTGTCTATTCCGCCCGACAGGAAGGCACCGAGCGGCACGTCGGCGACCATCCGTTGGCGCACCGCAAGGCCAAGCAGGTTTTCGAGCTCGGTCGTCAATTCTTCATCGCTGCCGGCGATCTGTTCCCGCCGTTCCTTCGCCGCGACCTCGGTCAACGACCACCAGCGTCGGATGTGATGCGTGAGGGAGGCGCCGTTGCGGGCGTTTGCAAAATCCGCGGCCGTCACGGATAGAACCGAACCCGGCAGCAACTTGAATACGTCGCGCCAGATGCATCGGTTGTCCGGCACCCATCCCTTCGCAAGCATCGTTGCCGCCGCATCGAGATCGAGTTCGGGAGAGAAACCGGGAAAACACTCGATCGCCTTCAACTCCGAGGCGAAGATAAGCGCTTCGCCTGTCGAGGCGACATAGAGGGGCTTTTTGCCCATTCGGTCACGGGCGAGATGAAGGACCCGTGTCTTCAGATCCCACAGCCCAAACGCAAACATGCCGGCAAAGCGAGCGAGCGCGGCGTCGAGCCCCCAGGTCTCGATCGCACACAGCATGATTTCGGTGTCGCTGGTGCCGCGGAAACAGTTGCCCGCACCTTCCAGTTCGCGGCGCAAATCCCGGAAATTGTATATCTCGCCGTTAAAGGTGATGACATAGCGCCCACTTGCCGACTGCATTGGCTGGCGACCTGCCTCCGACAAGTCGACGATAGCCAGACGCCGGTGACCGAAGGCAACACCGGCCTCGCGGCTCATCCAGAACCCCTCGCCATCCGGCCCCCGATGACGAAGGGCTGTGGTCATTTGCCCTATCGCCCTGAGTAGCTTCGCGTCGGCTGCATTGGGTGCAAGAAGAATTCCAGCAATCCCGCACATGCTAATTCCCCCAGCGGCGAACGGTCGCCGGGATCGTCTGCGGAGTTCCGGCCACGAGGGCCATGGTCAGCACAAACCATACAATCGGATGGCGGATGATCAGGTGCGGAATGCCGAAGACGACCGTCGACGCAAGCAGCGCCAAAAGGGCGTCGGACTTTGCGCGCCATGCGGATAAGGTGGCCGAGCCGACGATCCACACGAGGGCCAGGACCGCGATCAAGCCCCCTTGCGTATAGAGATCGATGACCGTGCTGTGGGCCTCGAAAGGCCGCGGCAGAAACTGCTTGTCGACGATGGGCGGCCGTTCAAGGTGCGGGCCTGGGCCAAGGCCCAGCGACCCCGATTCCCCTCCCTTGCCCAACGCTTCATCCCAGAGAAAAAGGCGCAGCGCGGCGGTTTCCTCGGTCGCCTCCCCGCCTTTGTCCTTGGTAAGGCTCTTGGCGAAACTTTCGACGCTGCTGACCTCCGCGAAGGCATAAGGGGTCAACGACATCGCCAGCGGAAGGAATCCGACCATCAGCAGGAGTGCAACCTGCCGTAAAAGGCTGGTATTGCCGCCGCCGGCAGCAAGCCAAGTCCCGACACGCAGCGCAACAAATATCAGGCAGGTCAGGATGCTTGTGTAAAGATAGGTATCGCTCTTTGTCAGCCTGCCGACATAGAAGGTCAGGACAAGGCAGCTTAGTCCAAGCAACCTGCCCCATGGACTGCTGGTGGTCGTCGCTAGGTGCAAGGCCAGCGGACCAAAGAGTGCGCAATAGAGCGCGAGTTGGTTTGGATTCTCGGACCAGCCACGGAAGCGGTCCCAATACCAGGGATCGACGCCGGATTGGTGAATCCAACCCCAGCCAACCCCTATCTGAATGACGAAGCAGGCATTTGCGATGGCGATTATCCACCAGGCACTGCGACGCAGATGGACGCCAGCGTCGGGCTCTGCGGCTACGAGACAGGTGACGCAGACCAACAGCAGGTAGGCTATCGTGTCATGCAAGAGCGGATCCAGGTACAGCACCGTTGTCAGAAAACCAACGATGGTACCCACTCCCAGGGTAAACGTCAGGATCAACCAGAAGCCAGCGAGCTTGGCCAGGGCCGGCGTCGCTTCCAGACGACCTCCGGCGAGGATCCGACCGATCGACAGCATGATCCAAAGCACGAGGAACAGTTCGCCATATCCAAACGGCAACCTCGGTATGTCGAGTTGCGTCGCATAGGACATTGCGACACCGCATGCCAGGAGCGCGTTGCGTATCATTGTCGCGCCTCGCCCAATTGCGGGTTTCCCGCCCCCTTTGCCGTCGAGATCGCGGGCGCCGAGTTGCCGTGGGTTCTGCCAGCGAGGACATCCTGGTACAGGTCGCAATACTGGTCGACGACGCCCGAAAGCCCAAACCGCTCGCGGACAGATTCGACGGAACGGGCGCCCATCATTTTTGCGCGGGCGCGATCGGACAGGACGTCGATTATCCTGGATGCAAGGCCGTTTGCATCACGCGGTGCGACGAGGTAGCCGTTCCACCCGTCTTCGACCACGTCATTGCAACCGGGCATCCTTGAGGCCACGATTGGCAGTCCGGCCAATCCGGCTTCCAGCAGGACGCGCGGGACACCTTCACGATACTGCGTGGGGAAGGCGAACAGATCAGCCATGGCAAGGAGGGCCGGAATATCCCGCCTCGGTCCAAGGCTGATCACATAAGGAGCGTAGCGGTCGATCTCTGCTTTGTCGACGGCGAACTGACCCTCGGATTCACGCGGGCCGACAAGAACGAACCGTGCATTAGGCCTTTCGGAGAGGATGCGGGGGATCGCCTCCAGCAGGGTCGGTATCCCCTTCTGGCGGGTCAATCGACCGACAAAGATGATGACCTCGGCGAACTGGAGTCCAAGCTCCTCGCGCATCGTCGCCGGCGAGGGACCGCTATGCCTCGCCACCGCGAACGCATCCGCATCGATTCCGGAACCGGCGATCAGCCGTCCCTTCTCCCGTCCGACCAGCCGATAGCGATCGAAGAAAGCCTGGTCATCCCGGTTCTGGAAGACGGTTACGGCTGTCCAGAAGGACGCAAGCCCCTGCAAGCCGCAAAGGACTGGACGCAAAGCCAGAGCCCGCGGCTCCCGCGAGGAGAAGGTCCAGCCAAGGCCATTGATCGTGCGGACAACCGGCACCTGTCCACGCATCGCCAGCGGCGTCAGGACGTTGGGCTTGGTGTCGAAACTTTGGACGATGTCCGGCCGCAGCTCGGAAATCAACCTGCGGACCGAGCGCAGAGCGCTCCATCCGCCACGGCCACTGGTAAAGCGATCGAACCCAAATCGGCGATGGGGAATGCCATGCGGTAAAAAGGCGGAGCCATCGTCACTGGACAGCGCTGTGACCCGAAATCCTCTTTCGCGCAACGCCGTCAGGAACGGGATTCTCAAGGGGTGATCCACGCCCCCCACGCAAACCAGGTGCGGGCTCATCCTGCCTCTCCCGAGTGCGCGCGGTGCCTCGATCGCACGAAGTGGCTGGCGTCTGGATTTGCTCTCATGGCCGGTCTGATCGCTTCCGTCCGAATAACACCCAACCCACGCTAGGGGCATGCTTGCCCACTGTCCTCGTCCGTTTGAATGAAGCAGAGTGCGTTCCGACAACGCGGCGAAGCGCCGGAACTGTTTCGGCGGCTACGCATCGGATCAGCCACCGACAGCGCGCCGAATTTGTATCGCATTCCAGGAACGACGGAACCGCCGTGGCAGGGACGGATCGCCACCCCAAAGGCTCGCTCCAGCCGCACGACTTCCCGCCGCGACCCTGCGCCTGATCACCTATTCTGACCAGGCGATAGCGGTATTTTACTTGTCGCTAACATGGCCTTCACGTAGGCAGACACAGGGCTTGGGCGAATCAGACGAGGGAAATCGGATGACAACGCTCCACTACACATCAGGGTCAGGCGGACTGGGCACCAACATTGCAGCGGCCGGATTCAATCTGGTTGATGTTCAATCCGTTGCTCAGCTCAACGCCCTGCCGGCTGGCATGAAGGGGCTCGTCTGGCTGGATGAGGTCAATGGGACATCATCCTCCTTTATCCAGAAGGTCACCCCATTCATTGGCAACCCGAATCTCTACGGATTCTTCCTCGTCGACGAGCCGGATCCCACCGGCAAGTGGGGGACCTATGCTTCCGCCGCGAATCTGATGGCGGAATCCGACTGGATCCACTCCCATCTGCCTGGCGCCAAGACCTTTATCACCATGATGAATATGGGGTCTTCCGCGAACCCGGACTTTACCAACACCTACAATCCCGCCAACACGCATATCGACTACTACGGACTGGATCCCTACCCGGTGCGCACAGGTACAACCACGATCGACTACAACATGATCGACAGAGCCGTGACCGCGGCAGTGGCGTCGGGCATCCCGGTCAGCCAGATCGTTCCCGTCTATCAAACGTTTGGAGGCGGCAGCTACACCACCGACACTGGCGGCCAATATGTGATGCCCACCGCGTCCCAGGAACAGACCATGATGGACCACTGGGCCTCGCTGGACCCGTCTCCCGCCTTCGACTATGCGTATGCCTGGGGTTCGCAGCAAGGCGACACCGCGCTTGGAAGCGATCCGACACTGCAAGCCTTTTTCCTTCAGCACAATCTCCAGGGTTCCACCACACCGCCACCCAGCCCGCCACCTCCGCCCCCGTCTAGTCCTCCGCCCCCAACCAGTGGCGGTACTTTCTATGGCACCCACGGCGCGGACGTTCTTCAGGGAACCACCGGCGCCGACACGCTGATCGGCGGCGCCGGCAACGACACCTACTACGTCAACAATGCCGGCGACAGGGTGATGGAGGCGATCGGCGGCGGCACGGACAAGGTGCTTGCCTCGGTGAGCTATGCTCTCTTGCCTGGCTCGGAGATCGAGTTTCTCGCTACCGCAAACCGATCCGGCACCACACCAATCAACCTGACGGGCAACGAATTCGCCCAGACCATCCAGGGCAATGCCGGCGCCAACGTCATCCACGGTGGCGGCGGCGCCGACACGCTGACTGGTTTTGGAGGCAAGGACGTCTTCGTTTTCAACACCGCGCTCGGCACCGGCAATGTCGACAAGATCACGGACTTCAGGGTCACCGAAGACAAGATCCAGATCGATCACACCGTGTTCAAGGGACTCCAGCCAGGTGCTCTGCCAACGGAGGCATTCCACATTGGCTCGGCTGCGCACACCAGCAGCCAACACATCATCTACAACAGTTCGACCGGAGCGCTGTCTTTCGACAACGACGGCGCCGGCGGCGCACATCAGATACAGTTCGCCGTCCTTTCTCCGCACCTCTCTCTCACGGCATCTTCATTCGTTGTGACCTGAGCCCTTTCGGCGAAACGCTTGGCTCTTGGGATGGATCCGACCGAGCGTTTCTCGAGCATTGCGGTGTTACGAACGCATACGGCACGGATCATCGGCAGGCGCAACGCTCGGGTTCGACACTTGCCCGCAGCCGCCTAATCGTGAGCGACGAGCGCAGTTGGCTGCTGATCATGCGTCCGCGCAAGCGCTGATGCCAAATACATGAATGGTGCAGTTTGCGGGCGCCGTGCACAAGTCGCCGTCGCTGTCGATTTTCAAGCGTCACCGTATGGTGTCAGCGCTCGTTGGGAAAAGGCCGTAGCGGTCTTCGGCCACATCGTACAACAGGCGTGGAAGCCGACGCATTGATCCGGTAAACCCCACAGGCGTTCTCGGCCAGCAAGTTCGCCGACAACTGTTGCGCCAAGCCGGTTACGCGAAGTCTATCCAGGACCGCTCCTTCGCCCGCTTTGAGGTCTCGTTGCCCGCGAGGTAGACTGCTCGCATGACCTTCAGGCTTATCTTCCTCGGCACCTCGGCCAGCGTGCCCTCGGCTGAGCGCAATCACCCGGCGCTGCTCGTTGAAGCCGGCGGTCAGCGGGTGCTGATCGATTGCGGGGAAGGCACCCAGCGTCAGCTTCTGCGCAGCGGCGCCGGATTCAGGCGACTTGATCGCCTGCTCCTCACGCACGCGCATTTCGACCATGTGCTCGGGATTCCAGGCTTGTTCTCGACGCTTCGGCTCCGGCAGAGCGATGACCTTGTTACCATTCATGGCAGCGCAGATACTCTCGACGTCGTCGCCCGCATGCTCGCTGGCCTGTGGGGTGAGGGACGCGCGCCGATCCCGCTGCAACTCGTGCCGCTTGTCCCCGAACGCGTGTTCGAGGTGGATGAGTTCACGGTCGACTGCTTTCAAGTCCGCCATCGCGACACCGACAGCTACGGCTTCGTGTTCGAGACACCGGCGCGTCGTCACCTCCGTCCGGACCGCTTGGTAGCTCTCCGTGTGCCAGACGGTCCGATCCGGAAGGACTTGGCCGAAGGCCGCTCAATCTCTCTCCCCGACGGCAGAACGATTGCTCCCGAAGCCGTCCTCGGACCACCCGAAGCTGGCAAGAAGCTGGTCATTGTAGGCGACACCGAAACCACCGATGGATTGGCCGACAAGGTGAGCGGCGCCGACCTGCTGGTCATCGAAGCCACATTCCTGGAACGAGATGCGGCGATGGCGCGCGACTACGGACATCTAACGGCTGCGGAGGCGGCATCGCTGGCAGCGACCAGCGATGTAAAACAGCTCGTCCTTACGCATATCTCCGGCCGCTACCCCGACGAAGAAATTCTCGCGGAAGCCGTCCGGAGGTTTACGAACAGCCTTATCGCAACGGATTTCACGACCCTTACCGTCTGATGGCAGAGCCATGACATTCAGGATTGGCATCATCTCGGACACGCACGGCTTGCTGAGGCCGGAGGTGGTGCGTCGCCTGGCCGGGGTCGACCACATCATTCATGGAGGAGACATCGGCCGCCCCGAGATCATCACAGCGCTTCGTTGTATCGCCCCGGTTACCGCAATCAGAGGAAACGTGGACACCGGTTGGTGGGCAGTGGAATACGCAGAAACCGAGCTCGTACGCCTCGCCGGGCGAGCAATCCATGTGCTTCATGATCTCAAGACGCTGCAGATCAGCCCCGTTGTCCAGGGCATCGATTTGATCGTGTCCGGTCACACGCATGTGCCGAGGATGGAGACAGTGGATGGCGTGCTTTATTTGAATCCGGGCAGCGCCGGCCCGCGACGGTTTAAGCTGCCCGTCACCCTTGCGACGGTCGACATTACTCGAGACAGCATGCAGCCGTCGATGCAGAGCTTGGCAATCGGCTGATCAATTCGCGCACGCTGACAGCCAGTTGTCAGCTTCGTCGTGGCATATTGCGTTTGGGATAAGCCTGCGGCGGCTTCACGCTCGCTGGCTTCAACGCGGAAATGCAGACACTGATGAAAAAGATTGCCTTATCGCTTTTCGTGATCGCTTCCTCGGGCGCCTATGTCTGGGAACAGGCGGGCAAGGTCCCCAGCGGCGATGCAATTGACACGGCAGGCCCTGCCAATACCGCCGTGGAAACTGTGCAACAGCTGGTCGGCCCGGCGCCTGCACCGGCCGCTGTGATTGCGGCGCCTGCCACGCCCCCACTGGCGATCAGACAGGTAGAACCTTGGGCGACGCCACCGGCCAAGGTTGGCATCGAAACCACGGCTGCGATCGCTGCGCCCATTTCGAAGCTATCGGCCGTCGCAGAACCGACAGTAGCCGAAAAGTCGCCGCTTGCAGTCGGCCGACCGCAGGCTTCCGTGGCGCCTGCCCCACCGGCGAAGCAGATGCCGGCTGAGCGCGTCGCCGATGCCACGCCGCAGACTGCAACGTTCGCCGCAACCCCTGCGGTCTACATACCCATTCCCCAGCCGAGGCCGGATTATCCGCAACCAACTGTCCGCATCATCAAGGCGGGCATGAAGCCATCCGTGAATTCAGGCATGAAGACGGTCGGCCACGGTTTTGCCGATGGCACATATGCCGGTCCTGTCGCCGATGCCTATTACGGACTCATCCAGATCCAGGCCTCCATCCAAGGCGGCCGTCTCACATCCCTGAAAGTGCTGAAATACCCGAATGACCGCCGCACCTCGGTCAACATCAACCGGCAGGCTTTGCCCATGCTGCGTGACGAAGCAATCAGCGCGCAGAGCGCCAATGTCGACATCATTTCGGGCGCAACATTGACCAGCAGGGCCTTCAGGCAGTCGCTCGCCGGCGCATTGAAGCAAGCATCGTCCTAGGTCTGTGCGCGAGACCAGGATATTGATGGGCATGCCCATCACCGTCGATATCGCCGGCGCCTCGGGTGCCGAGCTTGTCGACGCGGTCTTCGACTATTTCGGGCACATCGACCGGCGTTTCAGCACCTACAGAACCGACAGCGAGATTTCGGCCATCAACCGTGGTGACCTTCCGGTCCGCGATTGGAGCGGCGAGATGATGGAAGTGATGGCTCTTGCCGAACGCACCAAAAGCCAGACGGATGGATTTTTCGATATCCGCAAGCCCGACGGTTCGCTGGACCCGTCGGGCATCGTCAAGGGCTGGGCCATCCGCAATGCCGCAGAGATCGTTGGCAGGGCCGGTGTTGGCGATTTCTTCATCGAGGCGGGCGGCGACATCCAGTCCTGCGGCAGGAATGCTTCGGGCCTCGACTGGAGCGTCGGCATCCGCAATCCCTTCAATGCCGACGAGATCATCAAGATCGTCTACCCGCGCGGGCACGGCGTCGCGACGTCAGGCACCTATATACGCGGACAGCACATCTACAATCCGCATGGGATGGACGGCCCGATCACCGAGATCCTCAGCTTGACCGTCATCGGATCGGATGTGTTCGAGGCCGACCGTTTCGCCACCGCCGCCTTCGCCATGGGCCGAGATGGCATTCTTTTTCTCGAACAGACGCCGGGCCTCGAGGGTTACGTCGTCGACAGCAACGGCCGTGCCACACCGACAAGCGGCTTCGGAGCCTTTTGCCAATCATGATCAAGGCCATCGACCGGTTTCTCGACCATCAGACCATGTACCGGCTGGTCCTCTACTACTTGATCGCCTTGCTGGTTGCGGCCCTTGTGCTCGGTTTCTTCAAGCTCGTGCCGCATGATCCGGTCGCGCTGGCCTTCACGACAGGATTGATGCTGGCCGCCTGCTGGATCACCAACAAGGTTTTCGCGGCTGTCTTCAAGGTTCCGGCCAACAGCGAGTCCGTCTACATCACCACCCTCATCCTGGCGCTTATCCTCGATCCGGTGGCAGCCACCGACCTCAACGGGATCGGCGCGGTTGTGTTCGCTTGCGTCTGGGCGATCTCGTCCAAGTTCATTCTCGCCATCGGCAGGAAGCACTTGTTCAATCCAGCGGCACTGGGCGTTGCGCTGACAGCGTTGCTTCTCGACCAGCCGGCCACCTGGTGGGTCGGAGGCAATTTGCCAATGCTTCCCGTCGTACTTGGCGGCGGCCTGCTCATCGTGCGCAAGCTGCGCCGGGTCGATATCGTCGTCACCTTCGTCGCCGTCGCGCTGGCCACGACCCTTTCAACGACCGAGCCGTCGCAATATGCGACCGCACTGACGGAGACGCTTGGCTCGTCGCCGCTGCTGTTCTTCGCCTTCGTGATGCTGACAGAGCCGCTGACAGCGCCGACGATGCGCTTGCCACGCATCGCCTTTGCCGCGATCGTCGGCTTCCTGTTCGCCCCCAACATCCATGTCGGTTCGTTCTACTTTACGCCGGAGTTGGCGCTTCTTGCGGGCAATCTCTTTGCATACGCCGTCAGCCCCAAGGGACGCTTGGTGCTGACGCTCGAACGCATCGAACGATCGGCGGTCGACAGCTACGACTTCATCTTCAACTCACCGAGGAAGCTCGCCTTCGAGGCAGGCCAGTATCTTGAATGGACACTTGGTCTCGACCGTTCGGACAATCGCGGCAACCGTCGCTATTTCACGGTCGCATCGGCGCCCACCGAGCAAACTATACGACTTGGCGTCAAGTTCTATCCGCGATCGAGCGCCTTCAAGCAGGCGCTTGGCGCGATGAAGCCGGGCAGTACGATCCATGCCTCTCAGCTTGGCGGCGACTTCACCTTGCCGGCCGACCCCGAAACCAAGATCGCGTTCCTGGCCGGCGGCATCGGCATCACGCCATTCCGCTCGATGTTGCAATATCTCATCGACCGCTACGAAAAGCGCCCTATCGTCATTCTCTATGGAGCCGAGACCCAGCAGGACATCGCCTATCGCGACGTCCTCGGCACGGCAAAAAGAGAACTGGGCGTAAGGACGGTGCTCGCCGTCGCCAATGGAGCCGAGCGCGGCCAATATCCTGGCCACATCGACGCGCGTCTCGTGCGCCTCGCCGTCCCCGACTATCTGGAGCGGATATTCTATATTTCCGGCCCACAGGGCATGGTCAAGGCGCTGCGCAAGAAGCTGCTCGCCATGGGCGTTCGTCGCTCCAGGATAAAGGTCGACTATTTCCCCGGCTTTGCGTGAGTGCCGCCGTGCCGGGGCAAGGCGATGGTTACCACCAGGCCGGGATCGGCATTGGCCATTGTCAGGCGTCCGCCATAGGCTTCGACAATATCTGAAACGATGGCGAGGCCGAGGCCGCTGCTACCGCCCTTGCTGTCCAGTTGCACGCCGCGCGAAAGGGCCGTTTCCCGGTTCGCATCGGGAATCCCCGGGCCATCATCGGCGACCGCAATGCTCACCTCGCCGACCGTCGCAAATGCGCTGACCTGTACTGACGATTTTGCGAAGCGAGCAGCATTCTCCACCAGATTGCCCAGGATCTCCGACAGATCGCCTTCATCGACCGGCGCCATGAAATCATTATCCACGTCGATCACGAATGCGAGCTGCTTGCCCCCCGGCGTGCGCTTGATAACGGCGACAACGCCCGCCGCGGCTTCCCTGACCCGACACGATGCCTTGCCGGAAACGCCGGGTGCCAGGCGAGCCCGGGCCAGTTCTCGCTCGACATGGCGGCGGATCGCTCCGGCGCTCTTCTCGATCTCGTCGGCGAGTTCGGTTTCGCCCTTCTTGCGCAAGGCCCGAATGTCAGCCGACAGCACCTGCAGTGGTGTCTTGAGACCATGTGCCAGGTCAGCGGCTCGGCCCCGGGCTCGCGCGAGGGCCTTCTCCTGCGCATCGAGCAGACGGTTGATTTCGTCGGCGAGCGGCTGCACTTCGCTCGGCGCCGCTACGTCAAGGCGCGCCGTCCTTTGCGCTATCACGTTTCGAACTGCGATCCTCAGGTTTTCCAGCGGCGCAAGGCCAACGGTGATCTGGATGAAGAAAGCCGCCATGAGGCCTGCGGCCAGCACGATGAGCGCAGGCACGAGATCACGGACATATTCATCCACCGACACTTCCACACTGTGGTGGTCTTCCGCCACGGTGGCGCGAAAGGATCGGCCGTCAGCATCGGTGATGGTGCGCTCGACGGCAATGGTGAGTTCGCCTCCGGGACCTCTCAGCTCCTCGATCTTCCTTACCTCGCCGCCGCCGCCCCGAACGGGCAATGCCAGCGTTCCGTCCCAGAGCGAACGAGAGCGGACCAAACTTTGGTTCGCAACGTCCGACACCTGCCAGTAGTGGCCGGACAGCGGATTGTTGAAGCGCGGATCGGTCAAATCCGACTGGACAAGAAGGCGACCGTCTTTTCCGAAGCTGGTCGCGCCGATCAGTTCGTTGAGATCAACCGTCAGTTCACCGACGATACGCCGCTCGACATTCTTCTCAAACAGATACCGAAGTCCCAATCCGGCAATGGCAAGAGCAACCAGGATGGAGATGGTTGCCGCCGACCAGAGCCTGAAGCGGATGGAGTTGCCCATCAGGGAGGCCCGTCGGGCATGTAATATCCGAATCCGCGCCGCGTCTCGATCACGTCGTTGCCGAGCTTGCGCCGCAGGCGGGCGACAATGACCTCGATTGCGTTGGGATCGCGATCATTGCCGGAATCGTACAGATGCTCGGCCAGTTCGGTCGGCGCCACCACGCGCCCGGCATGGTGCATCAGGAACGCCATCAGCCGATATTCAAGCGGCGACAACGCGACGGGATCGCCGCGCAGCGAAATACGCATCTGGCGTGTATCCAGCACCAAAGGCCCGGATTTCAAGACCGGTGTCGCCTGGCCGGCCGAGCGACGCAAGATCGCGCGCAACCGCGCCAGCAGCTCTTCCATTTCAAATGGCTTGGGCAAATAGTCGTCGGCGCCAGCGTTGATGCCTTCGACGCGCTCCGTCCATAGCCCCCTCGCCGTCAGGATCAGGACGGGAAAGCGGCGCGCATTGGCCCGCCAGCGCTTCAGCACAACCAGGCCATCGAGCTTCGGCAATCCGAGATCCAGGATCGCCGCGTCGTAATTCTCGACGTCGCCCGCGAACCAGGCAGCCTCCCCATCGCGCATGATGTCGACAGCCATCCCAGCCGTCTTCAGGACAGCCGCGATGTCGCTCGCGATTCGCGGCTCGTCTTCAGCAAGAAGTATCTTCATCGGTCGCCGCCCCTGCCGCGCACGAGGACTCCAGCTCCGGCGTCCACATCCACAATTCTGCGGCGGCCGTCGGCGGAAACGATCTGGAATCGATAGACCCACCTGTCCCCCGCCCGGATGAAATCGATGGCCACGATGTCGCCGGGAGCCTCGGCGTGAACCAGTCCCAGCAGGTCGGACAGACCCTTTATTTCGCCACGTTCGTAAAGGTCGCGCGCCCGATCGTGATCGCCGTCATCATCGAAGTTCGCGCGCGCGGCGAGCGGCCAACTCACGACGAGCCCGCAAAGACCCACCATCACTAGCCACTTCAATATCGATTTCATCCAGGGACCATGTATCCAAGTCCGGAACCACAGCAATACCACGCTGCTTGCATATAACCGGTGTAGGCAGGACGACGATCAGGAGCCACGTGTCACGGGCAGCATTCGCTTGAGCACATCGTCCTTCCAGACATAATGATGCCAAAGTGCTGCAACGGCATGCAATCCGGCAAGGATGAGGATCAGGTTGGCGCAAAGGCTATGCAGTTCCCTGATGAAACCGGCCGTGGCGCGATCCGCGGAAACGGGAGCTGGGATGGTAAAGAGACCGAAGAAGCTCAAGGCATCGCCCCGATACCAGGTCAGCAGGATGCCGAGAACGGGTATGGCCACAAGCAGCGCGTAGAGCAGAAGATGCGCAACCTTGGCCAGCAACCGTTCAAGCTGTGACATTTCCAGCGGCAGACCCGGCGTTCCAAGCGCCAGTCGCAGGCCGATGCGCACGACAACCAGCATGAAAAGCAGCAGCCCGAACGAAATGTGAAGCCACCAGACGAACGCGCGACCGGGATCACCGCGTGGGAAGATATCGACGACGTAGGTCAGGCCATAAAGGCCTATGACTAGCAGAAAGATGACCCAGTGAACGGCTTTCTGGGAGTTGGCATAGGTAGGATTCATCCGAGGATTCCAGTTTTGAACATTTTCTAAGGCGGCAGCGATCTCGTCAAAGCTTTGTCCGGTGGGGGACACCAGGACGAATTGTGCTTGCAAGAACAATGGTCATAGTCAGTTGCCTGCGACAATTCCCGTTGATGATCACGCATAGTCAGCTTTCGTATGACGGCGAACTGTGGATCATCGAACCTGTCAGGACGCTGACAAACGACCCCGGATCTCGCCCCGGGCGCTGCCGCGAGGCCAGGGTCGTGCGGCCCTACAGCATGTCGCGGCGAATAGGATTCGCCCGATCTGCTGTAAGCTTCTGATTTTATGCATGTCGTTATCCCGGAACCGAGGGCACTTCCGGGCGACATGCATTAGCGTCTGTGTTTCTCGGTGCGAGCTGCTCTCGCCGCCACCTCGTTCAAGCCTTCGGCAGGGTAATGGGGCGGCTACCCTTGTCATACAACCAACGTTTGGTGAACTCGGAAGCGACAACGTAGAGAACTGTGATCGCAACCAGCCCGGCCAGCACAGGCAGAGGCAGCGGAACGAACCCGAACCATGGAGCAAGCGGGGTGTAGGCAAGAGCGACCGCGACGACCGCCAACATCGCCGACCGTCTTGGCATCACCGCCGGTACGGTCAAAGCTGGTCCTTCGCGTCTGGTTCGCGGTGGCTCAGTTGAGTCCGGAGACGACGCCCCCATGTACGGGCAGGATCACTCCGCTCACGTAGTTTGCTGAAGACGCGAGCCATGCGACAGCCTCCGCGACATCGTCCGCAGTGCCAAGCCGTCGCAGCGGGATCTCCTCAAGCACGGCGGCCGTTGCGGTCCCCACGTCGGTGCTGCGTGACCGAGCGATGAGTTCGAGTTCATGTGCGCCCATGTCAGTGTGGATGAAGCCCGGCGCGATTGCATTGACTCGGATGCCCGTCGGCCCCAACTCTGCAGCCAGAAGTCGAGTGAGACCGACAATCGCATGTTTCGAAAGAACGTAGGCCCCGTAGCCCGGTTGTGCCGCCAGTCCGAGCGTCGAGGCAATGTTGATGATGGTGCCCTGTCCTCCCCGGGACAGGTGCGGGATCGCCGCCTGGCACATCTTGACGGTGCCCAGGACATTGATCTCCCATGAGAGCCGCCAGGCACGGTCCTCTATGGTTTCGAAGGCGGCAACGCCAATGCCGGTGCCGGCGTTGTTGACCAGAATGTCCAGCCTTCCATGCGAGGCGACCGCGGCGCCGATCGCGGCGTCTATCTGCTGTTGATCGGTTATGTCGCACGCGACCGCCGTGGCCCCAACCCCGTGGTCACGCGCCATTCTTGCCGTTTCTTCGAGGTCCGCCATCGAATCGCCCAGACCGATGCCCTCGATCAAGATGTCCGTTCGCTTCTGGCCGACATCTGTGACGACGATGTCGGCCCCGGCCCGGGCCAGACGCAGCACGATGCCGCGTCCTATACCGTGTGGGCGACCGGCGCCGGTGACCAGGGCAACCTTGCCGACCAGCGGCCTGTCAGCGGGGATCATCGCGTCATTCATGCTTGGCTCGGTCCGAATCCCGACCCGCCTGCGCCACAACGGACGCATCGCCGGGTTTACGGGTTGGATTGTGGTCAACGACTTCATCTTCGCCGATCAGGGCGCCCAAAAGGGCCATGGACCAGCCCGCCGAACCTCCACCATCGACGTTGAGCGCCTGGCCAGTCATGGCCTGTGAGAGGGGCGAGGCCAGGAACAGGATGACAGCGGCGACCTCGTCCGCCGTCATCACCTTTCCCAGCGGCGAGGAAAGCCGGCTCAGCGCCCGTTCGGCGGCGGCATTGGCCTGCGCGTGCAACATCGGGGTCTCGACCGAACTTGGGCAGATGCAGTTCACCCGGATGCCACGCGGGCCGTATTCCATCGCGGCAGTCTGGGTCAGCGAGATGACCGCGGCCTTTGACGCCGCATAGGATCCATAGCCGGCAATGCCGACCATGCCGGCCAGTGACGCCGTATTCACGATGGTACCGGTGCCTCGCATCCAGCGCGCTCCATGCTTGATTCCGAAAAGCGTCCCCATGGCATTGACGGCCATCATGCGCTGAAAATCTTCCGCGGTGGTCGCGTCAATGGTCACCTCGCAGGTGACGCCGGCGTTGTTCACCAAGCCATGGATCGACCCCGTGATCGAGCCGGCCTCGCGCATGAGCGCCGCGACGCTGGCCTCATCGGACACATCGACGCGCACCGCGTGTCCGCTCAAGCTTTCCGCGAGATCCGCACAGTCGGCCCGATCCGCCAGAACCACCTTCGCCCCCGACCGGGCAAGAGCCCTGGCGGTCGCAGCCCCGATCCCCGACGCCGCACCCGTAACGACGATCACTTCGCCCGAGAACAGATCGGTCACGTTGCGAACCTTCCGTATCGTTCTTCGAGAGACGGTTGACTGAACTTCGCACGGACCTCATCCAGGATGTCGCAGTAGGTGTGAATGTCGACATAGGTCGCGTGGCGTGGAGTGTCGATGTACTTGTGGCCCCCTCGCAGGTCTGGACGATGCTCGCGCTTCATCCGACGGAATTCCTCTTTCTGCGCGCCGGCAAGCGAAAGATCCATGGCGATCAACTGCGCCATCGCCTCGAAGTGCCGGTAAGCAGCGTCAGCAAATTCAATGAATCCAACGACATACAAGGAGTCGACGTTCCGGTTGAAGATATTCAGATACAAACTGGGGTGATTGTCCTTCCACTCGAACAGGCTTTCATCAAGGAACGGAAGACGGTAGTCGTAGCCGGTTGCAAGCACGATCAGGTCGATCGCCTCGCGCGTGCCGTCAACGAATATGGCGTCACGTCCTTCGAGCCGGGCAATGTCGGGCTTGGCCTTGATGTCGCCATGGCGTAAATAGTGGACGATCTGGTCGTTGACGATCGGATGCGATTCGAGAGCCTTGTGATCCGGCTTGGCGATGCCCAATTTCGTCACATCGCCGACAATGCCATCCAGGAGCTGGTCAAGGTCTTCAGGCAGCACAAATCCGGCCGGCGGCTTTCCGCCATAATTCGAGAAGACGTCCAACGTCACCCCGAAAATATGTTTGGGGACGAAGCGATAGCCGCGACGGAAGCTGATGAACGCCGCCTCCGCACTGTTGGCGGCGTCGCAGGCAATATCGACGCCCGAGTTGCCCGCGCCGACGATCAGCACACGCTTTCCGGAGAATTCGGCGGAGTCATAATAGGTGGAAGAATGGCGGATCTCGCCCGTGAACCTGTCCTGACCGGCTAATTTGGGGACATTTGGATGCCAGGTTACGCCTGGAGCCGCGATCAGAGCCCGATAGTGTCTGGCTTGACCGTTCGCCGTAACAAGCCACGAGCCGTCCGGCTGCAGTTCGGCCTGCTCGACGCGAGAGTTGAACTGAACCAGTTTGTCCAGTCCTTCCTTCGCGGCGAAGTCCCTGATGTACCCGAGGATATGGCGCCACGATGGATAATCCGGAAAGGAAGCGGGCATCGGGTAGCCATTGAAGCCGCTGGTGTAACGCGAACTGATAAAATGGCAGGTCCGATAGATTGGACTGCCTTCATTCTCGGGATCCCAGATGCCGCCGACCGCCGAGTGCTTTTCGTAAATGTCAAACGGGATGCCCGCATATCGGAGTTGGCGGGCGGCGACCAGACCCGAAGGTCCGGCTCCAATGATGCACACGCGGTCTGGAGCAGTGGATTTAAACGCAGTCACGTTGGACTCTGTCATCGCTTTTCTCACTGTTGCTTTGGGTAACTTTCAATGGAACCGTCAATGTTCTGGGATGGCGTCGATGTCGGAGAATGTCCCGATTGCGGCGTAGATGGTCGGTCGGTTCGATCGCAGCCACAGCGCGTAGGCGGCGCCGAACAGCGCAACCGCTAGAAGCACGAAGGGCACGATGTAGATTGCGTCGCTGGTTGCGCCGGTCAGGACCTTGAAATTCTGAATGGTCAACGCGGAGGCGACGATCAGCGCAACGGCCGCGATCGCGGGGCCGATGATCACCATCGACTTGGCGGCCGCGCCATGCTTCCAGAAATAGGAAACGATGGCGATCGAAGCTGCGGCCTGAAGAATGAAGATGCCCAGCGTGCCTAGGCCGATCATCGACGTGGTCATCTGCAGGTAGGGGTCCAGGCCTAGTCCCGCGTAGAAGATGATCGCCACCACCGTAATGGCTGTTTGCACCAGGCTGGCCCGGCTCGGCGTCTTGCGGACTGGGTGGGCGTGGCCGAGCCAATGCGGCAGCAGCCTCTCCCGGCCGATCGCGTACATGTACCGGCTCGCCGCATTGTGAAGCGCAAGCTGCGATGCAAACAGGCTGGTGACGACCGTGAGCGAGAGCACGACGGAGAGGCCTTTGCCGACGAACTGATCGCTCAGCATGAAGTAGACGCCGCCCTGCATGTCCTTGGCCACATCCGCTGCCTTGTCGATACCCAACGCGCCGATGGTGACCCAGGACACGAGCGCAAAGAACAGCGAAACCACGATAACCGTCAGATAGGTTGCCTGCGGAATGCTCTTCTGAGGGTCGGCCGTCTCCTCGGCATAGATTGCGGCCGATTCGAAACCGATGAATGACGACAGCGCGAACATCAGACCCAACCCGACCGAGCCGGTCGTGAAGATTGCGGTGGGGTCCAGCGACACCAACGGAAAGGCGGCAGCGCCTTTTTGAGCAATGATCGCCAGCACAAGGACAAGCAGGATTCCGAGTTCCAGCGCGATCAGGATCCGCAGGATCGAGCCTGCAAGTTCGGCGCTGCGATAGCCCAGAACGGCAATGATAGCCGTGGACACGAACGCGAACAGCCACCACGGCACGTCAATTCCCGCCATATCGTGCATGTTGAGCGACGCGAAGTAGCCGACCCCGGACACCAGCGCCAACGTCATCGCATTGTAGGCAACGACAGCGACCAGACCTGCCCCTGAGGCCGAGGTGCGCCCCAGGCCCCGGGCGATGTAGTCATAAAAGCCGCCGGCGCCCGAGACATGCTGGCTGATGGCGGCATAGCCGACCGAGAACAACAGCAGGATAATTCCGGCAAACACATACATGACCGGCGTGGAGGCACCCGCCCCCAGGAACAATGTCAACGGCACCATCCCGAGGACAGCGCCCAGTGGCGCCGCGGCTGCCACCACCATTGCTACAACTTTGAGTGTCGACAGATTGCCACTCAACGCGCCACCTTGAACGTGCTGCGTCATGACCGGAATCCTCCCCTTTGTTGTCGAAGACAGTTGCGAAGATACATTTCTTTGACTTGGTGATGTTAATCATGGTCAGTTGACCAAGTCAATCGACCATGTCATACGACCTAAACGACGGTCGGCGGGTTGCGGAACGTTGGCCTTTGGACGTAAGACGCGGCCAGCCAATCGCTTCCAAGCAAGGAGATCTCATGATGGCCCGCATTGCCGCGGCGGAGCGCAGACAGCAGATCCTGGAAGCCGCCTTTCGTGTGATCTATCGTGATGGGGTAAGCGCCGGTTCGACCCGTGCCATCTGTCTGGAAGCTGGAGTGCCTCAGGGCGCTTTCCACTATTGCTTTCATTCGAAACGGGAGATGCTCGAAGAGCTGATTACAATCGCCGTCAAGGATCTGGCAGAAGCGTCCGTGCCTTCCGCCGATTTGCCTGAAGGCGCCAACTTCGTGCACTCGATGTTGATCGGGCTCTGGAGGGAAGTCCTTCAGCATCCACAGCGTCAGTTGCCGCTTTTTGAACTGACCCTCACGGCCTTGCGTGACCCTGATTTGGCGGACCTTGCCCGGTGGCAATACCGCACGTATTTCGAAACTATGGAGACGACGCTCGGAGACATCGAGCGTGCCCGCAAGATCGAATGGACGATTCCTCGGCCTCGGCTCGCACGGATGATCGTGTCAGCTTTTGACGGGCTTGTACTGGGATGGCTTACCGATCGGGACGACCAAGCCGCGGAGGCCGCTCTGGCAAGCTATGGCACTGCATTCGCAAGTTTGTCGAAGCCGATTGAAGATTAAGCGGATCGATGGCGCGGCCTGGCGAACATTAGCGACGCAAGGAACACTCCCCGACTTTGTCAGCCCCTTGTTACGGCAGCTCATTTCAGCTCTCCCAGGCCGAGCGCAACCACGATGATGGCGCCCTTTGCCATCAATTGAATGTCGATCGGGACGTTGAGGATATTCATCCCGTTGCTGACGACGCCGAGGAAGAGCAGCCCGACGACAGTGCGAGCGACCGAGCCACTGCCGCCCGCGATGCTGGTTCCACCGAGGACGACAGCCGCGATAACGTCCAGTTCCGTCCCGAATGGCCCGTAAGTCGCGGCGGCGGTATGCACCTGCGAGGACTGGACTATGCCGGCCAAAGCAGCACCCAAGCCGGAAATGCCGTAGATTGTCACCTTGGTGGCAGCAATCTTATGGCCACTGAGATAGGCGGCGCGTTCATTGTCACCGATTGCCGCGACAAGAAGGCCGAGCGGCGTACGGCGC
The DNA here is from genome assembly GCF_008520305.1 of Mesorhizobium sp. SARCC-RB16n. Taxonomy (GTDB): domain Bacteria; phylum Pseudomonadota; class Alphaproteobacteria; order Rhizobiales; family Rhizobiaceae; genus Mesorhizobium. The sequence continues at coordinate 20,530 of NZ_ML703302.1, read as the reverse complement.
TGGACGAAGATCATCGCCAAAGTCACCGCCACAAACAGGATGATGGAGAACGGCAGTCCGAAAAGGGTACCGGTGCCGATAAAGGTAAAGGCCGGCTCGTCGCGAATTAGGTGCAGGTCCGGACCGCCGAGGATCAGCGCCGCGCCGCGCACCATACTGAGCGTGGCCAGTGTGACGATGATAGGCGGCAGTTGCAGGAAGGCGACAATCGCTCCGTTTACCACGCCGATCGCCAAGCCAAGCCCCAGACCCGTGGCAAGGACAATGGGCAGCGGCATACCCGCCTGCATGGTGAAAAACGAGACCAGGCCGGCCGTGGCCAGCACAGGCCCGACCGAAAGGTCGACGCCGCCGGTCATGATGACGAAAGTCGTACAGACTGCCATGATTCCGACCAGCGTCATCTGGCGCACGATGCCGATCAGATTCTCCGGCTTGATGAAGGCCGGCTGGGCGATCGAAAAGACGATGACGATGACGAGGATCACCAGCGGCAAGGCATGGGGAACCAGGCGGCGCCCGACCGCTCCAGCGGAAACGACCCTCATGCCGCGCTTTCCCCGATATCGCGGATGATCTCAGCGCGTGTGACCTTGTCGGCATCGTGAACGGCAGTGAGTTTGCCTGCCACCATGATGGCGACGCGGTCGGCTATCGTCATGACCTCCTCGATATCGGAAGAGACGACGAGAACCGCGGCGCCGCGATCGCGTTCGGCACGAAGCATGGCATAGATTTCGGCCTTGGCGCCGACATCGACACCCACTGTCGGTTCGTCCAGTATAATGAGGCGGGGCGAAAGGCTTAGCCATTTGCCGATCAGTACCTTTTGCTGGTTGCCGCCTGAAAGCAGCCGCACCTGCTTGTCGCCGTCGGGCGGCTGGATGTCGAGGCTCGACACCGAACGGCGCGAAGCATCGGCCATCTTGCGCCGATCTAGCAGGCCGAAGCGGCGGTAGCGGCCCAGCGCCGACATTACAAGATTTTCGGCCACGGAAAGGCCGAGCATCAAGCCGTCCCGGTGCCGGTCCTCGGGCACAAATCCGATGCTGGCGCCGATCGCCTGCGAAGGGTTTCTGAAGACGGCCGGTTTGCCGTCGAACTCGACGCTGCCACTGTCGAAGCGGTCGGCGCCAAACAGGGATCGGATCAGTTCAGTGCGTTTCGAGCCAATCAGCCCGGTAATGCAGAAGATCTCGCCGGCGTTGACATCGAAACTGATGTCTCGGAAGAGGCCGCGCTTGCCCAGTCCGCGGCATCGCAGCCGGACAATCCCGTTGCCGCGCGGGATGCGCTTTGCCAGCGACGCACCGGCCGAACTCTTGGCGAGATCGTCGCCGACCATCAGCGCGACGAGACGCGGTCTGTCCATGTCGGCCACATCGACCTCCGCAATGACGTGGCCATCGCGCATCACCGTCATGGTGTCGCAGACGGCGAAAATCTCATCGAGCATGTGACTGATGTAGACGATGCCGACGCCGCGAGCCTTGAGGGCGCGGATGCTGGCGTGCAGCTTCCTGACATCGGCGGCGGCCAGCCAGCCGGTGGGCTCGTCCATCAAGATCACCTTGGCGTCGAGTGCCAGCGCCTTCAGGATCTCGACCTCTTTCTGCTTGACGGTAGGCAGGGCTGCGACGGTGGCATCAAGATCAAGGTCGATCGCGAAACGTTGCATCAGTTCCCGCGCCTCTCGGCGCTGGCGCTTGCGGTCGACAAACCCGAAGCCCAGGGTCGGCTGGCGGCCGAGAAAGATGTTGTCGAGGACCGGCATTGCCGGAGCGAGGTTCGAGTGCTGGTAGATGCAGGCCACGCCGCGTCGGATCATCTCAGGCGGACTGCCGAGGCGCACCGGTTCGCCGGCCATCTCGACGCTACCTGCCGTCGGCATGACGGCGCCGGTCAGGATCTTGATTAGCGTGGATTTCCCTGCGCCGTTTGAGCCAATGAGCGCGCGCACCTCGCCGGCGCGCACGCTCAGATCGGCGTCGTCGAGCGCGACGAGGTTCCCATAGACCTTGCCAAGCCCAATGCCACGGATCAGGGGCGGTTCCACCATCTCAGGCTCTCTCGGCCAGGAAGACGGCGGTGCGGCGCTGCCGCCGCACGACCAGCAATCGGTCATAGCCGATGGCGCCGAGCAGGATTGCGCCGGTCAGGATCTGCTGTACGAACTGGGAAACGCCAAGCAGTGTCAGTCCGAGAAGGATCACGCCGAGCAGGAACGCGCCGATGGCGGGCCCGAACACCGATCCGACGCCACCCGATAGGCTGACGCCGCCGATGACGGCAGCGGCGATGGCCGTAAGCTCCATGCCGGTACCGAGCGCTTCGGTCGAGGTGGTGAGCCGCGCCACCAGAATCAATGCCGCTATCCCGGCGCAGAATCCGCAGATTGCGTAGGCCGCGATGGTCGTGCGCCGGGTGTTGATGCCCGCCAGCCTCGCTGCCTCCAAATTGCCGCCCACCGCGTAAATGTCGCGACCGAACCTCGTCGTGATCAGCACACTCTGGAACACGGCCAGCAGCGCGAGCATGACGAAGAATGACAGTGGGAACCATGGGAACTTGATGAAACGCGACAGGCCGACCGCGGAGCCAAGGTCGTAGTACGTCTCAAGGTCGGTGATCCAACGGTCGGTGATTGGCGTTGTCGAAAGTCCACGCACCAGTTGCCGGCCCGATATCGAATAGACCAGGCCACGATAAACGGCGAGCGTAGCTAGCGTGGCGATGAAGGGCTGCAGCCGCAGATAAACGATCAGTGCCCCATTCAGTGTGCCAGCCAGTGTGGCGGCGGCAAGAGCGGCCGGCAGCACCAGATAGCCGGGAACATGGAAGATCAGCGTCAGATCGAAGGCGACCATTCCCGCCAGCGCGACGATCGCGCCGATGGAGAGATCGATGCCGCGAAGCAGAATGGGGAAGGATTGGCCGATGGCCAGAATAGCCAGGAACGAGAACCCCGACATCAGGTTTTCCATATTGCTGGCGGTGGCAAAGCGCGGCGCGAAAAGGCTGAAGAACAGGAATGTTGTGCCGAAGAACAGCAACAACGCCAGGGTGGTTGGCCGTACGCTCATCGTCACTCGCCTCAAGGGATTCGTAAAAAGTGGGCCGTGGCTGTTGCGGCCACGGCCCAACACGCTGGAGTGGAGATTACCAGCGCTGGGAGGGCTGAATCTGGCCGACAGTGTCCTTGGTTGCGATGACGTAGGGCATGAGCAGATGTCCCTGCTGGCCGAACGCTGTCGCGGGAACAAGTCCGGTGGCGAGCACTGTCGCCGCAGCCGCGGCAAGCCGGCCCTGCTGGTACACATCCGTGTACTGGGTGCCCGTCAGATCGCCGGCGGCGATGGATTCAAGCGCGTCGGTTTCGCCGTCATTGCCGAAGATGACGAGCTTGCCGACAAGGCCCTTTTCTTTTGCCACGTCGACGGCACCGAGCGCCATGGAATCATTGACGCCGTAGACGCCGCCGAGATTGGGATTGGCCACGAGAATGGTGTTGAGTACATCCTGCGCTTTCTTGCGGTCCCAGTCCGCAACCTGGTCAGCGACGATCTTGATGTCTGGATGGTGCTGCTTCAAGCCATCCACAAAGCCGTTGGTGCGCTGGTCGCGGATGATGATACCCGGAGGTGCGTTGAGGATCGCCACCTCTCCCTTGCCGCCCATGGCGTCGCCGAGTGCCTTGGCGATGTCCATGGCGCCGAAATAGTGATTCATTTCTACGTGCGCGGCGTGTGCTTCCGTGGCATCGATGTTGAGCGTGATGACGGGAATGCCGGCGCGCTTTGCCTTGGCAATGGACGGCGCCAACGCAACGCTATCAATCGGCTGCAGGAAAATGGCGGCGGCGCCCTGGTTAATCAGCGTTTCAATGAGGCTAACCTGCACTTCAACCTTGTTTTGGCCGTCGAGCAGTTGGTAGTCGATGACCTGCTGGGTCTTCAACACCTCTTCGATGCCCTTCGACCATGCGGCAGGCACAGTATGCGGCTGCCACTGGATAAAGCTCATCTTGATATTGGTCGCTGCGCGAGCTGGCTGGACTCCGACCGAGCCTGTCGTCACGTCGATGCCGCCAAAAAGACCGGCGGCGGCACCGCCGATGGCTGCCGAGCCAAGGGCAAGGCCTTTCAGAAAGTTGCGTCGTTGGTCGTTTGTCTTCGTCGTAGCTTCAGTCATGTCTTCCTCCCTGGTGTTAAGTCTTGTCTGTGCAGTTTCTTCCAAGTGGCTGCGTCCGTTTCGATCCCAGAAATGGCTCCTCATGCGGTGCCTCCCACGAGGATGACCGCTTTGATCAAGCCCGACTTCTCGTGCGCCCAGCGGGCAATGTCGCGGGGGCTTTCTTCGAGCGTCGTTTTGTGCGTGACCAACTTTGCCAACGGGATGGCACCAGCTTGGATCGAAGCCGCGACGTGATCGAAATCGGCGCGGGTGGCGTTACGGCTGCCGATCAGCATCATCTCGCGCTTGTGGAATTCAGGGTCCGAAAATCTGATCTCGTCCTTGACGATACTAACCATGACGAGCGCACCGCCATGCGCAACATGCGCAAAGGCGGATTGGACGGAGCCGGTATTGCCGGTGGCGTCGAAAACGACGTCGAAGCCTTCGCCGTCGGTACGCCCGCTCAATGAAGCGCTCGCTGTTGCAAGCAGGTTGTCGACCACGGCGAACCCGAGTTGTCGCTCGGCGAAATCCAGTCTTGCGCGGCTAACGTCGAGCACTGTCACTTCATGACCGGCGATCCTGGCGAATAGAGCGGTGCCAAGCCCGATCGGGCCGGCGCCGATGACGAGGGCGCGCTTGCCAAGGCCGGCTTGAGATCGGCGCACGGCATGGGCGCCGATAGCAAGGAATTCGACCGCGGCAGCATCGGCTAACGACAATCCATTGGTCTGGTAGAGATTACCCGCGGGAACCAGCAACTGCTCGCACATTGCACCGTCGCGATGGACGCCGAGCACTTCTATGGCGATGCAGCAATTCGGCTTTCCTTGCCTGCACGCCACGCATCGGCCACAGGCAATGTACGGATTGACGATCACCGTCTGCCCGGTTCTCAGTCTGGCGCCTTCGCCTATCTCCAGAACCGTTCCCGATATCTCGTGACCCATGACGCGCGGATAGGCGAGGTAGGGATGTTTGCCTTCGAAGATATGATAGTCGGTGCCACAGATGCCGACATGGCTGACGCCAACAAGAGCCCAGCCGGCCGGCGGCGCATCGGGCCAGGGCCGGTCTTCCAGGGCGAGCTCGCCCGGAGCAAGACAAACGACGGATTTCATTGCAAAAAACCACTGTTTTATGCGTTTCGAGCAGTGCGGATGCGGCGCGATCCAACGACGCAAGGCTCAGCCTCTCGAGAAGACCTGTCGAGCCAGCCAGAACGAATGTGGAGATGCCCGGAGGATTGGCGTCCGCCGGGCACTCCCGCTTCGCTATTCGAAGTCCTTGACGTTCTTGAGCGTCACTAGGCCGGCGCCGGTATCGACATTGACATTGACTGCTTCGCCGCGAATGGCCTTAGCGACCGTATCGATGCCGAGTTCACCCATCTTTGCCGGGAATTGCGCAACGCTGGCGTCTTCCGCCCCCGACTTGATGGCTTCGATTTCACCGCAGCAGGCATCGAATCCAACCAGGATGATCTTGTCGTTGGCGATGCCGGCATTGCTGATCGCCTTGACGGCTCCCGGGATGGGCGGACCGCAGGCCGAGTAGATTGCCTTCAGATCGGGATGGGCTGTCAGAATGTCTTCCGCGACGGATGTCCCGAGTTCGAGTGTGCAGTTGGTCGCCCCTTTGCCGACGACATCGACCTTGAGGTCGCCAAGGCCCTGCATCATGCCGGTGACACGATCGTCGAGCGCGGGAACGCCCGGAACCCCTTGCAGGATGCCGATCTTGTCGCCGCTCTTGAGCACGGTTTTCAGGTATTCTCCGGCAATCTTGCCGCCGTTGAGGTTGTTCGTCGAAACAAGTGCCGTGGCACCCTTCCAGTTGGGGATGCTGTTGTCCACGAGCACCACCTTGATGCCTGCCGCAACCGCCTTGTCCAGCGCCGGAGCAACAGTGGGATCGACGGGTGTGATCGCCATCCCCTTGACGCCTTGCGTGATCATCGACTCGATCAGTGCGATCTGCCCCTCGATGTCCGTCGCCGCTTGCCCCTGTCCGGTCACCAGTTCGATCTCCGGATGGGCGGCCGCGTATTTCTTGGCGGCCTCTTCCATGGTCGAGTAGAACGGCACTGGAAATTTCGTGATCAAGCCGATTTTTACCTTGTCGGCCGCGTGGGCCGGCAGGGCGAGTGCGACGGCGATCGCAAGCCCTCCTAGCAGTCTCAGTTGAAGTCGCATTCTCGTTCCTCCCTTGGTTCTGGAGCGTCTTCCGGCGGAAGGCCTCCATTCGTTTGCGCGCTGCCGAGGCAGCCCGCAAAACTGCTTTCAGGCTCCGACGATCATCGAGACCAGTTCTTGTTTGTTGTCTTTCGTTGGCACGAGTTCGCCTACCTTGCGGCCCTGGCGCAGCACCACGGCGCGGTCGGCCAGTTCGATGACGTGCTCCATGTTGTGCGTGATCAGGATCACGGCGTTGCCTTGGTCGCGCAGCGTCGCCACGAGATCGAGCACCTGCCGGGATTCGCGCAGGCCGAGCGCCGCGGTAGGCTCGTCCAGGATGACAACCTTGCGGGCAAAGACGGTGGAGCGCGCGACCGCTATGGCCTGCCGCTGACCGCCCGACATCATCGCCACGACCGCGTCGAGCTTCGGCAGCGTCACCTTGAGATTGCCCAGAAGCGCCTCGGTTTCGGCGTCCATCCGCCGTTGCTTGAGGAAACGCAATCCGCGCGGCAGCCACTGCGGGCCGGAAATTTCACGGCCGGCGAAGAAATTCTGCGCTGGCGTAAGATTGTCGAACAGCGCGAGATCCTGGTAGACCGTCTCGATGCCGGCGAAACGCGCCTCCCCGGGGGAACGTATCGTCGTTATGGCCCCGTCGATGATGATCGAGCCCGAATCGAAGCGATGCACGCCACTGATGCACTTGATCAGCGTGGACTTGCCGGCGCCGTTGTCGCCAAGCAGACCGAGGATTTCGCCACGGCTTACGGAAATGTCGATGCCGGCAAGCGCCAGCACCGAACCGAACCGCTTGCTTGCGCCCCGCACGCTAAGCACCGGCGGGCTCGCTTCGTCGGCCTGGGCGGTTCGGCTGGCGAAAACGGCGTTCATGCCGGTTTCCCCGCCTGCATGACACGCACGCGTCCTTCGAGATAGTTGCGAAGAACGTCGCTCTCGACGGCGATGACAATGACCACGCCAATGGCGATGAGCTGGAAGAAGATGTTGACGTTGAGCAGGTTCAGCGCGTTGCGGATGACGCCGATCATGATGGCGCCGATCAGTGCGTTGCCAAGGTGGCCGCGGCCGCCGAGAAAGCTGGCGCCTCCGATGATGACCGCCGCGATCGTATCGAGCTCGAGAAGATTGCCGAACAGGGGCGAACCGGCATCGGTGCGTCCGGCCAGAAGGACCGCGCCGATGCCGGCGCAAGTGCCTGAGACCACGTAGGTCGAGACCAGTACCCAGGACACGGGAATGCCCATGCGCAACGCGGCATCAGGCCTGCCGCCGACTGCATAGATCCAGCGGCCCCAGACCATGGTTCGGGTCATCACGAGCAGCAGCGCCAGCACGCCAAGCACCACAAAGACTGAACCCGGCAGACCACCGATGGCGTCCGTACCCAGGGCACTTATTGCCGGCGGCATGCCGGGAATGGCGCGGCCATCCGCGAGCTGAAGGGCAAGCCCCTTGGCGATACTCAATGTGGCAAGCGTGATGATGAAAGGATGTGGCAGCCGCCCGAAAACGAAGAAGCCGCCGTTGATGGCACCGACCGCGGCGCCCGAAACGATCATGACGAAAATCACGGCAGCCGCCGAGCCCCCGGCGTGGAACGTCAACGCACCGACTACCGAAGCCAGGGCAAGGTTGGAACCAACCGACAGGTCGATACCCCGCGTGAGGATGACCAGATGCTGGCCCATCGCCACGACCGAGATCACCGCCGTCTGTGCCAGAATGTTGCCGATGTTTCGCTGCGTAAGGAAATAGGGCGACAGGAAGCTCAACAGGGCAATGAGCAGGGCCAGCACTAAAATCGGACCGACGCTCAGCACCTTCAACCCTAGCGCCAGCCCGGTTCCTTGCGACGCCGAAGTCGGATGATCGGCCTTGATGCCAGACTGATTTACAGCTTCAGGCAACATCTTCCCCCCGCCGGGCGCGTGCCGGTGTCAACGTTTTGATCGGCATTCCTTTATCGATAAAAATCAAGACTTATGGCGTTGCGTCAAGTTGTTTTTTATGGATAAAAAGTAGGGCAAAAAGGACATGGTATGCGGAGGGCAGTCCGATGAAGACGGATACGGTCTACAAGAAAGCATTCAACCGGATGCTCGACTTGCTCGCCGAGAGCCACTTGGAAGCGCGCCTGCCCTCCGAAAACGAGCTCAGAGGCAGGATGGGCGTCAGCCGGACGACCATAAGAAAAGTGCTGAAAGAACTGGCTGAGCGCTCGATTATTGCTGAAGAAGAGGGAGTTCGAACGATCGGAAGGTCGATCGACCGGAAGGACTATTTTCCGGACGCGGAGACGACCCCACGCAACCAGCATGTCGAGCAGCATTTCATGGAGTGGATGCTGCGCGGCGACACCAAGCCAGGCACATTCATCAATGAACTTGAACTGGCCCGGCAGTTCGGTGTCGCAACCAATGGCATTCGCGAATTCCTGATCCGATTCAGCCGCTTCGGACTGATCGAGAAGCGGCCGAATTCCGGGTGGCATTTCAAAGGCTTCACCGAAGCTTTCGCGCTGGAATTGTTCGAGATAAGGATGATGTTCGAACTAAGGTCGGCGCGCCTGTTTGCCCAACTGCCGGACTCATCACCGCTATGGGCGAACCTCGAAGCCCTCAAGACGGCACATGACGAACTGCGCGATGATATCGAAAGCCGATTCCACGATTTTTCCAGGCTTGATAACCGGTTTCATCGACTCATAAACGAGGCTTCCCCTAACCGCTTTATCGACGATTTCTATGATATCATCACCTTCATTTTTCACTACCACTATCAGTGGAACAAAAGGGATGAGAAGCAACGCAATCTAGCTGCGTTGACTGAACACATTGCGTATATCGATGCTTTGTTCAGCAGGGACCAAAGCCGGATTGAATCGGTCTGCCGAGCCCATCTTGCATCAGCTAGGCAGACGCTGATTCAGTCACTGATAGGATTTGAAGACCCGTCTTGAACCGCGCTGGGATTTCCGGAGGCCGTTTCGGCCGTATCTCCGCTTCAGGGTGGCAAGTCGCGCAAAGCTATCGCAGCAACAGCTCGCGCAGACGCAGCGGCAGTCGGGGCGAGGCTTGCAGTTCCGCACAACTCGCCTCCCATCGCTTCAGATACTCATCGATCGGGACACCGGTGCGGCCGGGCCAACGATTGAGTGCACCCAGCGCCTCGACGCAATCGGGCGCGCGGTCGTATTCGGCTAGGACAGTCACCGACATCGCCTGGGCGAACGGATTGAGGGCGGGCATTTCGATCTCTCCGCGATGATCGGTGAACCACGCGGCGGCGTTGCGAATGAGCCCTTGGCTTTCGGCGAGCGCCGCGTAGCGGTCGATGATGTCCTGGCGGTACCGGGCGATGGCATCGCCGAAGGCGTTGTCGCCGGCGAAGGGCGGGGCCTCCTTCCAGCTTTTCGCCAAGCGCCCGAGCCCGCGCAGCGAGTGGGCCTCCACCATGGCTTCCTCGAGCCATTGGCAGGGGGGGGCCGGCTTGGCGTCCGGCTGCCAGCTGTTGCAAAGGACATGGCCGAGCTCGTGGCCGAACTGGTAGGCGAGCTTCGACCAATCACGCTCACCGATGTCGACGATGATCCACGCCATATTGCCGCCGTCCGGATGCAGCCAGATAGCCGGCGTGCCGGAAGTGTGCTCGTCGACACGCAGGCGGCTGGGCTGGCGGTCTGAGAGCAGGCGCACGCCATCCAGGCAGGCATGCCGCATGCGCTCGACGACCTGCTCGGCCGAGCGCGGGAGCATGTGGCCCCAATCGCCGGCGAGTTCGATGGGGGCGGTGAGGAGTGTTCGCAGTGGGGTGGCCGAGGGAGATTTGGGTGACATGGCTGCGTAGGCTTTCCGCGAGCGGCTCCACAGCGTAGCTGGTGCCACGCTAGTCGCCAATGAGACGGCAGCAAGCATGCCAAACTTTCGCCTGTTCGTCAGTTGGTGCCCCCTTGTCCGAACAATTGGCGCCTGTCGCAGGGCAGTACCGCAATCCCACAACCATGGAACAACGCTTAGGCTGAACCTGCAAAAGGGGCAAGTGATGAATCGCGGACTTGCTAGCGCAGCAGCTTAAGAACCGTGCTCATTTGGAATGCCGCAGGCATCGAAGAACAGCGAAATATTTCCTGATAGGAGAAGGGGGAGGGTGTCACGGATTTGTCTTTCCTCCCAATCCCACCAGCGAATCTTGAGTAGAGTTGCGACCTCCCTCTCGGAAAAACGCAATCTCACAGTCTCTGCCGGATTTCCCACAACGATTCCGTATGGCGGAACATCACGCCGGACGACGCTTCCTGCCCCTATGACCGCTCCGTCTCCGATCCTTACACCAGAATGGATCATTGCATGGCTCGCGATCCAAACGTCGTTTCCGATAATGACATCGCCCCTGGTCGATGGGTGTCCGGATATATTTTCGGCCTCGGGCCAGTGGGCGATGGCGGAAAAAGGATAAGTTGTTATCCAATCCGAGCGGTGGTTCCCTCCAAGAAATATTTCAACGCCGTCTGCGATAGAACAAAATCTTCCGATCTTTAACGATGCTTTTTCACCCCACCATCGGACGATGGGAGCTCCATAGCTAAATTCTCCAATGTCAAAACCTCGGCCCTCCAACGCATCTCGAGTGAAGATTGGAATGACCTGAGGCATCTTTTTTCGACCTTAACGCAGAGAGGGCCTTCTTCCCGAGACTTTGCCTTGCGGCAATATCCGGTAGTTGTAAGCCATCACCTCGACCCAGTTTGTCGTCCGTAGTATTAGACCAGGATGATGACGCGCAAGCGGGATGACACAAGAACTGTCAGAGGTCAGAGACGGTTGCGCGACATCCAGTGAATATTCTTCGCAAAATTTGAAAAAATCATTCGGGATCAAATAGAACTTCAATGTCATCGTCCAGAAAAAAATCCCTCATAAATGTTATGCAATTCCGTCGCCTCGAATAGCCGTTTGGCAGCATGCATCTTTGAACGACCGCCCCAATCGTGGGCTCTACCGTAACCTACGCGCGGATATCGCCCCGCATTTGGCGCCCATAGGCACGCTCAGCCTCAGTTAGTGACCGCTTGCGCAGCACCACATGCATCTCGTCTACCGCCCGCGGGCAACGCAAAATCTCGTCATGTGAAACGCCTCGTGCTGCCAGCTCATGCCCCAACGAGCTATAGCGAAAGGTCTGCTCAATCAAATCGAATCTAGCTTCTGTCCATCCAAGATACCAATGCCATTCGCAATAGTAGAGCCAGCTCCGCTCATTAAATGCGTGCACATGCGTGGGATCTTGCCAAGCGCCGTATGACAGATCATACGGAACGGTTATGTGAAAAATACCACCGTATGCCAATAACTTTAAGCAATTTTCCATGGCGTGGACGAGATCATCGACGTGTTCAAGTACATGCGAGGCCGTAACGCTCGCAAACAACTCCGACTTTAGGTGAACAGTACCAAATCTCTCTGATATAAATTCGGAATTAAATAGCTCACGATCCGAAATGTCGGCAACAATATCAGGATTCCATTGCCTGCTAATGTCGATATTCAACTGGTTCGGATTGTACATCTTGCCACTGCCGATCACTAAATCGCCTGGAAGACGTGGCAAATCAACCCGGGCCAGCGCTTCAGAAAGTATTTTCTTGGCGCTGCGTTGACTAAATGCCTCGAAGCCTGCTGCTGCTACTTTATCGCGTCGATCTGGGTCGTTAACTAGCGCCTCAGTCGCATCGACAAGGTTCTCGTAAGGGGCTGGAACAAACGCGTTGGCCAAATCGTCGTCCACCAGTTCGCCGGGGTTTACTTCGCTTACTACAGCGCGCTTATTCGCCAGCAAGTCGGAAATGCGAATGATCTCAAGCTGACCACTATCATAGAAGTGCAAATTCAGCACCACTTTCGATCGCGCGATTAATCGGTCAAGTTGATCGCCGAATATGTTATAGACTGCTTCGACGCGCAGCCCGCGCGCACGCATTTCGTCAATTATTTTAGATCGCCTATCATTAAAGGAACCATAGAATAGAACGTCTATGTCCGGATTCTGATAATTTATCCGTGAAAGATCGCTCACATAGAACATTTTTAGGTAATGCACTGGCCGACCTATTCTATCGGACATGATTCTGGTATTGCTTTGATTGAAATCCCAAACAGTAAATCTTCGTAGAAGATTTTCGTATTCGTTAGAGATCCATTCGGATGCATGATTTTCAACGTTAAATATGACAGAATTAGTTGGCAATTTGGCTAAACCAGCCTCCCCGTAAAGGTTAGCACCTAGTACGATTGCCCGCCCGTTGAATCCCTGCGGCAACTCGTGGACGATGTCAGTTTCGATGGAAATCTCACGCAAACCACCCGCCAGCATCTGAATCAAGCTTGCGAGCACCTTCATCATCCCTGGATGAACGAGAAGTGTGATGTGACCTGCGATATTCACGCCGTTCTCCCCGAGACTGGTATCTTACCTGTTATGTTGCCTTCGCGAGCGTTTGAACCGGTAATGGCATGGTTCCTCACGCACCGATTTGCGCCATGTCCCACAGACACATCGCCTTCGACGCGTAGTGTTCCTCTGGCATGATCAGGAGTGGCAGCGGCAACGAGAATGGCGCTTGCTGTAAGTTGAGAAATCCGAATCCGCCCGGTTCCGCCGCGATGTCCTGTGCCGAGGTCGAATGGCTTGAGGTGAACAGCCAGCGCGCGCCGCTTTTCTTGAAGTTGCGCAGCACACGCCAGATATCGGGCTCGGTCAGATGCTGCAGACAGTCGCGTGAAAAAATAAGGTCGACGTTCGGCAGTGGATCGGCAGCCAGATCGAGTACGCAGAATTCGCGATTCGCGTACCGCATCCGGTTCGTTTCAATGACTTCCGGAACGATATCGCAACCGATGTAATGCGTTTTGGCCACGTCGACGAAGCGCATCCAGTTGAAGTCGCCGCAGGGCGCATCGAGCATGGACTTTACGTCCAATGCGCGCAAAAGCATCGGCAATACGGTTCGCACGCGATGCGTCGTCGCGTACGCTGAGCCGAGTCCGGAGCGCGATTCCGCGGAGCCCCACTCGTTGCCTTGATAAATGCGCGCGAAGGCTTCGCGGGAATCATCGGGCGTGCTTTGCGTCATCGAATGCGACCTATTGTGCTTCCAAAGGACAAACTAGCTCGGCTCTCTGTGATCTGCGTCGGTCCGGTCTGACGGCGGTTCATTATCGTGAATGACGAGTGGTGGCATGCAAAGGAAAGCTTGCATTGAGCCATACGCCGCGCACATCGCGCAATCGATACCCGTGTCATCGAGGATGACGGCAGTTCCAGGAAATGGGACCTGTCTGCTTCGTAGCGGCAGACATTTTTCCAGAAGTATTCGTGCGCCTCTTGGCGTGACTGTGTAGGCCTGGATTCCAAATGAGTGCTCTACCCTGACGAGCGAGCGCGAGAATCTCTCTGCTTGAAACAGGGCAGGTTTATTCTTATGCCGACAGTCGTAAAATTCCAGTTTTGCTTTGGAGAACCCGAAATCTAACCAGAGAAACAATGGGTCGAATATATACCCCCACTGTATCAAGTCCCAATCCGCGGGCGCTTGAGATAAAATATCGGCGGATTCCTCCATGAATCGAAACGATGATCGAACATCGTCTTCAAAAATGGTTATCGCCTTGTTCTCTGAAGCCGACAGCTTCCACAAGTTGATATGCGATAGAGCGCATCCCAGCGTGCCCGGGGGGTACGGACAATCACTGGTAATCAGCCCTTCCTTGATGAGCGCCCCCCTGTCGAGAGAAGTGCCGTCAACGGCCGATACGCGAACCGTATTGTGCATCAGATGCCAGTTGTTGCTTTGATAGCTGCTCCAGCGCTCGACGCTGCGGTCGAGGTTTATCAGGTGTATTTTCGGCGAATCCTTCGGCTCGACAGGTCGATCCGGCATCGGTAGGAAGCCCGGGAGCGTGACGCCAGTGGATACGGAGGTATCGCCCGCACCGTGCAACAGCGTTCGGGCGCGCTCGATCCCGTCACTCACATGGTATTGGCCGTCGCCGAAGGTGATGTAGCCGTAGACCTGCCGGTTGTCCATGTACTGGACGATGCGGGCCTTCCTGGCGCTGTCGGCAAAGATGACATACTCATACCTTGACGTACCGTCATCATATGTCAGTTCCGTTAGCACGTCGGCGCGCACGAGATAGGTGCAGTGCACGAGCGGCATCTCGATGACGCCGCGCACATGCCGGTTGAGCACCCACCCATATTGGTCGCATTGCATGTAATAGCCCTTGGCATCGACCTCTGCGTGGTAGTTCGAATAATATTGGCCGGGCGAGATGGAGCGTAGCAGCGGCGCGACGATCGGCAGGTCGAGCGCGACAAGCTCCCGTAGCGTGGCCGGTCGCACGAAATTGTCGACGTCGGCGACGAAATAGAAGTCGCAATTGTGCTCAAGGGTCTTCCCCAGGCTGATGTTGCGAATTCGGCCGAGTACCTTGAAGCGCGTCTCGTTCCATTCGTGTTCGCGAAACTGCTCGACCCGATCAGCCACGTCCGAGGCATCGAACTCAACCGCCGCGTAGAGGTGGCGTACACGCTCCACCCATTCGCGGAGTATGTGCTCGGTCCTGTCGGTGTTGTTGTTTGTCCTGATGTAAAGGACGATCGACCCCTTCGGGTAGTCGAGCGCCTCGATGCACTCGAGGTAAAGGGGGAGTGCCGGCTCTTTCTGCTTTGCCAGGATCGTTACCAGCACGCGAGGCGTGCCCTTCATGCGCGATCGCAACGAACGCTGCGGGATGAGCTTGTGCTGCTCAACCAAGCCCTCGGCGCCAAGCTTTCCTAAATTCGGTGGCTCGCTGACCTGCAGCTTGTCGGCGGCAAAGCGCGCGTTGGCCACCACTCGCTTCAGCATGTCTGGTGGCAACTTGTCGCTGGCCAGTAATTTCAGGCAGGCATCGAGTGATTCCCGGTATGCGCCTGACCAGTAGGCGTTGATTGAAAACTCATCGAGAAGCCCATAGTCGTAGACCCAGGGCTGAACGAAAAGGCCCGCAGGCACATCGAGACTCAAGCCGCGACGCGCATGCTCACGGCCCTCTGCGTTTCGGCCCTGCTTGCGGCAGTAAAGGCTCGCCGCATGCAGAGCCTCCGCTCGGGAAGGTACAGTCTGGGTTGCACGCTCATATATGCCGATGATGTCTTCGAATGGCCTGTCCAGGGTCGCCATCAGGTTACCCGCCTCCAGCAGGCTTACATAGACCTCCTCGTTCCAAAATCCTTGGTCGGCACGCTTCAGATAGTGCTCCAGCGCTTTTTCACGTTCACCGCAGTCTCTATAGCTCTGCGCCAAATAAAATGTGTACCGCGAAATCAGGAACGGATCGGTTTCGGTTCGGAGGACATTCTCCAAAACTGCCGCATCGTCCTGGTATTTCCGTGGATTTTGACTGCGCGCTCCGCCACGCCCCGTCGCTATCTTGAAACCCTTGGCAGTCTGACGAGTAATGGGCCCGGTAGGAGCCTCGAGATATTCGTGCAGCACACCCTTGAAGGAGAAGGGCAGTCGGTTGCGACACATCTGCGGGCGATAAAACGAAATGCCGCCGTGAGACACCTCGACGTCATATAGATCGTGTTCCATCTGCGACTTGAAAGTGTTCGGATCGAAGCTGGGGTCCAAGATTAGGACATCGTCCGCATCGATGATCATTGCATAGTCGACCGTCTCGACTTCACGCAACCGATCAAGGGCGAATGTACGGTTGTATGCGAAGTCCCGCCACGGCTCGTCGATGACTACGCCCTTGACATTGTGAGCGGCGAGGAAGCTGCGGATAATTTCTTGCGTACCATCCTCGGAACCTGTGTCGACGACGAGCACATAATCTACAAGGGGGAGCACGCTAGCGAGGCATTGCAGAATGACCTTCGCCTCGTTCTTGACGATCATGCATAGGCCGATGGTGCTCATGCAAATCCCTCGATCATGTTGAGGCAGAGGCGCTTGACGTTTGTCATCTGTGAATCGTCGGCTCTCTGTTTCAAGTGCTGCTTTGCCTTGCCTTCGGGATGGGACTGCCTTGGTGCGCCAGCATAATCTCTATTCCCAAATATCGGATCATTCGTTCTATCGGTTTCTGCGGGGTCGTTCCCGGGAAACCTTGCTTAACCTTATCCATCATGGTTAACCCCGAGCCGTTCGTCCAGCGGCAGCACGGACCATGCGGGCGCGATTGCGGATGTTGTGCGCTGCAACCCCGTTCAAACAGCGATACCTCATCACAATTGCTAGCAAGCGCCAGGCCGCCGCAACGGTCGACACGTTGCCTCCTTGCAAAGGTGTGACGCCGTCGCGCAAGGCGGTCCTTGGTCGAGTGCATCTGAGGATCGGCCGGAATCGAAACCAAGCCTTTGCGTCCAGGTTCTCGGAATCTGCAACGGCACGAAACTTCGACGGGCTGTCGCCAGCTTTATCGTCCATTGCCCATTTCCTCCATTCATAGTTTACAAATCACTAATTTTTGAACTACTAATATAACGTATTGGATGGTCGCAAGTCTCATGGCCTGGTCAGCCGCGAGGTCTACCAACGTTGTGAGGAATGCGCCGGGGGTTCTGGCAGTAAAGCCAAATCGCGTATGAGGAGAGGGCGCGCAGCAGGGCGTGCCTGATGTTGGCGACGTCAACCTGTCCTTCGGCGGAAGGCAGACGGCTTAGTTCTGGAATTCCCTCACGAGTTGTCGCCGAGACATCGGCGTCATCGTTGACGGGAGTGGGTATTGAATCGAGTCTTGTCACCTGCGTATGGAGCAGAGCCTCGGCTCGGCTCGCCGCAAAGCCATTCGCGGTCAACGGCCGATGGCGTCTGCGAACTGCTTTTCGCCGATTCCGCGATATCCGACGTCCGCGAACGCGGCGCAGGCCCGGCGGTGGTAACTTCGATTGTCGCAGATCACTTGTGGCTCCCCTTCATTCATTCGAAGGACGACGGACTTCCAATCCCGGAGTTTCCTGACGAGCTGACGCCGAGCCTTCGGCGTAGCCTGGAGGGATTGCGTAGTGGGTGGGATGACATTGCCTGCCGACCGGCGGTGCCGTGGGGCAGCACCCCGTTTCGAACGGCTCAAATCCATTTGCAGACAAGCGCTGGAAACGATCGGCCAGACGCTGCAACCGATGCTTTGGATATCGGCGGCCCTCCCTTCATGGCAGTTGCAGGCAGCTCACGGCGGGGTCGTCCACGCTTCGATGATCCGCCCCACGACCACCAATGTGGCGCCGGCCGATGCCACGACGCCGCCAACCCGACAGAGACTATCCGCCTGCTCGAGCCCGCCGACGAGATCGTCAGGCGCAGGCATTCGGCGGCGGCTGCAAATTGAGGGTGAGGACAGAAAACGCCGCGGCGCATTCGTCGCTGACCAGGGAGAGTATTATGAGCTACGCAGCAGGGTTTGCGGTTATGGAAGTCACCGTTAGGGGCGTTTTGCCGATCGGCGAGACGACCGAAAATGTGACTTATTTTATCCTGGACACCGCCAAGAGCGCGATCGTCGGCCAGATCGTCCTTCCCAAAGCCGTCAAGCGAAGCCTCGCCGTCGCTCTCACCGTCAAGGTGCCAAGCACTGCCGGCTCATTTGCGATTGGCGCCTTCGACGATGGTGGGAATTTCCAGGCCGCCAGCTTCCTGCGGGTAGAGACCCCCGCCGTGGAACGTCCCGACGGTGCCGTCGGGCCGTCCGGAAGATGACCGCCTAACCTTCTTGTCCTTACCACGCCCCGGCCAAGCCGGAGCGTGCTTTCCGTTGATTGAATTCAAGCCAACAGGAGCCAGTCATGGCCCGTGCCTCTGAAATTCTCTTTGTCGACCCTTCGATCTCCGACCTCGAGACTGTTATCGGCAACCTTAGGCCCGAAGTCCTGGCTGTCGTGCTCGATGGCCGCCGCCCGGCGGCGCGGCAGATCGCTGCCGCGCTTGCGTCGCACGAAGGGCTCGAGGCGATCCACGTCATGGCCCATGGCGCTCCGGGCCGTGTCAACTTCGCCACGGGAGAATGGTCGGTCCGGACACTGGACGCAGCAGCGGACGATTTCGCCGCAATCGGCAGGGCCCTTGCCGCAAACGGCGAACTGCGGCTGTGGAGCTGCGAAACGGCGTCAGGGCATGCTGGCGAGGTCTTCGTGGCGGCGCTGGAAGAGGCCGTCGGCGCGGATGTCCGCGCATCGAGATCGTTGGTTGGCAGGGCCGCCCTGGGCGGCGCCTGGGAACTTTCAGCACGCGCGAGCGCGTCCCCGCCCCTGCCGCCGCTGACCTCGCATGGGCTGGCTAGTTACGCCGGTGTGCTTACGGCGGGTGATCTGACACTGACCGGCGCGATAGCAAGCGGAAACTCTAAAAGTATCAATACGTTCTATCTTGTAGATACAACCACAAGCCCGGCAACTGTCGTCGGAAGCTTTGTTCTTCCTTCCTCAACTAATAGCATTGCTTTCAATTTCGCCGTAACAATCACAATTCCCGACACAACTCACACGTACCAGATATACGAGAGCGGGTTTAATCTATACGGGACGCTAACGCCTAGCGGCGGTAGTAATTATACGTTTTCAACGGATGCTGGAAACAACGGTCATAATGGCGATACGTTTGCTGGCGGTAGTCTTGCCATCACGAGCGCAGGTGCAGCGGGTCCGACCGGGCCCACGGGCCCCACGGGCGCCACGGGCGCCGGTTCCACGGGAGCAACAGGTGCGACTGGTGCTACCGGCTCGACTGGCGCGACTGGTGCTACCGGCTCGACTGGCGCGACTGGTGCTACCGGCTCGACTGGCGCAACCGGAGCGACCGGCGCCACGGGTGCTAGCGGCTCGACCGGCAGTACCGGCGCCACAGGCGCTACGGGCGGAACTGGAGCGACAGGCGCTACCGGTGCTAGCGGCGCGACAGGTGCGTCTGGCGCAAGCGGCCCGACTGGTGCTACCGGCTCGACTGGAGCAACGGGCGCAACCGGAGCGACCGGCGCCACGGGCGGAACTGGAGCGACAGGTGCTAGCGGCGCGACGGGCGCGTCTGGCGCCACCGGTGCGACCGGCAGTACAGGTGCGACCGGCGGAACCGGGGCCACAGGCTCGACAGGAGCAACTGGCTCCACGGGTGCGTCTGGCGCAACCGGCGCCACGGGTGCTAGCGGCGCGACCGGCAGTACCGGCGCCACAGGTGCAACAGGCGCTACGGGCGGAACTGGAGCGACAGGTGCTAGCGGCGCGACAGGCGCGTCTGGCGCCACCGGTGCGACCGGCAGTACAGGTGCGACCGGCGGAACCGGGGCCACAGGCGCGACCGGTGCAACCGGCTCGACCGGGGCGACCGGCGATACCGGAGCCACGGGTTCGACCGGAGCAACCGGCTCGACTGGCGCCACGGGTGATACCGGTTCTACCGGTGCGACGGGCTCGACCGGTGCCACAGGCTCGACTGGCGATACCGGGGCCACAGGCTCGACCGGTGCCACTGGCTCGACCGGGGCAACCGGCTCGACAGGTGGGACCGGCGCCACTGGCTCGACCGGCTCGACCGGGGCCACCGGCGCGACTGGCTCGACCGGAGCGACCGGCTCGACCGGAGCGACCGGCTCTACCGGTGCGACTGGCTCGACCGGGGCAACGGGTTCGACCGGGGCAACCGGCTCGACTGGTGCAACCGGCTCTACCGGAGCGACCGGCTCGACTGGTGCCACTGGTTCGACCGGTGCAACGGGTTCGACCGGTGCGACTGGCTCGACTGGAGCGACTGGCTCTACCGGAGCAACCGGCTCGACAGGTGCAACTGGTTCGACAGGTGCAACTGGTTCGACCGGAGCGACCGGCTCGACCGGGGCAACGGGTTCGACAGGCGCCACTGGCTCGACCGGAGCGACCGGCTCGACCGGAGCGACCGGCTCGACTGGTGCCACTGGTTCGACCGGGGCAACGGGTTCGACCGGGGCAACGGGTTCGACCGGTGCGACTGGCTCGACTGGTGCGACCGGCTCAACGGGTGCAACCGGCTCTACCGGTGCGACTGGCTCGACCGGGGCAACGGGTTCGACCGGGGCAACGGGTTCGACCGGTGCCACCGGCTCTACCGGAGCAACCGGCTCGACCGGAGCGACTGGCTC
>NZ_ML703301.1 GCF_008520305.1 Mesorhizobium sp. SARCC-RB16n | reverse complement strand
CTCCGCCCGCTTCTAAAAGCTGACTAGACCTGCGACCGACGGCGCTTGCGCCCAGCCGTCCTCTGGGCCTCGTTGATGCCCTGCGCCTCACCTTCCTCGGCCACCGCCCCCCAACTCTGACATTGAGCAGACGCGCCGCTATATGGGCTTGTCCAGTTCATGCGCGTTTCACATACCTAAGGTTTGATTAGGTTTCAGATGGAGGAAAGCTGCGAGTGACCGACCAGCAGCGTCGCAGGCCGGCCGGTCGGTGGCCTGGGCGAATCCGCCAATGCGTGCTCGACACCACCGACCGCAGCTCTTGTAAGCTCCATGTGTCGCAGAACCTGATGGGTAAGCATTGCAAGCCTGGCGTCGCGGTACAACGCGCTGTGCTTCATAGTTCCGGTATCGAAGTCTCCGATCAGCATGATGGCCCCTCCCGGGTCGTAGTTTCTCTGCGCCAATCTCCGGCGGGACGGTTAGTTCCGGCGGCCCAGACGACACGCGTGACGCAGATTGTCGGCCGGTTGAAAGACCGGACTTCATCTGAAGCTCGACTGACTTGGTGTTCCTCTTGGCCGGTGCTCTTGGCGTGTACCTGCAAGCGCGCCTCCCCTGTGGACATATATAGCTAACCTCCGACGGGAGGAACATTGGCCCATACTTGAAGTTCGGGAGCCGATTGGGATCCCGACGTTTGATTGGATCCCGGAAGGAAATCCAATGACCGAAGATCTCTCACGCAGGCAGGAGCGGCGTGGTACAGCTCGGATCTCTCGTTGGGCGGTGGCTCTGGCCGCCCTCATTTTTCTGGGCCTGCTCGCCTTTTTTATGTTCGCGCCGTTGTCAAACTCTTCGCGGCAAGCAACGCCGCTTAAGGTTGCCCCCGAGCAGAACCAAGGGGCCAAGGCACGCGCGAACACTTCGCCTCCAGGCTGAAGCATCAGGCAGGGACGCGCCGTATCGACCCGAGTCCGAAGTTCGGGAGCCTCCCTGGCAGAGGTCTTTCCCTCCTTGTGAGCTGCCCGCTGGCTCCATCCGGCAGGCGCTTGGTGAAACTGTTGAGGGAGTGGAAACTCAGGGGGAGCCGCTGTCGGTCCCCCGTTGAAAGGCGCCGGTTCGTTGTTCGAACAGCTTTCATGTCGAGCCCGCCGCCGTTCTCTGTCCGACGAACCGGAGGACGGCCAGCCAGCCACCCTCGATCGTGGTCGTGACCATCAAGATGCTTCCACATCGCTTCGTCGGGCGGCGGCCGAATGCCTGTCGATCATTGCCTGGCAAACACGCCCCGGTAGCTCTTGCCCGCGAGAGTGTAAGTTGCTGCCAGGGTCCCATCGGGCAACATCAGGAAGCTGATGTCCGCGCCGTTCGGAAGGCGCCCGAGCTTCAACGTGGTCCCGAGGATTTTTCCCGTGCCCGCGGCCTCTCCCGGATTGTTGTCGCCCAGAATTCCCCATGCGTAGTTGACCGTGACGTCCCCGTTGGCCGAAACGGATTGAACATCGAGCCTGCCTTCGGATGTTCCGTGCAATTGCCCAATCCAAGTGCCCGTAAATGCAGCGTACCTTGGAGGGACATCCTTCCCGGGAGGGACTATCGTGAGCGACTGATCCCCTGATGCCGAGCCAGGTGGCACCGCGGCAGCACTCAAGGCGGGTTGGGGAGCAATAAAGGCGGGCGCGGCATGCTCCGCAGCGGCGGGTTGGGGCACTTCTTGGGCGGATTGGCACGCAACCAGGGCAAATGCTGCCAAAGCCGGCGTAAGGTTCCGCATCAAATCGTTCACCTCTCTATGGAATGCCCAACGACGAACTTCCTCCACGCTTTCGGCCAAGCCTTGAAGCGCCCCATCACGGCGGATCAGCCTAAGCTTACCTCAGCAACAGCCTATCGAGGCATTATCAGTTCGCAATTAACTATGACAACAGCCCCAGAACAAGCAGCGATGCTTCGCGTTGGTATCAGGCGGCAGGCTTGTCAATGCCGGAACTGCGGACTGGGCGGGACGTTGACCTGCGTCTGGCGCGCCCTTGTCCTTGAAGCCATCGATGTTCACTTTCGTCTTCGCCACCGCTATCGAGAACAGCGCTCCCACGATCAAGGGAGGCCGGGAGCGGGTCGACGAAATGGAGAAATGCCGCTTCTACGAGCAATGGCGGACCGACTTCGAACTTGTCCAGGATCTGGGGCTTCGCTTCCTCCGCTATGGCCCTCCAATTCACAAGAGTTGGTTAGGGGACGGACACTACGACTGGACCTTCGCCGATGAGACCTTCTCTGACCTGAAGACCAAGGACATTGTTCCGATCGTCGACCTCTGCCATTTCGGCGTCCCAGACTGGGTCGGCAATTTCCAGAACCCGGACTTTCCACGGCTATTCGAAGGCTACGCTCACGACTTCGCAACCCGCTTTCCGTGGATCCAGCTCTATACCCCGGTCAATGAGATGTTCATCCGCGCCACCTTTTCCGCCCGCTGGGGATGGTGGAACGAGCAACTGAGCACCGACGCTGCCTTCGTCACCGCCCTCAAGCACAGTGAAGGCCAATCTGGTGGCTATGCGAGCGATCCTGCAGGCGCGGCCGGACGCGATCTTTATTCAGAGCGAATCCTCGGAGTACTTCCACGCCGACTCTCCCGAGGCGATCGGCAAGGCGGAGCGCTTCAACAGCCAGCGTTTCCTATCGCTTGACCTGAACTACGGGCATGACGTCGATGCGCGCACTTATCGCTACCTGCTCGAAAACGGGATGACTGCGCAGCAGTACAGTTCCTGGAGAACCATCTGCGCAGGCATTGCGTGATGGGCACCGACTATTACCAGACCAACGAACACCGGGTTTGGGCGGACGGGACCACTTCGGCGTCCGGCGAGGTGTTTGGCTATGACGAGATTACGCGCCAGTACTTCAACCGCTACCGGCTGCCTGTGATGCCTACGGAAACAACATCAGCGAAGGCCCGAAGGGCGACGAAGCGGTCTATTGGTTATGGAAAGAGTGGGCCAACGTGCTGCGCATCCGCAATGACGGCATCCCTGTCGTGGACTTCACCTGGTACTCCCTGACCGATCAGGTTGACTGGGATAGTGCCCTTCGCGAGAACAATGGACAGGTCAATGCGGTCGGCCTCTACGATCGGACCGCAATGCCAGGGCGGTGGGACGCGCTTATAAGGCGCTGGTCGCAAACTGGAACAAGCTGCTCGCCACTCAAAGTGTCTGTCTCGCTTTGCCCGTCTTTCTGCCATCCGAGCAGGATGGCCCGAGTGTTCGCGCAGCAAGATTATGCGCGTGGCCTTTTGCATGTGGACCGGATCGCCGAGGCTGGGGCCGAACCATTTGAACCGTCCAAGGAAAAGGCAAAACCTGATGCGCCTGGCTGATAAGACCGCATTTGTAACCGGTGCGGCAAGCGGCATCGGGCTGGCCATCGCTACCCGTCTCGGCGCCGAAGGCGCTCGTCAGGTCCTCCATTATCTCGATCTCGCGATGACAGGGCGGCTTGACGGCAGCTTTAAGGGCGGTCAGCGAGGGCCACACTTGGGCGCCTTCTCTCCACGATCCCGCCGCGCGTTCCCAATCGCCCGTCCGGTGATCTAGGGTCAGCGGACGTCCGGCCAGATGCCTCCAAAATTGGCATGTCCCTGTCCGCTTTCAGAGATCTAGTCGAAAAAGGTTCCATCTCGGCAAAACTGAATTCCGGGCCTTCGGGGGCATCCGCCGAATGCCGATAGTCTCTGGCAAGCAGTTCCCGCGACGCTGCAGACTACGGCGTGTGTGTCCTCGTCCCGAGCACACGAGTGAGTGGCGGATGCTCCCGTGCGGACGGAGCCGACGATGTGTCGATGAGGTGGCCTACGAGCAGGAGTGCGAGCAGCGCCATCTAGGCGGGGCGTAGGCTGCCCTGGTCAACAACCATCGCCCCTTAGCGATCTTACCATACGAATGATTATCGGATCGTAGGGGAGCTTTTCGTCGCGGCTATAATTGACCGTAAACAATGCCGCGCGGTCGCCGCAGACTTTGATGGCGCGAACATATAGGATCTGACCGTCTTTTAGTCCTGAATAGCTGGCCCACTGCGGCTCCACGCGCTTATAGGTCAACTTCCAGCCGTCGTTCTCATTCACTGCCATGCGATGCTCAATCTCCGTGGTAAAACTCGCCTTGCCGAGTCGCGCACCCCAGACGGCAAGAAACGCCTTGTTTTTACCCTCGAAGGCTGCCCCTTCATCGGAACGCTGAGTCAGCACAAACCCGGGTGGAACATCGAATACAAAGCCAAAGTGCTTGATTCCAAAGGCTTGCCACTCCTGGGCACTGAGCGGTGAGGGCATAATCCCGACAACCAAACTCAGCAGAATATGGGGAACATGTCTCATGAGATGGTCCTATCGCCCGGCGCCCGGCGCCAGGTCTGTGGCACGCCGTCGAGCAGCGTCGCCTCGACGAGGCATTGGTTTGATGATCAGTTGGCAGGTTGCCGTTTGGGGTCATCCCGTCAATGGGATCCGGCAGATCCCTGGTGATCCTTGCAATTAGCTCCTCGCGCGAAAGGCCGGTCTGCCTGGAAAGCGCTTCCAGGGTCTGCGCGTCTATAAACGTTTCCACCTCGTGAGGCTCGATCGGCTCGTTCGGCCCAGCGCCAACCCAAGAGTCTACCTTTGATCCAGCACCTGCATTTCTGAAGCGGTCGAGAATATCGCCGAGCGCGGTGCCGGAAACGCCCTTGGTGACCTGGCCCAGATCGTGCGGATTGCTTGGATCGCGCTCTCCCGCTCCCCGGATCATCTCTGCGATTTTGCCGCGGTTTTCATAAGCTAGGACGCCTAGCATAGCCATCGCAAGTCTTCCAAGATTGGCCATCCTTCCTCCTCGGTGTCGACTATGGAGAAGGTCGCGGTCTGCCAAAAGTTCCGCAATTGGCGAAGCAAATATTAGAAGGCAAGCTTGGAAACTGACGCCCCTTGGGTCATGACCATGACCTCAACACCTGGAAGCCGGGCTGCGCGAGACGGCCGATCAGGGGTGACGGTTGGACTATGACGTCAGCGGCCTCGCGGTGGCCCATCGCCGAGACCGAACCCGACGCTATGCTGGAAAGAGCCACAATCGGGTCTGGACCGATCTAAAAATGGCTAGGAGACGCGCTGCAGCTAGCTGTTGGACACGAGGCCCTGGCGCGCAGGCGGCTGCTTTAAGGCGTCGACGTGAACTTGCCTTTTCATACGGTTTCGCTCGGCGCTTAGCAGCTCTTCCTCACCCGTAAGGCCGTTCAGGAAAAGCTTGAGGACATGGGAAGCGAGTGTCTGCGCCTGCCGGCTGTTAAGCGGAAGAGCCTCCTCTTTGCAGGCGGTCCGGCACACGCGGGCGAGCATCTCCAGTTCGTCGGGCATGACGACTTGACCAGGAAACAACATGGCTTCCTTTTCCTTCAGATGTGTATTTGATGGCAGAGCATGACTCCGCCTGCATCTTGAGTCATTAAGAAATGACAGAGCAGGCGCCTCAGTCCGAAATGGTACATATTCTTGCCGAAATGTTCGTGGCCCGTGGACATTCGAAAGGCGAACAACCTGGGCAGATCAGGTCGCCACGCTGGCCGGCGCTGCGCCGCCTGGCCTTGCGCCCAAGCGACGGAGCGTTTTGCTGGCCGAGCCACCGCCCGGAATTGATATCGGCCTCTGGCCGGCTGTCACGGATGTGGATGTTAAACCATCGCTCGGCCGGAACAATTTACATTCGCTAATGTTCGGGGCAAAATTAGCGGAGCCTAATGTGAGATTCTTGCCCATTCAGGAACCGTGCGACACGTGGGCGGTTTTCGACACCGCGACCGACGAACCGGCCGAGTTTGCAGGTGAGAGCCTCATTGGTCTCGAAGAGGCTGCCGCTATTTTGCTCGCTGCCAGAGCAAACGAGGACGAACGAAGAAACCGTTGCCGGTGTGAATCGAGCGTCAACGCAGGGGTTACCGTTGGGGTTGTTCAGCAGCAATTGCGTGTCCAGTCATGGGTATGCTGAGTGACGAGGCCATGGCTGCTGTATTGGCTTCACGCGATGACGAAGTGCCGGTCCTCGGTGTATTCGACGCGGCGAACAAGAAAGAAGCTGCCATTGAACTGCTACGTCTAGGGGAAGCGGTCCAATTTATCGCAAATGCGTCGGTGTTGGGCTACGACGTTCGTTCTGCGATGATCTTCTATGGAGCTCCTGGAGCGCCAAGCTTGAGAGCGCGGCACTGTGAACAACTTTGGGCCAAATACGGGATGCTGCTGGTGACCTCAGATTGCAGTTCTTGACCGCTCGGCTTGGTCTATAGCAGGTTGACCGACTTGCCTTTGGAGCCCGCGACGCGGCTCTCAGCGGCAGAGCATACGCTCAAGGGACCGTCGCGTCGAAATCAATCGCAAATCCCGCATCAATCGCGCTTCGCGCAACGAAGTTGCCGAGCTCCCAATCCGTCAGTTCGCAAAGCGGAAAAGCTCGCCTCGTTGCCTGGACGACTTCGGACATGGAGATGCACGGTCTGCCGATGTCGGCAATCAGCTGGCGGATGATCGCTTGACCGACGTGACGGAGTTCAGCGTGGCCGGCGACAAGCTCTACCTGTCTCCCATCATGGACCTCTACAATGGCGAGATCGTCGCCTTCGAGACGGCGCGCCGTGCGTCCAGCCCGCCACGGTCGAAAGCCGTTGAAAGGCTTGGTGCATATCTGTGACGGCGATCGCAAAATGCTGGAACACCAGGTCCGAAGCAGACGATCCGGACGGATAAGGGTCGCCCGACAGATCGAACTGCAGGAGTTCGATGGTCTGGCGTCCAATGCCAAGCGTGATCCGGTCGGCGCGCCGCTCAGGCCCATCAGGTGCTCGAATTGCGAGCCGCCGAGGCGGTCCTTTGCGAGCCGGCGACAGCCGAGCGCTTTTTCGTAGAACCGGGCGCCGCCTTCGGCATCGGCCGTCGTAAGGCTGAAACAGGCGATCCTCTCGATGGACGGAACGTCGGCGGTCATGGCCACGACACCCCGCGGCGATTGAGGAAGATGGCATAAAGCGTGTGAGAGCCGCCAATAAAGAGCCTGTTCCGGAACGGGCCGCCGAACGTGAGATTGGAAACGCGGTACGGGACCAAGATCTTCCCGAGCAGTTTGCCGTCCGGTGCGATGCAGTGAACACCGTCCGCCGCGCTGGACCACAGGTTGCCGTCTCCGTCGACGCACAGCCCGTCCGCATAGCCGGGCTCTATCTTATGGAAGATTTCGCCGCTACCGAGCGCGCCGTCCGGCGCGACGTCGAAGGCCATGATGTACTGCTTGGGATCGTCGGTGGTCTGATCGCCGGTTTCGGTAACGTAGAGACGTCTTTCGTCAGGGGAAAATGCGAGGCCGTTCGGACCGTCGAAATCGCTGGACATAACAACGATTCGCTTGGTTTGCGGGTCGAACCGATACAGCGCCGGCGGCTGCTCGGAAGCCTGGCAGCCGCCTTCATAGTCGGTCTGAATGTCGTAAAGTGGATCGGTGAACCAGATCGAGCCATCCGACCTAACGACCACGTCGTTCGGCGCGTTGAGGCGCTTACCGTCGTGCCGATCGACCAGCCGCGTGACCGTGCCGTCCCATTCGGTCCGAAGCAGGCACCGCTTTCGGTGCGAGCAGGAGATCAGGCGGCCCTGTGTGTCGCGCGCCTGCCCGTTGGCGTAGCCCGAGGGAGCGCGATAGACGGATACGCCGGCGTCTTCGATCCAGCGCATGGTCCGGTTGCGCGGCAGATCCTGGAACAGCAGGCAGTTTGCGTCGCCCATCCACACCAGCCCCTCGATCCAGCGAAATCCCGCGGCGAGTTCCTCGAGTGGCGCATTCTCGAGGATGTAATGGGCAAATCGCCGATCGATGATGTCGAAGCTCTTCATCACACTATCTGAATTGGCAAGGCAGGAACGGTGCCGGCGCATCTTCCAATTGAACGATCATCAACATGGCAGGCGTATCGCCGACCGTTCCGGACCGATGTCCGCGCGTGTCTTCGACCAGCCGGCAGTTCTGATCGCCGCCGAAAGACAATTCGCCTGGTCCCATTTCGACGCGCTTCCCGTCCATCGACTCGACGAACCAGCGGCCCGAGAGCGGAATGATCCATTGCGGCTTAGGGTTCTCGTGCCATTTGCCGATCCAGCCGACAGGCAAAACCGTGACGAGCGTCGTCGTGCGTCCGCTCGATCTTTTACCCTGCCACTGCGGATCGGCGGGTGGCGCTATCGACTTCAGGTCGAACTCCGTCAGCGCGCAGTGGGTCTGACGGCTAATGCCGCTGTCGTCCGTCCACAGATGCCAATAACGAACCGTCGGCCGTACGCTCATTTCGCTTCTCCTTGAGCCAACTTATAGGGGTTTGAGGAGGCCAGCGGGTGATGCACGAAATGCTCGACGCCGGCGGCATTCGACCCGAAGGCAAGAAGAAGAAGGCCGCCGGCAAGTGCGAAGTTCTTGAGAAAATCCCAGAACACGTCCCTGCCGGTGCTCTTGCCCTTCAGCCGAAAGTCGGGTTGACGCCAGAACTGTTTCCACAACAGCGCCGTTACGAGGCAATAGCCAGCCAGGATCAGGGCGGCCAGCCTGTCGGCGACCCCGCCCAAGATCGCGAGCGACATGGAGACTTCGACGCAAAGTCCGCCGATAACCAACGCCGCCGCCAGCGGGCGGTTTGGAACCGCTTGCGAAGCTTGATTGATCGCCAACCTGAAGTTCAGCGCCTTGTCCAACGCGCTGAATGGCAGAAAGAGCGCTACCAATACACAGCGCACCGCGAGAGCGATCAGGATGAACATGGGACAGCCCTCTCAATGCTCGGGCGGCACCCACCGAGCAGCGCATGGTGCGTCGGACAGAGAACGCGTCCTTTGGCGGGAGGGCCGCGTCACCGTGAATATACATTCAGGCATCCAATTGGTTCGGAACCGACGCATCACAAAATTGTTCCCGAACACGTATCGCGATGTAATGAGACGAGCGGACCTTTTGCTCCTTCGAGGCGTTCAATCGCGTCCGCGCAGTTTTCAGGTCTGCTATAGCATCTGGTCCGAAGTCCGCCATGCCCGAGTTCAAGCCATTGGCCAGGCAAAAAGCCATCGTAACCGGGGCCAACTCCGGTATCGGCGAGAGCGTCGCCATCGCCCTCGGAAGGGCGGGTGCCGATGTGGTGGTGAACTATGTCGAAGGCGAAGCTGCCGCGAACGCGGTCGTTGATCAAATTCATCAGGCCGGCAGCAAGGCTATCGCGCACAGGGCTGATTTTTCGACGGAAAACCAGGTCGAGGAAATGTTCGAGCGCGCTATGCGCGCGTTCGGCACCATCGACATTCTTGTCGCCAATGCGGGCATGCAACGCGATTGCGCCTTTGCCGAGATGACGCTGAAAGAGTGGAACAAGGTCCTCGGTGTCAATCTGACCGGAGAGTTTCTGTGCGCCCGGGCCGCGACACGCGAATTCCTGCGCCGCGGGGTCGTTTCGTCCGTCTCACGCGCGGCCGGCAAGATCATCTGCATGAGTTCGGTGCATCAGGAGATACCTTGGGCCGGCCATGCCAACTACGCCAGCTCGAAAGGCGGCATCAAACTGCTGATGACGCCGGGCGCGATACGGACACCCATCAACACGTCCGCCTGGGACACGCCAGAGGCCCTGAAGAGCCTGCTGACGCTGATCCCCTACGGGCGGATCGGGTTGCCGGACGACATCGCGCGGGCGGCCGTCTGGCTGGCATCCGACGAGTCCGCGTACGTTGTGGGCACCACGCTCTTCGTCGATGGCGGCATGACCCTCTTTCCTGGATTTTCCACGAACGGCTGACGCGATGACAGACCATTTCGATGTCATCGTCATTGGCAGCGGTCCCGGCGGGGCATCTGTCGCGCATCGTCTGGCGCCGACGGGGAAGCGCATCTTGCTCATCGAGCGCGGCGGCTACCTGCCACGCTCGCGCGCCAACTGGGACGCTCAGACAGTGTTCGTGGATGCCGCCTATCAGGCGGACGACGTCTGGCATGACAAGGATGGCAAGAGCTTTCGCCCTGGCCTGCATTATTATGTCGGAGGCAATTCGAAGGTCTATGGCGCGGCGCTCTTTCGAATGCGCGAACGCGATTTCGGCGAGCTCCGCCACAAGGACGGCATATCTCCCGCCTGGGCATTGGGATATGAGGCGTTCGAGCCCTATTACGCTGAAGCCGAACGGCTCTTTCACGTTCACGGCCAGCGCGGCGAAGACCCGACCGAACCGCCGTCGAGCGGCCCTTTTCCCTACCCGCCCGTGTCACATGAGCCGCGCATCCAGGCGCTGCACGACACTCTGGCGGCCGGCGGATTACGGCCCTTTCATCTGCCGCTCGGAATTCTCCTCGATGAGCAGCATGGCAAGGTCACGCCGGCCAGCACGTGCATTCGCTGCGATGCGTTCGACGGATTTCCCTGTCTCTTGAATGGCAAGGCGGACGCGCAGGTCGTATGCGTCGATCCGGCGCTCAAGTCGCATCCCAATCTGATGCTGCTCACCAATGCCTACGTCTCCAGACTCGGAACCGACGCAACGGGCAGGAAGATCAATGACGTGGCGGTGACCCGCTACGGCGAGCAAGAGCATTATACGGCCGACATTGTGGTGGTCGCTTGCGGCGCGCTATCCTCGGCGCTGCTTCTGCTGCGCTCCGCGAACGACAAGCATCCCGACGGCCTGGCCAACGGTTCCGGCCAGGTCGGATGCAACTACATGCGGCACAACCAATCCGTGCTGATGGCTCTGATGCTTGAATCAAACGAAACCGTTTTCCAGAAGACGCTCGCCGTCTCCGATTTCTACTTCGAGTCAGAAGATGAGTGGGGCTACCCGCTCGGCCTGATCCAGATGTGCGGAACCTCGCATGGCGCCCAGATCAGGGGCGAAGTGCTCCCCCAGTGGCTGGAATGGTTGCCGAAGAGGCCGTTCGACGAAATGGCGCGGCATTCGATGGATTTCTGGCTGTCGAGCGAGGATCTTCCGCGCCCGGAGAACCGCATTCGCTACGATGGCGAGCGTGTCGTTCTGGACCTCGCCGACGGCGATCAGGAGGCGCACCACCGGCTCCGGCAGAAGCTCAAGCAGATATTGGGCAAGGCCGGGGCGCATCCGCTGCTGTTGGAACGCAAGCTCTATCTGAGCCAGGACATCCCGATTGCGGGAACCGCGCACCAGGCCGGAACCGCGCGCTTCGGCGCCGATCCCGCAGTGTCGGTCCTCGACGTCGACTGCAAGGCGCATGAGCTCGACAATCTCTACCTCACTGATGCGAGCTTCTTTCCGTCGATCGCCGCGGTCAATCCCACGCTGACCATCATAGCCAACGCGCTACGTGTCGCGGACCGGATCAAGGAGCGGCTCCCATGACGGCTATGTTTTCGAGCGATCTGAACAGACCCGCGACCAATTTTCCGCATTTCTGGGAGCACACGGTAGGCAGCGGCCATGCTACTCTTGCGTTGCGCGCCGACTGGCGAACTCAGTTGAAGCAAACGCATGACGAGTTGGGCATGCGGCATGTCAGGTTCCACGGTATCTTATGCGACAGCATGGGGACGCTCGTCGCCGAAGGTGACACATTCTTCTATTCATTCTTTAACGCGGACCAGATTTTCGATTTTCTTCTTTCCATTGGCATGAGGCCCTTTGTCGAACTGAGCTTCATGCCATCCGCCCTGGCATCTGGCCATCAGACGGTTTTCCACTATGGTGCCAATGTCACACCACCAAAGGACCACGCGCAATGGGCGGTGCTGATCCGAAAGCTAGTGAGCCACTGGGTGGACCGCTACGGCCTGGACGAGGTGCGGCAGTGGTTCTTCGAGGTATGGAATGAACCGAACCTCACTGCCTTCGGGAGCGGAAAGCAGAGCGACTATTTCGAGCTGTACCGCTACACCGTCGAAGCGATCAAAGGCGTCGACAAGATGCTCAAGGTCGGCGGGCCCGCGACGGCCGACAATGCGTGGATCGAGGATTTTCTGAACTATTGCCGGACCAGCAAACTTCCAGCCGATTTCGTCAGCACGCATCATTACCCGACCGATGACTTCGGCGAGCCGGGCGACGACACCGAGGCACAGCTTGCCGCGAGCAGGCGTAGCGCCTTGCGCGCCGAAGCCCGCATCGCGCGCAAGCAAGCGGGCGACCTGCCCCTTTACTACACGGAATGGTGCACATCGTCGAACCCGCGCGACCCCATGCACGACGACCCCTATGCCGCCGCGTTCATCGTCAAGACGGTCATGGAAGCGAGAGGGCTCGTTCAGGGATATAGTTACTGGACGTTCTCGGACATTTTCGAGGAGAACTATTTACCTTCGGTCCCCTTCCAGGGAGGGTTCGGACTGCTGAACATCCATGGGATCGCCAAGCCCGCCTATCGCGCATTCCAGGTGCTGCATGAACTGGGCACGCAGATGCTGCCGGTCGAGGGCAGCCATGAAACCGTCGATGCTTGGCTCGTGCACGGCGAGCGAGGCTCCACGGTGGTGCTGACGAACTTTGGACTGCCACGCCACCCGATTGAAACGGAGCAGGTGCTCTTCGCGCTTGAATCCGCGCCGTCGGGGATGGTCGCCTCGGTTCAGCGCATTGATATCGAGCACGCCAATGCCAAGCGCCACTGGGAACAATTGGGCAAGCCGGAATATTTGGACGCAGCGTCGGTCGATGAACTCAAGAGACGGTCAGAGCTCCGGAGCGAACCCATCGAGATCAAGAGCGACGCCAACACGGCGAGCTTCGAGATCTCGATGCCGCCACAATCGGTCGCCGCAGTGACGATTGGTCTTCCACCGGGGCTCGTTGAATGAAAGCCTACCCGGACCAGATGCCGCTCGGCGACGGCCTGCTGGCGGCGCTCCAGCGCAAGTCATTCGCCTATTTCCTCTACGAAGTAAATGAGGCGAACGGGCTGGTTGCCGACAGATCCAGAAAAGGCTCCCCCGCCAGCATCGCGGCGGTCGGGCTCGCGCTCACGGCCTATGCGGTCGGGGTAGCGCGCGGCTTCATGACGCGCGAGCAGGCGTGCGCGAGGACGCTGACCACATTGCGCTTCTTCTGGAAGAGCACGCAAGGAACCGGACCGGACGCCACCGGCTACAAGGGGTTCTATTACCATTTCCTGGACATGGAGACGGGGCGGCGTGTCTGGCACTGCGAACTGTCGACGATAGACACCGCGCTTCTGATCGCTGGGATCCTGACGGTAGGCGCCTATTTCCGGGATGACTCCGAGGATGAAACGGAAATCCGCACCCTGTCGGAGGCGCTTTACGAGCGTGTCGACTGGAACTGGGCTCGCAATGGCGAGGCCACCGTGACCCATGGCTGGACGCCGGAAAAGGGCTTCATCGGCTATCGGTGGGAAGGCTACGACGAAGCGTTGATCCTCTATGTACTCGGTATCGGCTCGCCGACGCATTGCCTACCGCCTGAAAGCTACCGGGCGTGGCTGTCAACTTACCGCTGGAAGAAGATCTACGGCCACGAGTTCGCCTTTGCAGGGCCGCGGAAGGCGACTTATGTCCAGCGCGAATACGCGTCCCGTAATTCGATGGAATTTTCCGGTTATCACGAGAACAGCTGGGGCGTGACTGCGAGCGACGGGCCAGGCTGGCAGACGCGACGGATCGGCGGTGTCGAGCGGCGGTTCTACGGCTATCGCGCTCGGGGAGTGCCGTTCGGACCGGACGATGGCACTCTGTCTCCCTGGGCAGTCGCGGCATCACTGCCTTTCGCTCCGGAAATCGTCGTGCCAGCGCTGCGCAATTTTCACAATATAAAGCTCCACCTTGACAATCCCTACGGCTTCAAGGCGAGTTTCAACCCGACGCTTGCGTCAGATAACGGAGATCCGGCCGGTTGGGTGGCCCCGGATCATCTCGGGCTCAACCAGGGGCCGATCGTGCTGATGGTGGAGAATCACCGATCCGATTTTCTTTGGCGGCTGATGCGCGGCTGCAGGCATGTTGTGCGTGGTCTGCGCGGGGCCGACTTCCGAGGAGGATGGCTCGAGACTGTCGGCGAGTAGGTCGACCATCTGAGATTTTAGATGACCGTGACCGTCAAGAGGTGACGTTACTCAGCAACCCACCGATGTGTTGGCCGGTCCACGCCCGTCCAAGTCGGGCATGGTTGAGCGCAGTAATCGTGCGCCCTCCCTCTAATCGGAAGCCGGTCGGGTTGATCCACGTGCAAGGGGAAGCCGAGCGTGGGCACGGAGGAAGGCGGCGCTCACGCGCCAGCCTCTGCGAACCGCCAGACCGGGATGCCGAGACGGCGGGCCTTGTCAGCGAGATTTTCGGTGATGCCGGAACCGGGAAAAACGATCAGGCCGTAGGGCATGACCGACAGAAGCTGGTCGTTGCGGCGGAACGGGGCAGCCTTGGCGTGCCGGTTCCAGTCCGGCTTGAAGGCGATTTGCGTGACCTTGCGGTTCTCGGCCCAGCAGGCCGCGATGCGTTCGGCGCCGCGCGGGCTGCCGCCGTGGAGCAGGACCATGTCCGAGTGCTTCTCGCGCGCCTTGTCGAGTGCGTCCCAGATCCGGTCGTGATCGTTGCAGTCGAGGCCTCCTGCGAAGGCGATCTTGGTGCCGGCGGGCACCAGCACTTCGGTCTCGGCGCGGCGGCGTGCCGCGAGGAAGTCGCGGCTGTCGATCACCGCCGCGGTCATCGCCTGGTGAGAGATCTTGGAGCCGGTGCGCGGCCGCCAAGCAGAGCCGGTTTCCGCCTCGTAGAGATGGGCGGCCTCGTCGCGCATGATTTCGAGCACGTTGCGCCGCTCGATATAGGTTATGCCCTCGGCTGTGAGCCGTTCCAGCTCGACGGACTTCACCTCGGAGCCGTCCTGCTCCTGCTGGCTCGAGCGTTGCGCCTCCTCATTGCGGTCGAGGCTGCGGGCGACGCGCTCGGCGGCGCGGTGGAAGACGTTGGTGAAAGACCAGAGAAGGTCGTCGAGGTCGGGTTCGAGCCTGGTGTCGCCGAGCATGCCGGCGAAGGTCTCGACGATACCGGCGAGGCCGGCCCGGATCACCTCGTCGTCGGGAAGTGGCCGAGGATCGGGCTCGTCCTGATGCGGGTGATGGCCGTACATCTGCAGTTCGAGGATGACGCGATCGGTCGGCGAGGACGTGTGGTAGGGCTCGTAGGCGTCGTCGAAAGGGAGGTCGTAGGTCATGGCGTGTCTCCGTCGGTTGTGGCCGCGCCTGTCGCGGCCTTACAGCGCATCCCGGCCGCGGCCCGGGCGCGGCCGCACCGAAGGCCGGAGCGCGAGCGGAGGACGGCGCCAGCCGTTGCGGCCGTGACGGGGGCGTGGCAGGGGTCGCCTCTCGGGCAGGCCGCAGGCGCGGCTCTCCCGGCGGACCGCCGCCACGCCAATAGACCTTCCGGTGACGCCGGCCCCACCTACCGGCTCGAGGCGTTCATCAGGACGGCAGGAAGAGACGGGCATCCTCCGGGACGAGCTGATCGCTGAGCCATGCCGCGAGATGGGTCGGGCCGAGATGCCGTAGATCGTCGTTGAAATCGCCGAGCCGCGGGCGCAACTCCAGAGCGAGGACTCCGGCCGCGCCGGCTCGCTGGCTGAGACGCTCGATGCCATGCCGGCCGGCGGCGTCCGCATCGGCGGCGATGTAAAGGCGGCGACAGCCGGACGGAAAGATCAGGCCGGCGAGATGATTGGCCGAGGTCGCGGCGGCCACCGGCAGCGCCGGCATCACCGTCCTGAGCGACGCCATCGTCTCAAAACCCTCGCCGGCGGCCATGACCGGAACAGGCACACCGGGCTGGAGGCCGAGCCAGATGCCGTTGCCAAGAAGATGCCCGAGCGAGCGGCGCGGATCAGCGAGTTGCGCCTTGCCGACCTTGCCGTTCGGATCGAGCCAAGGGGACAGTAAGTGCGCTGCAGTCCGGTGATGCGCCCGTTGAGGCCGGTGACGGCTACAATCAGCGCTGGCAGCATCTGCGTCTCGCCAGTCACGAGATCCCGGTAGTAACAGCCGGGATGGAAGCGCAGGGCGCGCTCGATGGAAAGCACGATGCCGCGACCAACGAGGTATCGTTCGGCCAGCGTGCCGGCGATCGGCCGCGACATGGCGAACAGGCGACGCGCAGCGTCGGGAGAGCCGCGTGCGGCGGCTGGTTGGCGCTGTCCGCCGGAGGTCGGCGACCGTGGTCGCGGCGTGGAGAGGAATCGGCGCGCTTCATCGGCGACTTCGCGGAAATTGGCGAGGCCGCAGCTGTGTTCGATCACGTCGAGCAGATCGCCATGTTCTCCGCTTTGCTCATCGACCCACTTTCCTGCTGGTCCTTTCGCGTTGGCAGTCAGGCGGACATGCATGGAGCGGCC
Organism: Mesorhizobium sp. SARCC-RB16n; assembly: GCF_008520305.1. Lineage (GTDB taxonomy): Bacteria > Pseudomonadota > Alphaproteobacteria > Rhizobiales > Rhizobiaceae > Mesorhizobium. Next base: position 61,323 of record NZ_ML703301.1, on the reverse strand, counting down.
GCGGGTGTTGCGGACGTCGCCGACGATCCAGTGATTGCCGGAGCGATGACCGTTGGAGAGATATTCACGGCACACCGCCTCTGCTTGGTCGCCGAGGCGGCGTGCCAGCTCGGATGCCGAGCCGGTCATGATTGCCTCCCCTCAAGCCGCTGCGGTAGGGTCAGTGACGCCGACCAGCGTATGGCGGTCGAGGAGCGAGGCGAGGATGTCGGGCCCTTGCGTGGCCGTCGGGATGAACAGCCGGAGCTTCCAGGAGGTGATCTCTAAAATCAGCCCCAGCGCCCTCAGCCTGGGAACAATGGCGTCGGTGAAGCCGATGAGTTCGACGCGGTAGTCGCTCATAACCCGGCCGCGGCGCAGGATCAGGCCATCGGCAAGCTGCAGCCCAATCCGGCCGTCGACCAGGCCGGTCCACGCTTCCTCCGGCGCGAGCGTTGGCACATCATCGAGACCGAGATTGCGGTACATGGTCGCGACCAGCGTCGGCGCGATATCACCGCCGATGATGCGCTCGCCGGCGTCTGTCTGCATGCGGTAAACCCGGCAATCGACGCTGATCGGCGCGATCGAGCAGGCGCTGCTCGCAAGGGCCCCGTGGCTGGGCGTTGCCCTTGCAACGGGGCGAGCCGGTCGCACAGCCTTTGGCGCAAACGATGTTGCGGAGGCGGGTGCAGCTACTGCCGTGGGCCGACCGGCCATCTGCATGGCGGCATTGCGCAGGATCCCGTTCGACAGAGCGCCAATCGAGTCCGGAAAGCCGCCCGGTGTCCGGGGCGGCAGATCCATGATGCAGGAGAGCAGCGTCTCGACGTCGGTCGCCCTGCCCGGCGACGCGACGAAACGCGACGGATCGGCGGCCGGTATCTTGTCGATGACTGTCAGCCGGGTTTCTGCGGTCGTGCCATGGCGGGCGTAGACACGGCCGTCGATCGCCGCGGTGAAGATGACCGTGCCCTGCTGCTGCTGCCGCTCGAAGGCAGCCCGCCATTTGGGGTTTTCGGGAGACAGGCCGGTGCCGGTGAAGGCGACAAGACGGCCGCCTGGACGCAGACGCGCGAATGCGGACGAGAGATGCCGCCACGCGGCATCGGCGACATGGCCGTCGACATAGGCGCCGACCGTGAAGGGCGGATTCATCAGCACGACTGACGGCTCGATGGCGGCATCGAGATGATCGTCGATATGGGCTGCATCGTGCGGGGAAACGGGGACTCGCGGAAACATCCGGCCGAGCAGATCGGCGCGCGTTGCGGCAAGCTCGTTGAGCACGAGCGTAGCCCGCCCGATCTCGGCATGTACGGCGAGCAGGCCAGTGCCGGCCGAGGGTTCGAGAGCGCGGACTGAAGAGCTGATTGCAGCGGCAAGCGCGGCAACGAAGGCAAGCGGCAGCGGTGTGGAGAGTTGCTGCATGGCCTGGCTCTCGTCCGACCGTCGCGTATGGGTGGGAATGAGCTTGGCGATCCGTTTCATCATCGCCAGGGTCGCCTGCGGCGTAATCGACCGCGACAGGATCGCCGATCCGAAGCGGCGCAGGAACAGCACCTGGACCGCTTCGAGCGCTTCATAGGCCTCCTTCCAGACCCAGAAGCCCTGTGCGTCCGTGCCGCCGAAGCTGTCCATCATGGCGGTGCGGAGCGCGGCGGTGGTGACTGGCAGCAACGCCGCCTGAAAGATCACCTGGACTCTGTCGCTGGCAGCGGGTGCCCGCGTACCGAGGGGAGCGGCCGTTCGGGCAACGTCGGATGTGGTCGAAACGATGTTCATGGAGATGTCCTTCGCGAGAGGGGAATGGCCCCCGCGCCGGCACTCTCTCCGCGCCGGCCGGGCCGCACTCCTCCCGGCTCCCCTCTCCCTCTGGCGTCGGTCCATCAAACGGGTTGCGCTCAGCGCAAAGCCATGACTTGAATGTGCACACAGGGATGCGGCGGCGACCTGGAGCTGCGGAGGTGATGCGACGGTTCCGAATTGGAAGTGACGTCTACGAGGAGGGAGCGCCTGACCTGCAGGCGGCGCTTGCGAACGCCTATGCCCGCAGGGAGCGTCCACTCTGCCTGTGCCGTGAGCCGGGCTGCCCGATGTACGTCGCCCGCATCGGTGACCTCCATCTGATCAAGCGCATGCCGCTCAGCGGCGGCGGGCACGATTCTTCCTGCGATTCTTATGAATCGCCTTACGAGCTGTCGGGGCTCGGCGCTTTGATGGGCAGCGCGATCCAGGTCGATCCGCAAAACGGCATGGCGGCGCTGAAGCTGGATTTCAGTCTGTCGAAGACTGGAAGTCGTGCGGCGTCCGTGCCTGCTGGCCAGAACTCCGCCAGCGTGGTCGGAGATCCCAGGAGGATGTCACTGCGTGGCCTCCTTCACTATCTCTGGCACGAGGCTGAATTGACGGTCTGGACATCCAGATGGGCCGGCAAGCGACATTGGTGGAATGTCCGCTGGCACCTCATCGAGGCGGCCGGGCAAATGACAGTGAGAGGCGGAGCGCTCGCGGATATCCTGTTCGTCCCCGAGCCGTTCCGGGCCGAGAACAAGGAAGCGATCGAACAGCGTCGCAACGTGGTTCTTGCTACAGCACTTCCACCAAAATCCGGACCGCGGAAATTGCTGCTCCTCGTAGGCGAAGTGAAGGAGATCGTGCCCGCCCGTTCGGGTCAGAAGCTTGTAATCAGGCACCTGCCCGGTTTTCCCTTCATCGTCGACGACGCAATACATCGGCGTTTGCAGGCACGCTTCGAAAGAGAATTGTCGCTGTGGGGAGCGGATTCAGCTTCACATCTTATCGCAATCTCGACGTTCGGACTGAATTCGGCCGGCCTCGCCATTGTCGAGGAGATCGCGTTGATGGTTGTTTCTGAGAACTGGATTCCTTACGAGACGGTCCCTGAAAAGCGGCTCGTCGACGCGCTTGCCCGTCTTCGCGAGAAGAGCGTAAAGGGATTGCGCTACGACCTGCAACCCGACCAGCCGATCGCCAACGCATTGCTCCAGAACAGGAACGAACCAGTCGCGCTCTTTGTCGTCCCGGCTGGAGCGGACGAAGCGTTCGAGGTTTCGCTGCAGGACATGATCGCGGATTGGCCGGAGATCGGTGCCTGGACCTGGCGGGTCGGTGACGGGGAGATGCCGGCCCTTCCATAGGGCTGGCGACGACATCGCGGATTCGCACAATTCGGGCAATGGGAGGCAAGGCTTGAACAGGTGCAGGCCGAAGATCCGCAGGGCATATGCGCCTGGTCCTCGGACCCGGATGCGGCTCCCCAAGGGGGCGAGTCACTCGCCGACGTCGCCCGTCGGACGGCAAGACTCATGGAGCGGCTGGTTGCCGAGCGTGGCCACACCATCGCGGTGACCTACGCAGCCATCATCCGCGCCGCGGTCATTCAGGTCCTCGGCGCGGCGCCGATGCTGTCCGCTTCGGGGATGATGGCCATTCCGAGATCGCATCCGTACAGGCAGCAGTCGCAACTATATCCGCCCTCATGCGAAGAGCCGTGGGCGGGGCCGCCGGCGTCAGTCGTGCAGAGAACGTTGCCGAACGCATCGCGAGGTCCGGCAGCGGCCTGCGCTCCCATCCAGGCACCGCCAAGCAGCGCCTGGAAGATGAGCATCAGGGCAGCGGCAATCGCCGCGGATGTTGGCCATTGTTTGCAGGGCATCTTGATCCGGCTAGCCCCTGTGAAAGGCCGAACGATGGCTGCGCCAACGCCGGCAACACGACCTCGCGCTTGTCAAACTCGCCACGGTGACGTTGATTGCCCGATACCATGGATGCTGTTGGCTCGACCACGCTTCTGATCGTGAAGAAGTCGCGCAGGTACTTCACGTTCTTGTCGTCACGGGCGACTTCCCAAGCCGACCGCAGTGGTCCATCCTGAAAGCTAGAGTGTGAGCGCGCAAGCCCGATGCTCCAAGCCAAGCGCCGCGAAGGCTCCACGGCTGGCGCTGGCGGTCCCGGACCGAGGAGTCAATCAATAGCGCCGAGCAAGCCGCCTCTCGAAGTATCCGAAGCCGGTCGTCACCAAAACGGCAAGCAGGAAATACCCAAGCGCTGCAGCGAACAGAGGCTCGTAAACCCTGAAAGTCTGGGCGCGAACGAGGTTCGCGGCGCCCATCAATTCGAAGACGGTGATCGTCGAGGCCAGCGCGGTACCCTTCAACAGCAGGATATTCTGGCCGCCGATCGCCGGCAGCGCCAGCCTGAAAGCCTGTGGGAGTAGCACGGAAATCATGATCCGTGTTTTCGACAGGCCAAGCGACTGGCCGGCCTCGCGCTGTCCCTCCGGGATCGACCGGATCGCGCCTCTCCATATTTCGCTGCAGTAAGCCGCCGTGTTCAAGGACAGGACGAAAAACGCGTAACAGGAGGCGCCTCGCAACAGGGGCCACATCATGCTGTATCGTATGGTAGGGATGCCGGCGAGGATCTGGCCTACGCCGTAGTAGCAGAGGTAAAGCTGGACGAGGAGCGGAGTGCCCCGAAATGCCAGGGCGAAGGCGTCCGCTGGATAGCGCACCCATCGCCTGCTGGACAAACGGGCCAGGGCGATCGGGATCGCAAGCAGATTGCCGACCACCGCGCAGCCGACAAACAGGACAATGGTTGTCTGAATGCCTGCCAGAAGTTGGTTCGCGAGATAGTCCTCGAACTCTGTCACGCTATTTTCGCCTCCCTGGATTGGCAGTGGCTGCTTCCAAGCCCTGAAAAAGCATCGCCGACATGCCTGACATCACGAGGAACACGAATGCGATCGCGCAATAGAACACGAAATAATCGTGCGTTGCGCCGGCGGCCATTTTGCCCGCCAGAACAAGCTCTGTAAAACCGATGAGGCTGACCAGCGAGCTTTCCTTCAGGACGACCAACCACAGATTGCCGAGGCCTGGAAGCGCCAGGGGGATCATCTGCGGCAAGGTCACCAGGAAGAATGTCTGGCGACGTGTCAGGCCGAGTGCATGGGCTGCCTCGATCTGTCCTTTTGGGATTGCGACGATCGCACCACGCAGGACCTCGGTGCTGTAGCCGCCCTGCACGACGCCGAGCGACAGCGTCGCGGCGACAAATCCGTTAAGCTGAAATTCCGAAGTCAGTCCCGTAAAGCCCACGACCCAGCGCAGCGCGTCGGTCGCGCTATAGTAGATGAGAAAAATGATGAGGATGTCAGGGACGGACCGGATGATCGTCGTATATGCACCAGCGGTTGCGCGACCCACGCGGCTCTTCGAGATCTTGGCCACGGCACCGATGAGGCCGAGCGCCAGGCCGACGAGATAGGCGCTTATCGCAATGCCAAGGCTCAGGCAGGCGCCGAAGAGCAATTCGTCGCCCCAGCCCTTGTCTCCGAAGCTGAGCAGGGTCAGCCAAGACACCGTCGGGTTCATAAGGCGAGCTCCAGTTCAATGTCGATGGTGCCGGCCGCGATTGAGGGCCGGCACCAGGCGTGAACCAGACGATCAATCGCCGTAGATATCGAAGTCGAAATACCGCTTGGTGATCGTGTCGTACTCGCCACTGGCCTTTACAGCCTTGAGCGCGGCATTGAGGCGGTCCCGGAGAGCAGTGTCTTCCTTGCGCACGCCGCCGCCGTCGCCATAGCCGAACATCTTCTCATGCGGCAGCGTTACCTTGATTTCATAGGCCTGGCCTTCGGGCTTCTTGAGGAAGTCCTGGATCTGGATCCCTGCTGCCGCCATGAGGTCCACCCGCCCTGCCTGCATGTCGGCGATCTCGTCGTCGAGTGTCGGATACACTTTCACCTCGGCGATGCCGTTGAACTTCTCCTGCATGTACGTCGCCTGCAGGCTCGCACTCTGTGCCGCCACGGTGACGCCCTTGAACGTGTCCGGCTTGGTCACATCGAATTGCCGCGTGTCTGCCTTGGCGCCGACAAGGACGTTGCGCGAGTAATAATACTTGTCGGTGAAGTCGATCACCTCCTTGCGCTTGTCAGTAATCGACATGGAACTCCAGATGACGTCGAACTTTTTCGCCAACAGCGCTGGAATGATCCCGTCCCAGGCGATGTCGACGATCTCGCACTTCGCCTTCATCTCGGTGCAGACCGCGTTCATCATGTCGATCTCCCAGCCCCGCCACTTGCCGCTGGCATCCTTGACCGAGAAGGGGGCGTACGGCTCGGCGGCAACCCCGAAGCGGATGACGTCATTGGCCGCCGAGGCGGGGCCGGCGGCGCCAAAGACCGCCGCGATCAATGAGACGACGACTGCAAGTTTTTTCATCGTTATTCCCCTTTTTTGTTCGTGTGCACTTTTAGTTGCGCATTGATGGCTTGACCGCTCGGTTGCTCACCTTTTTGAGCCGATAGTCCGTCCCAATCAGGAGACGCTTCCAGGGCAGGGTGCAGAAACGCTAACAGTTCAAGTCGAGCCGATCTAATGCTCTCTCCAATGGGGTTCATCACCAATAGTTATGAGAGCCCGAACCCCGCGAAACGCACTAGGCTTGCATCAAGAGCGCCTAAATGCATCGACATCCGTCGCAAACCGATCGATCGAAACTATGAGTTTTACACGCCAGTCCCATCCGCGAAGAAATAGGCTCTGGCCTGTCGGCTAAATCCTGGCTGTGTCATCCTTGACCGTCCACTGTCCCTTGGGGTTGCCTTATGAAAAGCAGTGCTTGCGGGTCCGTCCAGGAGACAAGCAACAAGATCGCTGCCGGCCTGTCGCCGGTCGAGGTCGTCGAAGGGTGCCTTGAACGCATCAACGAACTGAACGGGCAGATCAGGGCGATGATCTACGTTGACGAGGCTGGGGCACTCGATGCGGCACTGCGCGCCAGAGACGAAATCCGATCAGGTCACAGGCGCGGACCGCTGCATGGCGTGCCCATCGCCATCAAGGATGTCGTCGATGTCGAGAATTGGCCGACGACAGCCGGATCGCGTCTGTTTGGCAATCGCCTTGCCCAGAATACCGCCGCCTGCGTGGCCAACCTTCAGGCGGCAGGTGCGATCATCATCGGCAAGACCAACCTTCATGAACTTTGCGTCGGCGGGCATGACAACCCCTGGTTCGGCAAGGTCGTCAATCCGCTTGACGAAAGCCGGGGGACTGGCGGCACGAGCAGCGGATCGGCTGCCGCGGTCGCAGCCGGCTTTTGCGCGGCCGCGATTGGCACTGACACTGGTGGTTCAAACCGATCTCCGGCAGCTGCCACGGGATTGTTTGGCTATAAGGCAACGAACGGTCTGATAGCCACAACGGGCGTCATGAGCACCGCACCGTCGCTGGACTGCGTAGGCGTTCTCGCGCGCTCGGTGGGCGACGTTCGCCTGGTCACCGGGGCGCTGGCCGGAAAGCAGCTAAGTCCGCCAGAGAACAGGGAGTCGCGGGACAGCATCACGATCGGGGTCTGCCCTGATCTCATTGGCGCTCCGGTCGACAGCACCGTTGAGACCGCATTGGCCGCAATGCTTAGTCATCCGACGGTAGGCACCGTAGAAGTCGCCTTTAAAGAAGGGGAGGCATTCGTTGCCGCCGGCATGACGATTCTGCAATGCGAGTTTGCAAAAACGTACCGTGATCCTATCGAGCAGAATCCGGATCTGGTCGGCGATGCGGTTCGCGCCTTTCTGCAGGACAGCATTCGCATCAGCGCGGACGCCTACAATGATGCTGTCGAGATCCGGGACAATCTTCGAAGGCAATTTCTGGAGAAAATGGCAGGCCTGGATGCCTTGGCCATCCCGACGGCTCCCGGATCGGCGCCCCGGCTTTCCGACGAACTCACGCAGGTGAACGGAGAGATGATGCCATGGGGAATGGCCGGCGGTCGATTTCGTCGCTGGGCGAATATGCTCGGCGTGCCTGCTTTGGCAATCCCGCTGCAGGTTCCCAACGACCTCCCGGTGTCCGTACAGCTTGCCGCTCTCCCCGGCCAGGATGCCGCCTTGCTCGACGTCGCCGATATGCTGACGGGCCGCTGACACATCCTCCTCAGGTTGCCAAAGTTAATAACCCTGTGGAATAAACTTCATTCACCTACCTTATTGGAACCTCGGGTGCGGGGCGCTAACATTGTCGGCGTCGTAGCCAGTTTTGACGGCACGGTGAATCGAGGAGGCGAGGCAAGCGCCCATGAAGGTCGGTGAACGGGACGTAGTTGGGAAGGAGGCGGAGTTTACGCCTCGCGAGATAGAAGTTTTCGCTTCCGTGATGCTGCATGGCACGACGACCAAGGCGGCAGACGCTCTCGACATCACGCAGCCCGCCGTCAGTAAAATGCTCCAGCACCTCACCGAAAAGGCGGATTTCCAGCTATTCCGAAAAAGCCGGCAGCGATTGATCCCTACGCCTGAAGCCCACATGCTCTATGCCGAGGTGCAGCGCGTATTCGAGTCCGCTCGAGGCATCTCGCGGGCTGCAAGGGAGATCCGCGAACTGCGTAGCGGCCGACTGAACATCTGCGCGCTCCCCGCCTTCGGTTCAACGATCCTGCCGTCGATCATAACGAGCTTCTCAAAACAGCATCCATCCGTGTCCATTTCGCTCGATATCCGCAGCTCCGCGACCGTAGTGCAAAGAGCTAGCCGAAATCAGCTCGATATCGGCATCGGCGTCACGGCGTCGGAAGAAAACCCCTCGATCGTCAGGCGCGCGCTGACCGCGACGCCGCCAGTATGCGTCATGCCGGCGGGGCATCCGCTGTCTCAGCTTGAAGTGATCCAGGCGGACGACCTCGACGGTCTCGACTTCATATCGATGGGCTCTGCCGATCCGATGCGGCGGCAACTCGATGCGCTTTGCGACAAACGGGGGATCAGCCGCCTGCTTAAAGTGGAGGCCAGCCTGTCCGGCGCCTGCATCGCGCTTGCTGCCTCCGGCGCCGGCGTGACGGTCGTTGACCGGCTCTCCGCCTGGATGGCGCGCGGCCTACCGATCGAGATCAGGGACTTTCGGCCGCATCTCGATCTGAACCTGAGCGTCTATCGGCCCTGGGGTGTCATCGCATCGACAGCGGCGGACGCTTTTACAGAGCATCTCATTCAGACCACGCGAAGCTTCATGAACGGCGTCGACGCTGGAATAACCGCCTTGGGATCAATGTAGATTCGATCCACGCATAGCTGGAGGCGATGGTCCTGTGCAACGCCGCTGAGTTGGCCTGCGCCACTTTCGAACGCATGTCTTCGCTAGCGAAGAGGCAGGTTCTGAAACAGGCGACCAACATCCTCTTCGTCGTTGTAGACATGTGGCGACACGCGCATCTTCGTACCACGCAGCGTGACGTGAACATTTGCCTCTTTCAATTCCTGCGCGGCGTTCGGTGCCAGCCGGTCGCCAATATCGAGGATTGAGATATGAGGCGTGGGCTTTCGTGGGCGCACCACCTCCAGGCCTCTGTTTCTCGCCTCAGCCCAGACGAAGTCATTGAGATAGCGCAGGCGCTCAAACACGCGCTCGACTGACCATCGCTGAATGAGTTTCATGGCGGTGATTGCGATAGGCAGGACAGCGAAATCGGAACGCTCCCCCATGTCGAACCGGCGGGCTCCGGGAAGAAACTTCGCCACCGGCACCTTGTAAAAATCAGACCTGTCGCCGCCCATGCGGTTCCATGAATGATGCTCGAGAGTGCGTCCTTTCTCGTGCCAGCGTGGGTCGGCGTAGAGGAACGCGAGGCGATAGGGGCCAAGCAGAAACTTGTAGGTGGCAAAGACCAGAAAATCCGGTCGCACCTGACTGACATCGAAGGGCACGGCACCAACCCACTGGGTGCCGTCGACGACAAGGGCAGCTCCTGCTTTGCGTGCGGCGCCCGCAACTGCTTCGAGGTCAACCGCCATCCCCTCGAACCAGTGGACTAGAGTGCCAGCGACAACCGCAATGGGACGGCCCGAGTTCCGGATTGCCGATACGATCGCGCCGGTCCAGTCGCCGTCGGCAGGTTGCGGAACGATGTCTACGTGAGCGCCGTTGCGATTAGCAAGATCGTACCAGACGTATCGATGGGAAGTGTGTTCGTTCTCCATGAGAAGGATTGCCGAACCGGCAGGAACCGGGACATTGGCTGCCGCGACAGCCATGCCGTAGCTGGTGGCAGCGACAATGGCGATGTCGTCTGTATTGGCCCCCACCATCGAGGCGGCAAGCTGCCGCGCCTGCTCCACCTCGTCATAGTAGGATGCGATGGTCATTTTCCAGGGCTCGGCCTTCACCCTGACCCCAGCCTCTCCAGCCGCAATGGCGGCTATAGGGATCGGCGACATGTAGGCGGCGTCGAGATAAGCCGTCTCGCGATTAAGCGAGAAGAGATCGCGCTGGCAGCTCAGCATGGCATCACAACCTGAAATCGATTGACGTTCCGAGCCCCGAATCTCGGGCCAAGGCATAGACAAGATTGGCGAGTTCGATGTCCTGGGCGGGAACGCCAAGAGATCGATAAAGGGTGATGTCTGCCTCGCTTGTACGGCCAGGCTGTGTGCCGGCGAGGACCTCGCCGATTTCGCCGCGAATATGGTCGCGGCCGATCTTGCCGCTCTCGATCGCCTCGATCAACTCTCCCGCGGCGGAGAGCGCCATGGGCAGGTAGTCCACCCAGATCCGCGATCTGCGCACGCATTCAAAGTCGATCTCGCGGCATGCAGCCACGCTTGCCCCGACGGCATTGATGTGGACGCCTTGCGGCAACCATTCGCCAAACAGCACCGGCTCTTGGGAAGATGTCGTTGTGCAGATGATGTCAGCTTCGCGAACGGCTTCGGCAGCGTCGTGATGCGCCTGCGCCTCGAAGCCGGATGTCGAAATATCCTCGGCGAAGCGCTGTGCCTTTGCAAAATCACGACCCCAGACGTGGATCACGCGGACTGGACGCACATGAGCGATCGCTTCGACGTGCCGGCGCGCCTGCTCACCATAGCCGAACACGGTCAGTGTGGAGCTGTCGGGGCGCGAAAGCGTCCTAGTGGCGACAGCACTGGCCGCGGCTGTCCGCCATGCCGTGAGTTCTCCTCCGTCGATCAGGGCAACAGGGCGCCCGTGATCCTTGTTGAACAGGAACACACCGCCGCGGTGCGAAGCGAACCCGTGTGCAAAATTGTCAGGAAATACCGACAGCACCTTCGCCCCGAACAGCGGCCGGTCGTCCAAGGCCGCGTACATCAAAGACAGGCAGCTTCCCGCCGCCCCCGGAAGCTCGAGCGTGCGCCTGATCTGCTGGCGGGCTACGCCGCTGGAAGTCTTGATCAGCGCCGCTTCGGTCGCCTCAAGCGCCTGGGGCAGCGCCAAGGCCTGCCGGATCACGTTCTTGTCGATCAGGAGGAACTTCGTCTCGGCATTCACCTTGCAGTCTCTTCCATTCGACGACCCCGTGTGCACCAGACGTTGAAAAGCCTAGCATTGCCTCAGCACGCCGATGACCACGGATTTCATAACTTCGGACGAGAAGTTGCCCACGTCCGATCATGCACCGCATCGAAGCGAGTGCGGTTCATAACTTTTGGCCATCAACGGCAGCGGCGAGTTCAATTGACCGCGATTGCCCCCTCGTTGCAATGTTTTCACGCAACATCGGATGCCGCGCTTGTTCAAAGCCGTAATGTATCCGCCAACGCAAAAGTATTATCGCCGCATCTGGCAGTGTCAGAACGCATATCCATCCCGGTTGTCGCTCTGCAAACGGCGGCATGGAGGATTTTAGCTCGCCAATATCAACACAGCGATTGGCGTGAGCAATACGAATTCATTGGAGGTTTTTATATGCGCGTCGTCGTCATCGGTTCCGGCATCGTCGGCAGCTCTGCCGCTTATGAATGCGCCAAGGCAGGCGCGAATGTCGTCGTGCTGGAGGCCGGAAGGATTGCGGGTGGCACTTCGGCGGTAAGCTTTGCCTGGACAAATGCGACGACCAAACGGCCGCGGCCGTATTTCGATCTGAACGTCGCGGGTATGCGCGCCCACCTAGAGCTCAAGCGCGACTTCGGCGCCGCTCCCTGGTTCACCCAGACCGGCAGTTTCGATTGGCGGACGGCTCCGGAGGCCATGGACGACTATTTCGAAAACTACCGACAGATGAAGGAATGGGGCTACGGCGTGGAGTGGATCGACAAGAAGCTCGTCGCCGAGATGGAGCCCGATATTGACGTATCTGCCGTGGGTGACGGACCTATCTCGTATTACCCGGAAGAAGGCTGGGTTGATCCGGTCCTTTATTCGGCCTGGCTTTTGCGAGCGGCGAAGGAGCGCTGGGGTACACAGGTAAACGTCAGTTCACGCGTGACGGAGATCGAAACCGAGGGTGGCCGCGCCAAGGCAGTTCGCACGGCAAACGGCGAGCGATATGCTGCCGATGCGGTAGTGAACTGCACGGGCGGTTGGTCCAGCCAGAAGCTCGGTGATGCCCAAGGCATCCCGCTTTCCTCGACGATCGGCGTGCTCGCCTTTACTCCTCCAGTGGCGTTGACGCTACGAAGCCAGCTGCATGCGGACGATCTGGATATTCGTCCCGACGGCGCGGGTCGTATCATGATCCACAAGGTCTCGGTGGACCTGACGCTCAAGAAGCCGGAAACGCTTAGCCTTACCGGCGATGAAGCGGCAACATTATTGGAAGCGGCGAGCAAGGTCCTGCCTTCGCTCCATTCCGCAGGCGTGGAAGCCATCCGCACAACTGTCCGACCGTTCCCGGGGGATGGTTACACCTGCGCCGGCCCAATGCCTGACATCCCTGGCCACTATATGGCGGTGACGCACAGTGGCGTGACGATCGGCCCGCAGCTGGGCAGGGTGGTGGCGGACGAGGTCGTGCGCGGGAAGATCCACGAGGAGATGGAGACGTTCCGCCCGCAGCGGTTCTTCCAGGCGAACGCACAACGCTCCGGCGTTGCGCACGCCTGACCTCACTATACGCAAGTCAGCGCGATCGTGCGGTCTGCGTTTCCATCCATGACATTTAGGATCCTGCTCCATGGCAAAGATTGAACGATTCGAGAAAAACGAGCGGCTTAGCCGGATCGTCGTTCACAACGGAACGGTTTATCTCTCGGGCCTAACGGCCGACGATAAGAACACCGACACGGCCGACCAGACGCAGCAGATCCTGGAAAAAGCGGATGCTCTTCTGCGCAGCGTCGGTGCGGACAGATCGAAGCTGCTGCTCGCGCAGATCTGGTTGCGGGACGTCGAGGACTTTGACGCGATGAACAAGGCTTGGGTGAAATGGCTCGACGGCGCGGAGCCACCGGCGCGTGCCACGGTGGGAGCGACGTTCGCGCTGCCTGAAATCCGCGTCGAAATTCAATTTACTGCAGCGATCTGACACTCCGCGCGCTAGGTCCAGGTGGTGAGACCCACCGATTGATCTCGTTACCCTCTCGACGGACATCAACTTCGCGAGGCCGGCTGGACTTCTGAAAAATATCAAGGCCTGGAAGAAGCAGCGGGATCACTCCTCTAGCCGCGAGGCACTTCCAGATCGGTCTGCACGACGGCCTTTGCACTTAGCTGCATCGTTACAATCCCCTGACCGACGAACTTCAGCCGCGGAGAAAACTGCGGGATATGTCTTGTTCGATGTCCGCGTAGACGGTGACACCTACATTCAGCGAATGGCCGCAATAGGGTATGGTGAAGCGGATGTGGCGATAGTCGTGCTCGAGAAGAGCGGCCACCTAAGATGCGCCTCGGTGAACGGCGACGCATCAACTTTTGTGGCGACCTTAGCTACTTGGGAATCGTCTCCGTTGAGCGAGCATGTGCGAGCGAAGTATCACGGGACTGCACTGATCCTGCTAGCAAAGCTTCGCAATTCCGGTCACCTGAAGTAATCAAAACCTACGCCGTCAATCTTCATCAGGCCGGCGGCAAAGGTGAGCGCTCTTCACAGGTGCGCTGTTACGAGGGGTCCCTATCGTTCCCCCTTCTCCTCTTGGCGCGTGCGCGTATTGTCGGCAAGCCGCTGTCGATCTCGTCGTCCGACAGGTCCTCGAGCTGCTTCAGGATCGTCCCGGGGCGACCGCGATCGACCAGCACTGTGCGCTTGCCGTGATGCTCCACGGGCTCTGGAAATTGCCGATCCGTGAGGTCGCAAAAGCCGTGATATGCAGCGTAATTTCACCGGAGACGGCTATGCCCGCCTTGTTTGAGCGCAGATCATAGCTGCCCGGTGGAAGCGCAAGTTCGGCGGCAAGTTTCTTCAGCTTTGAACGACCTGTCGTGTGAAAACGTCTCTTCTGCTGCTCGTCATAGGAGCAACTTCTGTTCCAGTCGAACATGTCGATCTCATGAAACGAAACAGGCCCGGCGATCGCTCGCGACCCCTGGCCCGTCCTCGGTTGGTGTATGCGGTAAAACGATCAGGTGGCCGCGCGCCCCTCGATGACGTCGGCGCCGACCTCGTCGGCGGAGACCTCCTTGAGATAGGCGCGGCCGTAGGAGCGGCAAGCCAGTGCTCGGCCGCCTCGGAGCTTTCGGACAGATGCAGAAGCTCCGGGCTGTCGCCGAGGGCCTGCAGCACGCGGACCACCCGATTTTGGGGCGCTCGACGATTTCGAACCGCAAGTCGCTCCCGGCGGACCAGGTGCGTCTGACCGAGACGACGATGATGCCGCCCTGCCCGAAATCACCCTCATGCAGGGCGAAGTACGCGGGCGAGGAGTAGGTCGTGCGCGTTCGCGGCGGTTCCTTCTTGACCAGACGGCCGACGCCGTTGCGGCTCTCCCAGGCGGCGAGCTTTTTGGTGAAGCGCGACGGGGGTTTCGCCGCGCCGTCCGAGTAGCGAATGACGCTCCCCAAAGGGGCGGATTCGATAGAGGATATGTGCGGACATGCGAATCTCTCCATCTTGGAAAACAGAATGAGCCCGGCTGATGTGCCGGGCCCGGAGCGGAACGGGAGGGCCGATTATTGGGCGGCCTGGAGGTGGTCCGTCTCGTCGCCGTCGGTCACCGGCTCGCCGGAGGACGGATCCGCAGCGTCGGCGAGAAAGGCCGGCAGTTCAGCGGCATCGCCATCGAGCGCCGCCTCGTCCGGCATCTCGCCGGCGACGGCGTCGCCAGCATCGCTAGCCACTTCGTCGACGTCGAGGCGAAGCGGCTCCGGCAGCCAGTTCGATCCTTCGAGAAGTCGGGCGGCTTCACGGGCCATGATGTCCTTCTTCATGTTATCGATCAGCTGCGCGGAGTCCGCGCCACGGGCTTCCCGGACAGCCTGCAGGATCCGAGCCTTGGTGAGGCGCCCGAGGAACTCGACCGTGGGGGTCCAGCCGGCGTCTACCATATCGAACTGGAGCGAGCGGCCGAGCACGTCGGCATGCGCGAGCGCCTTCGCCCTTCTGTTCCAGGGTTCGACCACCGCGTTGAGAGTCAACGAGACGCAATGCGCGAACAGCGCCTTGCGGCTTGCCTCGTCGAGGCCGAGAAGGAAGTCCCACAGGCCATCCGCCTCATCGGGCAAATCGCGGTCCCAAGTTTCGTGGCGCTCGGCGATCTCCTTGGCCCAGGACGTCTCGGCAAGACCGTCGACCTGGGAGAAGCTGCCGCTCTTCAGGCTGATTTCGAGGCAGGTGTCCGGCGCGAAGCGATAGAATACCTGCAGCACAACGGCGTGGAGTGCCGCGAGGAAGGCTATGTCGACGTCACCGGCGAGCGCGTTGCGCAGTGCAAGCGTGCGCTGTGCGGTCAGGTCGAAGACGAGCCGATCTGGCAGCGGCTTGATGCCATCCTCCTCGCCGTCATCGCCGGAACTGTCATTCACCGGCTTGCCGTTGACGACAACAGTATCGCCATCGTCGTCACCATTGGATCGGGCTTGGCCCTCGGCATCCTCGCCCTCACCGACGTCGTCCGTCTCGGAGCGAGGCTCGTCTTCGGACCGCACGAAACCGGCCTCGACCTGGAGCTCGCCGTTGGCAGCGAGCGTCACGAACGCACCGGCAATCGCCTTCTGAGCGGGGTCGTAGCTTTGAGGACGATCGTCGATCGCATCGAGCTCGGCCCCCAGCTGGTCGAGCTTCGCCTCGATTGCCTCGTCGGCGTCCTCGGCCGCGGCATAGTCCGCATCGAGCTTGTCATATTCGGCCTTCAGCGCGTCGTAGCGTTCGATCTCCTCGGCACTGAGCTCCTGGGCCTCGGCATAAATGCGCCGCATGCCGGAGGTGTGGCCATAGGGAAAGCTGATCGCCGCCTCGACCCATTTCCAGCCTTCGGCGCGGATCGCCTCGGCATCAACCTTCAGCCTGTCGAAGACCAGCTGCTCGAGAAGTGCTGCATCCTGGAACCAGCCGCCGGAATCCTGCTCGAACAGGTCGCGAAGGATGACGCCGCCAGCCGCCTCATAAGCTTCCGCGCCGACATAGACGGCCCGGCGATCATCAGCCCGGACCGTGGTCTCGGTCAGCAGGCGCCTGATGTAGTAGGCTTCCTGCGAGTGCGAGCCGGAGATCCGCTCCCAGACCTGCTCCTGGCGCGCGTGATCGTCCGAGATCGAGAACGCCATGATCTGTTCGAGCCGGATTTCATCCTTCTCGTAGAGCTCGAGCAGTTTTGGGGAGACCGATGCCAGCCGCAGGCGCTGCCTCACCGTCGCCGGCGATACGAAGAAGCGGGCGCCGATCTCGTCTGGATCGAGGCCCTGATCGCTGAGCGTATTGAAGGCCCGGAACTGGTCAAGCGGGTGCAGGTCGGCGCGGCGCAGGTTTTCGGCAAGCGAGTCTTCTTCGGCCGAGGTCTCCTGTCTGCGGTTGACGACACAGGGAATCGGCTCGTTCTTCGCCAGTCGCTTCTGCTTGATGAGGATGCCAAGGGCGAGATAACGCCGACCGCCGGCGGGCACTTCGAACGTGCCGGTCTCCTCGCCCTCCCCGTCGAGTACGGGGCGGACGTTCAGGCTCTGGATCAGCTTTCGCCGGCCGATGTCTTCGGCAAGCTGCTCAATCGACAAGCCGTCCTTGATGCGCCGGACATTCTTCTGCGACAGCACCAGCTTGTCATAGGGAATGTTCTCCGCGGCGTTCATCGCGATCTTCTGAATGGCGTTCTTTGCCATGGTCAGGTTCTCCGTGACGGGCGGCCCGGGGCCTCTCCCCGAACCTCCAAGCCCGTCAGCAACCCTCCCCTCCCCCCTCTGCCTCCAGGCCTCGCGCCAGCGCCATCCACCTGCCGCAACGATTGATGGGTCGGGATAAGGAGCGCTGCTCTACTTCGGCTCGCGGATTTCAAGGCGACCGAGCCGCCGAGGATGCTTGGACCCCGGCAGGGAGCGTACATGCCTAGCGTGAGATTACTCCAGGCATTGTAAGAGGAAAAGCTCATCGATCCCGCCCTCTGGATAGCATTTTTTGGAACGGTCATCGTAATGCAGATGCCACCGGGGCCAGATAGTATCTTGGTGCTTGCGCGAGTCATTGGACAGGGGCGCGCGACCGCGCTGTTCACGGTTCTTGGCATGACAGTTGGCGCGGGGATGGTGCAACTGCCGCTAATCGCGTTGGGGGTTTCCTCGCTCGTGAGCGCATCCCACCTCGCATTCAAAATCCTGCAATGGGCGGGAGCCGCCTATCTCGTTTGGCTCGGACTACGGCTGGCGTTCGCCTCATCCGCTACGACGGCCTGGCAGGTGGAAGATGTGACACCGCTCGCCGCCGCGCGGGAGGGCATGATTGCCAATCTGGTAAACCCCTGGCCGATCGGCGTTATGGTCGCGTTCCTGCCTCAGTTTGTCGATCCGCATGGGGACTTAGTAACGTTGCAGCTTTTGCTCCTAGGGGCGACCCAGAAGATGACGGGCGTTTTGGTCTTAGGAACTTACGCCTTGGCGTCCGGCACACTTGGCGCGTGGATAATGAAGCGGCCTCGCGTACGGCTCTGGCAGCAGCGGATCGCAAGCCTATCCATCATTGGCCTTGGATTTCGAATGGCTTTTGGCGGCGGAGCTAGCCGTAAACCACGCACGACTACCTCTTTCGGCGAGGTCGATGATGCGGCGGTCTCCCGCGTTGGACGCCATGAGATGGTCGCGCGGCGCTCCGGTCGCGGCGCCGATCACTTGGGCGGAGATGGAGACGCTTGATGCGCCATCGCATTTCCACGTCGGCGATGCTCCTAAGTTGAAGAGACGCGCAACCAGCAAATTTCTGGTGCGATGGGGTCGAGCCGACCCATATCTGCGCGCCGCCGACAGTCTGGCTGCGTTGTCGCAGCCGCTCGACCGGATCATCGCCGCCGGCGCCCTCACCAGAATCCCGGGGATCGGCGACGCGATCGCAGACATTGTGCGCAAGCTCTATGAAACGGGCACGCACCCACGCCTTGAGGAACTGCGCGAGGAGGTCCCGGCGGGTGTGATGGAGCTTTTTGCCATACCAGGGCTTCGGCCCGACAAGATACTGAAGCTTTATCAGGCGCTCGGCGTGAACTCGTTGGCTGAGCTCGAAGCCTCGGCAAAGGCAGATCGCATCCGGCCAGTCAAAGGCCTCGGTGCTTCGCTTCAGACAAAAATCCTGCAAAACCTGGCTATCGCTCGAAGCGGCGAAACACAGCTACACCTGCACAAGGCCGCGGCTCTCCTTGAGCATGCGGTCATTTCCGTGAAGCAAGAGCATCCAGAGTTTTCGCGCGTGGAAATTGCCGGTGATTTCCGGCGCGGTTGCGAACTTGTTGCCGACCTCGCGCTGGTAGCGCTGGGGAAGAAGCCGACCGAAATCGAGCAGTCCACCCTCCAGCTTGTCGTCACGGATAAGAAGCACTTTGGCGCCAGCCTACTCGAAGCAACCGGATCGGCGGCCCATCTTGAGCAGTTGACGATGTATGCGACCGAGAGAGGGTTCGCCCTCAAACCCGACGGGCTCTACCACGGGAGAAAGCTGATCGCGGCAGCGACAGAGAAGGAAATCTACGAAGCGTTGGACCTACAGTTCATCGAACCCGAACTGCGCGAAGGCAGGGACGAGATTGAGCGGGCAGCGAGCCAGCAGTTACCTCCTCTCGTCCGGGACGATGATCTGCGTGGCATCCTGCATTCTCACACGACTGCATCCGATGGCACCGACACGCTCGAGGCAATGGCTGAAGCGACCCGCAAGCGTGGGTTCGAGTACTATGGTGTCACCGACCATTCGCAGTCGGCCCACTACGCGGGCGGGCTCACGTTGCGAGAGATTGCTGAACAGCACCGCGAAGCCGATCGGCTAAACAAGAAGTATGGTGGAGAATTCCATATCCTGAAGGGCATCGAGGCAGACATCCTGGTCGATGGCTCGCTTGATTATCCGGACCACGTCTTGAAGCAGTTCGATTTCGTTGTCGCGAGCGTGCACAGCCGCTTCAACTTGCCCAAGAAAGAGCAGACGGACCGTATCATTGAGGCAATCGCCAATCCCCTCACGACAATCATCGGGCACATGACCGGCCGCCAGTTGTTGCGTCGTCCCGGCTATGAGGTCGACGTCGACAAGGTCATCAGAGCGTGCGCGAAATATGGCGTCGCTGTCGAAATCAATGCGCATCCGTGGCGGCTCGATCTCGACTGGCGGTGGCATCAGAAGGCACTCGACTACGGCTGCATCTTCAGCATTAATCCGGACGCTCATTCAATCCGCGAACTCGACCACATGCATTGGGGGGTCGAGATGGCCCGCAAGGGAGGTGTTCCAAGGACACGGGTTCTCAATGCGATGGGATTGGCGGCTCTGCTTGCGAAACTTTCTGAGCGCAAGTCCGATTCCAGAAACGGCGGAAAGCGCCGCTCGCCTGCCCGGGAAGCTGTCGCATGAGGGTCGAGATCCTGGGGCCCGTAAACAGGTAACGGTGCTCGGGCGAGTCGCTGCCCGGCGTGGTTTCCCTACCGGCGCCGCAACGCGAACAAGGGACCTTACGATGCACCCATCTTTGTAGCGGTCGACATGCCCTTACCGAGAGCTTGCGCGTTTAGACCGGCTATGCCGGCGGCCGGGCCGGGGATGGCCAGTGCCGGAGTAGCCGCACGGCCCGTGTCGCCAATCTAGCACCAGGCTCCGCATGAGCTTCAGTCTTGCGCCAGTAGCGACCATAGACCCACTCTCGGAACGAAAGGCAGCTCGTTCCGTTGGTCGACATGACGTTGGCAGATCGCGACGCTCAGTCAACCAGGCAACAGGAGGAATTTACGATGATCCGGAAGATGCTAGCTGCGGCGGCGACGGCCGCTCTCATGTCGACGGCGCTCTGCACTGCAGGTGCACTCGCCGCAAATTCCAGCAAGCCCGCTGCGCAGACGGAAGTTGTCGCCCCGGTCAGTGATGGCAAGCTCGTCTCCAAGATCATGGGAGCCGCAGTCTATGACAGCAACGCCGATGACGCGACGAAGATCGGCAATGTTAACGATATCGTCCTGGACAAGGACGGGAACGCCAAACTCGTTGTCATTGGCGTCGGCGGTTTCCTCGGCGTGGGCGAAAAAAATGTCGCCTATGATTTCAACAAGCTTGAATGGGTGAACAAGAAGGGCGATCGCTGGTTAGTCGCCAAGACGACCAAGGATGAACTTAAAGCCCAGCCTAGTTTCGATACGAAGGCTTACGATACCGCGGCAGCACCCACCCAGCCGACTAACAACACGGCGACCACCCAAGCGGCTGCTGGCAAAACCGATACGACTTCGACGGCCTCGATCGATAAGACGACCTTGACCGAAATGCCGTCAGACAAAATCAGTGCAGCAAATCTGATCGGAACCAAGGTCTATGGGGCAGACGATGCGAAGGTCGGCGAGATCGGCGACGTTATCCTGACGGGTGACAAGAAGGTCGATTCGATAGTTGTTGATGTAGGCGGCTTCCTGGGCATTGGCCAAAAGAAGGTCGCCGTCGGTATGGAGAACCTCAAGTTCATGACCGACAAGAACGGCAACCGTTACCTCTATACTAACTTCACCAAGGACCAGTTGGAGGCGCAGACTGCCTACGACAAGGCAACTTACGCCCAAAACCGGGACAAGCAGCGCATCATCGTCAACAAGTAAAGATCGTCGCCAAGCGCTCGCCCGTGTGGCGGGCGCTTCGACTGGCAAACGCAGGAGCGGACTTGAAATTAGCCGACGAGGTCCGTCATAGCTCTGAAGATATCAGCGACCTCGTCCTGTCTGATGTCGTTTCTGCGCTTCATCGACGAGTTAAGGTAAGTCACGACTTCGATATACCCTACATCGCTGGATACAGCAGGGATGCCACGACGATTTACATCGACCGACATCTGCCGCGCACCATCAGATGGAGAGGCAAGGACGTGCGCCTCGAACCGTTTCTGGTGTGCCACGAAATTGTTGAAAAAGCTCTCTTGGACGAGTTGCGCCTCCATTATCTGCACGCCCATCAAATCGCTTCGCGCATCGAAAGGGACGCCGTCAGAGGGGCTGGCCTGACCTGGCGGCATTACCAAAGCGTCATTAAGAGCCATGAGAAAGCGATCGATGACGAACAGCTTCGCTGCGTGCCGATGGATTTAGATCTCACGCCTTACAAGGATCTGAAGGATTACCCATTGCTTCAACGTTTGGTCCAAGCATCGAAGTAACTTGTCGCATGGGACGTTAACGCACCGAGACGCGGGAATCGGGCAGGCACACTGTCAAATTTTCTCTGCAGTGGAACTTCCCGACGGACTGCAGGTTCGCCTGCATAGGGACGACTGAGGCTGCTTCGGCCTGGTGCAGGCGGAGCGCCTCGCCAACAGGAGATGGCCGGCCATGAAACATCAGACACTTGAAGAACTGCATGAGGTCGCGGAAGTCGAAGTATCCTTTCCGGCTATGACGCGGCGTCAGCGTTTGGAACATTGGGCCATGCTGCTCGAGCGAAATCCCGAGCGGTGCCTCGCCGCATTCCCCGGGACGGAATATATGACCTTGGATGTGCGCCACAAAGCCCAGTCCCTAGGCTCCGCGCTCAGCATCGCTTTCGCCGATCCGACTTTGTGCGCTGAAGGGCTGAAAAACGATACGTATGGCGAAGCGCAGCGCTTTTTCGAGCTTTCGGATTGGCAGTTGCACGCTATTGTCTGCCATTGCCATGTAGGCGGGATGATGAAAGCCGGATGGGCTGCCGTTCAAGTTCGATCTGCCATCAAGAAAGAAGGCAAACTTTTCAGCAAATTGCGCGATGCAATTGCCCATTGGCCGGTGTTCCGCATTTTAACTCATGCGAGGGAGTAAAAGACGCCTCCCGGACGCCTACATACCAGTGACCCAAAAGGTCCAAGCACGTAAACGACGACGTGTTTGGACCTCAACATCACTGACTGTGACAACGGGCGAACGTCGCCCGTTTCCTTTTGCCAATCGACCCGGTCCGCAGATCACTCTTCTCAGAAATAGATCCTACAGAGATCCGCAGCACAGCGGCGATTATTATGTATCTGGTCCAAATCCTGTTGCGCCGCTCAGACAACCATGGTCAACCCTTCTCCGGAAGGCATTTCGACCGTCTGAAAGAAGAACTAGCAGGCTTCTCTGATTGGGGTCGTTGAGGTCAAGCTCCTCCGATATTTTTCCGGACTATGTCGCCCCGCGGGTCACTCGCTTCTCTTCGCGGTCGACTTAGGCCGCCGCATGATGGGGTCAGTAGAGCGAGGTGTCTCAATCTGTTGAACGACCTTGGGAGAGTCCGTCCCAGGATCGTGCCTGCTAACGAGATGACCTTACTCGTCCCCACGGGAACGATCCGGATCACGCCCTTTCGGGCTGTAACTCCTTTGGTCCGCTATCCTTGTGTCATGTCGATACGTGGCCCGGCGCCTTGCCGAAGCGGAATTCTGTTGCATCGCTCCACATGCGATGCAGGATGACGGCGAGCTTGCGGGCAACAGCAACTCGGGCCCGGGCCATACCGCGCCGCTTGGCCACGTTCATGCCCCACGCTCTGAGGCTCGACCATTTCTTGCTGCGCACGAGCAGCGAATGGGCCGCTTCATAGAGCGCGGTGCGGGCGCGCTCGGCGCCACATGGTTGATCTTGCCCTGAATGTCGGTCTCGCCGGACTGATAGCGTGCCGGCGTCAAACCGAGATGTGCCCCCACGTCCCTCGATCGCCTGAACCGGTCCGACCGATCAATCGTAGGGCGGAGAGCGAGCGCGGTGATGGGTCCCACACCTGGAACGCTCATGAGTCGCCGGCAGACTCGCTCCTGGCGGGCGATATTGAGGACCTGCTTTGTCAGTCGCCCGAACTCGCGCAGCATCGTGGCCACGATCGCCAGGAGCGGCTCGACCAGCGTCATGACGACCGTATCTGTGCCAATCAGCTCGCGCACGCGACCGCCGAAGGCAGTTCGCGACCGCGTGCCAAGCTTGATGCCGGCCTCCCGCAGAATCGACCTGACCACGTTCTCGATCATCCGCAGTTCATTAAGGACCGTCCGCCGCGCGACGAGGAGGACCGCCAGAGTCGACACTGCTGGCTCTTCACATGCACCTGCCGATACCAGGCCCGTGCGCATAATCTGCGCCAAGGCGCGGGCACATTCTGATGCGTCTTGTTCGGCATCATCTTTCGCGTTCACCTGGCGCGTCTCGATGCAAATCGCCGGCAATCCTTCGGCGCGAAGACCATCATAAAGCCAGGCTGTCACCGAGCAGGCTTTACCGAAAAAGAACAAAGCGCCGTCCTCGTGCTTTTGAGGACGACGCTGGCTTGACGGAGATCTCCTCCACGCCGGCATCGGAAGGATCAGGCGGCGAAGTCGAGAAGCTTCTTGGCCTTGCCTTCCATGTCCAGGCGAACATCCTGATGCGATTTGTCGCGCGCGATCCGCGTGATGCCCTGTACGAAGTCGAAAATCGATTCTGGCGGCCGGCCTTCCTCAAGCAGCACGGTATCGATGATCTTCGTGGTCTCGGACTTTGAAAAGCCGCGCTTGCGCAGGAAGCTCTGGCGATCTTCATCGTCCCGAGCGACGATCCGTTGCCGGGCCGCTTTGATGCCGTTGACGAACGGCATGGGCGAGGAATCGGCGAACTGGATCAGCGCCGGCTCGGCTTCCATGGCGAAACGCGAGGCGGCATACTTTGAATGGCGGATGATGATTTCCTCGAAATCTTCAACGCCCCACAGATTTCGGTTCTGACACACTGCGCGCAGATAGAAGCTGGCGATCCCGAGGGTGCGGGCTCCGACTTCGGAATTCCAGCAGTAGAAACCGCGAAAATAGAGATCCGGTTCCCCATTTGGCAGCCGCCCGGCCTCGATCGGGTTCAAGTCATCGACGAGGAACAAAAAGACATCGCGATCAGACGCGTAGAGCGTGGTGGTGTCGCTGGAGATGTCAACGTTCGGATTGTAGATCCCCGTCGACCAGTCGAGCACACCTGGCACCTTCCAGCGCGTATCCCCGGTGCCATTGCCGGCAATCTTCTGCACGGCCTCGACCAGCTCATGGTCGAAAATCCTGCCGTAGTCGGGACCGGTCACCGCTCGCAACTCTAGGCGACCGTTTTGGATTTCCAGCGTCTTCACCTGTTCTGTGCGGTGGTTGAGGAGACCGTGCTGGAGGTTGATCGCCGCGAGCGGAGCCGGAAGCTGACGCAGGTAGGTGGCCGGCGCGCCGACCAGACCGGCGAGTTGGCCAAAACTCCAATGTGTGGGGGCAACGGGTGCCTCGGCATCAGGCAGCATTAGCCTCAGGCGCTCCGGGTCGTCGCGGCTGGCCTCGACGCGGATTAGCTCACTTTCGACGATGCGCGTCTTGCTGCGTTCAGATCGCCGCTTCACCGAATTGTGGAGATCGGTGAGAGACAGGTATCGCTCGTCCGCCGGGCGGTTGGCCCACTCCGACGATACCCGGCCGATGCGCTGGCCGCGGTTGACGTCCACCATATAGCCGCCCCGTGGATTCACCGCGGGGGCGAGAGCTTGCAACTGGGTCATGGAACTTTCTCCGCGACGGGCGCCGGAAGCCTTTCCTCCAGCACTCCACCCGTCGCGACGGCCCGTCCATCCTCTCCCTCTGCCGTCCCGCCAAGGCGCAACGCCGCGGCCGCGCCTCGAGGCTCGATTGATTCCGTGCTTCAAAGAGAGCGTCTGTCGGGGTGCCGAAGCGAGGTCCCTGTTTTTGCGTAACTGCACGCGGCAATGGCTGCAAGATTGTCGCCGGAGCGGATCAGCCACGCTCGACCAGCCTCAGCGACTGCCGAAATAGAACTGCAATAGGTTCGTTGCTATCGGAAGCCGTCGTCACTATGAAATGTCTGTTCGACGCCAATCTTTTGATCCGCAAGGAGTGTTTCGTGACAGAAGAAACCGAGAGCAATACCGATAACCTCGTCGAACTGACGGTCGATGTAGTCTCAGCTTATGTTTCAAACAATCCGGTGCCGGTCGGTGAACTGCCCGCCCTCATCGGACAGGTCCATGCCGCCCTGAAGGGCACGGCCAGGGCTGTGGTGTCGGAAAGGCCTGAAGTTCTCAAGCCTGCCGTGCCGATCAGGAAGTCGGTGACGCCCGACTACATCATCAGCCTGGAGGACGGGAAGAAGTTCAAGTCGCTGAAGCGGCACCTGTCGACCCAATATGGCCTGAGCCCGGATGAATATCGCGCCAAATGGGGCCTGCCAGCGGACTATCCGATGGTCGCGCCTATCTATACCGCAACGCGTTCTGCCCTTGCTAAAACCATGGGCCTCGGCCGCAAGCCAAAGGAGCCCGAAAAGCCGACGCCCGCGAAGCGCCCCCGGAAGAAAGCCGCGGCCTGATCATACCCTAGGGTCGGTTCCGGCGCGTTGCGAAGATGGGAAAGGCGAGAGCGGCCCGCCTTTCCCGTGAAACAGCTTGGTTTTCACATGGCTTGCCCCGAAAGCTTGAGCGACGTCCTGTCGGCTGTTCCGGGGCGAGAGGGCAAGAATCAGCCAGCTTTGCTGAGATTGCCAGCAGAGGACTTGCCAGTACGGCGGTCCTGCTCGATCTCATAGTTGACCTTCTGGCCATCAGCGAGGGTCGAGAGGCCCGCACGTTCGACAGCGGAAATGTGGACGAAAACATCCTGACCGCCATTGTCGGGCTGGATAAATCCAAATCCCTTGGTGGCGTTGAACCACTTCACGGTTCCCGTGGCCATATGCGTACTCCCTTAGCAATCGCAGCGTGGCCCGGCTGTAAAGCCCGACCAGTTCTTTGGCGATAGACGCAGCAAACGCGACAAATCGCAAGACCCTGACCCCGAAAATATCGACAAACGTCGCCTCAGCAGCGTCGAAACGCAGGTGAACCGCACGGTGCCCTTTCTGCGCCAAAAGGCGGTCAACGCTCCCGTGACGAGCCGCAATGGGTGCGTCACCGACGAGAAAAATCGCGCGGTATCAGAGTACGCGTTCGAATGAACAGGTTGCGTCGCGCTGAACCTACTAGACGTGTGAGTCCGGCGAGCTGCCGCCCTGGGAACGGTGCTCTGCTTCGACCTCAAATTATTGAGGCCCGTAAGACAATGGCGCCGCCGTCTTCACGTACCTTGATCACCAGCTTATGACGATCCCCGTACGGCAGGCTATCCTTTATGATTTCAACAAGGGCGCGCGTGGCCTCTTCTTTTACCTGATCGAAGGTATCACACTCGGTGCCTTCATCATCAGGATAGAACGTGCCGTTATCGTCGACATCGAAATAATAGAGGGCCATTTGCCCAAACTCGCGCCTATCGTGTTGGTTCCCATTAGGCGACAATCTGCGGCTGGATCTCGATGTCTCCCATAAGCCGCTTGTATTCAGCCTCTGATTCCCCGTAACCACCATCAGCGAGGTCGATCAGGCCTTTGCGGTTGCGGATAACGACTTCACCACGCCTAGACTGTATAAAGCCCCGCCCTTCTAGGCCTTGAAGGGCAATCGTCACGCCTGGCCGTCTCACACCAAGCATCACCGACAAAAACTCGTGGGTGATGCCAAGCCGATTGCCAAGAATACGGTCGTCACACATGAGCAGCCACCGTGCGAGACGCTCTTCGATCTTGGATCGCGCGTTGATCAGCGCGGTGTATGTGGCCTGGATGTGAAAGGCATGAACGTATCGAAGCAGAAATGGCCGAAGCGTGTTGCTTGTGTCTAAGGCGTTTTTGAATTTCGCCGCCTCTATCATCATCGCTTCGCTGGTCATCTGAATGAAGCAGTCGTGCGTGGCACGGTCATCCCCCATGACGAGGGCTGAGCCCGTCATGCCTTCAAAACCAATAATGCCGACCTCAGCATCAACGTTTGCTCGCTTCTTTGCCACCACCGAGGCGAGGCCACTTTGAGGAAAATAGACATAATCGATTGGCTTGCCGGCCGTTTCGAGAGGGCTACGCAACTCAAGGAACGTATCGCGAAGATGCGGCACGAGGAGGTTCAAATCAGCAGGTGGGAGGCGCCGCAACAATTCATTCTTATTTGGCTCGATTTGCCGGTCCATGGCTCTTCCATCAAAAAGGGCAAGAGCACGCGATCCCTCGGCTGTCTGCGCCCCGGGGCCTTCTGCAGACGACGCAGCGCAAATTAGTCCGTGGGACCCTGGAAGTCCGGCTTGGTACGAAACTGACAATAGTCGCCGCCTTTCCGAGCGGGAAAAGGTGCTTGTGAAGCAGGCGCGTTCCCGCGGTATCGAGGAACGACCAAAGTCGACCCGCGATATTGTTCCTTTAAATGGCGATCGGTGGCCCCGGAGTGACGCGCAAGAGCGCTCGAGATTTCGGGCCGAAGGCGGGGCGCCTTGGGATGGTCGCTCCCACGCGTCAGTGCGTGAAGCTTAAACTGACGACACCGCTTTGTACGCTTTTGACTGGATTAAGCGAGTCAAATCGGCCGGCCATCGAAATGCGCTCGATTGTACGTTTGCAACCAATCGTCGAAGTGACGTTGTTTTCCCCAGCCCACGCTACATTCTATCCGCATGGGAAAAGCCCGAATTAGTTCCAAACCCGCCGGGGAAAACTCCCCTTACCCGGTTGAGTTCTTCGCCCAGAAACACGGCCTAACCGCAAAGGCGTCTGGGGTTATTATTCGCGCGAACGGACCATCGAGACGGGCATGCGACATAGCAGCCGTGGCTTTCATTGCAGCGGTGGCGCGGCGGAATAGGCAGTCGCAGCGCTGAGAGATTAGCGTGCGCCTAATTCTCTGCCCGGAAATCCTGCACGAAGCAGGCAAGCCCTCGCGCACCATCTGTCGAAAACAGTCCTTTATTATCGAAAATTCGAAAGCGGAAATTTCGCCGTCCATTCGTTAAGCCATCTAACAACTTCCGAACTAGGCGGGAGCTGAGACGGCTCCCAACAGAGGTAGATCAAACCTGTCTTAGGGCCTCGCAAGGGCATGTCTAATTCCCTACAGACTGCTCGGACCTCCGGTTTCCCGGGTTTCCCAGACAAACAAAAAAGCCCCGCCGACCTGAGCCGACGGGGCAGATGTTGGATGGTGGACCCAAGGACCGTTCAGAGGGACGAACCGTCGGCGACCCGGACCTCCGCCCGCCCCGCAAGCCCGCCCTCTACCTCTGTTGGCGTCCGCGCCCCTCTAGAAGCGCCGCGGCAACGCCCCCATCAGGGCGGCACCCGAGGAGGGAACGCTCGGCCTTCATGAAAGCTCGCGTGGGGCCAAGGAGACGAATGTGCAAGGCCTCTTTGGGCCGCTGCCAATCCATGTATGAATTGACCCAACGTCATGATACGCAAGTCCCGTAGCGACCCGGATTGAAAGTGTAATTGCATGTCAAGCAGGTTCGTCCGGCCCGTGGTGGTGCAAGTTGGCCGCCATGACCGGGAACGCGTCATACTCGATGTCAACGAGGCGGCTACGATCCTGCTGCGGAATTTTCCTGATCAGACGAAGAAGCGAAAACTGGCTATGGATGCATGTCTTCAGGTGCTGCGTGGTGAAGCTCGGCCACCAGTTGCCAGACGAGCTTTCGTAGTAGCGGCGTTAGAAGCGAAAATCCTCCGCAGCGACTGAGGTCAAATCGATAGCAGGGCTGCGAAGCGCCGGGGCTTTTCCCCTGCGCTATTTGCTTACCATCCAGTCCACCAGTCGGGGATCTACGGTCTGAGAGCCCGTATATATCTGGATGAGTTCCTCAGCGTATTTTCGCCACCCGCTCTCCGGGATGCTTTCCTCCAAGACCGCTTTTTTGAAAGTCGTCCTCAGGATGTCGGCATCGAGCGCTGATAATCCGAATTTCGCCATGGGTCCCTCGTGCAGCACGAAGGGCGAAAGTCATTCCTCGTGCGAGCCACGATATCAATCAAAGAAGGTTTGGCGAGTCAAATCCCCATGCCGCCCTTTCAGGCATCCTATTTCAATTGGGTTTGTCAACCGGATATTCGCCCTAAATATCGTGAACGAAGGGGGAATTGGCCTTCCAATCGGCAGCGTGTCCGGCTGACCTGGGGTGCCTCACACGTCTGAAACTTCCTCGGAGCAGGCGGAGCGCAGCAAAGCTGCCAGATCATGACTTGCGGAATGTAAAAGGGGCCGGCCCAAGCGTCGGTGCTGGCGATAGGGGCCCAGGCGACGGGCCGGAGCACCGGCTCTTGGGAAAGTGGGATGTAGCCGAATAGTTCCGGAGGCGAGGCGGCGCAAAATGTTGTGCGGGCAGCCGGAGTTGCCCGCATCGGCTATTCCGAGCGAAGCTCTCATTTGCCTCGGTGTCGCAGCCCGGCTCACAGGCTGTTTTCCCTCACGCGCAAGCCGAACTGACCACTGTCAGGCGCAGAAGTCAGGTCGAGGCCGCCTCAAGAACGGCCTTGTCCCGCGCCGGCACGCCAGCGGACGGTGGCGACGCCGATAATAGTCCTCTCCAGTTTGCCGGTGTCCCATAGTTCACCGACCCGCAACCTTGTCGTCGACTCTTGGAGCAGCAATGGCTTGCAGTCGAGCACAACGCAGCAGAGACCCACCGGCAGCCGGCGCCCTGAAATCCGCAAATCAGTTGGTAGTCAAATCTTTAGGATAGCTTGGCAAGCTTTCCGTTGCGACGACCGGATGGCTCGACGAATGTTCGGGAGAAGCGGTTAAGGATCCCGAACTCATGCACATCGACGGGCAGGAAGACCCTGCCTTAACCGCCGAGGTTGACCGGCTTCTGGCGCGCCGCAGGCGCGACATTCGCCTCAAAGGCGAGATCAAACGGCTGTTTCGAGCACGTGTCTGGTCGCAAACAGCGAAGATTATCCGCGCTCGGATGATCTGGGTGGCTTTGCTGGACGTGCTGACCCTGGCGCTGAACATGTTGATCCTGCCAAGGCCGATCGCGCTGTCCATGCTTTTGCCTGGTACCATCATCCCGCCGATCGCCGCGACCACTGTTTTTGTCTGGCGAAGACCGCGGCCGCCTTGGATTCAAGGGGCTTCGCTGATCGCGAGCATGTTCTTCATCTTGTTGTCGGTCGCGTTGGTCGGCGTCAGCGCGGGTGGCGAGTTCTACGAACGGCATTTGAACATCATGCTGTTCGTGGCCATAACAGCCATCATCATCTTCGGCATCCCTCTCGCCTGGACGGCGATCATTGCCGCCTTGGCGCTCGGTCTCTATCTTGTTTTTCAGTTGCAGAACCCTGTCGCGATGCTGATGTGCGACATCGATCACTTCAAGAAGCTGAACGATCACCTCGGCCATGCCCAGGGCGATCGCTGTCTCGTTGAGGTCGCCAGGATCATTCAGGAAAACGTCAGGCGCGATCGCGATCACCTTGCCCGCTACGGTGGCGAAGAGTTCCTGGTGCTCCTGCCCGAGACGAGCGAGCAAGAGGCGGTCTCTGTAGCTGAGCGAATTCGTAAGAGCGTCGAGGCAGCCGCTTTTACGAACCCTGGATCCCGCGTGTCGCAGCGTCACCCTCAGCATTGGGGTTTCGGTTCAGTCGGCTGAGGAGGCCATCTCACCCGAACAGTTGCAGCGTCACGCGGATACGGCCCTCTATCTTGCCAAGCAAGCCGGCCGCAATCGGGTGCTGCTCCACGGGCCGGACAAGTTTGATGAATCGAACCGGGGAAAAAATCGCCAGAAAGCTCTTTGACTTCAGGTCCAGACCAGCGGCGGCATTTCGCCGGCACCGCGCCGGATTGTCTACACCAGCGCAGTCTACCCTCACGACCGGAGAGCGATTTCCACCGGCAGCGGCGAGCGCTGATTCTGGAGCGAACCTGACGCCCTTTCAGCGGAATGCCGGAAAGCACGCCGATGACGTCCACCTTGATCCTGTGCCGCCGCACACGCCCGACTTTGGTTTCTTTGACGGCCGGCGAGCATTGTCAGATTTGGCGTGTTAGGTCGAGTTTTGTGTCCCATCGTTCAACTCAACAGGAGGCCTGCAAATAGCACAGCGATCGCGAGCGAGAGTGGGACCGCCAGAAGCCAACCGGCTTCCAACACGCTATTTTGAGCACGGTACATGATGAGGCTCCTTCCTGTCCGTTCAAGAACGAAAGGCCCAAGGCACACGATCGGTTCCCAACTTTGTCGATGGCCCGCGCCTGTTTAGGGATAAGCGCCTCTGGGCATCAAGCCTTCTTCCGCTTCAGTAGCGTCACCAAAACAGTCCGCATCGACGAGTGTTCGTCGCCATCAATCTCGACGGTCCAATCGTCGTTGCGTTTGTGCCAAGGGAGTTTCGCGTCCCGTAATGCCTGCCGGAAGGCCTTTGGGTCAATGCCGACGGATCGAGCCATGTCAGCAGCGTTTGTCAGCTTAGGCATCAACTCTCCTTTGCTTTTTCGTCAAGCATATAAGAGTTCGCCGAGTCCGGCGATGGGCGGGCAACCGCTATTGGCAAGTTGCCGGGGCAATCTAAGCAAATATCGCCTTTCGGGCGGCGTCATTTGCCAGCCGATCGACCTCCTCGTTTAGGGGGCCACCATTGTGGCCGTGCACCCATTCCCAAGTGATCTCGCGGCCCGCGAAGCAGGCTTCCAATTCTTCCCGGAGGCCCGATTCAGAACGGCTTTCGCTGCCCGTTGCGCCAGCCCCCTCTGGCTCCGGCCGGCGGGTATTTTAGTGTTCGGTCGGGAACAGCCCCGTTATTCGCAAGTTCCGGCGAAGGCAGCGTGTCCGGGGCTTTTCGCGCTGCTGGCCGGCCCGCGCCCTCCTGTGGGAGGCGCGGGCCTAAGTGGCCCGGTGCTGGAACATATGTCAGAGACAAAGGTTCGGGAGCCAGCCGCCTACTCCGGGCGGCATGCACTCTGTGAGCTGCCCGCCTGGCTCCGGCCGGCAGGCTTTTTGTGAGCTATGTGGGAACTTGGTATGTCTCGGCTGGTTCGAAAGCCGGCAGCTCCCCTGCTGCCGGTCAGGTCCCCAAGACCTGGCCGGGCCCGCTTCGCCACCAGTGAGGCGGGCCTACTACAACTGTCTGGCAGGGTAGGTGTGCTTGAGCAGGCCAAGACGGCTCGTTCATTTAAATGACGCCGCGCTGGCAACGACAATGCTAGGGTGGTGTAAGCTGGCGATGATCCCCCTCTAGCCGCGCCAGTCAGGCTCGGCGTTGATCCCCCTCAACCGCTTGGCTCTACTACGTACATGCCGACATGCTGAGTAGCTCGTACATGTCAAAAGCCCCGGTGCAGACCAAAGCGCCGGGGCTTTTCCTTTGTGGACCTATAGCTGGCGTCCTTTAGGGACGATGGTGAGCTTTGGCGCACGGGCTTCCCGAATGATCTTGGCGGCTTCATCTGTCGTGATACCGCACTTGCGAGCATAGTAGGAGGCTTCCGTTTCAAGCTCGCCTTCGATCGGGATATCAATCACCTTCTTTGCTTTGTGCTTGGCCTTCTTGCCCATAGGACGAATCATACCACAAAAATGATGCGCCCCGAACAAGGCGGCGTGGCGATTGTTCCGTCCGTTACCTCCTGATGATCCAGAACGCGCTCGCACCCGGTAAGCTCGAAGATGAGGCTCCTGGCCAGGTTTCGCAATTCACAACTCGGGCACGTCAGTTTCCGAGGCCAAATTTCGAAATACAGACCGGACGATGTCTGCATAGAACGCGGACACTCGGTGCTTCTCAGCCTCCCTGTGCGCCTCGTCCGCCTTGCGCTGGCGTAATCGCTTTAGAAGGTCGCGTGAAGCTGCGATTGCACGGCGGGATTGGGAATCCGGTGCAGAATTACGTCGGAACTGGCAAGGCCAGACAGGTTGCTGGTTAGCCACCTGTCTCGAAAATTGGCGCCGCGCGTGCTCATGTCTACCAAGCCGCTGGCGCATATTAGGCCCAGTCAGTTGGAGGCGCCCCGCCTAAAAATCTCAAGCTTCTCGCTGTAAGAAAGCCGTACCTTCTCACCGCACCGTTCGCATGTGAATATCGCGACGGACTTGACCCAGGAGCCCTTCCTAACCAGCTTGGCTCTGCAGCTCGGACACTGCAGGGTCAGATCCTTGTCGAGCAGGCGATTAAATAAACCCATTCCATCTTCTCCCAAGATGAAGAGGTCCTGCAAGATGGGTGCCAGGGCGGCGTCCTGAAACGACACAATAGGCTGGCGAGATTGGCTCGATAGATTGACGGCGAGGTGGGGCCGCGCGGATCGTTTCCATTGGGCGAATTGGGGCCGTCGCTCGCGCTCCTATCAGCGTTGAGCTCGAGGCCGCTCGAAGCAGCCTAGCGCGGTGATTGGCAAGACGTCCGTCACGGCTCATCGAAAGCCCCGGCTCACACAGCGTCGAAACCGAGAAAACGAATTTACGAACTGCTGCAAACAAGCAATCTTCTTTCTCTATAGAATTTGTATAATTACCTAGCCTGTTCCCTGTCTTCGCGAATGCAGTCTGCGTTCCAAAGGAGAAGGGCCGGACCATGACCACTCCCGCAATCGTCGGATTTTCCGGCAGCTATAACTCTCCCTCCCGCACCCGCATTCTGATCGAAGAGATCGTCGGGCGAGCGGCACGCCGATATGACAAGACCTCCGAGATCCTCGATGTTGGCCAGTTCATTCCCCATCTGGGTGCCGCAGTCCGTCTTTCCGATCTCAATCAGACGGCAAGGAGGCTCGTTGACCGCCTCCTTGAAGCCGAGGCATTGGTTATCGCCAGTCCGGTCTACAAAGGCAGCTACACCGGGCTCTTCAAACACCTGATCGATCTGCTCGAGCCCACTGCGTTCAGTGGCATGCCAGTTCTTCTCGCCGCGACGGGCGGCGGCGATCGCCACGCGCTGGTGATCGAGCATCAGTTGCGGCCGCTCTTCGGCTTCTTCGAGGCGCGAACGCTTGCGACCGGAATCTATGCCTCGGAACGGGATTTTGCCGATCCGATATCCATCTCCCCTGCCCTGGCAGAGCGACTCGACCGCGCCATTGGACAGTTCGCGCCCTATCTCGAACCGCGAATTTCAAAGCGAGTTGTCCACGCAAGCCAAAGTGCTCCGAGCGAACGGTGCGGCGAGCCCAGCGCATGCGCGCTCCTTGCGCCGAGTTCCTCTCGCCAGGTTGGAGTGAGGGATGGTTGACGCCCCTTCGGACATTGGAGAACCCCGAATCTCTCCCATCCAGCAGTTCACTTAACGACGGAGACTATAATGACCAAGCCAGTTCTGGTTGACGCTTCCATCCCACAAGCCGACGTCGCCCCGCTCACCGTGCGTGTTGGCGCGGAAATTCGCAACGTCCGCCTCTCCGGCGATCTGCCGCACGCGGTCGTGGCCGGCATCAACGACCTACTGCTGCGCCACAAGGTGGTGTTCTTCCGCGACCAAGGCCACCTCGACGATGCCGAGCAGGAGCGCTTTGCGCGCCTGCTCGGTGACCTGGTGCCACATCCGACTCAGGGTCCGGTCGCCGGGACGGCCTCGATCCTCGAACTCGATTCGAGCCGCGGTGGCGGGCGAGCCGATCAGTGGCACACAGACGTCACGTTCGTTGACGCCTACCCAAAATTCTCGGTTCTGCGCGGCGTCGTCATTCCGCCGGCGGGTGGCGACACGATCTGGGCCAACACCACTGCCGCCTATGAGAGCCTGCCGACGGCGTTAAAACTTCTCGCCGACAATCTTTGGGCGGTGCACTCCAACGCATACGACTATGCCGCAGCCCGACCGCGAGCGACTGATGTGGAGAAAAAGTATTTCGAAGAGGTGTTCACCTCGACGATCTACGAAACCGAGCACCCGGTCGTGCGGGTTCATCCCGAAACTGGCGAACGCACGCTGCTTCTCGGCAATTTCGTGCAGCGCTTTGTCGGCCTTTCGACGAACGATTCTCAAAAACTTTACGAGGTTTTCCAATCCTACGTGACCGCACCGGAAAACACCGTCCGCTGGCGTTGGCGGGCCGGAGATGTGGCGATCTGGGATAACCGAGCCACCCAGCACTATGCTGTCAATGACTATGGCGACGGCCACCGGGTCGTCCGCCGCGCGACCGTGGATGGCGACGTGCCCGTTGGCATTGACGGGCGTCGTAGCGCCACCCGCACCAAGGTAGCCAAACCGGCGACGGCGAAAGCCGCCTGAATCCAGCCCATTTCCCTCCAGTCAGCCAGATCCCTCGGGTCAGCCATATCCCTCGAGTCAGCAATAAGAGGAACGAGATGTCCAGAAAGATCAGACTTGGCGCATTCCTGCCTGGCGGAGGACAGCATATAGCGGCCTGGCGCCATCCCAACGCACCGGCCGACGGCGCGACCAATTTCGAGTTCCACAAGCAACTCGCGTTGACCGCCGAGCGCGGCCTGTTCGACGCCTATTTTCTTGCCGACAATCTGACCGTCGGCCTCGGTGCCCGCGAAGGCGGCAACGCCAAGATCGCCGGCTTCGAGCCGGTGACGCTGTTTGCGGCACTGGCGCCATTGACCACGCATCTCGGCTTTATCGCCACGGCGTCCACCACCTATGAGGAGCCCTATACCCTCGCCCGAAAGTTCGCCTCGCTCGACCTCTTGTCCAACGGCCGGGCCGGCTGGAACGTCGTGACTTCGGCCGGCGACGAGACCGCGCAGAATTTCAACCGCGACACGCAGCCTGATCACGCCGACCGCTATGCAAGGGCGCATGAGCATGTCGAGACAGTCAAGGCGCTGTGGGACAGCTGGGAAGACGACGCTTTCATTCGCGACAAACAGTCGGGCCGCTTCTACGACAAGGACAAATTGCACGACATCAACCACAAGGGCGAACATTTCAGCGTCAAAGGTCCTCTGAATGTGCCACGCCCGGTGCAGGGCCACCCCGTGGTGGTGCAGGCTGGCCAGTCAGAGGACGGGCGCGGGCTCGCCGCGCACTCGGCCGAGGTGATCTTCACCGCCCACCAGAAGCTCGAGACGGCGCAGGAATTCTACCGCGACATCAAGGCGCGCGTGGCGGAAGTCGGCCGCGACCCGGCGCAAGTGCTAATCATGCCGGGTGTCGCGCCCTTCGTCGGCCGCACCGAGGACGAAGCCCGCGCCAAATACCAGCAGCTCAACGACCTCATCCTGCCCGAGGACGGTATCGCCCTGCTCAACGGCCTCGCCGGCCAGACGCTCGACATCAGGCGCTATCCACTCGACGGCCCGCTGCCGGTAGCCAAGGAAACCGAAGGCATGAAAAGCCGCCAAGCGCTGATCCGGCAGATCGCGGACGAGCACAATTTTACGATCCGCCAGCTCTACCAATGGGTGGCGACGGCGCGCGGCCACTACACAATCGTCGGCAGCGCCACTCAGGTCGCCGACAAGCTGGAGGAATGGTTCGCCAACGAGGCCGCAGACGGCTTCAACATCCTGCCGCCATGGCTGCCCGGCGGGCTCGACGATTTCGTCGATCTCGTCATCCCCGAACTGCAGCGGCGCGGCCTGTTCCGCACGGTTTACGAAGGCCGGACCTTGCGCGAAAACCTCGGGCTCAAGCGGCCGGTGAACCCCTGGACCGCAGCCCGGGCCGCCCGTGCGACCGTGCTCGCCGCCGAGTGATCCTTGAAACGAAAGGCATTGCCATGACTTTGCAGCACATGGAGCGGCCGGTTGGCATCGGCACGCATGAGGGCACGGAGAGGATTGGTGCGGGAGGGCTTGGCATGGACTTCCAGCGGCTCACTGTCCGGACCACGGTACGCATCATCTCGCGCTATGGCGTGCTTGTTGGCTTCCTGGCGCTGTGGCAGGCGGCGGCGAGCAGCGGTTGGGTGAATGCCGCCGTGCTGCCGCCGGTCGACATGATCGTCGCGGCACTCTGGAAAGGTCTCGCCGGCGGCAGTTTGCTCGGCGACATCGCCATAAGCCTGCAGCGCGCGGGTCTCGCCTTCGCCGCGGCGGTCATCATCGCCATTCCGCTGGGGCTAGTGATGGGTCAGGTCCGCGCCGTCGAAACGGCGCTCGACCCGATCCTGCAGTTGTTCCGCCAGACCTCGGCGCTGGCGCTTTATCCGGTGTTCATCCTGCTTTTGGGGCTGGGCGAGGCCTCCAAAGTATTCGTCATCTTCTGGGCGACGCTGTTTCCGCTGCTGCTCAACACGATCAGCGGCGTCAAGGAGGTCGATCCGAAGCTGCTGGAGATGGCGCGTGTCTATGGCGCGCGCCGGCTGACGGTGTTTCGCCGCGTCGTGCTGCCGGGCGCGGTCCCTTCGATCTTCGTCGGCCTAAGGTTAGGGGCCACCACGGCGCTGTTGCTCTTGATCGCTTCGGAGATGATCGGCGCCAACAAGGGCATCGGCTTCCAGGTGATGAACGCGCAGTACAATTTCCAGATCCCGCTGATGTTCGCGGCGATCGTCATTCTGGCGGCGCTGGGCCTGATCGCCAACCAGGTGCTGGTCAGCCTACAGCGGCGGCTCTGCCGCTGGAATGATCCCGTCAGCTAAACAGCCTTCCGTTTACCTCATTTCCTCAACAATGAAAGCCCGGATCATGACCATCACCCGCCGTACGCTTCTTCTTCGCGCCCCGCTCGCAGCCGGCATCATCGCTGCCGGACTGCCTTCGATTGCGCGGTCGCAAGCCGCTTCCATCAAAATCCGCTATCTCGCCAGCCGTGGCGGCATCTCCCCGCACGAGCTTGCCGATGAGCTTGGTTACTTCAAAGGCCTAGGCATCGAGCTCGAAAATGTCGGTTATGTCGGCGGCGGGCCTGAGTCGCTGTTTGCGCTCGCCTCCGGCAGCGTCGACCTCGGTTCGGCGGCGACACCCGCGGTGATCAACTCGATCACCGGTGGCAACGACTTCGTCGCCGCCTATCCGAGCAATGGTATCAACAAGGACGTCAAAAGCGTCTTCTACGTACTTGAGGATAGCCCGATCAAATCGATCGCCGACATCGCCAGCAAGACGATCTCGGTCAACACGCTGGGCGCCCATCTCGACTATACGGTGCGCGAGGCGCTGCACAGCGTCGGTCTGCCGCCGGATGCGGCAAAGCTGGTCGTGGTGCCGGGACCGCAGCTCGAGCAGACCTTGCGCTCCAACCAGGTTGACATCGCCGGGCTCGGTTACTGGCAGGCGACCTTTGCCGGCGCGCTGGTTGCCAATGGCGGCGTGCGCGGCGTGTTCAACGACACCGAGGTGCTCGGCGAGATCGCCGGCGGCTTCGTCGTGTTGCGGCGCGACTTCATCGCCGCCAATCCAGATGTCGCACGCAACTTCGTCGAACAATCGGCGCGCGCGTCGGACTGGTCCAGGCAAAATCCCGACGAGGCGCGCAAGCTGCTCGCCGGCATCCTCAACAGGCGTGGCGAGAACGGCGATCTGGCGCGCTACTGGACGGGCTTCGGCCTGCGCGAAAGGGCTGCCGTAACTGACCGCGACGTCGACTTCTGGGTGAGCATTTTGGAGCGCGACGGCCGTTTGAAAAAGGGCGGGCTCAGGGCCGCCGATATTCTATACCGGCCTAGCCAAACCAAGAGCTGAGGGCGGAGATGAGCGTGACAAGCATCAATCGTGGCGGCGAGGTCACGATCCGCGACCTGTCGAAGTCGTTCCCGATTGCCGGGCGTGAGCTTGCCGTGCTGCGCTCGCTCGATCTCGACATCCGTTCCGGCGAATGCCTGGTCATCGTCGGGGCCAGCGGCTCCGGCAAAACGACGCTGCTGCGCATCCTGGCCGGGCTAGAGGCCGCCGACAACGGCACCGTGGCGATCGACGGCAGAAAGGTCGAGGGCGTCGGCGCGGAGCGCGCGGTGATTTTTCAGGAGCCGCGCCTGTTGCCCTGGCTGAGCGTGCTCGGCAACGTCGCCTTCGGCCTCGAAGTCCGTGGCGTGCCCAAGCCGGAAGCCGAGGAGCGGGCGCGCTTCTACATTGCCCTGGTCGGCCTTGCCGAATTCGCCGATGCCTGGCCGCGCCAGCTTTCCGGCGGCATGGCGCAGCGCGTCGGCATCGCTCGCGCCTTGACCGTGCAGCCCGGGATCCTGCTGCTCGACGAGCCGCTCGGAGCTCTCGACGCCATGACCAAGATTTCCATGCAGGAGGAACTGGCGCGTATCTGGAGCGAGGAAAACGTCACCATGGTCTTGGTCACACATGACCTCGAGGAAGCGATCTATCTCGCCGACAGGGTCCTGATACTGCCCAAAGAGAAAGGCGGCGCGGCGCGGCTGATCAGCATCGACCTGCCGCGTCCGCGCGACCGCAGCGAGAGCCACTTTGTGCGCTATCGCGAGGGACTGCTGCGCGAGTTCGGCCTGCACTAACGGCCAGAAGAGCTGAAGCGCGCCTAGCGACCCGGACCTCCGCCCGCCACGCAAGCCCGCCCTCACCTCTTGGTGTCCGCGCCCCGCTAGACGCGCTGCGGCAACGCCATCAGGGCGGGAGCGAGGAGGGAACGCTCGGCCTCTCGCGTGGGGGCCAAGGGAGACGAATGTGCAAGGCCTGTTCGGGCCGCTTTCAGTCGATGTATGAATTGACCCCAACGTCATGATACGCAAATACCGTAGCGAGGCGGGATTCAAAGTGTAATCGTATGTCAAGCAGGTTCGTCCGGCCTGTGGTGGTGCAAGTTGGCCGACATGACCGTGAGCGCGTCATACTCGATGTCAACGAGGCGGCTACGATCCTGCTGCGCAGTTTCCCTGATCAGACGAAGAAGCGAAAACTGGCTATGGATGCCTGCCTTCAGGTTCTGCGTGGTGAAGCTCGGCCACCAGTTGCCAGACGGGCTTTCGTAGCAGCGGCTTTAGAGGCGAAAATCTTGCGCAGCGACTGAGTTCCACGTGAATCCTACCTGACTTCCAACGTGACCGTGAACTGAGCTTGACGCCGTCGCAGCGACACCTCGACTGGTGAAGCCGATAGCTGGCATCAAGCCTTGCCCGGAGGGGCACGTCAGGCCATATCTCTTAGGGCACTGGAAGTAAGCGCTTGCGGCACAGCGACTGATTGTGGGCAACCTGCGGGGGCATCTTCCGACCCCGAGGCTCGTTCACAGCGTCGAGCTTACGATAAAGGCCGGACTCGTGTCCGGCCAGTCGTAGAGGTCAAAACCTCGTACGGGAACGCGTCCCAGATAAATGGGAGTAGACTCTCCCTACATGCCTTGATGTAGGCCAACAAAGATGACACTTAGCAACAGCCAATAGGCCACCAGACTTGATTGTCGTGGTGTACAGAAGCCTTGCTATCCTGCCCAACTTGCTGAAAATACTTGGCCTTAGCCAGCCTTGTTAAGGTTGCTAGCCGACGACTTACCCGTGCGCCGGTCCTGTTTTAGTTCGTAGTTGATCTTCTGGCCGTCCGCGAGCGTCGATAGGCCGGCGCGTTCCACAGCGGAAATATGGACAAAAACGTCTTGGCCAACCCCGTCAGGCTGAATGAAGCCAAAGCCCTTGGTCGCGTTGAACCACTTTACCTTCCAGTTGCCATACAGGTGTTTCCTCATAGGTGTCTACGTGTCCGCTTGGCTGACCGCAGCTGTTTCAGATAGATGCAGCCAATGGCCTTCATGGCAAGTCTTTAGCCTGTTTAAGGGCCGTTGGCACCAAGCGGCGGCGCGCTGACCGCCGACGCCACCTCGATAACTGACCAGTGCCAGCATCGCATGATCGGGAACAGGACTCACGGAACCCCCTACCCTTGTGTCTCGTCGGTCAGACGGATAGCCACCGAGACTCCTGCCGGTCGGCGAAACCAAAGATCCATAAGGCCGCATTGGCTTTGAGCTAGTCGCAAAGCGACAAGCTGCGGGATTGGCGATCGTCATCCCGTCATCCTCACCGTCGCCCCGTTCGCCTTGAGCGCCGCCATGAGCATCGGCCCCACAGAGAACTGCCCTGCCGTCGCCTTTTCGGTCAGTACCCGCAAATAGCCGCCGGCCGAGTTGATGTGCTGCGCCCTTTGCAGGATGCAGGCAATCACGATCGCCGCGATCTCCTGGCCCATCACATGGCAAGCCTCCTCATACGCTGACGGCGAAACGCCCAGATATCCCCGCACCTGGGCGGCCGTTATCATGAGATCGCGCCAATTGCCGATCCCGTCGACGGCATAATCCGCAATTTCGGGGCAGGCCTTCAGCACCATCCCCAGCGGGTATGTTTTCGGCGCCTCTGCGGTCCTCGTCCTGGGCTCGGCCGTCGCCCCGCTTTTCTCTAAAGCAGGTTCAAATTCAAAAATAGAGTCGGTATTTGATTCAGATTGCTGCCGCTCGTTTTGAAGGTCATTGCCGCTCGGTTTTGTGGATTTCATATGCATCCCCAGCAGCTTATCCACTTCGTCGTGGAGCCCCGCTAGATCCGCGACGATTGGCTCAAGCTCGGCAATGCAGGCGCGGCGCGGAATTGCCTCCACAATGTCGCGGAAGCGTTTCCAAAGGCCTCCCCAGTCGCCTGGGACATCTTCGTCAAGGGCCGCCTCTATCAGCTTGTGGATGTCACGGCGGTGCAACGTGATCCGCTCGCGCATAAGCCTTAGCGCCCTGGTGTCGGCGCGCACGCGTTCGGCGGCCGCGTCGAACTCGTAAGTCCGGGCCAGCAGCGGTGCCAGGGAGAAGCCAAATGCTTCCTCGATCTCCCCTCCTCTGCCTTTGCGGGCGTAACGCTTGCCGTTCGGGCTATCCCGACGAATGATCAGCCCGCAGTCCACAAGAGCCGCCAGGTGCCGCCTGAGCGTGGCATCAGGCATTCCGTGTGCCCTGAGGGACAGCTGAGCGTTCGAGGGAAAGACGACGAGGTCGTTTTCCTGACACAACTCACTATCAGGATAGAACGATAGCAACGCATTCAGGACGGCCAGAGCACGATCGCCGATGCCGACGATGCTCTTGCCTTCGCAGAGGTTGCGGTAGATCTGCCACTTGTCGATGACCCTGCCCTTGGGAATCTCACGTGACTCGGTTTGCGCTGCCAACATGGCAAGCGACATCGGCCGCCGCCCAAAGGGCGTCGTTGCAATACCCGTCTCCATTTTCTTTCACCCTCGATTAGGCAAAAGAAATCTGCTCGCCAAAACGGCGCCACGACTCTTGACAGTGATTCGGGGAAATGCGATTCTCAGCTTGCGACAGACGAGAAGGGCTTCCGCGACGGTGACGTTCGGGGGCCTTTTTCTTTTGCGGTTTCAGTCTCCTGTTGTTGTCTTCTCTGACTTTCTGAACGCCTCATAAAGGTTGCCCAGATTATCGGAAATCCACGTCCCAAAGCGACTGCCGTCCGTCTCCTTTACGGCGATCGTAATGGCTTTGCCTGCCTTCTTGACGCTGACGCAAACTGCTTTGTCCTCAGGGATCCAAGATTGTGCTTGGGACTTCGCAGCCGCCTTGCGAACCGGCTTCCCCTTCGCATTCAGGGCTGCCAGCAACCTTGCGAAGCGCTCGTTGCTCTCCAACGCACCAAATTCTGGTTCGGACAAGATCGCATTAACCATATCGGCTTTCTTGCCGGCGAGCAGAGACAGCTCAACCCACCGCTCGCGGCCTACAGACGTAGCTGATCCAATCTTGCCAATCACAAATGCCGGAATTCTTGTGACAACTGACACCATCTTCGAGACCGCTGCGGCGTTCGAGGCCAATGCTGACGAGATAACATCTCTGTCGTATCCCAAATCCTCAAGGCGCTTTGCGAACATCGCCTTCTCGATGAAGCTAAGGTTTGCCCGAGCGGAATTCTCCTGACCTTGGGCAATTACATGGGTCCTGTCGTCGATCTCCTTG
Source organism: Mesorhizobium sp. SARCC-RB16n (assembly GCF_008520305.1). Classification (GTDB taxonomy): domain Bacteria; phylum Pseudomonadota; class Alphaproteobacteria; order Rhizobiales; family Rhizobiaceae; genus Mesorhizobium. The sequence continues at coordinate 18,337 of NZ_ML703301.1, read as the reverse complement.
ACGACCGCCCTCACCTTGCGTCCCAGCTCACGAGCAACCCGAACCCTGCGATGGCCGAAGACAATCATGTAGCGGCCGTCGGAGTTCGGATGCGGACGGACAAGTATGGGAGAATCCTGCCCCCTATCCCGAATCGCTTCCAGCAGCTCTTGGTACTGCTCCTGGTCGTCGCCCATGCGGTCGGAAACGAACGAGCCGTCGACTGCGCTTGGGTCGAGTTCCACGACATGCTCGCCCTCAAGATAAGCATCCGCTTGCTTTGCCAACTCGTTGACCGAGCGGATCATGGATTTTGACGCTCCGCGAATCGGATATGCCGCAGCTGCGGCAGATGACTCCCGCTCGCCGGTTTCCGCTTCTATGAGGCCTGCAAGAAGATTCTTACGTGCCATATCCTACCTCCAGGGATCGTAGGCCGTTGAATACATTTGGAAAAGGTGCACTTTTGTCAGCAGACAAGTCAGCGCCCCCATGCTTCATGAATCAAAGCTACGATTTCGCCATTAACGACGTCCAAGGCTTCCATTGCCCGCTCGTATGTGGACCGGGTCATCGCATTCTTTTCGACTTCGTAGAGTGTCTGCTTGGTAATCCCCGCATCGGAAATCGCCGTTGATTTCAGCATCTGGTTCTTGAGGATGAATTCGCCGAAAAGCGTATGCAGGAATGCGACCATCTGCGCTTGCGGCTGATCCGTAGGTTCGAATCGAGTAACTAGGTAGCGATACCACTCCAGATTCACCTCGGCACCGGCCGCTCTGATCGGCTCCAGGATGTTCCCGAGCATCAGCAGAAACTGGCCCATGCTCATCACATCGAGCATCTGCGGATGGATCGTGATCAACACTGAAGTCGCCGCGGTCAGTGCGGTGATCGTCAGGTAGCCAAGCTGCGGCGGACAATCGATAACTATGACATCGTAGCGATCGTCGACCTCCATTAATGCCTTCGAGATGCGCGTGAAAAACGCCCTGCCCACATTGGAAGACTTGTCTGTCATTGCCAGAGGCGTGTCGTATTCGAATTCCTGCAGCTCTAGGTTCGCTGGGACGATCTCTAAGCCCGGGAAATTCGTCGGCTTGATGATCTCGGAGAGAGGCACCCTCTCGTCGTCATAACGAATCGCGTCGTAAAGCGATTTCGTCTGGTCGAGTTCAGGCTGGAACCCATGCAATGAAGAAAGCGACGCCTGCGGATCGAGATCGACCGCTAGGACACGGTGCCCGGTAAGCGCAAGGTATTGGGCGAGGTGGGCAGCGGTAGTGGTCTTCCCGCTGCCCCCCTTGAAATTAACCACAGCTAAAATCTGAAGCTTCTCGCTCGGCCGCCGATGGGGAACATACATGCGGGCGTCAGATCGACCGTACTGGTCCAGATACTGCCGCAGCTCAAGCATCTGCTCAGCAGTGTACGAGCGTCTGCCCGACGTCGAGGTTTCAGGCACCGGTCCCTTTCCTTCAAGATGCAGTTTCTTCAAATGGCTCTGGGAAACCCCCAGATACGTGGCAACCTCCGCCAGAGAGAACGAACGAAGATTTTTCTTCGCGTGGGGAGGGAAGCGCTGCATCGAAAGCAGGTGCAACTTCTTCGATATCTGGTCGCCCTGATCGAGGATGCTTTTCTCGAACAGCAGCGGGATTTTTGTAGGAACGGGCGAGTTCACGTTCATTCGATCGGGACTCTCTAAAAACGATTTTTGACGTAAAAGCGCCAAGCAACCGTCATTATGTCCGATTCGTTCGCCCGGGCAAGAAATTTAAAGTTAACAAAAGCTTAAGGGTCGCAGAACATAGCTCAATAATATGTTTCATGCATCTGAATATGCTGCACAATTCGGCGATTTTGTCAGCGGACAAGCCTACCATCCAAGCACAAATCCTGCTTACCCAAGCGTCATGCCCAGTTCTTCGACTTCCTTAGGCGCTCCGCACCGGTGCCTGGCAAGGGATCACGACATTGAGCTTGTGACGTGTATCTGCAGATCAAACTCGACCGCGTGTTGGCCCGACATTGTAAAGCGGCCATGTTGTCTTTCACCTCCCTTGAAGACGCGAAGCGAAGGAGGTGATAGCTCGTCGGAGGAGAGGGGGCAGCGCTCATCAGCCAGTTGCCTCGCGATAAACGCCAAGTGCGCGGATGGAGTAATGGTATCGAGTTCGCTCACCAGACGAAAATGTGAACAGCACTCGTTGCCTAGAGTCGTGAAGATGGTTCCCGAACCGATGCCAAGCCGCGTCTCGGTGAGACCACCTCGACGAAGAGGCTCGCTCGCAGCTAGCGAAGCCGCTGTCGCTTCTACTTCCTGCTTCCGATACGCAAAGCTACCCGTCGCACAGCCACCCCAACCAAGCAAAAGAGAGGGGTTTCAGAGCCCGGACGCCTTGGTGAGATTGACCCGGAAGCGGTCGCGCCGTCGCTGATACTTGCGTGTCATCCCCGCCGAGACGTGGCCAAGCTGCTTCTGCACATAGGTTGATTAACCTCCGCGGAGGAAGCGAGGCTTGCGCAGCGAATGGCCGAAAACTTCTGGCCCCGCTCGCTCGCGAAGTGATCGCCGCGCACTCCGGCGGCCAAGGCCGTGCGCTTGACCAACCGGGCCACCTCCTGATCGTTGAGCCGATCGACGCCGACCGTTTACCCTGGCCAGTAACACGGCGGAACGAGGGGCCATGCGACGATGCGGGCAAACCTCAGCCAATCTCGAGCGCGACAACTGGGCAGGTGGCGCGGACGAACCGCGGCCGATCTCGACCTCGCGCCAGCCGGCCTTGCCGCGCAGCGTCACAAGAACAATTTGTCAAGCATCTCGACCCACCCGCGGCCATTTTCAGTTTGATCGCGGCCAAGATCGAGGCCGACGATTTCGGAGCGGCACAGGCCGCCTGCGAAGCCCAAAGCAGCATGGCGCGGTCACGCAGGCCGCGCAGCGTGCTGCGGTCGAGCGTCTTCTGCATGGCAACAAGATCGTCGCGCAGCACAGCTTCCTTCTGACGGGGCGAGCACGGTGGCGATATGACGGTCCTTCCGGTCAAGCGATGGGCCGCGCTGCGTGTAGTTCCAGGTTAGGGATGACAGGCGGCGCTCTGTCGTCGCCACCGCCTTTGTGTCCCTTCCACTGCTCGAAGCCTATGCGTTGATGTAGAGGCCGACGATCTGCGGGTCTGGCGGCTGCGAACCAAACGGCTGACGCCGGCACGGGCTCAAAAAATGCTTGCAGTTGGCGGCATGGCGCGACGGGTGTTTGCGGAACGCGCTGCTTCGACATAAGCGCGCGCACGGTCGGCTTGATCCTCGTGCGGGCTGGGGCGGTGGCAGCAGCTTGAATAGCTCGGTCCTGGACTTGAAAGGTGTCGAGAACTGCCATATCTTTTGCACAAGAAATATGACTCTCAGTATGGTAGGATGAATTCTGTGGCCCATGCACTCAAGGTCCCCGAGCAGAATGGACCTCTCATCTTGTCCTATATGGACCGGAACGGGAAGATTGCGATCGAGCAGGTTGCGGACGGTTTTGGCATGTCCAAGGGCCAGTTGGCCCAGACCGCCGGTCTTGCTCGCGAGACCCTCTATCGCTCAGAGCGCAGCGCTACGGTGAAGACACAGGGGCGTCTGCGGGAAATGCTTGAGATCATCAGTCGTGTGACGGATTGGGCGGGCGGCAAGGAGCAGGCGATGGCTTGGTATCGAGCTCAGCCGCTTCCAGCATTTGGCGGACGCACTGCTGAAGCGCTGGTGAAGGACGGCAAGGCCGCTGCGGTCCGTGACTATCTCGATCACATGGCCGTTGGTGGTTTCGCTTGAGGTTCGTTGGGACCTGCTACCGGGCACACGATCCACGTTGGGCATTCAAGCCGACTTCCGGCGAAGGGGCGGCGATCAGAGGTGCGCGATTTAATCCCAAAGGCGTGCCGGCGCTCTATCTGGCGCTGACCATCATGACAGCGGTCAAGGAAGCCAACCAGGGGTTCGCGCACCGGATCGATCCTTGCGTGCTGTGTTCCTATGAGATCGACTGCGATGACATCGTGGATCTGACAACAGACGAGGCGAGGGGAGAATTTTCTATCGCGCTCGAGGACATGGCCTGCGCCTGGGCGACGGCGCTCAGCGACGGAGAGCGCCCGGCGTCCTGGTCCGTCTACGACCGGCTGCGATCCCAGGGTATTGCGGGCATTCTGGTGCCGAGCTTTGCACCAGGCGCCGAGACAGACGATCGCAACCTCGTGCTTTGGGACTGGGGTCCGTCACCGCCGCATAAGGTGACGGTGTTCGACCCGAGTGGACGATTGCCGAAAGACCAGTTGTCCTGGCGGTAGGGCTCGGTGGCGAACAGCTGTTGGACTTCGGCGCCCATGCCAATTTGGTGCCGGCCTGACTGAATAAGGGGGAGGAGCCTTTTCTTCTACAATCCGTTCGCCTTGATGAAACTGACGCGGAACGATCGTGCCGGCCCTGGTCTTCGCGCGTCATTCGCCTTTCGTCAGTTCGCCAGCGGCGGCGAGTCCCGCGCGTATAGGCCGCTGCGCTCTTTGGTGATTTCGATTAGCTTGGGATTGAAATTTAACGCCTGGAGTAATACCTACTGTATGTCCGGTATTACAAAGGTGAAACATGGCTACGACAGTCACAGCCAAGGGCCAGGTGACCATCCCGAAGCCCGTCCGCGATCTTCTCGGTATTATTCCCGGCAGCAAGGTTGATTTCCGCCGTGCGGCCGATGGCAGTGTGGTGCTTGCGCGCTCTGACAAAAAGCAGCCGGCGAGCCGCTTCGCGAAATTGCGGGGTCATGCCGGCAAGGGGCTCGACACAAACGCGATCATGGCATTGACGCGTGGCGAAGCGTGACGCTGGTCGACACCAACGTTCTGCTCGACCTTGTCACCGATGATCCGAAGTGGGCGGATTGGTCGATCGGTCAGCTTGAGGCGGCGAGCCTCGACGGGCCTCTACTGATCAACGACGCAGTCTATGCCGAGCTTGCCGTTCGATATGAGCGCATTGAGGATCTCGACGCGGTTATCGATGAGGCGGGTCTCGAACTCGCTCCGATGCCGCGCGCTGCCCTGTTTCTTGCTGGAAAGGTATTCACGCAATATCGCAAGTCGGGCGGATCGCGCACCGGCGTGCTACCCGACTTCTTCATTGGCGCCCATGCCGCCGTCGACGGGCTGCCGCTGTTGACCCGCGACATCGGCCGCTATCGCACCTATTTTCCATCATTGAAACTGATCACCCCGAACCGCTGAGCGAACGGTCCGGACGTACGGTCTTGTGGTCGGGCAGGGGAGGGGAGGGAGCCAATTGTCCCTACAGTCCGCTCGCCTTGGTGAGATTGACACGGAAGCGATCGCGGCGGCGCTGGTATTTGCGGGTCATTTCGGCCGAGGCATGACCAAGCTGCTTCTGGACATAGCGTTCGTCGACCTCGGCCGAGGACGCCAAGCCGGCGCGCAACGAGTGGCCGGCAAACATCATGCCGCGTTCGCCCTCCGGCAGATCTCCACGCACGCCGGCCGCCAGCGCGGTGCGTTTGACCAGGCGGGCGACCTCCTGGTCGTTGAGCCGGTCGGCTCCGACTTTTTTGCCTTGCCCTGTCACCCGACGAAAAAGCGGACCGTGGGCGATACGGGCAAGCTTGAGCCAGGTCTGCAGCGCCACGACCGGGCAGCTCGCATCGGACGAGCCGCGCCCAACTTCGACCTCGCGCCAGCCGGTCTTGCCGCGCAGCCGCACCAGCATGCCCTTGTCGAGGATTTCGATCCAGCCGGAAGAATCCTCGGTCTGGTCGCGCGAAACATCGAGGCCGACGACCTCCGAGCGGCGCAGGCCGCCGGCAAAACCAATGAGCAGCATTGCCCGGTCCCGCAGGCCGCGCAGGGTGCCGCGGTCGAGCGTTTCCAGCATGGCGATCAGATCCTCGGGCAACACCGCCTCCTTCTGCCGGGGCGGGGCTGCGTGCTTGTTGCGGATGCCGGCCATGACGGTGGCGATGTGGCGGTCCTTCCTGTCGAGCGGCTGGCCGCGTTGCGCATAATTCCAGGTCAGCGAGGAAAGCCGACGCTCGATCGTCGATACGGATTTTTTGTCCCCTGAGGCCGTGCCTAAGGCACTGCCGGAGGCGAGCGCCGTGATGTATAGCCCCACGGTTTGTGGATCGGGCGGCAAGAGCGAAAAACCCTGGCGTCGGCACCAGCTGGCAAACTGCTTCCAGTCGGAAGCGTAGGCGCGACGGGTATTGGCCGAGCTTGCCGCCTCGACATAGTCGCGGGCACGGCCGGCCAACGCGTCGAGATGCGCCGGCAGCCTCGGATTGGCCACGGCCGGGAGAGGGGAGGGGGCTTCGGTTGACCGCTCCTGCGACACGCGGCCCATCTCCATCACCACATCGATGATGTCGGGAAGATCGTCTTCGTCGGCTTCCATACTGTTGCCATTCCTGTACGCATTCAATGCGCATTGTATTGAAAATCTGGACCGTCAGCTGTATCTAGAGCTCGGACACAGAATCGAGACCGAGCCCATGCCCCGCGCTGCCCTTGACGATACCGATCGGATGAACATCCGGGTTAAGCCGGAGGTGAAAGCACGCCTGCTGCGGGCAGCTGCCCTTCGCCATACCGATCTCACCAGCTTCGTGACCCAATCGGCCTTGCGCGAGGCGGAATCCGTGCTCGCCGAAGCCGACACCATCAAGGTTTCGGAGCGTGATTTCAGCCGCATTCTCGCACTCCTCGACAACCCGCCCAAGCCGAATGAGAAATTGCGCAGGGCTGCGGCAGGGCTGCCCAAGAACCTGTGACGCTGCCGTCCTGGCACGAAGAGCCGATCGCCAAGGCTCATGATCGCAAGGCATTCGACTGCGGCGATGCGCAGATGAATACCTTCGTACAGCGCTATGCGCGCCAGGGGCATGAGCAGAACGCCGTCAAGACGTTCTGCGCGGTTGCCGACGATGCGCCGAACAGGGTCCTGGGCTTCTACAGCCTGGCGCCGGCTTCGGTCGACCACGCCGCCGTTCCTGCCGCGATGATCAAGGGCCTGGCGCGTCACAATGTGCCGAGTTTTCTGCTGGCGCGTCTGGCCGTGGACAAATCCGTCGCGGGCAGGGGGCTTGGTGGCCAGCTTCTGCTCGCGGCCGCGCTGCGCTGCATCCGGGTCGCGGACGCGGTTGGCGGCGTGCTGATCATCATCGACGCCAAGAACGAGCGGGCCGCCCGATGGTATGGCGGTTATGGAGCAGAGCCGCTGGAGGATCGTCCGCTGACCCTCGTCTCTCCGCTGGCGACCTTTGCCGCAACCCTTAGGGCAAGCGGGCACCTGTGACGAGCGCACCCGATCGGCCGACACCGCGGCTTCCGATCCTGTGCTGTGGGATGGTCCGGACGGTCGCTGGGGGTGAAATTCAGGCTTTTGCTCGATAAAAACGGCCATTTCTCCTATAGAGAACAAAACGAACGATAATGCAACATTATCATTCGTTTTAGACGTGCGACAGGCTGTGCGTTTTAACGCGAAAATGATGGCGAAAAGCGCACGCGCGATTTACCCTCGAAAGCATGATTCGCCTCGATCCCGCGACCGCCAACCCCGCCGCGCCGCCCACCGTGCCGGCCTGGGCGCTTGCGGCCGGCGGCGCGTCGAGCGACGCTGACGCCGCCTTCCAGGCCGGCGCCGCGCTGGCGACGCTGGACACGCTTACCCGCACACAAGCCAGCTGGGCCGGCGCCTGGCGCCAGCGCCAGGCGCTGAAGAGTGCTGCCGCCAGCATGCGTCTCGTGGGCCGCTCAGAGGACGAAGCCGCCCTGCGCGATGCCTGGCTGCTGCGCCCGGCCGGCGCCGATCCCGGCCCCGCCGGCGCCATTTTGGGCGCCTGGCGGCAGTTGGCCGCCCATCCGCCCATCGCCCACGCCGACAGGCTCGAAAAGATCGTCGACCAGCTTGGTCTCCACTGGGACGGCGCGGCGCTCGCCGACCTCTGCACGCAAATCGAACATCTGGCTACGTCGCGTCGCTCGGCACCATTCGCCGCCGCGGCGATTGCCGCTCATATCGTCGCGACGCGGCCCGACTCCGAGCTTTTGGCCTGGTGGCTCGCCGACCTGGTGCTGGCGCAAAGCCTGCGCTGGCCGCGGCCGCTGCCGTTCTTGGTGACCCAGGTTTTTTCGCCGACCTTCCGCTCCGAAAGTGGAGGCAAAAGAATCCGGCCGGGCGAAAAGAATTTTGAGCGGGCGGTCTGCGTTGCGCTGGTTCAAGCGGCGGCGGAAGCCTGCCGGCTGGGCGGCGAGTTGTCGCGCCGCGCCGAAAGACTGCTAGCGGTGGCGCCGAAACTGCGCGCGAAAGGCGCCGGCGACGTGATTTTTTTGCTCCTGAATGAAGATGCCGTTTCCGGCTCGCTCGTGACAAAGAACCTGTCGCGGTTTGCGGCACGGCGCCTATTCGAGCGGCTGCAACAGCTCGATGCGGTGCGTGAGCTGTCGGGCCGCACCACCTTTCGGCTGTTTGGGTTGTAGCGATGAGCGAATCGTCCGCCCGCCGCAAGCCGAACGAACAGCCTGTGCTGGTCGACACCGAGCTCGAGCACCTGCCGCCAGAACTGCGCTGGCGGGAATGGATGGGCCGCGTCGAAGCGGTGATCTTTGCCGCCAGCGAACCGGTGACACGTAGTGTCCTCGCGCGGGTGGTGGGGAAGAATTGCAATCTCGAGCTGATCATCGACGACATCCGCGCCGAACTCGTCGGCCGCCCTTACGAGCTCGTGTCGGTCGCCGGCGGCTGGCAGCACCGGACGAAGAAAGTCTTTGGCGACGCCATCCAGGCGGCCTTCGGCATGCCCTCGGGGCAAGGGACAAAAGAGCTGTCGCAATCCGAGGCGCTCGTCTTGATGTGCATTGCCTATTTCCAGCCGATCACGCGTGGCGAGCTGTCTTCCTTCTTCGGCAAGGAGGTGTCACGCGACCTGATCGGTGTGCTGCGGGGGCAGAACCTCATCGCCTCGGGGCCGCGCAGTCCGCAGCCGGGCGCGCCCTATACCTATGTGACGACAAAAAATTTCCTGTCGCAGTTCGGGCTCGACACGCTGCGCCAGCTGCCGGATTTCGAAGCTCTCGAGGACGCCGGGCTGCTGTCGAAGGAAAAGCTGCTGGCCGGTGATATTCCGGTGGGACTGGCAGACGGAGAGGTCGACGATGCCACTTTCGAGATAGAGGCATGAACTGAAATCGGGGATATAAGGAATGAAGTTCGAGTCACGCTCGGTGCGCCAAAACCGCCGATTGCCCTCCACAGTACGCTTTAGCCGCCGAAACCACGCCGTGCGAAGAACGGGAGATAGCCCATCGGTGAAAAAGCGTAGAAATGGCGGCGTTTGGCGTTAAGAAACGTTCGAATCGCTTACGGTCGATGGGTCGATTTTGACCCCTGGCCCTAGCTGCATCCCGAAGCGGACACCCAGCAATTAATTGCTGAGCAGCCGCCCAAGCCGCGAAAGCGTCCCGGACCCGCCAACTCCGCTGATAACTTTGAGTTTTCTTGGGGATTGAGCTTACCTACCGCGCGCAAATCGGAGCTTTAGGTTCATAGTCTCTCCGTCTTGGAAGCGGAGGACGTTGGTGTGCCCCAACTAACTGTTGTCATCAGCAACTGTAACAGTGTGGATCGTGCCGAAATCAGCGTGCTGAAAGGCACGCTGAATATCAAATATGGGCCCAACGGCCTTGGCAAAAGTACTTTGGCAAAAGCTGTTGTCAGCCAAATTCGCGGAGATGGCACTCTCGGTGACCTCATGCCATTCAAGAGCCGAGGCAAGGCGGATGCACCGCTGCCGTCTGTGCACGGGATAGACGGTATGGCGTCCGCGCTTGTCTTCGATGATGACTACGTCCAGCAGTTCGTTTTCCAGAAAGACGAAGTCCTTAAGAACAGCTTCGACATCTTCATCAAAACGCCGGACTATGTCGCAGCGATGGACTCCATCGACATCCTGCTATCTGGTGTGAAGCAGACGCTCACCAACAGTGCGGAAATCGAACAGACTATTTCCGACTTCAAGGAAATGCGCGATGCGTTCGGCAAATCGAAGCCCGGCAACATTCCGAAGAACAGCAAGATTCATAAGGCTTTCGGCACCGGCAATAAGACCGAGAATATTCCCGAGGCGCTGAAGCCCTTCGAGACTTTCATTAAGAGCCAGGAACCGTCCAAGTGGATCGGCTGGCAGATCAAAGGCAACGAGTATCTGAAGCTGGGCGACAATTGTCCCTATTGCGCCACTCCGCTCGTTGGTGAGGGGCAGAAAGACACCGCCCTCGCCGTCGAGAAGGAATTCGACGCCACGGCGGTGGGTCACCTCAACACACTCAAAGCGGTGATCGAAAGGCTTGGCAAATATTTCAGCGAGAAGTGCCGCGAGAACCTGCGGAAGGTAACGAAAACCAAGATTGACCTAACCGCCGCCGAGGTAAGTTTCCTTACGAGCCTCAAGGCTGAGATCGACGGCATGATCACCCAGTTGGAAGGTCTCCGGGCTATCTCCTTTTTCTCCCTGCGCGATGTGGACCAGATCAGTGAGAAGATCACCCCGCTGAAGATCGACCTGGCGCTCATGGACAAGCTCGATTCCCCGGAGACCCGGAGCATCACAGATCCTGTCAACGCGCAGCTTGAAGACCTGCTTACAAAGGTTGGCGACCTGACCGGAAGGGTCAACAAGCACAAGGCCAAGATTAAAAAGGCGATAGAGGCCAACCAGGTCAGCATCAACACGTTCCTAAGGTCCGCCGGCTACAAGTACGTTGTCGAGATCGTTCCGGAGGAACAATCCTACAAAATGAAGCTGGTGCACCGGGATCTGGCCGGTCACTTGGAAGCTGCGTCCAAGCACCTGAGCTACGGCGAAAAGAACGCCTTTGCCCTGGTTCTTTTCATGCACCAGGTGCTGAGCGAAAGCCCGGACTTGGTAGTGCTGGACGACCCCATTTCGTCGTTCGACAAGAACAAGAAGTTTGCCATTCTGCACGAGCTGTTCCAGGGCAAGGCCAGCCTGAGAGGGCGGACCACCCTTTTGCTGACCCATGACATCGAGCCCGCCATCGATGTTATCAAAAGTACCAAGGAGGTGTTTCAGGGGGCAAAACCATCGGCGTCTTTCCTTTCTTCGCGCGGGGGTATTGTGAAAGAAGTGCCGATCGTGAGGGAAGACATCCAGACCTTTGCCAGAGTCTGCAGGGCGAATATCACCGCGCTGCAGGACCCGATCCTGCAGGCCATTTATCTGCGGCGCGACTACGAGCTACGAGATGAAGTCGGCGTGGAGTACAATCTGCTGGCAAGCCTGTTCAAAGGCCGCGCCGTTCCTACGCTGCAGACGGCGACTGAAAACCGGAACATGACCCCGGAGGAGAAGCAGGCAGCAGAGGAAAGCATTCGAAAAGAACACCTGCCAGGGTTCAACTACGATGCGCTGGTCGCTGAGGTGAACGACGTGAACGCCATCCGCGCCAAATTCGCGGCCACGGACGTCGGCTATGAGAAAATCCAGCTGTTCCGGATTTTCAACATCGAACACGACGATGACGTGATCCGGAAATTTATCAATGAATCGTACCACATCGAAAATGAGTACGTGATGCAGCTCAACCCGCATAAGTTCGAGAGCATCCCCGAGTACGTCATTGATGAATGCGTTCGCATGCTGCCGCCCATCCAATAAACCTTGATCAGCATTGCATGGAGGTTCGCATCCAGGAATTGACGACGTTCCTGGAGCGCGCGACAGCCGCAATTGAATCGCGTTTTATGAAGCTGTCGATCATGGTGGAACACCAATCTATCGGGAGAGAGTTTATTGCTACGAGCTATATCACCAGTTGCGCACCCGATGGACAGGTACATCGCCGTTCACCCTTAATGGCGATGTCGACAAGCGAGGTCACGAGGCGCTGCGCAATTTGCAGGCTTCGAGCACCGTTCCGGACCTATTGGTACATATCCTGAAGACTGGAACGGCAATCACGCCATCATTGAAATCAAACACGCCGGGGCGCATCCCGACGACATTCTGAAAGACCTCACTAATCTTAGCATATTCCGCAGACGCGTGGAGTCCGATCGCGCCATCTATCTGTTTTCCGGCGGCTTGCCCATTGAGGTGCAGGAGATCGCATTCTCATGCTAGTTTTGCAACTCGTCGAGCTATGGCTTCACGAGACCGCCGGTGAACCAGCGAGGTTCATTGAGACTCTGTAGACCTGATTATGCCGCAGATGTTGATGCTGCGTCTTCATTAGTGGGAAGAAGGGGGTTGCCCGCCCGACTTCCCACGCTCAAACGATGCGACCGAAGACCGCCAAAGTATGCCATCGGAAGGGCGACGTATCCATGACTGATAGTGTGCGCAGCCGAAACATGGCCGCAATCCGCGGCAAGGACACGGTCCCGGAACTGCGGGTGCGCCGTTTTCTCTATGCGCAGGGCCTCCGTTACCGCCTTCATGCAGGCGGGCTGCCCGGAAAGCCTGATCTGGTTTTCCGATCGCGTTATACGGTGGTGTTCGTTCACGGCTGTTTCTGGCACGGATGTCCACATTGCCGCACGGGCCGCCGCACGGTGAAATCCAACGCCGGCTACTGGACGCCGAAGCTGGAGCGCAACAAGGCGCGTGATACCCGCGTGCGTGCGGAGCTGAAAGGCCTCGGGTGGCGTGTGTTTGTGATCTGGGAATGCCAGACAAAAGATCAGGCGGCGCTGGGTCGGCTGGTCCCGGAATTGCGCGATCAGCCTTCGTCCGGCTCCTCGCCGTGCACGGCTTCCGGTCCAGGACCTGAATAGTCGGACCGGCTTTCCAGGCTCTCGATTGGAACATCCTTGCGGCGCGGCTTGCGTGGTCTGGCGCCGGGGGCTGCCCTCATGTCCTCGACGGGCACGTCGGCGACGACGGTCTTGGCGAGTTCCGGCCAGAACAGCTTGAGCCGTCCCGAGAGGGCCGAAAGTAATCCGACTTCCGCATCGATGTTCGAGAGGGCGGCAGCGGGAGCGACCTCAAGCGCCCAGTGCGAGATAGAAGGGGCATCCGTGCCGATCATTTTTCTGACCACGATGGGAGACGGCGTGACATCGGTCCGCGCATCGGGGTCGAATACGTAAATCCAGGCCGGGCAGGGGTCAAGACGCTCGCGTCCGGGCGCGAGCAGGCTGAACGTTCCGTCCGTCTCCGCTTTCAAATCGGGAGCGCCGAGATGACGCTGCCAACTATCCCAGACGGATTGCGGAATCGCGAGAACGCACCCGGCGCAGCGGTCATGTTGGCCTAGCTGGAACTTGAACATCATCTGGTAGAAGGTGCGCTTGAATACGTTGGCGATGTTGGGGCCTTCCACGCCCTCGGACAGCCACCACTGATTATCCTGCACGGTCAGACCGAAGTGCGTCGGATGCATTCGCAGGCCCTCGCGCAGGTTGCGTACGGCATCGCGGTAGGAACCGTGGAAATCCATCGTCTGGATTTCAAGGATACCAAGGCGCCCGATATGGGGAACGCCATCCTTGTTCGTGACTTCGACGACCGTCACATCGAACGAGAACTCCGGCGAGCGTTCGGTTGGTGGGATTGAAAGCTCGCCGCTGGTCTTCTTGTCGAAGTAAATGAAAACATGCTCCCCAGCGGCCAGACGCCTGCCAATGTCGTCCCGAACATCCGTGCGCTTGAGCGTGACGGCCGGAGTGACAAACGGGTGAATACCCGCAGGCAGGGCGAAGAGCTGGCGGATTGAGTTCGACACCAGATCGTCGTTGAGAGCGCGGTACGGGCAGGCTCTGAGGCGCCCCCCGGATTCGACAGGCTTCATGAAACGATCCGGCGCTGGATCTGGGAGCGTAAGTGGGAGGAACTCCGCGATGTCCAGGACAAGGCGGTCGCCGCGATCCTGGGCGGCCGGAACGACGTCCTGATTGCGGCCGCCACCGCGGCCGGAAAAACGGAAGCCGCCTTCTTGCCAATCCTGACGAAAGTGGCGGCGCGGGCGGAGCCGGGCGTGTCGGTCCTCTATGTGGGTCCGCTCAAGGCCCTAATCAACGACCAGTTCCGCCGCCTGGACGACCTCTGCGAGCGGATGGAGATCGACGTCGTCCGATGGCATGGGGATGCGCCTCAAGCCGCCAAGCAGCGGACTAGACGCGATCCGCGCGGCGTCGTCCTGATAACTCCGGAATCCATCGAGGCGATGCTCCTCCGTCGCCCGGGTGATGCGAGGAGGATGCTCGGCGCGCTGGAGTTCATCGTCATCGACGAACTGCATGCCTTTCTGAGCGGGCCGCGCGGCCTCCATCTGGCTACCTTGCTTCGGCGGCTGGATGCCTTGTCCGTGGAACCGGCAAGGCGGATCGGGCTTTCCGCTACGATAGGCGACCTATCCGTTGCCGCCGGCTGGCTGAATGCAGCTTCGCCTTCGTCCGTTTCGATCGTGGAGTCCTCGGCCGACTCGCCCGAGCTAAGGCTCCAGCTGCGGGCGTACGCGGATGGCGAGGACGCCGAAGAAATCGACGGACTGGAGGCGGACGAGAAGCCAGTAGCGCTGGACTTCATCGCCGACCATATGTTCGCCACGCTTCGCGGAGCGAACAACCTTGTATTCTCCGGGTCGCGTCGGCGGGTGGAAGCCCTGGCGGACAGGCTGCGGACGCGATCCGAGAATGGCGGTGTCCCGAACGAGTTCTTTCCCCATCATGGCAGCCTCTCCAAGGAATTGCGGGAGGAACTCGAAGAAAGGTTGAAACAGGCCAACCTGCCCACGACGGCGGTCGCGACGACCACTTTGGAGCTAGGCATCGATATCGGATCTATCAAGTCGGTGGCCCAGGTCGGCGCGCCGCGGTCGCTCGCCTCGCTTCGCCAACGTCTGGGACGCAGTGGCCGGCGGCGCGGCGTTCCGGCAATCCTTCGCATGTATGTGAGAGAACGAAATCTCGGACAGGATTCCGACCCACTCGCTCACCTGAGGCTGGAGACGGTGCGTGCAGTTGCCGCCGTGCGCCTGCTCGTCGCGAAGTTCGTCGAACCGCCTTCCATCGTCGATGCCGTCGCGACCGTCGCGCTTCACCAGACGCTCTCCGTGATCGCACAGGAGGGCGGGCTGCGCGCCGATCGCCTTTTCGAGACGATTTGCTCCGCTGGTCCGCTTTCCGTTTTGGGAAAGGGCGACTATGTCGAGTTGCTGCGCGGCATGGCTTCGGCGGATAATGGGCTGCTGGAGCAGGCGCCTGATGGTACCGTCATGCTCGGTGAAATCGGTGAGCGGCTTACGGCTGGCCGTGACTTCTATGCCGTGTTTTCGACGGACGAGGAGTGGCGGATCGTCTGCGGCGGGCGGACGCTTGGCGCCATCCCGATCTCGAACCCGGTCGCCGTTGGAGTGGTGATCGCGTTCGCCGGACAGCGCTGGCGTATCGCATCGGTGGACGACCGCAGCAAGGTGCTCGAGGTCGAGCGGCATCGGTCCGGAAAGATCCCTCAGTTCGACAACGTGATGAGCGAACCTGTCCACGACAGGCTTTCGGCCGAGATGCGAGCGGTCTTGGAAGGCTACGACATTCCCGCTTATCTCGATGCGACCGCCGCCGACTTCCTGCGCCAGGGGAGGGAGGCCTATCTGGAGCTCGGACTGCGGCAGACCAGATTCCTGCCGGCGGGGAAGGATACGCACGTCCTAACCTGGAGAGGCACCGAAGCCAATGCCGTTCTCGCTTTCACATTGGTTTCGGCAGGCCTTGAATGCGCGGTGCACGACGTCGGCGTGACGGTTTTGGAGACTACGCCTGAAGAAGCGGAGGCGGTCCTTCGCCAGGTAGCCGAACGCCCACCGGATATCGAGTCCATTTCGGAGTTCGTCGAGAACCTCGAGACAGCGAGGTTCGACGGTATGGTCCCTAAGCCGCTTTTGAGAAGGCTTTGGGCCAAGGCGCGCGCGAACATTGGGAAAGAGATCGGCGCGGTCGCGACAGAACTACTCAATCCGCGCGGCTAAGCGGTGCTTGGAGAAGAAATTGTTGCCTAGGGAGGCAATCGGGTCGCTTGGCAAATGCGGTTCAGCCGCACCCTAAACAGGAGGAATGACGCATGGCGAGGCAGCATTCAACGCCTCTGGTTATCTCAAGCGACGGCGCTTCGGTAGTGGCCGCAAAACTCCTCGAGCCTTTCCATCTTGCCTGCCCATCGCCGAGATCGATCCGTTGTTCGCTAAAGGGCACAAAGCCGCTCCTCGCCGACGGAACGAAAGAGTTGGCTATGTCAGGCGGGCGCAGCCTGCTCTACCTCCTCTTCCAGAAATTTTCCATAGAAAGGTAGGTGAACGAGGCCGTCCAGCTTAACAGCACCAGGCCGGTGAGCGCCTCAGAAGAGGCAATCAGTCGCATTGGACCCTCTGCCCTGATGTCACCGACTCCGAGCGTCGTATAATTGGTGATGGAGAAATACAGGAAGTCGATCCAGCCATCGGAGATTTTTCCGACGATTTCGCCTAACAGGCCGTAGCTATGGAGGCACCAGAAGACGAAACCGTAAAACGTAATCTCGACAGTGTGAGCGGCAAGCGCTCCGAAGATTACGATCAGCAATCGTCCGCGGCTCGGAAACCCGCCGACCTCGGCGGAGCGGGCAGAACTCGCGACCATTTTGAAAGCCTCGTAGTGGACGAGAACGCAGGCGATTGCCAGAACGAGCGATACGAGACTGACTGCGATGACGTTCATGATGATGCACCGTTTGAGGAAGGCTTCGTGTTGATCGCGCGAATCAGTGTTGGTGTGAGGGTCTCTGCGGCGGGTAGCACGGAACTGATTGGCTCGTCCGGCTCGGCCCGCAGCCGTGGACACGTCATCGGCAGACCGATCAGCGGGCTTCGCTATTTTTGTCGAGTGAATTCGGGTCGCTGCGGGCTGTCGCCAGTGGCTTATGCCCAGGCACTTCATGCCAGAAGACTTGACGAAAATCTCGTTGGTCCACCGGTTGAAGCATTCGGGACAATTGTAGAAATGCTCCTGCTCTTTTGCGGGTTCAGGTCCGTGCACCTTGCCAGGCATCGGCGGACCGAAGTTGGACAAGTTCGTCAGTTCCGAGAGGTCTGGACGCTCGTCAGGTCCGACCAAGCTGTACTTGTATACAGCGGCTTGCTCTTCATCGACCACGCGGAACCAATGATCCTGTAGTGTGCTCGGCGAGACACTTTGACCAGCCGTCACTTCGGCGGCCTTTATGGGATTGTCCTCCACGACGACGCCGGATGACACCACCGTGTCGCCTTGGATCTCTTCCACCTGGTACTTCGTCATCGTCGCTTCGTCCGACGGGTGGCAAGGTGGTGCGCCCAGCTTTGTTGTTCGGCGCATGCAGGTTCGGAACAATTTTAGATAAAGCTAATTGACTCGCAGTCTGCGAGTCCTATGCATGCGTCTGAAATTCATCCGGCCTATGGAGCCCGCACTGGTGGATACGCCACCGCAAGGCGACGAGTGGATTTTCGAGATCAAGTTTGATGGCTACCGGACCCAGGTCATCAAGGATGAGGATGGCGTCCGGCTGCTAACCAAGAACGGCCACGACTGGACGGGTCGCTATATCCAACTTGCCGGCGAGGCGGCGGCGATCGACGCAGCAAACTTTGTCATTGATGGCGAGACCATCACGATCGACCAGGCGGGCCTTTTAGACTTCCATGCTTTGCAGTCGGCGGTGACCAGCCGACCGCCCTCCGGTGATCTGTATCTGGTCGCCTTTGACCTTCTGCACCTCAACGACCACGACTTGCGAGACATGCCGGCGGAGGATCGTCGTGAGATCCTACACGAACTGATTCCCGACGGCGGGCGCATACAGTTCAGCGAGGCTCTACCCGGCACCGGGGATGCCGTTTTTCACCTTGTCGACCGGGCAGGGCTGGAAGGCATGATCGCCAAGCGTCGCACCAGCACCTATCGCAGCGGGCCAACAATGAACTGGCGCAAAATCAAATGCTACGCCGAAAAGGAGATGGACATCATTGGCGTCCAGCGCGAGGCCGGAAAGCCGGCCATGGTGCTGATGGCCGACAAGGGCCGATACGCCGGCGGCGCCTTCGTCACTTTTAAGGCCGACAAGCGCCAGCGCCTGTGGGATCGGGTTCAAGGTAAGGTAGGAGGGCCGGTGCCGAAAGGGATTAAGAGCGACAGGGCCGAATGGCTAAAGCCCGGGCTTGTCGGGCGTGTGAAGTTCCTGAAGGGCGAAGAAAAGCTACGTCATGCGAAGCTGCTGGATTTTCGCGAGAGATCTTGAACCCGCGCAGGTCTAGTCAGCTTTTAGAAGCGGGCGGAG
>NZ_ML703300.1 GCF_008520305.1 Mesorhizobium sp. SARCC-RB16n | reverse complement strand
GTGCGCGCCTGCAGCGAAAAGCTGCGCGCACCGCGGTCTCGGCCGCCGCCGCTCCTTCATTCCGCAGGTGCTATGGCAGCGAGTTCACCTCGAAGGCCATCCTCGCCTGGGCGGATCAGAACCGTGTCGAGTGGCACTACATCGCTCCGGGCAAGCCGATGCAGACGGATGTTGTAGAATAGCCCCTTCTTCTCATTCGGCAGCTTTTTCCACAGCCTTCGGCCTTTCCGGCCTCGTTCGCCATCGGGAAGTCGCTGCTGCATAGGCAGCTTCCGCCTTCTCTATTCGGGATCGTTCTTCGGCGCGCTTGGTCGGGATGTTGTAGTCGAAGGCGGTGCCGCGCCTGGCATGGCTGGTCGGGAGGCCGGCACGCAGCTCGACCGATCTGAACTTGCGGGCGAGCAAGGCCGGCCGGGCCCAGATGTAGTCGGTATCCTTGCTCAGCATATGCCAGATGATCATTGCAAGCTTGCGCGCGGTGGCGACGGCCGCGATGTGCTTCCCGCGGCGCGAGGCAATCCGCTTGTAGAAGGCGCGTAGAGGTCCTGGCGATCGCACGGCCGCCCATGCCGCCTCGACCAGCATCCCCCGTGCATGGCCGCGGCCCTGCTTCGTGATGCGGCCGTGATAGGCTGGCCCCTCACCGGACTGCCGCACGCTCGGATTGAGGCCAAGATAGGCGACGAGCTTCTGTGGATCGCTGAAGCGCCGTATGTCGCCGATTGCCGCGGCAACGCTTGCAGCCACCGTGACGTCGAGGCCGGGCAACGTCATCAAGCGGCGGATTGTCGGATCCTGGAGCGCATGCACCGCGATATCCGCCTCGACTACCGTCAAAGCCTCGTTGATCTGGTTAATCAAGCCGAGGTGGCGCTGGATGGCAGTGCGCTCATCCGCAGGCAATATTTGCTTCGTCAACCATTTGCGCCCGCTGATTCCGACCAGGTTCCCATGCGGACACGGCGGGATCAGGTGGGCGTGGAGGATTGACTGGATCAGGTTCTTCAGCCGCGAACGCTGGCGAACCAGCTGTGTCCGCCTGGTGACCTGTCTTCGGAGGGCAAGGGTCCCCGGATCCGGAACCCAGACCTCCGGCAGAAAGCCCGAGGCATAGAGCTTCGCAAGGACAGTGGCGTCGATCGTGTCAGTCTTCACCTTCGCGTGCGCGATCATGTGCACCTGCTTGGGATTGGCGATCACGATCCGATCCACGTAGGGTGACAGCACTTCAGCGACGGCCGTGGCATTGCCGGTCGCCTCGATCACCACATGATCATCGTGGGTGAGTTCCCTCCTGGCGAACTCCTCGAGCTTATTGCGCAGCATTTGAACGCGGCCGAGCTTGACGATCTTGCCATCAAGCAACGACACGACTTCGGCGGCTACGCGGTGTATGTCCATGCCGATAATACGCACGGTTCCCTCCATCGTTGGTCACGAACAGGGAGCCAGCGGGCAACACGACAAATACGGATCCGCGCTCGCAGCGCATCCGGGCGAGTCGTAGGGGCGGCCAGATAACGTGCTCGAACTCGCAGTTCATCTGCATACGACGGCCTGCCCGCACTTGCGTGCTCCCGGTGCCCCGTGGCCCGGATGCGCCAAGCTTAACGAAACCTGACGACCGAACAAACGATGGCACCGAGAACAACATGCCGGATAACGGCTTCGTCGAAAGCTTCGACGGCCGCCTGCGCGATGAGCTCTTGAACGAGACGCTGTTCACCTCGCTGGCCCAGGCGCGCGTGGCGACCGCCCTGTGGCGCTCCGACTACAACACCGCGAGGCCGCACTCGCAGATCGCTTGGCAGACACCGGACGAGTTCGCCAGCACCTTCACCCCGCGACGTTCGCTCGCGCTGCGCTACGCCAACGGCTCCGCGCCAGCGCCCGTCGCTCCACTCGCCCAGCAGGGCACACCCAACGCCGGAAACGAACTCAAAACTGGATAGAAACGGGGGGCAAGGTCAGGAGCTTGCAAACCTCCTATGGGGAATGCCGTCACCTCCTGAACGGGTGAAGGGCAAGGCCGACTACGGGAGCACCAACGTTCGCAAGACCAACTACTTCCATTGGCAGCAGTATCTCGGGGTCGAGCACCGTTGCGTTGTGCCGGTGACTAGCTTCGCGGAGCCCAGCCCGGTTGACGTGAAGACCCCGAGACGGGCATCAAGAAGAACTATTGGTTTGCCCTCAGCGAGGACCGTCCGCTGTTCTTTTTTGCCGGACTCTGGACACGATGGCACGGCATGCGCAAAGCGAAGGATGATCCGGCTGACCATGAGGTCTACGGATTTCTTACAACCGAGCCCAACGCCCTGATGGCGCCAATCCACGGTGATCCTCACCACGCGGCAGGAGGTGGAAACCTGGCTCACAGCCCCGTGGTCCGAAGCGCGGCACATGCAGCGGCGAGCCCCAGACGATGCCTTGGTGATAGTCGAGAAGCCGGCCACACAGATCAAGTTTCCGCAGAGGGCCGCAGATGCGGATGGCCAACTCCTTTGCTCTATAGTAGCCAATGGGCATGATCGACCTCTGGGACTTCGACACCTACGATGGTGAGATTTGTGAATATTTGGATGGGTGCACGCGGGTTTTCGCTAGCTATCTGGACGAGGAGAAGCGGTTAGACGAAATCGTTCCACCGGTCGATCCGAGGGAGCGCGTGCATTTCCTGGTTCCAACCAACCGCTACTACGAGGCATATAGGGCAGCGGTAGAAGGTCTTGGCCCGATCATGAGCACCAAGACGTTTCGAGCCTTTCACTACACGCGAATGACCGACGATGAGGTGGCAGCGCTTTGGTCAACTGGCATCGTGACGACCTCTTTGGGTTTTCTTAAGGAGCGCGTGGCTCAGCAAGTCGCCGCCGGCAAGCTGACGCCGGAACAGGGGCAGAGGATTGTTTCGAAAAGTGCGCTTGGGCGTCAGGGCGAGCTAGACAACAGGAGTGGCTTTTGGACAGTCGCTGCTCCGGTCAGTCCAGGCGATAATGCGGCGAAATCTCTGGTGGATCATTGGGGCGGCGAGGGTGCCTACTGGGCGTTCGGGGCAGAAGAACCTGAAATGCTTGAGCTCTTGAAGAGCATCGGATGCGGAAGGATCATTGAAATTGCCGTTCCTCTTTCGGCTGTTAAGTTCGGTGACGTGGGGGCGGGCTCGGCGACCATCGCGTTCGAAGTATTTGCTTCCAGACTTGGCTACGATCGCTCTCGCAAGAGGTTGGATTTTAATATCCAACACGATCTTGCCCCGGATAGTCTCCTTAAGGTTCATTCCGAGGGAGACGAGACGTACCACGGTATGGGAGCAGGCGTTTAGGCTCAGTGGTCCCGCGCGTTCACTCATCCTTCCAGATCACCCCCGCACCATACGGACCCCCGACAAGCCGCCTCACCGCATTGACACGCTCACCGCACCATGCCGCGCGACACGTTAGGAGGAACCGCAATGGCCACGATGCATCTAGACGCCGAATCCAAGGCCGAACTGCACGCGGAAGCCGCGAAGCTAATAGCCCGCTACGAGAGCCCTCTTGAGACCCTCAAGGCGCTGATGGCCTACAACTGCGGGCTTGAGACGCAAATCCTCGCCCTGCCCGTAGGCATCCGGAACTTGTGGCTGTCAGCTTCGACCCGACGCCCCTGTGCTGGCGTGACAGGGCCGGCGCTCGATGCTCGACCTTATCGCCTTCATTGGCAGTAACGCAGCGCTTGTAACCGCCAACCCTGTGGCATTCGCCACGTTTGCCGTGCTGTTTGGAAGCGGTGGGTTTGCTGTCGGGTGGTATTTCTTGACCGAGCGCATCGCCAATCTGGAGAGCCGAATTGCCAGAGGCGACGAGGAGATTACAGGCCTTAAGACCAGACAGATAGTGCCAGAGCAAGGGGGTCCACTGGTGCCGCTATTTCAGATGACTGAAGTGCTGCCGCCTGCGCCGCTCGACTTCAGCCGGCTCTTGGCCCAACCGAAAGAGAGCCCCGATGTCAGATAACTTGCTGCCCCAGCACAAGGTGCCCAAGCTAATCGTCGTCACCGCCTTTGATCGCGATGAGACCGGCGACCTTCAGCCTGTCTTTGGATCTGCCGAGCAGCAGAGCGAGGAGCGGGCGATAAGGACCGCGAGGGGCCTTGCAACGAAGCACGCCGGCGTCATCGCGTGGTCGCGTGAGGCCAACCCATCGCTTGGCGAATACGGTGAACCCACGACACCTTTTGTGGGTGGCGAGGTGCCGGACATGCAGTAGGAGCCGTCACGACAAAATGCTGCACCACTAGCGCATGGAAGAGTCGGGTACGTTGAATCCTAGCCCGCCGTCCGGGGACAGCCCTAGGTGGATCACTTCGGGGGCAATCTTACTATGAAGATCGGCGAAACGCCTATCGTTAGGGCTGGAGCCCCTCGAAGCGGCCCGCTGTGCTACGTAGGCGATTAGATCCGCGACCTCCAAAAGCGGGGGCTTATCGCCTTCACCGGTCATCAAATTGACCCGATCAGCCTCTCCGTCTTTGCCCACACTTACGAAGAGGCTTGCTGCTCGCGAAGCCTGATGAGCTCCGACAATCCACTCAATCTTGGTCTTGTCGTGGTCAGCCCAGAAGCGAACGTTGCGAAAGCCGGGATTCTTTGAGAGAGGCAACAGCGCACCTTGGGCGCATTGCGCCGCAAACTCCTTGTCCCGCATAAGATAGTTCTTCATTCCAGGAATAGGTGGAAGTCCCCCAGAACTCTGTAAAGGTCCTACAAGAAAGTCCTTCGGGAAGTCGGCCTTATTAGCTATGGCCACGATGCGCCGAACTGGCCCCGCAGCGATCGAATCTGCGATAGCTCCGTAGAGCGCGAACACATCGTCGTTGTCCAGGGCTGCCCATGCGGTCTTTTGTCGGGCGCCGGGATGGAATATCTCCCTGCAATGGAGGCGATCCGCCTCAGTACCTCCCTTGCTGCGCTTAGTCTCCGCAATTTGTCCTTCTACTTGCGCCTGGCGGCCTTCAGGCATCGAGAGCACGGCATACGTCACATGTGTAGTGCCGCAGCTTTCATCCCCGAATGCGTGGTGGAATTGCGACATAGCGGCCCTCACGGAATCTGGCTCCCGAAAACAACTACCATGATTGTGTAGCTTACCCAACCGTTGAGTATCTGCAATGCGCCACTCGGAACATGGCTAATGCCGCGCACAGCCTGGCCAGCCGTGCCTAAATCGTCGATCCGAGGGCTATGCTTCTTCGCGCACGCCCCTGGACTTACAGGTCAGCTTCCCGGCCCAGAGAGCTACGCGCACACTCGCCTGAAGATTGATGTGGTCAAGGCGGCGCGCGGGCTATGGGCTTTCGGGCCGAGCTTGAGGTTTGGGGGACAGACGGAGCAGGCGCAGAATGGATAGCAGACGTGCTGGTTTTTCTGACTGACGGCAGACAGGTCGCAGTCGAGGTTCAACTCTCAAGCCAGCACTTGGACCATTTTCTAGCCAGGACGCAACGCTATCAGCGCTCTGGTGTCCGGTGTTGTTGGATCATGTCCGAGAGGCCAGTAGCTTGGCGGCTGACAAAGACGCTCATTTATAAAAACAGCCAGTACCACCGTGAGACCGGGGAGTACTTATGCGATTGCGAAGAGTTAGTGCTATTTGCGATCGAACTAGCAGGAAAGGACACTTACCCCGATGTTTTGCCATTGATCAGATTCGGTAGGGGCCAGCACATAAAGTGGATGGCGCTGACGGAAGCCATCGCCGGCATGCTGCACGGATATCCTAGCTGGCAGCTACCAGATTGGCATTGGGAAGGGCCTCCCATCGGTTGATTGATGCTCAGCGCAGCCTGCACTGGGCGAATGCGCTGATTGGTGGCTGGCAGCCTCGAATTCTAGGGCAGGTCGCGATCATATTGATACCTGAAAATATTATTCATGCTACGGTACAAATCGGTGGGAACATTGAAGAAGAGGTTCCGCTCTGCGTGTAACTAGCTATATAAAGGCTGGAGGGAGACAGCCATGCACATCGAGTTTGTCGAGATTTCAAATTTCCGGAAGCTGATTTCAACGCGAGTTGGTCTTTCAAAGAAAACAACAGTCTTTGTTGGGGCCAATAATAGCGGAAAAACGTCGGCAATCACGGCGCTTCGGTACTTTCTAGTGCAGCGAGAAAAGAATAGTTTCGCTTTCAACGATTTCACTCTGAGCCATTGGCCCACCATCAATACCATGGGCCTGGCTTGGGAGCAGGCGCTGGCGGCACAAGATCCGATGCCTAACCCAGATTGGAGTGCGGTGCTGCCATCGGTGGATATCTGGCTTGATGTCCCCGAGACCGAACTGCACTACGTGCAACCGCTCCTGCCCACGCTCGAATGGGCCGCTGGCCGTTTGGGCGTTCGTGTCCGGTATGAGCCGAGCGATGCCAAGCAGCTGCAGATGGATTACGTGTCGGCTCGCGGGGACGTGCTATCGCTCCAAAAGGACGCAGCGGCGCTCGCCAAGGGGGCGGCCGCGCCTGCGTTCGAGGTCAAGCTGTGGCCCGAAAACCTGGTCGATTTTCTCCAGCGGCGGCTTACAAGCTATTTTACCCATAGATATTACGTATTGGATCCGGAGGCCATAGCAGATCCGGTGCACGGGGTAGCCAAGCCTCAGCAGCTTGACGGCAACGAGCCAATCGAAGGTGATCCCTTCAAGGGGCTCATTCGCATCGACGAGATCAGTGCCCAGAGGGGATTCGGAAACGGTGAAAACGGTTTTGAGGATGACAAGGCTGCTACGGCTTCCGGTTCTCGGAAGCTGTCCACCCAGCTGCGGCAGTACTACGTCCACCACCTTGATCCGTATGAGAAACCGGACGCGAAAGACCTGCACGCACTAAGGGCGATCGAGCAGGCCCAGCAAGCTTTTGACGGTCGCCTAACTGACGGGTTTGAACGTCCACTCAAGGAAATGCATACACTAGGATATCCGGGTGTCACTGATCCAAGATTGAATATCTCCACACGACTGCGCCCGGTGGAGGGGCTCAATCATGAGGCCGCAGTGCGTTTCGAGATCGCGGTCCATGATGGAGAGAAACACGTTAATCTCCATCTACCGGAAGAATCAAACGGTCTCGGATATCAAAATCTCATATCGATGGTTTTTCGCTTGATGGCGTTTCGCGACAGCTGGATGAAAGTCGGCAAAGCGAAGGCAAAGGCGGGGGATGAAACGGTCATCGCGCCCCTGCACTTGGTCCTTATCGAAGAACCCGAGGTGCACCTCCATACGCAGGTCCAGCAGGTCTTCATCCGCCAAGCATACAAGATCCTCCGCAATCACGACGAGCTTGGGGCCAAAGAACCTTTCCGCACCCAGATGGTAGTAAGCACACATTCGAGCCACATCGCGCATGAATGCGAGTTCGACTCGCTCAGGTATTTCCGGCGTCTACCAGGAGATGCAACGAGTATTCCGACCTCCTGTGTCCTGAACCTCAACGACGCATTCGGTGGCGATCCTGAGACAAAACGTTTCGTCACCCGCTATCTTAAGGTGACGCACTGCGATCTCCTCTTTGCCGATGCGGCCATTTTCATTGAGGGGCCAGCCGAACGCATTCTCGTTCCTCATTTTGTGAACGAGCATGCTGAATTCGCCAAGCTGTCCGAGAGCTACATCACCTGGCTCGAAATCGGCGGAAGCCACGCCCACCGCATGAGATCACTGGTCGAGCGAATTGGTCTCACAACCCTTATAATCACCGACCTCGACTCTTGCGATGCTGACGGAAAGGTCGCGGTCCCAGTCAGGGGCCAGAACTATACCTCCCGCAACCAGACCCTTCGAACCTGGTGTCCGGCTGCCACTCTGCTCGATGAGCTTTTGGACAAGCCTGACGTGGACAAGATTTTGACCTACACCAATGAGCGCTTCGCCGTTTGCGTGGCTTATCAGAGTCCAGCGCAAATCACCTTCAAAGGCACAGCGACAGAGGCGCTGGCCTATACGCTTGAAGATGCGATCGTCTATGCGAATTTGCCACTCTTCGCTGGTCTCGATGGCACAGGTCTTATTGCAAAGTTCCGCAAAGCCATCACGGACAGCGCAGATAGTGCTGCATTGGCGGTAGAGCTGAAAGAGCATTTGAAGGAAGGGAACAAGGCGGAGTTTGCGTTGGACCTGCTTGAGATTGAGAACCCGATCGCACTCGTTCCACCACCTTACATCCGTGTTGGGCTTCTATGGCTGGCCGAACAGCTTGAACACAAGCAGCTTGAACTCGGCATCGTGAAAGTGATCGAAAATCCCCTTCCAGCAGCGGTACATGAAATGGCCGGAGTGGCGGCATGACAGAGCTGATCCAATCCAACTCCAACATGAACATGGACGATCATGTTGATGGAACGATAGCCGATGCCCTTCGGCTGGACCACCCCAAGAGCTTTTTCCTGTTCGCCGGGGCTGGTTCCGGCAAAACCCGGACGCTGGTGAACGCGCTCCAACACATTCGCGAAAAATTTCGCGAGAAGCTTCACCTGCGTGGCCGCCAGGTCGCGGTCATCACATACACGAACGCTGCCTGTGATGAGATCATCCGGCGAACGGAATATGACCCTATCCTCGTTGTCCGGACCATCCACAGTTTTGCCTGGCAGCAAATCCAAGGGCTTAACACCGACATACGAACATGGCTGCGCGACGCGCTCCAGCGCCAAATCCTTGAACTTCGGGAAGAGGAGATCAAAGGCCGGCCTGGCACAAAAGCGTCCATATCCCGCCTGGCGCAGATCGAATCCAAGGGGCATCGTCTTGATCGTTTGGATCAGATCAAAACATTCACCTACAATCCCAACGGTGACAATCGAGAACGAAATGCGCTGAACCACAGCGAAGTGATCAAGATTTTCTCGTCGTTCCTGCAGACCAAGCCCCTGATGCAAAGGCTTCTTGTCGAAAAGTTCCCGTTCCTTTTCATCGATGAAAGCCAAGACACCCACGGCGCCCTCGTGGATGCATTACTCTGCGTTCAGAAGGCACACAAAGACCGTTTTAGCCTTGGTTTGATTGGGGACACGATGCAGCGCATCTACGCTGACGGAAAAGACCGGATCGAGGATGAAATACCCGCGGGCTGGGCAGTTCCAACAAAAAAACTCAATCATCGCAGTCCAAAACGTGTCGTTCGCTTGATCAACCAGATCCGTTCGTCAGCGGACATACATACCCAAGAGCCACGGGACGACGCGATCGAGGGGTGGGCTCGTCTCTTCGTATTCCCCACAGGCACCGACAATAAACCCGCTCTGGAGCAGAAAATCCGGGAATACATGGCGGAGATCACCAGCGATCCGCTTTGGAAAAGAATTGATAATTGCAAAATCTTGACGCTCGAACACCATATGGCAGCACGCCGGATGGGTTTCGAACGGATGTTTGAGGCCTTGGCATCCGTAGACGAATTTCGCACCAGTTTCCTGGACGGCACTTTCGGTCCCACCCGCCTCTACACACACTGCGTGCTGCCGTTGGTCACTGCTCAAAAAAAGAGAGACAAGTTTGCAGCCGCCAGAGTCTTACGGGAGCTGTCGCCGTTGCTCAGCAAGGAGAGCCTGAAGGCTTCGCAAAAACCGGCGGACCAGTTGGCTGCAGCTCAGTCAGCAATCAACCACCTTATGGGGTTATGGGAGGCCGGCGAGCCATCCTGCGGCCAAGTGCTGGAGAGCATAGCCGCGACAAAACTTTTCGACATACCCGAAAGGCTCAAGGCAGTTCTCGCGGTGCGACTGACCTCGTCGAAGAATGTGAAGGCCGAAGACGAGAGGGCCGACCCGCCAAGTGAGGATATGGCGGCGCTGCTGGAGTTCCTTGAGTGCCCATTCTCAATGATCGAACCGTACGCCGCCTATGTTGCCCATAAGGCACCTTACGACACGCACCAAGGCGTGAAGGGGCTCGAATTTGATCGCGTCATGGTCCTAATGGACGACAGCGAAGCTCGAGGCTTCATGTTTGGCTACGAAAAACTGCTCGGTGCCAAGGCTCCCACGCCCAGCGACCTTAAGAGCCAGCAGGAGGGCAAAGACAATTCCATCGAGCGAACGCGACGCCTTTTTTACGTAACATGCAGCCGCACTAAGAGGAGTTTGGCTTTGGTCGCCTACACAGAAAACCCAGCCGCGGTGAGGGCGCACGTCTTAAGCAGCCGCTGGTTTGATGCGGGCGAAGTACTGCTTGCCATTCCAGACTTAGAGGCCGTTCGAAGTCCGCTAGGTGTCGAGATCATCGGGAGGTAGGGGTCGTTTCGGGCAATCGGCAGGTAGCGCAAAAACGCCGCTGCTGTCGGGCGAATATGTCGTCGGCATCGACAGATCGTCAAGTCATGTCGATATAATCGCAATGTATCGACGTATCGCATACCTCGCAAGCCGTCCGTCCAAATGAGAAGGCTATGACTTCTCCCCATTCTCGATGGGGCGAAAGATCAGCGCCATATCGTAAGGCGCAAGATCCCAACCGGGCAGCACCCTGATCAGGCGGCCAGCGGTGAGGGCCGGCTGGCACACATACGCGGGCAGCAGGGCCACTCCGTGCCCTCCCAGACTTGACTGGAACAGAAAGCCAGGGAGTCGCTCCTGGCCGCCGCAGGCCACCAAGACACGCTGGATGGTGGACAGTTTGCGGACAATGAAATCCTGGTTGGAAACGGCGCCAACCCGAAAAGCGAAGTCAACCCGCTCGCGAATGAGGTCGAGATGGCGGTTAGTGGCCAGCAGCTCGATCGATACGCGCGGAAACTTCCTCGCGAAGCCGCCGAGAAATACGGGCATGAAATAGGAAGCAGTCACCTCAGGGCAGGTGATCTTCAACGTCCCAACGGGCTGTTCCTTGAGATTGATCACTGCAATTTTCGCCGCGGCGATTTCGGCGCGAACTCGCCGACAATCAAGATACACCTGCCCGCTGCTGGTTGCGTAAAGCTGTCGGTATCAGCAATCTCGGCCACGAGGATCATATCATCCACGTCGTCCACGGGGGCTCTCATTCAGATTTGGAGAGGTTACCTATTAGCGGTTCCAGGACCGCGTCGAGCTGCGCAACCTCTTCCAGCCGATCGCAACGAGGCCTGGAAAGCAGATACTGCTCCTATCCGAGCGGATAGATAGCATGTACCAATGCCAGGCTTTCCCAGTTGGCGGTGTGGGCGGCCGTCGACAATGCCCCGCTTTCCTGGCGCCAGAGACCTAATCATTTGGCTATGCCAGTCGCCGCTATCGCTGCGTTCGCGGTGAAGGTGTTGCTATAGGCGGCGGGCAGCAGCGGCGGTCGTTCCACGCTATTCGCCACTCTCTGGCCGTGTTGTGGCATCCACGCGCATACCAACCACACTGGTCCAGTGAACCGGAGTAACGGCCGCTTCATGCAATTATCTGCAATTCTAGGGATTGAAGTGGCCCAACGTTAACCTTTTATTAAACATTTAATTGACCTCGGCCGCCGTTTTGGGATTAGCTCATTGGCCAATATGGGCGTTGCGGCGTGGTGGTGACGATGATGAGGCGATGGCCTGTCGTTGGGATGTTTTCGATATTTCTTGGTTTGGCTTCGTTGGCGAATGCTGGATCCGTCGGGCCACAAATGGCCACGCAACCCTACCCTTCGTCGTTCAGCAGTTACGCGATTGCCTTTGACGCGACACAGCCTCGCAGCACGCCCATGGGTTCCGCGACCTTTGCCGCCGTCGGGGGAAAGACGAGCATTCCGTACGGCTGGGTGGATTTCTGCGGTCGGCGTCCGGAGCAATGCGAGGTCCCGGCCCTACCGGCGGTGAACCTCAAGCTCACGCCAGGGACCTGGAGTACCCTTGACCGAGTCAATCGGGAGGTGAACGGCTACATCGTACCGGAGAGCAATCTTGAGCATTGGGGCACGAAGCTGGATCATTGGGACTATCCGGTCGACGGCAAGGGCGATTGCAAGATCTACGCGCTGTTCAAGCGCAAACTATTGCTGGACGCCGGATTCCCACGGCAGGCTTTGCTGATGACGGTTGTTTACGATCTGCATGGCGAAGGCCATGCCATCCTCACGGTGAAGACCAACAAGGGCGATTTCATCCTCGACAACCTCGTCAACAGCATTCGCTCCTGGGATGCCACTGGGTATTATTTTGTCAAGCGCCAGTCGCAGCAGAATCCCAACATCTGGGTATCGATCAACCTACGAGGCGATGCAGCTTTTGGATCCGGCCACAACCGCAACGCGGTGAATTGATCCTGAGCGAAGGCGCTGGCAGCCGACCCACGCCCGGTCAAACTGGAATTTGCCGACCGATTTCGGATTGATTATTGGATATGGTTCGACAGCCGGCCTTTCGACGTCAGGCTGTGCTGCGAGCATCCAGGAAATCAGCGTTGGCGATGTCGCCTTCAACCTTCGTGCGAAACACGAACGAGAGTGCGGTCGCGACAACAATGTTGGCGATCACGGCGATGACGCCATTATAGGCGCCGTATCCGAGAATGGTCGATGTCGGCACCCAAGCCGTGGCCCCCCAGGCCAGATAGGACCCCAGGCCGAAGCCGACGACCCAGCCTGCCAGCAGCGCCTCGCCACTGTACCAGCGCGTGTAAAGGCCAAAGATCACGGCCGGGAATATCTGGATCATCCAGACGCCGCCGAGCAATTGCAGGTCGAGCGCGAACTTTGTCGGCATGAGGATGATGACCGCCAGGGCACCGACCTTCACGATCAGCGACATCAGCTTGGCGAGCTGCGATTCCTGCAGCGGCGAGATGGCCGGATTGACGAAAGGCCGCCAGACATTGCGCGTGAAGGTGTTCGCCGCGCCGATCGACATCACCGCGGCCGGCACCAAGGCGCCGATGGCGATTGCGGCAAAGCAGAAGCCCGCGAACCAGTCCGGGAACATTTTCAGCAGCAATTGAGGGATCGCGTCCTGCGGGTTGGCGACTTCGATGCCCGCTGCATGGGCCATCAAGCCCATCAGCGCGATAAGCCCAAGCAGCAGCGAATAGGCCGGCAGTGTCATGGCATTGCGCCGGATCGCCTTGGGCCCTGATGCCGACAGCACGCCGGTCAGCGAATGCGGGTACATAAACAATGCCATTGCCGATCCGATGGCGAGCGTGATGAATGGCCCGATCTGCGCCGGCGAGAGGGTTAGACCCTGGTTGGCTTTGCCGGCATATGCCTTGGCAGCCACATCGAAGACCGCGCCATAACCACCGAGCTTGGCCGGAATGATCACCACCGCGGCGATGACGAAGATGTAGATCATGATGTCCTTGACGAAGGCGATCATGGCAGGCGCGCGCAGGCCGCTCCTGTATGTGTAGAGCGCCAGGATGACGAACGCGATGGTCAACGGCAGATGCGACATCATCCCCTGGCCCTGAAAACCCAGCGCCTGGATGACCTTCTCCATGCCGACGAGCTGCAGCGCGATATAGGGCATGGTGGCGAGGATG
This sequence comes from Mesorhizobium sp. SARCC-RB16n, assembly GCF_008520305.1. GTDB lineage: Bacteria > Pseudomonadota > Alphaproteobacteria > Rhizobiales > Rhizobiaceae > Mesorhizobium. The sequence goes on along the minus strand of NZ_ML703300.1, from coordinate 44,930 downwards.
CCGGTGAAGGCGACCGCGAGTTCCAGCCCCTTGTTGCGGTAACGCCCGAAGATGAAATCGGCCCCGGTGATGTAACCCTTCTCGCGCGCCACGTTCCACAAGCGCGGCATTGTCAGGAAGACGAAAGGATAGATCAGGATCGTATAGGGCACGGCAAAGAAGCCGTAAGAACCGATCGCATATACGACCGCAGGCACCGCGATGACGGTATAGGCCGTGTAGAGGTCGCCGCCGAGCAGGAACCAGGTGATCCACGCGCCAAACCGCCGGCCACCAAGGCCCCATTCGTGCAGCTCGTCGAGATTGCCGGATTTCCAGCGGGCAGCGACGAAGCCAATGACCGTTACTATCGCAAAGAAGAAGACAAAGACGACCGTCGCGGTCCAATTGAGATGATCGATCACGCGTCGTCCCCTCCGATCCTCGATGCAGCCCACATGAAGATCGACGAGACCGGAATCAAGACCAGCAGAAACCAGAAAAAGAAGGGAATGCCGGCAAGGGTCGGCTCGATGCTGTTGTAGAGCGGAACCCAAACGCTCAGAACGCAGGGTATGATCAGCAGAACATATTTCATGGCCGATCGTTCCTCCCAGAAGCACCGGATCAAAGACAGGGTGTCACCATAATCTATCGCGATCCGTGGGCAACTCCGGTGGCGAGACCCAAACAGAATTCTTTAAGGCCACTCAAGCTAACGCCCGGCAGGCTGGATTCTCCATCTTCGCAGCCAGGCGAGAAGTCGCTGCAGTTCGATGCGGAGAACATCCACACAGGGGCCCTATTGCGACCGCTTCAGCGCGAGCACCGTCCCTACGCCCGAATTGTTCTTCTGCTGCCCGCGTCGAAGCATTGATGAGACAACGTCTGCAGGTACCGGCCGGCTGTAAAAGAACCCCTGCACTTCGTCGGCACACCTCTCTTGGTTCAATAGCACGGCCTTCTCATGGCTATCTACCCCTTCGACAGTAACGGTCACACCGATCTCAGTAGCTATTTTAGAGACGCCCCGAAGGATGTTTAGTGCCTTTTCATTGGAACACGCGTCATCGATGATCGTTTTGTCTACTTTGATCTTGTCGATCGTGAACTGGCGCAAGTAATGTAGTCCGCAATAACCAGAACCGAAGTCGTCGAGGGCAATCCGGATGCCACTCCGGCGTAGTTCGTTCAGGATCGGATTGATGAAGGTCGTATCACTTATAAGGACTGATTCCGTGATCTCGAGGTCGAGCCTATGGGGATCCAATTGGGTGTCAGCCAAGGTCCGCTTGACCACGGACTCGATCTCACTGCGAAAGAACTGAACTGGAGATACATTGACGGCGACGCGCACATGGGCAGGCCAGTCCCGGCATGCGAGGCATGCCTGTTGGAGCACCCACTCTCCTATTTCCACAATGGTGCCCGTGCGTTCGGCAACAGGGATGAATTCGCTAGGGGTAATCGTCGTGCCATCAGGCAACGTCCACCGGAGCAATGCCTCGACGGACTGAATTCGCTCTGGGTGCGCTCTTTGAACGATCGGCTGAAACAGAAGAGACAATTGCCTGTCTGAAATGGCAGTCGACAGCGCGACTTCCAGGTCTCTGCGCCGGCTCGCAATCATTGCCATCTGCGGGACAAACAGTTCACCAAATGTGCCTCTGGCTTTTGCCTTGTAGAGAGCCAAGTCCGCGGCCTTGAGGATTTGGCTGCCGTCACTTCCGTGAAGCGGCGCTATCGCCGATCCCACAGTGACGTCGACGACAACGTGCTGGCCATCCAACTCGTAAGGCTTGGACACTGCATTTCTGATCCGCAGCGCAAAATCAACGGCCTCGGATTCCACCGAGACCTCGCTTTGCACAACGACGAATTCGTCGCCTCCGAACCGCGCAACAAAGTCGCTGGCACCGATGAGCTTTCGGAGATTGGCGCCAACCGCGTTCAACACCGCGTTGCCGAAGTCGTGACCAAGGGAATCGTTGACCTGTTTGAACCGGTCGATGTCAAAAAAGTGGACGGCAAAGCCTCGCTGCTGTCCATGCGGAGTCAGACGCGCCTGCAGTTCTTCTGAAAGTGCGAACGAGTTCGGCAGTTTTGTCAGGTGGTCGGTGAGGGCTTGGCGCCTGATGACGCTATTGGCAAGGCGCAGTCTGTATGAAGTCCGATATGATGGATAGAGAAAAATCGGCGCCAATATGGCCGAAATGAATAGTGCCGCAAAGATCTGGTACCAAATAGTCGGGTAGTAAACTCCAATGACAACGTATAAGCCGGCTGCCATTGCGGTTGCGAGAATAATCACCAGAATCGACTGAATTAGCGTTAGCCGCGCCGGCTCACAGTCCAGGCTGCCATCGAAAATTGCTCTGGCGTTTTTCCACATGGAGGAAAAGCTTATGCTAATGTACTAACTAAAAGTTCCGTCGAAATGCTAAACTCTTACTTATCGGCTGCCGTCATGACCAACTGGCCCATCTCGCGCGGGCAGAGACAACTAGGATTCAGGACGGTCACGGTTTCATCTCTTAAAAAACACTTCATTCCTTGTCCATACCGCCGCTCGGAAACGCGAAGGGCCGGGTTGAATTTGGGTCGAATCCGCCGGGCTTCAGCACGGCTGTGCGCCCGGCGGGACCTTCGCCGAAATCCCTCGACGTGGCCCAAATCAGCTCCCGCAGAATGGTTCAATCGCATCGCAACTTGCTCTGGACGCCGGCGCTCCCTGCCGTTTCCGGTCACGGCCGGTTCAGTCGAGAAACTGGACCCTGTGCCTTCAGCGCAGGTCGGCAATCCCGTCGCGCGCCGCGCGCCGTCTCTTCGAAATACGCGCCGATGATGGCGGCGACACTCTCGCTGGCAACCGGCGGGCTGAACAGGAAGCCCTGCAACTCGCCGCATTTTTCGGCGCGCAATGCCTCCAGCTGCGCGACCGTTTCCACCCCTTCGGCCGTGGTATCGATGCCCAGGCTGGCGCCGAGGCCGATGACAGCACGGACAATGGCAAGCGACTCTGGACACCGGCTGATCTCGCGGACGAACGACCGGTCGATCTTGAGGCGGTTGAACGGAAACTGCCTGAGGTAGCTCAGGCTGGAGTAGCCGGTGCCAAAATCGTCGAGTGCGATGCGCACGCCGAGCGAGCGAAGCTGCTTGAGAATGGCTAGGTTGTTGCTGCTGGCCGACAGCAGCACCGATTCGGTGATCTCGATCTCCAGCTGGTGCGGCTGCAGCCCACTGCCGGCCAGGGCCAGTCCGACCGTTCCGACGAGGTCCCCTTTGCGGAACTGCACGGGCGAGACGTTGACGGACAGCACCAGCTCGGGCGGCCAGGTTGCCGCCTCCCGGCATGCCACCGCAAGCACCCAGCGGCCGAGCTCGTCGAGTATGCCGGTTTCTTCCGCGATCGGGATGAAATCCGCGGGCGATACCATGCCCCGGCGCGGATTGTGCCAGCGCAGCAGGGCCTCGAACCCGCGCAGCTTTCCGGTTTGCGTCCGGATGATGGGCTGGTAATGCAACTCGAACTCACGGTCGATTTCGGCGCCGCGCAGCTCTGTCTCCAGGGAACGCCGCTCGCGCTGGCGCATGTCCATCCCGGCTTCGAACCAGCGGAAGGTACCCTTGTCCGATTGCTTCGCTCGATAAAGGGCAAGATCGGCGCATTTCAGTAGGCTATCGGTGTCGGCGGCGTCGTCCGGGACTAGCGCTGCGCCGATACTCGCACCAATCGCTATCTCGGCGCCGTCGACCTTCCGTATAGCGGTGAGATCGCGGATGATGCGCTGGCCGAGCTTCTCGACATCGGAGCGGCATTCGACCGCCGGCATCAGGATCGCGAATTCGTCGCCACCGAGCCTGGCCACCAAGTCGGTCTTGCGCACCAGTTCTCTCAGCCGGGCGCTCACCTCTACGAGGAGTGCGTCGCCTGCCGCGTGTCCGAGAGTGTCGTTGACCGTCTTGAAATTGTCGAGGTCGATCAGCACCACGCCGAACCGCCGTCCGTTCTGCTCGAGGTTGTCGGCCGCCCGCTCCAGCTCGCGCGTGAAAACTGTTCGATTGGCCACTCCCGTCAGCGGATCATGGTGAGCGAGGTAAGTGATATGGGCTTCGGCGCGCTTGCGCTCAGTGATGTCGACGATTGTCGATAGTATCGCCACCTGGTGGTCTACGAGGGTCTCGCTTGTGTACTCGATCACATCGAGCTCGCGGCCGTCGGCGGTGCGGTGCCGGAGCACCAGCTCGCGACCGTCCCTCTCGCTGTTGGTGGTGCCACCCACGCGGATTTCGGCAAGGCTGCGATCCAGGAAGCCGCCGCGACTGTAGCCGTAGAGGCGCAACGCCGCTTCGTTGACGTTGAGAAAGATGCCGGTCGACTGGCTGCGCACGAACATCGGCACCGGATTGTCGTCGAAAAGAGAGCGGAACAGGGTCTCGCGCGCCTTCAGGTCGCGAATGTCGGTCAGTGTGACCGCCAGCACGCCGCCGGCGATGTCGACGCCGACCTGCAGAGCGACCTTCTGCTCTCCCAGCCGGTAGGCGAGCTCGAAGCTCGATATGCGCCCCCCGGAACCCGCGCGCAGCAGCTCCTGTGGTATCTCGCTTATGCCGACCTTGGCCAGCGCGTCCGAGAACCGGGTGAACTGGAGGCCGTCGATGGTCGATCCGAGGAAGCCCGCCGCAGCCTCGTTGATGCTCAGGATGTAGAAGTCAGACGTTGCGCCATGCCCATGTTCGATCGGGCTCAGCCCGATGATGCCTTCCTGAGTGGAGTTGATGAGCAGACTGGCAAGGTCGACCTGGCTCGCGCGCGGGCGAAGGAATAGAAGGAAGTATTCGCCCGGCCAGCGGCACGACAACGGCAGTGCGACGATCTCGATCGTGGAAACCTTGCCGTCGACGACCCAGTGGCAAACCGAGAGCCGCGGCTCGCCTGCTGAGCAGGCCTTGTCGATGGCGGAGCCGGTCGCGAGATTGAAGGCATATGGCAGTTGCTCAAGGCTGCGCGCGGACTCTGCAATGCCCACGATCGCGCGGAAGCGCTGGCCGCAACGCAACAGGGAAGTTGGCTCGGTGCCCAAACGACGGACCACTGCGATCTCATCCGAGAAGCGGCCGACGCCGCCCAACGCGATCTCTTCATAGGGCGGCAGCGCGGCTGCGCCGCAGGCGGATTGCCAGCGGCGCAGGATGAGCCTCACGTCGTCGAACTCCGTTTGGGCCGCTACGCTCTCCCCTGCAACGTCGACCGTGCCGAGGTTCGTATGATCCAGCCCGTCCATCGAGTCGGCAGCCACCTTCTGCAGGGAAACGTTTCTGGGAGCTGCAATCATGGTCGCGTCTCGCCTGTTCTGCTGCGGGTCCAATCGGGTCGAAGGGGAAGAACCTCCGCCGGCTAGCAAGCAGTCTGAGGGTAGCGCAGCTCCGGATCGGCCGGAGCACCCGCATTCTAGGCGAGCCCGTGCCCCAACTCGTCGCGGAACCTATGGCGAGGACCCTTAACATTCGACTAAATGAAGCGTCATGATCCTGTTACATCGAGTGCCTCGTAGAGACGGTTGTTTCGACTGCCTGCTCGTCGACCTCTCGCACTGGCCTGATCATCGTCGGCGCGCACGTCAAAGGCACGGCCGCGGGGCAGGGGACGAAAGAGCTGTCGCAGGCGGAGGCTCTCGTGCTGATGTGCATCACCTATTTCCAGCCGATCACCCGTGGTGAGCTGTCTTCCTTTTTCGGCAAGGAGGTGTCGCGCGACCTGATCGGTGTGCTGCGCGCTGAGCAGCTGATCGCCTCGGGGCCACGCAGTCCGCAGCCGGGCGCGCCCTACACCTATGTGACGACCAAAACCTTCTTGTCGCAGTTCGGGCTCGACACGCTGCGTCAGCTGCCGGATTTCGAGGCGCTTGAGGACGCGCCGGGCTGCTGTCGAAGGAGAAGCTGCTGGCAGGCGATATCCCAACCGGGCTGGCGGGCGGGGAGGGCAATTGCGAGAAAGAGGCAGAGGACGATGTGATTGAGGACCCACTGTCCTGAATGGTCGTTGCCGCATTGCACCCCTCAACCACAGCCGCCAAGTATGGCCACGAGTTCTGCGGCAGGCGAAGATCGGGGTCATCGGCCGCAACATGATTGCCTTCGAGAAGGTTGCGCTGTCATGACCACTGGTGTCGACCGGCACGGTCCAGTAGGCGCTGAAAGTGTCGGGACAGGGCGCGCTCGATCTGGTCGGCGCGGTCAGCCAGCGCGAGATGACGGGCCGGGGAAATTTCCGGGCGTGGGGGCTCATTTAGGCTCAGAAAAAAGAAGAGCGCAATCGTACGCTAGAGGCGAAAATGGTTGGGGTTGCCATTGCCGCTCTGTTGCCAGCTATCGGCGTAAATGGACAGAGCGTCGCAGTCGTCGCGTTCTTGTTCGACCATCCCAATACTCCTTTCGATGAAGTCGGTGGTACGCATCGGGTTCCGCCCGGAAGCCGTCCGCGATGAAGTCGAAGCCAGCCCTTGGCTGCGAATGCTACGAGGCGATTTCTTGCGGCGCGCAACGCCTCGTAGCAATTTCAGGTCGGCGATCCACCCACTCTTTTATCTGATCGAAATCGGCGCCAGCGCCCTCGAGAGGCTGGCCTCGCCGCGGCCGTAAGTCTCCGGCTTATAGTTGACGAGCGTGTCAGTCCTGGCTGTGTCCAGCAACAGATTTGTGATCTGGGTCGGTGTCGCTGTTGTGAATTTGCTGCCAAGGATGGCGGCATAGCCCGAAATCACCGCCGTCCCGAAAGATGTTCCTCGTAGGCTGGTTTTATCATCTTCGACACCGACAGTCAGGAACTGGCTCTGCAGGTCCGGATTGGAACCGGGGTAATTCGAATAGGAGGCCAGCTTAGCCTTGTTCCCGGGAGTGCCATTGTGGTCGAGCGCACCTACAAAAACTGTTGTTGGCATCCCCACCAGCTCGAGAGCTAGGAAGTCCATTTCTTCCCCCTTCGGGGTCCCGATCGGGATGCCGTCGTTGTCGGCAGCTTTCGCGATGAAGGCAGTACCCTCCCGGGCCACGTCGACAATCGACCGATCAACCGGATCCGAATTTACTGGATGCATACCGCCGTAGCTCAAATTGAGAACATTCAGGCCATTCTGCAGGTTGACCGGGATATCGTTCTCATAGTCATGCTCGAACATCTTTGCCCCAGGGGCCACCATGCGGGCCGTGTCGGCCATCCAATTCCCGTGTAACTGGCTCTTTCGGCCAAGGCCGAGATCCGCTTCCATTTCGTCATTGGAGGTGAAGTCATCTACGATTGTCACCGACACACCGGAACCGGTGTAGCCTGATGCCCAAGCCTGGCCAATATCCGGGCTCATCCAACAAAAGGTGCCGTCGGCGTTTTGTGGGCAGCCCGAGCTACTGCCCCCCGCAAGCTCTGCGGCGGTGCCCCCATCGCTGAGGTCACCTGCAAAACCACTTTGTGCCGTCAGGCAGAGGAAGAGCCCCAGTCCGGCAACGAGCGCTACCGGCAACGATTGTATCTTGCGCATATCAATCTTCCTGTCTGGATTTGTTGTTCATTGGCAAAATGTCCCGCCCATGCCGTTCACCATCATCAGAACTGTTGCATGAACCGGAGTTCGAGGTTCAGTCGGCTTGGGTGGAGGTTTGATAGAAGTTTCAATGTGCGCGCAGGCTGGAGTTGTGAAGCCGCAAGGCGGCAATTCACCGCTTGGACGCCGCCAATCGCGCCATAGTCAGCCGTGCAAGGTTGTTCCGTCAGGTTCCCGCCCAAGATGGATCTGACGGTGAGAGAAAGCGTCGTGGACGGTCTCGGCCGCTTTCGCACAACAAAGCCGAGTTCCACACTTGGGGCGATGCGGACCTTTTCGGCACGCTGACCCGTGCTCGCGCCCCACAGCAGACCGAAATCGTCCGACAACTGCGTCAACATTTCAAATCGCATGTCGATCCAGCTGCTATGGAACCACTTATCGAAGGGCACCCAGGTGCCGTCCGACAGCTGGTAACCGCCCTGGCCTAGGCGCCGGACGGCTTCGGTGAGCTCTGAACCCTGATGGATGCCGACAAGGCTGGTCTCCTGCCCGCTCGCAGTCGTCGCGCTGACCAACATTGCTATGACGAAGAAGATGGAACCGCCGCCAACCGAATACACAGCTGCTACGCGCGTCATTGCAGCCGGCAGCCAAACTCCGGTCGATCGACAGGATCCCGGTAGTCCTTTGAGAAGTCGTCAAACTCTCCAAGCGCCTCAACTGCAAATGCCAGGTCGCCAAGCGGCGACGCAATCATTCTCAGTGAAACCACTTTTCTCCAGTCCTTCATTTGTCAGCGCTGCCTTTTCGCCCATCTCTTGAATGGCGCCCTGCCCGCAGGGAGGAAGTAGCGGGCAGGGCGTGCCGCCCATGGCCCGGTTGGATCGGGCTACAGCACAGCGGCGGCAGAAACTGATTAGGAGACCTTCCTGACGACAGACTGACGTCAACGTCTGGTGCGTGAAATATGGTGGCTCGCGGCTGGGCCCCATTGGCTGGCGGCACTTCTAGGGTCTCTTTCGTTTTTTGGTGTCTTCGCACCGATCATCGAGCGGCCGATGTTTCGCGGCCTTTCAATTGAGGTCTCCCCGGGTTCATGCCTCGGTCACGTGGTCAGCGCGGCGGCTGCCAACGTGATGCTGGTCCAGAGCGGCAACCGAAGTGCCAATCTGAATAACTGCTCTAATGGATCGTTTGGCTATCAAGCGAAGTGACGATTTGACCCCTCCTATTGCCTCGGCTCGCCGGCGGCGAAGGCGCTGATCTAGAGCCGGATGATCTTGGGATCCGGGGAGAGGCTCGAGACCCTGGTGCCGGCACCAGCGGCAAAAGTGCCGCCAGTCCTTCGGGTGGGCGTTGCGAGCGGCTTCATAAACCGCCGAGCCACACCACCTGATGGAACAGGACCTGGAGTGGTCGGGACACAACCGAACTTCGATCTTTTGAACTATAAATAATTGTATAAGGTAACGCGTTCTAACAGGACTGGGTGAATGCCGGCTTGGCTCCGGCACAAGAACAGTCGTCTAATCTCCTGATAACATTCAGGAAAGTTGTCGCCCTCGCAGTCCAGTGCGAAATTTCAAGGGCCGGACTCGTGGCGCGGACTGAACATCTTTGTGATTGGAAGCAGCCGCTAGGTAAAACCACTTCGGGGTGGTCCGAGCGACGCAAACTCCTCCCAAGGGTACGCCACTTGACGGACGAAACCATGAAGTACCGGAGTAATTGAAATGAAAAAGATCGCACTCACCGCGGCCGCCATCCTCATTGCCACGGGCACCGCGTTTGCCGGCTCAGACCACTACGGCTCCAACAACGCCAACCAGCCGACTGCCCCGATTGGCAATGTCGACAACACGTTTACGGGCTCCATCCAGAAGTCGGATAGGGCGTCGGATGCGGGGAGGGATGCAGCTCAGCGTAGTGACCTCACGATCAATGCGCCGGCCCAGTCCGGCCAGGGAATCTGGGGTCGTTAATCTAACCTCGCAGTACATAGAGTGGCGGGCTTGGCCCGCCGCTCTTGCTTTTTGCGCATTGCTGGTATCGGCGACCGACTCTTGCGTAGATCCTTCAGCCTGAGGCGACCCTGCGGCGATGCGCTACCGGTGCTGCAAGGCGTCGGAGAATTCAGCGAGAGCCCCCGCCACATCCGCAGGTTCCGCGAGGGCAGACGTTGGGCTTCCAACCCTGTCGCCAGTCTACATTCGCGTCGAACGCACCTGGCCGCACCGCCCCCCATTCTTAACAGGGATTTTAATAGCGGAGCCGGCTCTTCGGCGTAATGCTGCAGTGCAACAAGACAGTGCCAACGCGGTTTCGACCAGGAGAGCTCAATGAGCGAACAGCTTTCAGACAAGCAGCAGGAGCCGATGGAGCCGGAGCCCGTTCCTGCGGCGCGGCCTCGCCGCTCGCGTTTCTTCCGCCTGTTGCTGGCCATCGCCCTATGTAGCGGTGGCGCTTACGCTGCCTATACCTATGTCGGCGCGCGTCCTTCGGCGGCGGCAGTCCCCCCTGCGGCACCGACGCCCCCCACACCGGTCAACGCGGCTCAGGCACAGTTGGGAAACGTTCCAATCCGGGTCACCGGGCTCGGAACGGTCCAGCCCTTCAACAGCGTGACGGTCAAGCCTCGTGTCAGCGGGCAGATCAAAGACATCGTGTTCACGGAAGGCCAGACGGTGCATGCCAACGACGTGCTTGCGCATCTGGACCCGAGCGCCCTAGTCGGCCCCCTGCATCAGGCCGAGGCCAATCTGGCCAAGGATCAGGCTCTGCTCGCCAATACCCAGGCCGATCTGCAACGCATTTCGCAACTGGCACAGAAGGGCTTCGCGTCCAGCCAGACCCTCGAGACGCAGAAGGCGCAGATCGCCCAGACCGAGGCCATGATCCTGGTGGACAAGGCCGCCATCGAAAGCGCGCAGACCCAGCTCGATTATGCCACGATCTCCTCACCGATCGATGGCGTGGCCGGTATCCGGATGATCGATGAGGGCAACATGATCACCCCGAGCGATCCCGGGATCGTCACCATCAACCAGCTCGAGCCGATCTCGGTCGTCTTTACGGTTCCGTCAGAAGCCATTGGCGACTGGCCGGTCGGAGCGCCGGCCTCCGCGGTCGCCATCACCGCCTTGGCGGCAAACGATGACAGACCGCTCGGCTCGGGAACGTTGAGCCTCGTAGACAATCACATCGATCCGGCAACGGCGACCATCAGATTGAAGGCGACTTTCCCGAACAAGGATCATCAGTTGAAGCCGGGCCAATTCGTCAAGGCTCTGTTTCAGAGCGCGCTCCTGTCCCAGGCGACCTCCGTTCCCTCTACCGCCGTTCAACAATCGACCAATGGCACCTATGTTTATCTGATCAAGCCTGGAGACTCGACGCTGGTTCAGCAGCCGGTGAAGGTCAAGCGAGTAGCTGGTGACGTCACCGTCATCGCATCGGGCTTGAGCGCCGGCGATACGGTGGTGACCGACGGGCAATACAGCCTGAAGCCAGGGATGAAGGTGTCGGCGCTGTCCGACAGCGCCGTATCGCAAAACGCCGCGGCTCCGCCCGCGATCGTGGCGACCAGCCAGACCCCATGAAGCAGCACGGCCAATCCGCTGCGCGCAATCCTACTGCAGCCGGTTGGGCGGCGCCTGGATCCAGGCCGATCAATGCGCTTATCGAGCGAAGGACCGCAAGTTGAACATCTCCAGCATCTTCGTCCAGCGACCCGTGGCAACCGGATTGCTGACCCTTGGCATCGTGCTCGTCGGCCTGGTCGCCTACATGCTGCTACCCATCTCCTCGCTGCCGCAGGTCGACTTCCCCACCGTCTCAGTGCAGGCCACGTTGCCCGGTGCCAATGCCGAAACCATGGCGAGCACGGTCGCGAGCCCGCTCGAGCAGCAATTCTCGACCATCCCCGGCATGGCCCAGATGACCTCCACGAGCACCCTGGGCAACTCGAACCTGACGCTGCAGTTCGATCTCAGCCGCAATATCGACAGCGCGGCTCAGGATGTTCAGACGGCGATCACGGCGGCCAGCGGCTCGCTGCCCAAAACCATGCAGAGTCCGCCCACCTACCACAAGATCAATCCGGCGCTGTTCACCGTCATCTCCATCGTGATGCAGTCGGACACGATTCCGCTGCCGTTGGTCATGGACGCCGCGGCCAATACGGTCGCCCAGACCTTGTCGCAAATCCCGGGCGCCGGCTTTGTCGACATGCCTGGCTCCTCGAAATCCGCCATGCGAATCCAGGTCGATCCGACCAAGCTCGCGGCTCTCGGCATGAGTCTCGAAGATGTTCGCTCAGCGCTGACGCTGGCTACTACCAACGGCCCGAAGGGCACGCTTGACGGCGCGCAACGCTCAGTAACCCTGGACGCCAACGACCAGCTCCTGACGGCCGGCAACGTCAATTCGGCAATCATCGCGTACCGCAATGGATCTCCCCTACGCATCAGCGACATCGGCAGCGCAATAAACAGCGTTGAAAACACAACGCTGGGCGCCTGGTACAACAACCAGAAGGCCGTGCTGATCGACGTGCATCTGCAAGCAGGCGCCAACGCCGTCGATGTCGTCAAGGGTGTGAGGGACGCGCTGCCCGGACTGCGATCGCGGCTGCCGCCTTCGGTCAGTATCGCCACGGTGGGTGATTCCACGGTCGCCGTTCGTACCGCCGTTGCCGACGTTCAATTCACGCTCATGATCACGATCGGGCTGGTCGTTCTCACCATTTTCGTCTTTTTGAAGAGTTTCAGCGCGACCGTGATTCCGGCCGTCACCATTCCTGTGTCCCTGATCGGCACCTTCGGCGTGATGTACATGCTGGGCTATACGCTCGACAACATCTCGCTGATGGGACTGACCATCGCCGTCGGCTTCGTCGTCGACGACGCTATCGTCGTGATCGAGAACATCGTCCGGCATGTCGAGAATGGCCTATCGCCATTGCAGGCCACCTTGAAGGGGGCGAGCGAGATCGGCTTCACGGTCGTTTCCATGACGGTCTCGCTGATCGCGGTCTTCATCCCGCTGCTGCTGATGAGCGGCATGGTCGGCCGGCTGTTCCGTGAGTTCTCGGTCACGGTCGCCGTGGCGCTGATCATCTCGGCTGTCGTTTCGCTTACCCTGACACCGATGATGTGCGCCTTGATGATCAAGGGCCACGAAAAGGAGGCCAGACCCAACCGGCTGTCCCGGCTGCTAGAGCGCGGCTTCGACGTTATTCAGCAGGGTTATAGCCGTTCGCTGCACGTCGCGGTCGGACATCCAAGACTTGTCCTGCTCTGCTTCTTGGCGACCTTGGCCCTGACGGCGCAACTGTTCCTCGCAATTCCGAAGGGGTTCTTCCCGCAGCAGGATCTCGGATTGATTTCCGGATCGACACAGGCCGCGCAGGACATCTCCTTTCAGGCCATGGCAGCCAAGCAGCAGCAGGTGGTCGATCTTATCCTGAAGGATCCCGCCATCGAGACTGTCCGGTCGACCCTCGGCGGGTCGGGGCGCATGAACTCCGGCAACCTGCAGATCGCCCTCAAGCCGTTTTCCCAACGGTCGCTCTCTGCCGATCAGGTGATCTCGCGCCTTCGCAAGGAAACGGCGGGGGTGTCCGGCATCAGCGTGGCGATGCAGGCGGTGCAGGGCATCAACGTCGGCGGACGCAGTTCCCAGACGCAGTTCCAGTACACCCTGCAGGACCCCAATCTGCCTGAGCTGTACAAATGGGCGGACACAATGACCGCCGAGCTGCGCAAGCTGCCTCAGGTCCGTGACGTTGCCAACGATCTGCAATCAGCGGCGCCGCACGCCGACATCGTCATCGACCGCGATACGGCGTCCCGCCTCGGCGTCACCCCTCAGGCCATAGACGACACGCTTTATGATGCGTTCGGTCAGCGTCAGATCGCGACCATCTTCACCCAACTCGACCAGCACAAGATCATCATGGAAGTCGATCCCCAATACCGGGTCGATGCCGGTGCGCTGGATGCTCTCTATGTCGGCAACAATGTGGCAAAGCAAATCCCGCTCAGCACCTTTGCCAAGGTGGGTGCTTCCGTGGCGCCTCTGGCGATCAATCACCAGGGCTTGTACCCCTCGGTTACGCTGAGCTTCAATCTCGCGCCGAATGTTGCCCTCGGGGACGCCGTGACCGCCGTCGACGCCATGCAGGCGCGGCTTGGCATGCCGGCAACGGTGCAGACAGGCTTCCAGGGTACGGCGCAGGCGTTCCAAGCTTCGCTGGGGACGCAGCCAATGCTGATCGCGGCCGCATTGATTGCCGTCTACATCGTCCTTGGCGTGCTCTATGAGAGCGTGATCCACCCGCTCACCATTCTGTCGACGTTGCCCTCGGCAGGTGTCGGCGCGCTTGCCGCGCTCATGGTCCTGGGAGGTCAGCTCGACGTCATGGGGCTCGTTGGCATCATCCTTCTCATCGGCATCGTCAAGAAGAACGCGATCATGATGATCGACTTCGCGGTGTCGGCCGAGCGTCAAAGAGGTTTGTCGCCGAAGGAAGCCATCATCGAGGCTTGCATCCTGCGGTTCCGCCCGATCACCATGACCACGCTCTGCGCCTTGCTCGGCGCTCTGCCGCTTGCCTTGGGCACGGGCGTTGGCTCGGAACTGAGGCGCCCGCTCGGCATCGCCATTGTCGGCGGACTCTGTGTCTCCCAGATGCTGACCCTCTACACCACGCCTATCATCTATCTCTATATGCAACAGTTTGCCGGATTGATAACAGCCGTCAAACAGCGGATGATCGGACATCGGCCGGCCGATCCCCCTGTGCTGGCGCAATAGCGGTGTGCCGGCCATGCTCGCTCCCGCCCCGAACGAGTGCGGCTGCGCCAGACGCCAGCCAGGAAAGAGGACCCGCTGCGGTGATGAAGGTCCTTGTCGTCGAAGACGATGCGGAGACAGCAGAAGAGATCGTCGACGAGTTCAGTGCAGCTGGATTTGACGTTGTGCGCGCGGCGAGCGGCCCCGATGGGTTGGCCAAGGCTCAAACCCAGGTCTTTGACGTCATTACGCTCGATCGCCTCCTGCCCGGCCTTGACGGTCTGAGCCTGCTCGAAATCTTGCGCGGGGGCGGCGTGGATACGCCGGTTCTTGTCCTCAGCGCGCTGTCCAGTGTCGATGAACGCATCAGAGGATTGAGGGCAGGAGGAGACGACTACCTCGTGAAGCCATTCTCTCCGGCGGAACTGCGGACGCGCGTCGAAGTTCTGGCGCGCCGATCTCCCGATCCGCGCCTGACGATCCTTCGACTCCACGATCTGGAACTCGACCTTCTGACGCGCACGGTGCGACGCGGCTCGCGCGAAGTCGATCTCGTGCCGCGCGAGATCAAGCTGCTTGAATACATGCTTCGTCATGCAAACCAGGTCGTCACCCGGGCCATGCTGTTCGAGCAGGTCTGGCACTATCGCTTCGACCCGGGAACCAACCTCGTCGACGTTCACCTCGGTCGCCTGCGCCGCAAGATCGATCAGCCGGGTGAAGTGCCATTGATCCATACGGTCCGCGGCCGGGGATTCGTCCTTCGTGCACAAAATTAGGATTTTGGAGACGGCAAGCTTCCGCCGTACCATCGGGGCAGCGGCGATCCTGGCTGTTGCGCTCTTGTCGATGGCCGGCTTCCTCTACCGGGAGACCGTCGGCTACCTCACACGCCAGATCGACGATGCCCTGATCGCCGATGCCCGCTCCTTTGCCAACAGCGATCCGGCCTCGCTTCCGGCCCGCATCCAGAAGGCATTGGCCGACGACCGGCGCCGGGAAAAGGCGTTCGGGATCTTCGCCATCGATCGCACACGCCTGGCCGGCAATATGGCGGCGTTGCCGCCAATATTGCCGGGCCTCGACAATCCGCAAACTTTGACGCTTTCCCTCAACGATGGGGAAGGCTCAACTTCCGAGCACGTGCGTATCGTCTCAACCAGTCTCAAGAACGGCAACCTGCTCGTCCTCGGCCACGCGACGGAATCGGTCGACGAGATAAGGGAGATCATCGTGCGGGCCTTGTTGCTCGCAGTGTTCCCGGCATTGGCCATATCGCTGATCGGCGGGGTTGTGATGAGCCAGGCAATGTTGCGGCGCGTCGAAGCCGTGCGCCGCGCCTGCAGTTCCATCATGCAGGGCCATTTCGACCGGCGATTGCCGGTTCACAAGCGTCAGGACGAGTTCGACAAACTGTCGGTGATCGTCAACGCTATGCTCGACGAGATCGAGCGGCTCGTCGGCGACGTGAAAGGGGCAGGGGACGCAATTGCCCACGATCTCAGAACCCCGCTGACGCGCCTGCGCTCGCGCCTCGAGCGCAGCATGCGTGCGATTTCGGACGACGGACCTGTCAAGGAGGCGATGCAGAAGTCCCTGGGCGATATCGACCAGTTGCTCGCGACCATCGCCGCCCTGATGCGCATTGCCGAGGTCGAGCAGAGCCGCCGTCGGGAGAATTTTTCCAAGGTCGATCTTGGCGAGATCGTTACCGCCCTGGCCGAATTCTACCAGCCGATTGCGGAAGAGCGCGGCCTCGACTTCGTCGTCGCCTGTCAACCAGCCGCGCTGGTTGACGCGGATGGCGACCTTCTTTTCGAGGCCTTGGCCAATCTGGTCGACAACGCCGTCAAATTTACGCCGGCGGGCGGGCGGGTCGGACTAGAACTGGTTGCGGCGCCTACAGGATCCATCGTGCGGGTTTGGGATACTGGCTCCGGAATTCCAGCTGAGGAGCGCGGCAACGTGCTTCGCCGCTTCTATCGCCTCGACCCCAGCCGCCAGACGCCCGGAACCGGCCTGGGGCTGAGCCTGGTCTCGGCGATAGCACGGCTGCACCAGTTTCCCTTGAGCCTGCGCGATTCCGACAGCGGCGGTTTGAATGTGGAACTGTTCTGTCAGGTTGACGGAGACGCCGAGGTTGCGTGAGTTTCGGGGTTGTGCGCGTCTGCTGCTCGGATGACTGGAACTTCCTTCAAATAAGCTTTTTGTGTGATTGGCGACGCGATAATGCGAACTGTGCCCGCTTGGTCAGACGGAAATTGATGGCTCACCAATGTGAAACACACATCAAGAACCCCGCCATGCTTTTATGCACACCGCGCTCGGGAAAAAATGGCGCAAGTAGCCGAAGCGATACGAGATTCCTGGAGTGAACGACCGCTTCGCAGCAACCGGGGCCGCGCCGTCCCAGTTCGGAAAACATTTCCCTGAGCAGCGCCGTTCCAATCCCACGACCCCTGGCGTCAGAACGGACGCCGACTTGAAGCTCCCACCTGCCGCTCCTTTTTTGGCAGCAGATCGCGAAGCCCACTACGGCGTCCACATCAGACGCGACTCGGAAAATGAATTTTCGCGAATTTTGCCGTAGTTCACCCAAATTCGCATCGACAGTCGCCGCGACGGTCGCCTTGTCCGGGGAAGTAGGTGCAAATGCGCTGAACGAGTCCGATAGGTATACGTTTTCAAGGCCACGTCTGTCCCCGTTCCGTGGAGATCGAATGGATATACCAGGAGCAGAGAGTTGATCAGCCCCACTCATAGCGGTCAAATCGATCACTCATGACGAAGCTGATCGTATCTCGTGCGTAGTTGATTGCGGCGAGCGTTGTTGCGCGATCTGTGCGGATGAACGCACTTAGAAAATACAGATTATTAATCTCCTTATTTAGATAAGCGCGTTTCAGCTCATTCTGAGTAAAAACGATGTTGTACTCGCTCCGGTATGATCCAACAAAGGAGCGGTATGTGGACGCTGCATCAACGTTAGGTTCAGCAAGAAGGCACCACAGAAACGTGGCTATATCGGACGCCAGGTCGTTCATTCCGGCGAACTCGAAATCGAACAAGATGGCTGTCCCATCGAGGATGATCGAATTGCCGATGCGTGCGTCGCCGTGACATATGCCCGTTGATGGATCTTGGGTCCCCAAATCGATCCCATCGATGGCTTTCGACAGCTCATCGATGACTGGCTGGAAAATGGGCTTTATCAACCGCACACTTTTCGATCCAGAGCGTTTTTCCGGTGTCGCGATATTGGCCCTGTGTAATTTAGCAAGCGATTTCCCAAAGGCGGCGGCGTGGGCCGTACATGGCTCTGCCGGACGGCCCGTGATGGTTCGCGTCAGAAGCGCGTGGTATTCAATTCCATCGATATCAACCGGACCAAGTACCGGCCGACCGCCGATTTCGACAATCTCGCAGCATGGGACGTCTGAAGCGTGAAGATCTTGCACCAGCGCTGTTTCGCGACAAAGATCCGACCTGGAGTGCAACTCCGTCGGACTCAGCCGCATGAAGACGTCCTCATCGTGGACTGAGAGCCGCAAAATCTTGTTGACACCGTCTGACACCAACTCGATGGCGCAGGTATCGGATGCCAGAAGTCGGCTAACTATTGGTTGATAATCGACCACGTCAAAAATTCCATCGAACGAATTTTTCTACTGCATGTATAATGGACAAGATGGGCCCATAGGGGTTTCCTGCGCTGGCCAGATCGCCAACGGTGCGGTCGTTGATTGCGCCACCGCGTACTATCTCCAAATCAACCAGCCGAGCGTTGGGAAAATCATCGAAGATTTTGTCGCGGTTGAGACAAAGCGCTTCGTGTGAAGCCCCTTCAAGGGTCTCTTTCTCATACACACCAAAAATGTCTTTATCGTCGAGCAATTGCTTTACGGCTTGCTGAAGTGCACGCTTTTCGTGTCGCTCATTTGCCGTTGCGGTCAGAAGGCAGCGGCAAGTCTTTCGTCAAAGAGAGGGAATGTCGGCCAAAATCCATAGACCAGCGACGCCTTCCGCAACTTCGATGCGCCGCCACAAGCGAAGAAGCGCTTCGCCGAAATTTTTGCGCGCCCCGGGATCGCCGGCTGATCATTAAGCTTGCGATGGCGGGATCGAACCGAGACCTGAACATGCGCAGCTGCTGGTCGGAATGGCGGAGCCTTTCGATCGCGCCTTAGCCTGGTGAAATTGTGGATCAAGGTTCGGGCGCGACGGCTATGTTGACTGTCTGTTGGCATGGTCTCGGCTGCTTCCAAGTACGGCGGGAGTGTAACTCAAGCAGCTTTTCGATTGTTAGCCACACCTTGCTGCGTGCCGGGGATGTCGGCGCGGTTCAAGCCGCGTCGCGGTTTCCGAGCGGCTGGACGCGCAGCCGCAATGACTTGGCAGCCTTGCGTTTGAATCCTGATCCCTCCCAATGCAATCGAAGGCAAGGCCGGGCGGGGTGAGGCGCGTCTGCCGCGACCATGTGAGGATTTGTTGCCGGGCCTCCGCGTAGTGACCAACGATTTTAAGTTTCCGTAATCGTTCGTCGCCTTGAGGATCAGTGCGGTGCACCGCCCGCAAGAAGGTAGCGATAGCCATTCGCGGTCATCCATCGAGCGCGTGCGAGGTGCGTTTCCCATGCCCTGAATGCTCGCTCAGGCTCCTTCTGAGGATCAATATGCAAGACGATCCTGGCCACCTCGCGCCAGTCAGCATCCTCGGCCGCGGCGTCGAGAAGGCGAATGTAGGTGAGCAGTCGCTCCTCATCGTAGCCTGTGAGGACGGAAGAGGTCGGCGCCTCGTCGGCGACATCGGGATCGAGCAGTGGCTTCAGCATGGTGATCTCGCACGAGCTTACTGGGCGGGTGATGGCTCTGGCAAAACAGTACAACTACCCCTGCAGCCAAGACAACCCCAGATTGGGCGTTAGGGACCAGGCGCAGGCGCCTCCGGCCCGCTCGGGGCCGCTCCGACACACACTCCACGGTTTCGTCAGCCCGAAAGGCGAGCTCCGCAGTGGACGGAGAACGAATTGCTTCAGCGCCGTGCCCAACTGCTACGGAAACCTCATGAGAGCGCGAATTGCCCACAACGAGGATATTCCACGGCTGCTGTTGCAACGCTTTCGGCAGCTCTCTGACGAAGAAGTGGGCCCAGGAAGGATGGGCACGGCTGAAGTGCTCTCCGGAGCGAAGTGAGCATATGGCGGGCAGAATGCTCCAAGGTCAGGTTGCTCACGGCGTCACCAGCTACCACGTTGAAGTTCTATCGCGGTCCCGGCTTTGAAGAGAACAAGTCGGGCCTCCAAATTCGGCGCATTCCACCCTTGGGTCTCGTAGCGCACAACAACCGCGGCTAAGCCACGGTGGCGGCACAAAGAGATTTCTGTTGCCGCGCTTTTGAGTTATGCGCAGGAGGTCTTGCCTCATGCGTGGTCACTTCGCTGCCGCCCATTACATGGCCACGGTCGCAGAGCCGCAGATACTGCACTCCGGCTTAATCACCTCGTCGACGAAAGCAGGACTTTCGCTCGCCTTCATGGACCTATTCGTAGCGGCCATCGCAGGTCACCTCCTCTGTTGACCTGTAGGACAACGGCAGCGCGACGACACCTCAGGCCTTTGCCTTGCGTTTCGCAGCAGGCTTCTTGACCGCAGTCGGCTTCCTTCCCAAACCCAGCGATTTTGCCAGCGCCGATCGGGTTGCCGAGTAATTCGGCGCGACCATCGGATAATCTTTCGCCAACCCCCATTTTGCCCGATATTCAACGGGCGTCATCCCGTGCCGGGTTGCAAGATGACGCTTGAGAGACTTGTATTTCTGGCCGTCTTCAAGGCTAATGATGTAATCCGGGAATACGGATCGCTTGGGATTAACTGCTGGCCTGGGGGCGGGCGCCTCTGTTGGTCTCTGCTGGTCAATATTAGACAGCGCCGAATTCACGCTGGCGATCAAGTCGGGCAGTCCGGACACTGGCACAGCGTTCTTCTGGACATAAGCGGAAACGATCTCCGCAGTAAGTTCGATAAGGTTGTTGGTAGGGCCTTCTGACATCGTGAGATCCTCAATTCAAACCAACACGCTCATATCCTCCAATCTCGGGATATGCAACTAATACGGTCGGCCAGATGTGGACCTGATTCAAACCGAACTGGGCGGAAGCGGATGAAATCGTGTCGCTATAGTGTAAGCATAGGTTCCACAATGACGTCTCTGCGAAAGCGCAGGCATTCTGAACGAAGCCTTTTAGACCAGCCTCTCCAATGCCAAACCAGCTCAACAGGTTCGACATTCTGTTCAGGTTCAAGTCTCACTTCGGCGCACTCTCACAAATTGCTCACTGCGCAATCCATGAAGGCTGCTTGCCCCCGCAAAGGATTGTGTAGACTCACGGACGCGGAAGGCTGGCAATGCTAGCGCTGTGACAATGTCGCGCTATCTGCGGCGCCCTTCGCCAAGGCGCTTTCAGGTGGTATGGAAACTGTAGCGGACAGGCTCGGCTGTCACGGCGATATCGGTTCGATCCGCGGATGATGCTCGCCGATTTGGCCGGTCACACTACTAGCGCTCCGACCGATGTGCCTGTGGCGAACTTCGACGAAGGCACAGCGGGTTCGGCCGACCTTCCAACCTCAAACAAGCGGTCGGCGACGGCGTTGCGCACCTCTTCGTCGTGGAAAATACCGACGATGGCTGTGCGGCGTGATTTGGCCTCGCGGATCAATTCAACCACCGTCTCGCGGTTGGCAGCATCCAAAGAGGCAGTCGGCTCATCAAGAAGCAAGATTGGATAGTCGATGATGAAGCCGCGGGCGATGTTGACACGCTGCTGTTCGCCGCCGGAGAAGGTGGCGGGCGCGAGCGACCAAAGTCGCTCAGGGATGCGCAGTCGCGTGAGCAGGCTCTTGGCGCGTGCCTTGACCTCATCGGCCGGCATCCCCTTGGCGATGGCCGGTTCGGAGACAACGGCGAGAGCCGTGACGCGCGGAATGACACGAAGGAACTGACTGACATAACCGATCGTGCTGCGACGGATTTCGACGACTTCCCATGGCTCAGCCGCCAGTAGATCGACGGTTTCGCCTTGGTGATCCACCAGGATCTGTCCGGCGTCCGGCTTGTAATTGGCATAGAGGGAACGCAATAGCGTCGACTTTCCAGCGCCGGACGGCCCATGCAGGCAGACGCATTCACCAGCTCGCACGGTCAACTCGATGTCTTTGAATACGGGCAGAATGATCCCACCCTGCGTGTGGAGCGTAAAGGCCTTGGTAAGACCGACGGCGCGAAGCGCTTGACGCTCAAGTGCATGTTCCATTGAATTTCCTTTGCGAAGGCATACGAGGAGGAGCTCAGCCGGCGTTAGAACACCCGGGCGCCTTCCTTCCACACGCCGCGCACCAGGGGCACGTCACCGATTTCAACAAAGTGGCAAAGATCGGCTCTTGCTCCGATCTTGATCGCGCCGCGATCGGTAAAGCCTGTGGCCAAGGCGGGGTTCAAGCTAGTTGTGGCAATCGCCTTGGGAAGGCTCATCCCAATCGGGTCCCGCGTGAGCTGGAGGGCCGCATGCAACATGCTCGCTGGGACATAGTCGGATGCAAGAATATCGAGGTGACCAGCGGCCGCCAGCTCACGTGCGCTGATGTTTCCCGAGTGAGAGACCCCGCGCACGACATTCGGTGCTCCCATCAAAATGTGGATGCCGAGAGAATGCGCGGTTTCTGCAGCAGTCCGGGTCGTTGGAAACTCGGAGATTGTCACGCCGGCGCGGTGCGCTTCCCGAACATGCTGAGGCGTCTCGTCGTCATGGCTCGCGATCGGCAATTGCCGTGCACGTGCAATGATCCTCGCTTGATTCTGAGGTCCAATCGTACGGGACGCTTCGATCCATTCCGCCACGCGGCGGTCGGCGTCTTCTTCCGACCAGCCATAGTCTCTGATCTGCATCGCCCGGAAGCGCTCTAACTGAGGCGACTGGCGATGACCAGGCGCGTGGTCCATGACGGATACGAGCTTGACCAGCGGATTGTCGCCGTGCCGTTCGAACGCCGACACCACGCCTTCATCGGTTATTTCACAGCGCAGATGGAGGAAGTGATCCGCGCGTAGGAGGCCAAGTTGTTGAGCGGTCCCGATAGCCTCGACGATCAGAGGCACGATCCGCGTCCTATCGCTCTTTGTTGTGTCATCGCGCGTCATGGAGCCCAATGACAAGGAATCGAAGACCGTTGTGATGCCGGCTGCCGCAACCACTGCGTCGTGGGCCACGACAGCCGAAAGCGGGTTCCAGATCACCCCGACGCGCGGCAACGCGTGCTTTTCGACATTGTCCGTATGAAGATCGACCAGCCCTGGCGACAGGTAACCGCCTTCGAGGTTCATCGCCGTTGGCAGAGAGCTCCGGCCAGCGGACACATCGCGGACCAGACCGTCCCTGATGTGGACAGTTCCCTCAAAGGATTCGTCGGGCAGAACCAATCTGGCGCCTGTCAGCGTCAGTTCTTTCGCTTGGCGTTTTGCAGCCTGGCTGCTCCAGGGAGCATTGTTTTCGAAGAGCATCTAAAGCACCGAGGAAACGAGAAGTTGGGTATAGGGGTGGTGCGGGTCATCCAGGACCTGGTCGGTCAGACCTGTCTCCACGATATTGCCTCGCCGCATGACGATGATCCGGTGGGCCAAAAGCCGGGCGACGGAAAGGTCGTGCGTCACCAGCACGACGGCGACGCCGATGTTCATGACCAGGCCTCGCAGGAGGTCGAGCAAGCGCGCTTGAACGGAAACGTCGAGGCCGCCGGTGGGCTCGTCCATGAAGACGAGGCGTGGCCTGGTCACGAGGATCCTGGCAATCTGCAAGCGTTGCTGCATGCCCCCGGAGAATGTCTTGGGATGATGATCGGTTCGTGAGAGATCGATCTCGACTTGGGTGAGCCAGTCTTGAGCCTCGTTTCGGATGTCGCCATAGTGCCTGGCGCCGAGGCCCATCGGCCGCTCGCCGATGTTGCCGCCGGCACTCACCGCCATCCTGAGACCGTCCCGCGGGTTTTGATGGACGAGGCCCCAGTCCGTCCGCATCAGCCTGCGACGCTCTGGTTCCTTCAGGGTGAGGACGTCCGTCGGCCCTTTGTCCTGCATGGCGTAAACGACAGAGCCCTTGTCAGGCACCATCTGCCCTGAAAGACAATTGAGCAGCGTTGACTTGCCCGATCCTGATTCCCCGACGATCGCAATGATCTCGCCTGGAAAGAGGTCGAAGGAGATATCCTCGCAGCCCAACGTCCTTCCATAGGCCTTCGTCAGGTGGCTGACGGACAAGAGCGGCTGTCGGCGGCCTGGCCGTATTTGTCTTGAGACCGCGTTCATGAGTTCGGCCCTTTTTCGGCTTCCCTCGATGGATGAGCAGGCGAGCCAGAGGTCCCGTCATTCGAACTGGCTTGCTGGCTTTCCTTTCGCGTCGCGCAGTAGTCGGTGTCGGAGCAGACGAACATGCGCTGCCCTTTATCGTCCATCAAGATCTCGTCGAGATAGCTTTCTGTTGCTCCGCAAAGCGAGCAACTTTGGGTCCATCGCTGCACTTTGAATGGATGGTCATCAAAATCGAGACTGCGCACCTGTGTGTACGGCGGGACAGCGTAGATTCGCTTTTCACGGCCGGCGCCGAAAAGCTGGATGGCTGGATTCTTCCCGAGCTTCGGGTTGTCAAACTTGGGGATCGGCGACGGCGACATCAGGTAGCGTTCATTCGTCATGACCGGATAGCTGTTGGTTGTCGCGATATGGCCGAAACGGGAGATGTCTTCGTAGAGCTGAACGCTCATCAGACCGTATTCCCCGTAGGCATGCATCTTGCGCGTCTCGGCTTCCCTCGGCTCCAGCCGCTTCAATGGTTCTGGAGACGGTACCTGATAGATGAGGATCTGCCGTTCCTCGAGAGCCGTTTCGGGCACACGGTGGCGAGTTTGGATGATGGTGGCCGCACTCGTTTGTTCCGTAGTTTCGACGCCGGTAACCTTCTTGAAGAAGCGGCGAATGGACACTGCGTTGGTCGCATCGTCGGCGCCCTGGTCGATCACCTTCAGCCTGTCATCCGGACCGATGATACTGGCCGTCAGTTGGATCCCGCCGGTTCCCCACCCATAGGCGAGCGGCATCTCGCGACTGCCGAACGGAACCTGAAAACCAGGGACAGCCATCGCCTTCAGGATGCACCGCCGGATCATCCGCTTGGACTGCTCATCGAGATAAGCAAAATTGTATGCTGAGCGGCGGCCGCCGCGGGCTGCACCTTCTTGATTGGCGGTCATTCCGCAGCCTCCTTGTCCAGATGGTCGCCACTCTTTTCCCGCCGCAATTGTCGTATGAACTGCAGGTCGGCCTGGAAGTCGACGTAGTGCGGCAGAGTAAGGTGCGAGACGAAGCCAGCCGCTTCCAGATTGTCGGTGTGGGCCAGCACGAACTCCTCGTCCTGGACTGGATAGCGCGCTTCCTCGCCCAACTCCCGGCAGCGCAAGGATCGATCGACGATCGCCATTCCCATGGCCTTGCGCTCGCTCTTTCCAAAGGAGAGGCCGTATCCCCGGGTAAACTGAGCAGGTTGAAGTTCTGAACCGCCAAACAGATCGAGCATCTGGCACTCGGTCACCGTGATGTCTCCGATGGAAACCGCAAAGCCGAGTTCCTCCGGCACAATCTCGACGGCGACATCTCCAACGCGCGTTTCCCCGACATAGGGGTGGGCAGCGCCATAGCCCCGTAGCGCGGAATACGCCAAGCCGACCACGAACCCTTCATCGCCGCGAGCGAGATTCTGCAACCGCTGATCGCGCCCCGCCGGAAGACTGAGCGGCTCTCGTGTCAGATCGAAAACGGCCTGCTGCCCGGCTGGCGCTGTTTCGACTTCGATCAGGCCTTCGTCACGAATGCTGTCGAAAGCTCGACCGACGCCGGATTCAAGCGGCCTGTCCGCGATGTTGGCCTTTGTGTCCTCGCAAGGCGCAGGATCGAGAAGATCGAAGTCAAGGAGCCGATGCGTGTATTCGTAGGTCGAACCAAGCACGTGGCCACCGGGTATGTCCTTGAACGTTGCCGAAACGCGTCGCTGGATGGCCATTTGTGCCGTATCGAGCGTGTTTGAGACGGCGAAGCGCGGCATGGTCGTGCGGTAGGCGCGCAGCAGAAAAATTGCTTCGACGGCATCGCCTTGCGCCTGTTTCAGCGCGAGTGCGGCAAGTTCCCGGTCATAGACGGAGCCCTCGCACATCACCCGGTCGACGGCCAGGCCCATCTGCTCGGCAACCTGACGGACCGTCAGCTCGGGAACAGCAGCGTCTCCGCGGCGTTCTTCCGCAATCAGGCGGTGCGAGTTCAGGATCGCCTGCTCGCCTCCTTTAACGGCAACATAAGCCATCTAAACCTCCACTGAAACGCTGCGGGGAAGGGCGAGCACCGAACTGCCGCAGGTAAAGAGAACATCCACGCCGATTGGATAGAGCTCGTGGTTGGCCTGCCAGTCCTCCCAGAACCAGGAGGGAAGACTTGGGATAGCCAGCGAGATGTCGCTTTGGATACCTGGGCCGCGCAGCCGCACCAGCGGGCCACCGTCAAAAGCCGGGACCTGAATGACAAGCGTTGTCGAGCATTGCGGCTCCAGGTCGGTTCCGAGTGCGAACTGATCTAGGCGCGGCATGCTCGCGGGATTGCCAACGATGGCAAACGAGGATGCTTCTGCACTGGTGACCGTCACGCCGCAGTGGAACGCGAGAAAATCTCGGACCGGCTTCGAATCTGCCACCGGATCAAGCCAGATCGGCGTCTCAAAGTCGGTCAGTGTCAGGCAAACCGCGATGGTCGCGGGATCGAGAGGGCCGATCCGCGTGTTGGCGCGAGAAAGCACTTGGGCCCGTCCGACATATCCAAAGGCATCCAGGATGCATCGAAACGTATGCTGGCTGTCGAAGACGGGATCTCTAAAGCCAGGCTCGATCCCCGCGGTCTCCATGGCGCTCATCAGTCAGGCTCTCTGGCTTGGGACATTGCGAAGAAGTCGACTTTCGTCGAAGCCGCCTTGCGGCTTTTGAGATCACGGCGCAGGGATTGCGCGTGCTCGAATTCGGAGACGACTTTCAAGCTGGCCGAAGCAGTCTCGTCGCCTCGTTGCAACAGCGCATCAAATAGCGCCGCAAGTTCCGCCTGGCGCTGATCGCGACCGAGGGTAAATGCAAACCCCGTCGTGCCGTCGATGAGCTTGAGGGCACAGCGTGTTGTCGTAACCTCGCCGAGATTGAAGGAGGCCTCGGTTTCGCCGGTCCGCCCACGCACAAGAACAAGGCCGCTCTCTGGCGGCCGCAGCCAAATGTAAGCGGGCGCATTTGGCAGATCCAGGTATGCCTGTTCGAGCTCGTCGCGGCTGGCGCGCGCGAGGACCGCCATCCATCGCTGCCTTCGTTCAACTTCGTTTCGCACTGGACGATCACCATTTGTCAGAGACTTCACGCCGCATATTCTGCACGGGGCAGACCGCGAAGACTAGATGTCTAGGTATCTATGAGACGGTTGCGACGGTTTGATGACGGGCGGCTATTTACCCGGTGAATAAACGGCAAGCTGCTCGCTTCACAGCTGCGGCCAACGCGCCCCCCGCGTCAGGGCGCGTCTCAGGTGTCGGCCTCGATCAGGTATTCGTATCTGTCGCTGCGGATGGCGCTGAACGCGTATTTTATCGGCGCGCCGTCAGGCGTGACGTCGACATTGGTCTCATAGAGGACGGGACTGGACGACGATATGCGCAGCAGCTGAGCTTCCTGCTGCGTCGGCCGGCGCGCCGTTATGCGGGTCCACTTGCGCTTGTATTCGGCGATCCCGCAGCGTTTCAAGGCCGCGGTAAAGGAGTTCAACCCTTCGAACGCGGCCGCGAGACCAGGGACCCTGTCGACGGGATGGTAGCTCGATCCGGTCGCCAGAGGCCACTCATTGATGAACGAGATGGATTTCACTTCGGTCACGAGGGCCGACGGGGCGATCTTGAGATGATCTGCAATATCGGGTCCGACGGAGACCTGGGCGATCGACAGGATTTCGCGCTTAACGGATTTGTTCTGGCCAAGCAGTTTGTAGGTGAACCTCGGATCGCGGTCCAATTTGTGCGACACAAAATCCTCCGCAACGAAAGTGCCGACACCATGTTGAACCCGAAGAGCACCTTCGGCTTCCAGCGCCTTGATTGCATTTCGAACGGTATGGCGATTGACACCAAATCGCTCTGCCAAGACGAAGTCGCCTGGTAACCGTCGATCTTCGAATGCACCCGCGTCGATATCGCTGAGAAGGCCCGCGCGAACGATTTCCCAACGCTTCATGACCCACCATTGCCCTTGATGATTCTCATATGATCTACCTCTCGCAGCAGGGAAGGTAGATCATACCGATCCCATTCAGAAAAGCGCGCGATCGGGGAACAGGTCAAGCGGAAGCCCAAGAATGGCCGCAAGCGTGGGCGTCAAGCGCGTAGCATCGGCGATCTCTTCCAAACCCTTGGGCACCCCAGCACCGGAGAAGATGCACATACGGTCATCGGCAGGCAGGCCTGGCCGAAAACCGTGGGTGGATTTGTACTTCGGGCGGCCGAGCGGCTCACCGGAAGAATGATCGTGCGGGATCTCCTCGAAGTCACACCCTTCCGGTGCCATGAATGTGGCGATTTTGTCCGCGAGATCACCGGGTACATGGTCATTGCCCCACGGCTGGGCACCATGCGACGACAGCCTCTCCGTCACATGCTGGCGTTCCTGTTCGTCTTTGACCAGGACGTGCAGCGTGGCGCCTTCCGACTGCCACACGGTTTCAGGAATGATCAGACCAGGGAAGATAGACCGCCCGATGTTCCCATGGCCGTGATCGCTGACAAGGACGATCGCATAGTCCTGGCGCCTGTCCGCCCGGCGAAGGCTTTCCAGGCAGGTGCCCACGAGAGCGTCCGCGAAAGCCACGGCGAAGTGAGCCTCCTCGCTTTCATAGCCAAAATCATGCTGGAAATAATCGGTCGTATTGATCTCGGTTATGAGGAAATCCGGCGCCTCCTTCGACTGTAGCAGCCTGGCAGCCGCGCCGATGGTCAGCTGGTCGCCGCTCAGCGTGTCGGTTGTCGGCGACGACCCGTCTGATTGATCGGCGCGCCTCGTATAGGAGGGGAGGGGAACAGCGGCCAACCGGTTGCGAGGATCCTTCACCCTCAAAAGCGTCGAAATGCTCCCATCTCTCGGCATCTTGGTGAACCCTGGGCCGCGCAGCCAGCAGGGTGGCACATAGATCGACGCGTCTTCCGGTTTGATGAGCGCATGGCCAATGCAGGCGACATCCAGACCCGCGCGCGAAGCAAGCGTGGCGATCGTGGGTACACGGACATGTTCCGGTTCGGCGCCGACAAAAGCGCCGTTGTCCAGAACCCGGTTGCCGAAGATCCCGTGTTTGTCAGCTCCAACCCCCGTCAGGATTGACGCTCGACCCGGCATCGAGACGCCCGGGACCGGAGAGCGCATGCGCCGGACCAGAAATCCATCGTCCGCCAGTGACGAGAGGTTCGGCAAGCGGCGGCGGTGATTTTCGAAATAATCGGCGCTGACGCCGTCGATCATGATGAGAAGAAGCTTCTGCCGTGTCATGTGGATCTGCCTGCTGGAGTAAAAAGATCAATGTTTGATGCATGCCACCCAATGCGCGGCTGCGACCTGCCGAAGCTCTGGCGCAAGTTGTGCGCATTCCGCACTGGCTTTCGGACACCTGGTTCTGAAGACGCAGCCGGTGGGAGGATGAACAGCGCTCGGGATCTCGCCTTTCAACGGTACCCGCGCATGCCGAAGTTTTGGGTGCTCGACGGGAAGCGCGGACAACAGGGCTTGGGTATAGGGATGCGCGGGCGCATTTCGAAATAGCGCCGGCGGCGCGATCTCCATGACTTTGCCGAGATACATGACCACGACGCGATCGGCGACGTGGCTGATGACACCCAAGTCATGGGAGATGAACAGGATGGTCAGGCCGAGCCTGTCCCTCAAATCGAGAAGGAGATTGACGATCTGAGCCTGGACCGAGACATCGAGTGCCGATACCGGCTCATCGGCGACGATGAAGTCCGGTTCGGTGGCAAGGGCTCGGGCAATCGCAATGCGCTGGCGTTGCCCGCCGCTGAAGGCGTGGGGGTGACGCGAGGCGTACTCTGGAGCGATCCCGACTTGCGACAGCAGCTCAAACACCCGTTCGGCCCGCGCCCGCTTCGTCAACTCCGCATGGTGGATCGACAGCGGTTCGGCCACGGCTTCACCGACGGTCATGCGCGGGTTCAGGCTGCTATAGGGGTCCTGGAACACCATCTGCATGTACCGTCGGAAGGACCGCATCTGCGCGCTGGACAAGGTCGTCAGATCGGTCCCGTTGAACCGGATCCGCCCGGAGCTCGGAGCGACAAGACGCAACAGGCCGCGACCGAACGTCGTTTTGCCTGAACCAGACTCGCCGACCAGCCCGACGATCTCACCGCGAGCGATCGACAGCGATATCCCGTCAACCGCCTTGATCGACTGTTTCGCAGTGAACGGAAAATGACGGCGCAGCGGCAGATGCACTCGAAGGTCATCGACCTCGAGCAAAGCAGCATTGCTTAGGGATGCAGCGGCTGCCGCCCTCTCGACCTTGTCAGGACTGCGCGCGTGGGCGTTCATAATGCTGCCTCCGGGACTGGAGCAAACGCTCCGATCTGACGCCAATGGAAACAGCGGACGCTGTGTTCGTTGATTGTCTCGAGTGCCGGCATGCTCTGGTCGCAGCCATTGCCGGCGTAGCCGCAGCGTGGACGAAACGAGCAGCCATCAGGTAGATTTGCGAGGTCTGGCGGATTGCCGGACACGGCCGCGAGCCGTCTCGAGGATACCCCGGCATGAACGCTCGGCCGCGCTTCCAAAAGGCCGCGCGTGTAGGGCATGCGCGGGGCGTCGAAAATTTGGCCGACAGCGCCTTCTTCGACGACGCGGCCGGCATACATGACCAGAACACGATCCGCGATCTCGGCGACCACGCTGAGATCATGGGTGATGAACATCAACGCCATCCCTGTCTCTTGCTGCAAATCGTGGAGCAGGCAGAGAATTTGCGCCTGGACGGTCGCGTCGAGCGCCGTCGTCGGTTCATCCGCGATCAGCAGTTTTGGACGACAAGCGATCGCGGTCGCGATCATCGCTCTTTGGCGCATGCCGCCTGAAAGCTGATGCGGGTAGTCGTCGAGCCGCCGCTCCGCGTCAGGGATCCCGACGCGGTCAAGCAATGCCTTGGCCTGGCGCCGTGCCTGACGCGCATCGCAGCGTCGATGGGCGCGAAGCACCTCAGCGATCTGTTCCCCAACGGTGTAGACGGGATTGAGCGCCGTTGCGGGTTCTTGAAAGATCATGGCGATATCGCTGCCAAGGAGGGCACGGTGCCGCTTTGGGGAAATCTGGAGAAGGTCCTCTCCTTGAAAGAGGACCTTCCCCGCTACGATGCGTCCTAGCGACTTCGGTATGAGGTTCAGGATGGAAAAAGCGGTTGCCGACTTGCCTGAGCCGGATTCCCCGACCAGGCAAACAGTGCTTCTCTGCTCGACCGAAAATGACACGTCCTCGACTGCTTTGACCGTGCGGCCTTGCGAGTAGAAATAGGTGCGCAGGTTTTCGACGCGCAGAAGTTCACGCTGGTTCATCCTGACCTTCCCTCCTGGTTAGGACTGGTGATCACTTCTGGAAGTGAATGTTGGCGGCACGGAAATCCATGGTGTATTCCGTGTTTGGCAGCCACTCGATCCCGGATCGAACCCCGTAGAAATCCGGCGCGCGATAGAGGTAGGTGCCGGGGGCGTCATCCTCGAAAATGTCGATCATCTTCTGATAGATGTCGTAGCGGCGCTTGACATCGAGGGTCGTCTCGCCCTGTTCGGCAAGCTCGTCGAACCGGGCCTCGTCTTTCCAGAGGTCCTTGGACCAGGTCATATAGAGGGTCACCGCAGGATCCGTGGGCACGACCCAGTCCGAGCTGTTCTTGACGGTGACGACCGGATTGTCCTTTGCAAGCTTGCTCCAACCTTCATCGACGCGGACACTGGCATTGACGCCGATCGCCTTCCACATTTCAACGACGGCTTCGGCGACAGGGACGCCGTTGGTGTAATAGGACGGATGCGTCACGTAGTAGATCGGCTGTCCCTTGTAGGACGACTCCTTGAGCAGCTGTCGGGCCTTGTCCTGGTCGAAGGGCGGCGTCGGGCGATTGGGATTGTAAAGGCCGGGCTCCCATCCTTCGTACTGCGCAGAATGCGGGATCTTGGCCTTGCCATCCCATAAGGCGTCGACGAGCAACTGGCGATCGATTGCCAGATTGAGCGCCTGGCGCAGCTTCTTGTCGGCCATCACTGGATTGTAGGTGTTATATTTGATGTAGTGATGGTTCGCGAGCGTGCTGCGGACTTCGCAGCAACCGAGACTTTCGACGGCCTTCAGTTGGTCCGGCGGCAGGCTGTTGACGATATCGACTTCGCCATTGGCAAGTGCCGTTATGCGAGCCGAAACCTCGGGAATGGCCTTGAATGTCAGTTTGGAAACTGTCGGGCGCCCGCCGAAGTAGGTATCGTTTGCCTTCAGCTCCATGCTCTCGTCAGGCTGGAGCTTGACGAAGGCAAAAGGACCGGTGCCCACGGGCTTTTGTCCGAAGCCACTTTCCCCGACGGACTCGAAGTATGCCTTCGGCACAATCTCGCTGCTATGGTAAGCCAACAGTTGCAGCAGGATCGGACTTGGCGCCTTCGTCGTGATCCTCACGGTCAGATCATCGACGGCGTCGACCTTCTCGACGACCTTGAGAAGGTTTCTGGCTTCGACATAGTCGGAAGCCGGGTCGAGAATACGGTCCAGGCTGAACTTGACGTCAGCGCTGGTCAGCGGCTGACCATTGTGGAAGGTCACCCCAGGTCGCAGCGAGAACTCGGTGGTGCGATCGTCGATCTGTTTCCAGCTCTGCGCCAGGCCGGGAACCAGTTCATAGGACGTGCGGTCCTTGCTTTTGGAAAAATCCCGGGCCACTAACGTGTCGAACATGTTGTAGGTAATCGGGATGTCAACGTTTCCGAGCGCCATTCCGGGATCGAAGTTGCTGCGAACCGTGTTGACGCCGACGGTGAGAGGGGGCCGCGTATCCTCCTGCGCGACCGCGAAGGTCGGCAGCATGATGGCCATAGCCAAGAGTAGTCTTCGCATTAGGGGTCTCCTTGGTGAGGGAATGTTGTTTGGTCTTTCCTGCAGGAAACGGGTCGGAGCTGCGCCTGTCAGGCGCGGCCGCGGGGATCGAGGGAGGCGCGCAACCAATCGCCGATCATGGCTGCCGCAACCGTGATCATCACGATTACGACGCACGGGGTTATCGCCAGCCATGGTGTGGTGATCAGGTAGTTTCTCGCCTCGCCGAGGAGGGATCCGAGGGAAACGTTTGGCGGTTGAATGCCGACCCCAAGAAACGAAAGCGAGGATTCCAGCACGACGATCTCGGCAAAGCTCAGGCTGGCAAGCACGATGACGGGCGACAACGTATTGGGAAGGACGTGACGCATGGCAATGCGCCAGGGCGAGGCACCCGAGCTGCGGGCTGCTTCGATAAACGCGCGTCCATGCAGCGCCGCAACTTCCCCGCGGACGACGCGGGCATATTTATAGTAGTCGGAAAAGCCGATGATCATCACCAGGATAAGCGGACTGGTGCCGGCAAGGGCGACTGCCGTCAGAGCCACCAGAGTGGTTGGCACGGCGGCCTGTGCGTCGACCACAGCCGAGAGGCACTGGTCGATCCATCCTCCTGATGTTCCCGCTATCAAGCCGCCGAGCGTGCCGGCGACCACGCCGACCAAGACACCAGCGCAGGCAATGAGCAACGTCGTGCGCGTCGCAAACAGGAGACGTGCGAGCATATCGCGCCCGAGATGATCCGTTCCCAACAGATGATCGGCGCCCCCGCCGACAAACACTGGCGGCCGCAGCCTGCTCAGCAAGCTTTGCGTGGCAATGTCGTAAGGAGCGATCGCGGGAGCGGCGACAGCCAATAAGACGATGACGCAGAGAACGAGGATCGAGACGGTTGTCACCACCGGTATGCCGTGGCGGCTTGGAGCCGGAAGACGTGGATCGTCGGGCGACGCGTGCACAGCGATGGTCATGATCATTTCCCCCGCACGCGCGGATCAAGCAGCCCATAGGCGAGGTCGACAACAAGATTGGCGAGGATGATCGCCGTCGAGAACATCAGGATTCCGAATTGAAGCACGGCAAAGTCGCGCTTCATGACGGCGTCGATCACCAGGCGGCCAACGCCCGGCCACGCGAACACCGTCTCGGTGACGACCGCGCCGGCCACGAGGCCGCCGAACTGGAGGCCCAGAATCGTCAAGACGGGTAGGATCGCGTTTCTCAGTCCATGCTTCAGCACGACGACTGCGGGGCTCAAGCCTTTGCTGCGGGCATAGCGCATGTAATCCTGTGCCAGGACCTCAAGCATGCTGCTTCTAACGAGGTGGGC
Organism: Mesorhizobium sp. SARCC-RB16n; assembly: GCF_008520305.1. Taxonomy (GTDB): domain Bacteria; phylum Pseudomonadota; class Alphaproteobacteria; order Rhizobiales; family Rhizobiaceae; genus Mesorhizobium. The sequence continues at coordinate 11,040 of NZ_ML703300.1, read as the reverse complement.
GATGTTGGCTGAGCTTGCAAGCGCAAGCGTGATCACCGGCAAGACCATATGTTTCCAGGTGCCCATGCCGCCACTGGGCAGGAGCCGCAGCGACAGGCTGAAGATCAGGATGGCGGCGATGCCGACAGCGAAATTCGGCAGCGCCTGCATCACGACGGTTGCGGTCGTAAGCGCGCGGTCGAAGAGGCTGTTGTGGCGGAGCGCTGCCCAAATGCCGCCACACAAGCCCATGGCGACGGAGAGCAAGAACGCCGGGATGGTCAAAAGCAGGGTGTTTGGGACGCGCTCGAAGAAAAGGTCGGCTACCGGGCGGTTGGAAAAGAAACTGCGGCCGAAGTCGGCTCGAACAAGCGCTTTGCCATACCGCAGATATTGCGTCGCGATGTCATCATTCAGTCCAAGCTTTTCCCTAAGCTCCACGCGCTGCTGTTCGGGCATCTCGGCGGGCATAAGGTAATATGTCGGGTCCCCGGTGAGCCGTGTCGCGACGAACACGACGCTGACAATCGCCCATAGGGTCAAAGCGCTGCGCAAGGCTCTTGACAGGAAAAACATCGGACCTCCTCTGTCGCAGCGAATGACCTGAAGCCATCTGTGATGACCAGATGTCTAGGTACCTTTCATAGGTCCATCTTGTAACGCTTTCATGACGCGTCCAGCCGGTGCGCCGGTCGCCACGAGCAAAGCTCCGGCGTCGATGGAAATTCGATTGAGTTTCTCGCCTCAAAGCCGGGGCCAATTTTGGCCAACGCTCGGCCCCAGCGCTTGTCCCAGTGACATTTGCTCGTTGACTTGGTTAGTCTCCGCCAAGGCCAAATCGAGAGAACCATGTCGTTCAGTCACAGCCGCCAGAAAAAACTCATCGAGATGATCCACGCGGACGGCGAAGTGCGCATCCGCGACCTGATGCTGCACTTCAATGTCTCCGAAGAAACCGCGCGCCGCGATATCAAACAACTCGAACAGGACGGCTTGATCGTGCGCGTCCATGGTGGGGCCGTCGCCACGCAGCAGCCTAAGCTGTTGGCCGTCTCGTCGCGCGCGATTTCTCAGCGTGCGGAAAAGAACGCTATTGCCGAGATAGCGCTCGGTCTTCTCAAGCCCGGGCAGAACCTCTTCTTGGGGGGCGGCAGTACGGTGCTGTCACTGGCTCGTCGCATCTCGGCCTTGCCGGAGATGCGCATCGTCACCAACATGGTCGATATAGCGATCGCAGCTGCCGACGGCCGTCGGCATCGCGTCGTCATGCTGGGGGGTGAATTCGATCCAGACTTCCGGACCGTGACAGGGTTCCTTGGTCTGCGCACGCTTCGCGAACAGCAGATCGATGTTGCTTTCATTGGGGTCAACGCCGTGCATCCCGCATTAGGCGTCTTCGACCATGAACAGGTCGGGCAGGACCTCGCCGCGACACTTTCCGAACAGACGCGGAAAATCGTCGTTCTCGCCGATCACACCAAATTTGGCTTGTCGGTGCGTTACAGGATCCTGCCCCATTCAGCGATTTCCTCGATCATCACCGACCGGAAGCCGGCACTGGACGTGCTGAAGCAGATCGAAGCCGCTGGTGCCCAAGTCCTATATCCGCAGCAAAAGCCGTCGTAACCCGGCATAAATGACCCTGACCCTGCTGCGGCATGTTCCTCGCAGGAATGCGGTCGTTTCACGACAGTTTGTGAAATGCCTTTGCGCCTCCATTACAAACCAGCCATAATCCGTCTTAAAGCCACACAAAACCTTCACATAACTGCGCTATGTCTCTGCCCGTCTCGGGAAGAAGCGGAGTTCGGCCGGCTTGCCGTCCGACAAAAGGAGAGGCTACTGATATGCAAACGACACGTCGCACATTTCTCGGCATGACGGCGATGGCGGCCGGCGCATTGGCCTTGCCGCGCACGCTCCTGGCTGCCGGCCAGCGCCCCAGCCTCAATATTGCGGTACAGGATCTGCGTACCATTCTGGAGCCGGTGGACGCATCCTCCATCGCCAATGTTTCCTGGCGGGTGCAGTACAGCATCTACGATCAGCTGCTGCGGACCGACTATAACGACAATTTCCGCCTCAACTACGCACTTGCCAAATCGCTGAGGCAGATCGATGCGCAGACGCATGAAATCGTCTTACGCGACAACGTCAAATTCCATGACGGCTCGACAATGACGGCCGATGACGTCGTCTTTTCGCTAAGCCCGGAGCGGCTGCGCGGCGAGAAGGCCCCAGGTGCTGCTGTCTTCGCCAACTTCCTGTCGTCGATCGCCGATGTCCAGAAAGTGGACGATCAAACCATCCGCCTGGTCACCGCTACGGAAGATCCCGTTTTCGCCAATCGCCTCGGCGCCTGGGGCTCACAGATTGTCAGCGCCAAGGCCTGGAACGCCGCCAAGAACTATGACGCCTGGGCAGCAAAGCCGATCGGCACGGGTCCCTATAAAATCGGAGACGTGCGGACCGGTGACGAGATCACGCTGGTTGCCCACGATGACTATTGGGGCGGCCAGCCGCCTTTCGCCTCCATCCGGTTCAAGCGCCTGCCCGAGATTGCAGCCCGCATCGCCGGTCTCAAGGCCGGCGACTACGACATCGTGACCGATGTCACGCCCGACCACATTTCCGAGATCGATGGCGTCAGCGGCCTTGCCGTGACGGGGGGCGAGGCCATGTGGTTTCGCTTCCTGACCTTCGCTCCGCTCAAGACGCCAGTTCTGAAGGATGTCAATCTGCGCCGTGCACTGGCCTTCGCCATCGATCGCGATGCGTTGGCCGATGGTCTTTGGAATGGTCGTGCCAAAGCGCTCAATGGCTGGCAGTTGCCGATCTTCGGGGCGATCAACGATCCCGAGCGCAAAGGCGTGTCCTTCGATCCGGCCATGGTCAAGGAACTGCTCGCCAAGTCGTCCTACAAGGGCGAGGAGATCCCTTACCCGACTGTCGGGACCTACTACCCGATGCAGCTAGCCGATAATCAGGCGCTGGTCGAGATGTGGAAGGCCGCGGGCATCAACGTCAAGCTGATGATGTGCGAGAACTGGGATCAGGTCGGCAACATTGGTGGCATCAATGACACCTCCGGTGGAGCTTTCTACGCCGACCCCGTTTCGATGCTTTGGCAGATCATCGGGCCGACCAATGACCTGCAATCGACCGGCGCCTGGACCAACGACGAGTTCAACAAACTCGGTCACGAGCTCGAAACGACGACCGATCTAGCCAAACGCAAAGCCGCGTTCAAGCGCATGCAGGACATCGTCGAGATCGACGATCCCTGTATCACGCCGCTGCACTCGATGCCGTTCATCTACGGCCAGAAGAAAGATGTTGTCTGGCAGCCAAATCCGCTACCGCAAATGTATCTCGGTCCAAAAATGCCGTCTGAGCCGGTGGCTTGAGCTCGATGCTCACCACATTGACCAGGAACAGCGCGGGACCCGCGCTGTTCCGCCCTGATCATCCTCTACCCAGGCCTGCCATCAAAATCGCCGGCCTGGAGGTGGCGTTTGGCGGCTTGCCGGTGCTGCACGGCGTCGACCTGATCGTCAACAAGGGCGAGGCGGTCGGCATAGTCGGCGAGTCCGGTTGCGGCAAGTCGGTCACCTGGCGGGCCGTGCTCGGCCTGCTGCCAAAATCCGCAACCATCAGCGGTGAAGCTTGGGTGGACGATATTAACCTTGCCGGTGCGCCGCAGCCGGTTTTGGATAAGGTGCGAGGCGGTCGCATCGCGATGATCTTCCAGGATCCGGCGAGCGCCCTCAATCCGGTCCACCGCATTGGTGCCCAGATCACCGAGACACTGCGCCTGCATCGGGGGCTGACCGGCGGCGCCGCACGCACTGAGGCGAAACGGCTGTTGGACCAGGTTGGCATTCCCGACGCCGCAAGCAGGATAGATGCTTATCCGCACGAACTGTCAGGTGGTCAGAACCAGCGGGTTATGATCGCCATTGCGCTTGCCGGTCAACCCGAGCTGCTTGTCGCGGATGAGCCGACGACCGCGCTCGATGCCACGGTTCAAGCGCAGATCCTGCTGCTGCTCAAACAGATCCAACGCGATACCGGCATGGCGCTGGTCATGATCAGCCACGATCTCGCTGCGGTCGCAGCGGTTTGTGACCGGGTGAGTGTCATGTATGCCGGGCGGATTGTCGAGGCAGCGCCAACCCGAACGCTTTTGACAGATCCACAACATCCCTACACGCGTGATCTCATCGGGGCGATCCCTCCCTCGGACGGGCCACGCACCAGGCTCACGTCAATTCCAGGGGTGCCACCCTACGGCGTCTTGCCCTCGGGCTGCGCCTATGCGCCCCGCTGCCGAAATGCCGATCCCCGATGCAGCACCATTGGACCCGATCTTACGACCGTTTCGTCGCGGCACGTCGTCCGTTGTGTCCATGCCATTTCGGGGGCGCGCCAGTGACATTGTTGCATCTCAATGAGGTTAGCCGCCGATACCCGATCGGGAGACAAGTCTTCGGCCGGAAAAAGTCGCTGACGGCCGTCGATGGGGTGTCGCTCGAGGTCAGAAAAGGCGAGACCACTGGCGTCGTCGGCGAATCTGGCTGCGGAAAATCCACCACTGGACGCATTGCGCTCGGTTTGGAGCAAGCCGACAGCGGGCAGGTCCTGTTCGAGGGAATTCCACTCCCGCCGGCTGACACAAAGGAATGGCGCGCAAAGCGGCAGCGCATGCAGCTTGTCTTCCAGGATACACTGGCAGCGCTCGACCGGCGCATGAATGTCGGTGATTTGATTGCCGAGCCCTTGATCATTCACCGGATTGGGCAAGCTGAAGATCGTGCCGAGCGCGTTCTCGGGCTTCTGCAAGCGGTCGGTCTGACCCAGCATCATCAAGCGCTTTATCCGCATCAGCTTTCCGGAGGACAACGCCAACGCGTGGTGCTGGCGCGCGCGCTTGCGCCAAACCCCTCGCTGCTGGTTTGCGATGAGCCGGTGTCGGCGCTCGATGTTTCGGTTCAGGCGCAGATCGTCAACCTGCTCATGGATCTTCAGCGCGAGCGCGGGCTGGGCATTTTGTTCATCAGCCACGATCTCAGGATCGTTCGACATGTCAGCGACCGCATCGTCGTCATGTATTTGGGTCGGGTCGTCGAGGAAGGACAGGCTGAAGTCGTGATCGATCAGCCTGCTCATCCATACACCCGCGCCCTTGTCTCGGCGATGCCACGACTTTCCGGCGGCTTTGCGCACTACGTGCCCTTGGCCGGCGAGCCGCCAAGTCCGGCCGAGCGGCCGGCGGGATGTCCCTTCCATCCGCGCTGTGCTCTGGCGCAAGATGTATGTCGAAAGAGCGAGCCACCGGTCCGAGCAACGGGACACAACCGACGAGTTGCGTGCCATCTGGTGGCAAACGGATGACATCCCTGGCTTTTTACATTGGCCCCAAGATACTTCGGGCCGCGCTCTCGATCGTGGTGGTCGTCACGCTGACATTCCTGGTGCTGCGTGCCTCAGGCGATCCCGCGCTGCAAATCCTGGGGCCGAGCGCTCGCGCTCCGGATCTCGAAGCATTCCGCCAGCGGTGGGGATTGGATCAGCCTCTTTACGTCCAGTATGTCCGCTATCTCTGGGCAGCCCTGCATGGAGACTTTGGAAACTCGATGCTGGGCGGCAAGCGCGCAATAGAGCTGGTGCTTGAGAGGATGCCTCTGACGTTGACGCTGATGCTTCCGGCCCTCGCGCTCAACGTGTTGATCGGCATCCCGATCGGCGCCTATGCCGCCATGCATCGTGACAGCTGGATCGACAGGTCCGTGATGATGCTGACCGTGCTCGGCTTCACGGTGCCGAGCTTTGTGCTAGGGCTAATCTTCATCCTGATCTTCTCGGTGACGCTCGGCCAGTTCCCATCGGGCGGCGCTGACAAATGGCAAAGTGCCGTCCTGCCGGTGCTCACCCTTGGCATCGGCGGCGCAGCGGTCATCGCCCGCTTTACCCGCAGCGCGATGATCGAGGTGTTGTCACAGCTCTATGTGGTGGCTGCCAGTGCCAAGGGGGTCACCTGGCGCCAGGTCATCCACTATCACGCCTTTCCCAATGCGCTCATCCCCGTGCTGACCCTGTTGGGCCTCATGCTTGGTGGGCAAGTGGCCGGCGCGGTGCTGGTCGAAAACGTCTTCGGCTGGCCAGGCATTGGCCAACTCCTGGTGGTTTCGGTTGGAAACCGCGATCTCGCGGTCGTGCAGGTGATCCTTTTCCTGGTTGCGCTGACGATGACGTCAGCCAACTTGATGATGGATCTGCTCTATGGCGTCATCGATCCGCGCCTGCGGACCAATCGCTCCGCATCGCACTGAGCAAGCCGCATGCGGAAGAAACAAAAGATTGACCGTCCGACGCTGATTGCGTCGCTCTGGCTTTGCCTCATGCTCCTGATTGCAATCGCCGCTCCGCTGATCGCGCCGCATGACATCACCGCAATGGATCTCCGCCACCGCCTGGCTCCGCCTGTCGGTTTCGGCGGCACCGCCGCGCACCTGTTCGGCACCGACGATTTGGGCCGTGACGTCGCTTCCCGTTTGTACTTCTCAATCCGCACGAGCTTGTTGATCGCCTTCGGCGCAACGCTAATCAGCGTCTTCGTTGGAACGGCAATCGGGTTTGTCGCGGCATATTTCCGCGGGCTCATCGAGCATTTCCTGCTGCTGCTGATCGACGTTCAGGCTTCACTGCCGTTTCTCATCGTCGCGCTTGCGATGCTGGCCTTTTTCGGCAATTCGCTGGTGCTGTTTGTCGGCCTGATGGGGCTTTACGGCTGGGAACGCAATGCCCGCCTGGCGAGGGGACTGGCATTGGTTGCGGGCGCGCAAGGCTACGCCGGCGCAACACGTCAGCTCGGCGCTCATCCCATGCGTATCTACCTTCGACACATATTGCCAAACAGCGCCGCCACGCTCCTGGTTGCGGCGACCGTGACCTTTCCGGAAATCGTTCTCGTCGAAAGCGGCCTGTCATTCCTCGGTCTGGGTGTCCAGCCGCCGATGACCAGCCTCGGCGTTATGGTTGGGACCGGCCGCGAATACATCACACGCGCTCCCTGGATGTTGCTCGCCCCCAGCATCGTCATCGTGGCGACGGCTGTGGCGGTCAGCGTCCTTGGCGATTACCTGCGCGACAAACTCGATCCGACGCTCAGCTAATGGATGTTCCCGATGCAAAAGAAGCTCATCTCAGTCCTCGTCGACGGCGTCAGCGCTGACACATTCGAAACCTATGCGCACCGGTTTCCGAACATGAGACGGTTGGCCGACAGCGGCCTGCGCGTTCGCCGCCTGAAATCCGGGATTCCAGCCACTTCCGTGCCTGGCCGGGCGACGATGTTGACTGGCGTTGGCCCGGAAGTGCATGGCATCTACGGCAATCACATTTTTCGGGGCGACATTTTCGTAGCACCTCTCGCCGCGGATTTGCAGGCCCCAACCCTTGCAACACACGCCAACAAAGCCGGCCTTGATGTTGCGGCCATCGGTCAGGCGCTGGTTGATCCCGCCGACACATCGATCCATGTCTCGCCCTGGTGGTTGCGCGGCTTCGTGACCGGTCACCGCTTCAGCAAGATGGTACCTCGGGAGACTCTCGCCGCCTGCCGCGCCATTTATGATGCCAAGGGTCGGCTTGCCGCGGCTGGCTGACAGACATGGAGGCATTCCTCAATCCGGTCGATGAGGGCGCGCCGCAATTGATCGCGGGCTTGGCGCTCGATCAATTTCTAAACCGCGCAGCGGTTGCCCTGCTTGGCTCCGATCAGCCGCCGGATCTGATCCTGACAGAGATCGAGATGCCGGATGCGTTTCAGCACTCTCTCGGCTACGACAGTCCTGCTGCGATCTGGTCCATCGAATTCGCTGACATGTTGATCGGCAACCTGCTGGCGGCTCTTGATCGCACGGACCGGCGCGACGATTATGTGATTTCGATTGCCAGCGACCACGGGCATGGCGCGGTCGATACCGCGATCTTCCCCGAGGCGGTCATTCCAGACATGCTCTGGATGACGGAGGGAGCAAGTCTTTACGTCTCTCTGACGAACCCCGGCGACTTGGAGAAGGCCACCGAGCGATTGTCGGATTTCGGTGTTGAACGCTGGAATGATCTACACTTGCCGGAGCCTCTGCGCGGGTCGATCGCCATGTTCGTTGCGCCGCCAGGGCATTCCTTTGAGGAGCGGCCAGTGGATGCAACAGGCGAATTGACCGCTCTCGGCAAGCCGCGGTCGATTTCCACGCATGGCTTTCGGCCAGGCAGCCGGCAGGACGATCGCATGTTCATTCTCTCCGGTGGCAACATCGCGCCGCAGATCATTGAGGAGGCGAATGCCAATCAGTTCGCGCCGACGCTGGCGAGCGTGCTTGGCTTGTCACAGGCGCCCTATGCCGCGCTTTCTCTCTTGAGGATTTAGCGCTGCTATCGTTTGAGGATAGATCCCGCAAAATGCGAAGACCCGATGGCATCGCCCCCGGTTCATTGGCCGCACAGGTCGAGGTCTCGCCGTCCATGTCAGCTTTCATCTCAAGGAGCTGGAGCGCACCGGTCTCGAGTTGTGCTGCCCGCGCCGAAGCATTGACGAGACAACGTCGGCCGGTACCGGCCGGCTGTAAAAGAACCCCTGCACTTCGTCGGCACACTTCTCTTGGTTCAATAGCGCGGCCTTCTCATGGCTATCTACCCCTTCGACAGTAACGGTCACACCGATCTCAGTAGCTATTTTAGAGACCCCCCGAAGGATGTTTAGTGCCTTTTCATTAGAACACGCGTCATCGATGATCGTTTTGTCTACTTTGATCTTGTCGATCGTGAATCGGCGCAAGTAATGTAGTCCGCAATAGCCGGAACCGAAGTCATCGAGCGCAATCCGGATGCCACTCCGGCGCAATTCGTTCAGGATCGGATTGATGAAGGTCGTATCACTTATAAGGACTGATTCCGTGATCTCGAGGTCGAGCCTATGGGGATCCAATTGGGTCTCAGCCAAGGTCCGCTTGACCACGGACTCGATCTCACTGCGAAAGAACTGAACTGGACACACATTGACGGCGACGCGCACATGGGCAGGCCAGTCCCGGCATGCGAGGCATGCTTGTTGGAGCGCCCACTCTCCTATTTCCACAATGGTGCCCGTGCGTTCGGCAACCGGGATGAATTCACTCGGGGCAATCGTCGTGCCATCAGGCAACCTCCACCGGAGCAATGCCTCGACGGACTGAATTCGCTCTGGGTGCTCTCGTTGAACGATCGGCTGAAACAGAAGAGACAATTGCTTGTTTGAAATGACAGTCGCCAGCGCGCCTTCCAGGTCTCTGCGCCGACTCGCAATCATTGCCATCTGTGGGATAAACAGTTCACCAAATGTGCCTCTGGCTTTTGCTTTGTAGAGAGCCAAGTCCGCGGCCTTGAGGATCTGGCTGGCATCACTTCCATGAAGCGGCGCTATCGCCGATCCCACGGTGACGTCGACGACAACGTGGCGGCTATCCAAATCGTAAGACCCGGACACTGCATTTCTGATCCGCAGCGCAAAATCGAGAGCTTCGGATTCCACCGAGACCTCACCTTGCACAACGACGAATTCGTCCCCTCCGAATCGCGCAACAAAGTCGCTGGCACCGATGAGCTTTCTGAGATTGGCCCCAACCGCGTTCAACACCGCGTTGCCGAAGTCGTGACCGAGGGAATCGTTGACCTGTTTGAACCTGTCGATGTCAAAAAAGTGGACGGCAAAGCCTCGCTGCTGTCCATGCGGAGTCAGGCGCGCCTGCAGTTCTTCTGAAAGTGCGAACGAGTTCGGCAGTTTTGTCAGGTGGTCGGTGAAGGCTTGGTGCCTGATGACGCTATTGGCAAGGCGCAGCCTGTATGAAGTCCGATATGATGGATAGAGAAAAATCGGCGCCAATATGGCCGAAATAAATAGTGCGGCAAAGATCTGGTACCAAATAGTCGGGTAGTAAACTCCAATGACAACATATAAGCCCGCTGCCATTGCGATTGCGAGAATAATCACCAGAATCGACTGAATTAGCGTTAGCCGCGCCGGCTCACAGTCCAGGCTGCCATCGAAAATTGCTCTGGCGTTTTTCCACATGGAGGGAAGCTTATGCTAATGTACTAACTAAAAGTTCCGTCGAAATGCTAAACTCTTACTTATCCGGCCCACGTCATGACCAACTGGCCCATCTCACGCGGCAGAGACGACTAGGATTCATGACTGTCACGGTTTCGTCTCCTAAAAAATCACTCCATTTCGTGTCCACACCGCGGAAGGGTCGGGCTGAATTTGGGTCGGATCCGCCGGGCTTCGGCACGGCTGTGCGCCCGGCCTGACCTTCGCCGAATCCCTCGACATGGCCCAAATCAGCTCCCACAGAATGGTTCAATCGCATCGCAACTTGCTCTGGACGCCGACGGCCCCCCTGGCCAAGGGACTTTTCGCTCAAGCTTGCAGCCTATTCCACCGTCACCGATTTCGCCAGATTGCGCGGCTGGTCGACGTCGGTGCCCATGAACACGGCAGCGAAATAGGCCAGCATCTGGATCGGCAGCGCGTAGATGATCGGCGAGATGATTTCCGGCACATCCGGAAGCACGATCGTCTCCATCGTCTTCACGCTCGCCTGTGCCGCGCCCTTGGCATCGGTGATCAGGATGATCTTGCCGCCGCGCGCCGCCACTTCCTGCATGTTGGACACGGTTTTCTCGAAGGTGCGGTCGTGCGGCGCAATCACGATGACCGGCATGTTCTCGTCGATCAGCGCGATCGGCCCATGCTTAAGCTCGCCCGCGGCATAGCCTTCGGCATGGATGTAGGAGATTTCCTTGAGTTTTAGCGCGCCTTCCATGGCCAGCGGGAAATTGGTGTCGCGGCCGAGATAGAGTACATTCTTGTAGTGGGAAAGCGCGCTGGCGACGCTTTCGACCTGCTCTGCCAACTCTAGCACCTGGGTAGCCAAACGCGGTGCTTGGGAAAGATCGTGCACCAACTGCTTTTCCTGGTCGCGCGAGATCGTGCCGCGTGCCACGCCCGCCCGCACC
>NZ_ML703299.1 GCF_008520305.1 Mesorhizobium sp. SARCC-RB16n | reverse complement strand
ACGCCGCAACAAAAACAAACACATACCAAACCAATCAAACAACCGATCCGTAGAAAAATGCTCGCCGGTTGCATTTTGGGGTGCAGCAAGATCGCCTCAATGTAAGTCAGTGCTGACCTTCTGCTGTGAGCAGACATCACGCCAAGGCACTGTCCCGATGTTTCGTCGCAATAGCCTCAAACGCGTCTTCGCGCTCTCCGACATCGCCACCGATCGCGAGCCGCAGCCGGCGCTGCGCGCCGTCCCGGAAGCGGGTGGAACGGAACCACACGTCGTCGACGGCGGCCGAGCTCGGCCCTTCCGGTTGTCTATGCGTCGCCAGCCATCGCGGCAAGCAGCCATGCGGCGATGGCCTCGAAGTCGATCGGGTGCGTCGTATCGACGTCGAATAGCGGCCCGCGCCGCAACGGTGCGGCGCGCTTGGCCAGTTCGATCAGTTCAGGGATGTAGGCAGCGCCGGGATGGCCGGGGAGGCGCTGACCGAGCCGGGCGCCGTACCGTTCGGCCAGAACCTCGCCAGGCGCGTGGCACCAGATCTCGACGGTGTGTTCGACACCGGCCTTGCGCAGATGATCTTCGAGCACCTGCCGCGGCTGGAAACCGAACCAGGCATCGACGATGAAGGTGCTGCCTGCCGGGGAGTCGCCGACGAGCGACCAGATTGCCTGGTAGCTGGCGCGGCCCAGCGTGCGGTTGAATTCGCGGTCGGCACCGCCGAGCACTTCGAGGAACGGGTTCTTGACCGTGTCGAGCGCGAGCAGCGGCCATCCCATGCGATCGGCGATGCCGCGTGACACCGTGCTCTTGCCGCTGGCCGGGATGCCGTTGACGAGCACGGCGCGTCTGGCGCGGCCCGGTTGAACGGAAAGCGACGTCGATGCCGACGCCGAAAGCGCCTGGAGCGCGGCGCCGATCACACCGGCATCGTCGCCGAGCTGCGCCGGCGCCACTGGGCATTGGTACCACGGCGCCAGCGCCGGCGCATGGCCGAGCGCTCTGTGCGCCGCCAGGCCAAGCCCACCGCCAAGCAGGACGAGATCGGGGTCGAACATGGCGATGGCGGTATCGATCGCCGCGCGCAGCGGCCTTGCCCAGGCTTCCAGTATGCCGCGCGCCTTGACGTCGCCGGCCGCGTCGCGGGCAAAGAGCTGGTCGACCGAGACGTCGGGGCCAAAGCCGGCCCGCGCAATATGGCGGCCCAGTGCCGTGCCGGAACTGGTGGTTTCGACACAGCCGCGCCGTCCGCAGGCGCAGACCTCGCCGTTGACGTCAACGGTGATGTGGCCCAGTTGCCCGGCCGTTGCCCGGCCTCGCATGACCCGTCGGTTCTGGACGACGGCGCCGCCAATGCCGGTGCCGATGGTAAACATGGCGATATCGCCGTGGCCCTGGCCGGCGCCAAGCGCCATCTCGGCGGTTAGCGCCATGTTGCAGTCATTGTCGAGGATGACAGGCTTGCCGGTCATGCTTTCCAACCGATGCGCGAGCGCGACCGAGGCGAGGTTGACATAGCCTCCCGACAGGACCGCGCCGCGCCGCGCGTCGACGCGGCCGGGAACACCGACGCCGATGGCCGCCACATCAGGCGTGTCGAGGAGGCGCACCATGTCGGCGATGCGCCCAAGCACCAGTTCCGGGTCGGGCGCGCTTTTTTCGGAAAGGCGTCTGAGAATTTCACCCGTGCCCGAGATACGGGCGGCACGCAAATTGGTGCCGCCGATATCGATCCCTATGGCCATCGACTTTTGTGGCATGACGTCCTGCACGTGCCGGTGATCCAACGGGATATCAGGCAGCGGCCTTCTGCCGATAGTGCCCGATCACTGCCTGGATCTCGCGCAGTCGCGGCACCGCGATCGTCTTAAGCCTTTCGCGCTGAATGTCACGGTCGAGCGAGATGCAGTCCTTCCACAGCGAACGGCCGGCGATCACACCGGAGGCGCCATTCTGCATGGCGATCTCGACCTGGCCGAGAAAGGTGGCGTGATTGACACCAGCCGAAAGCACGGCCCACGGCACTTCGCCGGCCATTTTTGTGACGTTGGCGCAGGCTTCCGGCGTTCCGGGGTAGGGAAGCTTCAGCACCTTTGCGCCGCATTCCAGCGAAATCCTCGTACCTTCCTCGACCAGCCAGGGCGTCTTGGCCGCATAGTCCTCGGGGCTTTCCCCTTCGAGCTGATAGGTCAGGAATTCGACGACGAGCAGCAAGTCCTCTTTGCCGAAATCGATGATGCATTGACGCAGGATGGCGATGTTGTGCTCGTTGGCTTGCGGCTTGTCGGCCCGCAGATACACCATGATCTTGCCGCCCGTGCCGCCGAGTTCGCGCACGCGCCGCGCATCGATGCCGGGAACCAGCCGCGACAGGCGGTAGCCTTCCGGCGAAGCGTCGAAACCGGACGCGTCGAGGCCGATGAGGAGTGCCGTATCCCGGTTCAGCACGCCCTCGTCGACGACCCTCGGCACCGCGCAGAGCGGGTCGAGCAGCACGCAGGAGGCAGCGCTTGCGAGGTAGCGCGTGATGTCGGCCTTGGTGTCGCCGAGCATGTCGTTGGTGATCCTGGCCTGGTCCGCCGGGTCCGACGCCAGCAAGGTGCGCATGCCGCCGCGCTGGTCGCAGGCGATGGCCACCATGGCTCCGTCCTTGCCGCATATCTGCTGGTAGCCGCGCAGTTCCGCGGTGGTCATCTTCGTCATGGTCTTCTTCTATCCGATGTTGGCGCTCTCTCGCCGAGGGCGCTGATCCCGTGGAAACAATGGTCAGTTTGCCCGCCTGCCGGCAGGAAGATTTGCCGCCGGATGCATCGCCGGCCGCTGGGATAAGCAGCTTTGCCGGCGTGTGGCCCGGTATGGCCCTAAAGTTGCGAGTCCACCGGATTTGCGCGATAACTCCCATCGGCGTATACGCGTGTAACACGTTGCTGAAAGGAATTGCAAGCTGTCTGTTCCCTCCGTCCAGGACGCGACCGCATCGCGCACGATGCTGCACACGGTTGCCAAGCTGCACTATGTGGAGGAGATGTCGCAGGTCGATATCGCGCGGCAGCTCGGTGTCTCCACCGCGACGATTTCGCGCTTGCTGCAGCGGGCGCGCGCCGAGGGCATCGTGCGCATCGAGGTCATCGACCTGGCGACGCCGGAGGATATCACTAGGCAGCTGGTCGACGGGTTGAAATTGCGGGACGCCACCGTTGTCGAGACGCCGGCGGCGGGCGCGCTGACGGCGCTTTCCGCCCCGCTTGGCGCTTTGCTCAGGCAGGCGCAACTGGTGGCCGGCTCCGTGGTCGCGATCGGCTGGGGGCGTGCCGTGCGCGAGGTCATTCGAGCCGGCCTGCCGCGCATGCCGGGTGTGCTCACGGTGGCCGCAACCGGCGGCATGCAGCAGCACGCGGCGCATTTCCAGGTCAATGAATTCGTGCGGCTTGCCGCGGAGGAATTCGGCGGCACGCCGCGCTTTATCCACGCTCCCTATCTGCCGTCGAGCGAGCTGCGTGAGGTCTTCCTGCGCGACGCCGCCATCCGCGATGCCGTCGCGTTGTGGGAGAGGACCGATGTGGCGATCGTCGGCATCGGCCTGCCGCATGCCATCAACGCGCCCGAGGCGAGTGCCGCCACGCCGAGCGAGCAGGCGCTGGTTCACGCTGCCGGTGATGTGCTGCGTCATTACTTCGATGCGGAAGGCGCTCTGATCGCCTGGGAAGGGGAGAGCCGGATGATCGCCATGTCGCCGGCGCAGCTTCGCGCCGTGCCGCTGGTGATCGGCGTCGCCGCCTCGCCGGAAAAAGCAACGGCCATTATTGGCGCCGCTCGCGCCCGGCTGATCAACGCGCTGGTAACGGATACCAAGACGGCGCAGGCGATCCTCGCGGTCCTGGCAACGCGATAGCGGAAGATATGCCGGACTGATGCCGCGGCGCGGAGAGAAGTCGTTGCGAAATCGATTGTGTCGCCGGAGAGTCGGGACGATAGTTCGCCGGGGCTCCGAGGAACAGTCAGATGGTGTCTGGACAAAACCAGCGTTGCGGCCTCGGAAAAACCGAGTTGCAATTTATTTCTGCAAAGTGTTACAAACTGCGGATCCGGCGTGCAGGCATGCCGGGCGCGGTGATTGCCTGACCTTGCGGAGGCGAGGAAAGCGAACACGGCGATTGTCCCGGTCGGCTCGACCGGCTGATATTTAGACTGGAGGGCGCTTGGGAGGAGCTGCCCGCGAAAGGCAAACAGGTGTTCCCGGCCGTCGGCATCCTGCGCCGCGCAGATGACGGCCACCCCAATGTCACCGCAAACCGCAGAACTGCCAATAATGAGGAGGATGTCATGAAGAAGATCGTTGCCGCGCTCGCGGCGCTTGCCGTCAGCGCGACGGTGCTGATGGCGCCCGCGCAGGCGCAGGACAAGAAATACACCATTGCGCTCATTCCGGGCCTCACCACCGACGGCTTTTACATCACCATGCGCAAGGGTGCCCAGGCGGCCGCCGACGCGCTTGGCGTGAACCTGGTCTTCCAGGGTGCTCCGGACTTCAACCCGGTTACCCAGGTGCCGGTGCTCGACGCGGTCATCGCCAAGAAGCCGGACGCGATCCTGATCGCGCCGACCGACAAGGTTCAATTGGTCGAGCCGCTGCGCAAGGCCAATGACGCCGGCATTCCGGTCATAACCGTCGATACGTTCATCGGCAGCGGCGTCTACCAGACGGGCGCCGGCGATGCCGATTTCCCGCTGGCCTACATTGCCTCGGACAACGTGCTGGGCGGTGAGATCGCCGCGCGCGCTCTGGCCACCGCCATCGGCGACAAGGGCAAGGTCTATGTGTCGAACGTCAAGCCCGGCATCTCGACCACCGACCAGCGCGAAGAAGGCTTCAAGAAGGAGATGGCCAAGCATACGGGCATCACCGTGCTGGAGACCCAATTCAATGACGACGACGCCAACAAGGCTGCCTCGCAGCTGCAGGCTGTCTTCGCACGCAATCCCGATCTCGTCGGCGTGTTCGGCGCCAATCTGTTTTCGGCCCTGGGCGCCGCCAACGGCGTCAAGCAGGCCGGGCAGACGGGAACCGTCAAGGTCGTTGCCTTCGATGCGCCGACCAGCATCGTCGACAACATCAACACCGGCCTGGTTGATGTGGCGATCGCCCAGCATCCGGCCGAGATCGGTTACTTCGGCGTCGTCTCGGCTTATGCCCACCTGACCGGCCATTCGATCCCGGTCACAATCGGCACCGGCTTCACGATCATGGACAAGTCCAACATCGCGGATCCGAACATCTCGAAGTATCTCTACTCCGAGTAGGCCAAGACCAGCTTGGCTCCTCCCGGTTTCGCCGGGGGAGCTCGTGCCGGGTCCTGCAAAAGGCGGGGCCTGTTTGAAGGCAGCCGCGCTGCGGAGTATTCATGACCTCGACATCACCAGCCCAGCCGGCCGAGAAGCATGTCGCCCCTCAGGCCGATCATGGCGATCCGGCCAGGAGCCTGATCGGCCGCATCGCCGAAGGGCGCGCCTGGCTGTTCCTCGCCGGCCTGATCATTTGTTTCGAGATATGGTCGAGGTTCGCCTTCGGCGCGACGTTCGTGCTCAACCCGTTCAACCTGCAATCCATCGCGATCTTCGCGATAGCGCCGCTGCTGCTGGCGACCGGACAGACCTTCGTCATCATTTCGGGCGGCATCGACCTGTCGCTCGGCTTCATCATGGGGCTTGCGGCCGTCGTTGCCGCGCATGCCACCAATCTGGCGGGCGCCGCCATTCCCTTGCCGCTGGCCATGCTGGCGGGCATTCTCGCCGCCGTGATCGTCGCCGGCGTGCCCGGCATCATCAATGGCCTGCTGATCTCGCGCCTCAGGGTGCCGCCCTTCATCGGCACGCTCGGCATGTTCGGCGTCGCGCGCGGTGTCGCCTTCCTGCTTGCCGGCGGCACGACGGTGCCGGTGCAGAATTCCTGGTTCGCGCTGCTCGGCAACGGCAAGTTCTACGGCGTGCCTTATCTGGTCATGATCGCTGCCGTCTTCGTCATCGTGATGCACTATCTGCTCAGCCAGACGCGGTTCGGCCAGCACAATTATGCCATTGGCGCCAATGTGCAGGCGGCGAGGCGCGCCGGCATCGATATCAGGGGCCACATATTGCGGCTCTATGTGCTGTCGGCGATGTGCGCCGGTCTTGGCGGGGCGCTCTACGCGGCGCGCTTCACCGCCGGTGCGGCACAAGCCGGCGAGCCGCTGCTGCTCGATAGCGTCGCTGCGGTCGTCATCGGCGGCGCCAGCCTGTTCGGCGGCTCCGGCACGATCCTGGGCACGGTCGCCGGCGCGCTGGTGATCGCGGTCATCCAGTACGGGCTGGTCTTCGTCAATGTCGAGCCGTTCTGGCAGTTCATCGCCGTCGGCGTCGTCATCATCATTTCCGTGCTCATAGACCAGGCGCAGCGCCGGTTCAGTGGAGGCCGCCAGGATGAATAGCACCGACCAGGCCCCCCCCTTGCTCGAAGTCCGCAACCTGTCCAAGCATTTTGGCGCCGTGCGCGCGCTCAGCGATTTCTCCATGGCCGTGCGGCCGGGCGAAGTGGTGGCGCTTGCCGGCGATAACGGGGCCGGCAAGACAACGCTGATCAAGGCGATCTCGGGCGTGTTCCAGCCGACAGGCGGCGAAATCCTGCTCGGTGGCCAGCCGGTGGCATTTGCGACGCCGCAGGAAGCGCGCGAAAAAGGCATCGAGACGATCTACCAGGATCTGGCTCTGGCCGACAATCTGTCGATCGGCGCCAACATCTTCCTTGGCCGCGAACCGATGCGTAAGGCGTTCGGCTTCCTGCCGGTGCTCGACCGCCAGGCCATGGCAGACGCTGCCAGGGAGACGATGAAGCGGCTCGATTTCCACGTCAGCCGGATGAACGCCCCGGTCAGCAATTTCTCCGGCGGCCAGCGCCAGGCCGTCGCCATCGGCCGCGCCGTCTACTGGGATGCGCAGATCCTCATCATGGACGAACCGACGGCGGCATTGGGCGTGCCGGAGCAGCGCAAGGTGATTTCGCTCATCCACCAGCTCAAGGCGCAGGGTCGCGGCGTGATCTTCATCTCGCACAATCTGCAGGATATCTTCGCGGTCTCGGACCGCATCATCGTGCTGCGGCGCGGCGTCCAGGCCGGCGAGCGCAAGATATCCGAGACCAACCATGACGAGGTCGTCAAGCTGATGGTGGGGGGATAGGCGGGCTCTCTCAGCGCGATCTTGTTCGAAGACCGGATCATGGTCTGTTTCTGTTTAATTTAGGGGCAGCCGCCACCAGCGCCTTGCCGATGGCCGATTGCGGTGCGTCGATGACGGCTCGGGCGTCACCGCTCTCGGCAATCTGTCCGGCATCGAGAAGGATGACGCGGTGGGCGACCGCCCGGACCACACCGAGATCATGCGAAATGAAGAGATAGGCGATCCGTTCCTGGCGCTGCAGGTCGAGCAGGAGGGAGAGGATCTGGCCGCGCACCGAGACATCGAGCGCCGACACCGCTTCGTCAAGCACGATCAGCGACGGCTTGGTGGCGATGGCGCGCGCAATCGCCACGCGCTGCCGCTGACCGCCGGAGATTTCATGGATGGCGCGCGGCGCGAGATCGGCCGCCAGGCCGACCCGTTCCAGCAAGGCAGCGATGCGGCGCGGGCGCTCGGAGCGTGAGGCGACGCCATGAATACGCAAGGGGTCGTCGAGAACGCGCGCCACCGTGGCGCGCGGGTTGAACGCGGCGAGCGGGTCCTGGAACACCATCTGCAGGCGGCCGCGGCGCGCACGCAAGGGCGCGCCGCGCAAGGTAAGGAAATCATCGCCTTCGAATTCGATGCGGCCGCCATCGGGCTCGATCAGTCGCAGGACCAGCCGCGCGATTGTCGACTTGCCGCTGCCGGAAGGGCCTGCCAGCGCCAGCGTTTCGCCGGGCTCCATATGGAAGGAGACATCGTCCACCGCGGCGAGGGTCTTGCCGCCGCGACTATAGCGTTTGGTGAGGTTGGATACCGTCAACAGGCTCATGCATTCAGCCCGTTTCGGTTCAGCAAGGGCGCGGCGTCGAGGCCGATATGAGCGTCGAGCAGCGCGCGTGTATAAGCTTGCGTCGGCGCATTGACGATTTGCCCAGTGCCGCCGAGTTCGATCAGTTCGCCATGACGAAATACGGCGATGCGTTCGGCAAGCTCGGCGGCGAGCGCAATGTCATGGCTGATGAACAGCAGTGTCATGCCGTCCTCGGCCACCAGCCGTCGGATCAGCGCGACGATCTCGGCCTGCACGATGGTGTCGAGCGCGCTGGTCGCCTCGTCGGCGATCAGCAGTTTCGGCCCGGCGGCAATCGCGGCTGCAATCGCTACGCGCTGCTTCTGGCCGCCGGAGAGCTGATGCGGGAAGGCATGCAGGGCCGAGTCCGGGTCGGGCAGGCGCACGCGTTCAAGCAAGGTTATGGCTTTGGCGAAGGACTGCCGCCAGTCGAGACCGAGATGGGTGTGCACCACCTCGGCGATTTGCTTGCCAATCGCCATGACAGGATCGAGGCTGGCGGATGGGTCCTGGAAGACGAAGCCGATGTCTCGGCCGAGGAGGAGGTTATGGTTTGGTTTGGAGGCAGACTCTTGCCCTCTGCGCCCTACGAGGCCCCCCTCTGTCCTGCCGGACATCTCCCCCTCAAGGGGGGAGATTGTGCGCCTATTGCCGCTTTCGCCAATCGCCGAGCTTGTCGGGGCTGAGGTTGGTTGGAAGGAGCCAGCGGCGGAACTGCCGATCTCCCCCCTTGAGGGGGAGATGTCCGGCAGGACAGAGGGGGGTGCCTTGGCACCCGACAGTGGCTGAGAGATCCACTCAATGCTCCCTTCTGTCCTGGCAGACTGCGGCAACAACCCCGCGATCGCCAGCGCCAGTGTGCTCTTGCCCGATCCGCTTTCGCCGATGATGGCCAGGCGTTCGCCTGCGATGATGTCGAGGTTGATGTTCCTTAGCGCGGCCACTTCGCTGCCATCGCGGCGGTAGGTCACCGCCAGATCGCGGATTGACGCCAGCACCGTCACGACAGGCCCCTGCGCACTGCCGTCGTCTCGACGATGCCTTCGCCGGCGAGATAGACGCCCAATACCGTCAGCAGCAGCGCAATGCCGGGGACGATCGACAGGAAGGGCGCGGTGCGCAAGACAGTGCGGCCTTCCGCGATCATGCCGCCCCAGGTGACGCGGTTGGGATCGCCGAGGCCAAGGAAGGACAGAGCCGCTTCGGTGAGGATCGCCGCGGCGACGATCACTGATGACATCGCCAGTACCGGCGGCAAGGCGTTGGGCAGCACTTCGCGAAAGGCGATCTCCAGCGGATGCATGCCGATCACGCGGGCACCGGCGACATAGTCGCGCTCGCGGATCGACAGCACTTCCGCGCGGGCAATGCGCGCCGGCCCCGTCCAGGTGCCGAGCGCTATCGCCACGACGACGACCCCGAGCGAGGGGCCAACCACACTGACGAAGGCCAGCGCCAGCAGGAAGCCAGGCACGGTCTGGAATGCATCGGTGATGCGCATCAACACCTCGTCGACGAGGCCGCCGGCAAAGCCGGCCAGCGTGCCGACGACCGCGCCGATGACAAGGGCCGTGGCGGCCGCGGCGAGGCCGACGGCAAGCGAGGTGCGGGCGCCGTGGAACAACTCGACCAGCACGTCGCGTCCGAGCCGGTCGGTGCCGAGCGGCAGCGACCAGTTTTGGAATGGCGGCAGCAGCGCGGGGCCGGCGATGGCTTGCGGGTCGCCAGGAAACAGCAGCGAAGCCGACAGCGCCATGGCGAACAGCACCGCCAGAAGGATGGCGCCGGCAAGCGCCTCGGGCGTGCGCAGAAAGCGGCGCAGACGGCTCATGCGCCCGCCTCGCTGCCGCCGACGCGCGGGTCGAGGAAGGCATAGGCGATGTCGACGAGAAGGTTGATGAGAATGACGAGGACAGCGCTTGTGAGGATAATGCCAAGCAGCAAGGGGGTGTCGCGCGCGGCCACCGCTTCCTGCGCCAGCCGGCCGAGGCCGGGCACGGCAAAGACGCTCTCGATGACGACGCTGCCGCCCAGCATCTGCGCCGACTGCAGGCCGAGCATGGTGACCAGCGGCAGCAGCGCATTGCGGGCAACATGGGCGAGCACGATGCGGCGGCGCGAAAGCCCCCTGGCGCGGGCGGCCAGCACGAAATCCTGGCGCCAGGCCTCGGCCATGCCGGCGCGCATCATGCGCAGATAGAGCGCCAGGTAGATGAAGCCGAGTGCGGAAACCGGCAGCACCAGATGGATGGCGATGTCGGCGGCGCGGTCGAGACCGGTCTTGTCCGAGGCGAGGGTCTCGATGCCGCCGATCGGCAGCCAGCGCAGGTCGACGGCGAAGATCACGATCAGCACCAGGCCGAGCCAGAAGCCGGGCACCGCGTAGAGCGCCAGCGAGGCGACGGAGAGAAAACGGTCGCGGAAGCTGCCGGGCCTTGCGCCGGCATAGATGCCGAGGGCCGAGCCGAGGCCGAAGGAGAGCGCGGTGGCGCTGACCATCAGGATGAGCGTGGTCGGCAGGCGTTCCAGGATGACGTCGCGGATAGGTCGGGAAAAAGTGACGGACTGGCCGAGGTCGAGATGCAGCAATGCCCAGAGATAGTTGGCCAGCCGCGTCAGTTCCGACTGGTCGAGGCCCCAGCGGTGGCGCAAGAGCTCGATCATGCCGGCGTCGCCGCCGGTCGAGACGATATAGGCGTCGACTGCGTCGCCCGGGGCAGCTTCGAGCAAAAGGAAGGTGCCGATGACGACGATCAAAAGTACGAAAATGCTGCCGACGAGGCGACCGCGCAGGAGGGCGAGGGCGCGGGTCACGGCAACAGGGCACCGCTTGAAAACGCTAGAGGTCGCGCCCTACGGCGCCCCCCTCTGTCCAGCCGGACATCTCCCCCACAAGTGGGGAGATTGGCAGCCTCGGCGCGGCGCTCCGTCCTGCGACGTTGGTAATTGTTCGAGACGATGATGACAGCCGATCTCCCCCCTTGTGGGGGAGATGTCCGGCAGGACAGAGGGGGGCGCGAAGGAACTCTCATTCTCCGAAGCTGAGCACCCCGACAGGCAATCCGCAAGGAAGATCAGCCTGCCAAATACGTGTCCGCCCAGTTCGAGACCGCCCAGCGCGGGTTGTTGGCGATGTTGCCGACCTTTTCACTGGCGACGCTGATAAAACTCCATTCGGCGACGTTGATCAGCGGCAGGTCGGCCGCGACCTGCTTCTGGAACTCCTTGTAAAGGTCGGTGCGGGCAGCGGTGTCGAGCGTTTCCGAGGCCTTGGTGATCAGCGCGTCGAGCGCAGGGTTTTTGTAGCCGCCCTGGTTGGAGAAGGGCACGCCATCGGGAATGCCGCTCTGCACCAAGATGGTGGTCGAGATCGCCGGGTCGCCGCGGAAGACCGGCGGGCCGACGGCGAGGTCGAAGGCGTGGTCGGTGTAGACCGCCTTGATGTGCGCGGCCGAGTCGTTGTTGACCAGCTGCGCGTCGATGCCTATCGCCGCGAGCGCCTGGCGCAGGTAGTCGCCGAACTGTTTTGTCTCGTTGAAATAGGGGGCCGGCAAGAGCTTGAGCGAGAAGCGGTTGCCGTCGGCGCCCTTCTTGTAGCCTGCCTCGTCGAGCAGGGCGTTGGCCTTGGCGACATCGAAGGCATAGGTCGGCACGTCGGCGGTGTAGAATTGCGGATCGTTCTTCGGCACCGGACCGGTGGCGGCGGCGGCATAGCCGAGGAACACCGTCTTGACGACGAAGTCCTTGTCGATGGCGTGCGCGATGGCCTGACGCACCTTGAGGTCGGCCAGTTCCTTGCGGCGGTGGTTGATCTCGACGACGAGCTGGTAGGTCAGGCCCTCGTAGCCCTTGGTGATGACCTTCAGACCAGGAACCTTGGAGATCCGGTCGAGGTCGGCCAGCGGCACGGCGGAGAAAGCCGCGAGCTGGATTTCCTCGGCCTCCAGCGCGGCAGCGGCCGAGGTACGGTCGGGCAAGACCTGATAGATGATTTCGTCGAGATAGGGCTCGTCCTTGCCCCAGTAGTCGGCGTTCTTCGTCAGCCGGTAATATTGGCCGGCCTTGTACTCGCCGAACTTGAACGGACCGGTGCCGATCGGCGCGTTGTTGGCCGGATTATCCTCGATCTTGCCGACCTCGTAGATGTGCTTCGGCACGACGCTGCTCAGCGCCGGCAAGGCGTTGCGGATCAGCTGGAACGGCGTCGGCTTGGCGAATTTGAACACGGCGGTCAGATCGTCGGGCGTGTCGACCGCGCTGAGATCCTTGAACACGGTGCGGCCGAGATTCTGCAGGGGTTTCCAGATCTGCAGCGCCGAGAAGGCCACGTCGGCCGAGGTGAACGGCTTGCCGTCATGCCATTTGACGCCTTCGCGCAGCTTGAAGGTCGCCGAGAGCCCGTCGGCGGCCCCTTCCCAGCTCACCGCGAGCCGTGGCGCAAGCCCATCCTTGCCGTCGAAGGAGGCTTCGGCCAGCGTCTCGACGATCTTGCTGGAGATGAAGAAAACGCCGTTGGAGGCGACGATCGCCGGGTTGAGATTGCGCGGCTCGGAATCGGCGGCAAGCACCAGCCGGCCGCCCTTCTTCGGCGTCTGTGCCCAGCCCAGGGCCGGCATGGACGTGGAGGCCAGCAGCATTGCCGAGCCGGTAAGCATGGTGCGTCTGGAAATGGTGAAACCTGACATGATCGAACTCCGTCCTCTCCGCGACCCGACCGGGCGCGACCTCGAACGCCGGCGCGTGCATCGGCATCCTGCGGTGGGGATTATGAGCCTTGCCGAGGGTTTCGCCAGTGACGGAATTGGCGCATCCTTGCTTGGCTTTGAAATTTTCGTCCGCTGGACCAGTTTAGCACAAGTTCATTCATTCGGTTGCCTGGTAGGACCAGGTTGGCGGATATATGGATGGATGACGACTTGGTGACCGCCGGAGCGCAATGTTCGGAACGTTTCTGGCTGGACCAGAGTGAGAAAAATGGTGCAGATTTGATCGCAAGCCAGCGGATCCGGTGCGAAACAGCGCCGGTCCCGGCCAATTCAGGGAGAGAGTGATGAACATTGCGCCAGGCAAGAATGCCGTCAGCAATATCCCGTTCGATCAGGCCAGGGTCGACCGGCTGATGGAGGAGGCCGGCATCGACGTGCTGCTCGCGACCTCCAAGCACAACACGCAGTATCTGCTGGGCGGCTACAAGTTCATCTTCTTCGCCGCCATGGATGCGATCGGCCACAGCCGCTACCTGCCGATCGTCGTCTACGAGAAGGGCGGGCCGGACCATGCGGCCTATATCGGCAACCGCATGGAAGGCGGCGAGCACCAGAACCATCCGTTCTGGACTCCGACGCTGCATGCCGCCTGCTGGGGCACGCTCGACGCCGCCAATCTCGCGGTCGAGCATATCAGAGAGATCGGCAAGGACGCTGCCCGCATCGGCATCGAACCCGGCTTCCTGCCGTCGGACGCCTATGCGCTGATCCGCAAGGCATTGCCCGACGCCAAGCTGATCGACGCGACCGACATGCTGGAGACGATGCGTGCCATCAAGACTGACGCCGAGCTCGAAAAGCTGCGTACGGCCTCCGAACTGATTACCGATTCCATGCTGGCGACCATCGCCTGGGCGCACGAGGGCACGACCAAGAGCGAGATGATCGAGCAGCTACGGCGCGAGGAAACCAATCGCGGCGCGCATTTCGAATATTGCCTGCTGACGCTGGGCTCGAGCCACAACCGCGCTTCATCAAGCCAGGCGTGGAAGACGGGCGAGGTGCTGTCGATCGATTCCGGCGGCAATTATCACGGCTATATCGGCGACCTCTGCCGAATGGGCATTCTGGACGAACCGGACGCCGAACTGGAAGATCTGCTGGCCGAGGTCGAGACGGTGCAGCGGGCGGCCTTCTCGAAGGTCAGGGCAGGCACGCTAGGCGGCGACATGATTTCTCACGCCGAGGGTGTGCTGAAGACATCCAAGGTCGCGCCCTATACAGATTTCTTCGCCCATGGCATGGGCCTGATCACGCATGAGGCGCCGTTCCTGATGACCAACCATCCGGTGGCTTACGAAGGCACTTATGCGTCGAAGCCCTTGGAGAAAAACATGGTGCTCTCGGTCGAGACCACCATGCTTCATCCGACGCGCGGCTTCATCAAGCTGGAAGATACGCTAGCGGTGACGGATGCTGGTTATGTGATGTTCGGTGATCGGGGCAGGGGCTGGAATAGGGGCGGGAAGACATAAGGAAGCGACTTAGCGGGAACAGCCAATCGCTGGTTTCAGAGACCTGCTTTGACAAATATCACGACCGAAGGAACGGCCAGAATGGAGAGGACGCTTCCACGGGATATTTTTCTGAAGGGGATGCGAACAGGTTTGTTCGGCTTTTCAGCCGAACGGAGTTCGCCAAGAGCGGCCCGTACGCAACACGGCGAACTGGAGACTGGGCGTTCCAACTCCGGTTTCAGTCCGACTACCTGAATAGCGACGACTATGTCGCGCTTATGGTACATGTCTCTGTTCACAACAAAGCACTGAAGGCGTGGGATGAACGCTCGAGTTGGCCCTTTGGGGTTCGAGAGTGGGCGGCCGGCGGACAGATTGGTAACTTGCAGCTGCCTCATGATTGGTGGACTTGGAACATCGCTGATCCGCACACTCGTCAAATCAAAATTGCGGACATCATCGGTAAGATACAAAAGATTGCCCTACCTTTTTTCGACCGCTTCGACACACCGCATCGGCTCGCTGAAGAACTCACAGGATCTGAGGTGGTGGGCTTCTCGTTTCCGCAAGATGCGGTTCGGTTTGTGTTCTGGCAGTTGGGAGCAGAGGCAGCAGAGCGATGTTTAGCTTTCTGGATAAAGCGTTTTGACGATCTCAGAGGATTTCGCCTCGATCGTGATGAGCCAGGGTTGTTAGACCAACCAGGCGGCGTAACGGGCGTTCAAAATCTGGCAAAGGTTGCTCGCACCATGCGGATAGGCCTTCGGATCTGACCTATTCTTCTGCTTGGTTTTTGCTTTGAATGTCTCGGCCGGAACAGCGTGCTTCACTTCCCACCCGCCGGGATCAGCCTGAAATCCGGCAACTCGCGCAAGCCTAGTTCCGGCCCGGCCGGCGAATAAACCACGAAGAGCTGCATCGGCCCGTCGCCGGTGTTGAGCGTCGAGTGGAAGCGGCTTTCCGGCACGTAGATGGTGCAGCCGGGCCCGACCTTCTCGACCACCGGATTGCCCTTCTCGTCCTCGACCATCTGTTCGCCATGGCCCGAAATGACGAAGATGATTTCCTCGGCGCCCGGATGGTTGTGGCGGGTATGGCCCTTGCCCGAGGGCAGATCGACGACGCCGCCGGAAAAGCGGACAGCGCCATTCACTTCGGGCGCAACGGTCAGGGACAATTTCCCCCAGTCGAAACCGAAGGCGCTGACGTCCTTCGGATAGACAAACATCTTGCTCTTGTCGGTCATCTCTCATCATCCCTTCTTTTTCTTCGCGGGCACTCTGTCGCTGCCCAGTGTGACGGCCTTGAAATCCGCGGTCTGCCTGGCGATCGCGGCTTCCGCCGGCAGCCGTTCCATCGAGCTCGCGCCATAAAAGCCGTGCAGGCCCTTGGCATGGGAGAGGATGTAACGCGCATCGTCCGGCATCGAGATCGGCCCGCCATGGCAAAGCAGGATGACATCCTTGCGTACCGAGCGCGCCGCCTCGGCAATGGCGTCGATGGCAACGACGCAGTCGTCGAGCGATTTGGCCGAAGTGGCACCGATCGAGCCGCCGGTCGTCACCCCCATGTGGGCGACGACGACATCGGCGCCGGCCTTGGTCATGGCACGCGCTTCTTCGGGGTTGAAGACATAGGGCGTGGTCAGGAGGTCGAGCTCGTGTGCCTCGGCGATCATGTCGACCTCGAGGCCGAAGCCCATGCCTGTCTCCTCGAAGCTCTGCCGCATGGTGCCGTCGAAGAGACCGATGGTCGGAAAATTCTGCACGCCGGAAAAGCCCATCGTCTTCAGTTCCGCCAGCAGCAGCGGCATGATGACGAAAGGGTCGGTGCCGTTGACCCCGGCCAGCACCGGGGTCTTCTTGACCACCGGCAAGACCTCATAGGCCATCTCCTTGACGATCTCGTTGGCGTTGCCATAGGCGAGCAGGCCGGCGGCCGAGCCGCGCCCCGCCATGCGGTAGCGGCCGGAATTGTAGATGATGATGAGGTCGATGCCGCCGGCCTCCTCGGCCTTGGCCGACAGGCCGGTGCCGGCGCCGCCGCCGACGATCGGCACGCCCTTGTCGATCATTCCCCGGAATTTCTTCAATATGTCCTTGCGCGGTATGGCTGGCATGTCTGGGTCTCACTGTTTGGCGATGTCGAGGAAGGCAGCGACCACGGCCCTGGCGAATTCGGGATCGTTGATGTGCAGCGGCAGGCGGGTGACGCGGCGCGTCGCATCCGGCCTGATGGTGCGCTCGATGGCGTCGAACAGGACGGCGTCGGCTTCCGGATCGAAGAAGGGGCCGCCTTCGATGTCGAGCGCGGAGACGCCTTTTTCCGGGATCAGGAAATGCACCGGACCTTCGCACTGGGCGAGCCCAGTGCCGATCCATTCGCCGATCGCGCGGCATTCCTGCGCGGTCGTGCGCATCAGCGTGACGTTCGGATTGTGCTCGTAGAACAGCCGGCCGCGATAGCGCTCCGGAATGGTCGATGGCGCCCAGAAATTGACCATGTCGAGCGCGCCGACCGAGCCGACATAGGGCAGGCCGATGCGGGCGATGGCGCCGAAACGATCCTGCGTCGCCGGCAGCACGCCGCCGCAGAGGAGGTCGCAGACCTCGGTCGTGGTGATGTCGACGACACCCGACAATAGGCCGCTGTCGGCCAATTTCTCCATGCTGCGGCCGCCGGTGCCGGTGGCGTGGAAGACCATGCAGTCGTATCTGGACCGGAGTTGTTCGGCGATGGCGGTCACGCAAGGCGTGGTGACGCCGAACATGGTGAGGCCGATTGACGCCTTGCCGTCCGCTGCCGGCGCTGGATTGGCCGCCATACCGGCTATCGCCTGGGCGGCGTTGTGCAGCACGACACGGGACAGCCGGTTGAGGCCGGCCATGTCGGTCACCGATGGCATCATAATGATGTCGGATACGTCGACATAGGGAGCGGTGTCGCCGGAGGCCAGCGTCGAGACCATGATCTTGGGCAGGCCGAGCGGCAGCGCGCGCATGCCCGCGGTGATGATCGAAGTGCCGCCGCCGCCGCCAATGCCGACCACACCCGATATGTCGGTACGCGACTGGACAAAGCGCGTGAATGCCTCGGCCATTGCCGCAACCGATCTGCCACGGTCGTCGATGCCGAGCACCGCACCGCGGCCATCGGGATGACAGGCGGCAACCTCCTCAGCCGTGACGTCGACCGGCACGGTCGCGCCTCGCGTTCCGACATCGACGCGGCAAACGATGGCGCCCGTCGCGGCGATCGCATCGGCCAGGAAGGCGAGTTCCTCGCCCTTCGTGTCGGCGGTGCCCACCACATAGATGCTCTTCATCAGCACCTCCCTGCGCTGGCTGGCTCGAAGGTGGTGATGCTCAGCAGATGAAAGCTTTGTGCGCCGTAGAGCGTCAACGTGGCCACTCCAGTAATAAGGGCTGCCATTGCAATTTTTTGAGACGGGCGTATCGTATTGGTATGGATGTCTCACGTCAACAACCCGCAACCAACGACGACACCGGTGAGAGAGCCGAGCGCGGCCCTCGCGCGCGCACGAAACGGCTGATGCTGGAGACGGCGACAAAGCTGATGCAGGCGGGTGTCACGCCGTCGGTCAGCGAGGTCGCGGAGGCGGCGGAAGTGTCCCGCGCCACCGCCTATCGCTATTTTCCGAGCCAGGCAGCCCTGGTGCAGGCTGTCGTCGACGAGGGGCTTGGACCGATCCTCACCTGGAAATCCACTGCCGCCGATGCCGAGAGCCGCGTAGCCCAACTGTTCGATACGGCCATGCCGCGCATCGAGGCTTTCGAGGCGACATTCAAGGCAGCGTTGAAGCTGTCGCTCGATCAATGGGCCCGGCGCCAGGCAGGCACGCTGGGCGGCGAGCCGGCCTTCACGCGCGGCCATCGCGTCGAATTGCTGAAGGAGGCGCTCGCGCCGCTCAAGGGTCGCTTGCCGCCGCGCGACTTCAAGAGGCTTGCGCAGGCGCTGTCGCTGATCTTCGGCGTCGAGGTGCTGATCGTGCTCAAGGATATATGGGGGCTGGACAGCCGCCGGATGATGTCGGTCGCGCAATGGGCGGCGGGTGCGTTGGTGCGCGCGGCGATCGCGGAGTCGGCCGCCGATACGGCTGGGATGACGCTGGCGACGAGATAGAAATAGCCCTTATCTGGTTCTACCAGATTTGAGTGCCAAATACTGCTAATACCCGCAATGCAAAAGTCCGCGCAAGGCCAAAGCGTATCAATGAGTAGGAAAATATAGAGAAAACAGTTGGATAAGTCTCGGATTCGGTGGCTTTGGCGGGCAAAGTTGCTCAAGAAAGGGCTTGACGGGCATTCATAATTGGTAATACCAGATTGGAAATAAAATTGGATCGAAAGTGAGGGCTGCGACCCATTTCCGGACAGAGCGAGGAGGCTCCGAATTCGGAAAGCGCGACCACGGGAGGAACTACCAGGGCCGGCTCCGTCGCCGGCTCGCATGACAAGGTAGAATGCGCACAAGGGAGGAAATCATTATGCGCAAGTTTGTGACCAGCTTGCTTGCTGGTATTGGCTTAACTCTTGCCTGCGGGACTTCAGTCTACGCGCAGGACAAAGAGCTCACCATCTTCTGGGCGGAATGGGATCCGGCCAATTATCTTCAGGAACTCGTCAACGACTATACGGCCGAGACCGGCGTCAAGGTCACAATCGAGACCACGCCCTGGCCCGACTTCCAGACCAAGACATTCGCCGAGTTGAATGCTCATGGCGATGCGTACGATCTGATCGTTGGCGATTCCCAGTGGCTGGGGGTCGGCTCCGAACAGGGGCACTGGGTCGATCTCACGGACTTCTTCAACAAACACAAACTCAAGGACGTCTTCCTGCCGGCAACGCTTGCCTATGGCGAGTATCCGCTGAAGAGCAACAAGTTC
This sequence comes from Mesorhizobium sp. SARCC-RB16n, assembly GCF_008520305.1. Taxonomy (GTDB): domain Bacteria; phylum Pseudomonadota; class Alphaproteobacteria; order Rhizobiales; family Rhizobiaceae; genus Mesorhizobium. The sequence continues at coordinate 18,781 of NZ_ML703299.1, read as the reverse complement.
TGGGCAATTCCGCTCGAGGGTGATGTCAATGGCTGGTCCTATCGCAAGGACTGGTTCGAGGACCCCACCGAGAAAGCGAACTTCAAGGCCAAGTACGGCTACGACCTTGACGTGCCGAAAGACCAGAAGGCGCTTCACGATATTGCCGAATTCTTCACTCGTCCAGACAAGAACCGCTACGGCGTCGCCCTCTATACCGACAATTCCTACGACGCAGTGGCGATGGGAACCGAGCAGACGATCTTCGCCTATGGCGGCAGTCTCGGCGAGTACGACACCTACAAGATCAACGGCGTCGTGAATTCGAAGGAGTCGATCGCTGGTCTGCAGGCCTATCATGACCTGTTCAAGTTCACCCCGCCCGGCTGGAACAAAGCCTTCTTCCTCGAGAACAATCAGGCGATCACCTCGGGGCTGGCGGCGATGAGCATGAACTTTTTCGCCTTTTTCCCTGCCCTGGCAAACCCGGCCACCAATCCACATGCCGCGGGCACAGGGTACTTTGCCAATCCCCCCGGCCCGACAGGCGTCCATGTCGCCGCGCTGGGCGGGCAAGGCATTTCGGTCGTCTCCTATTCCAAGAAACAGGACGAGGCGATGAAGTTCCTGGAATGGTTCGTCAAGGATGAGACCCAGCTGAAGTGGTCGAAGCTAGGCGGCTATACCTGTTCCAAGGCCGTGCTCGAGTCCGCGGAATTCCAGAACGCGACGCCTTACAACAAGGCCTTCTATGACTCGATGAAGATCGTCAGGGACTTCTGGACGCCGCCGGAATATGCCGAACTGCTGACCCAATTCAACGACAACGTTTATCCCTTCGTCGTCAACAACAAGGGGACGGCCGAGGAGGCCATGAACGGCGTCATCAAGGATTGGACCGCGACCTTCAAGAAGTACAACCGCCCGGTTCACTAGGCTCATGCGCTCGTTTCGAGGGGAGGCGGGGGCCTTCCCTCGAAACTGTTCCGAGGGGATTTCTGGAGGAAGCTTTGGTAGTTTCGGTTCTGAATACGTTGGACCCACAGTCGCGGGCAGCCGCCCGTGGTTGGAGTGATCTCACCATCCGAAATATTTTCATTATTCCGACGGTCCTGTTTCTGATCGTCTTCAATATTTTTCCGTTGATTTATTCGCTGGGTTATTCCTTCACCGACTTCGCAGCGAACCGCAACGTGCCATGGAGTTTCGTGGGGCTGCAAAACTATCGCGATCTGCTTGCCGACCAGCGCATTTGGACCAACTTCGTCATCACAGCCAAATATGTGATCGTCTCGGTTGGCGGGCAGATGATCATCGGCTTTGGGATCGCACTTCTGCTCAATCGCGATTTCCCCTTCAAGGGGGTGGTGACGACCTTGCTGTTGTTGCCAATGATGCTCTCGGCGGCGGTTGTGGGCCTGTTTTGGCAGCTCCTCTACAGCCCGTCCTGGGGGCCGATAAATTACATTCTCGGCCTGCGCAATTTCGGCTTGCTGTCGGATGCCGACACTGCCCTCTACGCGGTAGCGATCACCGATATCTGGATGTGGTCCCCCTTCGTCATGCTGCTTTCCCTCGCTGGCCTTTCGGCGGTGCCGAAGCATCTCTACGAGGCCGCCGCGATCGACCGTGCCAGCAGTTGGTACACCTTCACGCGGATCACGCTCCCGCTGGTCGCGCCGATCCTGATGATCGCCCTCATCTTCCGAACCATGGAGGCCTTCAAGACGTTCGACCTTGCCTATGTCCTCAGCGTTCAGCCAACGACGGAGCTGATTGCGATCAAGCTTTACCGTCTCGCCTTCCAGCAATGGGATACCGGCAGATCGTCGGCGCTGGCCTACATCGTGCTTATCATGGTGCTGGCCATAACCAACATCTACGTGAAGTACCTCAACAAGGTGAAGGAGCGCTGAGATGGCCGCAGTTCGCACTGGCGGCGAGATAGCGCTCAACCGTATCGCCATTGTCGCGGTCCTGGTCGTGATGATTGTCTTTCTGGCGCCGATCTACTGGATAGCCTCGACCGCTTTCAAACCACGCGCACTCGCCACCACAGTGCCGCCGACCGTGCTTTTTCAGCCGGAGCTAACGCCGTTCGTCAAGCTGTTCACCAAGCGCGTGCAGCAGACGAAACCGGTCGATCCCGCGACCTACGCCGCGGCACCATGGTGGGAGAAGGCGGTTTACGATGGCGGCGAGCGCATCTTGAAGGTCGGCGACAGCCCGCAATTGTCGCCATACCCCGATCGTTTTGTGAACAGCCTTATCATTGCCATCAGCAGCACGCTGCTCGCGGTCAGCATGGGCACACTCACGGCCTACGGTTTCTCTCGCTTCAAGGTAAAGGGGGAAGCGGACCTGCTCTTCTTCATCCTGTCGACGCGTATGTTGCCACCGGTGGTGGTCGCGATTCCGATGTACCTGATGTATCGGGCTGTCGGGCTGAATGACACGCATATCGGCCTGATCATCCTCTACACCGCCTTCAACCTGTCCTTCTCCGTCTGGCTGATGAAGGGTTTCATGGACGAGATCCCCAAGGAGTACGAGGAGGCCGCGCTCGTCGACGGTTACACGCGCATGCAGGCGTTCTTCAAGATCGTCCTGCCCGAGGCCGCCACAGGTATCGCCGCCACCGCCGTGTTCTGCTTCATCACCGCGTGGAACGAATATGCCTTCGCACTGATCATGACCAATCGCCGAGCCCAGACTGCACCGCCGTTCATCCCCAGCCAAGTTGGCTCAGGCCTTACCGATTGGACGGTGATCGCTGCCGGAACCGTCCTGTTCCTGCTGCCCGTCGCGATCTTCACCTTCCTGCTCCGCAACCACCTCTTACGCGGCATGTCCTTTGGAGCGATCCGCAAATGAGCTTTCGCGCCATCAATCAGAAATATCTGGAGCCCGGTTCGCAGGTGCTGATGGTGCTCGGCATCGTCGCACTCTGCCAGCCCTGGAACATGCTGCTGCATACTTACGGTCTGACCATCATCCTGATCGGGCTGATCGGCTTCAACATCACCTCGAAGATAGCGCCCGAGGAAGAGGCCGGCACCGGTCATGCCGCGGATACGCGAAATCCGGGAGCACAGCATTGACCCAGATCGAGCTTCGCGGCGTCCAGAAATTCTTCGGCGCCGTCCAGGTCATCAAGGACCTCAACCTCAAAATTTCGGACAATGAGTTCATCGTGCTACTCGGCCAGTCTGGCTGCGGCAAGACTACGACCTTGCGCGCCATTGCCGGGCTGGAAACCATCGACGAGGGCGACATCCTCATCGATGGCAAGCAGGTTCAGCATCTGAAGGCGGCCGACCGTGACATCGCGATGGTGTTCCAGTCGTTCTCACTCTACCCGCATATGAGCGTCTACGAGAACATCGCCTTTCCCTTGCGTGCCATGCGCAAGAGCAAAAGCGAGATCGACCAGGAAGTACGTTCGGTCGCCAAGACGTTGCAAATTTCAGACCTGTTGGCCAAGAAACCGTCGGCCCTCTCGGGCGGCGACATGCAGCGCGTTGCCATCGGCCGGGCTCTGGTGCGGCGGCCGAAGGCGATGCTGATGGATGAGCCGATCGGCGCGCTCGACGCCAAGCTGCGCGAGGAGATGCGGGCCGAGATCAAGCGGCTGCATATCAAGCAGGGCTCGACCACCATCTATGTCACGCACGACCAGATCGAGGCGATGAGCCTCGCCGACCGCATCGTCATCATGCATGAGGGCGTGCTGCAGCAGGTGGGAACGCCAGACGAGGTCTATTCGCGGCCGGCCAACCTGTTCGTGGCCCAGTTCGTCGGGAGTCCGGTGATGAATGTCGCCGACGCAGCCGTCGCTGAGAAGGCCTCGGTCGCATCGGTGATCGTGGGCGACGCTCCCACCGGCTTCGAGTTTCCCCGCACGTTGCTGTCGAAGCTCAATGGCCATGCTAGTGGAAGCCTGGCGCTCGGCATCCGGCCGGAGGGCGTGCTCATTCGCCGTGACGCGGCCGATGGCTTCATGGCCGTCGAGACGCAGATCGTCGAACCGCTCGGCTCCTTCGACATCGTCGACCTCAAGGTCGGCTCGAACATGCTGCGGGCCCGCACAAAGAGCGGCTTCGTCGCCGGGCCTGGCGAGAAGGTGTTTGCCCGAATCGATCCTACGCAGGCGCATTTCTTCGACAAGGCAAGCGGCAAGTCGCTGGAGGTGAGACTCTGATGGCCCATATCCAGCTCAAGAACATCTCTAAGATTTTCGGCAACCACACGGCCTTGACCGGGCTAGACCTCGACATCGCCGATGGTGAGTTCTTCGTCCTGCTTGGCGAGACGGGCGCCGGCAAGACGACGACGCTGCGGCTGATCGCCGGCCTGGAGAAGCCGAGCGGGGGGCAGGTCTTCATCGACGGCGTCGACGTTGCCGCCTGGGGCGCGGCCGAGCGCGACGTGGCGCTGGTGCTGCAGCAATACTCGCTCTACCCGCGCTACACGGTGCGCGAGAACCTCGAATTTCCGCTGAAGCCGAAGATCCGCCGGCTGCCGGACGCCGAGATCAAGGACCGCGTCGACCGCGCCGCCCGAACGCTGCGGATCGAGCACCTGCTCGATCGCAAGACCGACCGGCTTTCGGGCGGCGAGATGCAGCGCGTCTCGATCGGCCGCGCCATCGTGCGCAAACCGCGCGTGTTCCTGATGGACGAGCCGCTGTCGGCGCTCGACGCCAAACTGCGTGAGGCGCTGCGCACCGAGTTGAAGAACCTGCAGATGCAACTCGGCGCCACCTTCCTGTTCGTCACCCACGACCAGATCGAGGCAATGTCCATGGGCGACAAGGTCGGCGTGCTCAACCATGGCCGCATCATCCAGACCGGAACGCCGCACGAGATCTACAACAATCCGCGCGATACCTATGTGGCGAGCTTCGTCGGCTCGCCGCCGATGAACCTCATCGACGGCAAGCTGGTGAACGGCCGCGCGGTGATGGCACCATTGAATTTCGAACTGCCATTTTCAGCGGGGGCCAAGACTTTTGCGGGGGCAGGGACGAGCGCGGCGACCGAGGGTCGCCCGCTCGTCTTCGGCATCCGTCCTGAAGACGTCTATCTGGAGAGCGGCGCACCGGTCGAGGCACGCGTCCATGATGTCGAGAACCATGGCGTCGAAAAGATCCTGACGCTGCGCGTCGGCGACACCATGTTGCGCGCCACGGTGCCGGCCAGAACCGATGTCGCGATCGAGCAGCCGGTGCGCTTTGCCTGGAACCCCGACAAGGTGGTGCTGTTCGACAAGGGTAGTGGTGTCAGCCTGCGGCACGCCTCATAGGTGCTGCTCCGGTTCAACGGGTGACGGAACGTCAATTGGCCTGGCGGATCTCCGCCTGCTCCACGGCGCGGAAATGGCTGGGAGCCGAGCCGATGACGCGCTTGAAGGCACGGCTGAAGGCGGCGTCCGATTCATAGCCGAGGCGGGCGGCAACGACTGATATTTTCATCCGGTCTCGGACCAGCCACTGCCTCGCCTGGTGCATCCTGACCTGAGTGACGTATTTTACCGGCGTTTGGCCGACGATGGTGGCGAAACGCTCGGCAAAGCCCGAGCGTGAGGCGCCCATCATCCTGGCCAGTGACTCGACCGTCCAATCGTGGTCAGGCTCGAGATGGATGGCGGCCAGAACGCGGCCGATGTCGCGATCCCGGACCGCCGCGATCCAGCCGGAGGAGTCGCCGCAGCCGCGCTCGACCCATGAGCGGATGACGGTCGCGGCGAGCACATCGGCCAGCCGCGCCAGAATGCCGCCGGAGCCAACGCGCTCCAGCGTCACTTCGCGCGCCATCGATTCCAAGAGATGCGGAATGCCCGGTTCATAGGCTTCCAGTTCGTGCGTTCGCATCACGTCAGGCATCATGCCGAGCAGAGGATGCAGGCCATCGAGGTTGAAATACATGCTGGCACAGAACAGCAGTGTTCCCGGCTGGCAATTCTTGTCGCACATCTCCGCGTTCGACGTGCAGTAGACATCCTTGCAGACTTCCTCGAGCTCGTAGCCATGGATAGGCCAGGTCCGCGCACCTGGCTCGCTGGCGAGCACATGAGCCTCGCCGCGTGGCAAAAGCACCGCATCGCCGGCATTGAGTTGCACCCACTCGCCGGAGGGCTGCTTCAGCCAGCAACTCTTGCGGCCGATGAAATGGAACCGCGCTCCGGGCTGGGCCGGAAACTGAATGCCCCAGGGTTCCTTCATTTCGCAGCGCCCATACTCGACGCCATCGAGACGCAGCCCGCGCAATATGTCAGTCAACGGGTCACCGGTGACAGGAATTTTGGACGAACGGTCATGCATTATGGGGTTTGTAGCATGGAAACTCCAGCCCGTCACTCCCTATGTTCCAGTGCAGCCAAATGTTGCGCCGCAACAGATCGAAGACCGGCCGCGTAGCCAAAGCCATGACGGCAAGGCATGTAACGGGTGGAGCCCGAGCCGGTCATTTTCTATGTGGTGCTGCAAACAGATCGGAGACTTACCATGGCCGAACCCGCGACAGGTGTTGTTGACGCCACACTTCTGAATCCAGCAGACTCCGATGAGCGAACCGAGCCCGCGTGGGGTGCCGTCGTCTCGCTGGCGCTTGGCGTCTTCGGCCTCGTCACGGCGGAATTCCTGCCCGCCAGCCTGCTAACGCCGATGGCGCACGATCTCGGCGTCACCGAAGGCGTGGCGGGACAGGCAGTGACGGCAACCGCCATCGTCGGCGCCATCGCCGCCCCCACCATGGCCATCATCACAAGACGCATGGACCGCAGGTTAGTGATGTGGATGCTGACGGTGTTCCTCATCCTGTCCAATCTTCTCGCCACCTTTGCCTCGTCGCTGCCCATGCTTCTGCTTGCCCGCGTCGTGCTCGGCGTAGCCCTTGGCGGCTTCTGGGCAATGTCGGCGGCCATGGCACTGCGGCTGGTGCCGATGCGGCTGATGCCGCGCGCCATGTCGATCATCCTCACCGGCGTGTCGCTGGCGACCGTCACCGCAGCTCCTGTCGGCGCCTATGTTGGCGACGTCTGGGGCTGGCGCACCGCATTCATGATCGCGACCATCGTCGGTGCGCTGGCGCTGCTGGTTCAACTGGCCACCATTCCGAAGCTGCCGCCGGTTGGCGTCGCGAGCTTCCGCACCTTGCTCGAAGTGCTGGAGCGGCCGTCGATCAGGGTGGCCCTGCTGGTCGTGCTGCTGGTCGCATCCGGGCACTTTGCCGGCTTCACCTATGTCCGTCCCTTCCTCGAAAAGGTGCCAGTGCTCAACATCGAGACGATCTCGCTGGTGCTGCTGGCCTACGGCATAGGTGGCTTCTTTGGCAATCTTGCCGGCGGCTTCATGGCTGAGCGCAACCTCAAGGCCGCGGTGGCGCTGGCGCCGTTGCTGATCGCATTGGCGGCCGCCTCGATGCTGATCTTTGGTGCTTCGCCGATAGTCGCTGCCGCCGCCGTCGCAGCCTGGGGCTTTGCCTTCGGCGCGGTGCCGGTCGGGCTGCAGAGCTGGCTGGTGCGGGCAGCGCCCGACCAGGCTGAAAGCGCCGGCGGCCTGATGGTCGCGACCTTCCAGGTGGCGATTGCGATGGGCGCCGTCTTTGGCGGTCTGCTGGTCGATCATGCAGGCGTCGCCAGCGCCTTTGCCTATTGCGGCGTCGCAACGCTGCTGGCGGCCATCGTGGTGTTCCTGCGCGGCCCGAAACAGGCCGAATAGTCTGTCGCAACGGTCGTCCCTGGCAACGGCCCGAGAACCATTACGGTTTTCGGGCCGTTTCCGTTGTGATGGCGGAGACGAAGCGGTTGAGACTGCCCTCGATATAGACGGCCACTTCGATCGTCGGATCAAAGCTCCACCACAAGAGCGAGCCTTGCCAATGCGACGCCATCAGCAGGCCTACGTCTTGTGGCGGGTCGTCTATTTCAGCGAAGCAGGCCGAAAGAGCAGCGCACAGGACCGCCTTCCAGGTAGCGCCGCGCGCCCTAAGCACGGGGTCGCGCAGATCCTCGCGCAAGACGAGCAGGCCATCGGCATAGGTTTCGATGCCGCCATAGCCCTGCGATAGCGCAACCAGCAATTCGATGGCGCCGGCCGGGGTTCTTGGAACGGCGGCAGCCAGGGTCCCGGTCTTGTCGTCAAGACCGTCCCAGGCATGCAGCAAGGTGCGCTGCTTCAACTGCGGCTTGTTTTTGAAGCGCTGCACCAGGGTTGCGCCCGAAAGGCCACAGGCTTTTGCCAGACGTTCGAAGGTAAGCGCCTCTGGGCCGAGCTCGTGGATCAATCGCAATGCGGCTTCCAGCACCTGCTCGTCGGACAGGGTTTTGGGGCGGGTCATCTTGACATTCCAATATAACCGAATGATCATTTATATATGATGCGAGCGGCGCGAGCCAGCTCGGATTTAATCGATGATGCTGTTTGGGGAGAGTTTAATGACGTTGCAAGGGAAAGTTGCCTTGGTTGCCGGCGGCACCCGGGGCGCCGGGCGCGGCATAGCGGTCGAACTCGGCGCCGCCGGCGCCACTGTATATGTCACGGGGCGGAGCACGCGCGGCGAGAAATCCGAGTATGCCCGGCCAGAGACCATCGAGCAGACGGCGGAACTGGTCACCGCGAATGGCGGCAAGGGCATCGCCGTGAAGGTCGATCACCTCATCACCGACGACGTGCGCAAGCTGGTCGGGCGCATCCGTGACGAGCAGGGTCGCCTCGACATACTTGTCAACGACATCTGGGGCGGCGAAAAGCTGTTCGAATGGGACAAGCCGGTCTGGGAGCACAATCTGGAGAACGGCCTGCGCATGCTGCGCCTGGCCATCGACACGCACCTGATCACCGCGCACCATGCCTTGCCGTTGATGATCGAGCGGCCGGGCGGGCTACTTGTCGAAATCACCGACGGCACAGCCGAATACAATGCCGAACATTATCGCCTGTCGCCTTTCTACGACCTTGCCAAGGTGGCGGTGAACCGCATGGCCTGGGCTCACGCACAGGACCTTGCGAAACAGGGAGCCACGTCGGTCTCGCTGACGCCGGGCTGGATGCGTTCGGAAATGATGCTGGAGATTTATGGCGTCACCGAAGAAAACTGGCGCGACGCCATGGCGAAAGTGCCCCATTTCGTCATCTCCGAAACGCCGCGCTTCGTCGGCCGCGCCGTTGCCGCTTTGGCGGCGGATCCGGATCGCTCGCGCTGGAACGGTCAGTCTCTATCCAGCGGCGGGCTGGCGCAGGTCTATGGATTCACCGATTTGGACGGCTCGCGACCCGATGCGTGGCGCTATGTTCCGGAGGTTCAGGATGCCGGCAAACCAGCCGATGCAACAGGCTACCGGTAGAGCAGAATTGCTTCAGGCCGAACGCCCATCGAAGTCGAAGATCGACAAGGTGGACGGGTCGAGATCGGTCACGCAATTGATGTTGATGTAGGCGCTGCGTTCACCGCTTTCGCTGATGTCTTCGGCAAAGGGATGGATGCCGCAGGTTCGGCAGAAGCGGTGCGCTATTTTCGCCTCGCCGAATGTGTAGCGGCCAAGGTCATCGCCCCAGGCGACGAGCGTAAGCTTGTCATGTGGCACGGCCCACAGCAGCGCACCCTTGCGGGCGCAGATCGAACAATTGCAGCGCACGACGCCCTCAAGCTCGCCATCGACCTCGAAAGCAACCTTGCCGCAGTGGCAGCTGCCTTTGTACAGCATCATTATCTTTCCTATTGCTGGCAGGTGCAAAGGCACGCTGGCCGGGTTATCCCTTCCGCAGGCCGAATGGCTGCTTGGTTTAAAGACGCTCTACCTTGGCGGAGTCCGACATCGACATGCAATCCATCCGCGACCGTCTCGAAATCATCCTGTCACGTCTTGCCAATCGTGCGGCCGACGAGACGGTCTACACGAAGCTCTATGCTGAAGCGGCGCGTGCCGCGGCCGACGCGAGCGACGCCCGCAAGCGGACCGGCGTGACGCTCGGGCCGCTGGATGGCACCATTGTGTCAGTCAAGGATCTGTTCGATGTCGCCGGCGAACCGACCACGGCCGGTTCGTTGATGCGCAAGACCGCCAAGCCCGCCGTGCGCGATGGCACCATCGTCGGCCGGTTGCGCCAGGCCGGCGCGGTGATCATCGGCAAGACCAACATGACCGAATTCGCCTTCACCGCGATCGGCGACAACATGCATTACGGCACGCCAGGCAATGCAAGGGATGTCAGCCGCATCTCCGGCGGTTCGTCGTCCGGGGCCGGTGTCTCCGTCGGCGAGGGGACGAGCGACATCTCGATCGGATCCGATACCGGCGGCTCGATTCGCATTCCGGCGGCGCTCAATGGCGTTGTCGGCTTCAAGCCGACAGCGCGGCGTGTGCCGCTCTCTGGCGCCTTTCCGCTTTCGGGCACGTTGGACTCGATCGGACCGCTTGCCCGAACCGTCGCGCAATGCGCCGCCGCCGACGCGGTGATGGCCGGCGAGACGCCGAGCGAGCTGGCGTCCATTGCGCTCGCCGGGCTTCGGGTTGGCATCCCGCGCGGCGTTCTTTTCGGGGATACGGAAAGTGAGGTTGCCGCGGCCTTCGAACGTTGTCTTGGCAAGATCGAACAGGCTGGCGCACGCATCGCGGACCTGTCGATCGACGACATGATCGCGGATTTGCACGCAGCCACCAAGCGCGGTTCAATCGCCGCCATGGAAGGCGCCGAAGTGCATGCCGACTGGCTGGCGACGGGCGCATCGGTGCCGGTCGATCCGCATGTCAGCGGGCCGTTGTCGCGGGCGGCAACGCTGACGGCTCCGGTCTATATCGGGGCACTGCGTCGCCGGGCCGCGCTCGCTGCCGCCATGGATGAACGGCTGTCATCGGCGGATGTACTGGTCTTGCCAACCGTGCCGGTGACAGCGCCGACCATCGCTTCCATTGCCGAGGATGCCGAACTGCGTGATCGCATCGAAGGCCTGTTGCTGCGCAACACGCAGGTCGCCAATCAGTTCGACCTCTGCGCGATCTCGCTGCCGATGCTGGGGACAACACTGCCTGCCGGATTGATGCTGGTGGCGCGCAACGGCCATGATCGACATCTGTTGCGGATTGCCGCCGAAGTGGAGAGGCTGCTGGGTGATTGATCGGTAGCGAGCCGTGGATGATGGATCCGTGCGATGAACAGTGTTTGCGTTCGCCATCGGGACGAAACCGCGATTGCTATATGTCGAGCGGAAACCGCCGCCGGTAATGATCGACCACTTCCGGATTGCGCAGGTTGACTGGCAGCTTGTCTGCCAGCACCAGCAAGGCTTCGCCGGCCGCGCCCACGCCCATGCGCATCATCGATTCCTCGGTAATCCCTGCCATATGCGGGGTGATGATGACGTTGTCGAAGCCGAAATAAGGATGATTTGGCGGTAGCGGCTGCGTCGAGAAAACGTCGAGCGCGGCACCGCCGATGCGGCGCTCCCGCAAAGCCTCGATCAGTGCGTCATCGTCGACGACCGGTCCGCGCGACACATTGATCAGCAGTGCGTTGGGTTTCATACGGGCGATGCGCTCGCGGCCGATCAGGCCGCGCGTCTCCGGCGTCAGCGGGCAGCAGAGCACGACGATGTCGCTCTGCTCGACCAGCGCGTCGATCGACAGGAAGCCGACCTTCTCCGGCGCCGGTTGCATGCTACGCGTCGTCGCCACCACCTTGAGGTCGAAGCCGTGCGCGGCAATGTGCCCGACGGCCTGCCCGACGGCACCAAGGCCGACGATGCCGATGGTCTTGCCGGCGAGTTCGATGTTGGCATTGGCATGCTCGCGACCGGCCAGCCAGCCCTTGGCGCGCAGGTCGCGGTCGACCCTGCGGAACTGCCGCAGCAGTGCAAGAGCGGTGAGCATGACATGTTCGGCGACCGAGCGGGCGTTGACCGCCGGCACGTTAGCCACGAGCACGCCGGCTGCAGCGGCTGCTTCCATCGGGATCATGTCGAGCCCGGCGCCATGGCGGATCGCGGCCCTCAGCTTCCAGGCGCCCTCGAACAATGCAGGCGGCAACGGCGCCCGCACGATGAGGATATCGGCGTCCTTCGCTTCCGTGGTCAAGGTGGCGGCATCGAGCGCCGAGGCAATCACGAGTTGACCAGCGCCCGCCAGCCTGGCCGAGGCGCGCGGGTGCAGCGGGTGTGTCGACAGGATCTTGGGCATGGTCTGGGCCACGGTCAGGCCTTTTCGAGCGCCGGACTGGAGGGCGCAACCGCCTTGCCGCCCTCGATCAGCCCTTTCCAATAGCTTTCCGCGCCTTGCAGGTGGGCGCTCATCAGCGCCTGGGCGAGATTGCCGTCGCGGCGCAGCAGCGCCTCGTAGATCTGCACATGCTCGGCATGCGAACGCACGCTGCGCTCGGGATCGTTGAAGTAGATCGGCAGGCGCTGCTCGCCCATCAGGTAGTAGACGCTGCAGATGTTGTGGAAGACGCTGTTCTTGGTGGCGCGCACGATTTCGAGGTGGAATTCGCGATCCTCCTTGGCAAGGCCCTCGCCGGCGGCGATGCGGTCTTCCGACGCTTTGAGGATCTCGCGCAGGCGCTCGAAATTCTCCTCGGTGGCGCGCGAGCAGGCAAGCTCGGCCGCCTTGATCTCATGGATCTTGCGCAACTCGACCGTTTCATAAATCTGCAGGGGATCGAGCGGCAGGCCGGCGCGTGCGAACAGCGCCAGCGCCTCGACGCTGGCCTGCTTGGTGTCGATGTAGATGCCTGACTTGGCGCGGCGCTCGACGATGCGCATGGCTTCGAGGATGGCCAGCGCTTCGCGGATCTGGCCGCGGCTGACGCCGAAATGCTCCGCCAGCTCGCGTTCGGAAGGCGTGCGGCCGGTCTCCTTGTCCGAGTGGGAGAACAGATAGGCGGCGAGTTCCGCGAGAAGGTTCTTTTCTTTCATCGTCAATTGCGTTGCGCGTGCGCCTCCAGGAATCGCTCCGAAATGGTGAATCCCAATCCGGGCTTTTCCGGGATCGCTATCATACCGTCCTTCGCTTCGACAGTCTCTTCGACCAGATCGTGGATCATCGGGTTGGCGCCGAGCGAATATTCGACGGTGAAACTCGAAGGCGAGGCGGCGCAGACATGCAGCCCGGCGAAGAAGCAAGGGGCACCGGCCCAAAGATGCGGCGCGAAGCGTAAATTGAAGGCGCTGGCGATGGTGCCGATCTTCATCGCCTCGCTGATGCCGCCGCAGAAGGCGGGGTCCGGCTGGAAGATGTCGGCCGCCTTGAGAATGGCGAGGTCGCGGAAGGCGTAGCGCGTCGCCTCGCTTTCGCCGGTGGCGATCGGAACGGGGCCGGAAGCGCGCACTTCAGCCATGCCCGGCTTGTCGTCGGCGATCACGGGCTCCTCGAACCAGGCAAGATCAAGATCCTTGACGAGGTGGATGAAGCGTTTGGCTTCCGCCACGGTATAGGTGCCGTGCGCGTCGACCATCAGTTCGACATCGGGGCCGAGCGCCTGGCGCGCGGCTCGCACGCGGGCGGCGGAATTGTGTGCCGCGCCATCCATGGCGCCCACCCGCATCTTCAACGCCTTGAAGCCGCCCTTGGCGATGTAGGATTTCAATTGCTCGCCGATGGCATCGGCGGAGGCCCAGCCACCAGAGGCATAGGCCCGCATGCGATCGACCTTGCGGCCACCGAGCAGCCGCCAGACCGGCTGGCCCAGCGATTTGCCCAGGATGTCCCAGAGCGCGATGTCGACAGCGCTGATGGCGGCGACGCTCATGCCGCGCCGCGCCAGTTGCGGCATGGCGTGGCCGGCGTGGGCGGCACTTTCGTGGCGCACGCCGTTGTAGAGCATCTCCCAGATGACGCCGATGTCGGCCGGATGGCGGCCGACCAACTGCGGCCCGACTTCGTGGTTCAGCATGTGGACGAGGGCGCCGTAGCTGCCGGCGCTGCCGGCGGCATTCTTGCCTTCGCCCCAGCCGACCAGCCCGTCATCGGTTTCGATGCGCAGGATGGCGGCATCAAAGGTCGTCACCTGGCCGAAGTCGCTGCGATGCTGCTTCGCGGCTTCGATCGGGACGCGGACCCACCAGGCCTGGACAGTCTTTATGCGCATATCTTTCCCCAGCCCTGCCGCCAGTCGGGGCGGAAGGACAAATTCCCAGCGGCGTCGACTACTTGATCAGCGGCAGCAGCGTTTCGGCAGTGATGCGCATCTGGTCGGTGTAGAATTTCTCCGTGAGCACGCTGGAGCCGTGGTCCTGGATGAACTTCAACTGCTCGGGCGAGATATCGACCGGGTGGCGCTCGACCATTTCGGGATAGGGTGCTGCCGGCGTGCGATCGACGGGGGCGACGAATTCATTGGTCAGCGCGCCATCATAGCCGACTTCCTTCAAGGTCGCGACGATCCTGGGCCAGTCGATCTGGCCGAGGCCGGCGGCGAAGCGGTTATTGTCGGCGACATGGAAGTCGAACAGGCGCTTTCCGACCTGCCGGATGGCGTCATGGACGTTAAATTCCTCCATGTGGATATGGTAGGCGTCAAGGCAGACGCCGCATTCCGGGCTGACCGCGTCAGCCAGCGCCAGCGCCTGGGCACCGCGATTAAACAGATAGGTTTCGAAGCGGTTGAGCGGTTCGACGGCAATCTTGACGCCGACCTTCTTGGCGTGGGCGAAGCATTCCCGGGTCGCGTCGACGACCCATTTCCACTCCTCCTCCTCGGTGCCGTCCGGCACCACCTTGCCCACCGTCGCCGGAACCAGCGTGATAATCTCGCCGTCGAGTTCGCTGACCATCGTCAGCACGTCCTTGACGTATTGCACGGAGCGCTCACGCTGGCCCTGGTTCCTGGCGGCAAGGTTGCGTTCGCCCAGCATCAGGGTGACCGCGCCCCAGCAACGGATGCCATGCTCCTTCAGCAGCGCCCGCGTCTCCTTGGTCTTGTACTGCGCTGGCTCGCCTGAAATCTCGATCGACTCATAGCCGAATTTCTTGATGCGCTTGAGCGTCGTCTCAAGGGGTTCCGCGCGCATCCAGTTGTGCGTCGAAAGATGCATGGCCTGTCCTTCCCAGATTCGTCCGTATGGTTTGCCTGCGACATGCATCGCCGAAAGACGATGCACGGGTTCCTCCCCAAGGCATCCCCAGCCTTTTCTTGCAAACTGGTTCGACCAATTGGGTCTGAAATGAGGTCTACAGCAAATTCTTCGAGACGGCAACAACTGCAGCGACGTAACCCGCAGGGGTGACTAGTTTGTTGATTACATTGTGATATGTACCGTTATTTTGCGCGTTCGGAGAGCCTTTTCGGCGCATTCCGAGACTTGACCAAATTGCCTTATTTGGTCATACCAGAATGGCGGTGTCGGCAGAGCGTCCGACGCGAAAAGACCAAAGTGACTGGCCCTGCTTTCATCAGGCGCTATGCTTGGTCGTGACAAAATGAGGAGGATGCCGATGCCGACGACAATGAAGGGCCCTGGACTGTTTCTGGCGCAGTTCGCGGGCGACGCCGCACCGTTCAATTCGCTGGCGTCGATCACCAAATGGGCCGCCGGTCTCGGCTACAAGGGCGTGCAGATCCCGACTTGGGACGCGCGCCTGTTCGACCTCGAGAAGGCGTCGTCTTCCAAGACCTATTGCGACGAGGTGAAGGGCATCTGCACTGACGCCGGCGTCGAGATCACCGAACTGTCGACGCATCTGCAGGGGCAATTGGTGGCGGTGCATCCGGCCTATGACGCACAGATGGATGGGTTCGCGCCGCCATCGGTACACAACAACCCGAAGGCGCGGCAGAAATGGGCGGTCGAACAGATGAAGTTCGGTGCCAAGGCGTCGCGCAATCTCGGGCTTAATGTCTCGGTGTCGTTCACCGGCTCGCTGGCTTTCCCTTACCTCTATCCCTTTCCGCAGCGGCCCGCCGGACTGATCGAGGAAGCCTTCGGTGAACTCGGCAAACGCTGGAAGCCGATCCTCGATGTCTATGAGGACAATGGTGTCGATGTCGGCTACGAAATCCATCCTTCGGAAGACGTGTTCGATGGGACGACCTTCGAGATGTTCCTCGACGCGGTCGGTGGCCACAAGCGCTGCAACATCAACTACGATCCTTCGCACTTCCTGCTGCAGCAGCTCGATTATCTCGAATTCATCGATATCTATCACGAGCGGATCAAGGCTTTTCACGTCAAGGACGCCGAGTTCAATCCGACCGGACGGCAAGGCGTGTACTCCGGTTATCAGAGCTGGACGAACCGCGCCGGCCGCTTCCGTTCGCTCGGCGACGGGCAAGTGGATTTCGGCGGCATCTTCTCCAAGCTGACTCAGTACAATTACGATTCCTGGGCGGTGCTGGAATGGGAATGCTGCCTGAAGCACCCGGAGGACGGTGCGGCCGAAGGGGCGCCCTTCATCCAGCACCACATCATCCGGGTGACCGAGAAGGCATTCGACGATTTCGCCGCTGGCACTACGGACAAGATGTTGCTGCGCGCCATGATGGGAATTTGACACCGCTTTCGCTTCCCCTCGGGGGAGGGGTATCTCAGACGAGGGAGAAAAACATGGTTGGCGCATCGAAGTCGGAAACGGGAGGCGGCCCGATCCGCTACGGCATGGTCGGCGGCGGGCAAGGCGCGTTCATCGGCGCGGTGCACCGGATCGCGGCGCGCATGGACAATGATTTCGTGCTGGTCGCTGGCGCCTTGTCGGCCGATCCGGCGCGCGCAAAGGCCTCGGCCGCCGAACTCGGGCTCGATCCGGAGCGAAGCTATGCGTCCTACGCCGAAATGGCCAAGGCCGAGGCGAAGCGCCCGGATGGCATCGAGGCGGTGGCCATCGTCACCCCCAACAATGTGCATGTGCCGGCGGCCAAGGCCTTCCTGGAGGCAGGCATCCACGTGATCTGCGACAAGCCGCTGGCAACGACGCTGGCCGAAGCGAAGAAGCTCGCGGCGATAGTCGAGAAGACCGGCAAGGTGTTCGTGCTCACCCATAATTACACCGCCTACCCGATGGTGCGGCAGGCGCGCGAAATGGTGGCCAAGGGCGTGCTCGGCGACATCCGCATCGTGCAGTCGGAATATCCGCAGGACTGGCTGACCGAGGACCTCGCCGCCACCGGCCAGAAGCAGGCGTCATGGCGGGGCGACCCCAAGCAGGCGGGTGCCGGCGGCGCGCTCGGCGACATCGGCACCCATGCCTATAACCTCGCCCGCTTCGTCTCTGGCCTCGAACTCGACTCCCTGTCGGCCGATCTCGATGCTTTCGTGCCGGGGAGGCTGCTCGACGACAACGTCAACGTCATGCTGCGTTTCAAGCCGACCGGAAAAACGCATCCGGCCAAGGGCATGATCTGGGCAAGCCAAGTGGCGCCTGGTCATGAGAACGGTCTGAAGCTGCGCATCTACGGTTCGAAGGGCGGTCTGGAATGGGTGCAGGCCGATCCGAACTATCTCTGGTACACGCCGTTCGGCCAGCCGAAACAGTTGATCACCCGCAACGGTGCCGGCGCGCTGCCGGTGGCGGGCCGTGTCAGCCGCGTTCCGTCGGGCCATCCCGAGGGTTATCTCGAAGGCTTCGCCAACATCTACCAGGAGGCGGCACGCGCCATCCGCGCGGCGCGGCGCAAGGGTGGAAAGCCGGCAAAGGATGTCGTCTTCCCGACCATCCAGGACGGTGTCGAGGGCATGGCTTTCATCGAGGCCTGCGTGAAGTCGTCGAAGAAGAATGGAGCGTGGACCAAGCTGTAAGAGGCACCTGGTTGGCGGGAATGGGGGAGGCGTCGATGAAGATCGGCATGTGCATGTTCTTGTGGACGACGGCGGTGTCGAAGAAGCACGAGCCGCTGCTTCGCGACATCAAGTCGACCGGCTTCGACGGCGTCGAGATACCGATCTTCGCCGGCACGCCGGACGACTACAGGAAACTGGGTGAATTGCTCGACCGTATCGGGCTGGAGCGGACCGCTGTGTCAGCCATGGGCGATCCGGCGATGAACCTGATCGCGGCCGATGCGGCAACGCGCAAGGCTGGTGTCGATTACATGAAATGGGCCATCGATTGCGCCGATTCGCTTGGCGCCCGCACACTGAGTGGACCGCTGCATTCGACGCTTGGCGCCTTTTCCGGAACCGGGCCGACGGCCGCCGAGAAGAAGCGCTCCGTTGCCTCGCAGCGCGCCATCGGCGACCATGCCGGCAAGCGCAACATTACCATCGGGCTCGAGGCGCTGAACCGCTTCGAATGCTATCTCCTCAACACCATGGCCGACCTGTCGGAGCATATCGACGCCATCGACCGGCCGCACATCAAGGCGATGTACGACACGTTCCACGCCAATATCGAGGAGGCCGACCCGATCGGCGCCTATACGAAGCACCGCAGGAATGTCGTGCATATCCACATATCGGAGAACGATCGCGGCGTGCCGGGGCGCGGCAACATTCCGTGGAAAGAAACCTTCGAGGCGATCCGCAAGAGCGGCTACGACGACTGGCTGACCATCGAGGCGTTCGGGCGCTCGCTCAAGGATTTGGCCGCGGCGACGAAAGTATGGCGCGATTTTTCCGAGACGCCGGAAGCGGTGTACCGGGAGGGGTATAGGCATATCAGGAACGGGTGGAAGAAGGCGGGATAGAAAGCCGATCACGTTGCGTCGGCGATCCTTCGCGCCCCCCTCTGTCCTGCCGGACATCTCCCCCACGAGGGGGGAGATTGGCAGTTTCGCGGCCGTCGCTTTCTTGCAATGCTGGTGATTGGCGAAAGCACGGATGACATCCGATCTCCCCCCTCGTGGGGCAGGGGAATCGCATATGACGTTTTGGGAGTT
>NZ_ML703298.1 GCF_008520305.1 Mesorhizobium sp. SARCC-RB16n | reverse complement strand
CTCACAACAGGTTGACACAGGAAGTCTCATGCGGTCTCGGGCTGGCGTTCAATCAAGGTCAGCGTCAGCCAGCGGGCGGTCAGCGCCGGTTTCTTCGAACCTTCGATTTCGATGGTTACATCATGGGCGGTCTGTACCCAGCCCGATGGCCTGACCTTGACGTCGGCCAGCACGAAGCGGGTGCGGATGCGCGCGCCAGTCTTCACTGGCGCCAGAAAACGCAGCGAATCGAAGCCATGGTTGACGCCCATCTTGCCGTTTTCCAGCGGCGGCATGGTCTCGAACGTCATCGCCGACAACAGCGACAGCGACAGGAAACCATGCGCGATGGTGCCGCCGAACGGCGTTTCGCGCTTGGCGCGCTCCGGATCGCAGTGGATGAACTGGTGGTCGTCGGTGGCGTCGGCGAACTGGTCAATCATGAGCTGTGTGACCACGCGCCAGGGCGAGACGCCGACCTCCTTGCCGACGCTGGCCAGAAGCACATCGAGACTGATCGGTTCCACGCTCATGTCCTCCTGTTTCACCCCGGCTTCTGCGGCCGGAAAATGTCATTCCTTGAAGAGAGTCAGCCCATGCTGGACCGACTGTCCGCCGTCAATCGGCAGGATGGCGCCGGTGACATAGCTGCCTGCACGGCTGCACAAATAGAGCGTTGCGCCGGCAATGTCATCCGGTGCGCCGATGCGGCCGATCGGGACATGGCCGCCGACATGCCTGGCCTGTTCATCCGTGCCAGTGGCGAATGCCGTCATGCGGCTTTGGAAGGGGCCAGGGGCAAAGGCGTTGACGGTGATGCGGCGGCCGGCGAATTCGAGCGCCAGCGTGCGTGTCAGGTGGTGCACCGCGGCCTTTGAGGCGGTGTAGGAATAGGCGTCGTCGGCCAGCGGCTGCGTGCCCATCACCGAGCCGAGATTGATCACCCGGGCCGGATCGGCGTCGCTGGCAGCGGCATCGAGCAGCGGCAGCAATTCGCGCGTCAGATGGAAGACCGCGGTGACATTGACGCCGAAGACCTTGGCCCACGCCGAATAAGGGAAGCTCTCCAGCGGCGCGCCCCAGGACACACCGGCATTGTTGACCAGAATATGCAGTCTTTCGGTCCGTGCCTTGACCTCGCTGACCAGAGCGGCGATGCCAGCCTCGCTGGCGACATCGCCGGCAAAGCCTTCCGCCCGGCCCGGGGCGCCAAGTCCGTTCAATTCGCCGGCGACCTTGATGCAATCCTCGCCCTTGCGCGAGGCGATCATCACGCTGGCGCCGGCCCTGACCAGCGCGGTTGCCGCCATGCGGCCGATGCCGGTCGCCGCTCCCGTCACCAGCGCGGTCTTGCCGGCAACCGAAAACAGCTCATCCAGGTAGCCCATCCAAATTCTCCGCTCCTTTGCCCGGCATGCGGGCAAAACAGTTCGCGTTGACAAGGCTATCCGAAGTACGGTCATCCTTGCCACGGATAAAATGCCTGGCCTGCATGAAGGGTTAGCGGACCGATGACGCAGATGAATCTCGGCATGACCGAGCGGCTGAAGCCGATCCACGCACGCGTTGCGGCCATGGTGCGCGACGAGATCATGCCGCTCGACAAGGAATTTTTGGCCGAAGTCGGCAAGATGGGCGATCGCTGGGTGTACAGCAAGCGCCAGAGCGAGATCCTCGAAGGGCTGAAGAAGACGGCCAGGGAACGCGGCTTGTGGAATTTCTGGCTGACCGGCTCGGAACGCGGTTACGGCCTGTCCACTGTCGAATACGCCTATCTGGCCGAGGAGATGGGCAAGGCGCATCTCGGCGCCGAAACCTTCAACTGCTCGGCTCCGGACACCGGCAATATGGAGGTGCTGGAGCGCTACGGCTCGGCCGAGCACAAACGAGAATGGCTCGAGCCGCTGCTGGACGGAAAAATTCGCTCGGCCTATCTGATGACGGAGCCGGATGTCGCTTCCTCCGACGCGACCAACATTTCCATGCGCTGCGAGCGGCAGGGCGGAGACTATGTGCTCAATGGCGAGAAATGGTGGGCGTCGGGCGCCGGCGATCCGCGCTGCGCCATCTACATCGTCATGGTGCGGACCGGCGGCGATGAAGAGCCACAGCACCGGCGCCATTCGATGGTCCTGGTACCCTCGGACACAAAGGGCGTGACCAAGGTCCGCGCCATGCAGGTCTATGGCGACGATGACGCGCCGCATGGCCACATGCATCTTCGCTTCGACAATGTGCGGGTACCGGCATCGAACCTGATCCTCGGCGAGGGCAGGGGTTTCGAGATCGCGCAAGGCCGTCTCGGCCCCGGCCGCATCCACCATTGCATGCGCGCTATCGGCCAGGCCGAGATGGCGCTGGAGATGCTGTGCCAGCGCTCCGTGCGCCGCGAGGCCTTCGGCCAGCCTCTGGCCAAGCTCGGCGCCAATTTCGATATCATCGCCGAATGCCGCATGGAGATCGAAATGGCCCGGCTGCTCTGCCTCAAGGCGGCATGGATGATCGACCAGGGCGACGCGCGCGCCGCGGCGCCCTGGATCAGCCAGATCAAGGTCATCGCACCGCGTGTCGCGCTCAAGGTCACCGACGAGGCGGTGCAGATGTTCGGCGCGCAAGGCATCAGCCAGGATACGCCGCTCGCACGCTCGTGGACGCATCTGAGGACATTGCGCCTTGCCGACGGGCCGGATGCCGTGCATCGGCGGCAGGTGGCGCGCACGGAGCTGAAGAAATACACGCAGGAAAAAGTCTGAGAGAAGTTCAGGCCGCGTTGCAGCTTCCGCGACAACCAACGCGATAGACAAGGAGTGTCACAATGACCATTCCCTCCGAAATGAAGGCGCTGCTCTTGGTCGGTGACGGCTATACCAGGACGCCGAGCGGCAGCGTGCTCGAAGCGATGGAGCCGTATCTCGAGCCGGGCAGCATCGCCGTGCCGGCGCCGGGGCCGAGCCAGGTGCTGATCAAGGTCAGCCTGTCTTCGATCAATCCATCGGATGTCGCCTTCATCAAGGGTCAGTACGGCCAGCCGCGCGCCAAGGGCCAGCCCGCCGGCTTCGAGGGTGTCGGCACGGTCGTCGCGGGTGGCGAGGAGCCCTATCCCAAGAGCCTCGTCGGCAAGCGTGTCGCCTTCGCCACCGGTCTCAGCAATTGGGGCTCATGGGCTGAATATGCCGTCGCCGAGGCGGCGGCCTGCATTCCGCTCCTCGATACGGTGCGCGACGAGGACGGTGCCGCGATGATCGTCAATCCGCTGACCGCGATCGCCATGTTCGACATCGTCAAGCAGGAAGGCGAGAAGGCGTTCGTCATGACCGCCGGCGCTAGCCAGCTCTGCAAGCTGATCATCGGCCTGGCTAGGGAACAAGGGTTCCGGCCTGTCGTCACCGTGCGCCGCGACGAGCAGATCGCGCTTTTGAAAGAAATCGGCGCTGCCCATGTGCTCAACGAGAAGGCCCCGGATTTCGAGGCCACGCTGCGCGAGGTGATGAAGGCCGAGCAACCGCGCATCTTCCTCGATGCTGTCACCGGTCCGCTGGCCTCAGCCATCTTCAATGCGATGCCGAAACGGGCGCGCTGGATCATTTACGGTCGGCTGGATCCCGAGGCCACGGTCATCCGCGAGCCCGGACAGTTGATCTTCCAGCACAAGCACATCGAGGGCTTCTGGCTGAGCGAATGGATGCGGCAATTCAAAGATCGGCGTGGTCCGGCGGTTCTCGAGGCGCAGAAGCGTTTTTCCGATGGACTCTGGTCGACCGACGTGACGGCGGTCATTCCGATGGCTGAGGCAATGGCGCGCGTGCCGGGGGAACTGGCCAAGCCCAACGGCAAGGTGTTCATCCGGCCCTAAAGGGTGGTCATGCTCGCGACGACGGTCGACACAATCACGTGTCCGGCTGCCATCGGACCGGCCGGATCGCCGCTTGCACCATTAGCCCCCTATGCCACGCCGCTTTGTCCGTGATATGCCGCCGCCATCGAATGCCGGGACAGCGCTGGACTGAGCCTGTTCCGGGTGTT
The DNA here is from genome assembly GCF_008520305.1 of Mesorhizobium sp. SARCC-RB16n. Taxonomy (GTDB): domain Bacteria; phylum Pseudomonadota; class Alphaproteobacteria; order Rhizobiales; family Rhizobiaceae; genus Mesorhizobium. Next base: position 24,812 of record NZ_ML703298.1, on the reverse strand, counting down.
GTGGGGTGTCTTGATGACGATGTCCAAGCCGGTTTTCGACCGTTTGGGACTTGGCCTGTGGATCGCAGCGTTCCTGGTCGTTCTTGTCCTCGTTCTGTCGGCGCCCGACACACGCACCGTGCTGCTGGCCTATAGATATGGCAGTCAGGAATTCCTGGCCGGCCGGCCGCTCTACAACATCCAGTCCGAGATGGGGTATCTCTACGCGCCAGCTTTTGCCGCGCTTTATATTCCGATACTCAAGCTGGGGCCGCAACTTGGTGGCCTGGTGTGGCATGCGATCGGCTTCGCGGCGCTGACCTTTGCCGCGATGCGGCAGGTGCGCAAGCTCGGCGGTGGCGAATTGCCATGGCTGCTTTCCTTCGGGCTCTTCCTTGCCCTGCCAATGGCGGCAGGTGCGATCCGCAACGGCCAGGCGACGATCCTCCTGACCGGCGCCTGCTGGCTCCTGACCCTGTCGGCACTCGAAGGGCGGCGTGCCGAAACCTTCTTCTGGGCTTCGGTCGCCATCATCGCCAAACCGACTGCGATCATCATGCTTTTGTTGGTGGGAGCCCTGCGCCTGCGGCTGATCCCAGTGCTCGTGCTGGCGATGCTGTTCGTGCTCGCCCTGCCCTATGCTTTCGCCCCGGCCAGCTATCTGAACGATCAGTATCGTGTTTTTGGCCAGATGCTGACCTCGATGGCTGTCGACAACACCAGCCACTTTGTTCCCACCGACTTCACGGCGCCCTTTACCAGGATGGGGCTACCCATTCCGGAATTCGGCGCCACGATCGTGCGGGTCGTCATGGCCCTGTTCACGCTCCGGATGGTCCTTTGGTTCGACCGCAAGCTCGAACGAGGAACGGCCGATCTTGCCATCTTCCTGACGGCGACGTTCTATATGTGCGTCTTCAACCCGCGCGTCGAACCCAACACCTATGCCATGATCGCAGCGCCCGCCGGTCTCGCCATTGCCTTGTTGTGGCGCGAGGAACGAGGTGGTGTCCTGGCCTCGGTGCTGTCAGTGATGCTGTTTGTGACCGGGTTGACGGGCGTCGAACGTCATATCCAGGATTTGACATACCCCTGGTTCCGGCCAGTCGCGGTCACCCTTATTGCCGGTTTCCTGATCTGGTGGTTTTGGGCCAAGGCGCGAAGCAAGCTGGCGCGGGGCAAGGTGATGAATGAAAGGCCTGTCGCAAATGGCTGAGTCGCGGCAGAAACTCGATATCGTGGCGCCCTTCTTCAACGAGGCGCAATCGGCGTCGGCCTTTGCCGCGCTGCTCGACAGGCTCGAGGAGGCGGTATCAAGCCGTTTCGGCATGGCCGTCCACAAGATACTGGTCGACGACGGCAGCCGCGACGATGGCGCCGGGCGATTTTCGCAGGCGCTGTCGGGATCGTGGGAGATTGTCCGCCTCAGCCGCAATTTCGGCAAGGAGGTCGCGGTGCTCGCCGGCCTCGACCAGTCGCGCGGCGACATGGTGCTGATCATGGACTCCGACCTTCAGCATTCCATGGACATCAGTCTGCAGATGATTGCCGAGTTGGTGGAGCACCCCGACATCGACGTCGTCTACGCCCAGAACGACCGGCGCGAGGCCAGTTGGCGGCGCAGCCAGCTGGCGAAGCTGTTCTATAGCCTGATCAACAGCAGCCAGCGTTTCGACATTCCCGAGAATGCCGGCGACTTTCGCGTCATGCGCGGGACTGTCGCCCGCGCGCTGACCAGCCTGCGCGACAAGCGGCGCTTCAACAAGGGCCTGTTCGCCTGGGCCGGCTTCCGCCAGAAAGCCATACCTTATTCGCCGGAGAACCGCGCCAGCGGCACGTCGAAATGGAGCCGGCTCAACCTGCTCGCCTTCTCGTTGGAAGGCTTCACGTCGTTTTCGGTCATTCCGCTGCGCATCATCAGCCTGAGCGGGATGCTGGCGGCGCTGGCGGGTGTCCTTTACGGCGCCAAGGTGTTCTTCGAAGTGATGTTCTACGGCATCGCCGTGCCTGGCTACCCTAGCCTGATGGTCGCCGTCGTCCTGCTCGGCGGCCTCAACCTCACCTTGCTCGGCCTGATCGGCGAATATGTCTGGGTCACGCTGTCGGAAAGCAAGGACCGTCCGGTCTATATCGTGCGCGATGTGGTGCGCAGCGACTTTTCGGACGGCGCCCCAGGCGCGTCCCGCGGATGATGCGGCGCATTCGCCTGATCGCCGACGACTACGGCCTGGCGCCAGGGGTTTGCGCCGGGATTCTAGACCTGCTCGACCGGCGACGCCTTACCGGCACCAGTTGCATGACCGGTTTTCCGGAATGGGCCGAGGCGGCGGCGCGCATAAAGCCACTGTGCGGCCGCGCGGCGATCGGGCTGCACCTGACCCTTACCGACCAGCCAGCCGTTACAGGCAAATCGAGCCTGGCGCCGGAGGGCCGGCTGCCGCCGCTTCGTTCGCTGGCCCTGCCGATCCTGCGCGGCCGGATCGACGAGCGCGACGTCCGTGCCGAACTCGCCGCGCAGTACAGTCGTTTCGTCGACGCGCTGGGCTGCAAGCCCGACTTCATCGACGGTCATCAGCACGTGCATTTCCTGCCCGTCGTGCGCGGGTGGCTGCGGGCGCATTTTCCCGACGCCGCAGGCGGGCCGGTCTTGCGCGGCGCTCCGGCGCTGGGTGATGCCGCCGCCGCACCGAAGATCGCGGCAATCGCTGCTGTGGCCGCCGGCTTCAACCAGTCGATGCAGCGCGCCGGCTTTGCCGTTTGGAAGCCGCTCGCCGGCATCTATGACTGGAGGCAACCTGAAAAATTTGCCCCATTGCTGGAGGCCGCGGTCGAAGCGCTGCCGGACCGTGGGCTGTTCATGTGCCACCCCGGCCATGTCGACGAAACGCTGTGCGCGCGCGACCCGATGCAAGGCGTGCGCGATGTGGAATTCGGCGTTCTGGCCTCGGATGCGTTCGGCGCGAGCCTGGCCCGTGCCGGTGTCGAAATCATGGATGGCAGGGGGTGAGCGGCGCCGACCAGCCCCGGCGTTCGACCGGGAGCAAGATCGTCCGTTTTGCGCTTGTCGGACTGGCGAATACGGCCATCGACCTTGCCGGATTTTTCCTGCTGCTCAAGCTGCACGTCCCACCGCTGCCAGCCAATGTCGTCTCGTGGTCGATCGCCGTCGTCTTCTCTTTCGTGGCGAATGGCTTCTGGTCGTTCGAGCGCAATCACGCCATCCGGCTGCACGACGCCTTCCTGCGGTTCGTCTCGCTCGGGGCGTTGATTTCGCTCGGCGTCTCCAGCCTGTCGATCGCACTCTTTGCCGGTATCGCCGGCGTGTGGCCGGCAAAGATCGGTGGTGTCATCGTGGCGGCGGTGCTGAATTTCCTCGCCGCGCGCTGGTCCATCGAAGGCCGGCTTCTGAAATAGCTATCTCTATTGCGCCGGTTCCACATTGGTGTAGGCGGCTTCCTCGAGCTCACGCTTCAGCCGTGCTTCCTCATGGGTCTTCGGCGTGACGAAGCGGCCAAGCAGCAGATAGGCGACCGGTGTGAGGAACAGCGTCGAGATGGTGGCCAGGCCAAGCCCGCCGACAATGACCCAGCCGAGCGCCACGCGGGCCTCGGCGCCGGCGCCGGCGGCCAGTACAAGCGGCACTCCGCCAAGTATGGTGCAGATCATCGTCATCATCACCGGCCGCAGGCGGATGGTGGAGGCCTGCTCGATCGCTTCGCGCACGCCCAGGCCGCGATCCCGCAGCTGGTTGGCGAATTCGACGATCAGGATGCCGTTCTTGGCCATGACGCCGACCAGAAGCACCAAGCCGATCTGGCTGTAGGCGTTGAGGCTGGTGCCCGACAGCAGCAGTGCGAAGATGGCGCAGGCAAGGCCGAGCGGCACCGTCGCCATGATGATGACGGCGCTGACGAAACTCTCGAACTGAGCGGCCAGCACCAAAAGGATGATGACCAGCGCGAAGCCGAAGATGGTGACCATGGCGCTGTTGGTTTCACCCAAAGTCGCGGCCTCGGCCAGCGGCAGGACGCGGCTGCCGGGTGGCAGAAGCGGCGTGGCGATCTCCTCGGCGCGCGTCAGCGCATCGCCAAGCGCGAAATTGCCTGAGAGGTTCGAGGTGATTGCCACCGAAGGCTGCTGTTGTTCGCGCGACAGCGACGGCGGCACGGCGCGCTCGGTCAGCGTGGCGATGGTCGACATTGGCACGAAGCGGCCATCCGCCGTCTTGAGGAAGACATTTTCCAGATCGGTCGGGTCGTTGATCGGATTGGTGGTCGAGACCAGCTTCACGCCGTAGCTGCGATCGGCGATGTAGACATCGACGACGTCGTTGCCGTCGAGCATGGCCTGCAATGTGTTGGAGAGCCCTGATATGTCGATGCCGAGATCGGAAGCGCGCTCACGGTCGATGGCCACGGCGAGCTGCGGCTGCGTCGGGTCGATCGACAGGCGTGGCGTCTGGAAGCGCTGATCCTTCTGCATCTCGGCGATGATCTTGACCGCCGCATCGCCGAGCGCCTTGCGGTCGTTGCCCACCAAAGCGAACTGAAGGCCATTGCCGGCGCCCCGGATGCCGAGGCTATTGGGTTGGACCGGGAAGATGCGTACGCTGGGCACCTGCCTGGTCAACTGGCTGATCTCGGCCATGATCTCTTGCTGGCTGCGACTGCGCTCTTCCCACGGCGCCAGCGTCATCACCATGAAGCCGGAATTGTAGGAACCGTTCTGGCCGGCATTCTCGAAGGTCGAGCGGATCTCGCCGGAATCGCGCATCGGCTGGACCAGCTTCTCGATCTTCTGCATCTGCTGGGTTGTGTAGTCGAGGCTGACGCCTTGCGGGGCGTTGATGCGCAACAGCACGGCGGCGCGGTCCTCGGTCGGCGTCAGCTCCTGGCGGATCGTGCCGAACAGCGCAAACGCGACGCCGGCAAACAGCACCGCGACCAGAACCACGATCCACGGCGCGTCGAGACATGCATGGAGCGCGCGCTTGTAGCCGGCATTCAGGATGCCGCCGACGCGCGCGCCGATGCCTTGGCCGCCTTCATGGTGAAGTGACGCGCTGGTCAGCATGCGCGAGGCAAGCATCGGACAAAGCGTCAGTGCCACCACGCAGGACAGGAGTACCGACATTGCAAGCACGAAGCCGAATTCACGGAACAGGCCGCCGGTCTGGCCCGGCAGGAACGAGATCGGCACGAAGACGGCGACCAGCGTCAGCGTCGTGGCAACCACTGCGAAGAACACTTCCTGCGCGCCGAGCACGGCGGCCGCGCGCGGCCCCATGCCTTCGTTACGCCGTCGCACGATGTTTTCTAGCACCACGATGGCGTCATCGACGACAAGGCCGGTGGCCAGCACCAAAGCGAGCAGTGTCAGGATGTTGACCGAGAAGCCGGCCAGATAGATGGCGGCTATGGTGCCGATCATGGCGACCGGCATAGACAGGCCGGGGATCAGCGTGGCGCGCCAGTCGAGCAGGAAGACATAGATCACGATCAGCACCATGGTGACCGACAGGCCTAGCGCGATCTCGACCTCGTGCACCGCACCTTTGACGAAGACCGCGTCGTCACTGGTGATCTTGATCGCCATGCCCTTGGGCAGGTTCTCCTGCAGATTGGCGATGGCGGCCTGGACGCCGGTCGAAATGTCAAGCGTATTCGATTCCGCCTGCCGGATAATGCCGATGCCGATGCCGGTCTTGCCGTCCGAACGCAGTGTCGTCTGGCCGACATCGGGGCCGAGCGTGACGGTGGCGACATCGCGGATGCGCGTCGTGCCGCCGATGATGATGTTTTCGAATTCTTCCGGCGTCGTCACGTCCGCGGTCGTGCGCACGATCAGGTCTTGGTTCGTGGTGGTGATCGAACCCGCCGGAGAATCGAACGCGACCGAAGCAAGCGCCGCCCGGAGATCGGCGACCGTGAAGCCAAGGCTGGCCAGCTTGTTCTGGTCGACGTCGATGCGGAAGATCTTGTCGCGGTCGCCATAGACCTGCACGTCGGCGACGCCGGGCACGGCTGCCAGTTCGTCCTCGATCTGGTCCTGGACCACCACGGTCATGTCCTGGATCGACATGGTGTCCGACGTCACCGCCAGGCGCATCACCGCGTCGGAATTGGCGTCGGCCTTCACGATGCGCGGCGGATCGGCCGTGTCCGGCATCTGGTTGGCGACGCTGCCGACCGCATCACGCACGTCCGAGGCGGCGACGTTGAGATCGACACCGTCGTTGAACTCGATGGTGACGCGGCTCGATCCGAAGGAGGAGGAAGACGAGATCGACTTGACGCCGGAGACGCGGGCGACGGCGCCCTCGATCGTGTCGGTCAATTCGCGGTCGACGGTTTCGGCGGCCGCGCCTTCGAAGGTGGTGGAGACCGTGACGACGGCGCGGTCGACGTCGGGCAATTCGCGGATCTCGACACCGTAGAAGGCAGCGAGGCCGGCAACGGCAATGAGGGTGTTCAGCACGAAGGCCATGACCGGCCTGCGAATGAACAGCGCGGTGAAGCCGGTATCGCTGGCGGCGTTGACGGGTACGCTCATGAGCCTTCCGCGGCGTCGGCGGCGCGCTGCTCCTGGCCTGCGATGCGAACCTCGCCGCCTTCGCTGACACTTTGGGTGCCTTCGGTGACCACCATGTCGCCGCTGTTAATCTCCGCGTCGATCAGCACGGTCTCTGTGTTGCGCTGGATGATGCGAACCGGCAACCGCCTGGCCTTGCCGTCCTCGACTTGCCAGACATAGGCGCCGTCCGATCCCCACAGGATCGCCAGCGGGCTGACGGCGGGATAGGTCTCACCGGGGAATTTCATGGTGATGGAGAACGACATGCCGGCGCGCAGCGAATCGGCCGGGTTGGCGATCTTGGCCTTGACCAGCAGGGTGCGGCTCTTTTCGTCGATATGATTGTCGATCGCCGACACCGTTCCGGTATAGGCGTTGCTCGGATTGGCGATCGGCGTCGCCGTCAATTGCGCGCCGGCCTTGACGGCGGCGGCGAAGCGTTCGGGCACCTGGAGGTCGACCAGGATCGAGGAGCGGTCGTCAAGCGTGGCGATCGCCGACTGGCTGGTCACGTAGTTGCCAGCCGAGATCGGCAGGATGCCGACGGTGCCGGCGATCGGCGCCAGGATCGAGCGGCGCTGCAGCGCAAGCTCGGCGTCCTGAAGCGCGAGCTTGGCGCCGGCCAGCACCACTTCGGCATCGGCCACCGCGACCGGCGTGGCGGCGTTCGAGGCGCGCAACGACTTGACCCGGTCGAGCTTGGACTGGGCATCCTGCAAGGCGAGCTTGGCCCGATTCTGGGCGATGATCTCCGTCTCGGAATCGAGCGTTGCGATGATCTGCCCCTTGTCGACATGGCTGCCGGATTCGACCAGCAACTCGGCAAGGCGGCCGGAACTATAGGGATTGACGGTCACCGAGGCGTTGGCACGGCCGGTGCCGATCGCCTGCAGGCGATCGTTGATGGTGGCCATGCTGGCTGGCGACGCGACGATAGTGGCAATCCGGGTGCGCCCCGCCTGCCGGGCGCCAACCGCCGCGGTGTCCTTCGCTGGAGGCGTCGCGCCATACGCCCAGTCCATCCCCCAGCGTGCCAGCACTTCAGGAGCGCCGGGGTAGAAACGCGCCCACGCAACCGCGGCAGCGACCACGATCACAAATGCAAGAACAATCTGTTTCCAGCTCGACATCGATACTCCAGCGGCAACAATCGTCCGCTGGGTTCCAGGTGGAAGCGGATGCAGGGACGATGCGGGCTGGCGGCGACAATCGGCCACGCCACACCCCGATATCATCGGTTTATGGCAATTATCACGCAATCGTGCACATTAAATCTCGGTAACGTGAATTCGGAGTGCCCTGGCAGAGCCGATGCGATGGTCCGGGGAATCTGCTTATCGCAAGCCTTCCATCTCGCGGATGCGCCGGGCGCCGTCGGCCTCGAGTTGTCTTGTGACGGCGCCGATCAGCGTTTCGGCGACGACGAAAAGTGCTGCCGAGGAATCCCATGCGGAAGGCACGGCGGTTCGCCCGGCAATGACGTGGCGGGCAAAGCGGGCGATCGGCGACAGCCACTGGTCGGTGAAGAGCACGATCTGAACGCCGCGCTGATGCGCCTTCTCGGCGAAGCGGACGAGGCTGTCCTGGTAGCGCCTGATGTCGAAGATCACCAGCACGTCGCGCTTGCCCATGTCGATCAGCCTGTCGCGCCACATGCTCTCCTGGCCGGCGAGGTGAAAGACATCGGGCTGGATGACGGCGAGATGGGCGGCCATGTAGCGCGCCAGCGGGTCGGTGAAGCGGCCGCCGATCAGGAATGTCTTGCCGCGCCGTTCGGCAAGCCTGGTGGCAATGTCGGCAAGCTGCTTGTCGGACAGGTGCCTGAAGGTCTCGCGCATGTTCTCGAGCGTCGCTTCCAGCATGGGTGACACCGTGCCGCCGTTGGGCGAGGGCGGGTTGAGCGTTCGTATCGCCGGAGACTGCAGTTGCGCCGCCAGTTCATCCTGCAGGCTCGACTGGAACTCGGAATAATTCTGGAAGCCCAGCCGGGCGACGAAACGCAGGATCGTCGGCGAGGAAACGCCGGCCGCGGCCGAGAATTCGGCGACCGTCTTCAGGCCGATCATCGGATAGCTGGCGATCAGCGTCTGGGCCGCTCGCCGTTCGCCAGCGGGCATGGTGCCGATGCGGTCGGCGATCAGTTCGGCAATACTGGAAATCATCGTTTCCCTACCCTTGGCCCGGCCGACGGTCTTTTCCGCAGATCGCATTTGACAAAGCCGGATAAACTGTATGAAATCATTCATCGGGACGCAATGACACAAAATACGTAACATACGATACAGCGCTCCCAGGGGACGGCAGGACTATGGAGAGAGCGCGGCCCGCCAGCCTTGGATCGTCTGATCCCGTTGGGGTTACCAACCCCGGCGGATCAAGCCCTTTCGTGCTGACCTGCGACCACGCTTCCAACTTCCTGCCGGCCGAATTCGGGACGCTCGGCCTCGCCGCCGAGGACCTGTCGCGCCACATCGCCTGGGATCCCGGCGCGCTGCCTGTCGCCCGCCGCATGGCGCAGGCGCTCGATGCGACGCTGGTCGAAACCCGCATTTCAAGGTTGGTCATCGACTGCAACCGGCCGCTCGATGCGCCGGACCTTGTGCCGCCGCTCAGCGAAACCACGGCCATCCCTGGCAATGCAGGCCTGTCCGAGAAACAGCGTGCAGCGCGCGTCGCCCTGTCATGGCAGCCATTTCACAGCACCATCGACCACATTGTCGAAGACAGGCTGTCGCGCGGGCAGGAGACCCGGTTGGTCTCCGTCCACTCCTTCACGCCGGTCTACAAGGGCCGCAACCGGCCGTGGCATATCGGCATCATCCATGACGAGGATCGTCGGCTGGCGGCGCCGCTGATCGGCGCGCTGAAACGGTTGGCCGGGGTTACGGTCGGGGTCAACGAACCCTATTCGCCTGCCGACCGCGTCTATTTCACGCTGGAACAGCATGCGCGTTCGCGCGGGCTGCCCTGCGCGATGATCGAAATCCGCAACGATGAAATCTCCGGCGAAACCGGGCAGCGGAAATGGGCGGATCTGCTTACGGGCATTTTTTTGAATCTGGAGCCAGAGGAGGCCAAGGGCTCTCGACGAAGCGCAGTCGGAAAGTCAGTTCAATCGGCCAGCTAAGAACCAACAGGGGAATTCTGACATGACAACACCTGATCACTCCGACAAGTCGGAGGACACAAAAATCCTTCACAGTATGGGCTACGCCCAGGAATTGGCTCGCCGCATGAGCGGCTTCTCCAACTTCGCCATTTCCTTCTCGATTATCTGTATCCTGGCGGGCGGCATTACGTCTTTCCCGCTGGCGATGGCCACCGGCAGTGGTTTCGAGGCGACCATCGGCTGGGTCATCGGGGGCGTCTTCGCCCTTGTCGTCGCCGCTTCGCTGGGCCAGATCGGCTCGGCCTATCCTACCGCCGGCGGCCTCTATCACTGGTCGTCGATCCTGGGCGGTCGCGGCTGGGGCTGGGCCACGGCCTGGATCAACCTGCTCGGCCTGATCTTCGTGGTCGCCTCGGTGAATGTCGGCGTCTACCTGCTGTTTCAAGGGCTCGTCGCAGGCCCGATCTTGGGCTGGGACACATCGACCTGGGGCTTCTGGCAGCAGACCGTGGCTGTCGTGATCATTACCGTCACCCAAGGTCTGTTCAATCATCTCGGCATCAAGACGACAACGAGATTGACCGATTTTTCCGGCTACCTCATCCTCGTCGTTGCGGTCGTGCTGACGCTGACTTTCCTGATCTGGGGCGCGCATGGTTTCGACCTTTCGCGACTGACCACCTTCGTCAACACGACCGGCGATCTCGGGGGCGGCTATGTTCCGACGGCCCGCACGGCGCTCGTGGCCTTCCTGATCGGCCTTCTCTACCCGCTTTACACGATCACCGGCTTCGACGCCTCGGCGCATACGGCCGAGGAAACGCACAACGCTCGCGTTGCGGTGCCCAGAGGTATGATCCACGCGGTCCTCTGGTCTCTCGTCTTCGGTTTCGTCATGGCGGTCTCCTTCGTCCTCGCGAGCCCCGACCTCGTGGCGACCGCCAAGGACGGCGGCAATGCCTGGTTCAATCTCTTCAACAACCTGCCTGCGCCGACCTGGCTCAAGGATCTGCTCGGCATCTGCATTGTGCTGTCGAATTATCTGTGCGCGCTGGCCGGCCTCACTTCGACCTCGCGTATGATCTTCGCCTTCTCGCGTGACGGAGGTCTGCCGGGATCGTCCTTGTGGAAGCAGGTTTCGCCGACCTGGCGCACGCCTGTCCCGGCTATCTGGCTGGGTGTCGTGCTGTCGATCGCCGCCACGCTCTATTCGCCGGCTTTCGCGGCGCTTGCAGCCGGCTGCGCGCTCTTCCTCTACGTCTCCTATGCCATGCCCATAGCGGCCGGACTTTTGGCGGAAGGAAAAACCTGGACCGAATTCGGACCGTTCCGGCTCGGCATCTGGTCAAAGCCGTTCGCCATCATCACCGTGATTGGTGTCCTGGTGTTGATGTATGCCGGCATCCAGCCGCCCTTCGACATCCTGATCAACTATGCGATTGGATTGATCATTCTGCTCGTCGTTTTGTGGTTCGCCGTTGAAAATCGCCGCTTCCAGGGGCCGCCCATCGGCGAGGCGGCAATCGCCAAGCGCAGGGCGATCATCGCGGCGGCCGAAAAGGCCGTCGGCGAATCCGCCTGAACAGCCAATCAAACCGTGGCGGGTTCGCTCGCCACGGTTTTTAGTCCCGTTCAACATGACAAGCCCGAAACGACCAAGCACTGGAGTGCCAAAGGAATGGCCGGAAATTTCTCGTTCGATCAGTTGAAGAAAGCGGTCTCCAATGGCGAGATCGACACGGTGCTGGCCTGTATCGTCGACATGCAGGGCCGATTGGCGGGAAAGCGGTTCCTGGCGCAATACTTCGTCGATTCCGCGCATGACGAAACACATGGCTGCAACTACCTGCTGGCGGCCGACATCGATATGGAGCCGGTGCCGGGCTACAAGGCGGCAAGCTGGTCGAAGGGTTATGGCGACTTCGTCATGAAGCCGGACCTCGCGACGTTGCGGCGTATTCCCTGGCTGGAAAAGACGGCGCTGGTGATCTGCGACGTGCTCGACCACCATACCCATGACGACCTGCCGCATTCACCGCGCGCCATCTTGAAGAAGCAGGTCAAGCGGATCAGCGAGCGTGGCTATATTGGCTATTTCGCTTCCGAGCTCGAATTCTATCTGTTCAACGAGACCTACGATTCCGCCCGCAAGAAGCACTGGCAAGGTCTCGACACCGCGTCGCCCTATATCGGCGATTACCAGATCGGCATCACCACCAAGGAAGAAGGCGTCATGCGCCGGCTTCGCAACGAGATGGAAGCAGCCGGCATCCCGATCGAGAATTCCAAGGGCGAGTGGGGCCCGGGTCAGGAAGAGATCAATGTGCGCTATGCCGAAGCGCTCGACATGGCCGACCGCCACGTCATCCTGAAGAACGGCGCCAAGGAAATCGCCGAGTCCGAAGGCAAGGCGATCTCCTTCATGTCCAAATACAATTACGGGCTCGCCGGCAATTCCAGCCACATCCACAATTCACTGTGGAGCGTCGACGGCAAGACGCCGCTGTTCTTCGACGAAAAGGCCGATTGGACTTTGTCGACGCTCGGCCAGCAATGGGCGGCTGGGCAGCTTAAGTATGCCAAGGAGTTCACCTGGTTCCTGGCGCCCTACATCAATTCCTACAAGCGCTTCCAGGCGGGCACTTTCGCGCCGACCAAGATCATGTGGAGCGAAGACAACCGTACCGCCGGTTTCCGCCTGTGCGGCGAAGGTACCAAGGGCATCCGCATGGAATGCCGCATCGGCGGCGCCGATCTCAACCCTTATCTGGCTTTCGCTGCGCTGATCGCGGCCGGCCTCGCCGGCATCGATGAAAAGCTCGAGCTGCAGAAGCCCTTCGTCGGCGATGCCTATCAGGCGTCGCGCCTGCCGGAGATCCCGAAGACGCTGCGCGATGCCACCGAGACACTGGCCAAATCGAAGATGCTGAAACAGGCGCTCGGCGAGGATGTGCTGGAACACTATGTGCACACGGCAAAGTGGGAACAGTTCGAATACGACCGCCGCATCACGGATTGGGAACTGCACAGGGGGTTCGAGCGATATTAAACCAAGCCACCGCTGCCTCTCCGGCCATCGCTTGAATGGCGGCGGCGCCAATCAAGATTCATGAATTGCGAGGACTGAAGGAATGACCGAAACGGTCAAGTTAAAATCTCCGATCGACGGCTCGATCTACGCCGAGCGTCCGATCGCGACGGATCAGGCGATCAACGCCGCGGTCGAGCGTGCCAGGGCGGCGCAGGAGAAGTGGGCGCAGACGCCGATCGTCGAGCGCGGCAAGTACATGCTGGCGATGCTGGAAGCGCTGGTCGCGATGACCGACGAGATCGTGCCGGAGATCGCCTGGCAGATGGGGCGGCCGGTTCGCTATGGCGGCGAGTTCGGCGGTGTCAAGGAACGCACCAACTATATGGTTGAGATCGCGGAAGCGGCGCTCAAGTCGGTGCCGGCCTCCAATCCGAAGGATGGGTTCCGCCGCTATGTGAAGAAACATCCGCTCGGCGTGGTCATGGTGATCGCGCCTTGGAATTATCCCTATCTCACCGCCGTCAACACCATCGTGCCGGCGCTGATGGCCGGCAATGCCGTCATCCTGAAACATGCGGCACAGACATTGCTGGTCGGAGAGCGCTTCAGCCAAGCCTTCGACAAGGCCGGCCTGCCCAAAGGCGTGTTCCAGAATGTGGTTCTCAATCACGCCCAGACCGAGAAACTGCTGGGTTCGGGCAAGATCGACCATGTCAATTTCACCGGCTCGGTCGGCGGCGGCCGCGCCATCGAAAAGGCGGCGGCAGGCACCTTCATGACGCTTGGCCTCGAGCTCGGCGGCAAGGACCCGGCCTATGTGCTGCCCGATGCCAAGATGGACCACGCGGTGGCCAACCTGGTCGACGGCGCCTTCTACAATTCAGGCCAATGCTGCTGCGGCATCGAACGCGTCTATGTGCACGAGAAGGTCTATGACGAGTTCGTCGAGGGCTTCATCGCCGAGACGAAGAACTATGTCGTCGGCAATCCACTGGAGCAGGCGACGACGATGGGGCCGATGGCGCAGGCGCGTTTCGCCGACCTGATCCGCGAGCAGAAGGCCGAGGCGCTGCGCAAGGGTGCGGTGGCGCACATCAACATGAAGGTGGCCGACGACAAGGACGGCTCGCCCTATCTGGCGCCGGAGGTGTTGACGCAAGTCGACCACCAGATGAGCGTCATGCGCGAGGAAAGCTTTGGCCCGATCGTCGGCATCATGAAGGTGCGCAACGACGAGGAGGCGATCGCTTTGATGAACGACAGCGCTTACGGGCTGACCGCCTCGATCTGGACGCGCGACACCGAGCATGCGGTAGCGATCGGAAACCGCGTCGAGACCGGCACGGTGTTCATGAACCGCTGCGACTATCTCGATCCCGCGCTGGTCTGGACCGGCGTCAAGGATACCGGCAAGGGTGCCGGGCTGTCGGCCATCGGCTACGACAATCTAACGAGGCCGAAGTCATTCCACCTGCGTGAAGCCATCTAATTTTCGAAAGACAAAAAATGCCCAAGCTCATCTCCAAATGGAACTACCCCACCACCGTCCGCTTCGGTGCCGGGCGCATCAAGGAATTGCCGGAGGTGCTCGCGGCCACCGGCATCAAGCGGCCGCTTTTCGTGACCGATCCGGGATTGGCGAAACTGCCGGTCGTGGCCTCGACGCTCAGGATTCTCGACGAGGCCAAGGTACCCTATGGCGTGTTCTCCGAGGTGAAGCCGAACCCGGTGGACTCCAACCTCACCGCCGGCATCGCCGTGTTCAAGAAGGGCAAGCATGACGGCGTCATCGCTTTCGGCGGCGGCTCGGCGCTCGACCTCGGCAAGCTGATCGCCTTCCAGGCCGGTCAAACGCGGCCGGTCTGGGATTTCGAGGATGTCGGCGACTGGTGGACGCGCGCCAACTCCGATGCCATCGCGCCGATCATCGCGGTGCCGACCACGGCCGGCACCGGCTCGGAGGTCGGCCGCGCCGGTGTCATCACCAACGAGGCGACCCACACCAAGAAGATCATCTTCCACCCGAAACTTTTGCCGGCGATCGTCATTGCAGATCCGGAACTGTCCGTCGGCATGCCGGGCTTCATCACCGCCGGCACCGGCATGGACGCGCTTGCCCATTGTCTAGAAGCTTATTGTACGCCTGGCTATCATCCGATGGCCGACGGCATTGCCGTGGAAGGCGTGCGCCTGGTGTTCGAGAACCTGCCGAAGGCTTATGCCAACGGTGGGGATCTCGTCGCGCGCGCCCACATGATGAGCGCTGCCGCCATGGGTGCGGCCGCCTTCCAGAAGGGGCTGGGCGCCATTCACGCGCTTTCGCACCCGATCGGCGCGCTCTACGACACCCATCATGGCATGACCAACGCCGTGTTCATGCCTTACGTGCTGGCCTTCAATCGCGAGGCGATCGAGGATCGTATCGCTCGCCTCGCGGCCTATTGCGGCATCAAGGGCGGCTTCGACGGCTTTGCCAAGGCGATCATCAAGCTGCGCAAGGACCTGAAGGTGCCGCACGCGCTACCGGGACTGATCAAGGGCCTCGACATGGACAAGAAGCGCAAGGCGCTGATCGCCGACATGGCGGTGGTCGATCCGACGGCCGGCGCCAACCCGGTCAAGCTGACCAAGAAGGCGGCGCTGATGTTGCTCGAAAACGCCATCGCCGGGACGGTCTGAGGCCGGTTCCGCGGTGCGGAAGTTGATCGGGAAAACGAGGGGAAAGGAAAGGGGAAGGGGCAATATAAGGGCGGATTAATGATTAGCCGGAAAATTAAGTGGTGGCTAATTGCTACAGCCGGTTAAAAAGAGTTAACTTTTCGTGCTGCTGGCGGCCGGTTTCACAAAGCTTTCATCTGGCTGTCACACGAAAACGATACCGCATCGCAGGCGTCCAACGGCGCCAGTTCAACGGAGAGAACACATGTTCAAATTCACGGGGAAGGTGCTTTCCCTTTCGGCCGCGACCCTGATGGTGTCGTCGGTGATTTCGTCCGCTGCTTCGATGGACGATCTCGTCAAGGCCGCGAAGGCTGAAGGCCAGCTCACCACCATCGCTTTGCCGCATGACTGGTGTGGTTATGGGGACGTCATCGCCGGCTTCAAGGCGAAATATCCGGAAATCACTGTCAACGAACTCAACCCCGACGCCGGTTCCGGCGATGAAGTCGAGGCGATCAAGGCCAACAAGGACAACAAGGGCCCGCAGGCTCCTGACGTCATCGACGTCGGCCTGTCCTTCGGCCCGACCGCCAAGGCCGATGGCCTGTTGATGCCTTATAAGGTGTCGACCTGGGATTCGATCCCGGACAGCGCCAAGGATGCCGACGGCGCCTGGTACGGCGACTATTACGGCGTGCTGTCGTTCATGGTCAACAAGGACCTGATCAAGGAATCGCCGAAGGACTGGGCCGATCTCCTGAAGCCGGAATTCGCCAACGCGGTCGCCGTCGCCGGTGACCCGCGCGCTTCGAACCAGGCCATCCAGGCGGTGTATGCCTCTGGTCTGTCGACCGGGGCCGCCGCTGGTGAAGCCGCCGGCAAGGCCGGTCTCGACTTCTTCAAGAAGCTCAACGCCGCCGGCAATTTCGTCCCGGTCGTCGGCAAGCCTGCCACGCTCGCACAGGGCCAGACCCCGATCCTGATCAATTGGGATTACAACGCGCTTGCCGGCCGCGACACGCTGAAGGGCAACCCGCCCGTCGACGTCGTGGTGCCGAAGAGCGGCGTTGTCGCCGGTGTCTACGTGCAGGCGATCAGCGCTTACGCGCCGCATCCGAACGCGGCCAAGCTGTGGATGGAATACCTCTATTCCGACGAAGGCCAGATCGGCTGGCTCAAGGGCTATTGCCACCCGATCCGCTTCAACGATCTCGCCAAGAACGGCAAGATCCCGGCGGACGTGCTGGCTAAGCTGCCGCCGGCTGAGTCCTATGCCTCGGCTGCTTTCCCATCGCTCGACGAGCAGGGCAAGGCCAAGGAAGCCATCAGCAAGAACTGGGACGCCGTTGTCGGCGCCAACGTCAAGTAAGAGTTGAAATCCACCGGGCGGTCGCGAGGCCGCCCGGTTTTCCCTCGAAGACGGTAGCCGGCGCATGACCGATCTTACGCTTTCAAATCAGGCTGTTGCCACCAAGCCAGCGCCGCCGAACGAGGCGACCACTTTCCGCTTTCCGATGCAATGGGTTGGCGTGGCGCCTTTCTTCATCTTCGTCCTGATGTTCCTGATCCTGCCCACGATCTATCTCGTGCTGGGCGCTTTCCAGACTGGCGATGGTCAGCTGACGCTGGACAACATCCTGCAACTGGTCAGCGATCCCTCGATCAGCGCTTCCTACTGGGTTTCGATCAAGATCAGTTTCTGGTCGGCCATCATCGGGGCCTTTGCCGGGCTGGCGATCGCCATCGCCATCGTGCGCGGCGGCCTTCCGAATTGGACCCGCTCGGCGACCCTGACTTTCTCGGGCGTCGCCTCGAATTTCGCCGGCTTGCCGCTGGCCTTCGCCTTCCTGGCGACCCTCGGCCGCGTCGGCATCGTCACAACGCTTCTGCGTGATGTTCTCAATGTCAACATCTACGCGATGGGCTTCAATTTTCTCACGACATCAGGCCTGATCGCGGTCTACCTGTTCTTCCAGATTCCGCTGATGGTGGTCATCATCGTGCCGGCAATCGACGGATTGAAGAAGGAATGGGGCGAGGCCGCCGCCACGCTCGGGGCCACCCAGTCGCAGTATTGGCGCATGGTGGTCATTCCGGTCTTGTGGCCGAGCTTCCTTGGTACCGTCATCCTGTTGTTCGCCAATTCCTTCGGCGCCATCGCCACGGCTTATGCGTTTGCCGGTCCGGCGCTCAACATCGTTCCCATCAAGCTCTATTCGCAGATCAATGGCGACGTACTGCACAATCCGCAACTTGGCTATGCCATCGCCTTCGGCATGATCGTCATCACGGGTTTGGCCAACGTCTTCTACATCTGGTTCCGGACCCGGTCCGAAAGGTGGCTCAAATGAAGTCGGGCAAATTCTGGGCCTGGGTCGTCTTCATTGTCGGCGCGGCCTATTTCTTCATTCCGCTGATGGCGACTGTAGAGTTCTCGCTGCGCATGCGGCGCGGCGTACACTCCTTCGACGCCTACCAGATCGTGCTGGGCGACGCGCGCTTCCAGTCGACCTTCCTGTATTCGGTGATCGCGGCCGTCTTCACCATCATCCTCGGCGTGCTGATCGTGGTGCCGGCGGCATACTGGATCCGGCTGCGCCTGCCGCAGCTCCGGCCGATCGTCGAATTCATCACGCTGTTGCCGCTGGTCATTCCGGCCATCGTCATCGTCTTCGGCTATATCAGGATGTACGGCTCCAATTCGCCGCTGCCGTTCCTGGGCAGCAACATGGGTGCCAATGCCTTGCTGGTGATCGGTTATGCGACGCTGGCCCTGCCTTACATGTATCGCGCCGTCGATACCGGGCTGCGCACCATCGACGTGCGGACATTGACCGAAGCAGCGCAGATTCTCGGCGCCGGCTGGGGCACGATCATTGGCCGGGTCATCCTGCCCAATGTGCTGATCGCCGTGCTGTCGGGCGCCTTCCTCACCTTCGCCATCGTCATCGGTGAGTTCACCATGGCCAGCCTGCTCAACCGGCCTGCCTTTGGCCCGTATTTGCAGAATATCGGCGCCAACCGCGCCTATGAGCCGGCGGCCCTTGCCATCATCGCCTTCGCCATTACCTGGGGCTGCATGTCACTCATCCAGATCCTGTCCCGCTTCGCGCCCAAATCGGCGAACCGCCCGAATTGACCTGAGAGAAAAAGCCATGGCCGAGCCGTTCCTGTCCATCCAGCATGTGCGAAAGTCCTACGGTTCCAACACCGTGGTGCAGGATTTCAGCCTCGACGTCGAGCCCGGCGAGTTCGTCTCGTTCCTCGGACCCTCCGGTTGCGGCAAGACCACGGTGCTGCGCATGGTCGCCGGCTTCGAGGAGCCGTCGGCCGGCAAGATCGTCGTCGCCGGCAAGGACATTACGCGGCTGAAGCCCAACCAGCGCAATGTAGGCATGGTGTTCCAGGCCTATGCGCTGTTCCCCAACCTCACCGTGGCACAGAACATCGCTTTCGGGTTAAAGGTTGCCGGCATGCCGAAGGCCGATGCCGACAAGCGCGTCGCCGAGATGCTCGACATGATCAGGCTGCCGCAGATGGCGGACCGCTATCCCTACCAGCTTTCCGGCGGCCAGCAGCAGCGCATCGCGCTGGCGCGCGCGATCGCGCCGAAGCCGAAGCTGCTGCTGCTCGACGAGCCGCTGTCGGCGCTCGACGCCAAGGTGCGCGTGTCGTTGCGCGAGGAAATCCGCTCGATCCAGAAGAAGCTCGGCATCACCACCATCTTCGTCACCCATGACCAGGAAGAGGCGCTGTCGATCTCGGACCGCATCGCAGTCATGTATGGCGGCAAGGCCGAGCAGGTCGCGACGCCGTTCGAGATCTACAACCGGCCGGCGACCAAGTTCGTGGCCAATTTCGTCGGCACGCTCAACGTACTCGAAGGCAAGGTCACCGACGCCGCGTCCGGCAAGGTGCAGGTCAACACGCAGGAAGTCGAGCTGAAGGGCAAGCTCAACGGCTCGAAGTCCGGTGACATGCTGTCGCTGGCGCTGCGGCCCGAGGCGATTTCACTCGGCCGCCAGCCCGGCCGCGACTCCAGCCTGACCGGGGAGATTTCCGAAGTGCATTTCCTCGGCTCGGTGATCCGGGTCCGCGTCGGCATCGGCGGCAACACGGTGTCGCTCGACACGTTCAACAACTCCGCCACCCCGCCGCCCGCTGTCGGCGAGAAGGCCGAGATTTCGTTCTCGTCGAGCGATATGCTGGTGCTGCATTAGGTAGTCCGCAGTCGGAGGGCGCTTCCAAACGGTGCTCCAGCCATCGGGATTTCTCATGGTGTCCGTGGCGGCACGACCCGCGCCACAGCCATGACTTTGGCACTGCCAATCACTTCGTTCGGCGGCTACGATAGAGCATGGCCCTTTTCGAACTGACGCTCGTTCTGCTGCTGATCGCCGTGGCGTTGACGGCGCTGTCGCGGCAGCTGGAGATTCCCTACCCGTCCCTGCTGGCGCTCGCCGGGGTCGGGATTGCCTTCGTGCCAGGGGCCCCGACGATCGAGATCGATCCGGAACTGGCGCTGGCGCTGTTCATCGCGCCGGTGCTTCTCGATGCCGCTTATGACACGTCGCTGCGCGACCTGAAGCGCTACCGTCTGTCGCTGGTACTGCTGGCGCTCGGCGCCGTGGTCTTCACCACTGTCGTGGTTGCCTTCGTCGGCTGGAAGATGGCCGGCCTGCCGATCGCGGCGGCGATCGCACTTGGCGCCATCGTCGCGCCGCCAGATGCGGTGGCGGCATCGGTCGTGCTCGGGCAGTTCAAGGTGCCGCACCGCATCACCGCCATCCTGCAGGGCGAGAGCCTGCTCAACGATGCGACAGCGCTGCTGATCTACCGGCTGGCGGTTTCGGCAGCGCTCGGCTCGATCATGCTGAGCAACGCCGTTCCGACGATCTTGCTGTCAACCATAGGCAGCTTGGTAGCGGGTTATGTGTTTGGCCGCTTCTCGCTGCTGACACTCACCCGGATCGAGGATGCGGCGAGCAGCACCGTGGTACAGTTCGCCGGGACATTCGGGGTGTGGATCCTCGCCGACAGGCTTGGCCTTTCCGCCATCATCACCATTGTCGTCTATGCCATCACCATTGCACGCAGGGCTCCGCGCCGCATGTCGGCGAGACGTCGCGTCAGCACCTATTCGGTCTGGGAGTCGGCGGTGTTCGTGCTCAACGTGCTGGCCTTTGTGTTGATGGGCCTGCAGGCCCGGTCGATCGTCGGCAGGCTTTCCGGTGACGGGCAGGGCGAAGCATTTCTGTTCGCCGCAACCGTGCTGGCCGTCGTCATTGTGGCACGTCTCGTCTGGGTGGCGAGTTACGTCGCGATCATACGATGGTTCGCCCGCTTCGGCGGCGAAGACGGACTGCGAGAAGCGCCGACATTTCGCGGCGCCGTGCTCGTCGGCTGGTGTGGCATGCGGGGGCTGGTGACACTGGTGGTGGCCATTGCCTTGCCGGCCGGCTTTCCCGGCCGCGATCCGATCGTGCTTGCCGCCTTCGCGGTGGTTCTGGGCACACTTGTGTTGCAAGGCATGACCTTGAAGCCCTTGCTGCGGATACTCAACTTCGAACGGGACACCAGCGTCGATCGCGAAGTGGCTCAGGCGCGCGTTGCCATCATGCAGGCCGCCCTTGACGTGTTGAGCCGCAAGACGTCGGCTGCGGCGGCTGTCGTGCGCGAGCAGTACGAGGCTCAGCGCGTGGTCGCGGAAAATCCGGAGGACGCGCAGGCGGCGACCGAATACGACAGGCTGCGGCTCTACGCCATCAACCGCCAGCGCGACACGCTGGAGGAACTGCGCAGCAACGGCACGATCGGCGATGAAGCCTATCACCGGCTGGAGGAAGAGATCGACTGGGCGGAATTGGCGGCGTCGCCCGCCGGCCGGTTCCAGCCGCTGACCACCGACTAGCAGCGTCTCGAGCGCCGCCCTGCTGGCCCAAGCCCCGTCCGTCTTTCTGCACATTGCAAGCAATCGACCGAACCGTTACTGCCAACGCCGAGAAGTGAGCCGGATAAGCAATGAAGCTGGTCAGCTACAACATCCAGTACGGGTTCGGCAGCGACGGACGCTACGATCTTTCGCGCGCCGCGCGCATCATTGCCGGCGCCGACATCATCGCCTTGCAGGAGGTGGAACGGCACTGGCAGCGCAGCAATTTCGACGACCAGCCACGGCTGCTTTCCCAACTGCTGCCGGACTATCACTGGGTCTATGGCCCGGCCTTCGACATGGATGCCAGCGAATGGCTGGACGGCCATCTGACCAACCGCCGCCGGCAATTCGGCACCATGGTCCTGTCGAAGCTGCCAATCGTCTGGTCACGGCTGCACGCGCTGCCGATGCGCCGCACACTGCGTCCGCTCAACACCCGCAACGCCGCGCTCGAATGCATGATCCGCACACCGGCCGGACCGGTCAGGGTGCTTTCGCTGCATCTCGCGCACATCGCTGCGGAAGAGCGGCTGGAGCAGATCGACTATCTCCTGGCCGAGCATCGCCGGGCGCCGTCGGAAGGCGGCCCGTGGAGCGGCGCGGACGACGAACCTTCGCGCAACTGGACACACGGAGAAGCCGAGCCGGAAAACCCCCCGGCGGCGATCTGGCTGGGCGATTTCAACATGGAGCCTGGCAGCGCCGAATATCGCCGTATCGTCGGCAGCACGCCTTATCATCGTGGGGCAGCCTATATGGATGGCCTCGTCGATGCCGCCGCCGTGGCGGTTGAACCGGCTGGTGATTTCCATACGCATGAGAAGATCATCGACGGCAGACTGGCAAAGCGCCGGCTTGACCATTGCTTTGTCGGCGGCATGTTCTCCGGGCGTGTGCGCTCGGTCAGCGCCGATATCGGCGAGGTTGCGTCCGATCACTTCCCCGTCCGGGTCGACATCGATCTCGAAACGCCCTTCGGCTCGGGAGGTCGATGAGCACCATATGACGCTTTTCGTCTTCTTCGCGGTGCTTGCCGCGGCCGCCATGCACGCGATCTGGAACGCGCTGGTCAAGGTCCATCTCGATCGCTTTCTGTCGATCACGCTGATGACATTGGGTATGGGGGTCGCGGGCCTTGTGGTGCTGCCTTTCGTCGAGGTGCCCAAGGCGGAAGTCTGGCCCTACATCATCGCCTCGGTGATCTTCCACATGGGCTACCGCACCTTCCTGATCGGCGCTTACCAGGCCGGCGATTTCGCCCAGACCTATCCGCTGGCGCGCGGTACGGCACCCTTGCTGGCAGCGCTCGGCGGCATATTCATGGTCGCCGAGGTTCCGGCGCCACTCGCCATTGTCGGCATCCTGCTGTTGTCGGCCGGCACGCTGGTGATGTCGTTTCGCGGTGGCGCGCATCTGGAGAAACTCAACCTGCGCGCGGTCGGCTTCGCCTTCGGCACCTCGGTGTTCATCGCCAGCTACACGCTGTCCGACGGCAGCGGCGCGCGGCTGGCGGCAACCGCGCAAAGCTATGCCGCCTGGCTGTTCATCTGCGATGCGTTTGGGGCGCTGGTGCTGTGCCTCATTTTCCGAGGGCCCAAGGCGCTTCCGGTGTTGGCGCGCGACTGGAAGACCGGGTTGTTCACCGGCGTGCTTTCCGGCGCCGCCTACTGGATCGTGATGTGGGCGATGACCAAGGCGCCGATCGCCTCGGTTGCGTCACTGCGCGAGACCTCGATCCTGTTTGCCATGATGATCTCGGTTTACGCGCTCGGCGAGAAGATGACGGGCTGGCGCGGCGCCGCCGCGCTCAGCATTGTCGCTGGGGTTGTCGCACTTCGGCTGGGGTGAGCCCTGCTCAACCCAGAACGGTCATCACCTGACCTCGCCGCTCCGGACTGAAGCGGATGACGACGATGATGCAAACAGCGACCACGCCGGCAAACAGCGCCAGCGCGTAGCCGTAGCTGCCGCCGGGCGCTTCAGCGATACCCGCCTGATACGGACCGCCATAGGACGCGGCGAGATTGCCGGCCTGGTAGATGAAGCCGGGCAAGGTGGCGCGCACCGCGCCGGGCGAAAGCTCATTGAGGTGAACGGGGATGACGCCCCAGGCACCCTGGACCGCGACCTGCATGATGAAGGCGCCGATGGCCAGCATGAAGGGTGTTGAGCTGTAGGCCCATAGCGGGATCGCCGGCAGGGCGATGATGCAGGCCAAAGTGATGGCATTGATGCGGCCGATCTTCTCCGACAGCGCGCCGAAGGTCAGGCCGCCGACAATGGCGCCGATATTGGCGACGATGGTGATCCAGCTCACCGTATGCGGATCAAAGCCATGCTGCTTCTTCAGGAAGGTCGGGTAGAGGTCCTGCGTACCATGGCTGAAGAAGTTGAAGAACATCATCAGCACGACAGCGTAGACAGCAACGCCCCAGTGCTTCTGCAAGGTCTCCAGCATCCCCGGTCGAGCGGTTTTCTGTGCCTCGACGAAGGCAGGAGATTCCGGCACATGCGAGCGGATGAACAGCACCATCAGCGCCGGAACGAAGGAGAGCAGGAACATGGCACGCCAGCCGACCGTGTAGCTGCCGATCGTCTGCTGGTAGAGCAGGCCGTAGACCACCGCGGCCAGGAGGTAGCCGGCCGGATAGCCGCATTGCAGGATGCCCGAGACCATGCCGCGGGCGCTCGGCGGAATGGACTCCATGGCGAGCGAACTGCCGAGCCCCCATTCGCCGCCCATGGCGATGCCGAACAGGGCCCGCAGCGCCAGGAAGACGCCGAGATTGGGCGAGAAGGCGGCCAGCGCCCCGATCACCGAGTAGCTGACGATGTTGAGCATCAGGATCGGCTTACGACCGTATTTGTCGGCAAGCATGCCAAAGAAGAACGCCCCGATGAAACGCGTCGCCAACGTCAGGAACAGTGCCTTCGACACCGCGGGGACATCGGTCTGGAATTCAGCCGCAATGTCGGTGAGCAGAAATGTCAGAAGGAAGAAATCAAAAGCATCGAGCGTCCAGCCCAGAAATGAGGCCAGAACGGTTTTCTTCTGCTCGGCGGTGAGATTCAAGGCGTCCTCCTTTGTATCCCCCAAAGGAACGATATGTCGCCTTGTCGGCAAAAGAGAACAGCAATCAGCCGGCTTTCGAAAGGCCGGCGGTCACTTTTTCGTAAGGTCGAGATCGAAGACCATCAATCCGTCCGTGCCGCCTTCGAGGGCCGCGACCAGCCGGGCGCCTGCGCGCTGATGCGCCTCATGCACAAGATAAGCGTCGCGCGCCGCGATATCGCGGAAATCGATGGTGAAGCCATGGGTGAGACCCCGCGCGAAAGGCTCAGGACTGACATTGGCGCTGAAGTGGACGGTATCCATGCCATCGATGACGGAGCGCAAAGCCTCGAGGTCGGCGTGGATGGCCGTACGCTCGGTCGGGGACACATCGCTACGAAATCTAGCGAAGACACAGTGCCTGATCATTTTCTTGCCCTCTAGATGTTTAATCCCGGCATTTGCTGGAGCG
>NZ_ML703297.1 GCF_008520305.1 Mesorhizobium sp. SARCC-RB16n | reverse complement strand
AGGTTCCGCGAATTCATGTGAAGGCTCTGTTGCGATTGAATGGCGGGGCGACCGGTGTGATGAGGCATTGCAGGGCACCGGCCGTTGAGCCTGAGCGCGCGCCAGGACTGCTCGATGGATTCGGGAATGTCGGTCCCGTCCTCTCATCGGCGGGAGCGTGGAGGTATCGAAGCTAGGTTTGAAACTAGCTCCTTCAACCCGCGCTGTCACGGCCATGGAGGCCTGTTGGAAGTGAAGTGAAATGTGGCGGAACGTAGCGTCACCCTGATGCCGGCGGCCTGCATTTCGCAGCCGTCCATGGCCGAGACGATTCGGCCAGAGCGACATCACTTGTGGTCCGAATGCGGCTATGCCGGCCCGAGCAAAGCCACGCTCCTCGGGAAGCCAGGTTTCGTATCGTAGAAGCCGCAAGCACTCAATGGCGCGCGCCGTCGCCGACCAGATCCGTCCAAAGGTCTCGAAGCTCGCCGCCATCATGCGAGGCCGAGCCGGATGTGCTGGCCTACATGACTTCCTGAAGGAGCATCGCACCAAGCTGCACAGCACGGATGAGATCGACAAGCCCTATTCGGATCGTGGTATTCTTCCTGTGCGCGGGCGACCTCGTGGCGAAGCGCGGTGCATCGGCTGGAAGCGCCGCCGGGCAGCCTATTCAAGCCTTGCCGGATTGAGGCGCCCGCGCGCCCTTTCCTTGGGCGGGCGCGGGCGCCAGGTTCCAACAAAGTGCTCGTAGCTCGCTTGGGCCTTCCTGGCGATGTTCATCTCCTGATTGCGTAGTTCTTTGACATGATAGGCATAAGTAGGACCGCGCGCGTTACCCTTCCTCTGTGGCTTTCCGGCTTGCAGTTCCATGCCTCGCACCTTGTGAGCCACCAGGCTGGGCCGCGCCCACAGGTAGTCCTTCTCCTTCGTCAGCATATGCCAGACGAGCACCGTCAGCTTCCTTGCAACCGCGACTGCGGCCACTTGGTGACCGCGCCGTGCACGGACCCGAACAAAGAAGGCATGCAGTGGTCCGGGGGCCTTCGCCGCCGCCGAGGCCGCCTCGACAAGCATGGCCCGAGCATGGCTGCGCCCGACCTTGCTGATGCGTCCATGATGGGCAGCGCCGAGGCCAGACTGACGCACACGGGGGTTGAGACCGAAGTAGCTGACCAGCTTCTGCTGGGATTTGAACCGGATGATCTCGCCGATCGCCGCCATCAAACCGGCCGCCACCGTCAGATTGACACCTGTGATGGTCAGAAGTCGCCTGATCGCGGGATCATCCAGTGTGCTCTCGGCAATCTCCCGGTCGAGGATTGCCAGGTCCTCGGCAAGCCGATCGAGTTCGCGCACATGCCGCTCGATCGCACCACGTTCATCGTCGGGCACCGTCTGGCGCATTAGCCAGGCGCGGCCGCGACCGTTGAACAGATCGGCATGCGGGCACTTCGGGATCAGATAAGCGTGCAGGATTGCATGCACCTCGTTCTTGATCCGGGTGCGATGCCGCACGACCTGGTAGCGCCGGGCAACCAGTCTGCGCATCCGCTCGGTGGCGGCATCTGGTGTCCAGATCTCTGGCAGATAGCCAGCCGCATAGAGGCTGGCCAAGGTGCCCGCATCGACCTTGTCGGTCTTCACGTGAGCATGAGCAATCGCCTTTACCTGCAACGGATTGGCGATCACCACCCGCTTCACGAAAGGTGACAGCAGCCGTGACACCGCCATGCAGTTGCCGGTCGCCTCGATCACTACCTCGTCCGTTGCCAAAAGTCTCTTGCCGAAGCCTTCCAGCGCCGTCCGGGTCATGTCGACCCGGCCGCCATGGCGAAGCTTGCCTTGTTCCCAGTAAACCACCTCACCGAAGGTGCGGTGGATGTCCATTCCAATCACGCGTCGCATGCGCGCCTCCTGTCAGAGTGTTCGATGACGGGAGCGGCGGGCGACACGACAACTACGGATTCGCGCTCTCGGCGCAACCGGGCGAGTCGCAGAGGCGGCCAGCTACTAACACGAGCTCGCAGCTCATCGTGTGCATCGGCCTGCCCGCACCTTCGTGCTCCCGGTGCCTCTGTCCCGGATGGTCGCACCATACGCCACGGCAAAAGAACCCGCAGCCGGACTTCGGCACCAAGAATCTTATACCGGTTACCAACCCGATCGAGCGCCTCAACGGCGAGATCAAGCGGCGCACCGAGGTTGTTGGCAGTAGCTGACGGCTTTGGTCACCGTCCTTTTAGATTGCCGCGAATGCGGACATTCCGAAATGTCCAACACGGGAAAGCCCCAGATGGCCGCATGGGATCCAGATCGTTTTTGACGGGAGGCCACAGGCTCGATTGAGAGCCCTGTCCGCAGGGCTATGCATAGGTCGGGGCCTCACCATGTTCCGACCGGCTGTCGGACCGCGATAGAGCGAATAGATGGCATTCCAGTCTGGCGTCGCTGGCGTTGTCAGGGGTTAGTTCAGGGAAACCAGGCCTCCTGCGTAGCCGGTGATACGGGACAACGTGGGGAAGAAGTAGTTAAACTAATGGCCTCGGCGGGGGAACTGCACCACCTTGCCACGTGGGCGCGAATATTGTGCCGTAGCAACGGCCTCGATCAACAGATCCAAAGCTGCACGGGATTTGCGGCTCGTGTCATCGTCACCCCCGAGATAGTGATAGGCTCGATCAAGATGCAACCAGGCAGCCGCGAAATCTGACGTCAATGATGCCTCCATCGTGGCGCCCCCCGAGGGAGCCGTGACATGCGCCGACAAAACGAAACGGAAATATCCACAACGGCCTTTAATTCAATGTCTAGCGGTATGGCATGCAGCCCGCGCTTCGAAGGGCGGCGAGGAGCAGGTTAATATGTCCCTCGACGTCGCTGCGCGCCTGTTCGCGCAGCGGCAGACTGTCCCAGCTTTCCAATGGATCGATAAAGCTGGCGAGTTCGCCATTGGCCGTGAAGGACACGACCGCCAGCCCGTCCTTGCTCAAGGCGAGGATTCCGGTTGTGCCGGTCACATAGCGGACGGCTGCAATTCGCTGAAATTGAGGATCACCATCGACCCGGACCTCAAAAAGAAGTCGCCCCGAAGTCTGGCGGGCTATCCTGGCTGCCTTATCACCAAAGCTCAGGGGCAGCAGCCGAACGCTTGCGGCCGCCATTTCGAACAAGAGAGCATCGAGGCCAACGTCTGCCGCCATGTGCAAACTGTGCGCGAAGCCACAGCCTGCGCAATCAGGCCATGCAAGTTGTTCACAGCACGAATGAGGGTTGGCCACGCTATCCGAGCGCGGACGGCCACGCGTTCGAGCGTCTCCTCGGGCGGCGATCTCCCGGTGTGGCACGTAGATAACATCGCCGCTTCCAAGGCACGTTCGTCGGGTTGAAAGAGCAGGCGATGTCTATCTGGAAACATTTGCGTGAAAAGGCCTTGGTTGTGTCAATGTTGGCTGTAACAGCCATAATCCTGGCTCCGACCGTTGCTAATAGCTCAGCCAGCTATGGTTACGATGGCTTTGGGCGCCTTACCTCGGTCCTCTACGACAATGGCGTCTGCATTGCGTATAGCTACGACGCAAATGGCAACCGGACCGCGCAAACCAACTCATTCGGTGCTGCTCCCTGGGGATCGGGCGTTTGGGGGTGTTTCAGGTGGACACCTTGACCATTCCGAGGCGTCAGTCGTGGGGCACGCAAGCGCCACAGTACTAGATTCGAGCGCGTCGGCAGCTACCCAATGTGCCGAGCCGACCCGCCCAAGGCCGCAATTCCGGGAGACGGGATATGAAAGCAGCAACGTGGTCGGCATTGGCAGGAGTGGCGATCAGGTCCACCATCCTTTCTCTATCGCTGGTGTGTGCGTCGGGAGGCGTACAGGCGGCCGGAAGCAATTCCGAGGCGATCGCCAGTGCAATTCGTGCGGGGCATTTTGCCGAGCCACTTATCCCGACAGCTGCCACGTCCGCGGAAGAAGACCAAGCTCTCCTGGACGCGTTGGCGATATACAATCAGCGCCCCATTCCCGGCGATGTAACCAGTTTGACCAAATTCCTGGAGGAATATCCGCACTCCGGCTGGGCTCCGGCCCTCAATACCAATCTCGGCCTTTCCTACCTGCATGATGGCTATTTCTCTCGGGCAATCGACGTCTGGCAAAAGGCCTGGGTCGACGGCAAGGACGCTACCGCCCCGCAGGCCAGAGCGCTGGTTGACCGAGCGGTGGGGGAACTTGCGCAACTTGACGCTAACCTCGGACGCACCGAACAGCTCACGGCACTCCTCAAGGACATCGGAAAACGACCAATAACGGGTTCCGTCACCGAGGCAATTCAGACCGCCAGCGAGCAGATCGCGCCAGCGAAACTGGCGACGCGGCATCTGTTCATTTGCGGGCCTTTGGCTCTGAAACAGCTGATGTTGGCCCGCAATGCCAGTTTCGAGAAGGTGGATTTTCTCCAGTGGTACAAGGCTGGAGACAAGGGCACCAGCCTTGCCGAGGTCGGCCAACTCGCCGAAAAGGCTGGCCTCTCCTATCGACTGGTCATGCGGCAGCCGGGACAGCCGGTGCCGATGCCGTCTGTCGTGCACTGGAAGGTTGGGCATTTCGCAGCGATCGTTGGGGAAGCCAATGGACGGTTCCACATCAAGGACACCGTTTTCCCGACCCCCGATCTCTGGGTGACCGAGGCCGCGCTCGACGCCGAGGCCAGTGGCTATTTCCTTGTCCCGTCCGATGTTCCTCTCGATCAAAGATGGCGCGCGGTCGAGATGGCCGAGGCGGCGACCGTTTGGGGAAAAGGCGAGACGTTCAATAGCCGGCCTGGCGATGCTGGGGATAAAAATGCCAATGGCGGCGGCGGGGGGCCTGGCGACGGAGGGGCCGGCGGTGGGATGGGTGGTGGGCTTGGCGGAGGGATGGGTGGTGGGCCTGGCGGAGGGCCGCGTGGTGGGCCTGGCGGACACAACGGGCCAAATGGGCCTGACGGTCCTGATGGGCCGCCAACGATCAGTAAAATGATAAGTAGATGGTTGTGCCCTCTTTGCAGCTACAACATTAAGGAATCGAGCGTCAGCGTCTCACTGTCAGACACCCCCGTTGGCTATTCACCCCCGATTGGGCCGTCCGCGAAGGTCGGGATCAGCTACAATCAGCGAGAAGATAGCCAACCCGCCGTTTTCAGCTTCTTCAACGTCAGTCCGAAATGGACGATCAGCTGGCTGAGCTATGTCACGGATGATCCAACCAATCCCGGCGCGAACGTCTCTCGATATATGTCAGGCGGCGGCGCATTCTACTACCTTAACTACAACGCCAGCACTGGCACCTTCGCCGCCGAGGATACTGACGGATCGATCCTGGTGCGTGCCTCCGGCTCGCCGATTGCCTATCGCCATTTGCTCCGTGACGGCAGCGTCGAAATTTACGCGCAGGCCGACGGCGCCGTCAGCTTTCCGCGAAGGATTTTCCTGAGCCAGGTGGTCGATCCCCAGGGCAATGCAGTTACGCTGAACTACGACAGCCAACAGCGGCTTGTGTCCCTGACTGACGCGACCGGTCGCACAACCACATTCACGTATGGCGTGTCGGGGTCCCCCCTGCTTGTTACCAAAATTACCGACCCTTTCGGTCGCAGCGCCACGCTGACCTATGATGGAAGTGGCCGATTGAATTCGATCACCGACATTATCGGCCTGACGTCCAGCTTTACCTATGACGCCAATTCCCTCGTCAACTCGATGATGACGCCCTACGGAACAACGTCATTCGCTTACACGGCTCCCGGCACAACTACGCCGCCGCGTTTCGTCGAAGTCACCGATCCGCTTGGCTATCATGAGCGCGAGGAATGGCTTGAGCCCGCCCCAGTCCCTACCAGCGACCCTGGAGCGACCGTGCCGCAGGGCATGCCGACGAACCCGACAAACTTCTATCTGGAATACCGCGACAGCTTCCATTGGGATAAGGACGCCTATGTGGCGGCGGGCTGCACACCAACCGGCGGCTGCGACTACAGCAAAGCCCGGATCCGGCATTTTGTTCATATGCCGAACTCGGATATCAAGGGTACGGCCATTGAAAGCGTCAAATACCCACTCGAAAATCGAGTGTGGTACGAATACCCTGGCCAATCGAGTAGTATATTTGGCGGAACTTACGACGAGCCAATCGCGGTTGGTCGGGTGCTCGACGACGGCACTACGCAGCTCACCAAATTTTCCTATGACGCGAGCGGCTTTTTCAATCTTACCCAGGCCGTAGATCCGACTGGCCGAACAACGTCATACACTTATGCCAACCAGATCGATCTTGCCGGAGTCAGCCAGACCACACAGAACGGCTTCCAGACCACAATCGCTCAATACGGCTACAACGGCCATCACCGGCCACTGTTCTACATCGATGCCGCCGGCGAAACGACGAGCTTTACCTACAATGGCGCGGGCCAGCTGACATCGTCCACCGATCCGAAGGGTGAAAAAACCAGCTATCACTACGATTCGCTCGCCAATCTGACCTCGGTCACCAACGCCAACAACGCGACCGCACTCACCTATACCTATGACAGCTTTGATCGGGTCCGAACTCTGACTGATTCTGAGGGCTGGACTGTCACCTATGACTACGACGCCGCCGATCGCGTCACGAAAATCACCTATCCTGATGGCACCGCCGATTTCTATACCTATAACAAGCTTGATCTCGCCTCGTTCAAGGATCGTGAAAACCGCGTCTGGGGCTATACCTATGATGCGAACCGGCGGCGCACCAAGACGATCGACCCGCTCGGGAACCAAACCCTGTTTGGCTATGATGGACGCGACCAGCTGACGAGTCTGACCGACCCGAAGACAAATGTTACGATCTGGGCCTATGATGTGCGGGGTCGCCTGGCATCGAAACAGTATGCCGACTCGAGCACCGTCGCATATACCTATGAGAACACGACCAGCCGGTTGAAGTCGGTGCTTGATGCTCTGGGACAGACCAAGCAGTTCAGCTATGCCCAGGACAACAGGCCGACAGCAATCAGCTATTTGAACGCGATCCGTCCAACGCCCAACGTCAGCTTCACGTATGATACCTTCTTCCCACGTATAGCTTCGATGACCGACGGCAATGGGCCGACCCAGTACAGCTATGTCGCCCCCTTTTCCCAAGGCGCGCTTCAGCTGCAACAGGAAGGCAGTCCGACGCCGAGCAGTTCTATTGTCTATTCCTATGATGAATCGGGGCGGCCAACGTCCCGTACCGTTGCTGGCTCCGGCCCCGAAACTTTCGGCTACGATGCGGTAGGCCGCATGAATGCTCATACAAGCGACCTCGGCTCGTTCACCCTGAGCTATCTCGGCGAAACGGAGCAGGTGACGAGCCGTCAGCTTGCCAGTTCCACATTGTCGACAAGCTGGACCTATCTTCCGAATTCCGGTGATCGCCGACTTGCGCAAATCAACAACGTCGGATTGTCGGCAAGCCAATTTTCGACCTATCAGTACATAACCACCCCTGAGAACCTTATCACAGCCATCGCTGAGAACAGCGACAGCTCGGCCGTGTATCCGAGCGTCAGCACGCAAACGGCCAGCTACAACAATCTCAATCAGTTGACCAATTTGTCCGGGCAAGCGTTGAGTTACGACGCCAACGGCAATCTTCTGTCGGATGGACAACGAAATTACAGTTGGGATGCCGAAAACCGGTTGGTGGGAATCAGCTATCCGGGTCGGCCTGACAATTTCACTGCATTCGCATACGACGGTTTGAACCGACGCACCAGAATCACCACGGGCGGCGGAGCTACTGTGGCAACATCATACATCTGGTGCGGTGCGTTTCCCTGTCAGGCAAAAAACGGAGATAATTCGACCGCGCGTGAATACTTTGCCGAGGGCGAGTTTGTTCCTGGGACGCCAGGGCAATCCTACTATTACGGGACGGATCAAATAGGCTCGGTCCGAAGGGTGTTTTCCAGCCCTGTTAGTGCACCTGCGTATAACTACGACCCATACGGCGTTCCTCTCCAAGCCACTGCACCGCTTACGGATTTTGGCTATGCCGGGACATTTAACAATGTGGAGAGCGGACTGTACCTCACTTGGTTTCGAGCCTACAATCCAATTATAGGTCGCTGGCTTTCGCGTGATCCTCTCCGCGAGACCGGCATCGGGACGAACCTTTATGTGTATGCCGGCAATGGTCCTCCAAATGGCACTGATTCAACAGGTCTTTGCACGTTACAGATCGGGATCGCCGGCAATTGGATCCCCACTGTTGCCGGATCCCCCAGCGGTGTCGGCGTTGCAATAGACAGTCAAGGCCATATTGGATTTTATACCTATGGAGGCGGTGGGGTTCAAATCGGTGCGAATGTAGAAGGAGGCCTCAGTATCCAATTCTCAAATGCACAGACGATTGGTGACTTAAGAGGATGGTTCGGCAATATTGCTGGTCATGGTGGGGTTGGGCTCGGCGGCTCCATGGACTACTTTACTGGAGATAGTCCTCATGGGCCGGTGACTGGCGGCGGTGCAACGGTGGGGGCTGCAGCAGGAGCATCTTTCACCGGCGCTATGACTTATACCAGCGTCTATGACCCATTCGAATAGTGGTAAGGGCATGATTGTTAGATTGAGCCGAATATTAAATATAGCAGTTTTCGCCTTGTGGCTTTCATGTATGGCGGCAAGCTTTATTCTTGACGGCACTTATGTTGAATATCCAAGAGCGCCAGATTTGGCCCGGGGCCTCATAGAGCCATATCTGGTCAAGGGAATAGTCGTCTATATAACATCTGAACAGTTAAAGATTATTTCGATAGTTAACACGTCAACTATAATATGTGGAGCATTGGTAGTTTTTCTTGCTTTTATAGATCGTTTTGTACCGTTCAAATGGTTGAGGCGCAACGATCAATAGGTGCTGAGAAACGTATCTCCCTTGTGATTCAACAGGGCAAAGGATTGTAAGTGAGGGGGGATTGCCCCAAATCTTCTCGCGGCCGGGCAGTGCTCGATGGTGATCGCCCGATCCGCAACACGATGCCGATGACGGTCAGGAGCGAGGCTTGTCTTTGTTTCCTATCAAGCGTCCATTGAGAGTCAATTCGAGTTCCTGATGCAAAACTGGGTCAATGGTGATGATGCGCCTCGCGCGGGCGGAGGCCGCGACGCCGTGCTCGGCCGTCACGCTCCACAAGACGGTTTCGGAGTCACCGAGGTTCAGGTTGCCAACCAGCATGGTGATTTCCAAGCTCTGCCGCAGGTCACGGATTTCATCACTCCAAGGGGCGGCGGCTATTTCTTCGCACCATCCTTGCGCGGGCTTCGAGTCCTTGCTGGGCTAGAGAGCTAATCCGAAGTTTGCGCTCTAAAAACGGTGGGAGGCCAGGAACCGCGGGGCTTTGGGCCCGGGATAGCTTTCTATTTGTGTCCATGTAGGGCTTTCCAAATCGGTTGAGATGTGATTCGATTCGGTGATGTTCGTGGAGACGGTACCGAATCGGAACTCGCCGCCTGCGGTGTTGCTGCGGGAGAGCTATCGCGATGAGCAGGGCCGCGCGCAGAAGCGGACCTTGGCGAGCAAGCTGCCTGGCGATGTGATTGCTGCACTGAAGGCGATCTTGAGGGGCGGGACGGTGATCGGCACCGGGCCGGGCGAGCTGGAGATCGAGCGTTCGCTACCCCATGGCCATGTGGCAGCGGCGCTTGGGATGATCCGCACAATAGCGCTGGATCGGCTGATTCTGAGCACGACGAAGGATGCGGCATCGCGGCGTCATTGCGATCTGGTGGTTGCGATGATGGTCGACCGGCTGATTGCGCCGCGCTCCAAGCTTGGGTTTGTGCGGGCGGTGGATGAGGAGACGGCAGCCTCCAGCCTGGGCGCTGTTTTGGGCTTGGGCGAGGTGAAGGAGCGCGAGGCCTACGAGGCGCTGGACTGGCTGCTCGCGCGTCAGACGCGGATCGAGAATGGCCTGGCGCGGCGGCATCTGGAGGACGGGGTTCTGATGCTCTATGACGTCAGCTCATCCTATTTTGAGGGCCGCTGCTGTCCGCTGGCGCATTATGGCCACAGCCGCGATCACCGGGGCGATCGGCCGCAGATCGTCTACGGGCTGTTATGCACGCGCGAGGGGCTGCCGATCGCGGTGGAAGTCTTCGACGGCAACACGGCCGATCCATCGACGCTGAGCGCTCAGGTCGAGAAGGTGAAGGATCGCTTCGGGATCGGCCGCCTGGTGCTGGTCGGGGATCGGGGAATGGTCACCGCGGTCCGTATCCGCGATGATCTCAAGCCGGCGGGCCTGGATTGGATCACCTGCCTGCGCGCACCGGTGATCCAGGCGCTGGCGGCGCAGAACGGGCCGTTGCAGCTGTCGTTGGTCGATGAGCGGGATCTGGCCGAAATCAGCGCCCCCGACATGTTCCCGGGCGAGCGGCTGATCGTGTGCCGCAATCGCGAGCTTGCCGCCGAACGCGCACGCAAGCGTGAGGATTTGTTGGTTGCTACCGAGTGCGAGCTGGCCCGCATCGACGCGCGGGTCCGGCGCAAAGGGTCTCGCTTGCGCAGCGCCGCTGAGATCGGCATGGCGGTCGGCGCCGTGCTCAACAGCAAGAAAATGGCCAAGCACTTCGATGTCGAGATCGGCGATGGCGCACTCACCTGGCGGCGACGGATCGGGCAGATCGAAGAAGAGGCTCGCCTCGACGGCATCTTTGTCATCCGTACCAGCGTGCCGGCCGAGCATCTCGACGCCGCAGAGACGGTCCAGGTCTACAAGGATTTGTCGCGCGTCGAACGGGCCTTCCGATCCTTGAAGACCGTCGATCTCGAAATCCGGCCGATCCGCCACTGGACGGCGCCACGCGTGCGCGCTCATGTCTTTCTGTGCATGCTCGCCTATCACGTCGAATGGCATCTGCGACAGGCCTGGGCGCCGCTGCTGTTCCACGACACCGAGCTTGCGACCGCCAGCACGCAGCGGAGCTCGCCCGTCGCCGCCACCGAACCGTCCGCGGCCGTGAAATCCAAGAAAGCCACCAAGCGCTCGGCCGACGGCCATCGGGTCATGAGCTTCGCCGACCTCATCGACCTCGGTACGCTGGTCCGCAACACCACGCGCGTGCCAGCGCGCCCTCAGCACCGCTTCACCCTCTATTCCACACCAACCGCGCTGCAGGAGGCCGCCTTCCGGCTGCTCGCCCTCGACCCGTCACGTGTCCAGTAACCGAAAACCCCGACAGCAAGATTGCCGAGTCGGATCAAGCACTTGCCAAACTCACAAATGAAAACTTCGGGCTAATCAGTGACGCATGGGCGGGGCTCGTCGAGCGCGTTGATGGCCTGATGTTCCACCTCGAAACGGTGGCCATGATCTTATGGGACATACCCTATTTGAGTTATGTATTTACCCTGGATCAAAGCGGGCAAGAATTCTGCGCTTCTCATGCAGGGGGTTAAGCTAGAGCGGCGCGGCACTCTCAAGCTTATTCGTCTTCAGGCAGTGCCAGGCGGAATTCAAAGAGTTCTTCCTGTATGAGAAAAGCCCGCCATTGGGCGGCCATCGCTTCAAAGAGATCGACAGCATTGTGTCGCTCGCCATCGGCTTCGAGATACGTGAGCAGCCTGACGCCAGTCACCGACCGTTTGCCGGTATCGCTGGCAGGTTCCGACCAAAGAAATATTCCCGTGTGGCCGGTCCAAAGCGTTGGCATCCGATCATTACGAACCTCGCGGTGCTTCACGCTGTTTGCAAGGGTATGGCAGACCTCTAGCGCGGGAAGCCGGCCCTTTTGAGCTTCCAAAAAGCTCGCCTCCACCGTCACGTTGCCTTTCTTCGGACTGTGGCGCTTGTGGCCTGACAGTCGCTCATATGCGGCGTCGCTTGCGAAGTGCAGCGTCCAATCCACAAGATGCCAAGAATCTACGGCACAGTCGAACGCGGCATATTTGGATTCGGCGGATGAGCGGGCCGAACGCAACCGCTCGACGTCATAGAGCAGTTTCTCATATAGGTCGGTCGGCACTCTCATGCCGAAGGTCTTTGTCGGTGGTGGCTTGCCCATTGTCGCTTGAACCCTTATGCGTCCCGCGATGTATCACTTAGCATAGCAACTTATAATGTAAGCTAAGTGACTGTCTTTATTAAGGAAGGAAGTTTGCCGGGAAACCTGGACTTGAACCAAGCCAGCCGAATCAGAGTCCTCAATGGGATCACTTCAGCGGCAAGGGTCTTTAAATGCCCCGGAGCTCAACGAATTGACGAGCCTGTTCGGGGCAGACAGAGCCTCAAATTGAGCGCGGTCGAAACGAACTCCGCAACAGTCAGGCAACCACTTTAAGATTTTTTCTATGGGACCGTCTGTCACCTGTTCGTTGGCAACCTCCAGCGCGATGCGCTTTAGGGATACACGGTCCAAAAGTCGCCTCAAGGGTATGGGGACCAACCTCTTTACTGACTTGGAATCGGAAAGATCAACCAGGATGAGCGTTTTGAGAATGTACGCACCTGCGGCACCATCTTTGCCCTTGATCTCCGCGTTGGCAATGCAGGTTATCTCGCCGAGGTCGGCCCAAAACTGCGCGCCTTCTTCCTTGAGCGCGGGTTGCTGGTGAGACCGCTCGGTAACGTCATCTACGTGCTGCCGCCCCATTGCGTGACATCGGGCGAACTCGACCAGCTCTATGATGCAATCGACGAAGCAGCCGAGCTTGCGAGCGAAAGCCTATGAACCGCACGGCGCGCATCATAGGCCTTGGCCATCAGGTCCCGGCGCGCAAGGTCGGAAATGCGGAAATTGAGGCAAGCCTCGGGCTGGAAGCAGGCTGGATCAAGGGCCGCACCGGCATTCGCTCACGCTTCTGGGCAGAGCCCGGAGACACACTTTCCGGATTGGCGGCACAGGCAGCCGGCATTGATCGCAAGGAGATCGGCTTGCTTCTCTCGCCATGTCGACGCCTGATCATCTGCTGCCGCAGAGCGCACCGTTCGTGGCGCACAGGCTCGGCCTTGAAAAGGCCGGCGGGGTCGACCTTGCAGGGCGCCTGCGCGGGATTCATCTACGCGATGACATTTGCAGACGGCTTCGTGCGCCTGCACAACAGGCCAGCCATCGTCATTGCCGCCAACATATTGAGCCGCAGGATCAATCCGGCCGAGCGGGCGAGCGCCGTGCTGTTCGCCGACGCCGCTGGCGCGATGGTGCTGGCTCCGTCGGCCGATCTCGGCCACGGCATACTCGGCTCGTCGCTTGCCTCGGATGGCTCCGCTTATGGCCTGATCCATATTCCAGCGGGCGGTAGCAGCCGTTCCTTCGCGCAAGAGATCGACATTGCCGAAACCCGCATGACGATCGCGAACGGACGCGAAGTCTTCGTGAAGGCGGTGGAGATGATGAGCCGCTGCTCCAGGCAGGCGCTGGTGACGGCCGGCCTTTCGGCGCCGGACGTTGACCGCTTTGTGCCGCACCAGGCAAACGCCCGCATCTTCGGCGCGGTCGGAAAGTCGCTTGGCATCGAGGACGAGCGCATCGTCAAAACCATTGCTGCCTACGGAAACTCGTCCGCCGCAACGATCCCTCTGTCGCTGTCGGTTGCCCACATCGCCAACCCGTTCCGACCGGGCGAGAAATCCTGGCTTGCAGCGGCCGGAGCCGGCCTGACCGGCGGTGCGCTGGTGGTTGGCTTTTGACCGGCAGGTACGTGGCGCTGAACAGTTCCAATCTCACTTGAGGACTCACCTGCGCTCACAAGAGTTGACAGGGCGACGTCGCATCGTCCAACCTACACACCTCACCAGGGGAGTCCCGGCAAGGGGCTGAGATACTGCTATCGCGCGCAGTGACCCGTTGAACCTGATCCAGTTCATACTGGCGTAGGGACGGTACGAGGCTTCGCGGGTCGGTTTTTTGCTCCGGCTTCGGCTTTCGGGTCATCCGAGTTCCGCGCGAAGCGTCCTTCCTCCTCATCGCGTGAACTGGGTCTCCGTTGCATCAGAGCAAGGAGGCTCACGCATGAATGCCCACACCCCGACCGTCACCGTCGGCGAACTCCCCGCGTCCAGGAAAGTCCACAAACCGGGCCAGCTTCACCCGTACCTGCGTGTGCCGATGCGCGAGATCTCGGTCCACCCGAGCGCCGGCGAACCGCCGGTCACCGTTTACGACCCGTCCGGCCCCTACACCGACGCCTCGGTGAAAACCGAAATCGAGCGCGGCTTGCCGCGGTTGCGCGAGACATGGATCGAGGCCCGCGGCGATGTCGAGCGCCATGAAGGGCGCACGATCAAGCCGGAAGACAACGGCTTCGTCTCCGCCGATCGCCTGACGCCGGAGTTCCCGGTGCGCAACAAGCCGATGCGCGCCGTTGACGGCCGAGCCGTCACCCAGCTCGCCTACGCACGCGCCGGCATCATCACGCCGGAAATGGAGTTCGTCGCCATCCGCGAGAACCTCGGCCGCGAGCAGTTGCGTTCAAAGATTCACCGTGACGGGGAGAGCTTTGGCGCCGCGATACCGGATTTCGTCACGCCGGAATTCGTCCGCGACGAGGTGGCACGCGGCCGCGCCATCATTCCCGCCAACATCAACCATCCTGAAAGCGAGCCGATGATCATCGGCCGCAATTTCCTGGTCAAGATCAACGCCAATATCGGCAATTCCGCCGTCACCTCCTCTATGGCCGAAGAGGTCGAAAAGACGGTCTGGGCGATCCGCTGGGGCGCCGATACGGTCATGGACCTCTCGACCGGCCGCAACATCCACAACATTCGCGAATGGATCGTGCGCAACTCGCCAGTGCCGATCGGCACGGTGCCGCTTTACCAGGCCCTGGAAAAGGTCGGCGGCATCGCGGAGGACCTGAGCTGGGAGGTTTATCGCGACACCCTGATCGAGCAGGCTGAGCAGGGCGTCGACTATTTCACGATCCATGCCGGGGTGCGCCTGCCCTACATTCCGCTCACCATCGACCGCGTCACCGGCATCGTGTCGCGCGGCGGCTCGATCATGGCGAAATGGTGCCTGCACCATCACCGGGAAAGCTTCCTCTACGAGCATTTCGAAGAAATCTGCGACATCTGCCGCGCCTATGATGTGTCTTTCTCGCTCGGCGACGGCCTTCGTCCCGGCTCGATCGCCGACGCCAACGACGCGGTCCAGTTCGCCGAGTTGGAGACGCTTGGCGAACTGACGAAGATCGCCTGGGCCAGGGATTGCCAGGTGATGATCGAAGGCCCCGGTCATGTGCCGATGCACAAGATCAAGGAGAACATGGACAAGCAGCTCGCTGTCTGTGGGGAGGCGCCGTTCTATACGCTGGGGCCGCTCACCACCGACATTGCACCGGGCTACGACCACATCACATCAGGCATTGGCGCGGCGATGATCGGCTGGTTCGGAACGGCGATGCTTTGCTACGTCACGCCGAAGGAACATCTCGGCCTGCCTGACCGTGACGACGTCAAGACCGGCGTCATCACCTACAGAATAGCCGCTCACGCCGCCGATCTGGCCAAGGGCCATCCGGCCGCCAAGGTCAGGGACGACGCGCTGTCGCGGGCGCGCTTCGAGTTCCGGTGGGAGGATCAGTTCAACCTCTCGCTCGATCCGGAGACCGCGCGCGCCTTCCACGACAAGACCCTGCCGAAGGAGGCGCACAAGGTGGCGCATTTCTGCTCCATGTGCGGGCCCAAATTCTGCTCGATGCGGATCTCGCACGACATCCGCGATGCGGCCAGGGAAGCTGGGACGCAGAAGGAAGGGTTCGCGGCCATGGCGGCGAAGTACCGGGACGGCGGCGACCTCTATATGCCCGTCGACAGCATCGCAGAGAGTTCGACCAAGCCATGAAGGTGCTTATTCGCGGCGCGGGCGTTGCCGGATTGACGCTCGCGCACGAGCTGGCAACGCGCGGCGCCGATGTGACTGTGGTCGAGCAGCGCATGGAGATCGCCGGCAATGCCTCCTGGCAGGCCGGCGGCATGCTCGCACCCTGGTGCGAGCGCGAAAGCGCCGAAGAGACAGTGCTGACGCTCGGGCGCGGCGCGGCCGATTGGTGGGACGCGGCACTGCCCGGCCATGTCTCTCGCCGCGGCACGCTGGTGCTGGCGCCTGCCCGCGACGCTGGCGAGTTGGACCGGTTCGGCCAGCGCACATCCGGGATCAAGCAGCTCGGCGCCAGTGAGATTGCAGCGCTTGAACCTGCCCTTGCTGGCCGGTTCACGCGCGGGCTGTTCTTCGCCGAGGAAGCGCACCTCGACCCGCGCAAGGCGCTGCTCGCGCTGAGTGACAAGCTGCGCGGGATGGGCGCGCGCCTGGAGTTCGGCGGCAGCTCGGCGCACGCCATCTCCGATATCGAGGTCGACTGCACCGGCATCGCTGACAGACGGCCGGAGCTGCGCGGCGTGCGCGGCGAGATGCTCATCCTGCGAACCGACGAGATCTCGCTGGCCCGACCGGTGCGCCTGCTTCACCCGCGCATTCCGGTCTATGTCGTGCCGCGCGAGCAGAACCTGTTCATGGTCGGCGCGACGATGATCGAATGCGATACGGCTGGTCCGATCACCGCACGCTCGGCCATGGAGCTGCTCAGCGCCGCCTACGCACTGCATCCGGCCTTCGGCGAGGCCGAGCTGGTCGAAACAGGCGTAGGCGTGCGCCCCGCCTTTGCCGATAACCTTCCGCGTGTCGAGCGCGACGGGAGGAAAATTCGCATCAACGGTCTCTACCGCCACGGCTTCCTGCTGGCGCCGGCCATGGCGCGGCAGGCAGCCGACATGATCCTGGGAAACCCGGCAGCAAAGGACGTCGCCCTTGAAGCTAATCGTTAACGGCCAAAGCCATGAGGTCGCGGCCGAGACGCTCGCCGCGTTGCTGACCGAACTCGACTTCCAGGGAGGCTGGCTCGCCACCGCGCTGAACGGCGAGGTCGTTGCGGCCAGGGAACGCGACCAATGCTGGCTTGTTGAAGGCGACCGCATCGAAATCCTCACCCCGATGAAGGGGGGCTGATCCGATGCTCGACCTCTACGGACAGAAACTCTCATCCCGCCTTCTGCTTGGCACGGCGCTCTATCCCTCGCCTGCCGTCATGGCCGAGGCGGTGAAAGCGTCCGGGACGGAGATCGTCACCGTGTCGCTGCGCCGCGAAACCTCCGGCGGCAAATCCGGCGGTCAGTTCTGGTCTCTGGTCCAATCGCTCGGCGTTCGCGTCCTGCCCAACACCGCCGGCTGCCATTCGGTGAGTGAGGCGGTCACGACGGCGCGCATGGCGCGCGAGGTGTTCGGCACGAACTGGATCAAGCTCGAGGTGATCGGCAATCACGATACGCTGCAGCCCGATGTCTTCGGATTGGTCGAAGCCGCAAGGATTCTTGCCTCGGAAGGCTTCGAGGTTTTCCCCTACACGACCGACGATCTCGTCGTTGCCGAGCGCCTGCTTGACGCCGGTTGCAAGCTGTTGATGCCCTGGTGCGCGCCGATCGGCTCGGCCCGCGGGCCGCAGAACCTCGACGCGCTGCGCAGCCTGCGCGGTCATTTCCCCGATATTCCTCTGATTGTCGATGCCGGCATCGGCCGCCCGTCGCATGCCGCAGCCGTGATGGAACTCGGCTACGACGCGGTGCTGCTCAACACGGCGATAGCCAAGGCAGGCGATCCTGTCGCCATGGCCGCGGCCTTCGGCAAAGCGGTCGAGGCCGGCCGCGAGGCCTATTGCGCCGGCCTGCTCGAACCGCGCGACATGGCCGTTCCCTCCACTCCTGTTATCGGCATGGCGGCATTTTCATGAAGCTCGATCCGTTCTACCTGATCGTCGATTCCGCTGCATGGATCGAACGTCTGGTGCCGCTTGGTGTCAAGCTGGTGCAACTGCGCATCAAGGACCAGGACGACGCTTCGCTGCGCCGAGAAATTCGTGCTTCGAAGGCGGTATGTGCGCGACACAGCTGCCAGCTCGTCGTCAACGATTACTGGCGCATCGCTATCGAAGAGGAATGCGACTTTGTCCATCTCGGCCAGGAGGATCTGGAGAGCGCCGACATCGGAGCGATCCGGCGCGCCGGCCTTAAACTTGGACTGAGCACGCATGATTGCATCGAGTTGGAAACGGCGCTCTTCACGCAGCCGGACTACATCGCGCTCGGGCCGATTTACCCCACCATCCTCAAGGCGATGAAATGGGCGCCTCAGGGCCTTGAACGCATCGCCGAATGGAGGAGACGTGTCGCGCCCGTGCCGCTCGTCGCCATTGGCGGACTGAACCTGGAGCGGCTTCCCGGTGTATTCGGACATGGCGCCCAAAGTGCAGCGGTGGTTACCGACATTATCCGCGCTGCCGATCCCGAGACGCGCACGCGTGAATGGCTCGAGGCAACGGCGCCTTGGCGATGAACCCGCGGCCTCACGTGCTGGTCGTCGCAGGAAGCGATTCAAGCGGCGGAGCCGGAGTGACGCGCGACG
The DNA here is from genome assembly GCF_008520305.1 of Mesorhizobium sp. SARCC-RB16n. GTDB lineage: Bacteria > Pseudomonadota > Alphaproteobacteria > Rhizobiales > Rhizobiaceae > Mesorhizobium. The sequence goes on along the minus strand of NZ_ML703297.1, from coordinate 75,690 downwards.
TCGAAACGATCGCGGCGCTCGGTCTCAGCTCTTGCGTCGCGGTGACGGCGGTGACCGTCCAGACGCATCAGTCGGTCAACTGGATCGAGCATATGCCGCCGGATCTTGTCGTGGCCCAGATGCGGGCCGCCCTCGCCGCCAACAGTGTGAAGGCCATCAAGATCGGAATGCTTGGCACCCACAGCGCGATCACGAAAGCCGTTGCGGTTATACAGGATCATCCCGACATTCCGGTGGTGCTGGACCCGGTCCTCGCCTCCTCGTCCGGTGGGGCGCTAATCATGGAAGACGCTGTCGTCGCGCTGCGTGATCATCTCATGCCGCTTTGCCGGATTGTTACGCCGAACCTGCCCGAATTGGCCGTGTTGACCGCATCGGCGATCGCAGTCGACGAGGCATCCGCTTGCCGCCAGGGCGAGGAATTGTCGAGATCCGTCTCGACCGCCGTCCTCGTCAAGGGCGGTCATGCGCCCGGAAGGGATGCAGTCGACCTCTTGGTGCAGCCGAACCGAACTCCGCTTCGATTCATGGCGCCGCGGCTGTCGGGCGAGATGCGCGGGACGGGCTGCATGCTCTCCAGCGCCATTGCCGCCTCTCTTGCGCTCGGGGCGTCGCTGGAAGAAAGCGTGCGGGCTGCCAAGCGACATGTTTTCAAAGCAATCGCAGGATCAAAATGACATCGAGGAGATAATGCCGTCGGGCTGGTCGACAAGCAAACTTGCAGATCAGCAATATTCGCGTGTGGGTTTACCCGCCGGCGGTCCGAGGCCTGTCTTTGGTTGATAGCCGCGGCCTTAGACCGTCGCTGTCGCGGCGGAAAAAACCGGCACATCGAGGTCGGCCTCCGTTACACCCGCAGCTGCTCGCGCAATCCGATTCCGGCCACCGGACTTGGCTGCGTAGAGTAGTTGATCGGCGCGTGCCATCAGGTCTTGGAGGCGCTCGCCTGTCCGACGCTCAATCACGCCAAAACTCGCTGTCGCACGGCGGCCGTCGGTTAACTTTTCATAGGATTGGCCTTCGGCCCGAGCCCGAACTCGCTCGGCCACGGCCACAGCTTCCGCTTCCGGCGTATCCGGCATCAGGATGGCGAACTCCTCGCCGCCGATGCGGCCGACGAGATCCGACCATCTGAGTTCGCTGGCCAACGCCGCGCCGAACCCCCGCAGAACGTCATCTCCAGCCTGATGGCCGTAGGTGTCGTTGATGGATTTGAAATGGTCGAGGTCACAAAGGATCAGCGAGATTGGCGCCGTCGTGACCCGGCGTAGCACGATATTTGATCGATCCTCGAGCCCTCGGCGATTGAGCGCGCCGGTCAGAGGATCGATATCCCGCTCCCGTCGCAAATCGTCCAGCAGATCGGAGAATGCCGCGGCTAGGACGGCGAAGGCGAGTGCGGCACCCATGACCGCGAGAGAAACCTGCAGCGCCTGCCAAAAAGCGGATTGGCCGAACGCATTCGCCGAGAACGGCGCGTTAGGTCCGATGGTTAGTGCTGTCCTCGGAAAGAACTGGACCGCAAACACGAACATGATCCAGAAGAGCCCCCGATCGACCGCGGTTGTTCCTGGCCGAGGAATCAATTGTAGCGACGCGACCGCCAGGATGGCGCCATAGCCAAAATTTTGGATGTAGATTCGGGCGAGCAAGTCCGGTGAGGCATAGCAGAAGTAGCAGATGAACCCCGTCATTGCCGTCAGTATCGCGAGATCGGCGGGCAGTCCGAACTGCCTTTGCGATCGGCGCAGTATTCCTTCGACGGCGGCGAGCACGGCGGAGGTGTAGAACGCGCTGGAGATCACCGCGTTGGGATAGGCCGCATCGGGAAGATGCAGAATCTGGACCGACGCGCCTGCGCAAAAAAATACGCAGGCGCAGGCAACCAGCAAAAGATAATGGCGCCGCCGCTCGACGAGCCACGCGCCGCAGAAGACGATGGCAAAAATGATAAACATCCCGGGCGCTATCAAGGACATTGCTATTGTCGACGGAGGCTGAAACATTTCTGCTCTTATAATAGTTGCGGATTGGCTTTCGACGTCTACGGGTTACGTGACATTCTGCCGGATCAGGCCCAATGTTCGCTGAAGGCGATCCATAAAATCCTAATCGAAATTGTGGATTCTCAGGCCCTTTGCCGCCGCCCAGCCACAGGGCATCGAGACCAGGCCGCTCCATTCGGGATACGTTGTCCCGATCATATGCTGCCCCCGTCCACTCCGCCCGAGACAGCCCATCGCCCATCGCCGGGGACGACGCGGAGGCACTGACATCCAGATCGATGTCTGCGCCTGGAAGCCGCATGGCTGTTAAATTCAGCGTCGGACTTGGTGGATGAAGCCGGCTCTGGGTGTAGACGCAATGTAGTGCCCAAGATCGGGTCAAATGAGACGCGTTCTTATCATTCGCATGTCGCCGAAACCTGGCAAAGACCGCAGATGTGCCACAACTTTTTATATCCTGCGTATGATATTTTGTGTCTGGTCACGATTTGAATCGACGCTTTGATCGCCGGCATGTCAATCGAGTTTGGCATCGCCGGCTCAGGGCCTTTTCCGAGCCGAATGCCTCATGAACGGGGCGGGCGCCTCAACATATCCAACGAAGTTTGGATCGACGTCCGCCATTCATAAGCTCATCCAGCGCGGTGTCGGCCCTTTGTCAGAGTGTGGGCACAGATTTCGGCTGCGCCAAGACGACGGGATGCGCGGAGTAGCTGAAAGTGTCGCCCTGGCTCGCTACACCTTGCCGGTCGATCTGGGTGGTAACGCCAGAAATGGTGTTCTGGTCAATCGTCAATGTCATGAAGCCCCAGGATTTGTAGTCGGCGTATTTCAGGACAGCGCCAGAGTCTGGAGCTATATCACCCGGGCTCGAATGGACTGCATGGAGATTATGGTAGCCACCATTGCCAGTGACAATGAACGGCGTCGGCCCGTCAGGCGAAATGGCTTGTTCGATGCGCTGGTAGTCGTGCACATGACCGGACAAGACGAGATTGGGCACGCGTCCGGTATCGCGGATGGCGTTCTCCAGCGCATCTGCCATTTTGGAACTGCCACTGTGGTAGACGTCAAATGAGTAGATCGGGTGGTGCAAGGCCAAGATGAGTGCGCGATCCGTAGGGGCCGTCGCGAATTCATTGGTAAGCCATTGTTGCTGTGTCGAATCGATCGACCCGCCCTCCGGCACATTGGTATACATCCCGATGATTGTTGCCAGGGGCGTGATCAGAGTCCAGTAGACGTTGGGCAGATTGAGCTGAACCCGGGGTGAGTCTTTCGAGATTGGATCGACGTCAGGGTGTGCCTGCATGAAGTAATCCACCCAGCCGTCGAGCGATGTCTGGGCTGTAGGGTCGTCGACCTCGCCATCGTGATTGCCAGGAATGGAGAAGATTGGCACATCATAGTGAGCGTATGGCTCATAGAACTGAGCGTACTAATCATCCCTCATGCCGGTGAAATAGACGACATCGCCGACATGATAGCAAAACTGCGGCTTACCACCTTTTCCACTCGCCAAGTGCTCGATCGTTTGCTCAGCGACGTTGTTCTGAAATTCCCCGTCCTGAACACCTCCAGTATCGCCAACGACGTGAAAAATCATTTCGTGCTGCTGGCTGATGTCTTCCGATATGGCTGGAAAATTGGCAGCAAGGTCGTAGTGATAGGGCGCCAAGCCTAGCGGCCGCGGCAGTGGCTGAAAGCTGGTGTTGCGATGGCTGACCGGATGCAGGTGGCTAACGCCGGGATGGGCCTGGGAATGCTTGGGGTTCGGGCGAGGACGCGTTTCGCCAGGCTGCAGGTTGGTGATCCATGTCTGGTGTGCTGGTTTGGTTTGCCGCGGCATGTCAAATCCTCTGATATTTTGCTTCGACCGAAGGTAGAGGCATATACAGTAAAGCAGCGCGTCCATGGCACCTCGATGAATACTACAACATACTTTAGAAGATAACTATGAATGTTATATGACCTGCACGGCTAATTACTTATACGCTCTCATCGCCGCAAATGCCGAGCGTCATTCCGGACGGCGACCTGAAATCGATCGTCGGCCAGCATGAGGCTCTTGTGCTCAAGGCCTGGTTACGTGAAGTGAACTGGAACCAAAGCCAGGCGGAACGCAATCTGAAAGTCAGCCGGCGGCATGATCGTCAAGAAGCTCAACCGCTATGGCATCAGGCGTCGTGGATCTTTGCCGCGCACTCATCGGAAAAGACCTGGAAAGCTGAATTTTTAAGACGCGCAGCGGCGGTCGGCTGGAAGCGGATGTTCCAGTGGGCCCGAAGGTGGGAACGGGGGTTCGTTGTCGTCGCTTGCAGATCCGCTTTGATTTCCGCTTCCCACCCATAGGAGCCGCATGAAGGTAAGCGCCAGGCCGTCTATAAGCCCAGTCTGCATTTGCCGATTGGAATTTGGACCTTCACGACAGTCCCAGCCCCGGGTTTGCTGTCGATGAAGAGCCTCCCTTCGAGCGTGGAGACCATCTGAGAACAGCCGGTGAGGCCGAGGCAGACGTGGTTTCTGGCCCGGGTCGAAAAGAAGGGCGTCTTTGCCTTGCGCAGGATTTCTGGCGTCATGCCGACGCCGTTGTCCGCGACCTCAAGGAACAGAACGTTGCGGCGAATGGCCGGAAAACAGCTTTCGGCGTTCGCCTTCCGGCAGGTCGCCGCGCACGCCTCCCGCCAGGGCGGTCCGCTTGACCAGGCGCGCAACCTGCTGGTCGTTGAGCCGATCGGCCCCGACCGCTTTGCCCTGGTCGGTGACGCGCCGGAACAGCGGTCCGTGCGCGATACGGGCGAGCTTGAGCCAGGTCTGCACCGCGACAACCGGGCAGGTGGCATCGGACGAGCCGCGCCCGACTTCGACCTCCCGCCAGCCGCTCGCGCCAGGCGCTCGCCGACCTCTGCCCGAAGATCAAAGAGTTGGGTGGCGCGTCGCTGCCGGCGCCATTCGCCACGGCGGCAATCGCCGCGCACGTCGTCGCCATGCGCCCCGACTCCGAGCTCTTCGCCTGGTGGCTCGCCGACCTGGTGCTGGCGCAGAGCCTGCGCTGGCCACGCGGCCGCTGCCGCTCATGATTGCCCAGGTTTTTGCTCCGGCATTCCGCACCGAGGCCGGCGGCGGCAAGCGCATCCGACCCGAGGACAAAAGCTTTGAGCGGGCGGTCTGCGTTGCCCTAGCGCTGGCCGCGGCCGATGCCTGCCGGCTCGCCGCCGAGCTGTCGCGCCGTGCCGAAAAGCTCGTGGCGGTGGCGCCAAAATTGCGCGCCAACGGCGCCGCCGAGGTGATTTTTTTGCTCCTGAATGAAGATGCTGTCAGCGGCTCGCTGGTGACAAAGAACCTTTCGCGTTTTGCGGCACGACGGCTGTTCGAACGCCTGCAACAACTCGAGGCCGTGCGCGAGCTGTCGGGCCGCCCCAGCTTAGTTTCGGCACACAGAACGCCTCCGAACCACGTGTTAGAAGGGGGACGCCAAGGCTGTGCGGAAAACGGTCGTTTAGCAGACATGGGCCAGCCGACGCCGAGATTGTTGCGTGTGGGCCCCATGCTTAGTGCCGGCACAGGTCGCCGCAACGCGCGGAAGAATCGCGTTCAGCGTCGCGGTCGATAATCAACATGACAACAAATCCTTCAAGTTACTTCACAGAATCTTTGCGTCCGCAAATCCCTGGCAATGGTATGTACCCCCAAAGTCTGAGGTCAGGCACCTGGCACCCTAGGTACTTGAAAGTATGCAACTGAAACCCGAGCCCTGTTGCGATCCAGGTCTGGTCCCTTAGCAATTCAATGTACCTGACGGGGGAAGTGATATGGCGATTCAGAATTCCAGGCATCCTATCGACCCTCCAAGAGACGGGGCGGGCATGTCGTCTAGCGAACTTCTCGAAGCGGCCGCCGATGAAATTTGGAGGCCATACATGTCTCACCAGACGTTCGATGGCCCGGATGCGACCCAGATCATCGCTAAGGACGGGCTGCAGCCAAGGGTTCATTCTCGCGACGCTCTTTGTTGCGGAACATTCGGCGAGTTGCTGCAAGGTCAGTTGCCGGTCGGCTCCATTGCCCGGGACCCTCACTTCTTGGTCACGATGCCCATCGCGCTTTTTGCGCGAGCTCACTTCATGCCGATTGCAGGCACCCGTTCCGTAACCGTTTATCCGTCACACAAAGTGAAGGCAAAGCGACTGGCTGAGAATCTCGTGATTGCGCTCGGCGCCTCAGGAGGAATCCTCCTTTTGCAATCTGAGCTCGCCGAAGGCAAAGGGCTGGCGAGTTCGTCTGCAGATCTTGTTGCGGCCGCTCGGTCTATCGCCGGCTGCTTCAAGTGTAGAGTCCGGACATCATTCATCGAAAAGCTAATGGCGGAGATCGAGCCATCCGACGGGGTGATGTACCCGGGTGTGGTTGCGTACCAACAGCGAGAATGTAGTCTTCTCTCCTTCCTAGGCCAAATGCCTCGGCTAGCAATCGTTGGTATCGATGAAGGAGGGACGGTCGAAACCGTCGACTATGATCAACGGCGAGGTGAGATCTCCACCAATCAAAGAGCCGAATATCAAGAACTCCTGAACCGCGCCCGGATAGCAATTCCAAAGGGTGATGCGGCGACGATAGGCAAAATAGCCACATCCAGCGCTCTTTTGCATCAGGAGCGAACTCCAAAGAAGCATCTGAACTCGATGCTGAAAGCATCCGAGGCCACCAGCGCTCTCGGGGTTATCGTCGCGCATAGCGGCACAATGATCGGAATCCTGCTTGATCGAATGGCGGCTGACTTTCCACGGAAGCTTCGGTCCGTGCTCGCCCGTGTAGCGCCGTTCTACAACTCGCCAAAAATCTATCTGACCATGTGACCGGCTGCAGGTGAGGTAAGCAATGGACGCTGTTCGCAAACGCCTGCCATTCGCCGGATATTCCGAAGCCTATGCCCTCCCCTGCATTATTAAGTGTGAGACAAATCTTTATCTCGCGCAGTTTGCGTTCATGAAGCTTCTCCCAGCGAAGTACATCATTGAGCAAGCGCTGGCTCAAGGGACTTTGACGCACGGCATGAAAGTTCTCGAGACCTCAAGCGGAACCTTCGCGCTGGGTTTGGCCGTCGTTTGCCGGGAACGTCGATTCCAGCTCGAAATCTTCACAGACCCAGTGATGGACAAAGGTCTGGAAAACAGGTTGACCTCCTTGGGAGCCGACGTCTGCATCATAACTGAAAAGGCGAGGGAGGGGGGTTATCAAAGAAGCCGCCTCGATGCATTGCAGGCTAGGATGAGACAGTTGGGCCACTCCTGTTTCTGGCCCCGGCAATACGAAACACCGGACAACCCCGCTGCCTATAAGCTCTTTGCCGATCAAATATCGGGGATGTTGGGCCCCGACGTAACTGTGGTCGGTTCTGTGGGGTCAGGCGGCTCCACTTGCGGAACGATAGAGCGCCTCCGGCAAAAGGCCCCTGGCGCCCGCCTGATTGGCGTGGACACCTTTAACAGCGTCATTTTTGGCCAACGGGATGGCGAACGGAAACTGCGGGGGCTGGGGAACAGTCTTGTCCCCAAGAACGTGAAGCATGAACTCTATGACGAGGTGCATCTCATCTCGGCTCCGCTCGCATTTGCTGCAACGCGAACCCTCCACGAGCGGCACGCTATTTTCGCCGGACCGACCTCCGGAGCGAGCTATATCGTGGGGCGTTGGCGCGCTCGGCAGTGTCCGAGAGAATCCGTGGTCGTCATATGTCCCGACGAAGGGCACCGCTACGCAGAAACTGCTTACGACCACGAGTGGCTCAGGCAGAACGGATGCCTACACGAGGGTGCTCTTCCGGACACTCCCTCTAGCGAAGAGCATCCCTCGTCCGCTCTCCCGCCATGGAACCGATATCTTTGGAAGCGGAAAAGCCGGGAAGCTGTCCTAAACGTTCTGGAGGACGCATCATGATGAACCGAGGTAGCTTCCTTTTCGTGGAAAGCAACACGACCGGCACCGGCGAACTGTTGATGAAACGCGCCCGACTCCTAGGCTTTGAAACCTACCTCGTTACCCGCAATCCTGCGCGCTATCCGTTTCTTAAGGACGCGGTCGCCCAGGTGATTGAAGCTGAAACGCGCAGTCCGGACGAACTCGTCGGGGTCGCTGCCAAATTAAGCGGCCTGGCAGGAATATACTCGTCCTCGGATTATTTTGTGGAAGCAGCGTCTAGTGCGGCGATGGCGATGGGGCTACCAGCAGCGAATCCGCAGGCTATAGCCACATGCCGCAACAAATGGAAGCAAGCGGCCGAGTTGCAGCGGCAATCAATCGCGATCCCTGAAACACGATTGGCCACTTCCGTCAGAGACGTCGAGAATATTCTTGCCCAAGCCACTCTACCGGTGGTCGTCAAGCCGGTGTCCGGAAGCGGCAGTAGCGGCGTGAGGTTGTGCGATAGTTCCATAGCCGCCATCAAGGCGTTTGAGAGCGCAAGGGGCGCACTGCTCGATCAAGTGGATCTGCCCAGTCCCGACATCCTCATCCAGCAATATGTCGAGGGTAAGGAATATTCTGCAGAGATAATTGCGTGCGATGGGACGCTGCATTGCCTTGGAATTCTTGCCAAGCACAAGGGGCCGCCTCCCTGCTTCGTCGAGGTAGGGCACGACTTCCCGGCCCCGCTAACGGAGCCATCTCAGCGGGAATTGGCCTCTTTTGCCGCGGGCGCGGTGTCGGCTCTGGGCCTGAATTTCGGGCCGGCTCATGTGGAATTCGTGATAGCGGAGTCGGGCCCCGTCATCATCGAGGTTAACCCCAGGCTGGCTGGAGGGATGATTCCAGTCATGCTCTCCCACGCCCTGGGAACGTCAATCCTTGCCATGGTGATCAAACTTTACGCGGGAGAAGGGTTCACGCCCCCACACGCAAGTGCAAGGGCGGGAGCCGTCCGTTTCCGACTTGCTCCCACGTCCGGTAAACTCAAACGCCTGAGCTTTTCTCGAAATCCAGACCCGACCGTGCCCGAGGCGGGGCTACTGAAATCTGAGGGAGGCGAAGTTCAAATAAAGGGCGACTTCAGGGACAGAGTAGCCTACGCCGTAGGCGTCGCTGATGAACTCGATGCCGCCGCCGCGGCGGCTGATCGGATGATCGATTCCATTGAGATCGATATCGAGACGGCTGCTGGCGAATCGGACAAGCCAAACCCTGGGTCGAGCGAGGGCATGTGGACCCTGCATCTTGAAGCGATGAAGTTGCTCGCCCCGCCTATAGAAATCTCGCGGGATGGCCGCCTTTTGCAGCACCAAGCGGCCATAGATGAAGCACATCTGGTGATGCTTGCGGACCAGGGCTTGGTCAGCCAGGCGGCCGCAGCCGATCTCCTCAAGCACATCGTGGATCTGCAGGACGAGGGCTTTCAGTCCTTGGAGGGCCGCGATGCCCCTCGTGGCCTCTACCTTGCCTATGAGGCCGAACTTGCTGCCAGAGCTGGCCCGGAAAAGGCCGGCTGGCTGCACCTTGCGAGGTCCCGTAACGATTTGAACGCGACCATTTCTCTCCTGGTTCTTCGGGAGGCTGCATGTTCCATTTCACAACAGATAGGAATTGCACAAGGTGCCCTACTTCAGCGAGTGGAGGAAGCGTCAAGCCTTGTGGCCCCGCTGTACAGCCAGTACCAGATCGCACTCCCCGGATCGCCAGGGCACTATCTGCTTGGCGTTTTCTTCGCTCTGGGGCGCGAGCGCCAGCGCCTCCATAGCCTGCTGGAAGACATCAGGAACTGCCCTATGGGAGCTGGTGCCGGTGGAGGCACCAGTATGCCGATTGATCCTTTGAAAACCGCAAGTCTTTTAGGATTTGAAGAGCCGTCGTTCAACTCTCTTGATGCGGTCGCGAGCCGCGACCATCACCTGCACGGGCTTTCTGTCTTTGCTAGCATCTCGACCTTGCTCAGTCGTGTGGCCCAGGATCTGCAAGTCTGGACAACACGCGAGTTCGCTCTGATCGATGTTCCTCGAAATCTTGCCGGCGGCTCTTCCATGCTCCCGCAAAAGAAGAACCCGTTCCTGCTTGAACACATCAAGGGGTCGGCAAGCACTGTAATCGGCGCATACGTTTCTGCGGCAACGGCTACCTGCAAAGCGCCTTTTAGCAACTCGATTGAAGCAAGCAACTACGGCTGCTCTCCTCTCAGGCTTTCAGAAGAGTCCCTGCAGAGGGCCATCATCCTCACATCGCTTATCGTGAAGTACATGTCGTTCAACGTCAGGTCGATGCGTGACCATCTGGAAGACGGGTTGTCAATGACGGCCATCGCCGCCGAACGGATGGCCTCGCGAGGCATCCCTTTCAGGGAGGCCCACACACAAATTGGCGAGATCGCCCAGCGCCTGTCTCAGGATAGCTGCGCCACCCAGCGCCGAAGCGAGCTTGCCAGCCAACTCGCTGGCGTGTTCCCGGCGAGTCTCGAAGAGTGCAGAGATGCCCTGCAGTTCGGAGGAGGACCCGGAAAACGATCAACCGATGACCAGCTTTCCAAAGCAAAAACGCTTTTTCGAGACATGGAGCTGAAATGCGCCGAGATATCGGAACGCTGGGCGCACGCCGAGGCGCACTGCAAATGGAGGGTGAAAGAACTCATCGATAAACACCGATCCACTTGAAGGAGTGGAGTGCGCGGAAAAGTCTGGTCGGGTGTCTAGGAACTGGACAGGGATTGCGGTCCGAACTGACCTCGGGATTGAACGCGCCGCTGACTTGGCGTGAAGAGAGAGGTATCCGTTGTCGGTTCGTTGCCGGGTTCGTGTGGTTCAGGGTCTCCCTCCCATGTTCAAGTCAACGGTTCTCAGGACTGTCAGGAATTCTCTGCGCGAGGCCGGTTTCGCCATGGCTGACGAACCCTACGATGAAAGCGACGGCGAACCGGGTCTTCGCCTCGAACCATCCAAGCAGTGGTCGTTTCCACTCGTCGGCCCGTGGTTCAGAACCAAAACATAGCAGTCTCATGTCGTTCGAGCGCTCCTTACCGTCCAGACGCTGCGACGTGACAACTATCATGGCGCAGAGTTTGCGCTGAGAGCCACCTATATCAGGAGTGCCTAGGTGATGCAGATGCAGGCTGGCAAAACGCGGTTCGACGATTTCGACATAAAAATCCTTCAATTGGTGCAGTTCGACAACCTCATGCCGCAGCGCGAAATTTCGGACCGCGTTGGCCTCTCGGCACCGGCGGTAGCGAGACGCCTAAAACGGCTTCGGTCCACCGGGATAATCAGAAAGGACATGTCCATCTCAAACGAGAGAGCGGTTGGCCGTCCTCAGACGGTCATCGTCGAGGTGACGGCTAAGAACGGAAAACCGGATTTGCTCGACGGGATGAAAAGACGGTTCCTGAACTGCCCCCAGGTGCGGCAATGCTACCACGTTACCGGAGAGGCAGACTTCATCCTCATAATTTATACCTGGGGGATGGACGAGTATACGTCTCTCACACGCCAATTATTTTTCCAGGAAGGAAACGTGAAGAGCTTCCGAACTCGCGTCATGATGGAAGAGGTTAAGTCCGCGGATCCGATCCCGCTTTAGCCATCGCAATTCCGGCGCCTCGACTTCAGCTTCGCCGCTTCACGCTCGAGGTACTGGATCTCAACTTCAGACGGAATCGATCTCGCGTTCAAGGACATTTTGCAAGCCAAACTTTTTGTCGCAGTAAGTAGCGCCGGTGTCAGAAAACCCGGACGCCAGATAAAAATGTCTAGCCCATACGTTATCTTCTTCAACGGCAAGCATGAGGCGGCTGGCAGATGGGCGGTTTGTGGAAATCCATTGAGAGACAAGTTCGGTGGCCGCTTTTCCATATCCGTTACCTTGGTATCCTCGACCCACGCGAAAGCTGTGCAAGGTAATCACGCCTGGCGGGGCCCATTCAGGCAAGGCCGCTTGTTCACGCAGGACAAAGAAGCCAACGATCTGATGGCGGACATCGACTGCAAATGGGTGCTCCAGATCGGGGCGTGCGTTACCTTGAAGCTCGGAGAACACAAAATCCAACGGGTCGACAAACCGTTCTTGCTCGAGCTCGAGTTCTAAGTGGGCGACGCGAGCTCGATCAAAATGAGATAAAGTCTTCAGCGTCGCGTGCATGCAAGCTAGATCTCCCTTTCGGTGGAAGTTGTAGCCTCTGATGAAGCACGAATGGATTAACTCAACCTCCACCCGAATGTCGGTTGGCAGCTCCTCCCGACTCCAAAGGGACGGGAGCAACAGCCGTGCCACCTGAGCAGAAATGACTTCGTGCGATGTTTATGGGCTATAATTCAAGAGCATGAGAGTGAGGTGGGGGGGACGGACATCGAACACCGTGTCGCGGACGCGACAAACGTCAGGCCTTCCCTCGTTCATGTGCCCGACGTCTTGCGCATTGGTGGGATTGGTCAGGAACCGATCACGCGGGCGGTGTTATTTTCCGGTCATTTTGACCGAGGTATGGCCGAGCTGCTACTGCGCGGAGCGCTCTCGATGTCGGCGGAGGAGGCATAGCCGGCGTGCAACGAGCGGACCGAGAATAGAGCGCGCTCCGGTTCCGGAAGATCGGCCGGGACACCGGGGACGTCGGCACTCTGAGTCGCCAATAGGATCGCTGGTCTTCGAAGCCGTTGTTGGAAGAGAGGGCTCGGTTCGGTCGCGCCAGTGCGGCTCAAACTGTGATCACGACATAATTTCCGTCAACATTGACCGCGACGGTTTCTGCCTGCAAAGGACCTTTGGCCAGAATCTCGCCGGGCTCGACTTCGACGGCAAAAGTACGCGCCTGCACGCTATCGGGATCGCACCAGGATTGACCTGTGCGAATGTCGAATTCCCAACCGTGCCAAGGGCAACGCACGATCTCTCCGCGACGGGTGAGGCGATATTCCCCAGGACAAGGCGACTCAGCTCTGCTTACTAAGTCGCCTTGGCAAAGCGGTGCGCCTTGGTGAGGACAGCGATTAATTAGAGCAAAGAACTCGTCCTTAAGGCGGAACACGCCAATTTCCCGTCCTTTGACCGTCACGACCTTGCACGTGCCAGATGCAATTTCGTCTACCGTGGCGACCACATGGCGGCTCATGATTGGCTCAGCCCATACAACGTGCGTGCATTATCATGGAAAATCTTGCGCTTCCACGCTTCAGGCAAGGCGGCCTTGAATGCATAGCGCGGATCGTCCTGGTCCCAGTGGGGGTAATCTGTCGAAAACATCAACCGATCTTCCCCGATCCATTCGATCGTGGACAGCAGATCCTGAGGTCGCTCCGGCTCGTCAACCGGTTGGGTGGTAAGCCAAATGCGCTCGCGGACATACTCGGATGGCTTTTGACGCAAGAGTGGCACCTCTGCGCGCAAACGCTTCCACGCCGTATCCAATCGCCAACATAAAGAGGGCAGCCATCCGAATCCGGATTCCAGCAGGTTCACCTTCAGATTGGGAATGTGCGACAATACGCCCTCGCAAACCAAACTAATCACCGTATTCTGCATGGCCTGCACATAGGCGGGATGTTCCTCATGATAGTAGGAAGGCCAGCCGCCGGCAGTGGACGGGTACCCCCCTATTCCCCCGATATGGATCGCGATCGGAAAGCCGTTAGCCGCGCAGGCCTCCATAATGGGCCAGTACCGCCTACGCCCGATCGGCTCCACGCCACGCTGCGGAAACTGCACCTGCACAAAACGCCGATCTCCCGCCCGCCTTTCAATCTCCGCAATGGCCGCCTTTTCATCCTCCACGTTGATTTGCACCGCGCCCTTCAACCGCGGTTCCGGATCACACCAACGTGCGAGTTGCCATTCGTTGGCTGCGGTCGCCAAGGCCGCGCCGAATTCGACATTGCGCTCGCTGCTAAGCTCCATGGGCTGCACCATGATGCCGTATTCGACATTGAACAGATCAAGCAGCTGCTTTTGCATCATCGGAAGGTCCGCCCCGGGAACGGAGCCGTTCGATGGCCAAGCATCCTGCCGTACTCCGCCGCCCTTGCTCATCCGAGGGTAGTTCATTGTCTTCGCCAGTCCCTGGCGCCAGCGCGAGCCAATGGTTTCGCGATGCTCGCGCCAGTATTGAGGCAGGAACTCATCCAAATCGGCCAACGAGTTCCAGGTCGCGTGGATGTCGCAGTCAATAAAACCCGTATGGCTCGAAGCGGCGACCTTCGGCTTCTGGCTGAGAACGTTTGTGTCCATGTTGGTATCTTCGCTGTTCTTTGGTCAGTTCAGGCGGGGATAGGTCGCCAAAGCGTTGTCCACGAGCATCTTCGATAGTGATTCGTGTGATAGCCCCTGAGGAACCGCGTCGGTTCCGTCGAAATGCCAATGCGGATAGTCGGTGGAGAACAATAACATTTCGTCGGAGCCAATTTGATCGATGATCGTCTGGACCTGGCCGTCTGTTGGGGGGGCATCGAAAGGTTGGACCGTCAGCCGCACATGCTCGCGAATAATCTCCGACGGCGGGCGCGTAAGCCAGGGAGTTTCAGATCGTACGCCGCGCCATTGTTTATTCGCGCGCCATAGATGCGCCGGCAACCAAGTCACACCGGACTCCAGTAATACGACCTTGAGGTGCGGAAATTTGTTGAAAACACCTTCAACTACTAAGCTATTGAGAGCCCCAGAGAATCCCGGTGCCTGTGATACGTAGTCATCGATATAGTGCGACGACCAGCCCAAGGGACTGGGCGGATTGCGAAGACTACTTCCCGCATGGACGCCAATTGGCAAATCGTGGCGCTCGGCCGCAGCATAGATCGGCCAATTCTGTCGCCTGCCAAGTGGCATCTCACCCATAGCCAACATGAGCACCTGCACGAACCGTAGATCGGCAGCGCGACGTTCGATCTCTGCGACTGCCAGTTCAGGGCTGTGCACAGGCACGACAATTGACGCCCGAAGTCGAGGGTCGCGATCAAGCCATTCCGCGCTAATCCAGTTGTTTATGGCGCGACAAAGTGCTGCGGATAGGTCCTCGCTGAACATGATCTGCGAGCCATGTAGCACGTTGCAAATGGCGAATCGTGACTGAAATGGGTCAAGTACCTGATCCCGCAATTGCTCGAATTGTGAACCGGGAAGCCCTTGTTGGGGACGCCAGTCCGGGCGACACGATAGAGGGAGGCTTGGCGGATACGAACTGAGCTCGAAGTCTTCGCGATCAAGACCACGGCGGATGACGTGCTCCCGCCAGTAGTCGTCAAGATATGGCAGCAGCGCGCGAGTGTCTGGGAGTGCCACGTGGACGTCGCAGTCGATAGGGCGGGCCGGGGAAGAAACCATTGTCAGCACTTTGTCTGGCGACTTGGCAGGAGTAACTTACCAATGCATTACTACTGCAGCCGTGTTGCGTGGTTTGGGGGTCTTGATACCAGGCCCATGTCGGAGTTTTCGCGCAATCTGCGGCGCCACGCAATGTACAGATTTCTGAAAAGCGCATCAGTACAGTTTGTCGCGCAGTCCACCGGCAAGCCGGCTATGGCAAGTCGGACGCGGGAGTTGAAGCCCTCGACCCAGGCCCTGAACGGCGTCTCGAAATGGAATGCCTCGCGGTCTCCCAAAGGTCACAGAAGTCAGCGTCCGACAGTTTGTGCGATCAAATCGCCGATCCTGCCAATCTTCGCTTCGTTTTCTGCTGACCATGGAAACGACAAGTTCAAGGCTAAGAAATTTTCGAATGACCGGGCTGCGGCGGAAAATACCGAACCGGGCAAAATGCTGACGTTCTGCTTGTGCAGTTGGAGCACCGCGGTCATGGACGTAAATTTTTGTGGACCACGAACCCAACACATGTAACCGCCCGTTGGTCGGCTTACGGAACATCCCGTCGGCAAGCTGTCGGCGAGCAGTTGAAGCCCTCGCTCCATGCGCGATGCAAGAGTCTCCCGAATGCGTCGCAACTGCCTGTCGTGGCTTCGGCTGGAAAGATACTCCGCTACGGCCTGCTGTATGCGCTGATCATTCGGCGCGTAGTCGCCCAAGTAAGACGCGGCCAATATTCTCTGCGAATGTTTTCCGGCGACAATCCATCCAAGCCCATATTGTGGGGATAGACCGCACTCAAAGCTGCTAAATTGTAATACCGTTTCACCAGAGTCGAATTTTCGCAAACAGTTATCAGTTCCACTATCATACGTTATATCATCGAGCATACTATTTGCTATAATCGTAACGTCATTCTTTTTTGCTACCAAGACGATCCTTTTCATTCGATCTTCGCTATAGGTGATACCGGTCGGAAAGTGGTTGCTCACCATTAAAACGGCCACCCGGATTTCATTGTGCCTGACCAAATGCTCCAGCTGGTCAGGGTCAATGCCATTTACTGGATGTGAATAGATTTCGATCACACGTAAATTTCGCCGCTTAATACTCGATAAGGCAGGAAAATACGACGGACTTTCGACCAAGACGACATCGCCGGGATCAGTAAGGGCATCGAGACAGAGGTTGAACGCCTGTATCGCTGAACCGGTAATGACAATGTCTTGAGGACGGGTGACGACGCCGCGCTGCGCTGCGCGCTTCGCAATTTGGAGGCGGAGTTCAGGGTCGCCTCCTACGGAGTTGGCGGCAATCGCCTTTCTCCGCCTTAGAAGGCGACACATCACCCTGTCGACGTCAGCGCAATCGAACAGGTCGGCGCTGGGATGAGGTGCGCCGAAGGCATCCAGTGTCCGCTTTTGCCATGACAGCAGCAGGGCATGTGGGAAGTCCACGATCGAGACCGGTTCGATCGAGTTCTCGCCGTCATGTGGAAAATCTCCCATTTGTTGTAGCGGCGTACGCACCAGGTAAAACCCTGATCGGGGGCGCGCACTGCAATACCCCTGGCTTTCAAGCAGTTCGTAGGCGTGGTGGATCGTGACAGTGCTGAAACCGGTCAGGAGGCTGAGCTGCCTGATCGACGGCAGACGGTCGCCAACCTTTAGAGTGCCAGCGCTTATTTGTTTGTGAATGAGGTCGACAACAGAATTATAGCGATAGGACATTATGCCAGCGTAACAGTGCTGATCTTCGCTGTCTAATGGACGTAGAGCCATGACAGTTTTTCAGCGCGTTGACCCGTGAGCGGCGCACCGACAGCCGGTCTCGAACGGATTGTGATGATCAAAATCGAGCGCAGCTGTATCTAGGAACGTTCCAGCCGTTGATGTTAAGCGTTCTAAGATACCGCTTAGAGACGGACACGGGAACGGACCTGATGGGCGACTTTGTTATTATCGGAAGTGGTGTGGCCGGCCACCGTGCTGCTGCGGAACTTCACCGGCTCGAGCCAAGTCAGTCTGTGTACGTTTTCGGGACAGAACCAGGGGTGCCATATGACAGGCCTCCCCTCTCAAAAGAATACCTGAAGACAACAGAGCCAGTTCGTCCGGACCTTGGCCCTGCCGAGATCTATAAGTCGAACGTGACACTGCGGGATGGCCTCACTGCGACCAGCATCGATCGCCCCAATCAAACGATAGCGCTATCGGATGGCTCTTCTATTCAATATGATAGGCTCTTGTTGGCCACAGGATCGCGGCTACGCCGTCTGGATCTACCGAATATCGACCCTGCGCGCGTCTTCTATCTGCGCACGATTTTAGATGCCCAACGACTAAGGACGGCCCTGCATAACCATCTGCGTATCGCTATCATTGGAGGTGGATTCGTTGGTCTGGAAATAGCCGCGGCAGCAAAGCGCAATGGATGCACCGTCACCTTGCTGGAACGCGCGCCGGAACTCTTGTCGCGTGGCGCCACGCCTACACTCGCAGAGTTTGCCCGCAAGATGCATTCCCGACAAGACGTCAGGATTTTCCTTGACATCAACATCTGCGAAGCCTTCCAGGACGGGAACGATATTGTTCTGAGGTGGCCTGAAGGCGAGGTCAGATCTGACATCCTAGTGGTAGGCGTCGGCATTATTCCCAACATCGAGCTTGCCCTCCAATGCGGACTAGCCACCGCTGATGGAATCGTGGTCGATCAGCAATGCCGTACCTCCGACGAACGGATTTTTGCTGCTGGCGAGGTGACGAGCTATCCTGTCGATCACCTAGGGGTGCATATACGCACAGAGTCATGGAGCTCTGCTTCAGCTCAAGGCACCGTGGCAGCGACCAGCATGTTGGGAAGAGATGGCATGTTCAACGAGCTTCCATGGTTCTGGTCTGACCAGTATGACTCCAACATCCAATGCCTCGGATTGCCGAAGAGGGCATCGCGTTTCCACCAGATCGGCGACCTGAACTCCGAGAGTTGGCTGCGCATTGGAGTTGACGATGCCGGATCCTTGGTAGGGGCTGAAAGCGTTAATAAAGGGCGGGAGATGTCGGCACTTCGGCGCGCCGATCGAAGGGGCGAGCCAATTCCAACGGCGCTCATCAAGGACTCAATACTGGTACAGAGTTGCTCAACGGTTGGTGATTTGGGAGCTGGATCCGCGATCCTCAATCTAAATGTGAGGATGCAATGACGATGAATTGGGTAAGCCTGTGCCATCTGGATGACTTGGACGCCGATGGGATGTATCCATTCGTTATTGGGGAAAAGAAAATTGCGATATATTTAATAAGCGGCGCTGTCTACGCAACGGATAACATATGCAGCCACGCTTATACTCTATTGACGGATGGCTGGCTCGAGGATGGACTGGTCGAGTGTCCTTTGCACGGCGCACAATTCGACATAAGGACTGGCCAGGTGGTCAGAGGACCTGCCGATTGTCCAATTGCCGTTTTTGAGACGAGGATCCGCGAAAATGTCGTCGAAGTCCTCATCGAAGGGACCGTCTAAGCTGTGGTCAGTTCGGTACCCGGAACGCCGCTTCGGTAGTTCCAATTGTCACGTCATCGGATCGCTTACGCTTTGATCGTTTCCCTCAGAGTGGAGCCCGGATACTCCTTGCGGAATAGACCGCGCTTCTGGAGGATCGGGACGACCGATCGCGTGAAGGCCTCGAAGGAGCCTGGCATTACGGTGGGCGTCACTATGAAGCCATCACAGCCCTTATTTTCGAAGAAATCCTGAAGCTGGTCGGCCACGGTCTCGGGCGTGCCCACGACTTGAGGGCAGAGTTCGCTTATGGCGAAATGCTTGGCCGCTTCGCCGAGCGTGAGATTGTTGGCCTTGGTGCCTTGAAGGATGATATCGAAGGAACCACGAGAGCCGGTTTCTGCCGGGATGTCGATGATTGGCTTGTCGACCGGATACTGCGACAAATCGAGCCCGGTGTGGTCAGACATGAAGGGGATTCCGACGTGAGGGTCGACCAAGTCATTGATGTAAGCCTGCTTTTCGCGGGCAAGAGAGTTCGTTTCGCCGACGATCGGGTCTACTGAGACAAGGATGGCGCAATCGTCCGGATTTCGCCCCGCCCTGCCGACGCGATCCTTCATCTCGGCATAAAATTCCTGCATGTCCGGCAACGAGTGCTGAAGCGTAAAGACAAGCTCGGCGTGGCTGGCGGCAAAATCGCGGCCGCGCGGTGACGATCCGGCTTGCATAATGACCGGGTGTCCCTGAGGGCTCGGTGGGACGGTGAATACGCCCCTTGCTCCGACGTATTTCCCGGCGATCTCGGTGCGGCGCACCTTCGCCTCATCAATGAAGTCGCCGCTCTCCTTGTCAAGGACGAGCGCGCCGTCCGCCCACCCCGTCCACAAGTCGAGGCACACTTTCAGGACCTCCTCGGCGCGGTCGTAACGTTCACTGCGCGGCAGGAGCGCCTCCTCGCCAAAGATCTGCGCATCCAGGTCGCTAAAGGAAGTCACAATGTTCCAGGCGATGCGGCCGCCACTTAGCACATCAAGCGAGGAAAGCACTCGGGCTATCGCATAGGGGTCTTGGAAAGTCGTCGATAATGTCACACCGAGTCCAATGCGCGACGTCGCCCGCGCCATCATCGCCACTAGCGGGACAGGATCAAGCAGCGACATCTGCCCGCCTCGCGCCATAGTGGTTTCGTTATGGAAAGAGAGAACATCCGCGAAGAATAGTCCGTCAAATCTGCCGGCCTCGAGCGTTCTCCCCAGCGTTTCCCAGAACGCGGGGTCGAGAAACCGATTCTCTGTTTGCGGATGGCGCCACATGGCATGATGATGGCAAGTTGGCCCCGCCAAGAGAAACGCTACAAACTTCATCTGGCGAGACATTCTGGACTCCTACAATTTGGCTTTTGATATATATGCTGTTCTCATTGCAAGGGATGTGCCGACGGAGAAAACGTCCAGCTAGGTAACTGATTTACAATCGCTTTCCTCAAGCCATCCAAGGATGGTGCGAAAACTTTCCCGCAAAGCACTAGGAATGTGGGGCTAATGTTAGATTCAGAACAAGGTCTTGTGCAGATTCCGACGATTTATCGGACGGCATTCCGATCAAAAGCCGGACGCGTCCGGTTTCGTCCCGGAATCACCGTCCGGTTTCATTGGAATACGCAGTCTTGTTCATAGTCAGACTGGGGACGAACCAATGAAAGCGGATTGTTGCGGGGGATCCTCGACGCCGGCCCGTCGCAAGGCGCGGTCGACGATATGCGAGATCGAAGAGGACGTCGTGAACGGGCGATAGAGCGTCTTCGATCGCAGAACAGCCGATCTTCCACCACCATCGGCCGCCCGTTCTTGATTTATGTGTCAAACGCCGCGTCGCCGACCTCCTGGGCAGCGGCAGACGAACGCTCCGCCGGCTCTTACCGCACACGCGCACGGCGCTGGTATTACGCCAATGTGCGTCAAACCCGACCTTCATCCTTCGCCACGTCATACATTTCAGGCGAGATCAAGTTCTCCGGCAAGCCTGTAATTACGCGCCAGCGTGCGCAGCTTGTCCCAGGTCGCTTTCTCTATCTCAATGCCGTTTGCCATGCGCTTCTGTGCGCGCAAATATCCGATCTCGCCGGGGTAGAACACGCCGGGCGAGCCTTCCGACGGCGTCGCCGATTTAAGGTACCGCGCGAACTCGGCGACCTCATGTTTGAATTTGTTAAGCGGGCAGAACGCAGCCACGTTGAAGACAGCCATAAAACAGCCTAAATTCTCCCGGCCGCTCGACTGGGGCCCGAAACCAGGATCTGGCAGCAGTCCGCATAACAGTTCCACGATTGCAGCGAGGCCGCTGCCCTTGTAACCCTCGGGTCCGCCGAGCGGCAGTAGCACCCCGCCCTTGCGATAGTCGTGGGGGTTGGTCGTGGGGCGACCCTCGGCATCGATCAACCAGCCCTCGGGAATTTTCTCACGGCGCGCGATCGCCAGTTCAAGCTTGCCGGCGGCAGCGGCTGAGGTTGCCATGTCGAGCAGAAATGGGGCTTGGAGATTGGAGGGCACCCCGATCGAGATGGGGTTGGTTCCAAGCCGCGCCTCACGTCCACCGAAGGGCGCGACACAATCGGGAAAGCTACCGGAACCAGCGACCGCAAACCCGATCATGCCGGCGCTTACCGCCATCAAAGGATACGCGGCTAGCCGTCCAACATGGCTCTGCCTGAAGACTGTGCACGCCGCGACGTTCGCGGTCTTTGCTTTTTCGATCAAGAGCGCCATCGCCTTAGTGTTGACATGAAAACCAAAACCCCAATTGCCATCGATAACAGCCGTGGTGGGGGATTCTCGCACAATTGTCCACTCTGCACCCGGCACGATATCCCCTGCCTTCAGGCTGTCGATGTAGCCTGGAATGGCGATCACTCCATGAGAATCATGGCCAGCCAGGTTGGCGTTGACGCAGCCGGTGGCGACTGCTTGCGCTTCGTCCTCTGAAGCGCCGGCTGCTTTCAACAGCGCCGCGCATATGCGGGTGAGACGGTCGGGCTCCACCACCAAAAAGCGCCCTTCGTGCGGTTCACCCAGCCGTAGGTCTTCGGTTGAACTCATGAACGTTTCCTCGATTCAGGCCCATCACGACCATCAGGCGGCGTAACACCCCTAGCAAATTTCTTGCCACCCGCGTGGGTCGAACTCGTGAGTAAGGGCGAGTCCTCAAAACTCACTGGCGCGGCTACGCCGCTCACGCCTCGGTCATGGCGTCTAACCGGCCGCGATCACCGACGGCGCTATCCCTATGGATCGCCCCGTCGACAGCAACTCCGGTCGAGCTACGTCCTGCCTGGGTTACGAGCGAAGCTCTCTCTCAGAGCCAAGCTACGACTTTCGAAGCCACGCATTTGGCGCACAAGTAACATTAATCCCGAACGCGTCGGTGTAATAGGTATCTATCAGGAAACCTGATTCTTCTATCAATCTAAATCCATCTATAACCTCGTGATTTACTACCGCACTATTATCCTCTATTACATAGTAATCGCCAGACGACATAAACCTGTTCAAGTAACTAAATATTGAGAATATCTTCACGTGCGCATCGTCAACCACAAGCCAGGGATGCGGCAGCCTCGCCAGCAAATTTTCATCGAAGTTAGCGACGTCAGATATGTCTACTTGATGAAAGGTCAGCAATGGATGCTTTTTTGCGTTTTCATGAACGCATTTCGTATACAAATCAAAGGAGTGAACTTCACCGGGTATATCACAGAGCACCGACATGTTATCAGCAAACCATAGCCCACTGCCACCCTGATATGACCCGAGTTCTAGAATTGTTCTTGGCTGAAGTTCCCAAATGAGCCGTGGATATAAAGCTAGGTCAAAAGGAAGCTTGAGAAGTATCAGCCCTTTATAAGTCTTTGCTAAGGCGCCAGCTTTTGTGGCGCGCTTGTCAGCACTCCATGGGAAGAGAGTCTGCATCCATACCCGATCGGACGGCTTCGCAAAGCGGTCAGAATGATCAGCATTCAGGACGTTGCTGATGGTGTCACACATTCCTGGCCAGTCAGGAAGGAAATCTTGCCACCCCTGATCAAGAAGTCCGCCTGGTTTTATATGATCGGGATAGTTCTCGTGGGCGGCATCCCAAAAGGCCTGATAGCCGGAAGTGAGTTTCATAGGTCTATCTCCATATTGCGTCTGCCTCATTATCCGCGCAATCGGCGTGCCACTCGCGGAACGAGGTCGCACATGCTTTAACGAGGGTGATCAACCCATGAATGCCGGCGTGCCCGCTGTCAGGTGTCGGCGTGCTTTGTCGGGTTCAGGACATCGGCGCTCAGATGGCGCCTGCTACCTGAGTGACCTCTAACGGTACATGCGTCCTAATGCCGAGCACGTCCTCGACTACTTTCAGATCACAATGCGCATCACCGTCCTGCAACAGATGGCGCGAGGCCTGCCTGCGCAGTTCAATGCGGCAGCACCTGCGGCAGTCGCCGTGCTTGAAAGCGTGAGGTGTCATCTCTGGCATGCCTACGTCGGATCGGGCCCTGGCGCTTTTGGAGGATTTTGGCGATGGCTTGATCTCATCAGCGATCCGCCACATGAAGGTAAGCGATGCATCAAGGCACCTTGCAATAGGCCGATGAACATGGAGCTTTCGCGCCATGACATTGGAACATGCAGAAGGCGATGTAGTCGCCGAGATCAGCGGCGCCGCGGCGGCTGAAGATTGTGCAACGATGCCCGGGCGCGCGCGGCGACGGAGGCTGTGGAGTTGCGCGGAGAAGCGCGCGCTGGTCGACCTTGCGAACGCGGCGGGGTCTTCGGTGACCGAGGTCGCGCAAGCGTTCGGCGTAGCTCCTTCGCAGCTCTATGCGTGGCGCAAGCAGATGGCCGGCGGCGAGCTCGATGCCGACCAGGCGATGGCGACCTTCGCACGGATCGAGGTCAACGATCTGCCTGAGGTCGACCGGCCCGCCGCCTATTGCCCGGACCCGGCCGGCAAGCCGAGCGGTGCGCGATTGCGGATCGACGGGACCGTCGATCCGACAGCGCTGAGCATCGTCCTGGCGGAGTTGACCAGGTGATCACGGTGGTGCCGACCGACCAGATTTACTTGTGCTGCGGCGCGACCGATATGCGCCGCGGGATCAATAGCCTCGCGCGGATGGTGCAGCAGGTGCTCGCGCTCAATCCGCACACTGGCGCGATCTTCTGCTTCCGGGGACGCAAGGGTCATATCATAAAAATTTTGGCGCATGACGACCAGGGGTTCTGCATGTTCACAAAGCGACTGACCGATGGCTGTTTTGCCTGGCCAGCCACAAAGGATCAGGTCGCCGTTTCGCTTACCAAGGCGGAGCTTTCGCTGCTTCTAGAAGGGATCGACTGGCGCCGACCGAGCAAGACTTATCGGCCGCGTCTGGCTGGCTAATTTTGCTCGTTTCTTATTGATTTTGTGTCGATTTTGCTTCCGTAACGGAAGTCTTTGGGGTATGTAATTTGGGTGTCGGAACAAGCTCCCTCAACCGCTGATTTCCTCGCCCGGATCGCGCTTCTGTAGGCGGCCGTTTCTGCCCGTGACATCACCATCGCCGAACGCGATGAGCAGCTGCGCAGAGAGCGCGCGGAGGCCGCACTTCGCATCCAGCGCCTGCAGCTGCGGATCGATCGCTTCAACCGCAAGGCCTTCGGACGCTCGTCCGAGAAGCTGGGCCAGATGCTGCTCGAGCTCGAAGATCTCGAGACCGATTTCGCCGCCGGCGTGCCCAATATCGAGCTGCCCATCGTCGCCGACACCGACAAGGTCCGGGTGCTGCCAGTGCGCAAGCTCAACCCCAACCTGCCGCGCAAGCGGATCCTTCGCGAGCCGTCTTGCGCGTGCTGCCCCCTCTGCGCGCCATGGGCGAAGATAGCGACGAGATGCTCGACCTGGTCGTCCAGGCCTGGCAGGTGATCGAGACCGTTCGACCCAAGTACAGCTGCCGGACCTGCGATAAAATCGTTCAGGCGCCGGCACCGGCCAAGGCCATTGCACGCGGCAAGCTCAGCTATGCCGCGCTCGCCCATGGAAGTGGGGTTATCACCTGCCGTGCTACCGTCAGACCCAGATGATGGCCGCCAAGGGCGTCGATATCGAGCGATCCACGCTTGCGCGCAGCGCCGGCTATGCCGCCGCCTTGCTCGATCCGATCTACAACCGCATTCGTGAGATCGGTCGTACCCGCACCAAGTTGCATACCGACGACACGCGGCTTCCGATCCTGGCGCCCGGCACCGGCAAGACGCACAAGGGCGCGCTCTGGGTTTACGTCGCCGACGACCGCAACTCGGGTTCGCAGGAGCCGCCGATCGCCTGGTATCGCGCCACCATGGGCCGCGCCGGCGAGAGCGTGATGAGCGAGCTCGCCGGATTTGCCGGCACACTCCAGGCCGACGGATTCAGTGGCTACAACCAGATCTACAAAGGCGGCGCCATTCGGGAAGCTGCCTGCCTGGCCCATCTGCGTCGCAAGATATTCGACGTTCACGACAGTCAGCCGACCGAGCTCAGCACGACGGCCATGGCCGGTATCCAGGCGATCTACCGGATCGAGGAAGAGATACGGGGGCTCCCGCCCGCCGAGCGATTGGCCGCACGACGAAGACGGACCCGACCCCTGGTTCGGGCGCTGCGACGACAGCTCACGCGCCAGGCCAACGGTTTGTCGCGCCATGCCGATATCGCGAAGGCCTTCGCTTATGGCACCAAGCGATGGCGCGCGTTCAATCGCTTCCTCTACGACGGCAAGCTCGAGCCAGACAACCTGATTGCGGAGCGGGCGATTCGTGGATTTACGGTCGGCGGGCGCAATTGGGTTTTCTCGGGCAACTTCACCGCGGCCGAGCGATCCGCGGTCGTGCTCAGCATCATCGAGACCTGCAAGCTCTGCAGCGTCGATGCCGAAGCCTACATGGCCGATGTCATCGAGCGCATCCAGAACGACTGGCCAGCCTCGCGCTGGGATGAGCTGATGCCATGGAACTGGGTGCGCCGCCAAGAGATGCCGCTCCCCTTGGCGGCATGAGCGCGATCGACGACATGGCGCTGTCGGATGAGGCGCTCGAGGCCTGGATGGCCGCCAAGACCAACCCCCGCCCGCTGGTGCGGACCATGTCGGCGCTGGATGGGTTCGTAACGGCGGCGGTCACCGGGCCGCGGTTCGCGGACCCGCAAGACTGGATGTGCCCGGTCATGGGATTGCCGCGGGACATCCTGGCCAAAGGCTCTGCAACCGATCACGCCGTGTCTGCCAGCATGGCCAGGATCCACAACCGGATCAACGAGACGCTCTTCGACAGACCGCAGGATTATGCGCCCCGGTTCGCCACCAAATCCAGCGGCGGCGTCGACCCACGGCCGTGGTGCCAGGGGTTCTACGCGGCCATGAATCTCAACATCAAAAAATGGAAATCGCTCCTCGACCTCAACAACCCCAACCACGGCCTGCTGCTGCCGATCCTGATCTACTGCGTCGACAAAAAGGGAAGGCCTGTCCTCGGCAAGCCCAGGCCGGGGCCCGAGACCGCGCGCCTCATCGAGCACGAGGCGTACAAAGATATCGCCCTCGTCATTCCCGCCCTCCGCGAACTCCACTACGTCACCCACTACGACCCCGAGTGATCGCCGGCGCACCAACCAACGAGCGACCTAATCAACCATCAAGACGATTCAGGAAAGGCGCCTTGGTGCAACGCTTACCATGAAGTGCGCAAGCTGCGCCGATATCTGGAAGAGTTCAGCCGCTATGTCGCTATGTCGACAGCAATGCCGATCTCATGCCCAAACGCCGAACGCCATCGCTGTGGCGAGGTCGTCTCGACCGCGTTCGTGGAATCGACGGTTAATCGAGTGATCGGGAGCGGGAGGCGATGACACCCCTGGCACCTTGCTTTAAGAATTCGGCCTAATGCCCCGCGCTCGCCATTTTTCTGCCACCAATGGCCTGCTCGAGCCACCCGATCTCCATTGCCGGCACCGACGACAGGAGCAGGTCCGTGTAGTCATCAAACGGCGGCGTTAGCACCTTGCTTTTGGAACCGTAGCGCACCACCTCGCCGCGATACATGACCGCAATGGAGTCGGCGATCGACTTCACCGTCGCGATGTCGTGTGTGATGAAGAGGTAGGCGACCCGTTCGATCTGCTGAAGATTAAGCAAAAGCTTCAGAATGCCATTTGCCACCAGAGGATCGAGAGCCGAGGTCACCTCGTCGCAGATAATGAGTTTCGGCTTACCGGCCAGCGCTCGGGCGATACACACTCGCTGCTTCTGGCCGCCCGAAAGCTCGGCCGGATAGCGGTTGATGAAGCCCTGACCCATCTCGATCTCTTCGAGCAGTTCTTTCACACGATTGTCGCGTTCGGCACCCCTAAGACCAAAATAGAAAGTCAGCGGCCGGCCGATGATGGTGCCGACGGTCTGGCGGGGGTTCATTGCCACATCGGCCATCTGGTAGATCATCTGCAGCTGGCGCAGATCTTCCTTCGGCCGGTCGGCAAGCCGGTTGGCAAGTGGCCTGCCGTCGAAGGTGACGGTGCCTTCTACGGGCGGTAGAAGCCCGGTGATCGCGCGCGCCAGTGTCGATTTTCCGGAGCCGGATTCGCCGACGACGGCCAAGGTCTGGCCCGGATAGATTTCGACCGAGATGTCCCTCAGCACCTTGACGTTGCCACCCCCGTACGCGGCGGTGATATTCTTCACCGACAGAAACGGCGTTGCGCCAGGCTTCTCCTCAGCGTGCTCGATCTCGTGCACGGAGACCAGGGCGCGCGTATAATCTTGGCGCGGTTCCTTGATGATCTGTCGCGTGTCGCCACATTCGACCAGCCGGCCGTGGCGCAATACCATGATCTCGTCGGAGACCTGGGCGACGACGGCAAGGTCATGGGTGATATAGAGTGCTGCCACGCCGGTGTCGCGTATGGCATCCTTGATCGCCGCCAGCACGTCGATCTGCGTCGTCACGTCGAGCGCGGTGGTCGGCTCGTCGAAGACGATCAGGTCGGGCTCCGAACACAGCGCCATGGCCGTCATCACGCGCTGCAACTGGCCGCCGGAAACCTGGTGCGGAAACCGTTCGCCGATGGTTTCTGGGTTCGGCAAGCTGAGCTTCTTGAATAGTGCCACGGCGCGCTTCTCGGCCTCCGTCCGCGTCGCCATCCCGTGCAGAAGTGTGGCTTCCACCACCTGGTCCATCAGGCGGTGCGCCGGGTTGAAGGCGGCAGCCGCCGATTGCGCGACATAGCAGACCTCGCGGCCGCGAAGCTTGCGGAAGCCTTCCTTGCCGCCTTTCATGATGTCGCGGCCATTGAGGATGACCTCGCCACCGGTGATGCGCACGCCGCCGCGGCCATAGCCCATGGACGACAAGCCGATGGTCGACTTGCCGGCGCCGGACTCGCCGATCAGGCCGAGCACCTTGCCCTTTTCCAGCGTCAGCGAAACATCGTGGACCAGCACGATGTTCTTCGGCGGCTCGCCGGGCGGGTAGACCGTGGCCTCGATGCGCAAGTTGCGGATGTCGAGGAGCAGGCCAGGCTTCGCTTTGCTGTCGGCCATCACCCGCGTCCTCCCTTCAGGCTCGTCGTACGGTTAAGCACCCAGTCGGCGACGAGATTGACTGAAATCGCCAGCATGGCGATCGCCGCCGCCGGGATCAGCGCCGCCCCGATGCCGAACACGATGCCGTCCTTGTTCTCCTTGACCATGGCGCCCCAGTCGGCATCTGGCGGCTGCACGCCAAGGCCGAGGAAGGAGAGCGTCGACAAAAACAGCACCGCATAGATGAAGCGCAGTCCAAGTTCGGACACCAGCGGCGACAGCGCGTTGGGCAGGATCTCGCGGAAAATGATCCAGCCGCTGCCTTCGCCGCGCAGCTTGGCGGCCTCGACATAGTCCATCACGTTGATGTCCACGGCGACCGCCCGCGACAGCCGGTAGACCCGGGTTGAGTCGAGAATGCCCATGACCAGGATCAGCGTCACCAGGTTGGAGGGCAGCACCGAGAGCACGACCAAGCCCATGATCAGTGTCGGGATCGACATCAGCAGGTCGACGAGGCGCGACAGGAGCGTGTCGAACCAGCCGCCGAACACCGCGGCTGAGAAGCCGAGGATGGCGCCGAGCGAGAACGACAGCGCCGTGGCAAGAACGGCGATGAACAGCGTGATGCGGGCGCCGTAAATCATGCGGGACAACAGATCACGGCCAAGATTGTCGGTGCCAAGCCAGTGCGCCGCAGTCATCGGTTCCCAGACATCGCCGATGATCTCGCCATTGCCGTGCGGAGCGATCAACGGGCCGAAGATCGCCGCCAGGACAAACATGGCCGTCAGCACGATCCCGATCAGCGCCGGGATCGGTATGCGTTTGATGTCGAGCATGCCCGGCGCCTATTTCGGATGTCTGAGGCGCGGATTAGCGACGATCGCCGCAATGTCCGCGATGATGTTGAGGCTGATATAGACGGCGGCGAAGATCAGGCCGACCGCCTGCACCACCGGCACATCACGCTTGGTGACGTGGTCGACTAGATATTGTCCCATGCCCGGATAGACGAAGATCACTTCAACCACCACCACGCCGACGATGAGATAGGCAAGGTTGAGCATGACGACGTTGATGATCGGAGCGATCGCGTTCGGAAAGGCATGCTTGCGGATGACGGCGAAGGCCGACAGGCCCTTCAGCTCGGCCGTCTCGACATAGGCCGACTGCATGACGTTGAGGATCGCCGCGCGGGTCATGCGCATCATGTGCGCCAGCACCACCAGCGTCAGGGCCGTCACAGGCATGGCGATCGCCTGCATGCGCTCGAGGAACGGCATGCCGTCATAGACGGTCGAGATGCCGGGGAAGATCTGCCACTTCACGGCAAAGAAATAGACGAGCACATAGCCAATGAAGAATTCGGGAAACGAGGTCGAGGCGAGCGCCAAGCCGGAGATCAGCTTGTCGACCCAGCCATTGCGGTAGCGCACCGCGATCAGCCCAAGCGTGATGGCCAGCGGAATGGCCACGATCGCGGCCCAGAAGGCCAGAAACAGAGTGTTCCACAGCCGGCCCTTGATAGCGCTGCTGATCCCCTGTCCACTCGTCATCGACGTGCCGAGATCACCGGCGAGCACACCCCCTAGCCAGTGGAAATACCTGACATAGGCAGGCTGGTTGAGCCCGAGCTGCTCGCGCAGATTGGCGAGCGACTCCGGTGTCGCTGACTGTCCGAGAATGGCTTGCGCGACGTCGCCGGGCAGGATCTGGGTGCCGGCGAATATCAGGACCGAGACGGCCAACAGCAGCATGATGCCCAGCGCAATCCGCTGGGCACCAAGTTTCACGATAGAAGAAGACATCTACTGGTTCCTCAACCGGCAATCCAGCACCGTGACAGGGCATAGTATCCTGACAGCTCATAGTTCGGATCGTCGATCCAACCCTCGACCTTTGCGCCGGTCGCATCGATGAACTGATTGAACATCGGGACGATGGTACCGCCTTCCTGATTCACAATTGTGCCCATGTCCGCGTAAATCTTCTTGCGCTTCTCGGGATCCAACTCGGCGCGGGCCTGGTAAAGCATTTTGTCGAACTTGTCGTTCGCGAATTGCGATTCGTTCCAGTCAGCTTTGGAGTAGTAGCCGACGGAATACATCTGATCCTGGGTCGGGCGGCCACCCCAGTAGGAGGCGCAGAAGGGCTGCTTTTGCCAGACTTCTGACCAGTATCCGTCGCCCGGTTCGCGCTTAATCTCCAGCTTGATGCCAGCCTTGGCAGCACTTTGCTGGAACAGCTGTGCGGCATCGACGGCACCGGGGAAGGCGACGTCCGACGTCCTCAGCAGCACGGGGCCGTCATGGCCGGACTTCTTGTAATAGAACTTGGCCTTGTCGGGATCGTATTTGCGCTGCTCAACCTCGGTGAACAGCGGGTAGGCGGCGTTGATCGGGAAGTCGTTGCCGACCGTGCCATAGCCGCGCAGCACTTTGTCCAGCATCTCGTCGCGGTCGATCGCAAACTTCAGAGCCAAGCGCAGGTCGTTGTTGTCGAATGGCGCCGTCTTACAGCGAGCGACAAAGACGTAGTGGCCACGCCCTGACACGTTCCGGATGGTCATGCCAGGTACCCGCTTGATGAGATCGACGAGTTTCGGCTGGACAAAGTTGACGATGTGCACCTGGCCGCTCTGCAAGGCGGACATTCGGGCTGTCGGATCATTGATGACAATGACTTCGACCTGGTCGGCAAAGCCGCGGTCGTCGCGCCAGTAGCCGGCAAACTTTTCGCCGCCGAGACGGACGCCGGGTTCGTTCACGGTAACCTTATAGGGGCCGGTGCCAATCCCTGCGGCCGGGTTGTCCTTGCCGCCATTCGGCTGAATGATCAAGTGGTAGTCATCCATTAGGTAGGGGAGGTCGGCGTTGGGGTCCTTGAGCGTAAAGACCACATTTTGGCCGTCGACAGCAATCTTATCGATGCCCTGCATAATGCCGAGCGCGCCCGACTTTGAATTCTTGTCGGAATGGCGCTCCATAGTGGCAAGCACGTCGGCCGGGGTCATTTCCTTGCCATCGTGGAACTGCACACCCTTGCGGATTTTGAAGGTCCAGACCTTGGCGTCCTTCGACGAGCCCCACTCTTCGGCGAGCGCCGGCTGAAGTCCACCCTTGGGATCGATCTGCACAAGCTGCTCACCCCATGCACGACCGAACGCAATATCTACCGAGGTCGAAAAGTGTGCCGTGTCGAGAGTGTCGGTAGCCGCTCCGCCCTGCAGGCCAGCCTTAAGTGTTCGGCCCTTGACCGGTTGCGCGGCGCGCGCTGCATTGGAAAGCAGCGAGTTGGCGAAAGGTGCGCTAAGACCGAGCGCAGCGGCACGCCCAAGAAAATCACGACGGGATAGTCTTCCCGATACAACCTGTTGGCCTAGATGACGGATTTCATTTGTCATGGTACTTCCCCTTTTTTACGCCATTGCGGCTATTTATCTTAGTGTGCTTTTCATCAACCTGTATGACGGCCTATATACCGGTATGATACTTCTGGTGCTGCGCTGATCTAAAATCCCGTTCGGTGGAATTGCAGCTGAGCAAGGTTCGAGAGCCTGAGCGGATCGGCGCGCCGAATGTCATTGCGGTAAGATTTGTCACGCGGCCGCATAAGTGAGCTGACAGAGGGTTGTGATGTCGTAGACCGGCAATCCGGTGCTTCGTCGGATGGCCGGAGAGACCAGGGGGAACAATGTACATTCGAACAGGACCGCCTGGATGTCAGCGTGTTTCGATCGTAAGCCCTTCAGGCAAGCCGAGACTTCCTCTTCAATAGTGGAAGGATCGGTATACGGCGGCGGGCGCTGCATCTCGTTTTGCCACATAACACCACCTTCGATACCGCCGATCACAACGCGCTCCCGATCAGCCGAATCTTGAACGGCGAGCATCTTGTCATCGAGGCAGCTCGAATCAGCCGCAATCACCGCAATTCGTGCGGGAGCAGGAAACTGCCTCAGGAGCAATGGAAGCAGTACGAGACTTGTGGCCGCCACGGGGACTTTAACTGCCGCAGCGACAGCGGCTTGGTGACGGACCGAGTAACCACAGTTGGCGCTGATCGCCACAGCTCCTCGAGCAACGAGGCGACGAGCGGCAGCAATGTAGGCTGGCTCCAGCGCTGGGTCACCCTGAATGACGTTGTCGGCCCAAGCTCCCTCAACGGTCTCTGCGATGACTGGAAAAGGAAGCCTCTCCTTAAAAGCTTCGATGGCCTCGTCCGACGCAGACTCGCCGGCGAGTGCTCCTCTTTCAAGATTGAGAATACCAAGGGAACGGGGGAGCGACAATTCAGAGCCTCACAAATTGATCTGCCTCAGCTAAGACTATGACGCAACGCTCAGCCCGCTTTGCGCCAAAGATGCCGGATGCATGAAATGAATGACGCACAAAGTTAGATGCATTTGAAATGTGTTCTCCGCAGGTGGCGCTACCAGGAGCGGTTGCAAGTACGACCCGGAGGGGATACCGCGCTAGACGACCGCTAGCCGATGCCGCGCGTTTGCGCTCCATGGGCGCCAGTTGAAGCAATACCGGGTCAAGGCTTACCCAGCAGCACTCAGCCCTGCCAGCGGGTGCGACCTATCTGAGAGAATGAGTGATGCAGCCAGAGTCTGGCCGCAGTGCATGCTCAAGCTAGAGACTGGCAGCTTGCCGCGCTCTTCGTTTGAAGCTTGGGTGGGTGGGCCGAAGCGAACCCGCGCGGTTGGGAAGCAGCCGAGGGGCCGCAGAACGCTCCGCCACGCCCACGTGAGCACCGGTCCGCAAAGAGGCTGACGCCTAGCCGGCTGCGGCCTAGTATCCAAGGTCAAGATCTATCTTCCAAGTAAGTGGCTTGTTGTTGGAAAACTGAACCAGACTCTCCACGCATCGATCGATGTTTCCATCAAGAACACCGTCCGCATTCACGGCCTGATCGCCTGAGGCTATGACGTTTGGAAGCCGCTGTATCCCGGTTCTTGACGGGGCTGGAAAATGGTACGTCGCAGGATACGCATTTTTATAGTTCCACCAGACATCCGCACCATAGCCAAAGATCTTGCCGGCCTGCAGCGCATCATAAAGAGGTTTCTCCTGGATGAGATTGCCACGTGCGACGTTCACTAAGACAACACCATGTTTCATCGCTGCAATCTCGGCGGCGCCAATGAAAGCCTCTGTTTTTTTTGTGATTGGCGTCGACAGTACTACGTAATCACTCTGCGCCAGCACATGATGCAACTTGTCGATTCCGAACACCTCATCCGCTACGCCGGCTCCAAGCTCCGGATGAAGACGAACTCCCAATATCTTCATATCGAAGGCTTTGGCACGCTTGGCGATAGCCGACCCGATCTGCCCCAGGCCGATTATTCCGACAGTTCGATCATTCAGCATGGCCGACCGCGTCTCGTTGGCAAAAACCCGCAGGGGGTCGCCATTGACGACAGCTTGGTGCTTAAAAAGCAATCGCTTGGCCAAACCCAGCAAAATCGCCATGGCCTGCTCTGCCACCGGAATACTGTTGGCTCCACGTAGATTGGTGACCTGGACACCGAGCGTTTTAAGGCGAGCGAGGTCAAGCTCGTCGCAACCCGTATGCATCCAACATATCAATTTCAGCTTCTTGGCGATGTCCAGTGCACCGTCGGGCATGACCCATCCAACGAAGCAATCTGCGTCACTGATGTCATTTGAAATCGACTCGAGTGTCAGATCGAACCGAGAAAGGTGAGGTTCAGGACGGGGGCCTACAACGGTGGCTCCAGGAACCGCCGTTCGAAACCGAGCCAGCTCGGCATCGGTCGCGTGCCATCCAACAAGTATCTTCATTACAACGCCCCGGCTTGTCGTTAGTTGATTACTGCAGGATCATGGAGTAAATGGCCGCGTCCAATTGACCAAAACTTCAGACGACATGAAACGTATCGTGCACAAGTGGCAGGGGTTTGCAATGAGGCCCTCCAAAATGCCGTGTTGCCTAGCTGGTGCTGGGGCGTCTGGTCGGCCCCGGCCGGTTAACCCCGCCAACACCAAGCGTAGCCTCTACGACGTTGGCCCAATAGGCCACCCCATACGGGATTGCTGCGTCGTCAAAATCGTAACCGGCATTATGCACCGCAGCCGAAGGACCATTTCCGATGAAGATGAGGGCCCCTGGGCGCGCCTGCAACATGTAAGCGAAATCCTCGGCGCCCATGACCGGCTTCAACTTCGCGTCTACTGCGGTCGCGCCGGTGCCTCCCGCCGCACGAATGGCAAGGGCGGTGGCTGCGGTGTCGTTCACAGTGGCTGGAACCGATCGGCGGTAGCGGTAAGAAATGTCGCCTCCGAAAGCTTGTGCGATTTTCCGAGCCGTCGTCTCCAACTGGGTCTCAGCGAAGTCGCGCAGGACAGCGGCCAACGCGCGGACTGTTCCTGCAAGTTCGACTTCGTCGGCAATCACATTATAAGCATTCGAAGCGCGGAGTTTCGTGACGGAGATCACCAGCGACTCGATTGGATCGGTGCTGCGCGACACTAGAGCCTGCAGGCCAATAATGACCTGAGCGGCGATAACGACGGGATCAACTGTCAAGTGCGGGGCTGCAGCGTGCCCGCCGCGACCCTGTACAACGATGTCAAAATCATCCTGGGAGGCCATCATAGGGCCTGCGCAAATGGCGAACTTACCGATATCGATCCCTGGCCAGTTGTGCATGCCGAAGACCTGGGAGATTTGAAAACGGTCTAAAAAACCGTCCTCGACCATCTTTAACCCGCCCGAGGGCAATTCGACCTCCTCGGCCGGCTGGAAGATAAGCGCGACGGTGCCCCTGAAATCCCGTTTCCCAGCGAGGTACTTCGCAGCACCAAGCAGCATCGACGTGTGGCCGTCATGACCGCAGGCGTGCATCTTCCCGGGGGTCTTCGAGGCCCAATCCTTTCCCGGCGTTTCATGGATCGGCAATGCGTCCATATCGGCACGCAGGCCGATAGTCGGTCCTTCGCCACCCTCACCCTGGATCAAAGCGACGATGCCGGTGCCGGCTATGCCAGTTTCAATGTGGTTGATCCCAAATGACGCCAGCTTGTCCGCAACAAACCGTGCCGTCTCGTGCACGGCAAAGTCGAGTTCGGGGTTTTGATGAAGATGCCGGCGCCAGGCTGTGACCTCGTCGGCCAGGTGATAAAACTCGTCGACTGAGTGCATGCTGGCTCCCTTCAGCAAAGTCTGGCGCCCATCATATGGCGCTGGTTTGTACCATGTGCAGAATGCCCTAAGCGTTTGAAATGGTTTGGGCGAAATTTGCGTCCCTGTGAAATGAACCGTCGCATTTCCGCGACGATTGCAATAGTGACACCTTTTAAGTGGGGTAACGTTTCATCGAGCGTCAGATCCTGCAACGAGCGTTTCGGATCGCTTTGCGCAATCGTGGATTCGCCTCTAGGGTATTAAAATGATGGATGACCTTGACCGGCGCATACTTGGAGCCCTGCAAAAGAACAACCGGTTGTCGTTCGCCGAGTTAGCTGACCTGGTGGGATCCTCAGCTGCCTCATGCATGCGCCGCGTGAATAAGTTACGGGCCGACGGTGTTATCACCGCTGATATCTCCCTGGTGGACCCCAAAGCGCTCGGGAAGTCT
This sequence comes from Mesorhizobium sp. SARCC-RB16n, assembly GCF_008520305.1. Classification (GTDB taxonomy): domain Bacteria; phylum Pseudomonadota; class Alphaproteobacteria; order Rhizobiales; family Rhizobiaceae; genus Mesorhizobium. The sequence continues at coordinate 39,734 of NZ_ML703297.1, read as the reverse complement.
CTGACGGTGGTCGTAACGGTGGAGCTCGATCGTGAGCGTCTGGATCTTGTCGACGACTTCAAGCGAGCGATGAGGGCGGCGAAAGAAGTTACTCAATGCTATATGGTGACAGGTGATGCTGACTTCGTTCTTATTGTAGGAGTGGAAGACGTCGAGGACTTTGACGTTTTTGTGAAAACCAAGCTCTATACAAATCCCAATGTCCGCAAATTCAAGAGCATGATTGCGTTGGACCGGGTAAAGTTTGAGCCACGGGTGCTAGTGTAAGCCCCAGCGTTTCCCTCACTTCCATCCACTTTTTGAAGCGTTCATTGCGGCGGAGCCGCTACTTTGATCGCAATCAATCCATCGAAGTCTGCGATTTAATTGTTCCGGCGGCCGTACCAAAGGCGGCCACGCCCGGTGTGCTGCTGGTCTGGAGCCGCAGCGGCGGCGATGCGCTTATGCGAGATTGCAAGAATTGGAGGACTCAGGAATGACAATTGCTGCAGCCGAACCTGCAACGACGCTCCCAGCCATAGAAAAACGGCACCAGGATCAACGGCAGTATCCTCACGGCGTGGCCTTCATGGATGGTCAGTACCTGCCGATGTCCGAAGCCAAGGTATCCGTTCTGGACTGGGGCTTTCTGCATTCCGATGCCACCTACGATACCGTCCATGTCTGGGACGGGAGGTTCTTCAGGCTGGACTTGCACCTGGACCGGTTCTTCCGCGGAATGGAAAAGCTGCGCATGAAGCTTCCCTACAACCGCAGTGAGATCGAAAAGATCCTTTCGACTTGTGTGGCGCTGTCCGGGCACAAATCGGCCTATGTCGAGATGATCTGCACGCGCGGTGGCTCGCCCACCTTTAGCCGGGACCCGCGCGAGTCGGAGAATAGGTTCATTGCGTTCGCTGTGCCTTTCGGGTCGGTTGCCAACAAGGAGCAGCTCGAGCGCGGCCTGCATGTCGCCATCAGCAACACCGTTCGGATCCCGCCCAAGTCGGTCGATCCGACTATCAAGAACTATCACTGGCTCGATTTGGTGAAGGGCCTGTTCGATGCGTACGACTACGGTGCCGAAACTGCGTTGATCGTCGACGTCAATGACAACATTGCCGAGGGGCCCGGCTTCAACGTTTTCACCGTGAAGGATGGCCACTTGAAGACACCGGCTTATGGCGTCCTTGCGGGCATTACCAGGCAAACCGTATTTGATCTGTGCGACGAACTGGGCCTATCCGTCAGCGCCGGCGACATTGATCGCAACGAGCTGAAGGGCGCCGATGAGGTTTTCATCACGTCTACAGCAGGCGGGATCATGCCGGTGTCCAAGATTGACGAGACCATTATAGGCGACGGCAAGGTTGGCGCTCTGACGCGCCAGCTGACGGCCTTGTATTGGGAGAAGCATGCTGATCCCGCATGGTCGACCGCGGCAAATTACGCATAGTACCGCAATATATTACCGAGAGGTCCTCCCCAGTGCGGGGAGGGCGGTGCTGCCGTGAGTCTGCCGATGACCGACGCCTTCATTTCTCATCTCTCGAATGAGCTCGCCGGTCTGAAGTCTGCCGGCCTCTACAAATCCGAACAGGTCATATCCTCGATGCAGTCAGCCGAGATCGAGGTCGGCGGGCAGAAGGTGCTCAATTTCTGCGCCAACAACTATCTCGGCCTCGCCGACAGCGCCGACCTGCGCGCGGCGGCCAGCCAGGCGCTCGACCGTTATGGCTACGGCATGGCCTCGGTGCGCTTCATCTGCGGCACTCAGGAAGAGCACAAGCAGCTCGAGGCGACGATTTCATCCTTCCTCGGCCTGGAGGACACCATCCTCTACGGCTCCTGCTTCGACGCCAATGGCGGCCTGTTCGAGACGCTGCTCGGCGAGGAGGACGCTATCATCTCGGACGCGCTGAACCATGCCTCGATCATCGACGGGGTCAGGCTGTCGAAGGCCAAGCGCTTCCGCTATGCCAACAACGACATGGCCGATCTCGAGGCGCGGCTGAAGGAGGCGAAGGATTGCCGCTTCCGGCTGATCGCGACGGACGGCGTGTTCTCGATGGACGGCATCATCGCCAACCTCAAGGGCGTCTGCGACCTTGCCGACAAATACGACGCCCTGGTCATGGTCGACGACAGCCATGCGGTCGGCTTCGTCGGTAAGAATGGCCGCGGCTCGGCCGAGCATTGCGGCGTCGAGGGCAGGGTGGACATCATCACCGGCACCCTCGGCAAGGCGCTCGGCGGCGCTTCCGGCGGCTACACGTCGGGCAAGAGCCAGGTAGTCGACTGGCTGCGCCAGCGCTCGCGCCCCTATCTCTTCTCCAACACGCTGATGCCGGCAATCGCCGGCGCCTCGATCAAAGTGTTCGACCTGATCCGCCATGGCGACGCGCTGCGCCAGCGCCTATATGCCAACGCAGAACGCTTTCGGTCTCAGATGGGCAAGTTGGGTTTCACGCTGGCCGGCGCCGATCACCCGATCATCCCGGTGATGCTGGGCGATGCCACGCTGGCGCAAGAAATGGCGGCGCGCATGCTGAAGCGCGGCATCTATGTCATCGGCTTTTCATTCCCTGTCGTACCGAAAGGCCAGGCGCGCATCCGCACGCAGATGTCGGCGGCGCATTCCTGCACCGACATCGACCGCGCGGTCGAGGCGTTTGCGGAGGTAGCAAGGGAACTTTCGATTATATGACCCGCGGTCTCTAATACCGGCCGCAAATAGGAGGTTCGGGCGAGAGCCTTCTACCCCATCAGCCTATCTGGGCTAGCTGCTTCGGCGCCCGAAGGGTAAGCAGTTGGGCCTTTCCTTCAGTGACCACGACTGTTTCCTCATGCAGGACGATTTTACCGGGCTCGTACTCCAAGGCAGGCTCAATGCAGAGCACCATGCCTGGCTGCAACACCGTATTGTCCTCCAGTCGAATGGACGGCGGTTCGGTCAGCCGGAGCCCAAGCCCGTGGCCCATGCGCCCGTTGCTGTTGAGATCCGTCCCACCGGAAGAAAGCGCCTTGGCCATCTGTTCAAACACATATCCGGCCGTAACCCCTGCTGTTACTGTTTGAAGCCCAACCTCGTGCGCTTCCCACACCTTGTCGTGAGCATACCGCAGGGCATCCGTAGCCCTGCCAACCTGGTAGTTGCGATCGTAGTCGCAGAAATACCCGTCGAAGGTCGTGCCCGTGTCAATGAAGAGCAGATCGCCATCAGCGATTGGCCGGTCCCTTGGACCGCCCGTAATCTCGAAAGGCCCGCCGACGTCGGATCTGCAAATGAGGGTCGGGATAGCGCCGGCGCCGCCCATATTGAGGCGACCGCGGAATTCCCGAAGGATCGTACGTTCAGTATCGCCGATTATAACGAAATCGGGCACTTGGGCGTATACGGCGCCCGCGATGTCGACAGCCTTTTTGATTTTACTGACCTCGGCCGCGCTCTTGATCATGCGGAGCTGCCAAATGAGGCTTGCGCCATCGACAATCTCGACGCTTTTCAGGTCACCGATGATCGCATTCAATTGCGTTACCGGCATTCCCAGTCGCAGTTCGAAACCAAGCTCAGCTCCGACCCGTCCGTGTCGCTGGGGCAGGTCGGATATCGCAGAGACAACAAGAGAGGTGCCTTCGTCTTCGGGCCGAGGCGACGGCCAGGATCTGATTTCCGTGATCCACGTCTTCTCGATAATAGCCCTTCCAATTTCGGGAATGATCGCAAGGGGCGCCCCGATAGCAGGCACTAATACAAACCAAGGTCGGGTGTAACTCTCCCAGAATGTGGAATCGACACCGATGAAGTACCGGATATTGTCCATTGAAGTGAGCAACAAGCCGTCCAGGCGATGTTGACCCATCAACCGCTGAGCCCTGGCGACACGCTCTTCGAACTCAGACGGCGCAAATCCGTAGGAGGCTTGCTGATCCATTCGATAATCCTGTCTATCCAAACGTTCTGGACCCTGGCGGCTGCATCTGCCCACCATCCTAACGGCGCTCAGCGCACGAAAGATGCCAAAATCGCGCCGGCGGCGCAGACGCTATTTCAAATGTGCCTGATCGCTCGCCAGATTTGCGTCTCTCGCCCGACGAGCACGAGGCGCTTCGAGTGGGTGGCCTCAATCAGGCCGCCTGAGCATTCAAACCGCCTATCTCGATTGCTTCCACGGCCACTGCTTCATCGTTGTCGGATGTATCTCCGGTAATCCCTACCGCACCAAGCAACCGACCGGCCTGGTCTCGCACTAGGACGCCCCCGGGGACGGGAACAATCTTGCCGCCTGGTATAGTGGTCAGGCCGGCTACAAAGTGAGGTCGGTCGGCTGATGCTTTGTCGAGCCAGCGCGAACCGAAACCGACGGCCAAAGCTCCGTAAGCCTTGCCGAATGCAATTTCAAAGCGGAGCATTGAAGCCCCGTCCTGCTTCTGAAACGCGACCAAGTGGCCGCCAGCATCCAGGACCGCAACGCTCAATGCCTTAAGACCCTTCCCGCTTGCTGTAGAGCAAGCCCGATTAATGATGGAATTGGCAACTTCCAATGTCAGCTTGGTCATATTGGATTTTCCCTTGAGCTTGTTAGCTGGGCGTCTTCTATTCTTCTATGCCGCGATACGAGCATCGACCGGAAGATCGGCAGCCACAACCGTGGCCAGCATGGCCGATGTTGCAGCAGAAAGCGTCCACCCTAGATGCCCGTGTCCCGTATTGTAGAAGACACCCGGAACCCGGCCTTTGCCGACCCGGGGCATCATGTTCGGCATCATGGGTCGCAGCCCTGCCCACGGCACAACGTGTTCAGTTACCACTTTCGGGAACATCATCCGGGTCCAGTCGATCAAAGGTCTGATGCGATCTTCACGGATGTCGAAATTGACGCCGTTGAACTCCGCGGTACCTGCCACGCGCAGGCGCGCTGCGCCGAGGCGGCTGGTCACGATTTTCGCGCGGTCGTCCAGAATGCTTACCCAAGGCGCCGAGGAATCTGCCGTAGACCCCTCCAACTCCACCGTAATTGAATAGCCTTTCACCGGATAAATATTGATGCGATCCCCGAACATCGCAGCGATATCGCGGCTATTTGTTCCCGCACATACTACAATGCCATCGGCCACCAGCGTCAGATCGGCGCCATCAGTTGTGCAAACGAGGTTAAAGCGATCCCGGCGTTCAATCCGGATCACCGCAGCGTCATAGATGAATTGGGCGCCGCGCTTTGTGCAGGCCTTCGCCAAACCCGCGCAATATTTGTGGATGTCGCCGGTCGAATCCGACGGGGTGTAAAACCCTCCATAAAAATTGCCATGCAAGGCGGGTTCAATCCCGGCAAATTCGCCGGGCGTCACCGATCGCCGGTCGAGGCCGCCCTCGTTCAGCATCTCATTCACTTTCAACGCATGGTCGAAGCCGGTTTTATCCCAGTAAACATGCAGGATACCGCGACGGACGTGATCAAAGTCGATGCCTTCACGGTCAGCGATCTCGAAGAGGTACTTACGGGCCGCGATAGCCAGGCGGGTCGTTTCAATCGTGTTCTCGCGATATCGCGAAATATTGGATACGAATTCCATCAGCCAGCTGTACTTGTGCCACGACGGGGTAGGGTTCATGAGGAGCGGTGCGTCCCGCCGAAGCATCCACTTGATGCCCTTGAGGACGGTTGACCAGTGATTCCAGACTTCGGCATTGCTCGCGGACAGCTGGCCGCCGTTGGCGAACGACGTTTCCATCGCGGCATAGCGGCGCCGCTCGACCACAGTGACGTCGTAGCCTTGCTCCAACAAAGCATAGGCCGTCGACACACCGGCAATTCCGGCGCCAATTACAATGATTTTGGGCATTCTGAACTCCGAACACTACAATGGGGTGCGAGACTGGCCCGCGGCGAATCCCCAAATCTGTCTCGGGTACCTGAGAGCTTAACCGGACTTGCCGGCTTTCCCCTTCGGTGGACGCTCGAGGCGTCTCTCTCCAGATCGTTCGGCGGTGCGGTCACTTTTGCCTGAGAGTTTCCTTGGGGGGTTGCTCCGTCGGCGTCGGCAGATGCCGATCTCTCCCGTCCAGCCTTTGAACACTACCAGCTATACGGTCATAGAGCATACCGTTGGTCGCCATTTCGATATCAGTGCTGAAATGTACGGATCATTTTGCCGGTGTTTTTGACCGATATGGCCCAACGTGCCCGATTTCCGGCCAATGTACGGAAAAGTCATTTACCGGACATTGGCGATTGGCGCAAAGCCTCTTCGGAAATGTATTCCCAGACTTTCCAGTACTTGCGCTACCTGATGTCCCTTTTTCGTTTCCTCTAACGTGACCTTGAGATGCGGTCCTTCGGCGCCACCGTGGCTTCTAATCGCCTCCAACACGCGCAAGGGCAAATAGGCCTCTGTGCCGTCTGAGGCTTTGACGAACCCAAACCTCTTGCTTGCGTTGAACCACTTCACCTGGGCGTCGACTGGTGCCGCGACCGCCGGCGGTGGCCGCTGAAAGAAGCTGGGCACGATAGACTTTTCCGGAAAGAAAACGGCTCGTCGTCATCTCGATGCCGCCGCGGCTTGCGATGGTCTTTGTACCTGCTCATGTTCTCTCGGCTGACGTAGGAGGGAGGCGTTGCGCCCTTATGAATAAGGTGGGACGGCCGGCCGATCAACAATCGGAGTTGTTTTCGCGGCGGCGTTCCTACCGGCGAAATGTCGTCGCATCCATCGCCACATTCGTCGCGCCGAAATTGCCGCCCCCTTGCCCACGCCATTCACGCGCGGCATGCTTGCCACATGCTCGACCCTTTCGCTCCCGACAGCTAAACTCGTGCGCGCAGAGGCCCACATTATCGGAATTGAACCGAGGATTAGCGGTGCCCTCGAGCTGGCGATGGCGCTCAACCTTGCCCAATTCCACAAGGTGCTCCAGGCCTCCTTTGGTTGGACCGACAGCCATTTGCGCCAGTTCAACATCGGCGGCCTCATCTATGGCGCGCCGGAGTTCGACGAGGACGGCTTCAGCGCCAATCGCATCTCCGAGGCAACCGAGTTACGGATGGTCGATTTCGTTTTTTCCTAGGATCCCGACGAGCAGCCCATCACGATCCTCTATGAGTACGACTTCGGCGACAACTGGCGCCATCTGCTCCGTCTGGAACGCCTTCCGGGCGAGGCAGGCGTCAATTATCCTCGCTGCATTGCAGCTGGCCGGTCAGGGCCGCCAGAGGACGTCGGCGGCCCGCACGGCTATGCCGAGTTCCTCGAAGCATGGCGCGACAGCGGTCACGAAGAGCATAAGGCCATGCGCCGGTGGGCCGGCCGCAAATTTCATCCCGAACTGTGACCTCGACGCCATAAACAACGCGATCGCCAAGGCAGTGCGCGCCGCACGAGGAAACTACCGCTTCCGCCGCCAATCCAAGGGAGAGTTGTCCGCACACGACAGAAACCGTTTCAAGCTCAAACCGGCCAACAAGATGTAAGGCGGCACGGCCAGCGAATAGTGACCACAGTTCAACTCCAAAACAGTCGGTCTGGCTCCGGCGTCCTTGAGCCTCTGCATGAACCTCTCTGACAGTGCCGGCAGCACCACTTTGTCTCTCTTGGCCAACACAACGTGAAGATCGAGATCAGGCCGTGCCAGACAATGTGCATAATTCTCCAGGTTAAGCGGACCCCAGGCCCTTCTGAGATCGGTCAGCTCAATCTCAGCCTCAAGGCTATCGCGTATCGATCGTGTCGCGCGGCCCGTCCAGACCATGTCCGCCAGACTCCCCGCCGTCAGGAACAGCGAGGCTTTTGAGACGGCATTGTCGCGCGCGGCAATCAACCCCGCGACCCAGGAACCCAAGCTCATACCAAGAACCGAAATCTCTCTATAGCCTTCGCTCCTCAACCAACGTATGAGCTTTCGCCCATCCAGTACTCCCTGCCTTATAGACTGGATCGTTCGCCCGAGATTGGGGCTAAGCATATAATCGGCGTGGACGGAGCCGGGGCGGCTGCGCTCGAAGTGATAAGGCATAGCGATCTCGACTACCGTGATACCACGCCGCGAGAAAAATTTGGCAATCTGACGGTTCCGCGCGCCTGCATTCCAATGGTGAAAGATCACCATTGCCTGGTCGAAGGACCCGCTTTCCGTGATTTTCGCCCACACGACATTGTTCGCTGCAATATCAGTCGCAATGTCCGATGGAAATTTTAGCCACCCATCCCTCCTTTCAAAACCCTGATCGCTCTCACTCGGCTCCTCGAAAAAGGCTGGATCAGCGACGGCCTGGTCCGCAAGCGCACAAAACTCCTCGATGCTCGCAATCTTCCTCGCTCCCGGAAAGGCGCGGTCCGCGTCAAGGATGAGATGCGTTGTCTTTTTCCCTTCCTCGCCGCGCCGCGCCCGCCGCTCATCCCAACGATCAAGCCAACTATGATACATTCTGATTGTTTCCTAACTCTCTCGCTCGCCTTTCCCGAATCCGGGATCAATTAGGCCGTATATCGCGAGCAGCACTCCCACGCCCAGAAGGATTGAAAAGCCAGCAAATGCATCGATTAGCAAGTAGCCAGCAACGAGTAACGCCACGACCGCCAACATCTTCCACAAAGCCACCTGAAACCGAGTTCCGACACCCAAACGGATCCAGCCATACACAAAAACAACACAGGTCGAAATAACGATAAGAAGGCTGCTGTACTGCGTCGGCATTCTATAGGCGATCCCGTCTCTCACATCATTGCCCCCATATAAGGCTGAATACATGTCGCCGACTAACCAAGCCGCAATATTTTCTCCACGCGACGTCAGGTAAGAGCTTTGAGCCTTCATGCATATGGCGATCAGAACCCCCAAAACAGTACATCGAAAAATGCCACGCATCACCCTGAGACCGGCTTCATTGACCTTATGTTGATAACTCACCTCCGGTCGGCTCTTCGATGCCTCACGAATTATCCAAAGATCATGGATGACCGTGTAAAGCAAAATGAGACCCACAAAGAACAGATAGAAGCACAGGCACATATAGAGGTAAGCGAGCCCCGTGAATACGACCTCTTCCGGCACGGATATGACCTCAGGGCGCACAATCGCTAACTTGCCCCAATCCGTCGCATAATTGCCAGCGCCTTCCATCAACGGAATCAAACATACGCCGATCCACTGAAAGAGCCCGGCGAACACCACGCAAATCAGAAAAACGGACCAATATGAATACGAAGAAGCTTCTACATTGTGCGCCCAAGCATCGTCGTTTCCGATCCGGTCGCCCTCCGTTACAAGCTTTAAGCGCCCCTGAGTTTTCCAAAAGACAACTAGCTCTGTCACGAACACAAAAAACAGTGGCAAAAGCACCATGAACAGGAATGTCCAATTCGGCGCCCAAAGAAACCCAACCTGCTTCACGAGGCCATCCGCCCGGACGTAAGTAGCGTCGTGAATCCCCGTGATATACGATAAAAACCCAAGAGCGGCGGCACCCGCAAACACCGACGCCGGTAAATTCAAAGGAGATCCGCGGCTAAAAAGCGCTTCCGATCTCCTCGCCAAACTAAAACGCCGCCTCGGCCCCCTGGCGTCAGTATTCCGTGCCAGCTTTGCCAGGGATTCTGACTCGTCATCGAAGGTCGTGTTCCGTGCCCAATCTGGAATCGCCAGCGCAACGTCGCTTCCGGCTCTCTTCCATTCTCGTCTCTTGGCCGCTAACCGCGATTGCGCCGCACTTAGCTCCATCTGCCATTCGCTGGTAGCCACCGGATCATCGCACCCAAAAACCCTCGCCAGCCAACGGATGTTCGCAGCGCTAATTCCCTTGTCGTTCTCTTGAAACCAAAGCTGGACCGTTCGCAGATCGACCCCAGTCCGGTTGGAATCAATCTGTGAAATCGCCTCTGCGAGAAGCTCGGGCGTCCATGGGCCTGCCGGAAATCCATCTTTGTCCAATGGCCGACCCGCACCCGCCGCGGCTAGTCGTTTGAATAGCTCTTTGAAATCACTCCCGTCTCTCGGTGGCGGGAGAAATAACTTGGCGTTCCTAAACAAGTACTTGCAGGCTCTGGTTTCGCTTCGTTTCGCTAGTCTTCGTATCCTATCGTGCCATCGTCCCTAATCAACTTATTTCTCGACCTTGTGCAACGGGCGAGGGGCGGGCCGCGAATCACTCGGAGCAGGACAATGGCTATTGAACTGGCGTGCAGCAACGGAGAGGCACAAGAGGCAGTCGGAGTTGTGAGTCTGATCGCGGCGCATCGTCATGCCATGGCAAAGGTGGAGAGTCTCGGAAAACGGTTAATGCAAGCCGAAGATGCCGAGGCGGCGCTGATCGGGCCGCAGCTTGACGCCGTGATGGCGGACGAGGCGGTTGTGCGACGGCAGGCAGCGATGGCGCCGGTTGCCGATGTTTGCGAGCTGAAAATGAAAGCCGAATATTTCGAGCGGCTCATGAACAACGGTTGGTGCGACGTGGATTGGGATGACCTGCAGGAGCTGCTGCGATCTTTCGTCGATTTGCCCATCTAAGAAAAGACCGCAGAAAACCAAGATGCCAAGGCGTGCCATGCGGCATAGGCCAACGTCGGCATCGCGATGATCGCAATGAATGCAAGCGCGCCCGGTATAGCCCCGTCCGTGCGGCCCTCGACTGGGTAATAGTAGCGGTTCGATTCCTCTTCGTGATTCATTGCTTGCGCTCCCTCGGCCGTTTCAGCAAAAGTTCAATTGGATGTTGAAACTTGGTCGCCCAAAGGCCATCTGCTTTCATTTTCGCGTTAAGCTCGGCCACCAGATAGTTAGCACTGACGGCGTTGCCTTTCGCGTCGGTTGCGGCGAACGCGTAGCCGGCCGCGATGAGGGCGGTCCCCACGTCGATCGTGTTGCCGTCGAGTTTCGCTCCACAGACGACAAACGTCGCGTTGTCCAGCGCCATGGCGATAGGCTGGCAAGTCACGGCCGCTGTCGAAAACAAGGCGGCCAGGTGGGCGAGCGAGATGTTGCCGCAATCGAGTTCTCTACCATTCGCATTCAGGGCGGTCGTGCCCCGCAAGCACGATTGGACGCCATAAAGCCGGTAGAGCTTGCCACGGTCGCCCCACGTATCTCCGGTCAACAGTTCGGCGCTTTTCGACACGAGTACGGGAGTGGCTGTCGCGCTCAGTGGCGTGGTGCCTTGGGCGCTCACAGCGTGAGCGGTCGCGAGTGCGAACAGCGCGGCGAGGCTAGTTCGCTTCATCGGTCTGGAACTGTTTGCCGAGATCGGAGGCATGTTCGAGATCCGGTCGCAGAGACTTGCCTTCCGTGTTGCGGCCGATCGCAGCCATCTCGAAGAAGACAATGGAATCGTCGTCATATGCGACCGAATAGGGGTCGTTGGCATTGCCAGCCCCGACGAGCGCAAAGCACGAAACCGCGTCCGGTACGCCAGATTGGCTTTTCAGGACCAGCGTCTTGCACAACACGACGGATGCGCGGGTGTTATAAACAGCGTCCTCGTAGTCCTGCACGGCCTTCGTACAATCCCACTCCTCGGTTTTATAGGTAATCTTCGGCTTCGGGCAGGCCGCGAGGCCTCGCAGCCTGTAGGTGACGCCGTTGATGACGCGTTCCGTCGCGGACTTGATTTGCACCGGCTCTGTCAGCTGCGTCACCTCGCGCTGATAAAGGCCCCCGTGGCCATCGTAGCGCTCGTACACGAAAATCTTTTCGCCAGGCTTTGCGAACTTCTGCAGGTACGCGGTCGAGGGCTGCTCGAACGGATGCGGCTCGTTCGTGCCCAGGTCGGCTGCGCATAAAACGGTGCTTTGCAGCAACAAAGCCGCAACGAAGGGCATCTGTTTCATCGGAAAAATAGCCTCGATAACGCTTCTCGTATTGACACTTTACTTTGGGACCCTGTACCCATAGTAAAGTGTCAATTTCGGTAACGCAATGAAAAACCGGATCGCCCTTGCGGTTTCGCTGTGTAGCGTCATGGCATCATTCGGCGCACACGCGCAGAACACGCCCTCGAAGCGCATTGCGGCGGTATTTCCACCGCCGGCCCGCACGGCGCTTTCGACCGTTTCGGACGACGATCACGGTTCGGCGATCAGCGGCGGGTGTGCGCCGACGGACCGCCGGCGCGCCGCGGCCTTGGTGCGAAAGACCGCCGAAGAAGAAGGCTTCAATCCCGATCTAACCGAGGCGGTTGCCTGGGCAGAAAGCGATATGGGCGGCAATCAAAGGCCGTCTCGCGCGGGCGCTCTCGGCATCATGCAGCTCATGCCGGCCACAGCGTCTCGTCTTGGTGTGGCTGACAGATGCGACGAGAAAGCCAACATCCGCGCGGGCGTCCGGTATCTGAAAGCGCTTTATGACGAGTTCCATGATCCGCTGTTGATGTTGGCCGCCTACAACGCAGGTGAGCAGAACGTCTACAAAGCCAACGGCATTCCCGTGAACGACGAGACCACGAAATACGTGGTGAAAGTGCTCAATCGCTGGAAGCTCGGCAAGCTGATCAAGGGCGCCATTCCCAACGATGTTGACGATCACGCAGCCGCGACCGCCACGGTCGGTGGCGCCGCCTGGCAAGATGGTCACGTCATCGATTTTGGCAACTGAAAAGGAGTAAAAGGACGATGGATTATAAAAAGGCAGGCAAATTCGCCCTGCAGTTTATTGCCGCTGCGGCGATCGGCGTGTCGCTGGCGCCGGCGAGCGCATACGCGCAGTCGGCAGCCCCGGTCGAGGGCGTGCTGGAATGGTTCGTCGGTGTGCTGCAGGGCAGCATTGCTCGATCTTTTGGGATCATAGCAGTTTGCTTTCTCGGCTTTCTTGCCATGACCGGCAGACTGGTGTGGATGATGGCCCTTTCCATCATCATCGGCATCGCTCTCGTCTTTGGCGCTGCAGCTCTGGTCGATTCCATCAGGTCTACCGCTGGAGGCGCGTGAGCGGATGGACGACGAAGAGGTCTATGTCGAGCCCGTAAGCCTTCCTTTGACGCGCCCCCCAATGAAATGGGGCGTTCGTTACGAGGTGTTCGCGATTAACGGCATGGGTGCCGTCATCGGATTCATAGCGACCAGCAGCTTCACGCTCGGCCTGTCCCTCTTCGGCGTGACGCATCTGGTGAGCGCCTATCTGTGCCAGCGCGACCCTTACATCTTCCACATAGTCGAACGCCGGCTGTCGAAGCGGGGCGCGGTCGCAAACTCAGGCTTTTGGGGCGCGAGGAGCTATTCGCCGTGACCGTAAACGCCGATCTGAAGTTCGCCAAAGCGCGCAGACGGGAAAAGCCTGTCGAGGCGCATGTCCCTTATCTGCGGCATGTCGACGACAACCTGATCGTCACGAAAAGCGGGTTTCTCGTCGGGGTCATTCAGCTTAGCGGCCTGCCATTCCAGACAATGGATCAGGCAGAACTCAACAGCCGCATGTTCAATCGCAACACGACATTCCGCAATCTCTCCACGTCCCGTTTTGCGGCCTATTCGACCATCATTCGACGTCACGTAGCGCCAGAGATCGAAGGGGATTTCGACAACCCTTTCGTGGCTGAGCTCGATGCCCGCTATATGGACGAGTTGGGGTCAAAGAATCTGTTCGTCAACGAGGCTTTCCTGACCCTCATCCGCCGCCCGATGGTTGGGCGTGTCGGATGGGTCGACAAGGCGTTCAACGCGTTCCGCATCAGTACGGCCGGCGAAGAAACACGTGAAGAGGCCATGGCCGAATTGCACGATGTCCTCAATGGCGTCGTAAAGGACTTTTCGGCCTATGGCGCGCGGCTTCTGGGGGTGGTGACACGGCGCGACAGCGTGTTTTCCGAACCTACCGAATTCATCGCCAAGATTCTCGCCGGCGGCGCAGATGTGGAAATGCCGCTCCCGCGCATGAATTTGGCTACTGCGTGTGCGACGCGGCAAATCTTCTTCGGCAAATCCGCTGTGGAGATCAGAGGGGCGCAGGCAAGCAAGATTGGCGCCATGGTGTCCATCAAGGAATACCCGCCCTTCACGGCACCCGGGTCGCTTGATGGTCTGTTGCGGCTCCCGCATGAATTCATCCTGACGCAGTCGTTCGCGATCAAGGATCGCGTGACGGCCATGCGACGCATCAACACCATCTCAAACCAGGTCGGCGGTTCGGATGAGGCCGGAACCTCCGTCGAGGATTCAGTGCACGCCGGTGCGGACAAGCTTGCCGGCGGTGAGGTGGTTTTCGGGCAGCACCACATGACGGTGATGGCGCTCGCCGCCGACGTCCAAGGGCTCAACCGCGCCTTGTCCGACATAACCGCCGAACTTTCGCGCATGTCGATCGTTCCGGTGCGGGAAACCCTTAACATGGAGCTTGCGTTTTGGGCACAACTGCCCGGCAATTTCAGCTACATTGCGCGCCGCGCCCTGATCTCGTCGCTGAATTTTGCCGGGCTGTTTTCAGGCCACAATTTCCCCTCAGGCCAGCGTGAAGGACTGCACTGGAAGAGACCAATCGCGCTTCTCGAGACGACCAGCCAGACAGCCTACTATTTCAACTTTCACGTTCACGATGTCGGTCACTTCACGGTTTTCGGTCCGACCGGTTCGGGCAAGACGGTCGTGCTGTCATTCCTGATGGCGCAGGCGATGCGGATTTCGCCGCGACCCCGGTGCGTGTACTTTGACTACATGCGGGGCGCCGAGCTCTTCATTCGCGCGCTCGGCGGCCGCTATGAGGTCATGCAGCCGATGCAGGCCACCGGCTTCGCGCCGCTCCAGCTGGAAGACACTGCAGAAAACCGCACGTTTCTTGAAGGGCTTCTGCGCTACATCCTGACCCCTGACGACGGTTCGCTCGATGTGGCCGAAATGCGCGTGATCAACACGGCCATCGACAAGGTCTACAAGATCCCGCGCCAACAACGCACGTTTGAGTTGCTGCCGGAAGTGCTGCGCGGTTCGCTGACGCCCGGGATGAACGATCTCGCAGCGCGAATTGAACCGTGGCTGGACCCTGGCGACAAGGGCTGGCTCTTCAATAACCCCGTCGATCTCGTCGACTTCTCGAAGCCGGTGGTAGGGTTCGACATGACGAAGATCCTGGCCGACAAGAAATTGCGCTCGGCCGCTCTGCTATACATCTTCCACCGGCTCGAAGAGATAATCGACGGAACGCCGCTTCTCATGTTCCTCGATGAAGGCTGGAAGCTGCTCGACGACGATGTGTTTGCCGCCTTCATCAACGAGACGCTGAAAACAATCCGCCGGCGCAACGGTGTCGTCGGCTTCGGCACCCAGACGGCCGAGGATGTGGTGAATTCGTCGATCTCGTCGTCGCTGATCGAGCAGACGAAAACCAACATCTTTTTCCCCAATCCGAAGGCGAGCAAGGATTCCTACATGGCGCGCTTCTCGCTGACGGCGAAGGAGTTCGAGTTTGTGCGCCGCACAGCCAAGGAGACGCGAACGTTCCTGGTCAAGCACGACAGCGATTCCATCGTGGCGAAGCTCGATCTGTCCGGCATGCCCGATCTCATCAAGGTGCTGTCGACCAACGAAACCAACATCAAGGAGTGCGAACGGCTACGGGAGATCTACGGGCAAGAGCCGGAGGCGTGGCTACCATACCTTTGCGGATGGGAGAGCGAGCATGAAGAAGCGGCTTAGCAGCGTGATCGCCGCGGCCGCGATCTTGCCGGGGCAGATGGCGCCTGCCCCGGCGCTGGCCCAGATCGCCGTCATCGACAATTCCAATCTGGATGAGCGCGCGCAAGACGAGCAGCACAGCGAGAAGTCGCAAGAAACCAAATCCGACGAGAAGGGGAAGAAAAAGAGTGTCGTTTGCACCTATACGAATAAGTACAGGTCGCAAATGTTCAGTCGCTCCCCTGGTGAGGCGCTGAACCACGACGCCGAAAACGCAAAGCTCATCCGCTACTATGCTCAAAAATATGGCGTTCCGGAGGGTCTGGCCCTGTCGGTCGCGTACCAGGAATCCCGCCTTGACAGCTGTGCCGGCTCTCACACCGGCGTCAAGGGCGTGATGCAACTGACACAGGGAACGGGCAGGCAGCTCGGCTTCGATCGCGATATCAACGAGCAAAACGTCGAGGGCGGGGTCAAGTATCTCGGCAAAGGCGTCGCACAATGCGGCGCCAGCAACTACAGCTGCCTGGCGAGCTTTTACAACGGCTCCAATGCCGCCGAACAGGCGCAGTGGGCCTCAGGCGTCGGCCGATGGCACGGCTACTTCGACAACTACGTCTCCAGCGGACAGGCGCCGGCGGCGGCCCCACCAGCGATCAGCATCGTGACGTCGAGCGGACCGGGCGGCGCTGCCCAAACCGGCGCCCTCGATTCTGTCTCCAAAGCCGCGGCCGACCTTGACGGAGGCTCCGCACAGATGACGGCCAATTCCGCGCAGATCGACGCGCTCGTCGGTGGCGTCGGACAAGTTGGCGAATACAAGGAGGCCTGGGAGCTCAACTCGTCCGCTCGCAGTCTCAATACGGACGTGACCGGCCAATATATCAATCAGGCCTCGGACTTCACCGCCCTCCTCGGCCAGTATCTTTCGTTGAGCAACGTCGGAGCCTCGCAGACTGCGCGGATCATTGCGCCGCCGCCGGATGGGGGCCCAAATCCATTTTCATGCGACCCGGCCGAGCTTCAACGCCTGCGGATCGATCGAAGCCAATGGCTACCCTGTGCCAGCCAGCGAGCGCACAGCAGTTCCGGGAACGCGCAGTCAGTGCAAATCAATGCTGATCCAACCGGCGCGGCTCGCGCAATTGAAGCAATTCAGGAATAGGAGGCTGACGTGAGAAAAATCGCTTTCGCAGCATGTGTAACACTTCTGTCCAGCGCGGCTCACGCGCAAATCGCCGTCATCGACAATGCGAACTTGGACGTTGCCCGCCAGAATGCGGACAACACCAATTCGATCATGGGCTCCAACAAGGACATCCTCGAGAAGAGCAACCAGATCCTGCAAGCGCTGACGGGCAGCCGCAACGGCTCTCTCGGCATTGGCCAGATGGGCCTGGGCGGCAATATGTCGATTGCGCAAGCGCCGAGCTTCGGAGCGATCCTCAATGGCGGCGCCCTCTCTTTCGGCGGACTGTCGCCGCAAATCCAGAAAATCGCCGGAGCTGTCATCAACGGCCTGCAGCTGGTCAAACAGCTCCAGCAAATTACCGGCAATGGCAGCAGTGCCGTCAATACAGCCTATGGCGGCAGCGTCAACGTCGCGTCGCTGTTGAGCGCTCTGACATCCCAGGCTTCGCAAGGGGTCGCGCAACGC
This sequence comes from Mesorhizobium sp. SARCC-RB16n, assembly GCF_008520305.1. Lineage (GTDB taxonomy): Bacteria > Pseudomonadota > Alphaproteobacteria > Rhizobiales > Rhizobiaceae > Mesorhizobium. The sequence continues at coordinate 22,510 of NZ_ML703297.1, read as the reverse complement.
GAACAGTCGTTACAGTCGGCCAGCGGCCAGGTCGGACAGTCCGAGGACGTCAAAGGCTCGGTCGATCAAAACACGCGCATGCAGCTCGAGAATGCTCGTGCGGTCAACGAGCTCATTGGCGTGCAGAATGGTGCAGTCGCCGCGCTCAACGAGGAAATGAAAACACGGCTGTTGCGCCAGAGCCAGGTGCAAAGGCTGATGACGCCGGCGCAAGTCAATCCATTCCAAAACTTCGGCACAAGCGGGAACTGATCGTTGACGGCGCGAGCGAAATCGATGGCAGCTTTGTGGCGGTGGGTCGCCGTGGTCGCCGTCGCGGTGACGAGCGTCACGGTGGGCGGGTGCGCCAGGCCAGGTCGCGAGCTTAAAGCGCCGTGCGCGCCGCTGGCTTATGTGGGTGACGCAAGCTGCGGACCCTTGAAGCCGGTCAACGCCACGCCGTTCGATGGTGTTGTCGAGGATTAATGAACGGGCTGGCGACAAGCATTCTGGGAGGCATCGATGACGTCGGAAAGGGCTTTGTTTCCACCGTCTACATGCAGCTCGGCTACGCGCTGGGGAATGTCTACGCGCTCATGCTCACCGTCTATATCGTTTGGTGGGGATACTCGATCCTCAGCGGCCGCGAGACGATTTCTCCGATTGACGCGGCGTATCGCCTCGGTCGTGCGGTGGTCATTTATCTGTTGCTGAATGGATGGGGCACGTTCTCCGAAACGATCTACAAGCTCGTGCAGGCGGTGCCGAGCGAAATCGGCAAGGTCATCGTCGGGGCCGTATCGCGCGCGACGGGCAACCAGCTCTCGGATCAAGATGCGATCCCGGCACTGATCGACAATCTCTACCGAGGTGCCCAGGATGTTGCCAATCAGGTCTACAGCGGCACCTTTTACGACATATTCGGCGCGCTGCTTTCTACCATCGTGCTTCTGGCCGCCATCATCTTTTCGGCGCTTGCAATAGCGGCAATCATCGCGGCCAAGATCATGCTGTTCATCACTTTGGCGCTGGCACCGGTCTGGATTGTCCTTTGGCTCTACAGGTGGTCAACCCGGATGAGCGAGGGGTTCATTTCGCTGACCACGTACCTGATCATCCAGCAGATCCTCATATATGGCTTCCTGGGATTCTATTTTTCTCTCGTAAATCTTGCCTTGAACACTGCCACGTCGGGAGGTGCCAGCGTCGACAATAAGATGTCGATGGTCCTGCCACTCGTCCTAGTCACGATCATCGGCATCTATGTGCTCATGCAAATCCCGGCAATCGCCTCGATACTGAACGGCGGCGGCTATCTCAGCACAGTCGGAGCATACCGTTCCTATGGAAATGTCCTGGGCAATGTTGCCCGCTATTCCGGAGCGCGGTTCGCTGCAAATCGTTGGCAGCGGCTCAGGCCGTCCCGCAGTAACGAGGCGGCTCGATCATCCATTCAGCAAGCGGCGCGCGATAACGCGAGACCATTGGCCTAGATCGCAGGCATCGACCTGATCAGCGCGGCTTTGTGGCTGCCGCGGGAATTTGGAAATGGGGCGAAAGTAAAGTGACAGAAATGCCAGCAAGCATAGCCGCCGAGACCGGCAGACCGGTCGACAACCGCTACTATGAAGCAGGTGCGACGTGGGAGGACGACACACACCGGTCTCTCAGACGCTCGCGCACGCTGGCCTGGCTTGTCAGCGGCGTCGCAAGTGTGGTTGCAGGCCTGTCGTTGCTGACGCTCGTCCTGATCCTTCCGCTCAAGCAATTCGAGCCCTATGTGATCGAGGTCGACAAGGCGACCGGCTATCTCGAAATTGCGCGCGCGCTCAAACCGGGCGATCTGTCGCAAAATGAGGCGGTCACGGCCGCCAATCTCGTTCGCTATATCCGCGCGCGCGAAACCTATGACGCGCGCGAGATCAAGCAGAACTACGATCTTGCGCAGCTCTATTCGACAGCAACGGCGGCCAAGGATTTGACTTGGGCTTACACACCGTCCAACGCGCAGTCGCTAGACAAGATCTACGGTCGCAACGTCACCATCTCCGTCGACGTCAAGTCGGTGTCGCTGCTCAACAACACGACGGCGTCCGTGCGGTTTTCGACCATGACGCGTCGCGAGAACTCCTCGACGACCGACAATTGGGTGGCCGTGGTCAAGTTCCGTTACACGACGACGCCCATGAAAAACGAGTGGCGCTTCGACAATCCGCTTGGCTTCCAGGTGATGGAATACCGTCGCGATCAGGAGTCCGCGCCGACGGCAGGGAGCTCGCAATGAAGACCCACATCGGGGCTGCTCTTTCCCTGCTGATCCTGCTTGGCTCGGCCAGCTGCGCTGCCGCGCGCGACTATCGTATCCGCTACGTGCCTTTCGACAATGACAACGTGACGGCGGTCAATGCCGCGCTCGGCGTCTCCACGATGATTGAGCTCAGCCCGTCCGAGGTCATTGAAACCGTCTCGGCCGGCGACACGAAAGGCTGGTCGATCGTGCCGAAACGCGGCTCGCGCTTTCTCTTCATCAAGCCGCTCGAACGGGACGCCTGGACGAATGTCAACGTCATTACCGACCGGCGCGTCTATTCGCTGCTGCTCAAAGCCACCAACAGCGATCGCGACCGTGCGTCCTTCCAAGTCCGGTTCAAATATCCGGATGAGGATCAAAACGCGCGCTTGCTTTCCCAGGCCCAGAAAAGCGCTGCCGATCCCGATCTCAAGAACCTCAACTATGCCGATCTCAACTACAATTACGTCTATGGCGGGGACGATAGCCTGAAACCCCGCGTCGCCTTTGATGATGGCACCAAGATGTTCCTGGAGTTCACAGGGGATATCCCGGCCATCTTCGTCGTCGACGAAAAAGGCCATGAATCACTCGTCAATCAGCGGACCCAGGGAAAATACACGATCATTGACAAGATTGGCCGGCAATTCACGCTGAGGGCCGACGGGAAAACGCTCTGTCTCTACAATCGAGCGCAGCCATCGAAGGCCGATCCTGTCTCCGACGTCTACGGGCCGAAGAAGCTGGTGCGCGGGTCCGGCCCCTTCTCTTCCCCGATCGCAAGGGGGAGATAGGTGAGCAACATCGACTATAATGAGCTCGATGGCGGCCCGACCGTCGCTCGACGCTATGCCGGAATGGGCGCAAAAGTCGCCATGGTCGTCGCAGGGCTGACTGTTGCGATCGCGCTGATCTGGGTCAATTGGCCTCGCGAGCCGCGGTCTCATGCTGTCGCCTCGAACTCTGGCGAGAATTTCAACCCGCCCGAATTTCGTCCGCCGGCGCTGGCCGAGACGCCACAAGCGGCCGACAAGACAATCGATCAAATCGTTGTTCCCCCGCCTGCGGAAGGGGAAGCCAACAAGCAGCAGGCCGACAATGTGGATCAGACGGTCCAGCAAGGCGAAGATCTCGACGCGCAGCGGCGTGCAGTCGAGGCCCAGATGGCAGCCGAACAGGCTCGCCGCAAAGCTGAAGAGGAAGAGGCCCGTCGCAAGTCCGCGGCCGACGAGGAGGCCCGCCGGAAGGCCGAGGAGGCTGAGCGCCAAAAGGCAATGTGGGAGCGCCTGCGGTCAAACCAGATGATTACCAGCGAGCAAGAGAGCGCGGCCGCCGCGCACGATCAGCCGGCCCAGGCACAAATCGCCGCTGACGGTCAGCTTGTTCCGGTGCCAGGGGCCGATACCGATCCCAACAAGGCTTTCCTCGCGCAATCGGAAACACATTCGAATGCGATGGCCAAGGCACGGGTTTTCCGCCGCACCGATGCGTTGATCCCGGAAGGTACGATGATCCGCGGATTTCTGGAAACCGCCATCAACACCGATCTACCCGGCATGGTTCGCGCGGTCGCGCGCGAAGACGTCTATTCGCTCGACGGCCGCCGCATTCTGATCCCGAAGGGCTCCCGGCTGACCGGTGAGTATCGTTCGGGGATCGCGCGCGGGCAAAAGCGTGTTTTCATCGTCTGGAATCGGGTCATCCGTTCTGACGGCGTTTCGGTCGACATTGCCTCGCCCGGAGCCGACCGTCTCGGACGGGGCGGTCTCGGTGGCCGCGTCGATACGCACTGGCTTGAACGCTATGGCAATGCGATCATGCTTTCCGTGGTGGGCGGCGTTTCGGAATATCTGTCCTCGCTCGCCGACAATGGCAACGACAGCCAGCAACGTCAGGTGACAACCGTCGACCCCGTCACGGGGCAGACAGTCACCACCACCTATGGCGGCTCCGGTTCGCAACGCGATGCCCGCAGCATCGCCTTCGACAAATCCTCGACGGCCCTGCAACAGCTGGCACAAGAGGCATTCCGCGACACACAGAACATTCCGCCGACGATCTACGTGGACCAGGGCACGCCGATCGTCGTCTTCGTTCGCCGTGATCTGGATTTTTCCGAGCTTTATGCGGATCCGGTGCAGGAGGAGCTGGCTCGACTGAAGCGCGGCGGAAAGCCGGCAAAGGCGCTCGATCCGACGCCGCTGTTTATGACGCCGAAGGCTGAGGCTGGTCCCTATTATCCAGGCTACGGGAATCCGGCCAAATGAATGTCATGCAGCCTGTGCCGGACCCCTGGGCGCGGGCGCCGGTCCTGCGCGCCGAACTGGAACCGATCTGGCCCTATATGGAGGAAGAAACGGTTTCGGAAATCGCCATCAACCGACCCGGCGAAGTTTTCATTGAGTGCCTTGGCACAAAGGACATGGAGCACGTCGTCAAACGCGAGCTCACCAAAAACTGGATTCGCTCGGTCTCGGTCGGCGTCGCCTCGGCCACCAACCAAGTCGTCAACGAAGTCACGCCAGTCCTGTCAGCCGCGCTGCCATCAGGCGAGCGCTTTCAATGCGTGCTGCCGCCGGCCGCACCGGATGGCGGCGTGATCTCCATCCGCAAGCAGGTCATCATGGACATGACCCTTGGGGACTACGCAAGGATGGGCGCCTTCGAACATACCGAGATGGGAAGTGGCCTGGCGCTCTCGGCCGAAGAAAGGCAGCTCGTCGAGATGCTGCATGACACCTCGCCGTTGGACTTTCTGCAATACGCGGTTCGCAATCGGATTTCGCTCATCGTCTCCGGCGGCACGTCCACCGGCAAGACGACCTTCCTCAACGCGTTGTTGAAGGTCATCCCCTCTCATGAGCGCATCATAACCATCGAGGACACGCGCGAACTCAAGCCGGCGACGTTGAACACTGTGACCCTGCTTGCCTCGAAAGGTGACCAAGGCCTTGCCAAGGTCACGCCGCAACAGCTTCTCGAGGCATCGCTGCGAATGCGGCCCGACCGGCTGCTGCTGGGCGAACTGCGCGGTGTCGAGACATTTTCGTTCTTGCAAGCCATCAATACCGGCCATCCGGGTTCGCTGACGACCGTTCACGCCAATTCCGCCCGTTCGGCCTATGAGCGCTTGGCGCTCATGGTCATGCAAAGCAATGTCGGGCTCTCGCGTGACGAGATTCTCGACTACCTGCGCGACGTGATCCCAGTCGTGGTGCAGATGGTGCGCGGCGACGGCGGACGCCGATCGATAAGCGAAATCAAGTTCACGAAGGCGGAGACGATTTGACGAGGTCGCATTATGGAAAAGATCGCTGGCAGGATCTTCTTGACGCTGATGGCTGTGGCCCTAGGCGCCTTGCTGTTTTTGGTCGCATACGCGGCTACGGACTGGTACAGGACCGGTTCGCATTTTCTCTTTGAGAGCCTGAATGCGGACCCACGGCCAGTCTTCGGCTACGCCTGGACGGACCTGAAAGCTGGAAGTTTCGCAAAGGTCGAATACGCCAGCGCCGCAGCCGTATTCGGCTTGGTCCTGCCGCTCGTCATCGCATTTCTTATGCGGCCGCCCAAGCGCAACGACGCGAAATTCATGTCAATGGCGGACGTTAGCCGGGCTGGCCTGCTGAAGCCGAGGGGAATCTTCATCGGACGGGCCGGCGGCAGACTGGTCAATCTGTTTGCACCGCACCGCGACCGGCGCACGGGCAAATTGAGCCTGACGCGGCCGAGACTTCGTGGCGGCAAGAAACTTTGGATCGACGGCGACGACGTGGGCGGCTTCGTCATTGGACCGCCAAGGTCGGGCAAAGGCGCGGCGCTGATCATTCCCAACGCGCTGATGTGGCCACATTCGCTTGTCGTGCTCGATCTTCGCGGCGAGACTTACGAAGCGACAGCCGGCCACCGGGCCACGTTCAGCCAGGTCGTTCGCTTCGCGCCGGCCGACCGCGACGGCAACACCGCTTTCTATAATCCGATGGACTTCATTTCCCTCGATTCGGCTCAGCGGGACATCGACCTACGCAACATGGCGGCCGCACTCTTTCCGCGGCCACCTGCGAACGCCGATCCTTATTGGGTCAACGATGCGCGCCTCCTCTTCACCGGCATTGCCTCTTACGTGATGGAGTCCCCGCAGATCGCCGACGAGAACCGCAGCTTTGCCACCATCCTCAAGATCATGAACGGCACCGACGAGCCCATTTTGGAGTTCCTGGCGAGCTTGCGCGACAACCGCCGGCATGAAGTGTCCGATTTTACGCTGCAGACGCTTCTGCCCTACGCAGATATGGCGGAGAAGCAGTTTTCCGGTCTCTATGCCGGCGTTCGAACCGGAATGGCGCCCTTCTTGAACGAGCGGCTGATGCGGGCAACCTCGCGCAGCTCCTTCGACATCCGCAATCTCAAGAGCGCGCGGGTCTCGCTCTATCTCGATTTTCGGCGCGAGCAGATGGCTTCCCTCGGCCCGCTGTTCAATGTGCTCATCACGCAGATGATGAACTTCATGTCCGAATCCATGCCACGCCCCGGCGAGCATCAGGTGCTTGTCCTGCTGGATGAATTTCAGAACCTGGGCAAGCTTGAGAAAGTAACGGACATGGCGACGGTCCTTGGCGGCCACGGCGTGCCGATATGGTTTTTCGTACAGTCCCTAAAATCTGTCGATGAGATCTACCGGAAAGAAAGCCGCGAAACGCTCATCAACGCTGCCCGAGTCCAGATCTTTTTCGGCGCCCAAGAGACCGATGATCTGCGCTACGTCTCCGAGCAGATAGGCGAAACCTCCGAATCTCAGAAGGACGTCACCAGAACCCAGGCCAGCCTTTTCGACACCTATTACACGCGCTCCGTTCACAACAGGCAAGTGCGTCGGCCGCTCATGCGCCCCGACGAAATCCGCACCATGGACAAGAGCAAGCTCGTCATTCTGCCGCGTGGCGAAAACGCAATCCTTGCAACCCGCAATTTCTATTTCGCAGATCGTGAACTCTCCAAGCGCGCTTTCATGGAGCTGCCAGAAAGTGCGAACGCAATTCCCGCCAAACCCGTCGCTGCCACCGCTCCCCTCCCCTCCCCATTTGTCCAGTCGATTGTGCCGGTTGGGCCACGCTATCGTTCCGGCATCACACACTCGCGGCTGCAGCGCGGTGCGACTTTCGCTGCAAAAGTCGGACGTGCCGACCACCCAGCCCCTCGCCGTCGGCCGCAAAAGGCGGGCGCTGAAGGGTCCCTCGTCCCGCCGGCAACGGTGGCGCCCGCAGCGCCAAACGCCGTCGATTTTTCGGCTTTGGCGGCCCGCGCGGCGTCGACCAGGATCTCGCCGCAAAAAGAGGCTATGCTTGCGGCCATTCTCGGTCAGGCCAAATCTTTCCGTCCGCAGTCGGCGGACGCCGAGACATTCGACCGCAATTTAAGCATCGTTGCAGAAGCACTGCCGGACGTCGTGGACGAGTAATTTCTACCAGCGCCCCGTCGGCAAGGCGAAACGGCCCTCGCCGGAATGTAACCATGCTCCATTGCGAAAATATTTCCGCCTAGCGCCCAACCTTTGGAATTATCTTGGTCGAAAATCACTCAAAACCAAGTCACAAGGAGAATGTTCAGTGTTCGCTCCCAAGCCTCTGGACCGCTCCTCTGAAGGTTCGATCCTTCTTTTGGCCGGGCCGTTTGAGCCCGGCCTTTTTCTTAACTCCTCAGTTCCGAGGTCTTCGGAGTGAGACTCCGCGCCTCCGCGCGCCTTTGGGCAAATTGGATCATTACGTTACGCGCCCATGCACTGGGCAGGTGTCTCCTCTTTACGTCGGCCAACTTCGGCGACCGGCAAGGTGAGCAGACTTCGCGGAACGACGGAACCAGTGCGCTGCCCCCCGCTCTGTTCTCTGGGGGGCTACCGTCATGACCTGTCAACTCTGCGGCGGCAAGCGCCGCATATACCCGTGCCGGGATGACGAGACCTGCCCGATGGCGGGACGGCGGCTGCGAGGATTGCGCCGGCCGATGTGCTGAGTGCCATAGCGGTGGAGTTCGCCTCCCGGACGGCTCCCAGTCGGAACGCTCCAGCGCCCCGGAAGATCAGCCGCCTCGGAAACAACCTCAAATGCTACAGCGACTTCGGACTCATGCCGGGGCAGCCTGATATGCAAATTACCGAATTGCATGTCTTTGCTCCAAAAGGGCCCCTTCGGCAGCCGTGCTAGCGCTCGTATTCGTCGCCCTGGCTACGTTGCGTCTTGCGGTCCTGCTCGTCGGCCTGCCGTCCCTTTTGCTTGGCTGAGTCTTTCTGCTGCTGAACGCGTTGTCGTACCTTCTCGGCCTGCCGCCCCGACGTCTCGGGCTGACGCGTATCTTCTCGGGTCGGCAAATCGCGGCCGCGGGCTGCTCTTTCCGGCGCGGCGTCCCCGGCTCCGCCTGTGCCCTTTTGCTGCTCGTACTGGAGGCGGGCGAGACGATCGTGCATCTTGTCGTTCACGCCATCGCGGTATTGCTCGAAACGGGTTTGCTCGGCGTTGGGGAGCGTGTCTCGCATCTGATCCAACGCCTGGTTCACACGCGCCATCTTCTGCCGCATTTCCAAAGGTGTCTGTGCCATTTCGCTAGCTCCTATCAGCCTGGTCAATTCTTTCATGCCGGGATGGGACAAGAACGACGATCGCCGCGGTCCCGCGGCAGCAGCGGCCGGCTTCTCGCCTTTCCTATGAATCTGGAGCGCATGGTTGCCGATCGCCTCGGCTGCAGCCAGGGCTTGGCCGGTCACGCCAGCCGCCCGCATCACGGCGGCGGTCTGCTGCCACATGCCGGCGATTGCCGCGCCACTGGCGACGAGCAATCCGCGGTCAATTCGACGCTGCCGCTTATCCTCCACGCGCGCGACCGTCTTGTCACTGACTTGGTAGCGCGGATCGTTCTGCGCGCGTTTGTAGGCGCCTGCATGTTCCTTCGTGTACGGTCGGCTCGTCGCGTAATCATATCGGCGGGTTGCCACCATCGCTATACCGTGTTGGCGCGCCTGCTCCGCGTAGGCTTCCCGCCAGGCATGGAGATCCGCCTTGTAGAATGTCAGCCGCTCGCCGTCGGCCGACCGGGCCTGCACCATGGCGTGGATATGGACGTGCTTCGTCTCGGCATGGTGTGCGAGCACAAACTTGTGCCCTGGCGCGCGCTCCTCGAGCACGGCACGCGCGGCCGCCATGATGGCATGCGGGTCCGTGCCGGCTCGAGCAGAGAAGAGCAGGTGATAGACGTTGCGGCGCTCCCGGCCGGACAGTTGCGGCCGCCATTGCTCATAGATTGCTGCGGCTGCCTTCCTCGGCTGGTTGGTGGCAACCTCCTGCCCATTCGGCTGGCGAACCTGCTTGTGCGACCGAATGAACTTTTGGAGAAAATATTGCGCCTTACGCTCGTTGCCGACGGCCGCCGTCACTTCGGGCGCCGCGCGAATGCCGGCCTTGCTCATGGCTTCGCGCAAGCCGGCTTCGATCTTGTCGAGCGCTTTGCTGCGCGAATTTGCACGCCCGGCCGCAAGAACCTTGGCAAGCGGTCCGGCGCGTTCCTCGGTGTGGCCATAGACATTGACGGTGTTGCCCTTGCGTGCATAGACGGACGGTTTCGATCCGAAGGCCGCATTTAAGGCAGCGGAAAGCGCTTCGTCCGTGACGTCGCCGCCGAGCTCGAACCGCACTTCGATGAAATTCGTATTCTCAAGCTGCGGCTCGAATGTCTGCTTGAATTGACGCAGAAAGCCACGACGATCCTCCGCATTGGCGAGCCCCTGTCCGCTATCGGTGAAGATCTCGATGTCACGCTTCCCGCCGAGTTCAGTTTCGCGCGTGCCGATATAGGCGAGCAGGGCGGCGGCCTGCTTGCCATTGGCCGCGCTCGACAAGACCTTGAACACCGCCGGCTGCGCGCCGGCGGCGTAGGCCGCGCGTCCGGCACCGGCCCTCGCCTGACGCGTCGGCCGCGCGAGGTGTCGAGCGGACGGGAGCGCGTCCGACCTTCCGCCGCCACCGCTTCGGCGCCGCCATTCTTCTTCCTCTTCCTTGACGAGAGCTCCGAGTGCGAGGCGAAAGATCGCTATCGCCGCTTTGGCGTCCATGGAACGCAAACTTTCGCCGGTGCCTTGCGCTCTAGCAGACAGCGGTATCGCGCGGACGACCCCTCCCCGGCCTGTAGCCGAAACAGGGGCCCTTGTGATGCCGGGGCTCGCTCCTGAGTGGTTCGCGCTCGTCGTCGACCATTTCCCGCCAACCTGGGGCAGAGGCCCGCGCCCTGCGGCGACGCCACTCGCATGCAAGTTCGTCGCTTTAAGATCGGCCGTCTCTCGACGGCTGGATTTCAAAAGCTTGTCATCATAAAGGTCCTCCTCGAGGTCGCCAGCGCCCGGTATGCGCAAATAGCGTTCGATCTCGGCAGCATATCCGGCAAGGCGGCCGCTCATGCCTTGACCTCCCTTCGTTTGCGCGGCCTCGCAATCATCGCCTTTAATTCTTCCCGGAACCGTCGCACGAGTTCGCCAACGGCGATCAAGGCACGCTCGAGGTCTTCGTCATACGGCACCCGGCCCTCATTCATGGCGCGGACCGCCTGATTGAAATTCACACCCACACGGCGAAGCTGGTCGGTGGCCTCCTCAATAGAGGGTCGCAGTTCGCCCGTCGCAGCCGGAAGAAAGCCAGCCTCGGTCCTCACAAGGCGGCGAACGACTTCGCTGACCGTCACCGACTCCCGATCAGCAATGGCGCGCAGCCGCTCCATTTCGACGCCTGAGAACCGCACGTGCAGGACCTCGCCATAGCGACGGGATGCATTCTGGGTTTCTGTTTCGTGGTTTTTGGGTCGCATCTTCAAGCCCGCTTGCGGGCGCTAAGGCCCTGGGCCGCGCCGCCTTTTTCGTGTGTAACACAAAAAAGGCTATCCTGCCAAATACAAAATCGAACCTTCATAGCAATACCTACACTGATATAGCGGCATCCTTAGCACCAACTCGCCGTTAAGCTGGACGTCCGGGTCATAGAAACATCTGTCCTTGAAGACATTGTTTTAACTTATCGACAAGTCCCATCGTTGATATTTTTCTGCCGTAACATGTTTCCTTGCTGCGCTATCATTATGCTAACATGGAGACAAATCGCAACGAGCGGGAAATATGCCGGGGCTCTCGCGTGAGCTAGATGCGTCGGTTGCAAGATCGCGGCTTCGGGGTGGTCATCGCAGATAGGGGTGACCGACTGTTCGGAATGTCGCTTCAAAGAGGCAATTCGCCCTGTCAGATCAAATTCAGGACTGCCTCAGATACCTGTCCGATGAGCAGTGTGCTCCATTGTTGATCATAGTACAGAATGACCAACCTAGTTTTCCCTCTATTAACTGCGAATGCTATGAGGATTTGATCTCCGTTGGCTTTTTAATTTTTTGTCGCCGAGATGGGCGCACACTGATCCGCACGCAGAACGAGAAGCGGGAAATGCTCAAAGTCATAAGTGGTGATTGGCCCACCGGAATGTTGGTTAAATGCGGTGGCGTGTTTAACCCGCGGCCGAGCCACATGGAGTTTCGTGTGGGGTTTACGCGGGAGGAAAAAGTCGCGTTGCGAGATATAGCGCGCGCCGAACTTATCTCGACAGACAACACAACGGGCAGCGCCGTGGCGTACGGGCTTGCTGGCGCGGCAATTTTAGGTCCACTCGGTGCGCTTATGGGCGCTCAGGCAGCAAAAAACGGTCAGAAAACTTTGGCGGCTGTTGTCTTCAAAGACGGGCGTAAGGTGATTCTCAGCGGCTCCAGTGAAGAACTGGCTCCCATCATTGCTGCGGGCTTCGCGTGGGACAAGATGGCCCCCGCGCTTCCTGGGACATCACCGCAATCAGATGCGGGCGCGATTGTCGAAGGCGAACGCTATGTTGACGAGCCGACGGCAAGTGCAGCTGCCGATGACTGGCAACGCAAGATCGAAGCCTACAAGGCAATTCCTTCTCCAGAAGCGCCAAAGCTTGAACTCCCCGACCGACCACAAGCAGGCGGAGTGCGTGCATTCGGGAGACGGCAGATTTCCAAACTCTAGCGATTGAATTCCGTCACCGAGGCCGCACAGACAGGCGGCCCTCATTAGCAGCCAGACGCGCTGCTAATCGTTCGGCAGTTTGTGCTTGTGGGTCTTGATGTAGTCCTGCACCGCCTTGCGCAGCAACTCGGTCATGCTGTGACCGTTGCTGATCGCGAGCAGCTTGAATTGGCGCTGCTCCCCGGCCGTAAGGTAATAGCCGCAGCGTACCATTTCCTCTTCGCGAATCCTTTTGCCAGCAACCGGATCCTTCTTCTGGCCCTGTCGCAGCATCTTGCGGAAGTCCGGGCTAGGCGGCACCGATGCAGTTTCAAGCTCCGGTGCCGCCGATGATGCGGCGGTAAGTCTCTGGGGGGCGGGATCGGATTTCGGAGCGATGAACATGCTCGGCAGCGTCGGCGGCTGTGTGGAGATCGCTCGCATCATGCGAGCCTTCTTGTCGACTTGTGTCGCGGGTGTGCTTTTCTCGGTCATGCGGCCTTCCTCATTGCTTCGATGAAGGTCTTGAGAACGTCATCAAAGACCCCTTCACTTTCGGCAATTGCCTTCGCATCAGGCTGATCGGGGCTATAGAGTGTCTGTCCGCTTTGCAGGTCCCGATAGGCAACACGGTTTTGCAGCGCATGTTCGGCGATCGGCGTGCCGTTCGCCTGAATGATTGCGCGCAGTTCTGTCAATGCTCTCGCCTTCGCATCGATGATGGTCTGTTTTGTAAGGACAAACACGGCTGGCAGCGGCCGCCCACGCGTTTCGACCGCGAGCGGAATGTAGTGGTCAGTGATCTGGATTGCGGCGGTGACGTCGTCGAGCGCGAAAAAGATCGGCACCACGACGATGTCGGCGGCGAATAGCCCGGCCATGAGATTGTCATTCGTGGTGCCTTCGGTGTCGATCAGCACCACGCAGCGATCGCCATTGTGCAGCTCTGCTGCCTCGAGGATCTCGCGCGGCGTCGTGGCGCTGACGAGCTGCAGTGTCTCGGGACGATTGCCGGCCTCCTTGAGCATCTGTGCCCAACGGCTCATGTTCTGGCGAACGTCGCCGTCTATGAGGGTCACCGCGTAGCCGCGCTCGAGAGCAACCGATGCGAGCGCGCGCAGCAGGGTCGATTTGCCAGTGCCACCTTTGGCGATAGCGGCAGATATGATCATAGTTCAGGGGACCTCTGATGAACCGCTTTTATGTCAATCGCCTCCCAAGCAATTGTCATAGCCGCACCCAAAGTGTAGTGTCAATTTATGAGCGATCAACCGGACAAGGCAACCATTTTCAGGGCAGCTTTAGCTGAGATTTCGGTGCGAGACGGCTGCGACGCCGCTCTTGATGCGGCAGCCGCGACATTGGCGCATTACAGCGCTCTCGCCTCCGTCGGCATGATGCGCCAGCGCGATCTGATTTTGATCGTGCCTAACAGCGAGGCGTGCAGAGCGGATGGTTAGGGAGATATTGGTGGCCGCAGCGGCGGCTGCGAGCGTCGGCGCCGCCGCTCAAGGCGATCAGTCCAAGAGCGGCGGCAATCCGATGTGGCCCGCCGGACTACGATGGGATTGCGAGACGGCGGCGAAAATTGTGTGTGAACGCGACGGCTCCTGCAAGCTGGCCAAAGGAGATGCTCCATTCCTGCTCAATTACGACAACAACAACATCGAGTTTGCGAACGGGAATGTCCGCATCAAGCGGCATTATCAGCAAACAGTGCAAGCCAGTCCTCTGCAAAGCGAGGTCAAGGTGGAACTTGCCGACAATCGGGTCATCTGGCTGACGGCGGTAGATGCCAGCCGCACCTATTCCGACGCCTGGGTTGGCGCTCTGACGGAATTGAAAGGCGGCGCCGTCCTTTTGGAATCCCAAGGCGTGTACTGTACCCCGCACAAGTGAGCGTCCCTCCCCGGGCCATGCACCGTACATGGTTTGTATAGCGCCGGAACTGCTAGCGGGCCATCATCTCCGGCCTCCGCCGTCCCTACGGCGCTATTGGGGGCGCGCTCCGGCTCCGGCTCTTTGGCCATGGGAATTGCGGCGACACAGAAGAAGCTCCTTCGACGGGACCGGACTGCGGGTGGAAGAAGCCAGGTGCCACCAGCGGGCGATCACTGCAGGAAGGATTTCGCGGTTTGCTGATCGACCCCGGAAAGCAGATGAGGTGGATGGCTCCCGCTCCCGGCATCTGAGTGCCACAGTGGGTTGCTGTCAGGCAACCCGAGCAAAGGAGCCATCCGCCATGCAGATTACCACCGTGGGCCTTGATCTGGCCAAGCGCATTTTTCAGGTTCATGCCGTCGACGCGTCTGGGGGCGTTGTCGTGCGCAAGGCCCTGCGGCGGTCGCAGGTCCTGCCGTTCTTCGCCAAGCTACCGCGCTGCCTGATCGGGATCGAGGCCTGCGGGACGTCACATCACTGGGCTCGAGAACTGACGGAGCTCGGCCATGAGGTCCGCTTGATGCCGCCGAGCTACGTGAAGCCTTATGTGCGTTTGGACTAACCCGCTCCGCGAACCGCGGAGCGGCAATGAGGCGCTGGGCGACGGCGCGATCTTGATGACGTCGTCCGTGGCACCGGCCATGGGTGCAAAAGGAGCTCCAATTGGGCGAGCATGGGATGGCTGCTTGCAGCCCATTCCATCGGACAAAGGAGCTTGTCATGACCCAACTTCGCCAGCGCATGAGCGAGGACATGCAGGTACGCAACCTCGCGCTCAACACCCAACTCTCGTATCTGCAACAGGTGTCGCTGTTTGCCCGCCATTTCGGCAAGTCGCCGGACCTGCTCGGGCGCGAGGACATCCGGACCTACCAAGTCTATCTGACCAACGAGAAGAAGCTGTCGCCCGGTTCGATCCACACCGCCATCGCGGCGCTGCGCTTCCTCTACAGAGTGACGCTCGAAAGGGACTGGGCACCTGAAGAGGTTCTCCCGCTTCCGAAGAAACCGCAAAAGCTGCCGATCGTCCTCGGTCCCGAGGAAGTTCTAAGGTTCCTCGGCTGCGTGCTCGACGTCAAACACCACGCCATCCTGACCACGTGCTATGCCGCCGGCTTGCGCATTTCGGAGGCGGTTCAGCTCAAGCCCACCGACATCGACAGCCAGAGGATGGTCGTCCGCGTCGAGCAGGGCAAAGGCCAGAAGGACCGCTATGTGATGCTGTCGCCGAAGCACCTGGAGATCCTGCGCAACTATTGGAAGATGCGCCGGCCGGAGGTGTGGCTCTTCCCCGGCGATCGTGCCGGCCAGCCGATCACCAGGGAGGCGGTGGGACAAGCCTGCGCGAAAGCGCACAACCGCTCCGGCTTGACCAAGCCGGTCACGCCGCACAGCTTGCGACACGCCTTCGCCGTCCATCTCCTCGAGGCCGGCGCCGACGTGCGCACCATTCAACTGCTGCTCGGTCACAAGAGCCTCGCGACCACCGCCCATTACCTGCGCATCGCCACCAACAAGGTCTGCGCCACGTCGAGCCCCTTCGAGCTCTTGCCGCGTCCAGTTCCCACCCCGCCGCCGCCGGCCGAGCCGCAATACTTCTGAGCGGCGCGACGATGGCCCGCTCGGGGCCGGAAGTGGCGGACATCTTCCGCCGCTACGGCAAAGCCTATCGTGCGCAGCATGACGCGTCGCTGTCGGCCGCCCAGCGCCGCGTCATGACGGCGATCGAACTGTGCCGGACCGCCGCGCTCGGCGGGCACGTCGAAGCGTGCGGTCAATGCGGCCACCGGCGCATTGCGTTCAACAGCTGCCGCGACAGGCATTGTCCCCGCTGCCAATCGCTGGCCCGCGCGCAGTGGCTCGAGGATCGTCGCGCCGAACTGCTCGACACGCAGTACTTTCACGTCGTCTTCACGCTGCCGGAACCCATTGCCGCCATCGCCTATCAGAACAAGGCGCTCGTCTACGGTCTTCTCTTCCGCGCCACGGCCGAGACCCTGCGTGCCATCGCCGCCGATCCCAGGCATCTCGGCGCCGAGATCGGCTTCTTCGCGGTGCTGCACACCTGGGGCCAGAACCTGCTGCACCATCCCCATCTGCACTGCGTCGTCCCGGGTGGCGGGTTCTCGCCGGACGGCACACGATGGATCGCCTGCAAGCCCGGGTTCTTCCTGCCGGTCCGCGTGCTCTCACGCCTGTTCCGACGATTGTTTCTGGAGCATCTGGAGAAAGCCTTCGCGGCCGACCAACTGCAGTTCTTCTCTGTCTTGCAGGCCTTGAGCGACCGTAACGCCTTCCGGCGCTACCTGGCGCCCCTTCGAAAGGCCGAGTGGGTGATCTACGCCAAGCCGCCCGTTGCCGGAGCCGAACAGGTCCTCGATTACGTCGGCCGCTACACGCACCGCGTCGCCATCTCCAACAACCGGCTCATCGACATCGAGGATGGCGCCGTTCGTTTCCGCTGGAAGGACTGCCGGCATGGTGATCGGCAGAAGGTCATGACCGTCTCGGCCGACGAGTTCATGCGTCGCTTCCTGCTACACGTCCTGCCGGAAGGCTTCCATCGCATCCGCTATTACGGCTTCCTCGGCAATCGCCATCGCGCGCAAAAGCTCGCCCGCTGCCGCGACCTGCTCGGCATGCCGGTTCCCGAGGCGTCGAACAGCGGCTCCGCGAAGGACTACCGCGACCGCTACGAGGACCTTACCGGGCATTCCCTCCGGCGATGCCCGGCCTGTCATCAAGGGCAGATGATTGTCATCGAAGTCTTCGATGGCGTCACCGGGCTCCCGCCATACTGGGATACGTCATGAAAGGAGCCCTCAGCTTCATCATCACCGTATTTGCACGGGCCGTTCGGCTGGAAAAACCGGACCGGTCCCGCGGAGATGCGCGCCGTCGCCCTGGGCAGCCTCTCCCCGCGAGGCGCGGCGCCGGTCCTTACTTTGCCGGGACCCATGTCCGTGGCGGCTTTCAACGCATGCGACCCCTGCAATCGCCGCGTCCGCACCGCCACGCGGTACCTGTTAGCGGGCGCGGCTCAATTGAACGCCCATAGCGGCCACTCGTGCCGGCGGCTTAGTCCAACACGTTTTTAGCTCACCGTCGCGATCCGCCACAGCGCGCTCTCGCCACCCGTCTTTCTGCGCGACGCCAAGCTAAAAACGCTCTGCATAATCATCAGGATTTCAAAATGCGAAGGAACGTACGCAGATCGGCTGTTTGTCAGCGCTATCGCCCAACATTCCTTCGCATTATTTCACAGCGTATCGAGCCAGGCGAGTATGCTCGGATCTCGTTTCCAGGATGATGAACGAACCGTCGCCGCTGGCACGGCGACCTGTTCCAGTGCCTTTCGCTTCGTCTCCAGATTAGCCTTAGCGTAGTGGTTGGTGGTGTCGAGGCTCACATGCCCAAGCCAACTGCGGATGACCGTGATGTCTACGCCGGCCGACACGAGGTGAACGGCGGTGGCGTGGCGGAAGCTGTGCGGTGTTACGTGCTTTGTTTGCAACGATGGCATGGTCTCAGCCGCCGCCTTCACATAAGCAGAAAGCTTGAACCGGACGCCCGAAGCGCTGAGCGGCTCACCATAGCGCTTGACGAACAACCGCTGGTCCGGTGCCCGAGGCTGCCGGGCAAGCAGCTTTTCCAGCAGTATCACGGTTTCCGGCCAAAGCGGGCAGATACGCTCTTTTCGGCCCTTGCCCGTAAGTCGGACGCAACTGGGACTTTCGAACCGGATTGCCCCGGAGCACATATCGAGCGCTTCCTGGATTCGCGCGCCGCTGTTGTAGAGGAACGAGAGCAGCGCATGGTCACGCATGCCTTCGAGAGTCGATCGGTCTGGCTGGTCAAGGATTGCCGCCACTTCCGGTGGATCCAGATAGCAGGGTTCCGATACCGGCGCCCGCTTGATCGGGATGTTGAGGATTTCGACACATTGCGCGATCAATGCGGGATCCCTGGTCGCCACGAAGTTGAAGAAGCTGCGGATTGCGGCAAGCCGGCAGTTACGGGTACCGATCGTACCGCCGCGGTCGTGTTCGGCGTGCCTCAGGAATGCCGTGACCTGCGCCGCAGTCAGATCGGCCAGCGAGATCATCGCGACTTTCTTTTTCGCGCCATCAGCGACGAACCGGAGGAGGAGCCGCCAGGTGTCGCGATAGGAACGGACCGTGTTGACCGACGCATTGCGCTGCTCAACAAGCCATTCGTAGAAGAACGCGCGCATCAGTTCCGGGAACGTATTGGTCTTGCTCATGACCGCACCTCCCGTTCGAGATTGAGGCATGGCGCGCCCACGCCCCTGAACCGCTCATTCGCGAGATGCAGCAAGTCCTGGGTGACGGTGATGTAGATCAGGGTCGAGTTGATATCCCGATGGCCAAGGTAGGTTGCAAGGAACGGCAATCGATCCTGCGGGTTGATCCCCAGACGGTACCATTCAAGGATACGGTTCACGACCATCGAGTGCCGAAGATCATGAACGCGAGGCCCGAACTGCCCTTGCAGTGGCTTCAACCCGGCACGGCGTACGACGTCCGTGAGTAACCAGGTGATCATTTCCGGCGTATAGCGGGACCTGCGCTGGACGTGCCAGAACAGGGCGGAGTGCGGATCCTGCGACGCGCCGGCCTCACGCCGTGCTGCGATGTAGGCCTGAAGTTCGGTCACTACACTGTCAGGAAGCGGCAGAATTCGGGTCTTGGAGAACTTGGTCTGCCGAACCGTGATGGTGCCGTGACCGCCATCAACGTCACCGAGATCGAGCCTGGCCAACTCTCCCCGCCGCAGACCCGCGCAGTAGGCCAGCAACAGCATGGTGTAGATGGTCAAGGGACGAAGTGTTGCCCGCGGCGAGGGATACGAACGGGCAATGTCGAGCATTCGCTGCACGTCGGCGGGAGAGTAGATATGAGGCTTTCGCCACTGCTTGCGGATCTCCCTTTGGGGTCTCGGATCCGGCCGGCGCCGAGGAGCTGACGGATCGCGACGCCGATGGATTTTTGCGAAGAGGCGCTCAAGGTTTTCGCGCTCATAGGCATGGTTGCGCGCGCCTTTCGTCGCCGCCCATTGATCGATCATGACGCTCAGCGGCTCGGTTTCCAGTTGCGGGTTCAGTTGCAGGAACCGGTCGAACTCCAGGAGCCGCACTGGTTGCGACGTATATTTGTATCCCCTGCGGCGCATCATGGCGACATGCTCAGCCATAACCTCGCCCAGCACGCTGCCGAACGGTTTGGGCTGGCGCAGTCTGGTAAGAGCCTCTTCTGGATTACACGATATCAACGCGCGCCAGATCGGCATGCTCTGCTTTATATGACATGCCTCACGCAGAGCTTCGACAGGGTTGTGATCGATTGCACCGGTTGCCCGGAGGTGGTCGAGGAACCGGTCGATGATGCGGGTGCGATGCAGGAGCGTGGATGTCGCCCAGCGAGACGCTAATTCTCGTAGCCAAGCCTGCAGCGCTTGTTGGTCGAGCATCCCATGCCGTTCAACGATATCCTGGAAGCTGTGCAGGACCTGTTGATAGCAGGTGCGGCTTTTGAGATTCCGCAGATCGAGGCTCGCGACATAGCTGCCAATGCGCATGCGATCGGGATCAGGCCAACGGGAGATCATGCCAGCACCTCCGTTCCCGGCACATCAAGAGCGACGGCCCTCAGATCCTCGGTGGCAAGCTTGAGGTAGGGGTCTGTCGACCCGGTCGAGCGATGTCCTAACAGATCGCCAATTACCTTTTTCGGAACTGCCGCGCGCAGCAACTCGGTCGCACGAGCGTGACGGAAGGTGTAGGGCCCGCACTTGCCCAAGGGTTTGACGCCGGCATCCCGGAGCCTCCGCCGAACGAGGCTATATAGCTTGTCGAGCTTGCGATAGGGCGCGCGCGTACGGATGAAGATTTCCCTGGCATCGGTCCCGGGTCGTCCAGACCGCAAGTAAGCAAGGATCGCTTCGCCAACCGGCTCCAATAAGGGAAGGAGCGTGTAGGCTTGCGTTTTGCTGTGACGGACACGAACGACTTCGGCCCGCCAGTCTATGTCTTCGATCCGCATATTACGGACTTCGCCGGCTCGTAGCCCATAGGTGGCGAGGAGTTGTAATATCGCATGGTCCCGCAAACCGGCGACCGTCGTGTCAATGCCCGTGCTTGCCAGAACCGCGGTGATCTGGTCGCGCTCCAGAATCGACGGCACCCCTTCATAAGCATAGAGCCGCGGCGAGATGATATGTGGCGACAGATCTGCCGCGACGCGGGCAGTCCTGTGAAGGTAGCGCAGCAGCGAACGAAGCCGCTCCGCTGTGGATTTCAGCGAACTGCGCGTCATCTTCGAGCCCCGCAGGTCCATATAGCTGTCGATGTCGCCGACGGTTACTCCGCTGAGACCCTCGACTCCGCTCCGGTCGAGTTGCCAAGCAAGGAAGTAGCGGGCTTCCCACAAGAACGCTTCGATGCTGGCCTGGGCAAGGCCACGCTCCTCGCGAAGCCAGGTTTCGTATTCGCTGCAGATCGTAAACCGTAACGCGTCAGCGGCGCAGACTACTTTGGGAGCAGGCGGCCACTGACCCTGCCCAAGCCTTAGTAGCGCGTGAATCCCAGACTGCGGGACTTCGTGCCAGCGCTTGCTGGGCTTTCGTCCACGACGCTTCCGGAATAGTGCGGTCGCATGGTGCAGATATCGCTCTACCAGGTCTTCGGTCACGTCTGCGACTGGAATTCCTCGGCGCACGAGATAATCGAGGAACTCCTGCGCATAGGCGCAGTAATTTCTGATCGCCACCGGACTGTATTGGCGGTTGGTCAGCGCTGCTTTCAGCTCAGTGAGCAGTTCGTGTTCGGATTTCAACATCAATCATTCCTCTGTTGGTCAAACGACCACAGAGGTTCGTCGGAAAAAAATAATGCGGAGCAAAGCCGTCAGTCGGCACCAAAAACACGCGGATTTTCTGTCTCCATCCCGCGTTCCTTCGCATTTTGAGCACCTGACGATTAGTGAAGCGCGGCAAGAATGATGCGGTGGACGCGGAAGCGATCTGCGAAGCGGTGACACGCCCGACCATGCGCTTCGTGGCGATGAAGTCGGCCGAGCAACAGGCCGCCCTGTCGCTTCACCGCACCCGCAATCTTCTGGTCAAGCAGCGCACGCAACTCGTGAACATGATCCGCGGCTTGTTGGCTGAGTTCGGCATCGACATTCCCCAAGGTTTGGAGCGGGCGCTCAGGCTGGCGCGCCAGATCGCCGCGAAGGAAGCGACGCCGGAAGTGCCGGCAATGGCAACGCAAGTTCTCAGTCTCCTGTGCGGGCAGGTGCTCGACACCCATGTTCGTCTCCAGGCGATCGACCGTTCGATCAGTGCCCTCCAACGAACCGACGACGTCGCACGACGCTTGTCGACGATCCCCGGTATCGGTCCGGTAGGGGCTACAGCGTTGGCGGCCTCCGTTGCCGATCCGGGACAGTTCCGCTCGGGTCGAGAGTTCGCCGCCTGGCTCGGGCTAACACCTTCCCAGAACTCGAGCGGCGGCAAGGATCGGCTCGGCCGCATCACCAAGATGGGCGACCGGTATCTGAGAAAGCTCCTTGTGGTCGGCGCGACCTCTCTGATCCGACGGGCAAGGCATAAGCCCGAGGCTGCGGATCCGCGCCTCCTCGCGTTGCTCGCCAGGAAGCCAGCTCGCGTGGCGAGCGTAGCCATGGCAAACAAGATGGCCCGCGTGGTCTGGGCTATCATGACGCGCGGCGAAACCTATCAAGCGCGTCATGCTCCGAACCTTGCAGCGTAAGTTGCGCAGAAGACGAGACTCTGAAGCAGAAATCAGATCGAGCCGATCGATCGGCTCCATGAGATTGTGAGAGCGACGCGATGTGATGGCGAGACCGGTCAGGCCGGGAACAGGGACAACCCGTCGAATGTCCGAGGCATCATAGCCTGATAAGCAGATTGGGACCCAGTTCGCCGACCCCATCAGGGCCAGCAGTCTCGAATGGCTGCATCAACAGGCCGGACAGAAGACTGCACCCGACCAACGCGCCAGAACAACGAATTACCTCTTGCAATACGGGAGCCATCCACAGAAGACGTTCACAGTCCGACGATCATTGAACCTGCACCACTTGCCAGCCATCAGGTCCCTTGGAGAAAGCGACCACGCCATCACCTTCGTCTTTCCAGGAAGCGCGAAGCTTGTATTTCACGGTGCATTGCACCCCAGGTCTGAACTGACCCCGTAAAGTTGGACGGTTCATTGA
>NZ_ML703296.1:46065-139769 GCF_008520305.1 Mesorhizobium sp. SARCC-RB16n | reverse complement strand
CAACGCAATCGTGAGGTTGCCTGATGAGCGACCCGAACACGCTCGACCAGGCGGCGCTTGCGCCTTACCTCGAGGCGCAAATCCCGGACTTTTCCGGGCTCGCGGCAATCGAAAAATTCAAATCCGGCCAATCCAACCCGACCTATCTTCTGACGGCGGCAAGCGGCCGTTACGTGCTGCGCGCCAAGCCGCCAGGCCAGCTGCTGAAATCGGCGCATCAGGTCGACCGCGAATTCCGCGTGATGAAAGCGCTTGCCGGCACCGCCGTGCCTGTTCCCGAAATGCTGCATCTGTCGGCCGAGGATTCGCCGATCGGCCGCATGTTCTACGTCATGGAATTCCTCGACGGCCGCATCTTCTGGGATCCGGCGCTACCCGAGGCGCGTGACAATGGCGAGCGCGCCGCGATCTACGACGCCATGAACGCCACGCTGGCCGCCCTGCACGATGTCGATGTCGAGGCCGTGGGTCTCGGCGATTTCGGCCACCCCGGCAATTACTTCGAGCGGCAGTTGGCACGCTGGACCAGCCAGTACCGCGCCTCGGAAACCAGCGCGATCGCCGACATGGACCGGCTGATCGCATGGCTGGAAACGCACATGCCCGCCGATGACGGCCTGATATCGCTGGTGCATGGCGACTACCGGCTGGACAATCTGATCTTCGCCCCGGACCAACCAAAGGTGCTGGCGGTGCTCGACTGGGAATTGTCGACGCTTGGCCACCCCTTCGCCGACATCGCCTATCAGTGCATGCAATGGCGCCTGCCGCATGCTTCCGGCTTTCGGGGCCTGGGCGGTATCGATCGCTCGGCACTCGGCCTGCCCGGCGAGGAAGAGTATGTCGCCGCCTATTGCCAGCGGCGCGGGCTCACCGGTATCGGCGACTGGGCGTTCTTCCTCGCCTTCTCCTTCTTCCGGCTGGCGGCAATTTGCCAGGGTGTCTACAAGCGGGCGCTCGATGGCAACGCTTCCAATCCGGAGAAGGCCAAAACCTACGGCGAGGCGGTGAAATTGCTCTCGCACCTCGCCGCCAAAATGATCGACAAGCAGGCGTAAAGGGAGGACGGGATGGGTCGCTTCGACGGCGCAACGGTGCTGATCACGGGTGCGGCCGGCGGCCTTGGCCGGGGCGCCGCGAAAGGCTTTGCCGCCGAAGGTGCGCGGCTGGTTCTGTCTGACATCGACGAGACGGCGCTGGCTGATCTGGCCGGCACACTACAGGCCGAAACAGCCATTCTCGCCGGCAACATTGCGGAAGAAAAATTGTCAGAGGACCTGGTCGGGCTGGCGGTCGGAAAATTTGGCCGCCTGGATGTCGCCGTCAACAATGCCGGGATCGTCCAGAGTTTCGTGCGCCTGCCGCAGGTCCCATCGGACGAAGCCCGCCGGGTACTCGAGGTCGACCTGCTCGGCGTCTTCTACGCCATGAAGCACCAGATCCCGCAAATGGAGCGGCAGTTCAAGGCTACGGCCAGGGGCGGCGCCATCGTCAACATCGCCTCGGTCGCCGGCCTCTCGGGCGCGCCGAAGCTTTCGATCTATGCCGCCGCCAAGCACGGCGTCGTCGGCCTGACCCGCTCTGCGGCAGTCGAATATGCTAGCAAGGGCCTGCGCATCAACGCCATCTGCCCCGCCCACACCAGAACGGCGATGGTGGACAGCTTCGTGCGCGTCTCCGGCGCGCCGGAAGCGGAGGCCCTGGCCGAGCTGACCCGTGGCGTACCGATGAAGCGCGTGGCCGAAGTCGACGAGATCACCACCGCTATCCTGTTCGCCGCGGACCCGGCCAACTCGTTTATGACCGGCCATGCGCTGGCCGTCGATGGCGGCGTCGGCGCCATCTGACGCCTGCCGCTTGGGAACCTCGCCGCGCCCTTGTTCGTTTCCGTACAGCGTATATAATTTAGCCAGGAACCAACCAGACAAGGGCAACGGACTTGCCGCTGAGCGTCCAGAACCGCCGCGAGAAACAAAAGGCCGAGCTGCGCTCGGAGCTTGTCGAGGCCGCGCACAAGCTCGTCCAGGAAGAAGGCTATGACGGCCTGACCATCCGCAAGCTGGCCAAGCGGGTCGGCTATGCACCGATGTCCGTCTATTCCTACTTCGCCGACAAGCAGGACATCCTGTTCGCGCTGGCCGAGGACGCCTTCGAAACGCTTGCCCGGCGCATCGAGGAGCACCCGTCCGACGACCCGATCGAGGCCTTGCAGGCAGTGATGACCGAATATGCCGCCTTCGGGCTCGGCAATCCCAATGAATACCGCACGGTCTTCATGACCGAAAAGACCAAACTGCCGCAGGGCAGGAGCTATGAAAACATGGAGGAAAGCAACCCGGCGATGAAAGTGCTGATCAGCAGGGTCGAGGCCTGTGTCGCCGCCGGCAAGTTGCATGGCGATCCGCGCGCCATCGCCACCATGCTGTGGGCGGTCGGCCATGGCACGATCTCGCTGTTGATCACCTTCCCCTTCTATCCGTTCGGTGACCCGCAGGCGTTCGTCAAACGCATGTGCGACTTCACGCTTGCCACGCTCAGCACCCAAGATGTGCCGCCGCTGACCGAAACACCGGTCAACTGCTGAACGCCAGCTCCTTCGTTCTCCTAGATTTCCTCTGCGCCTCTCGCAGCCAACCGGAGGCGTATTTCTTGGTTAACAAAAATCTACCGTACGTGTACGATTCTCCCTTGAACTTCGCGATCGGCGGACGTATTTGTACGAAGTAACGTACATGTACGGAATGAATTTGCCGTCGAAAACGGAGACCGACAATGAAAAAGACACTTCTCACCCTCGCCGCCGTGCTGGCACTTTCGGGCTCGGCTTTTGCCGCCGGCTCCGCTCACCCGGTCAAGCACCCGGTTGCCGCGACCTGCGTCGACACCAAGACTAATGTGAAGCTCGATTGTGCATCGACCGGCTCCGTCGACAAGAAGGCTTCCACGGAAGCCACGACCGACGGCAAGGGCCCCAGGCTCGGCATCACGGTGAACCCGTGGATCATGCCGAGCGCCTACTGAGATTTTGAGAAATTCGGTTCTGGCCGGCTCAGCCGGCCAGATGGTGACTTCAGGCAACCGAGACCGGCAGCCTGGTCGCTGAACTCTCGAAGGCCGCGTCGATCAGCTTTTGCATATCGGCGGCCCGCCGGAACGACGGATCGCCGTTCTGTCCGGTATCGAGCGCATCGGCAAAGCGCCGGGCGTTGCGCTTGACTTCGGGCGGCGTCAGCGTCCGCCAGCGCTGGTGGTCGACATCGTCGCCAAGGGAGGCGGACAGGTGCGAAACCTTGCCGTCGGTCTCGACCTTGATCGCGCCCTTGGTGCCATGCAAGGCCAGCGACAGATCGTTGCCGTGACCTGTCGTGTAGCGGCTGGCCATGATCGTGGCCAGCGCCCCGGACTTCAGCCGCGCCGTCATCGCCATGCTGTCATTGGCGTCGAGCACATAGTCGCCGATGCGATCGCCCTCCGCTTTCGGAAACGTCACCAGGTCGGCATGCAGACCGACAATATCCTGGGCCGCCCCATAGGTGGCGAAGTCGAGGATATGGATGCCGACATCCCCCAGCACGCCTGTCGAACCGTGCCGGCTCGACAGGCGCCACAGCCATTTGTCCTCGACCCGCCAGTCGCCCCAGGACTTGCTGACCAGCCAGCTTTGCCGGTAGCTGGCCTCGACATGGCGCAGTTCGCCGACTTCGCCGGCCTGCACCATGCGCCGCGCCTCGTGGATCACAGGCGAGTTGCGATAGGTGAGGTTGACCATGTTGACGACGCCGGCCGCTTCGGCGGCTTCGGTCATGGCAAGCGCATCGGCATGGTTCGGCGCCAGCGGCTTTTCGCAGAACACATGTTTCCCGGCGGCAAGCAGGGCGAGCGTCGTCGCCTTGTGGACGCCGTCCGGCGTCGCGTTGATGGCGGCATCGAACCCGCCCCAGGCGATCGCCGCTTCGAGGCTCTCGAAGAAATTGCCTATCTTGTTGGCGGCGGCGAACGCCGCCGCGCGGCCCGGCAGGTGATCGACGCAAGCGACGATGGCGCAACCGGGAACCTGACCGAACTCCTCGATATGATGCGCCGCGATCCAGCCGGTGCCTAGCAAAAGCAGGCGATGCATCAGCTCAACCCCTTATCGCCGTCGGCATGCAGGCGCAGACCTTTCTGGACGATCTTCTCCTTGGCCTTGTCCGTCGGCACATTCGGCGCGTTGGTGATGCCGGACCATGCGGGCGCGGGATTGTGTGCCCAATGCACGGCGTTGCGCAGCACCTGCTGAACGCCCTCATTGTGATAGATCGGATAGGTCTCGTGGCCCGGCGAGAAGTAAAAGATTTTTCCCGCGCCGCGCTGGTAGGTCAGCCCGGACCGGAACACCTCGCCGCCCTCGTACCAGGAGATAAATACCGTCTCCAGCGGCTCCGGCACCGCGAACGGCTCGCCATACATTTCCGTCTCGCCGATCTCCAGGCACTCGCCGATGCCTTGCGCGATCGGGTGGCCACGGTTGATCGCCCAGACGCGCTCGCGCTCGCCCGCCTCGCGCCATTTCAGCGAACAGGGCGTACCCATCAGCCGCTTGAAAATCTTCGAGTAGTGGCCGGAATGGAGCACGATCAGCCCCATGCCTTCCCAGACCCGCTTCTGCACCCGCTCGACGACCTCGTCCTTGACCTCGCCATGCGCCGCATGCCCCCACCATAGAAGCACGTCGGCGGCTGCCAGGCGCGTTTCGCTCAAGCCATGCTGGGGTTCCTGCAAGGTGGCGGTGGTCGCTTCGATGCTCCTGTCCTGGTTGAGCGCGGCGGCAATCGTGCCGTGCATGCCCAGCGGATAGAGGTCGCGCACGGCGGCATTGGTCTGTTCATGGACGTTCTCGCCCCAGACAACGGCTTTAACAGGCATCTTTCCTCTCCAAAGCGCTTTGAATATCGCATCCGCCGAGGCCTTGGGAAGATGCCTTCGGCCAAATTTCTGAAATCAGGGTTTGCGGGTCTTGCGGCCGGGGACGGTCTTGGCCTTGCCGGGTTTCGCCGGTGCGCCAGGAATGGACGATCCTGTGATCGACACGGGATCGCTGGCCGGGAACGTATCCTCGAGGCCTTCCTCGAGTTCCTCTTCGGCGTCGGCTTCGTGGTGCCGCTCATGTTCAAGCGAACGGACCGCCGCGGTTTTCGGCGGCTTCGGCGCGGACTTTGACGGCATCGGCAATTCTCCCTCGACCTGTCGCCGCACAACGGACGCGAGCGGCAAACGTTCCGGGGTCAGCCGGCGGCGTCGCGGGCTCCCTCGGACAGGAAAGTAAAGACATAATCCGAGAAGGAACGCCAGCACTCGACCCTGAACGCCTCGTCGGCCGTGCGTAACAGCACGATCTCGGCCTTGCCCAGGATGGTGCGCGAAGCGGCGCCCACCGGGAAGGCTTCGAGCGACAGATCCTGCGGGCAGCCCGAATTGATCGCGGCTTCCGCCGCCGGACCGGCGACTGAAATCGCGATGTTGCGATGCGAGACGCCGACCGACGAGTGCAAGGCAGAAACCCCTGCGCAATCGGCGAGCGGATCCTTGCCGGCCTCGTCGATGACAAGCCACTCGTCCGGCCCGAGCCACAGCGCCGTACGCCCGCCCTTCGACGCCGAGGTTTTCGGCTGCTTCGGCAAGGTCAGGCCGAGCGCCTTCGAAAGAGCGGCGACCGAAGCTTCCGGGGCGCGGAGCGAGATACGCTCAGCCGGCGGCAGCACCTCGACTTTGACGCCCGTTGCGGAGACGGTGCGACCGGCCAATGCCGGACGCCGCTCTGCCGAGGGCGAAGCCGTCGACGCCGTCTTTGCAGCAACCTTAGCCATTGAGGCGCCCTCCCGTTTCGTCGAAGAACACCATGCCGGTAACCTCCACTTCGATCACCCCGTTCGGCATCGGCACGTAGAGCGTATCGCCCATCCGGTCACGCCCGCCGGCGACCAGCGCGAGCGCGATCGAACGGCCGCAATTTTGCGACCAATAGCTCGATGTGACGTGGCCGATCATCTTCATCGGAATCGCCTGCTTCGGGTCCTCGACGATCTGGGCGCCTTCTTCCAGCACCACCTTGGGGTCCTTGGTCTTGAGGCCGACCAGTTGCTTGCGGCCCTTCGCCACCAGATCGGGCCGCGTCAGGCCTCGAATGCCGACGAAGTCGGCCTTCTTCTTGCCGACCGCCCAGTCGAGACCGGCATCGTTTGGCGTGACCGTACCGTCCGTATCCTGGCCGACGATGATGTAGCCCTTCTCGGCGCGCAGCACGTGCATCGCCTCGGTGCCGTAGGCGGTGGCGCCATGCTTCTGGCCCTCGGCCCACAAGGCTTCCCAGACCGCCTGGCCATAGTCGGCCGGCACATTGACCTCGAAGCCGCGCTCGCCTGTGAACGACATGCGGAACAGCCGTGTCGGCACGCCACAGATCTTGCCTTCGCGCACCGACATATGCGGCAGCGCTTCATCGGACATGTCGATCCCTTCGACCAGCGGCTCGATGATGTCGCGGGATTTCGGACCCTGCACGGCGATGACCGCCCATTGCTCGGTGATCGAGGTCAGCCAGACATTGAGATGCGGGAACTCGGTCTGGAGGTAATCCTCCATGTGGTTCATGACGCGCGGCGCGCCGCCCGTCGTCGTCGTCACATGGAAGCGGTCCGACGCCAGCCTGCCGACAACACCGTCATCATAGATGAAGCCGTCCTCGCGCAGCATGATGCCATAGCGGCAGCGGCCTGGCTCCAGCTTCTCCCACGGATTGGTGTAGAGCAATTCCATGAACTTGGCCGCGTCGGGGCCGACCACTTCGATCTTGCCCAGCGTCGAGGCATCGAACAGGCCAGCCTGGTTGCGGACGGCGACGCATTCGCGGTCGACAGCGGCATGCATGTCCTCGCCGGCTTTCGGGAAATGCCAGGCGCGCTTCCACTGGCCGACATCCTCGAACACCGCGCCTTGCGCCTCGGCCCAGGGATGAATCGCGGTTCTGCGGGTCGGGTCGAACAATGGCCCTCGCGCATGGCTGACGATCGCGCCGAAGGTGACAGGCGTATAGGGCGCCCGGAACGTGGTCAGGCCGACTTCCGGGATCGGTTTGCCCAGCGTCTCGGCGGCGATCGCCAGTCCGTGCATGTTGGAGGTCTTGCCCTGGTCGGTCGCCATGCCGTTGGTGGTGAAGCGCTTGACGTGCTCGATCGAGCGCATGCCTTCATGCACCGCCTGGCGGATATCCTTGGCGGTGACGTCGTTCTGGAAATCGACGAAGGCTTTCACCGTCGTGTCCGGCCCGGCGCCGGGTGCAGCACCCAGCATGCCGCGCGACCAACTCTCCGAGGCGTCCACCTTCGGCTTGGTCCCCTTGGCGGCCTTGGCGCCAGCATCCCTGGCCGCCTTGGCGCCCGCCACATAGGCCTCGTCGACCGTTGCCGACAGGCCGTCAGTGCCGCTGCAGGCGCCAACCGAGACGCAGTCCTGCGCATAGGTGCCGGGCACGAAACGCTTGGTTTCGTCGTTGAAGGCGACCTTGCCGCGCGATTGCGAGAACAGATGCACCGACGGCGTCCAGCCGGCCGACATCAGGATCGCATCGACCGCGATGGTGCGTTCGCCGCCGCCATTCTTCGGCTGCACCGTCATCGACGACACGCGTAACTTACCGCCGGCGCGGATCACGGCACGGCCGAAATTGATCTCGATGCCGAGCGCCCTCGCCTCGTCGATCACTGGGCCGGTCGGGTTGTCGCGCAAATCGACGATCGCCGCCACGTTGACGCCGGCCTTCTTCAGGTCGATCGCGGCGCCATAGGCCGAGTCATTGGCGGTGTAGACGCCGACGTTCCGTCCGACCGCGACACCATAGTGGTTGAGGAACGTGCGCGCCGCGCCCGCCAGCATGACGCCCGGCCGGTCGTTGTTGGCGAACACCATATGGCGCTCGATGGCGCCGGAGGCCAGCACCACGCGCTTGGCACGGACCTGCCAGAGCCGCTCGCGCGGCTGGTCGTGGCCGGGGGCCTTCAGGTGATCACTGACGCGCTCGACCAGGCCGACGAAATTCTGCGCGTAATAGCCGAACGCCGTCGTGCGCGGCAGCACGCGCACATTGTCCATCGCACTCAGCCTGGCGATCGCCGCTTGCGCCCAGGTAAAGCCGTCCTTGCCGTCGATCTTCGCACCGGACTCGAAGCGCAGGCTGCCGCCGAACTCGGCCTGCTCGTCGGCGAGAATGACGCGTACGCCGGTCTCGGCCGCGGCCAACGCCGCCGCGATGCCGGCCGCGCCGCCGCCCAGCACCAGCACGTCGCAATGCGCGTAGCGCGACGAATAATGGTCGGGATCCGGCCTGTCGGGGGAAATGCCAAGGCCGGCGGCTTCGCGAATCTTGGGTTCGTAGAGGCTCTTCCAGGCAGCCTTCGGCCACATGAATGTCTTGTAGTAGAAGCCGGCCGAAAACAGCGGCGATGCCAGGTCGTTGACCGCGCCGACGTCGAAGGACAGCGACGGCCAGCGGTTCTGCGAGTTGGCGGCAAGCCCGTCATAGAGTTCCTGTACAGTGGCGCGCACGTTCGGCGTCTTGCGCGCGTCATCACGCACGATCTGCACCAGTGCGTTGGGCTCTTCCGCGCCGGCCGAGAGGATGCCGCGCGGGCGGTGGTACTTGAACGAACGGCCGACCAGATGCACGCCATTGGCCAGAAGCGCCGAGGCCAGCGTGTCGCCCTCGATACCGGTATAGGACTGGCCATCGAAGCTGAAGCGGGCGGTCTTGGCCTGGCTGAGGCGTCCGGCGCCGGAAATGCGCAACGCGCCGCTCATTTCGTTACTCCCGGAAGCTTGGAAGGTTTCGGCTCGCCGGCCTTATAGGTCATGACGAACTTGTCGGTGACTGTGTCGCGCACCGCATTGAAGAAGCGCGCGCAGCCATGCACGTGCCGCCAGCGCTCATAGATGATGCCCTTGGGATTGGAGCGGATGAAGAAGAACTTCTCGAAGTCGTGGTCGCTCTCGCCGGCCATGTTGGCCGAGCGCGCTATATGCGCCTCGCCGGCGTTGCGGAACTCGAGTTCCGGACGCTCTTCCTCGCAATAGGGGCAGCGGATGAGAAGCATCGTGTTTGATCCTACAATTCGCCGTGGCCGACGCGGGCGCCGGCGGGTTGATCGCAAAGCTTTTGGCCCATGGCCGCAAAAGGCGCGACGAGCCTGATGCGCTCCTCCACGCTTGCAGCCGGGCGAAACAGGTCGCGATAAGCCATATTGCCGATGGTGAGTTGCATCGGATCGGTCGTGACGATGACGTAACGCGGCTGGAACGGTTCATCCTCGTCCAGGTCGGAAGGCCTGTTCTCCAGGAACGTGACCACCTTCTGGCCGCCGCTCCACACACAGGCGAGCACACCGTCGTCGACGGAAAACGGCCATTCGGCCTCGTTCCCGGCGCGGCTGATCGGCTGCGTGCGGACCTCGTCCACCGAAGGAAAATGAAACATGCCTTGTTCACCCGCCAGCATCAGCGGCATCGCGACAGCCATCTGCGCCATCATCAGTGCGCCACCGCCGCCGCCGCAGCCTCGTCGATGAGGCGGCCGGTGCGGAAGCGTTCGATGGTGAAGGGCGCGTTGATCGGGTGCGGATCGTCCTTGGCGATGGTGTGGGCAAAGACATGGCCTGAACCAGGTGTCGCCTTGAAGCCGCCCGTGCCCCAGCCGCAATTGACATAGAGGCCCGACACCGGCGTCTTGGCCAGGATCGGCGAGCGATCCGGCGTCACGTCGACGATGCCGCCCCACGAGCGCAGCATCTTCATGCGCGTGAAGATCGGGAACATTTCGCAGATGGCGTCCAGCGTATGCTGAAGAATGTGCAGGCCGCCGGTCTGCGAATAGGAGACATACTGGTCGGTGCCGGCACCGATCACCAGCTCCCCCTTGTCGGACTGCGAGATATAGGCATGCACGGTGTTCGACATCACGACGCAAGGCACGACCGGCTTGATCGGCTCCGACACCAACGCCTGCAGCGGATAGCTCTCCAGCGGCATGCGCACGCCGGCCATGTTCATGATGACCGACGAGTGGCCGGCGGCGACGACGCCGACCTTCTTGGCGCCGATGAAGCCGCGTGTCGTGTCAACGCCGGTGACCGCGCCGTTGGCAGCCCGCTTGACGCCTGTGACCTCGCAATTCTGGATGATGTGCACGCCGCGCGACGAAGCGCCGCGTGCATAGCCCCAGGCGACCGCGTCGTGGCGCGCGGTGCCGCCACGGCGCTGCAAGGCGGCACCGACGACCGGATAGCGCGCGTCTTTCGAGGTATTGAGCGGCGGGCAGAATTCCTTCGCCTGCTCGGGCGTCAGCCACTCATTGTCGATACCGTTGAGCCGATTGGCGTGGACATGGCGCTTCAGCACCTGGATGTCGTGGACATTGTGGGCGAGCATCATGACGCCGCGCGCCGAATACATGACGTTGTAGTTGAGCTCCTGGGAGAGCCCATCCCACAGCTTCAGCGCATGGTCGTAGATGCCGGCGCTCTCGTCATAGAGATAATTGGAACGGATGATGGTGGTGTTGCGCCCGGTATTGCCGCCGCCCAGCCAGCCCTTTTCCAGCACCGCGACATTGGTGATGCCGTGCACGGTCGCGAGGTAATAGGCGGTGGCCAGTCCATGGCCGCCGGCGCCGACGATGATGACGTCGTATTCCTTCTTGGGCTCCGGCGAGGACCATTGTTCCTCCCAGCCCTTGTGGCCGCGCATGGCCTCGCGGGCGATGGCGAATACCGAATATTTTTTCAACGTTCCAGCCTCGCAAATGGCAGCCAGGCATTCATCATCAAGCCCCGGCGCGCGAGGTGTATCACTAGCGAAACGGCGCTGCCATCCTTGCGCTGTTTGCGACGGCGCTTGCCGTTTTGCGCCGTGGCGAAAAAGAGGTATCCGGTCTGGCCTCGGTGATTGCCTTCAGTCACATTTCTCGCTGCTGGGGATTCGGAGGATGATGATGGGCAACGCCTGGTGGAATCTCACATTGCGCTTCCTGCTGGAGCTTGCCGCCTTGCTTGGCCTCGGCATGGCAGGCTGGAGCCTCTTCGAAGGCTGGCAGCACTGGATCCCGGCCCTTGCCTTTCCACTCATTGCCGCAGCGTTGTGGGGGATTTTCGCCGTGCCCGGCGATCCGAGCCGCTCGGGGAGCGCACCGGTGCCTGTGCCGGGCGCTGTCAGGCTGGCGTTGGAATTCGTCGTCCTGTTCGGCGGCGCGGCGGGTTTCCATGTGGCGGGCCATGCCGCCACGGGCATCATCATGGCCGCGCTGATCGTCATCAGCTACGCGTTCTCGCTAGACCGTCTCGCATGGCTGCTGCGGCAATAGCTGGTGCGAGCCTCCGCAGCTTTCGGGTGGCTGCCATCCTGCCGATTTGCGACCAAGCATCCGATCGTCCGCAAGGCTGGCGCGAAAGACAGGGATGCCAAATATGTTCGCACTTTCCAACAAGATCGCCATCGTCACCGGTGCCAGTTCCGGCATCGGCCGCGCCACCGCCAAACTGTTCGCGGAGGAAGGTGCCAGGCTCGTCATTTCCGCCCGCCGCCAAACGGAACTTGATGCACTCGCCCTCGAAATCGAGGAAGCCGGGGGCACGGCCGTCGCCCTCGCGGGGGATGTCACGGACGAGAGCTACGCGAAAGCCCTTGTCGAACTGGCGGTCGGCAGCTTCGGTGGACTCGACATCGCGTTGAACAATGCCGGCTCCGTCGGACCGATGGGGCCAGTCCCCGACATGTCGGCACAGACATGGCACGGGACGATGGACACCAACCTGACCAGCGCCTTTCTCGGTGCCAAGTACCAGATACCGGCCATGCTGGAGCGGGGTGGCGGCTCGCTGATTTTCACGTCGAGCTTCGTCGGCTACACCGCCGGCATGCCTGGCATGGCCGCCTACGCCGCTGCCAAGGCAGGCCTGATCGGGTTGACGCAGGTGCTGGCCGCCGAATACGGACCGAAGGGACTGCGCGTCAACGCGCTGCTGCCGGGCGGAACCGACACACCCGGCGCGACGACGACTACGCCCGAGGCCCGCGCCTTCGTCGAGGGCCTCCATGCCCTGAAGCGCATAGCGCAACCGCAAGAGATCGCCCGCTCCGCGCTCTACCTTGCCTCCGACGCGTCGAGCTTCACCACGGGAACGGCGCTGTTTGCCGATGGCGGCGTGTCGATCAACCGGACGTGAAGGATTTTTTGCGGGCGAACAGGCCTGTTCGTCGTTGTGACGCAGGCCGCCGGTCTTGCTTTTTCGGCGCGATTTGGCGATTCCGTTTCCTGTCGAAACGGGTCTTCTTGCCAGACGGGTCTTGAAACCATGATGCTGATCCGAACCTATGTCGCCCAGAGCGCAATCGAAGGCGTCGGCATGTTCGCCGCCGAACCGATCCGGAAAGGCGCCTCGATCTGGCGCCTCGACCCGGATTTCGACCGGCTGATCCCGATGGACAGATACGAGACGGCGCCGCAGCCGCTGAAGGAATTGCTCGACCGTTATGCCTATCCGAGCCCGGACAAGCCCGGTTTCATGGTCTACGAGGTCGACAATGGCCGCTTCATGAACCATTCGGTGACGCCGAACACCGATTTTTCGCAATATGGCGGCGCGACAGCGACCCGGGATATCGCCGTCGGCGAGGAGATCACCTGCGATTACGGTGAGTTCTTCGAGGATTTCGAGCGGCTGCACCTAGCCACGGCGTAACGGGGCACATTATCTCCAGGTGACCGTGGCAATTTGGCTGTCGTCCATCATTTCGACTGTGGACAGCGAGGCTTGATTCTGCTATCAGCCGCCACAATTCGTGGTGTCGAGCGCCGCGGAGGCTTGTGGCTATGGCTACTTGCCTGTTGATATCAAACCCGAAAGACAGGATTGCCCGTGCAGGTACTCGTCCGCGACAATAACGTTGATCAGGCGCTTCGCGCGCTGAAGAAAAAGATGCAGCGCGAAGGCATTTTCCGCGAAATGAAGATGCGCGGCCACTACGAGAAGCCTTCCGAGAAACGCGCCCGTGAAAAGGCCGAAGCCGTTCGCCGCGCCCGCAAGCTGGCCCGCAAGCGCGCACAGCGCGAAGGCCTGCTGCCGATGACCCCGCGTCCGGTTGCCGCTGGCGGCGCCGCCGGTGCAGCGCGTCCGCCGCGCTGATTATCGCCAATATTTCGTCCTTTTCGAAGGATACCAGGGTGGCGCGATGCGGAATCGCCGCCACCCTTTTATTTTGATTGTGACCCGGCCCGGAGGGGGAACCGGACCTGAACGACGGCGCAAGTGAGGACAGGGCAGACATGAACGCAACAAGCGTGGAGCGCGGGACCGCATTGCGTGGTTTCGCCCTGACAGCGGCCCTGCTTTCCGGACTGGTGCTTGCCGGCTGCCAGACATCGGGTCCGGCCGGCGAGTTCAACAACATCGACAAGGCGCAAGGGTCGAGCGAGAACATCTCCTCGCTGTCGGCGGTCATCCAGCGCAATCCCCAGGATCCCGAAGGCTACAATGTGCGCGGTTCGGCCTATGGCCGCGGAGGCCAGTACCAGCAGGCGCTCAAGGACTTCAACCAGGCGATCCAGCTCAATCCGAATTTCTTCCAGGCCTATTCGAACCGGGCCCTCATCCAGCGTTTCCTCGGCAACCAGGAGGCCGCGCTCGCCGACTACAACCGCTCGATCCAGATCAACGGCAACTATGACGCCGCCTATATCGGCCGCGGCAATCTCTACCGCAAGGCCGGCCGCACCCAGGATGCCTTCAACGACTTCCAGAAGGCGATCCAGCTCGACACCACGGACGCCCGCGCCTACCACAATCGCGGCCTGATCTATCAGAGCCAGGGCCAGCACAAGTTCGCCATCGAGGATTTCTCGACCGCCATCTCGCTGGCCCCGGACGCCGCCGAGCCCTACAACGGCCGTGGCCTCTCCTATCTGGCGACCGGAGACGAGGACAATGCCTTCTCCGACTTCAATATGGCCATCAAGCTCGACGGCCAGAACGCCGAGGCCTGGGCCAACCAGGCGCTGATCTACGAACGGCGCGGCGACAAGGCAAAGGCGGCTAAGGCCTATCGCGAGGCCGTGCGTCTCAACCCCAGCTACCAGCCGGCCAAGGACGGCCTCGCCCGCGTCAGCTGACATCGGCTTCCGCAGGTCCGTCAAGCGCCCTCTGCATCGTGTGCGTGTCCGAAAGGACACGCGGCGCTGACGATCGCCGCCAATCCGGCAACCCTGTGTTAACCCCCGCGGCAAGCTGTCAGCCCTTGCCTTGTTCGCGCCAAGTTTTCGGCGGAACGGTCTGAGCATTCAAGCCGTTATCACGAAGCGATTTGCGAAAGGACCCTCCCCATGATCAAGAAACTCGTCTGCGCCGCTGCTCTTGCAACGACCGTCTTCGCTGCCGCCCCGGCCAGCGCTGGCAAGTTGCAACTCGGCACGCTCGACTGCACCATCGATGGCGGCACCGGCTATATCGTGGCCTCCAACAAGGGCGTGTCCTGCGTCTTCCGGCCCCATCATCACGGGCCGTCTGAAATTTACACAGGCGTCATCTCGAAGCTCGGTGTCGATGTCGGCAAGACGCACCAGGGCCAGCTGATCTGGGCGGTTTTTGCCGCGACCCGCGACCGTGACGCGGGCGACCTTGCCGGCAGCTACTACGGCGTCAATGCCGAGGCGAGCGTCGTGACCGGCGGCGGCGCCAACCTGCTGGTCGGTGGCTTCGACAGCGCCTTCATGCTGGAGCCCCTCAGCGTCCAGGCACAGACCGGCGTCAATCTCGCCGTGGCGGTGACTTCGCTGGAGCTGATCCACTCGCTCAAATAGGCGGTTTGGAGCCTCGGCCCCAGGCCCTTCACTCTGCGGCGCGGAACCGGATAGGATGGTTCCGCGCCGTTTGATTTCGGGGGGACGCCATGCCGAGGACAGCCATCGCCGCTGCCATGATCGCAACCATGCTTGCCGGCACCGCACGAGCGCAGGACCAGGGCATAGAGCTCGGCACGCTTGAATGCGCCATATCAGGCGGCACCGGCTTCATCTTCGGCTCGAGCAAGGATCTGAGCTGCACTTTCACCCCGGCTGACAAGACCTTCGCGCCTGAAGCCTATTTCGGCGCCGTCAACAAATACGGCCTCGACATCGGCACGACCAAGCAGGCGGTGATGCGCTGGCTGGTGCTGACGCCGCTGAAGAACATCTACGCACCGGGCGCACTGGCGGGTGACTATATCGGCCCCAGCGCCGAAGTGACCGCCGCCGTCGGCGCCGGCGCCAATCTGCTGGTCGGCGGCTCCTCGCAGGCCTTCACCCTGCAGCCGCTCAGCCTGCAGACGCAGACCGGCATCAATCTCGCCATCGGCGTCAGCCAATTCCAGTTGCGCAGCACCGAGAATTGAGGCTTCGGCAGCGGGCGAATATCTCGAAAATTTCGCTTGAGCTCAATCGCGGTTGAGGTCTTACAAGCCTGCCCCGACTGAAACAGTGCTCATGGTCCTGCCGGAAACCCTTGCTGGCTTCTGGTGCCATGCGCCGGCATCGAGATATGCAGAGCAAGGGGATGGAATGAGCGAAATCAGCACAAACAGGGTCGACTGGCGAGCATTGTGGGCGAGCGGCGACCTGGCGCGTTTCTGCTTCATCAGCCTCGGCATCCTGCTTCATGCCACCAATGAGACTATGGTAGCGACCGTCATGCCGGCCATGGTCGGTGAACTTGCCGGCGTGCAGCTCGTCGGCTGGTCGCTGGCGATCTATGAACTCGGCGCCATCGTCGCCGGGGCCGCGGCCGGACGGCTGGTGAGCTATGTGGCGCTGCGCACCAACATGGTGGTCGCGGCCCTGCTCTACGCGGCTGGGGCGCTGATCTGCGCCACCTCGCCTTCGATGCAATTGTTCCTGGCCGGCCGGCTGATCGAGGGTCTCGGCGGCGGCGCACTGGTGTCGTTGGCCTTCGTCTCGGTCGAACGGCTGTTTTCGCGTGCCATCTGGCCTCAGCTTTTCGGCATCATGTCGGCGATCTGGGGCGTCGCGGCGTTCAGCGGCCCGCTACTGGGTGCTGTTATGACCGAATTGCTGTCATGGCGCTGGGCCTTCGGCGTCTTCACTCTCGGCGGCACCGCCATGGCGCTGGCAAGCTTCCTCGTGCTCGACACGCCGGAGGCGACAAGGCCCAGCACGAGCGCGGGCACGGCGCCGCCCTTCCCGTTCATGGCGCTTGGCTGCCTTGCCATTGCCGTGGTGCTGATCGCCTCTGCCGGCGTCGACATCGCCCTGTTGCGTTCCTCGCTGCTGATCATCCTCGGTCTGGCAGGCCTTGCGCTGTTCTTCCATATCGACGCGCTGAAGCCGCGCTCCCGGCTTTTCCCGGCGCGGCTGTTCTCCTGGCGCACGCCGGTGGGCGCCGGCATGACCATGGTCGCAGCCTTTTCCGTCGCGACCTGCTCCTTCGGCGTCTACGGGCCGCTGCTGCTGACCAGCCTGCACGACATTCCGCTTCTGACCACCGGCTACATCATCGCCGCCGAATCGATCGCCTGGTCGATCCTGTCGATCCTCGTCGCCAACGCGCCGCCGCGGCGCGAACGGCTGATCATCGTCTGCGGCGCACTGATGATCGCGGCGGGCATCGCCGGCTTCGCCTACACGATACCGCTGGGCTCGATCCCGCTGATCCTGATCTGCGCCCTGCTGCAAGGCGGCGG
This sequence comes from Mesorhizobium sp. SARCC-RB16n, assembly GCF_008520305.1. Lineage (GTDB taxonomy): Bacteria > Pseudomonadota > Alphaproteobacteria > Rhizobiales > Rhizobiaceae > Mesorhizobium. The sequence goes on along the minus strand of NZ_ML703296.1, from coordinate 123,014 downwards.
TTTCGGCGTTGCCTGGCCGTTCCTGACCCGCGTTATCGTCGCCTCCGCCCCAGACGACGAGCAGACCATCGCTTCGGCCGCGGTGCCGACCATGCAGCGCATCGGCTATGCCGTGGGTGCTGCCCTTGCCGGCATCGTCGCCAATGCCAGCGGCTTTTCGCAAGGCCTGAACCATGACGCGGCGGCCAATGTCGCGAGCTGGCTGTTCCTTGCCTTCGTGCCGCTCGGCATTCTCGGCTGTCTCGCCGCCTTGCGAACATCGGCAGCGGCAAATCGGCCGCTCGCAGCCGTCGGCTGACGCAAGTTTCTATCGGACGGGTTATTCACTCGACGCGCAGGCGGTAGCCGACACCGGTCTCGGTGGTGATGTAGCGAGGCTGGTCGGGGGTTTTTTCGATCTTCTGCCTGAGTTGGCGCACATAGACCCTCAGATACTGCACGTCGGTCGAATCGTCCCAAATCTGCTTCAGGATGAAGTGGTGGGTGAGCACCTTGCCGGCATGCTGCACCAGGATGCGCAGTATGTCGTACTCCTTCGGCGAGAGCTTCACCTCCCTGTCCTCGACCTTGACGATGCGCTTGACCAGATCGACGCTGAGGTCGCCGCTCTGGAAAACCGGTCTCTCGCCCTGTTGCTGGAACTTGTGCCGCAGCGCCACGCGGATGCGCGCCACCAGTTCGTTCATGCCGAAGGGCTTGGTGACATAGTCGTCGGCGCCGAGTTCGAGCGCGCTGACGATGCCGGCCTCGTCGGTGCGGCTGGAGAGAATGACGACGGGAACGTCGATGCCCTCGTCACGCCATTTGCGCAAGAGGTCATGGCCTCCCATGCCGGGCAGGCCGAGATCGAGCAACACCAGGTCGTGCTTTTCCTGTTCCATCAGCTCGATCGCCACCTTGGCGTTCGGCGCCTCGCTGACCGCGTAGCCCTGACTGGCAAGGCCGACCCGCAGCAGCTTGCGGATCGGCGGCTCGTCATCGACAACCAGTATCCTGACATTCGAATTGGTCATCGGGGCTGGTCCACCGCGGGCTCGTCGCTGCCGTTGCCGATACCGGGCGCTTGCGCCGGCACCGGCATCCTGATGGTGAAGGCGGCACCGGGGCGGTCGGTCCGGTTGGCGGCAGCGATCGTGCCGCCCATCGCCTCGACGAAGCCACGGCAGATCGACAGGCCGAGCCCGGTGCCGGCGCGCACCTGATCGCCCTTGCGTACACGGTAGAAGGTGTCGAATACGCGGTCCAGGTCCTGCGCCGGAATGCCCGGCCCCTCGTCCATGATCTGCACGACGACACACCCATTGTCGGCCCACCCCTGGACGCGGATCGTCGAGCCGGGCGGCGAATATTTCGAGGCATTGTCGAGAAGGTTGAACAGGACCTGCTCGAACAGCACGGGATCGAGCCTCAGCATCGGCAGGTCGGGCGGAATATCGACCTCGATCTTGTGTTCGCCGGTGATCTTGCGGGCACGGTCGAGTGCGGTGCCGACGATATCGCCGACATAATGAAGGGCGTAGTTGGGCTCCATCGCACCGGACTCGATCTTGGTCATGTCGAGCAGATTGGCGATGAAGCGGTTCAGCCGCTCCGATTCGTCGATCACCGTCGACAGAAGCTCAGCCCTGTCCTGCTCGGGCAGGTCGGGCGCGAATTCCTTGAGTGTGCCGGCCGCCCCCATAATGGCCGAGAGCGGCGTTTTCAGGTCATGTGAAATCGAGGTCAGCAGCGCCGAGCGCAGCCGGTCGGCTTCGGCCGCGAGCTTGGCGCGGTCGACATCGGCGACGAGCTGGACACGTTCGATCGCCACTGCCGCCTGGTCGGCCAGCGCGTCGAGCAGCCGCTGTTGCTCGGGCGTCAAAAGCGGACCCTGCTTGTCATTGTCGAGGCCGACGACGCCGATTGCCGTGCGTCCCGTGCGCAAGGGAAGATAGAGGCGCTTGGCCCCGGGCAGCGTGTCGGCGCCGCGTCCGGCGGCGCGGTTGTGCTCCCAGGCCCAGCGGGCGGCGGCGATGTCGGCCTCGGCCAGCGTATCGTCGGGCGGATAGCCGGCCTTGACGGTGATCGTGCCGTCTTCAGGCAGCAGCAGCACCACGCGCAGCTTCAGCATCGAGGCGATCTGGAAGGCGGTGGCCCAGAGCACGTCATCGAGCGTGCCGGCGCCGGCGAGCTTCTTGGAGAACAGATAGATGTCCTCGGTTGCCCGCGCTCGCGAGCGGGCGGCAGCCGCCTGACGCTGCACGCGCGCCGTCAGGTTGCTGGCGATGACGGCAACCGCGACGAAGACGGCTATCGCGACGATGCTCTCGGGATCCCGGATCGTCAGCGTGTAGCGCGGCTCGAGGAAAAAATAGTTGAAGGCAAGGGTACTGAGGAAACAGGCGTAAAGCGCCGGCCAGAGACCGCCGGCCACCGCCGATGTCAGCACGGAGAGCAGGAAGACGATCGCCAGGTTGCGAACGTCGAGAAACTGGTCGAGGGCGGTGCTGACGGCCAATGATCCGGCAACGTAAGCCGTGGCGAGCAAATAGGGCTTGACCTGGAACTGCCTCTGCTCGGCTGCCGCGCTCACCCTCCTGGAAGGCGTCTCGGTGTCCCGCGCCGTTCCGGAGATCACATGGACACTGATGTCGCCGGCATTGCGGATCAGATCATAGGTGAGCGACCCCTCGATCAGTTCGCGCCAGCGCGACCGGGTCGGCCTGCCGACCACGATGTGGGTAAAATTGTTGGCCGTCGCGTGGCGAACGATATCCTGCGCCAGGTTCTGCCCCGGAATGGTCGTCACCTCGGCGCCGAGCTGCTCGGCAAGGCGCAGGAGTGTGGCGAGCCTGTCCTTGTCGTCCTCGGACATGCCGGCCGAGCGAGGCGTGTCGACGTGGAGCGCCGTCCATGGCGCACGAAGCCTGTCGGCCAGCCTGCGTGCGTAGCGAATGCGGGCTGCCCCGCCCGGACGCGCATCGACGCAGACGAGAACTCGTTCCCCGGCAGCCCACGGCCCCTGGATGGCGTGGGACTGCATGTGATTGAGCAACTGCTCGTCGACGCGCTGGGCGGTACGGCGCAGCGCCAGTTCCCGCAGCGCCGTCAGATTTCCCGGCGAAAAATAGTTCTCGACGGCACGCTGCGCCGTGTTGGGGAAATAGACCTTCCCCTCCTCCAGCCGCTTGATCAGGTCGTCAGGCGTCAGATCGATGATTTCGACATCGTCGGCCTGGTCGATGATGGAATCGGGCACCGTCTCGCGCACCCTGACCCGGGTGATCTGGGCGACGACGTCATTCAGGCTTTCGACATGCTGGATGTTGAGCGTCGTATAGACGTCGATGCCCCGCGCCAGGATTTCCTGGACGTCGAGATAGCGCTTTGGGTGGCGGCTGCCGGGCGCGTTGGTATGGGCGAGTTCATCGACCAGGACCAGCGCCGGGCGCCGCGCAAGGATGGCGTCGATGTCCATCTCGTCGAGGACACGCCCCTTGTAGTCGACCTTGCGGCGGGCAATGACTTCATACCCCTCGACCAGGGCCTGGGTTTCCTTGCGGCCATGCGTCTCGACCACGCCGATCACCACGTCGACGCCGTCGGCCAGCCTAGCACGGCCCGACATCAGCATCTCGTAGGTCTTGCCGACACCAGGTGCCGCGCCTAGGAATATGCGCAGACGGCCGCGCCCTTCCCGCTCGGCATGCTCTAGCAGCGCGTCGGGGGAAGGTCTGTTTTCGACGTTGCTTCTGTCGTCCGGCATCGGGTCCGATCATGAATGGCGCCGGGGACCGTGTCGATCCCCGGCGCCGGCCATCCAACTATTTCGCGGCATCCAGCGCCAGGTTGAGAGCCAGCACATTGACCGCCGGCTCTCCGAGCACGCCCAATTTCCGATCCTCGACCTGGCTGTCGACGAGCGCCTTGACCTTGGCTTCGTCGATCCCCCTGGCCTTGGCCACGCGAGGGACCTGGAAATAAGCGGCCTGCGGGCTGATCTGAGGGTCGAGGCCACTGCCGGATGTCGTCACCAGGTCCATCGGCACCGGCTGGTTCGGGTTCTCCGCTTTCAGTTTCTCGGCATCGCCCTTGATGCGTTCGATCAGCTTCGGGTTGGTCGGGCCGAGATTGGAACCGCCTGAGGCGCCGGCATCATAGCCATTGCCCGCGGCCGAAGGCCGTCCGTGGAAATACTTGTCGCTGGCGAAGGCCTGGCCGATCAGTTCGGAGCCGATCACCTTGCCGTCCTTCTCGATCAGGCTGCCATTGGCCTGGCGCGGGAACAGCGCCTGCGCGATGCCGGTCATGCCCAGGGGATAGACCAGGCCGGTCAACACGGTGAAGAAGACGATCATGATGATCGCGGGGCTGATTTGCTTGAGCATCGGAACGATCCTTACGCGAGGCCGAGGGCCGTGACGGCCATGTCGATTATCTTGATGCCGACGAACGGCACGACGATGCCGCCGAGGCCGTAGACGAGAAGGTTGCGGCTGAGCAGCGCACCGGCGCCGATCGCCCGGTACTTCACGCCGCGCAGCGACAGCGGGATCAGCGCGATGATGATCAGCGCGTTGAAGATGATGGCCGACAGGATGGCGCTCTGCGGTGTCGCCAGGTGCATGATGTTGAGCGCCTGCAACGGGCCGGTCGTCTGGCCGGGCGCGACGTAGAAGACGGCGAACATGGCCGGGATGATGGCGAAGTACTTGGCGACGTCATTGGCGATCGAGAAGGTGGTCAGCGAACCGCGCGTCATCAACAGCGCCTTGCCGATTTCGACGATCTCGATCAGCTTGGTCGGATCGCTGTCGAGGTCGACCATGTTGCCGGCCTCGCGGGCGGCGACCGTGCCAGTATTCATGGCGACGCCGACATCGGCCTGTGCAAGGGCTGGCGCATCGTTGGTGCCGTCGCCGCACATGGCGACCAGCTTGCCCTTGGCCTGCTCGTCGCGGATCAGCTTCAGCTTGTCCTCGGGCGTTGCCTGGGCGAGGAAGTCGTCGACGCCGGCTTCCGCGGCGATGGCTGCCGCCGTCATCGGATTGTCGCCGGTGATCATCACCGTGCGGATGCCCATGCTGCGCAGCTCAGCGAAGCGCTCGCGGATGCCCCCCTTGACGATGTCCTTCAGGTGGACGACGCCGAGCAGCCGTCCGTCCCGCTCGACCGCCAGCGGCGTACCGCCCGATTTGGCGACCTCGTCGGCGATCGCCTGCAGGTCGCGCACAGTTTCGCTTCCGGGCCGTGTGCCATGCGTGGCTGATGTCGGCTGGCTGACATAGGTCAGGATCGAATCGACCGCGCCCTTGCGCACCGAGGAGCCGTCTACGTCGACGCCGCTCATGCGGGTCTGCGCGGTGAAGGGCACGAAGGTAGCATGCAACGTTGCCATGTCGCGGGCTCGGATGGCATATTTCTCCTTGGCCAGCACCACGATCGAGCGGCCTTCCGGCGTCTCGTCTGCGAGCGAGGCAAGCTGTGCCGCGTCGGCCAGCTCCTGCTCGCTGACGCCCTTGACCGGGCGGAATTCCGTCGCCTGGCGATTGCCGAGCGTGATCGTGCCGGTCTTGTCGAGCAGCAGCGTGTCGACGTCGCCGGCGGCCTCCACGGCGCGGCCCGACATGGCCAGCACATTGAAGCGCACCAGGCGGTCCATGCCGGCAATGCCGATGGCCGACAGCAACGCGCCGATCGTGGTCGGGATGAGCGTCACGAACAGGGCGACGAGCACGGTCACCGAGATATAGCCGCCGGAATAGGAGGCAAAGCTCGGGATGGTCGCGGTGGCCAGCACGAAGATCAGCGTCATGCCGACGAGCAGGATGTTGAGCGCGATCTCGTTCGGCGTCTTCTGGCGCTCTGCGCCTTCGACCAGCGAGATCATGCGGTCGAGGAACGTGTGGCCGGCGGCGGCGGTGATACGCACGCGGATCCAGTCGGAGAGCACCTGCGTGCCGCCGGTCACCGCCGAGCGGTCGCCGCCGGATTCGCGGATCACCGGCGCGGACTCGCCGGTGATCGCCGCTTCGTTGACCGAGGCGACGCCTTCCACCACCTCGCCGTCGGACGGGATGATGTCGCCGGCCTCGACGAGAACGATGTCGCCGACCTTCAGGCCGGTGCCGGGCACCAGCTTGAATTTCGTCCGGTCCTCGCTGGCCAAAAGCTTGGCCTGGGTTTCGGTGCGCGCCTTGCGCAGCGAATCCGCCTGCGCCTTGCCGCGCCCTTCGGCGACGGCTTCGGCGAAGTTGGCGAACAACACGGTGAACCACAACCAGATGATGATCTGCAGCGTGAAGCGCAGGTCGCCGCCACCGGTGACGAGGTCCTTGACGAACAGCACCGATGTCAGCGCCGAGACGACGGCGACGACGAACATCACCGGATTGCGGGCTAGCGTGCGCGGATCGAGTTTGCGGAAGGCGCCGCCGATGGCGGGCCACAGGATACCGGCATCCATGATGCTGGCTGACTTCGACTGGCTCATTTTGAAGCTCCGGCTTCAGTGTTGATGGACGGCACCGTTTGCTCGTGTGCCGAAAAAAGGTGTGGAAGCCCGTAGGCCAGCAGCCAGAGTGCGATCATCGCGGCGGCAAGCCCAAGAAACGTCGACATGGTTGGGAAGGGAGGCGGCAGCCCCTCCTTCCCAGGATCGGCCCGATGCCTGACATTGCGGCGCTTGTTGGTGAGCCAGGACATGTCTGCCTCAGAATGTCTGTCCATGGATCATCGCCAGGTGCTCGACAACAGGTCCGACGACAAGCGCCGGGAAGAAGGTCAGGCCGCCGACGATGACGATGACGCCGACCAGCAGCCCGACGAACAGCGCACTGTCGGTCGGGAAAGTGCCGGCCGAGGCGGGCACGGTCTTCTTCGCGGCCAGCGCGCCGGCGATGGCGAGCGCCGGGATGATGACCAGGAAACGGCCCATCAGCATGCCGATACCGAGCGTGATGTTGTACCAGGGCGTGTTGCCGTTGAGGCCGCCGAAGGCCGAACCGTTGTTCGCCGCCGCCGAGGTGTAGGCGTAGAGGATTTCGGAGAAGCCGTGCGGCCCACCATTGGCGATCGACGCGACCGCGCTCGGCAGCACCACCGCGATGGCCGTGAAGATCAGCATCGCCAGCGGCAGGCACAGAATGGCCAGCATCGCCATCTTGACCTCCTTGGCCTCGATCTTCTTGCCGAGATATTCGGGCGTTCGGCCGACCATCAGTCCGGCAACGAAGACGGCGATCAGAATGAACATCAGCATGCCGTAGAAACCGGCGCCGACGCCGCCGACGATGACCTCGCCGAGCTGCATGTTGATGAGCGGAATCATACCGCCGAGCGCGGTGAAGCTGTCATGCATGGCGTTGACCGCGCCGCAGGAGGCGGCGGTGGTGATGACCGCGAACAACGCCGAGAGCGCGATGCCGAAACGGGTCTCCTTGCCTTCCATGTTGCCGCCGTCGATGCCGAGCGCATGGACCAGCGGATTTCCCGCGGCTTCCGCCCAGTAGCAGACGGCGACGCCGGCGATGAACAGCACGCCCATCGAGGCCAGTATAGCCCAGCCCTGACGCTGGTTGCCGACCATGCGTCCGAAGACGTTGGTCAAGGCAGCGCCGATGACGAAGATCGACAGCATCTGGATCAGGTTGGAGATGGCGTCGGGATTCTCGAAGGGATGCGCCGCATTGGCATTGAAGAAACCGCCGCCATTGGTGCCGAGCATCTTGATGGCGACCTGCGAGGCGACCGGGCCGAGCGCGATCGTCTGCTTGGCGCCCTCCAGCGTCGTGGCATCCGCGTAAGGCCCGAGCGTCTGCGGCATGCCGAGCCAGACATAGACCAGGGTGAGCACGATGCAGAGCGGCAAAAGCACATAGAGCGTGGCGCGCGTCATATCGACCCAGAAACTACCGATCGATTTTCCGGAAGCGCGGGCAAATCCGCGGATCAGCGCAATCGCAATGGCGATGCCGGTGGCGGCGGAGACGAAATTCTGGACCGCCAGGCCGGCCATCTGCACGAGATAGGACATCGTGCTTTCGCCGCCGTAGTTCTGCCAGTTGGTGTTGGTCATGAAACTGGCGGCGGTGTTGAAGGCGAGCGCCGGGTCGACCGCGCTCATGCCGGCCGGATTGTAGGGCAGACTGCCTTGCAGGCGCTGCAGGAAATAGAGCACCAGAAAGCCCGCCAGGTTGAACAGCAGCATGGCCACCGCATAGGTGGTCCAGTGCTGTTCCTCGCGCTCGCTGGTTCCGCAAATGCGGTAGAGCCCCCGCTCGAGCGGGCGCAAGACCGGCGAGAGCGGCGTGCGATCGCCTTTGAAGACGCGGTGCATGTAGAAGCCAAGCGGCTTCACCAGCAAGACGAGGATCCCGCAATAGAGGAGGATCTGTATCCATCCGTTTATGGTCATGATGTAGCTTCCGTGCGCCGGTGGACTAGAAACGCTCTGGGCGAATGAGGCCATAGGTCAGGTAGGCGAGCAGGAACAAGGTCACGCCACCACCAAGGACGTAGTCGAAAATCATGGTTCGATCCTTCCGCTCAGATTCTGTTGCAGGCTTTGACGTAGACGATGGACAGGGCGAAGAACAAAACCCCGATCCCGACAACAATGACATCCATGATTGCGTTCCTTGCTTTCACTTGTGTCTTTCGGCCACAATCGAAGAGGCCAAAAACCGCTCGCACTTGCTCGTCGCCTTGATGGCGACGACATTCAAAGCTTCTGTCGGCGTGCAATATGGACCCGATCGCCATAAAGGTTCGAGACGGGACGGATGGGAAAGAAATAGGAATTTTATAAAGGTTTTGAGGCGGGCGGCGAACCGCCGGCGAGGAGGTCGCCTTCGACGATTGCCGGCGAGCCACGGTTTGAAGGTGGCACCGATTGCCAGGCAGCTTTGGTTCGTGCCTGCTTTTCTCGAGAGCGGACCGTCAGCCCCAGCACTCATCGCCCCTTGTCACGACTGATCCGAGCCGTCTCTGCACCTTTACCGCGCTGGGGGCTCGACCAGATCAACGGTTGGCGCCCCCGGATTCTGAAATGTGCAACGAAATTCATCAGAATATTCTCTGGACATTGACATTTTTTGCGTGTCGTTGAATCACTACTCTTTCACGCGCGGGAGTGCAGGTATGTCAGAAAAAAGGGAGAAATTCGTAAAGCTTGCCGAGGGAAGAACTCAGGCGGCTCTGGAGGCCATCCGAAAAATCGGAAATCTTTCGAACCGGAGAGCCTACGAATTTGACGAGAGCGACGTGAAGAAAATTGCCAAGGCGCTTCGTGATGCAACGTCAGATCTAGAGCGGAAGTTCGGATCTACGTCGGCAGCTGAGAAGGACGTCTTCAAGCTATAGGGTCTGTGCGATGAGCTTCGAACGCCTGACAATCCAGGACGATAAGTTTCTGATCAACCGGCTAATCGGCCAAGCGCCGCGACATACACTTGCCCGGGAGTTCTTCATGAACGCACAGGAATGTGCCGCACTGGCACCCGTGGGCCACCGAACTGTGCGGGTCTACCCGTCTTTGATCGGAGACATTCGAAAGCTAACGTTCTGGAATACCGGACCGGGAATGGATTCCGGGGAGCTTCGAACGGCAACGAACATCTCTTCCTCAATCAACAAACAGCTGTCGCTTAACGAAAATTTCGGCATAGGCGCCAAGGTCTCCGGCCTGACCGCCTCGCCCGCAGGGATCCGCTATCGCTCCTGCAAGGCCGGCTTGGTTCACGAGGTTACAATAGGATTCGACGACGAAGCGGATACGTTTGTTCGATTTGCCTTCGATGTCGAGGGGCGGCAGGAGACCGTTTTCGATGTCACCGAGGCGGTGCGGAAGACGGCCGATCTCTCATACGACTGGACGGAAGTCGTGCTCATGGGTGAGGCCGACCTCCATGACACGGTATCGGAACCGATCGGCAGGGGAATCCGTGTCGACCGCAGCTACGTCGCAACACAGATCTTTCGGCGGTTCGCAGAGTTTCGTCCGGGTGTCAAAGTGATTTTGGATGTCGCCATGACGAAAGGAGGCGGGCGAGATGAAACAGGAAGGACTCGCACCCTCAAAACGCTGCAAGACGTGATACCGCAACTTCCGAACGCAGAGACTGTCATCTGTCCCGAGACAGGCGTGAGAATTCAGTACGTACACGACCCGAAACACGCCAATTATAGCCACTCTATCAGCGCGCTCAACAACCCGGCGACATCATCGACATCGTTCTGTGCACTGGTCCATAAGGGCGAGCGATACGACTACCGCACCGGACCCAAGTGGTCAGCTATCGCCCCAAATTATGGGATACCTTTCGGCTCCACCATCCTTACAGTCGAGATCTACCTACCGGAGAACGCAGCTCTTCCAAACCAGTATCGTGACGCCCTCACCACTGTCGAGGAGCGCAATCCGATCACAACCGACGACTACGCCGTGAAGGTCCGCGAACTAATGCCCGAATGGGTGAAAGAGGTCATCAGAAAGGCTCATCCTCCGAGAGACGAAAACCTCGACGATCTGCAAAACGACCTTCAGAAGTTACTTGATGAGTTCCGCTTGCCGACTTCGACCTACGTGAAGTCGCTCAAAATGCCCCAGCGAACCGAGGATAGTGATGTCGGTCTCGACGAGGCCCGCTCGGCTGACGCCGATTCGATAGACGACGAGGAAGAGGATCGCTTCCTTCGCGGCGAACGGAATTCCGGTTCGAGGGCGACGGAGAAGAAAATCCGAAAGGCCCCAGAGGGCGCGAAGCTTTCCAAGGAAGCGAAGGCACTTGAGCGCGTCCCTACGATCGAGATACTGGACGATCCTGCCGAGGTCGAGGGGAAGCAGATGAAGGGACGTGCCGGCCGCTTTTATAAGGATGCGCAGACGCTCTTCATCAATGGCCTTTATTCCGCAGTCGACAGGATGACCGCGGAGCTGGAAGTACACTTCGCAGGACAGGTAGAAGGAGAGGTGCTTCGTAGCATCGTCCTGAGGGCGGCACAGCGATCTATGGCATTTCGCGTGGGCAAAGCCACTTGCTACGCGATCAGTAAACGGTTGGTTGATGGATGGTCACTTGAGGATCTCGAAAGGGCGACCTCCCCGGAGTCGCGGCAGATGACTATCGTCAGAGTATCACGACTGCACGAAAGTGGATCAACGCCGAGCTCAAAGCGCATGGATTTGCCCTCATGGAACCGGAGGCGGCGTAAGGGGTGCGTCTGGGTACGCAAAAAAGCGCCGTGATGATGATACGCCTTTTTGCTTGAGAGCAGAGAACTGGTGGCGGTCTGCTGTTCCGAAAAGTCGTTACAAATCAATGGTTATCGAGATGTGGTGGCGGAGAGAGCGGGATTCGAACCCGCGTTACGGTCTCCCGTAAACACACTTTCCAGGCGTGCGCCTTCAACCACTCGGCCACCTCTCCGTCCTTGCATTTTTCGCGATGGCCGGTTTTGCCGCGCGGGTTGGGGACAATGCAGTCCCTTCAGGGAGGCCGGTACGCGATATCAGCACCGTGGTGCCGCCAACCAGCAAACACCTTCCCTTCGCACCTGAGCCGTCGAAGCAACAGGCGCGGGGCTCATCTAGTCGATCCCGCGCCGAATGCCAAGCCATAACGGCAGTCTATTCGCTTTGCCGGCCACACACCGTTCCGCCAGGGCGCCATCGCATCCGTTTTCAAGCCGCCGCCCGAACGATGTGCACAGCCAGGACCATAAGGCTGGCCGCGCTTGACTTCGCCGCGGGGCACCTGTCGAGTGAAGGTAAGGCTTTGTGGGGGCATCGTCCGGACATGACATCAAGCAGTGAAAAACCGGGCGGTGGGCAGGTGCCGGGCGGCTATCCGGGCAGCGACCTGTCCTACGTCCCGGTGGGCTGGCTCATCTTCGTCATGGCATGGTCGGTCTATGGCCTGGCATCGGCCTGGTGGCTGGTCGGGAATTCCGGCCTGCCGGACAAGGTTTTCAATTTCCTGCTCGGCGGCCTCATCGCCAATGTCGTCACCATCCTGTGGGGGCTCTACCTGCTCGGCCTCGCCTTTGGCCGCTCGGGGCGCTTTCCCCGCCAGTTCATCGTCTGGCAGATCGCCACTATCGTTTGGCTGCTGGCAAGGCAGGCCTATGTGCTTACGGTACCCGATTTCGCATTCTCCGCCAGGAGCTTGAGCATCACCGCCATCGAGATCAGCGCCGGCCTGCTTTGCATCTACCTTTTGCGTCGCGGCTCCGGCGCCGAGACCGTCTACGCCAAACCGCAAAGCGAAGCGCCGCCGGTCTTCGTTTCCATCGTCGCTGCCTTGCTCGGCATCATCCTGGGCGCGGTCATCGGCGCGGTTGGCGGCTTCGTGGCTGGCTCGGTGATCGCCGATGTCGCCGAGGTCAGTTGCTTCGAGGGCGGCTGCGGCTACTTTGCCGCCTTCATCGGACTGGCCGGGCTGGTGGTCGGCGCCATCGCCGGAGGCATTCTTGCCGTCTGGCTGGTCCACCGTCGTGGGCGCAAGCCGGTCGCATAGGGTCCGGAAAGCGCCAGCCTTCAAATTCGCGTATCGCGATTGCGGACAAACCGCACGCATTCTATTCCTGGTTCGGGATATGTGCCGGAGGCTCCTGGTCAGTGTCCAGGATAAACCGGGGGAGAGCTTTGATGTTTCGCTTCGTCTTTCGTCTTGCGGCCATGGTCGCGCTGTCGGTTTCCGTCATCATGGCGGTGCTCGACACGACGCGCACGGTGGCGGCTTCGGCCCTTGTGCTGACCCCGCTCAACGCGAGCTGGTTGGCCGTCTCGCCGGACACGCGGGCGGCCTTCGAAACCTATGTCCGCGCCAAGGCCAGTCCCCTGCTGTGGGACGGCGCCATCGCCTGGGTGCTCAACCAGCCCGGCTTTGCCGTCTTCGCGGTGCTGGCCTTCCTGCTTTACGCCATCGGCTACCGGCGGCAGCGACGCGCGGGACAGTTCGCCACGAACTGAGCCGTCGGCATCGCCATTCCGGCCGGCTCCGACGGCTTGCGCGCAAGGATCGGACCGCGGCGCAGCGTGCCCATGGCACGCTTTTCCAAAAGGTCAAAATTCCGCGTGAATTTTGTTTCGGGCCGTGCCAGATTGCCCGGGAGCGGGAGGGGAATACACTCCTGGCTGACGTCGTTTGCCGGCCGGAGAACCGGGCAGGCAGGCGGTGCGTAACGGAAAAAATAACCGACAGGGTGTGGATCACATGAAACGTATCGTTCTCGGCCTTCTGGCCGCAACCGCAATGGTTCTTCCGGCTTTCGCCGCGGATGTCCAGCCGGCCATCCTCTATGACCTGGGCGGCAAGTTCGACAAATCCTTCAACGAGGCTGCCTATCACGGCGCCGAGAAGTTTAAGACCGAGACCGGCGTCCCCTATGTCGAGTTCGAAGTGTCGAACGCCTCGCAGCGCGAGCAGGCGCTGCGCCGCTTCGCCGAGGACGGCCACAACCCGATCGTCATGGCCGGCTTTGCCTGGGAGGATGCGCTGAAGAAGGTCGCGGCCGAATATCCCGATCTCAAGTTCGCGATCATCGACGATGCCGTCGACCTGCCCAATGTCCGCTCGCTGGTATTCAAGGAGAACGAAGGCTCCTATCTCGTCGGCATAATGGCGGCGATGGCATCGAAGTCGAAGAAGGTTGCCTTTGTCGGCGGCATGGACATCCCGCTGATCCGCAAGTTCGAATGCGGCTATGTCGGCGGCGCCAAGTCGGCGGGTGCCACCGACGTCATCCAGAACATGACTGGTGACACACCGGCGGCGTGGAACGATCCGGCCAAGGGTGGCGAGATCGCCAAGACGCAGATCGACCAGGGCGCCGACGTGGTCTACGCGGCGGCCGGCGGCACCGGCGTTGGTGTGCTGCAGGCAGCGGCGGATGCCGGCAAGCTCGGCATCGGCGTCGATTCCAACCAGAACGGCCTGCAGCCAGGTAAGGTGCTGACCTCGATGCTGAAGCGCGTCGACGTTGCCGTCTACACCGCCTTCATGGACGGCAAGAACGGCACCTTCAAGGGTGGCGTCGAGAATCTCGGCCTCAAGGAAGGCGGCGTCGACTACGCCATGGACGACAACAACAAGGCGCTGGTAACCGACGCGATGAAGGCGGCCGTCGAAAAGGCCAAGGCCGACATCATCGCCGGCACGGTCAAGGTGCACGACTACACCGCCGACAACGCCTGCCCGTATTGATCGGCGGCACCATACGGCAAGATTGGAACCGCCGGGCGAAAGCCCGGCGGTTTTGCATCGGCCTATAGTTTGCCCGCCAGATAACCCAGCGCAAAGGCCGCTATCAGCCCGATGGCAACGAAAAGCCCACGCCGACCGCCAAGCGCGTGCACGCCAACGCCGTATGGCGGCCGCGACAGGCTCCGGATCATTGTCTGTGACTTGGCATCGTTGCCGCCCAGGCCAACGCCGCGCATTTGCGGCAATTCGGCGAGGCGTTGCGTGACCAGCGCCCAATGATTGGCGCCGGCCGGTTTTTCGGCGCGGTCGAAGACATGCATGCGTTCGGCGAGTTGCACCACCGCGTCGCGGAAGGCAGGATCGATCTCGAGATCGCGCTCGGCCCGCTCGCGCTCGGCATCGTTCATCAGCCCCAGCACGTAATCGCCGGCACTTGCGATGCGGTCGCTTTCACCGGCCATGGCCAGGGCCCTCCCCTTTTCCTTACCAATGTGGCGGCTTGGTCACCGGCACATCCGGCGCCGCCTGCTCTTCAAGAGCCAGGAAGCGGTCGGTCAACGCATCGAGCTTGCGCTGCATGCGCTCGATCACCTTCCACTGATCGGCGATCTGGCCCGACAGTTCCTCGATGGTCTTCTCCTGCTCGGCGGCACGGATTTCCAGCGTCGTCAGCCGGTCGGTGGGCATGGTCATTCGCAATCCCTGATCTTGCACCGCAATACCTTGCATCCTGATGCGAATTTCGACGTCTTCATATTAGCGAATGTGAGAGCTTCGGCCACGTTCGAAATTGACAAGCGCGCGGGGATTTGTCGAGAGTGGACGCTGCTCCGGACAATTGGCATGGGCGGAGCGTCATGCTAGGCATTTTGACCAAGCGATAAAAAAATAAGAGTGGGACGGGCTGCATGGCGCAAGCCGCAATCGAACTGATCGGCATCAACAAGAGTTTTGGCGCGGTGCGCGCCAACCGCGACATCAATCTGGAGATCGCGCGCGGCACCATCCACGGCATCGTCGGCGAGAACGGCGCCGGCAAGTCGACGCTGATGTCGATCCTCTACGGTTTCTACCAGGCCGACAGCGGCGAGATCCGTGTCGGCGGCAAGCCGGCATCGATCAAGACACCCAACGACGCGATCGCGCTCGGCATCGGCATGGTGCACCAGCATTTCATGCTGGTCGACAATTTCTCGGTGCTGGAGAACATCATCCTCGGCGCCGAAACCGATGCGCTTCTGAAGAGCAGCATCGCCAAGGCGCGCTCCGAGCTTGACCGGCTGGAACGCGAATACGGGCTGGAAGTCGATCCCGACGCGATCATCGAGGAACTGCCGGTCGGCCTGCAGCAGCGCGTCGAAATCCTCAAGGCGCTTTATCGCGGCGCCGAAATCCTGATCCTCGACGAGCCGACCGGTGTTCTCACTCCGGCCGAGGCCGACCATCTGTTCCGCATTCTCAGACAGTTGAAGGAACAGGGAAAGACGGTGGTGCTGATCACCCACAAGCTGCGCGAGATCATGGCCATCACCGACACGGTGTCGGTCATGCGTCAGGGCACGATGGTGGCGACCCGGGAGACCAGGAAAACCACTGTAGAGGAACTGGCCGAACTGATGGTCGGGCGCCGTGTGCTGCTCCGGGTCGAAAAGGGCGAGGCCGAGGCCGGTGCCGTCAAGCTCGCGGTCAAGAACCTGACGGTCAGGGATTCCCGCGGCGTCACCATGGTCGACGACGTCTCCTTCGATTTGCGCGCCGGCGAGATCGTCGGCATTGCCGGCGTCGCCGGCAACGGCCAATCCGAATTGCTCGAGGCGATTTCCGGCATCAGGCACGCCGTTTCCGGTTCCGTGATGCTCGAGGGCAAGCCGATCGATCTCACCGGCAAGGCCGATCCCGGCGAATTGCGCGACCGCGGCCTCGCCCACGTGCCGGAAGACCGCCACCATGTCGGGCTGGTGCTGGCTTTCGAGGAGAACGAGAATTCCATCCTCGGTTACCACGACGATCCCCGTTACCTCAGGGGACCGTTCCTCAACATCGACGCCATCATGGCCGATGCCAGGGACAAGATCGAGAAATACGACATCCGTCCCGGCAATCCGCGCCTGAAGACGGCCAATTTTTCTGGCGGCAACCAGCAGAAGATCGTACTGGCGCGCGAGATCGAACAGGACCCCGGCGTGCTGATCGTCGGTCAGCCGACGCGCGGCGTCGATGTCGGCGCCATCGAATTCATCCACAAGCGCCTGATCGCCATGCGCGACCAGGGCAAGGCGGTGCTGGTGGTTTCGGTCGAGCTCGACGAGATCCGTTCGCTCTCCGACCGTATCCTGGTGATGTTTGCCGGCCGAATCGTCGGCGAGCGCGGCCCCGAGGCGACCGAAGGCGAGCTTGGCCTGCTGATGGCCGGTGTCGAGCATCAGGAGGCCGCGCAGTGAGCACGCCTTATGCCAAATTGCCGGCCTGGGCCGACTACGGACTGATCCCGCTGATCAACCTGTCGGTCGCCTTCATCGTCGCCGGCTTCGTCGTCATGCTGGTCGGCGAAAACCCGTTCCGCGCCGCCGTCATCCTGGTCGAAGGCGCCTTCGGCAAGGGAACAGGCATCGCCTTCACCCTGTTCTATGCCACGACCTTCATATTCACCGGACTTTCGGTGGCGGTGGCGGCGCATTGCGGCCTGTTCAACATCGGCACCGAGGGACAGGCCTACATCGCCGGCCTCGGCATCGCCATCGTCTGTCTTTCCTTCGACAGCACGCTGCCTTGGTGGCTGACATTTCCGCTGGCCATCGTGGCCTCGGCGCTTGTGGGCGCATTGTGGGCGTTGATCCCCGCTTACCTGCAGGCCAAGCGCGGCTCGCACATCGTCATCACGACGATCATGTTCAACTTCATCGCCGCATCGATCATGGTCTATCTGCTGGTCGGTCCGCTGAAGCCGGCCGGGTCGCAGGCGCCGCAGACGCGCAACTTCCTCGCCGGCGCGGAACTGCCGAAGCTTAACTGGATCATCGAACTGTTCGGCGCCAAGATCCGCTCGGCCCCGCTCAACATCTGCTTCCTGCTGGCGCTGGTGATGGCCTTCCTGGTCTGGCTGCTGATCTGGCGCACCAAGCTCGGCTACGAGATGCGCACCTATGGCCACAGCCCGAAGGCGGCCCGCTATGCCGGCATTTCGGAAACCCGCATCATCATCACCGCGATGATGATCTCGGGCGCGCTGGCCGGCATGATGGCGCTCAACCCGGTGATGGGTGACCAGCATAATGTCGCGATCGACTTCGTTTCGGGCGCCGGCTTCGTCGGCATCGCCGTGGCGCTGATGGGCCGCCTGCATCCGGTCGGCATCGTGCTGGCAGCGATCCTGTTCGGCATGCTCTACCAGGGCGGCGCCGAACTCGCCTTCGAGATGCCGGCGATCAGCCGCGACATGATTGTCATCATTCAAGGGTTGGTCATCCTCTTCGCCGGCGCGCTGGAGCACATGTTCAGGCCCTATATCCAGGCTCTGTTCGCCTCGTTCAGCCCGAAATCGGTGGGCATGCAGGCGATCAACGGAAAGGGCGCCTGAGATGGATATCTTCAACGCAATCATCCAGGTGCTGGACTCGACCATCCGCCTGTCGGTGCCGCTGCTGCTTGCCTGCCTCGCCGGCCTCTATTCGGAGCGAGCCGGCATTTTCGACATCGGCCTCGAAGGCAAGATGCTGGTCGGCGCCTTCGCGGGTGCTGCCGCGGCTTCCGTGTTCCATTCGGCGCTTATCGGTCTCGGCATGGCGATCCTGATCTCCGTCGCCTTCGCACTGGTGCACGGCTTTGCCTCGATCACCCATCGCGGCAACCAGATCGTTTCGGGCGTGGCGATCAACTTCATCGCCGCCGGATCGACCATCATCCTTGGCCAGGCCTGGTTCCAGCAGGGTGGCCGCACGCCGGCGCTGCAACCGGGCGAGCGGTTCGAGGCGATCACCTGGCCCGGCGCCGACGCAATCAGGGACGTGCCGATCATCGGTCCAATCTATGCCGAACTGCTCTCCGGCCATTCGATCCTCGTCTATTTCGCCTTTGCGATGGTGCCGTTCACCTGGTGGGTGCTGTTTCGCACGCGCTTCGGCCTCCGGCTGCGCGCGGTCGGCGAAAACCCGGCCGCGGTCGACACGGCCGGCATCTCGGTCGCCTGGCTGCGCTATCGCGCGCTGATCTGCACCGGCATCCTGACCGGATTCGCCGGAGCCTATCTTTCGATGGTGCAGAATGGCGGCTTCGTGAAGGACATGACAGCGGGCAAGGGCTACATCGCGCTGGCCGCGCTGATCTTCGCCAAATGGAAGCCGGTCAACGCCATGTTCGCCTGCCTGCTGTTCGGCTTCCTCGACGCGGCGTCGATCCGCCTGCAGGGGACACCGCTGCCCATTGTCGGCAAGGTGTCGGTACAGTTCATGCAGGCCCTGCCTTATGTGCTCACCGTCATCCTGCTCGCCGGCTTCATCGGCAAGGCCATCCCGCCGCGCGCCGGCGGCGTGCCCTATGTCAAGGAACGCTAACGGTCGACAGTTCGACGCGGACGAAGCGCCGGGTTTTGGACACGGTCATCGGAGATGAGCAACTGAATGTCGCATGATCTGTTCGAAGCGGCCAAGGCCGCCATGGCCAAGGCCTATGCGCCCTATTCCAAGTTCCCGGTCGGTGCCGCCTTGCGCACCGAGGACGGACGCGTCTTCACCGGCGCCAACATCGAGGTCGCCTCCTATCCCGAGGGCTGGTGCGCCGAGACGACCGCGCTTGGTCACTACATCATGGCCGGCGGCGGCAAGATCGTGGAAATCGCCGTCGTTGCCGAACGCATGGCCAAGTGTTCGCCTTGTGGCGGCTGCCGTCAGCGGCTGGCCGAATTCTGCCGCCCGGAAACGAAACTCTATCTCTGCGATAATACAGGCGTCACAGAAACGGTCACCATGGGCGACATGCTGCCCTACGGCTTCCGGGCGGACATTTTGAAATGAAGCGTTGGCGGAAATGACGGGCTGGCTGAGATGACGGAAAAGGCGCTGGACCATCTTATCGAAAGGCTGGACGGCCTGGCGCCGTCGACCGCGCTGGTGCTGGGTTCGGGCCTGGGCGGCCTGGTCGACCGGATCCAGAATCCGATCCGCGTCTCCTATGCCGACCTGCCCGGCTTTCCCCGGAGCGGTGTCAGCGGCCATGCCGGCGAAGTGGTGGCCGGACTGTTTGCCGGCGTTCCGGTGCTGATGCTGTCCGGCCGCGCCCACTACTATGAGCATGGCAATGCCGCGGCGATGCGGCCGGTGCTGGAAGTGCTTGCCGGCATCGGCATCACGAAACTGATCCTCACCAACGCAGCCGGCTCGGTCGATCCGGATATGCCGCCGGGCTCGGTGATGCTGCTCACCGATCACATCAACTTCTCCGGCACCAATCCGCTGATCGGCGAGCCGAGCGACCGCCGTTTCGTCGGCCTGACCGAAGCCTACGATGCCGGCATCCGCCACGCGATCGAACGCGCGGCGCAGGCGACCGGCACAGCGCTGCACAAGGGCGTCTATATGTGGTTCTCGGGCCCTTGCTTCGAGACGCCGGCCGAAATCCGCATGGCGCGCATCATGGGCGCCAACGCAGTCGGCATGTCGACCGTGCCGGAAGTCATTATCGCCCGTTTTCTCGGCCTGCGCGTCGCCGCCTGCTCGGTCATCACCAACCTGGCCGCCGGCATGACCGGAGCCGAGCTTTCGCACCAGGAAACCAAGGACATGGCGCCGGTTGGCGGATCCCGGCTGGCAACGGTACTGCAGCGCGTGTTCCGTGACGGGCTTCTGGAGAGCTGATGCTTCCGCAGGAAATCATCCGTCACAAGCGCGACGGCCACAGGCTGGCGCCTCACGAGATCGCAGCCTTCATCGACGGCGTGACGTCGGGCACCGTTACCGATGGCCAGGTCGCGGCGTTCGCCATGGCGGTGTTCTTCAACGGCATGAACCGCGACGAGGCCGTGGCGATGACGCTCGCCATGCGCGATTCCGGCGACGTGCTCGACTGGTCGGATTTGCCAGGCCCTGTCACGGACAAGCATTCGACGGGCGGTGTCGGCGACAATGTCTCGCTGATGCTGGCGCCGATCGTCGCCGCCTGCGGTGCCTATGTGCCGATGATCTCGGGCCGCGGTCTCGGCCATACCGGCGGCACGCTGGACAAGATGGATGCCATTCCCGGCTACACCAGCCAGCCCGATATCGCGCTGTTCCGCAAGGCGGTGCTGGAAACCGGCTGCGCCATCATCGGCCAGACCGCTGATCTGGCACCTGCCGATCGCCGGCTCTACGCCATCCGCGATGTGACCGGAACCGTGGAGTCGGTGCCGCTGATCACCGCATCGATCCTGTCGAAGAAGCTCGCGGCAGGGCTGCAATCCCTGGTGCTCGACGTTAAGCTCGGCAATGGCGCCTTCATGGAGAAATCGCGCGATGCGACCGCGCTTGCCAACAGTCTGGTCGAGGTCGCCGGCGGCGCCGGGCTGAAGGTCTCGGCGCTGATCACCGGCATGAACGAACCGCTGGCCTCGGCCGCCGGCAATGCTGTGGAGGTGCGCAATGCCGTCGATTTCCTGACCGGCCGCTTGCGCGACCGGCGACTGGAGGACGTGACGCTGGCGCTTGCCGCCGAAATGCTGCAGTCGGCGGGATTGGTGTCGTCCAATCAGGACGGCATGCGCCGCGCCACCGAGACGCTCGCCAGCGGCCGCGCCGCAGCCACCTTCTCGCGCATGGTGACTGTGCTTGGCGGCCCGGCCGATTTCATCGAGAAGCCGGAAAAATACCTGCCCAAGGCGGCAACGGAATTCGCGGTCGAGGCGACGACAGAGGGTTTCGTCACCAATATCGCCACCCGCGACATCGGCCTCGCGGTGGTCGGGCTGGGCGGCGGGCGCTCCCGACCCGACGACAAGATCGATCCCGCGGTCGGCATCACCAGGCTGCTGCCCATAGGCGCGGAAGTAAACGCCGGAGATGCGCTGGCGCTGATCCACGCCCGCTCGCCGTCCGATGCCGAGGCGGCCGCCGCGGCCGTGCTTTCAGCCTATGCGATCGGTGCTTCGAAGCCGGTCGCCGACAAGTCGGTCATCCGGCGAATCCTGCCGCGCGGCTAGAGCAATTCCAGGAAAAGTGTGTAACGGTTTTCCGTCCGGAGTTGCGTAAAAACAAAGCGTTGGAGCGGATCAGCGTTTCTATCAAACGCTGAACGCTCTCACGGCACCCTACTGAACCAGCAGCAATGTGCCGTTCTCGGCCTGGTATTTGCCGAGCCGGCTGAGAAAACTCATGCCGATCAGATTGGTGCGCAGTGCCTTGTCGTCGAGCACGATCGCCTGCACACCGTCGACGCTGATGCTGCCGATCTGCAGGCGGTCGATCATCACCACGGCTGCCTTGATGGTGCCGTTGGCGGTGTTAACCTCGTGGCTGAAATCGGCGGGATTGAGCGACAGCCCGATCCGGCGTGCCGTCGACGTATTGACCGCCACCAGCGTCGCACCGGTGTCGATCATGCCGTCGACCTGACGGCCGTTGAGTTTGAAGGTGGATGAGAAGTGCCCGCGCCCGTCAGCCGCAACCACGACCTTGCGGCCGGTCGGCAGCGGCGCCACCAGCTTGTCGGGAACGGACGCCAGGCTGACCTCGGGTTGCGCCCCGGCCCCGGGCTTGGCAATCACCGCCGATTTCAGCAGGTTTTCGAGTATTCCCGGATTCGACTGGTAGACAACCGGGATCGATGCCGATGCACCGGCAAAGACGCTGAGAATAAGAAGCTTGCGCAGCATGGATCGGCCTTTGTGACTGCCGATCCTTTAGCCCCGTATGGTATTTGCCGCTTTAACGTGCGCCGAAACCATGTCTTTGCGTAAACGCTTGGTAAATCCTGCCAAGCACTTTGCCTGGTATTACTTTGTCCCGTACATGCGGTCGCCGGCGTCGCCAAGACCGGGCATGATGTAGCCCTTCTCGTTGAGCTGCCGATCGATGGACGCGGTGAAGACCGGAACGTCGGGATGCGCCTTGGTAAAGCGGTCGATGCCTTCGGGCGCCGCCAGCAGGCACAGGAAGCGGATATTGGTGGCGCCGCGCTCTTTCAACTTGTCGATCGCCGCGATCGCCGAATTGGCTGTCGCCAGCATCGGGTCGACGACGATGACCAGCCGGTCGGCGAGGTCGCTCGGTGCCTTGAAGAAATACTCGACAGCCTCCAGCGTCTCGTGATCGCGGTAGAGGCCGACATGGGCGACGCGGGCCGCCGGCACCAGGTCGAGCAGGCCTTCGAGCAAGCCGTTGCCGGCGCGCAGCACCGAAGCGAAGACCAGCTTCTTGCCTTCCAGCGTCGGAGCCTCCATCGTCTCCATGGGCGTTTCGATCGTTGTCGTCGTCAGTTCGAGATTGCGGGTGACCTCATAGCCGAGCAGCAGCGATATCTCGCGCAGCAGCCGCCGGAATCCGGCCGTCGAGGTCTCCTTCTTGCGCATGATGGTCAGCTTGTGCTGGACAAGCGGATGGTCGACGACAGTGACGCCCTTCATGATCTTCTCCTGATGCGTGTCGCCCGAAACCGCGTGCGTGGATCCTTTCGGACGAGACGCGCTTCAGGCTGCTTGGGCGAACCCTAGCGATATTGGACCGGCCAAGGAACCGCTTGGCCCGTATCGACCACAGCTTTGTCGGAAGAAATCAGCGAGCGGCGCTGTTCAGCCGGGCAAGAAGCGCCGCCTTGGTCTTGCGGTCGACGAAAGCCGCCTCGATGGCCGTCTGGGTGACCTTGGCGAGCGCTTTCTCATTCATTGCGAAATGCTCCGCCGCAATGTCGTATTCGCGCTTCAGCGAAGTCCAGAAATAGGGCGGGTCGTCGGAGTTGAGCGTCACCTTGCAGCCGGCCGCCTGCAGGGCCGGGAACGGATGGTCGGCAAAGCTGTCGAAAACCTTCAGCGCGATGTTGGAACCGGGGCAGCACTCCAGCACGACGCCCTCGTCGGCGATGCGCCGGACAAGGTCGCGATTCTCGATGGCGCGCACGCCATGGCCGATGCGCGACGGGCGGATATGGTCGAGTGCCGCCTGGACAGTCTCCCAGCCCGTCAGTTCGCCCGCATGGACGGTGATGCCGAGCCCCGCCTCGCGCGCGATCTCGAAGGCCCTGACATAGTCTTCCATGTCGCCCATGCGCTCGTCGCCGGCCACGCCGAAGCCGGTGACCAGCGGATGGCCGCAGCGCGCCGCGAAGCGTGCCGCCCGCTCGATCGATTCCACACCGACATGGCGCACGCCGGTGACGATCATACGCCCCTCGATGCCGGTCTTGGCCTTGGCGCGCAGCATGCCTTCGCCGAGCGCATCGGTGTAGGCCTTGGGCGACAGCCCGGCTTTCGTCGCGTGGTCCGGCGAAGTGAACACCTCGGAGTAGATCGCCCCGTCGCGGGCAAGGCTGGTCAGATAGTGGTCGGCCAGCCGCGCATAATCCTCCTCGGTCCGGAACAGGTCGGCAGAAAAGTCGTAAGCCGCGAGAAAGGAGGTGAAATCGTGCCAGACGAAGGACCCGTCCTGGATATAGGGCGAGGTATCCTTGCCGTATTTCTGCGCCTGGCGGATGACGAGATCGGGCGCCGCTGCCCCTTCGATGTGGCAGTGCAGTTCCGCTTTCAAAGGCATTCAAACATCCCGTCGGTCAGTCCAGGTCTTGAAAACCCACCACCTGGAAGCGCGGCTGAACACCGCGCCTTAAACAATAGCGCCCGCATCATCGATCGGCTATGGTCCCGCCGGTTTTATGACGGATCAAAAAAATGTCAGTTGAGAGAACCACGGCCGCCGGCGGCATGGAAACCTCCTATGGTTTCAAGCGTGTAGGGGAAGGCGAGAAGCAGTCCCTGGTCAACGATGTTTTCCACAAGGTCGCCAACCGGTACGACCTGATGAACGACCTGATGTCCGCAGGCCTGCACCGGTTGTGGAAGGATGCCATGGTCGCCTGGCTCAATCCGCCCAAGCGCGCGGGCTGGCGCGTGCTCGATGTTGCCGGCGGTACCGGTGACATCGCCTTCCGCATCGTCGATGCCAGCCATGGCCATGCTCATGCCACCGTACTCGACATCAACGGCTCGATGCTCGCTGTCGGCCGCGACAGGGCCGAAAAGAAGGGATTGTCCGCCAACACCGATTTCGTCGAGGCCAACGCCGAGGAACTGCCCTTCCCTGGCGCCAGTTTCGACGCCTATACCATCGCGTTCGGCATTCGCAACGTCCCGCATATCGACGTGGCCCTGGGCGAGGCGTTCCGCGTGCTGAAGCCCGGCGGCCGCCTCCTGTGCCTGGAGTTTTCCGAGGTCGAGATGCCGCTGCTCGACAAGGTCTACGAAGCCTGGTCGTTCAATGCCATTCCCAAGATCGGCAAGTTGGTCACCGGCGACGGCGAGCCCTATTCCTATCTGGTCGAATCGATCGCGAAATTCCCCAACCAGCAAAACTTCGCGGCGATGATTTCCCGCGCCGGCTTCGACCGCGTCTCCTTCCGCAACTATTCCGGCGGCATAGCGGCCCTGCATTCGGGCTGGAAGCTTTGAAGCCGTCGCCCATCTCCTGCACGCGACGCGCCTTGCACCAGTTCGATGAACCGGTGGGGCGGACGCGGCCATGAGCACCGTCAGCGCGGGGTTCCGGCTCGTACGGGCCGGTTGGGTGCTGGTGCGCGAGGGCGTCGTCACTGCCTTGCCCGGCGAGGAACTGTCCGGCCTGCCCAAATTCGGCTGGCGGCTGGCGCGGCTGTTCACCCGTCGCCGCGCGCTCGCCTATGAGCGCAGCGACCGGTTGGCCAAGGCGGTGGTCCGGCTCGGCCCGTCCTATGTCAAGCTTGGCCAGTTCCTGGCGACGCGGCCAGATGTCGTCGGCAACGACATGGCGCTCGATCTCGCCATGCTGCAGGACAAGATGCACACCTTCCCGAAGGCCGAAGCGATCGCGGCCATCGAGGCCTCGCTCGGGCGCAAGGTGGGCGATCTCTATGCGCAGTTCGGCGATCCCGTCGCGGCTGCCTCCATCGCCCAGGTGCATACCGCCGACACCATGCATAACGGCGTGGCAACCCAAGTGGCGGTGAAGGTGATCCGGCCGGGCGTTCGCCGCCGCTTCTTCCACGATCTCGAAAGCTATTTTCTCGCCGCTCGTCTGCAGGAGAAATACATCCCTTCCTCGCGCCGGCTGCGGCCGGTCGAGGTGACCGAAACGCTGGCCCAGACCACCAAGATCGAGATGGACCTGCGCCTCGAGGCGGCGGCACTCTCCGAACTCGGCGAGAACACCAGGGATGACCCTGGCTTTCGTGTCCCAACCGTCGACTGGGAGCGCACCGGCCGCGACGTGCTGACCATGGAATGGGTCGACGGCATCAAGATGAACAACATCGCCGGCCTCGAAGCCGCCGGCCATGACCTGAAGGCGATCGCCGCCAACCTCATCCAGTCCTTCCTGCGCCATACGCTGCGCGATGGCTTCTTCCACGCCGACATGCATCCGGGCAATTTGTTCGTCGAGGCAAACGGCACCATCGTCGCCGTCGATCTCGGCATTGCCGGGCGCCTCGGCAAGAAGGAACGGCGCTTCCTCGCCGAGATCCTCTACGGCTTCATCACACGCGATTATCTGCGCGTCGCCGAGGTGCATTTCGAGGCCGGCTATGTGCCGCGCCAACACAACGTCTCAGCCTTCGCACAAGCGATCCGAGCCATCGGTGAGCCGATCCACGGCCAGCCGGCCGAAACCATTTCGATGGCCAAGCTTTTGACGCTGCTGTTCGAGGTGACCGAACTTTTCGACATGGCG
Organism: Mesorhizobium sp. SARCC-RB16n; assembly: GCF_008520305.1. Classification (GTDB taxonomy): domain Bacteria; phylum Pseudomonadota; class Alphaproteobacteria; order Rhizobiales; family Rhizobiaceae; genus Mesorhizobium. The sequence goes on along the minus strand of NZ_ML703296.1, from coordinate 96,949 downwards.
ACGCGGCCTGAATTGATCCTGCTGCAGAAGACCATGGTGGTGGTCGAGGGCGTGGCGCGCACGCTCGACCCCGCCTTCAACATGTGGAAGACGGCAGAACCGGTCGTCGGCGGCTGGATCGCGGGAAACCTCGGGCCGCGTGGCATGATGGTCGACGCGCGCGACGGCGCCAAGGCGTTGCTGACGCTCGCCCGCCAGGCTCCGGAGCTGGCGGCACGCACCGACCGGCTCTCGCGCGAGATCGACCTCATGGCCGAGCATGGGTTGCGCTTTGACGAGACGACCGCCCGCGCCATCGGCAAAGCCGAGGCGCGCTACAGCCGATCCGGCCGTGTGGCGCTTTGGGTGATTGCGCTGACGCTGGTCTATATCGCCTGGAAGCTGCTTTAGGCCTGCCTTCACGGCGAGGCCGGCAGCTTGCGGCAATTTGATTGCATTGCTATCATCGCTATCAGGCAAGATAGGGGAGTGCAATCATATGGCCAGCATCACGATCCGCAACCTTGACGATGAGGTCAAGGAACTGCTGCGCCGGCTGGCGGCGGAAAACGATCGCTCCATGGAAGAACAGGCGCGGGTGATGATCCGGGCCGCTGTCGACGGCCAGGTCGGTCCGGTTGGCCGTCTCGACCAGATCGAGAGAGCCCTTCACGAACTGGCCAGTTCGCGAGGCACCCCGCCCCCGGCGTCAGCCTTGGCAGGCAAGAGCTTGCCGCGAGGCACACTTTCCAACAAACGCATCCTGCTCATCATCGGCGGCGGCATCGCCGCCTACAAGGCGCTCGACCTGATCCGCCGGTTGCGCGAGCGTGGTGCGGCGGTGCGGGTGGTCATGACCTCGGCGGCGCAGGAATTCGTGACGACGCTGTCGGTCGGCGCGCTCTCCGCCGACCATGTCTTCACCGAATTGTTCGACCGCAACGATGAACACGACGTCGGCCACATCAGACTGTCGCGCGAGGCGGACCTCCTGGTGGTGGCGCCCGCCACTGCCGACCTGATGGCCAAGCTCGCCAATGGCCATGCCAACGATCTGGCTTCGACCGTGCTCATCGCCACCGACAAGCCGGTGCTGATGGCTCCGGCGATGAACCCGAAGATGTGGTCGCATCCCGCCACCCGCCGCAGCCGCGCGACATTGGGCAAGGACGGCATCACCTTCGTCGGCCCCGCCAAGGGCGAGATGGCCGAGAGCAACGAAGCGGGCGAAGGCCGCATGGCCGAACCGCTGGAGATCGTCGCCGCGATCGAGGCGCTGCTCGATGCCAAGCCCAAGCCGCTGGCGGGGCGCAAGATCATCGTCACGTCAGGCCCGACGCACGAGCCGATCGATCCCGTGCGCTATATCGCCAACCGGTCGTCCGGCAAGCAGGGCCACGCCATTGCCGCGGTATTGGCAAGGCTCGGCGCCGACGTGCGCCTCGTCACCGGCCCCGTCGCCATCGCCGATCCGGCCGGGGTGAAGACCGTCCATGTCGAACGGGCGCAGGAGATGCGCGACGCGGTGGAACAGCTTTTGCCCGCCGACGCCGCGGTGTTTGTCGCCGCCGTTGCCGACTGGCGCACCGAGAATTCAGCCGGTGAGAAGATCAAGAAGGTGGCAGGCGAAGGCCCGCCGATGCTGCGCATGGTCGAGAACCCCGACATCCTGGCTGGCATCGGCCACCACAAGCAGCGACCAGGCCTAGTCGTCGGCTTTGCCGCCGAGACGCAGGATCTCTTGCGCAACGCCGAGGCCAAGCTCGGGAAGAAAGGCGCCGATCTCATCGTCGCCAACGATGTGTCGCACGAAAGCGGCATCGGTCCTTCAGGCGTGATGGGCGGCGATCGCAACCGGGTCCGGATCGTATCGAAGGCTGGCGTCGAGGAATGGCCCGAGATGACCAAGGACGAGGTGGCGGCGCGGCTCGCCGCGCTCATCGCCGAACGGTTGAAAACGATCGTTGTCTGAGAGGTGTTGGCTGAAACCGCCAACACCTGTCGCTTGCGGCGAGCCAAGCCGTCAGTTGTTCAAAAGCTCTGCCGTGCGAGCAAGCGCCCCGCCAAAGCCATTGAGAGGAATGGAAAAGCTTACGACTTGCCCCGTATCGGCCGCGATCGCGTCGATCTTGAGGGTGGTGCCGTTCTTCAGCAGCGGCGTGACATTGGCATCGAACGCCACCGGCACCAGGCAGCCGACCACCTGGCAGGTATTGAACGGCAGGCTGCCGTTGAGCTTCTGGTCGTCTATGGTCAGCGCGACACCCTTGGCAAGCGCCAGGCCGAACGGCAGGGCAAGAGTTCCGGTCGCATCCTCGCCGGTCTTGCTCGACAGCTCGATCGCCAGCAGCCGCTGGTTGCTTTGCTTGTTGAACTGCTGATGCGACAGGCTGCAGACCTTGTTGGCGCCTGATATCTGGCAATTGACCGTCCAGTCGCCATGGGTTTCGGACAAGGCCGATGCGCCACCGGGCAGCTGCGGCGCATCAGCCGCGGCGGGCGGCGTTGCCGCCACCTTATCGCCCTTGGTTTGCGCCGCCATGGCCGGCAAGCCGGTGATACAGACAGCACCCAGCATCGCAATCAAATACGCGTATTTCCTCATCAAGATCTCTCCCGCCCGATTCCGCCTCGAGCCAGCCTAGAACCTGACCTTGAGAGACGCGCTGACTGCATTCTGTTTGACCGTTTCCCCGAAGGCGCCATTATACCTGACGGACATGCCGACGCCATTGACGCCATTCAACTCGAGGCCGGCGCCGACCCGATAGAGCGGCGAATCGATCGCTTCCGTCAAGTGCAATGCCGGGTTGCCGGGCAGATTCTCCGCCGCGGCGAAACGGCCTTCGATTTCCCACTGCTTGGTGGAAAACTCGACCCCGGCGATCAATTCCCGCCATAGCATCGGCGGACAAACACCCTATATGTCTGAGAGATGAGTTTTTTGCAGGAATAGGCGGATGTACACGCGTCGTTCATCTATGATTTTCGCATTGGCAGTGCTGGCTGGAGCGATTTCTGCTGGCTTTGCCTCGCCCGCTTCCGCGCAAGTGCTCAATCCTGGGGCCGGAAATAATGTGCTCATCCAGCAGAACGATCTGCAAGCCTTGCAGAACCGGGTGCAGCGGCAGCAATTTCAGCAGCAACAACAGCAGGATCGTGCCCAGGATCGAGTCATCGTCCAGCAGCCGCCGCCTATCGTTCCGCAGGTCAGGCCGAGCTGCCAGACGCAGATAATCGGCAACACCGCCGTCAGCACCTGCCGCTGACAAGCGCACCTGCTTTTATTTAGCCGACTTACATGATAGGGGCACTTAGGTGCCCTTGCGGTAGTTTGGATTTTGCAAAGGCGTCGCATCACGCTAAGGGGCATTGCAGCGACTGGATTATTAAGATGGCAGCCACCAAGAAAAAGGCCGTACGCCAGGCCAAGAAAGGCGAAAGGATCCGCCAGGTGGCGGCGATTCCCTTTCGGCTGAACGTTAACGGTGACATTGAGGTGATGCTGGTCACCTCGAGAACGACGAGACGCTTCATCGTACCCAAGGGGTGGCCGATGAAAGGCAAGAGCGGACGCAAGGCAGCCACCATCGAGGCACTGGAGGAAGCCGGCGTACTCGGCAAGACGCTGAAGCAGCCGGCGGGCACCTATTCCTACTGGAAACGCTTGGCCAACCGCTTCGTCCGCGTCGACGTCATCGTATTTCTGCTGGAAGTGACGGAAGAGCTTGCCAACTGGCAGGAAGCCAAACGGCGGCAGCGGGCCTGGCTGGCGCCGGCCGACGCCGCGATGCTCATCGACGAGCCCGACCTCTCGACGCTGGTGAGGACCTTGAGGCTGCCCGAGCCCGCGCCACTCGAGCAGGCATAAACCTCAATTCTCCGTACCCTCATCTTCAGGAAACGGCCGTGCCGGCGGGCCGGACGAAATTCTCGACCAGCGCATCGGCGCTGGCGACAAGGTCGAGGAAGCGCTCGCGATCTGTCCCCTTCTTGAGGTCGATCATGACGGATCGTTTGCCGGCGTTCTGCGCCAAGAACGAGACGCCCATACCGGCGCCGTTGCTGGAGCAGGCGAGCCTCGCGGCGGAGGCGCTGCCTTAGCTCCCGAAAGGCCGCTAAATCTTGAATATAAACCAATTCAACTTTAAGCAGCCGCTTGACGTTGCGTAATATTCGGCCGCCTCGGCAAGAAATGACCTCTTGGAAACAGGCCAATTTATTTGCTGTTAAGCCCGTCGTGATAACCGGACTGTTGTCGCCATCGGAGCGACATGAGGGAAAGAACATCGTCTCAACCGGCGGGTGAAGCAGCCGGACAGACGCTCTGACAGGATCATGGCAAGCCCATGAAGATTCGATGAAGCTATCATCGATGCACGCCAGCCCCCGTCTTCTCGGGCTTGTGTGGCCGTTCGTTGCTGTCGTCCTCATCCAGGCGCTGGTCGCCACCCTGAGCCTCTACACGCTTTCGGCGGTTCGCGCCTATGTCGGCGGCGAGAGCCAGTGGTCCAAGGGGCAAAAACACGCCACCTATTTTCTGAGCCTCTATGCTGACACCGGCAATGAGGAGTTCTTCAGCGAGTACCGTACGGCAATCGCCGTTCCACTGGCCGATCGCGCGGCCCGCCTGGCCCTCGAGCAATCCGAGCCCGATACCGAGGCTGCCCGTGCAGGCTTTCTGGAGGGCAGAAACCACCCGGACGACGTCGCCGGAATGATCTGGCTGTTCCAGAATTTTCGTAGCTTCAGTTACCTCGACGCCGCCGTGCGGCACTGGACCGCGGCCGACATCATGATCCTCGCCATCCAGCAGCTCGGCGACACGATGCATGACCAACTGAGCAAGGCCCCGGCATCAGCGGCCCGGACCAGTGCCTGGAAGGCGCAAATCCATCTGCTCGATCGACAGATCGGCCCGCTTTCCAAGGCCTTCTCGGATAGCCTTGGCGAAGGATCGCGCTTCATCAAGATGCTGCTCACATCAGCCAATCTCGTCACCGCCGCCCTGTTGATATTGCTTGCCGTCTGGCGCACGCGCAAGCTGCTGGCGCAGCGCCAAGCCTTCCAGCTCGCGCTCAATGCCGAGCGCGAGCGCGCCCAGGTCACCCTGGCTTCGATCGGCCAGGCCGTCATCAGCACCGGCCCTGACGGGCGGCTGGAATACATGAACGCGGTTGCCGAGAAATTGCTGGCATGCCCGTTCGGCACTGCCAGAGGCAAGCCGCTGGTGTCGCTGTTCCGCCTGGTGGACAAGGACACCAGCATTGAAGAGCCCCAATTGATTGAACGCCTCCTGGGCGGTGAGCCACGTCGTTCCAGCGCCCGTCCACAGCTGCTGCAGCGGCCGGACGGCTCCGTTGTCCCGGTCGCGCTGACCGGCGCGCCGCTGCTCGTGTCGGGTGAAATCGTCGGCGCCGTGCTCGCCTTCCACGACATGACCCGCGAAGAGGATTACATCGAGCGGCTCTCATGGCAGGCTTCGCATGATGCGCTGACCGGTCTTGCCAACCGTCGCGATTTCGAGAGCCGGCTGGAACGGACCATTGTCGAATTGCAGGACAGGTCCCGGCAGCATGCGCTGATGTATCTCGATCTCGACCAGTTCAAGCTGGTCAACGATACGTGCGGCCACGCCGCTGGCGACCAGTTGCTGCGCCAGATTTCCGCGCTGCTGGCCAACGAATTGCGGCCGGGCGATGTACTGGCCAGGTTGGGTGGCGACGAATTCGGCGTATTGCTGATCGATTGCGAGGCGGACAAAGCGGCCGACATCGCCGAACGGCTGCGCGCCGCCGTGCAGGAGCTGCATTTCGCCTGGGACGGCAGGCCTTTCAACACCAGCGTCAGTGTCGGCATGGTACAGATCGCCAATGCGCATGTGACGATCGAGGAGGCACTGCGCGCCGCTGATGTCGCCTGCTACATGGCCAAGGAGAAAGGCCGCAACCGGGTCCAGATCCATAGCGACGGCGACATGGCCTTGCGCGAGCGCTTCGGCGAGATGGCCTGGGTGCAACGCCTGCACGCCGCACTCGAAGAAGATCGCTTCAGGCTTCATGCCCAGGAAATCTGGCCGCTCAACGACGATGTCGCCGAGGCTGGAGCGCATATCGAGATCCTGTTGCGGCTGACCGACGAAGACGGCAGCTTCGTCACCCCGCAAAGCTTCATTCCCGCCGCGGAGCGCTATGGCCTGATGCCGTCGATCGACCGTTGGGTGGTGCGCAATACGTTCCGTATCCTGGCCGCGCGGCAAGCCGATCAGCGCATGCTGCCAATCGCCACATGCGCAATCAATCTTTCCGGAGCGACGTTCGGCGACGAGACATTCCTCGGCTTCCTACGCGAGCAGTTCCTCGTCCATGGTATTTCGCCGGCTATGATCTGCCTGGAAATCACCGAAACCAGCGCCATCGCCAATCTTACCAGTGCCATGCGCTTCATGGCCGACCTGCGCGGGTTGGGCTGCCGCTTCGCGCTCGACGATTTCGGCTCCGGCATGTCGTCCTTCACCTATCTGAAGCACCTGCCGGTCGACTACCTCAAGATCGACGGCGGCTTCGTCAAGGACATGCTGGACGACCGCATCGACCGCGCCATGGTCGAGATGATCCATCACATCGGCAAGGTCATGGGCAAGCGCACGATCGCCGAGTTCGTCGAAAGTGACGACATCGCCACCGCCTTGAAGACGATCGGCGTCGACTACGCCCAGGGCTATGGGATTGCCAGGCCGCAACCCTTCGATGCCTCGACGATGCTGCTCTGCCAAACCATTGCGCCTGCCGCGCGGACCGTCGCGGATCCATGGGCCGATGTGGCCAGGAAGCTGCGCCGCAAAGCCAGCTAGATTTTCAGGATAGGCGCTCCAGCAGGATTGTCGGGGCGTCGTGATAGATGGTTCGCACCACTTCCCGGTAGCCGCATTTCATTGCGACGTTCAACGAGGCAGTATTCTCGGGATCGATGATGCAGACGGTTCTGGCACGCCCGAACGTCTCTTCGCCCCATGCCAGGACGCGGCCGACGACCTCGGAGGCAAGACCCGCTCCGTGCACGGCCGGCGCCAGCGCCCATCCGGCCTCCGGAATGCCTTCGATCGACGGCTCCATGTCGCGCTTCAGATCGTGGAACCCGGCCTCGCCGATAAAATGGCCGGTGGCCTTCTCTTCTATGGCCCAGAACCCGTAGCCCAGCAGCGACCACAGGCCGGCGTGACGCAGGAAGCGCATCCAGCTTTCTTCGCGTGTGCGCGGCTTGCCGCCGATGAAACGAGTGACGACCGGATCGGCCCACATCGCCGTATAGGCATCGAAGTCGCCGAGCCGGTGTGCCCTCAGGATGGTTCGCGGCGTCTCGATGACCGGGGCGATGATCGCTTGCGTCGTGTTCATTGGATTTGCCTCGCGTTACGGCCTGCGGTTAGCAAATCGTAGGCGGGGTGCAAGAGCCAGGGAACCTAGGACCGTCATCCAGGACGAAGCCGCAACGTCCGGCAGCCTTCACGACATCCGGGCCGCGCTATGGGATTCTCGCGCGGCGGTGTTATTTTCGACGCGGGCTGATTCAGCACGTCCCAATCTTTCTGGCGCCTGCCGGTGCCGACGATCCAAGGAAACCCGCATGGACACCACCGACCTCGTGCTTGCCATCATCCACCATCTGCTGGTGTTCTCGCTGGCCGGGATCATCGGCGCCGAATTCGTGCTGATCCGTGGCGACTTGCCGGCCGCGACGCTCAAGCGGCTCGCAGGCATCGACCGCCACTACGGCATCATCGCCGCGCTCATCATCATCGTCGGCATCGGCCGTGTCGTCTGGGGCCTCAAGGGGTGGGAGTTCTACGTCCACAACTGGGTGTTCTGGGCCAAGATGGCGGCGTTCGGCATCGTCGGCTTGCTGTCGATCGTCCCGACCGTCCGTTTTGTCGCCTGGAAGAGGCAGGCGAGCGCCAATCCTTCCTTCGCCGTGCCCCCGAGCGAACTGGCCTCGGTGAAGACCTTTATCCGCGCCGAAGCGTTCGTCTTCCTGCTGATACCGGTCTTCGCGGCGGCGATGGCGCGTGGCTACGGCTACTGATCGTCAGCGCCAACCGTTTCAAGCGGAGCGATCGGCACCAGGGGAGCCGGAATGCTGGTGGTCTTCACCTCTGCCTTGCAGATATCGGCGATGACGCAAGCCGGGCAATCCGGCTTGCGCGCCTTGCAGACATAGCGGCCATGCAGGATCAGCCAGTGATGCGCGTGACGCATATATTCGGCCGGGATGATCTTCAGCAATCCCTGCTCGACCTGTTCAGGGGTCTTGCCGGGCGCCAGACCAAGCCGGTTGCCGATGCGCAGAATATGGGTGTCGACCGCCATCGTATGCTGGCCGAAGGCCATGTTGAGCACGACATTGGCGGTCTTGCGCCCGACACCGGGCAGCTTGACCAACTCGTCGCGGTCATCGGGCACCTCGCCGCCATGGTCGCGGATCAGCGCCTCCGATAGTGCGATGACGTTCTTGGCCTTGTTGCGCCAGAGCCCGATGGTCCTGATATAGTCGCCGACCTTGGCTTCACCCAGAGCCAGCATCTTTTGCGGGGTATCGGCGGCCTTGAACAAAGCCCGCGTCGCCTTGTTCACGCCCGCATCGGTCGCTTGCGCCGAAAGCACCACAGCCACCAGCAGCGTGAAGGCGTTGACATGTTCGAGCTCGCCCTTCGGCTCCGGACGCTGCACCGAAAAGCGCCGGAAGATTTCATGCACTTCGGCCGGGCTGTAGCGCGAAGTCCGCCGCGCGGGTCGTGGACGCGGCTTGGCGTTGGCGCCGTCGCGCCGTCCGGGCGGCGGCTCTTTTTCGGGCATGGAAGACTCTTGGGACTTGGGGCTGGCCATTTCCCTCCTATAATAGTCTGTCATGAGCGACACAAACGCCTCGTTTCAGGCCGACGAGCCCTTCTTTCACGCATTGCTGACCCCACACCGGTCGCTGGGCAGGACGGGCTTCCTGATCCTGATGGGCGCGCTGATGTTCGGCTGGCTGGTGACGGGTGCGTTTTTCCTGTCGCGCGGCGCCTGGCCGGTGTTCGGCTTCTTCGGTCTCGACGTGGTTGCCGTCTATATCGCCTTCCGCGTCAACTATCGGGCTGCCCGCGCCCGCGAGGAAGTGTCGGTCTCGCGCACCAGCCTCGACATCCGCAAGACGGCGCCCTCGGGAAAGTCGGAAGCGCATCGCTTCAATCCGTTCTGGGCACGGTTTTCGGTCGCCCGGCACGCCGAGATCGGCATCACCAGAATGACCGTGGAAGCACAGGGCCAGAACGTGCCGATCGGCGGCTTTCTCGACCCCGATTCCCGCGAGAGCTTTGCCACCGCCTTCTCGCGCGCGCTGGCGACCGCCAAAGCGCGCTAGAAGCAATTCCAGGAAACTGTGAAGGGTTTTCCGTCCGGAATTGCGGCAACCAATGAGACTCAGAAGCGATACCGCAACAGCCTGCCGACCTTGCGCAGCGCCGGAATGTGTTTCCAAAGGCGGACGAACAGCTTGGCGGACCAGCCCATGCGGGCAGCGTGCTCAGGTTTGTAGGCCGAGATGTCCTCGATGAACCGCAGCTTCGGAACCGCCAGTTCAAGCTCGTGCGGGTCGTCGATTGCCCAGTGGACCTCGGCGCCCGTCGCCTTGATGGTCGGACTGAGGCGAAGCAGCGTCAGGCCGAAACGGCTGTAGGCATCGAACATCAGTTCGCCGCTGGCAAGATGCGAGACAAGCCGTGAAAGCAGGCGCAGCCCTTCGTCCGCGGGCAGATATGGCGTCAATCCCTCCGCCACCACGATGGCCGGGCGGTTGCTGGGTACGTCAGCCAAACAGCCGGGTTCGGTCACCGACGAAGCGATGAGGTGGTAATGGTCGCGCGACGGGTAGAGCTTGCGCCTGAGTTCGATCACTTCGGGATAGTCGAGATCGAACCAGTCCACCTCGGGTGGGGGATCGGCCCGGAAGATGCGGGTATCCAGCCCGCAACCCAGATGCAGCACGATGGCGCCAGGATTTCTGGCCAGGAAATCCTCGACACGGACGTCCAACGTCTTGGCCCGGATCGCCAGGCCGATGCCGAGATTTTCGTCGACTTTCAGCCTGGAGAAATCATAGTCGATCTTGCGCAGCGCCGCGTCCGCGAAATGATCTCCAAGCAGCGAATCCAGCATCCGGCTCTCCAGCGCCTTGCCGTAGAGCGTCATGAGCAAGGTCTCCTTTGCCCCCGTCAGATGTACTTTTTCGCCAGCCATGAGCGGCTCCCAGGCTCGAATCCCGAGTCTATCTGGACATGCGCGGCAAGAAGGCAAGTTTCGGGTGGCGATCGGCGCCCCTAGGGGCGATATTCCAGCCCAAGGAGACAGGTCCATGAGCACACACACGGCAGTCCTCAAGAAGGACATCACGCCCGAAGGCAGCGACTACGAAATCGTGCGCCGCGCCATCGAGAAGATCAGCCTCGACTATCGCGACCAGCCATCGCTGGAGGAACTCGCCGAAGAAGTCGGCGAGACGCCGACCGGCTTGCAAAAACTCTTCACCCGCTGGGCCGGCCTGTCGCCCAAGGCCTTCCTGCAGGCGGTAACGCTGGACCATGCGCGCAAGCTGCTCGATTCCGGCATGCCGCTGCTCGAAACCTCATTCGAGCTGGGCATGTCCGGTCCTGGCCGGCTGCACGACCTGTTCGTCACCCATGAGGCGATGTCGCCGGGCGACTACAAGACGCGCGGCGCTGGCCTCACCATCCGCTACGGCTATCACCCCTCGCCGTTCGGCACCGCCCTGATCATGGCCACGGACCGCGGGCTTGCCGGCCTCGCCTTCTGCGACGCCGGCGAGGAGCGCACTGCCTTCGCCGACATGTCCGGCCGCTGGCCCAACGCCCTCTATGTCGAGGACAGGGAAGCGACAGGCCCCTATGCCGCGCGCATCTTCGAGCCGACGTTCTGGCGCGCCGACCAGCCGCTGCACGTCGTCATGATCGGCACCGACTTCCAGGTCCGCGTCTGGGAAGCCTTGCTGCAGATCCCGATGGGCAAGGCCCGCACTTATTCTTCGATCGCCGCCAGCATCGGCGCGCCGAGCGCCAGCCGTGCGGTCGGCGCCGCCAATGGCGCCAACCCGCTCTCTTTCGTGGTGCCTTGTCACCGCGCCATCGGCAAATCAGGCGATCTCACCGGCTATCACTGGGGCCTGACCCGCAAGCGTGCCATCCTGGGCTGGGAGGCGGGGCAGATTTCGTCCTAAAATGTCGATTTTCTAATTTCGGTTCCAGGAAATATATGAATATTCGCGCTCCTAAGTATTAGTACGATTTCTTTTCGAGATTTCTGGATACAACCGAGGACAACCATCGGTTTTTTCATGGCTGTTATTTCGGTAATTTATTTAAGTTTACACTAAATTAACCGTGATAAAGCGATGATGACCCATATTAATTCGGGCAATCCGATTTAATAGGAGGGTCTTGATGACGTTGTTCCGCACCGCTTTTGGTGCAGCCTTGCTGGTCGCGTGCCTGGACCACGCCGCGATGGCCACAACGCAGAACGTCATCTTCAATGGTACGGTCACCGCGACCTGCACGCTCGTTGTCGGCTCCAACGGCACGATGACGGTGAGCCCCGACCTCCAGTCGCTGAGCTCGCACAACAGCGGCGGTTCGGCTGGAACAGTCACGCTCACCACCACCGGAGGTGTTTCTCTCAGCGTCGATCCGGTGACCACCACCACCGTGCCGGCCGCCGACAGCACGGCCACCACCTGGACGCCGACCTATTCGGCCAGCGGCGCCCACGCGATCGCGGAAACGGCATCTTCCACCGCCCTGACTGTCCCCGGCGCCGACCTCGTCTCGGTCAACCTCGCCGGTACCAAGAGCGGCAGCAACCGCTTCGCGAACGGCAACTATCAGGCAACGGTGACGCTGCGCTGCGAATGACGTCGCCGCGAAGGAGGGAGTCCTTGAAACATATTCTGAACCTGGCGACGGCGCTGGCCGTTGGACTGATGCCCATTGCCGCCGGCGCCCAGTCGATGTCGCCGATGCGAGGTGAGGTCAACAGTTTCACCGACGCCTTCGCGGTCCGCGTTTTTCCGGCCAATCCCTACGACCAGAAGATCAAGGTCGAAATCCACGTCTATGATCAGGATTTTCAGCCGGTCGACGCCAAAATCTCTCCGAGCGTCTTCCAACTGGGCTCGCAGGCTTCCCGTCCTGTCCTTGTGGTCGTGCCTTTCGGCGGCGCTGCCGAGCGTAAAGTGCGTATCTGTACCGAGAGCATCCCCTTCCCCAATCAACAGACGCAGATAAGGGCACAGATATGCGGAAAGTTTTTTGGGCACCGCAAGTCCTGACGGTCGCGTTTGCGATTGCCGCGGCAAGCACGGCTCCAACCGCGGCTCAGGAACAGATTTACAATCTCAATCAGAATGAGAACGGCTTCAATCTGCCCGGCGTGACCTTGCCCCAAGGCCAGGACGAGGTGCACGCTTCCGACGGCACGACCTGCCGCTCGGCGGTCTCCGGCAGCGGCGCCTATCTCGACCTCGGCGTTATCAGGGGCAACAACCAGACGAACAATGGCGTCGCCACCTATGGCCGCGTGGTGATCCCGATCGGGCGTACGCCGAAGCGCGTCGATTGCAGCCGCCTCTACGAGCTCGAGGTCGAGCGCCTGCAACTGGAACTGAAATTGCTCAAGATGGGCGTGGGCGGTGACGGCCAGACTGCGAGCGTGACCGCCGGCGCTCCCGCTCCCGTGGCCGCATCACCGGGATGGGCCAATGAAGGCTGGAGCATCAGGACCGGAAGCAGCGATGGCAAGAAAAAGAAGAAGAAATAGCCGCGCGCTGCTTGCGATGGCCGCGCTCGCTGGCTTCTGCCTTCCGGCGCAGGGGGCGATCATCGGCACCTGCACCATCATGGTGGGGGCATCGGGAACGATGACCGCAAATCCGGCCATCGGCATACTGAGCTCCAAGCAGGCAGGCGGATCGAGCGCCAACGCGACCGTGGTGGCAAGCTCCGCGCTGTGCTCCTTGCTCAACTTGCTGGACTGCTATTCGGTATCTGCGCCAGCACCCGCTGCATTCACCTCTTCACCGAGCGGCGGCGGCACCAATGTCACCTTCGCCACGACGTATCGTCTTGACTCCGGTGTCAGCACGGCGGGAAGCACGACGCAGAAGCTCGTCAACGGCACCCATACCGTTCAGGTCGACCTCACCGCCACAAAGTCGAGCGGTATCTTTCCCGCCGGCAACTATCAGGGCATGGTCACAGTGCTATGTGAGTGAGGCGGCAAATCGCGCTGGACCATTCGCGTGGTCTGGCATCGAACGGCCCGGCAGGATAGCTTCCGTGCATTCAGCAGGAGGCATTTCTTGATTATCGTAGTCGGCTCGATCAACCTCGACCTAATCGCCAATGTCGACCGCTTGCCGAGCCCCGGTGAAACAGTGAGCGGTTCCGGTTTCTCGACGGCGCCCGGCGGCAAAGGCGCCAACCAGGCGCTCGCCGCCGCACGCGCCGGTGCCCCGGTGCGCATGGTCGGCGCCGTCGGCAAGGATAATTTCGCACCCGAAGCACTGGCGTTGCTGCGCGAGGCCAAGGTCGACCTCTCAGGCGTCGGAGAAACCTTTGCCTCGACCGGCACGGCATTGATCATGGTCGGCGACGACGGCGAGAACATCATCGCCGTGGTTGCCGGCGCCAATGCTTCCGTGGTGCCCGGCGACCTCTCCAAGGCTTTTCTGAAAAAGGGCGACGTCGTGCTGCTGCAGCATGAAATTCCTCTCGCGACGGTCGATGCGGCGCTCGACCAGGCAAGGGCGGCCGGCGCGGTCACGGTGCTCAACACGGCTCCGTTCCACGCCAAAGCGGCCGGCTTCCTCGGCAAGGCTGATTACGTCGTCGCCAACGAAACCGAGTTCGACCTCTATGGCGAGGCCCTGGCGCTCAGCGGCCGCGATCGGGCGGCGCGCATGCGCGATTTTGCGGGGAAAACCGGACGCGCCATCGTCGTCACACTTGGCGGCGAAGGTGTCATGGCGGCGACGCCGAGCGATTTCCTGACCGTTCCCGCGTTGAAGATCACGCCGGTCGACACGGTCGGCGCCGGCGACACCTTCTGCGGCTATTTCGCCGCCTGCCTGTCGTCGGGCCTCACGCTCGAACAGGCGCTGGCGCGTGCCGGTGCCGCCGGCTCACTGGCTTGCCTCAAGCCTGGCGCCCAGCCGGCAATCCCGCTGGCCCGGGATGTCGACCAGGCCTTGCAGGAAACCCGTTGAGATGATGCGCCCGCGCACGAGACATGCCGTACCCGCGGCCAGCGACATCTGCCGCCTGTCGGCCGTCGAACTCACCGACGCGATCCGCCGAAAGAAGCTCTCCGTGCGCGAGGTGGTGACGGCGTTCCTCGATCGCATCGATGCGGTCAACCCGCTGGTCAACGCCATCGTTTCGTTGCGAGACCGCGCCGACATCCTGCGCGAGGCCGACGCCGCCGATGTCAGGCGGACGGACGGAACAGGCTCCCTTTTTGGCCTTCCCATCGCCATCAAGGACCTTGCCTCGACCACCGGCCTCAGGACCTCGTTCGGCTCGCCAATCTTCGCCGATTTCGTGCCGCAAGAAGACGATTTCTTCGTCGAACGCATCCGCGACGCCGGCGCCATCATCATCGGCAAGACCAACGTTCCCGAATTCGGGCTGGGCTCCAACACCTACAACAACGTGTTCGGGCCGACGCTGAACGCTTTCGATCCGGCGCTCACCGCCGGCGGCTCGAGCGGCGGTGCGGCGGTGGCGCTGGCGCTGGACATGGTGCCCGTCGCCGACGGCAGCGATTTCGGCGGCTCGCTGCGCAACCCGGCTGCCTGGAACAATGTCTACGGCTTTCGGCCATCGCAGGGGCTCGTGCCCGGCGGTCCCGACATCGAGGTTTTCCACGCGCAGATGGGCGTCGAGGGGCCGATGGGCCGCAACGTCGCCGACATGGCGCTGCTGCTCGATGTGCAGGCCGGTTACCATCCGCAAGCGCCTCTCTCCTATGAGAAGCAAGGCTCATTCCTCGAAGGGCTCGCGACGGCGACGACCGGTGGTCGCATCGCCTGGCTCGGCGATCTCGGCGGCCATCTGCCGATCGAGCCCGGCATCCTCGATCTGTGCGAGGCCGCACTCGCCCGGTTCACGGATGTATCCTTTGTGACCGAGCCCTTGCGACCGGATTTCGATTTCGAGGCGCTATGGCAGGCCTTCGTGACGCTGCGCCAGGCCAGCAGCGGCTGCGCCCTGAAAGTGCACTATGACGACCCTTCCAAACGCGGCCTGCTGAAGCCGGAAGCCATCTGGGAAGTGGAGAACGCCACGCGGCTGACGGCGCCGCAGATTCGCGCAGCCTCGGTCGTGCGCACCTCCTGGCACCGGGCGCTGCTGTCGATCTTCGATCGCTTCGACCTCATCGCGCTGCCGACCGCGCAGGTCTTTCCCTTCGAGGTCGGCACCCATTGGCCCCACGAGGTCGCGGGACAGGCAATGGACAGCTATCATCGCTGGATGCAGGTTTCAGCCTTCGCCACACTGGGCGGTTGCCCGGCGGTCAATGTGCCGGTCGGCTTCGACGACAGGGGCCGGCCAATGGGCATGCAGCTGATCGGCCGGCCACGCGGCGATCTCGCCGTGCTGAAAGCCGCGGCCGCCTATGAGACGACGTTGCCCTGGTCGGCCGGCGCCTGAGCCAGGCCCGCCTCGCGCCGGCTTGCGTCGTCCTGACCGCCATGCATTGATTGTCGCCTGACAGGCCGCGACAGCGGCATTGCGAGGGATAATCATGTCGCTGGAACTCTACGCCGCCTATGTTCTTGCCTGCATCGTCATCATCCTGGTGCCCGGTCCGACGGTCACGCTGATCATCGCCAACAGCATCCGCCACGGAACTCGTGCCGGTCTCGCCAATGTCGCCGGCACCCAGGCCGGCCTCGCCGTCATGATCGCCATCGTCGGCATCGGTCTCAACACGCTGATCTCGGGCATGGGCCACTGGTTCGAGTGGGTCAGGTTGATCGGCGCCGCCTATCTGATCTGGATGGGCGTGCAGATGTTCCGCTCCAAGGGCACGCTGAATGCGGATGGCACCGCCAGGAAGCCGCGTGGCGGCTTCTTCCTGCAGGGCTTGCTGGTGGCGCTCAGCAATCCAAAGACGCTGATCTTCTTCGGCGCCTTCTTCCCGCAGTTCATTGCGCCGCAGGGCAATTACTCGCTGCAGATCGTCGTCATGGGCCTAACCGCCATGATCTTCGCTGCCATGTCGGATTCGACCTATGCGCTCGCCGCCGGCCGCGCCGGTCGCCTGCTGTCGGCCAGCCGCGTCAAGCTCCTCTCCAGGATCAGCGGCAGCTTCATGGTCGGCGGCGGCTTGTGGCTGGCGTTTTCGCGGTCGAAGTAACGGCAGCCGAGGCCGGCGCCGCGTTAAAGCTGCGTCGGCGGCTGATTGAAAGTCAACTTTCCAGCTACCACATGAATCGACATTGAGGGATTCATGCGTGCACCGTCGACTTATGAGGGTTTGAAGAGGAACGCGCCTAGCGTGGTCTTCTTCGCCGGTTTTTTTGCGATAATGTTCATATTGGCCCAAAGTAAATGGAAGAATGACGCAACGCCGATTCGATCAATTGACCCGATCAACGCTACGATCGAAGGCGTCTACTGGCACCGGACCAGCACGTCTCAATATGGATTGTTCCTAGAGAACAATGCTCTGGTTTTCGTTGACGACGATCGACCCCGCCTGATTGGCTCCCGTGTCAAAAAAATTGAGCGCGTTACCCGCGACAACGGCTCCGTCTTCTACCGGTTTTTCGATTGAGGAGCTGTTCGTCGTGTGCCGACACGCCATGAACTACCAGATCAGATTGCTCAATCGGCGAGAATGGGGCTCTAAAGCCGCCCCAATCTCTCCACCAGCAGCGCGAAAAACCCGTCATGGTCGATGTCGCGCATCACCATGGCGTTCTTTGCCCGCTTGGTCACGCCCCACCAGTCGATCACGGTCATGCCCATGGTCAGTTCCGAGGCGGTTTCGATGCTGACGTTGCAGTTGCGGCCCTTGAACAGCTCCGGCTTCAACAGGTAGGCGATGACGCAGGGGTCGTGCAGCGGCCCGCCATCGGTGCCGTACTTCTCCTCGTCGTAACGCTCGAAGAATTCGAGCATGTCTGCCGTGGCGATGCCGACCTTGCTGCCAAGCTTGCGGAAGGCCTCGATGCGCTTGGACGTGGTCAGCGCCTTGTGGGTGACGTCGAGCGGCATCATCACGATCGGGATGCCGGACTTGAACACCAGATCGGCGGCCTGTGGATCGACATAGATGTTGAATTCGGCGGTCGGCGTTACATTGCCGCCCTCGAAGAAGCCGCCGCCCATCAGCACGATTTCCTTGATGCGCGGTGCAATGCGCGGTTCGCGGATCAATGCCAGCGCTATGTTGGTGAGCGGCCCGAGCGGGCAAAGCGTGATGGTGCCGCTCTCTTCCTCCATCAGCGTCTCGACGATGAAATCGACGGCATACTGCTCCTGCAGCTTCATCGCCGGTTCGGGCAATTGCGGCCCGTTGAGACCGGTCTTGCCATGCACTTCCTCGGCGGTGACCAATTCGCGCGCCAACGGGCGGATGGCGCCGGCAAAGACCTTGATGTCGGGCCGGCCAGCCAGTTCGCAGATCTTGCGGGCATTCTTTTCGGTCAGTCTCAGCGGCACGTTGCCGGCAACGGCAGTAATGCCGACGATCTCCAGTTCGCTGCTGCCGAGCGCCAGCAGAATGGCGACGGCATCGTCTTGGCCGGGATCGGTATCGATGATGATCTTGCGTGGTTGGGGCATTTCAATTCCTTGTTTGGCTGGCCATCAGTTCACTGGGCCGATTCTGCGCCCGAAAGACGCCCACCGATGCAAGCTGCCGAACCGCTTGACGGGGCACGGTCCCGGCCTGCGCGCTTCTCCTTGCATCCGCGCGCCTTTTCAAGCGCCATGTCGATCATTCCTGTGAGTCCACGACCTGATCCTTTGGGCTATTCCTGTGGGTCCGCGACCTGGTCTCTTTGGGCGGGTCTTTTGGTGGCTTGAACTTGGTCGCGGGGCGGACCATATCAAGACCATCGGGAAAAATGCCATCCGGGTTTTTCCAGTTTATGTCGCTCTTGAGAGGACAGTGTAATATGAGCCGAATGACGCCTTTCTCCAGCCCGCTTCTCCTGGGTTTCGACGCCATGGAAAAGACCTTGGAGCGTCTGGCGAAGTCCGGTGACAGCTACCCTCCCTACAACATCGAGCGCCTGAGCGGTGCCGACGGCAAGGCCGAAAGGCTGCGCATTACGCTGGCCGTCGCCGGTTTCGCTGAAAGCGATCTCGATGTGACAACCGAGGAAAACCAGTTGGTCGTGCGCGGCCGTCAAAGCGACGACACCGAGCGCGAATTCCTTCATCGCGGCATTGCCGCGCGCCAGTTCCAGCGCTGCTTCGTGCTGGCCGACGGCATGCGGGTGATCGCGGCAGAGCTGAAGAACGGCCTTTTGTCGATCGACCTCGATCGGCCGGAGTCCGAACGACTGGTACGGAAAATAAATATTTCGGTGAAAGACTGATCTTTACCGATGGCTCTCATGCGGGATGGCCTTGAGCGGCGTCCTCGCGCCAAGGAGGCTTGAAATGACCAGAACTGACGAAACCATCACCATGACCAACGGCGAATTCGCCCATCTCGGCGAAGGCTCGGTCGCCTATCTGCGCAAGGTCTCGAGCGATGAACTGCTCGGCCGCTTCCCCAACATCGGCGAAATTGCGCCCGGCCTGGAGCTGTGGGCCCTGTTTGCCGCCAATGGCCAGCCGATCCTGCTTTCCGATGCGCGTGACCGCGCGCTGGCCGGTGCCATGGAAAACGACCTGACCACCGTCGCCATTCATTAAGGCGACCGGTTGGCCGAGACGAAAGGGCCGCTCACGGCGGCCCTTGGGGTGAAATCTTAAAAAGATGGCTTCAAGCCGCGTGCGAGGCCTGCGTGTCCGACAAAAGCGCGTGGATCGCCGTGGCATCCCGCGTTCCCCTGATCTTGGCCACCGTGTCGGCGTCGCGCAGCACGCGCGCGATGCGCGACAGTGCCTTGAGGTGATCGGCACCGGCCCCCTCAGGCGCCAGCAGCAGAAACACCAGATCGACCGGTTGGTCATCCAGCGATTCGAAATCGACCGGCGTTTCCAGCCGGGCGAAAACGCCGGCGATGCGCTTCACGCCAGCGAGCTTGCCGTGCGGGATGGCGATGCCGTTGCCGACGCCGGTCGAACCCAGGCGCTCGCGCTGCAGGATGGTGTCGAACACCTCCCGTTCCGGAATGCCCGAAATCGCCGCTGCCCGCTCGGACAGCAATTGCAGAAGCTGCTTCTTGGAGTTCGCCTTCAACGCCGGCAAAATCGCCGGAACGCTGATAAGATCGCTCAGATCCATGCTTGAAAATCCTTGTTCGCCTGCCGCGCCAGTCCCCACCCCTCGTGCGGCCAGCTTTTATCCCTGTGCGACTTTGGTCGTGGACGGATCGATCCAGCCGATGTTTCCGTCGGGCCGGCGATAGACGATGTTGAGATGGTCGGTTCCGGCATTGCGGAAAACAACCACCGGACTGTCCTTGGTATCGAGCTCGATGACGGCTGAGGCCACCGACATGGTCTTCAGCGTCATGGTCGATTCGGCGACGATGGCCGGTGCGAAATCCTCCGGGATTTCCTCATCGTCATCGGCAAGCGGCGCCATCACGGTATAGGCAATGTCGGTCAACTCGCCATTGCCATTGCCCGAATTGTGCGATTTCAGACGGCGCTTGTAGCGCCGAAGCCGGGTCTCCAGCCGATCGGCGGCGGCCTCGAAGGCGAGCGTCGGATCCTGGGCATCGCCGGTGGCCTGCAGCGAAGCGCCGGAATCCAGCCGGATCATGCAATCCGCCGAATAGCGCGAGCCCGATTTGATGACGGTGACGTGTCCCGCGAAGCCGCGATCGAAATATTTGCCGATGGCTTCACCGACACGATCGTTGATGCGTGTGCGGAACGCATCGCCGATATCCATGTGCTTTCCCGAAATGCGCAGATTCATCTGAAAACTGACCTTCCTTGCTCAGGCTTCAAACTGGCCCGAGTTTATACTCGTGATCCGTGCGCACAAGCTTTGCGGCGTCACTCGCGCCGATTTAAATCCGAACTTTCCGGTTGATCACAAGCCGCCTTCTTGACCGTCCCGGGTCATTGTCGTGACGGACCATCCGCTAGCGGGCATCAAGCCCATCTCATGCGGGCGGGCTTCTAGCCACTTCACCGTGGCTTGTCAATGAAGCTCGAAAGCTGTGGAAAATCGCAGAATGCCTAGCGGCCGGCGCTGGCGAGCGCCCGCTTCTCGCGCCGGCGCTGCACCGACGAGGGAATATTCATGCCTTCCCGGTACTTGGCGACCGTGCGCCGGGCGATATCGACGCCACTTTCCTTCAGCATGTCGACGATGGCATCGTCCGACAGCACATCGACGGGCTTCTCCTCGTCGATCATTTGCTTGATGCGATCACGCACCGCTTCCGAGGAATGCGCGTCGCCACCGCCCGATGCCGCGATCGAGGCGGTGAAGAAATAGCGCAGCTCGAACACGCCGCGCGGGGTGAGCATGTATTTGTTCGCGGTGACCCGGCTGACCGTCGATTCGTGCATGCCGATGGCGTCGGCCACCGTGCGCAGGTTGAGCGGTTTCAGATGACGTACGCCATGGACGAGGAAGGCGTCCTGCTGGCGCACGATTTCCGAAGCCACTTTGAGGATCGTCTTTGCCCGCTGGTCGAGGCTGCGTGTCAGCCAGTTGGCGTTCTGCAGGCACTCGGCCAGGAAGTCCTTCTCCGCCTGGTTCTTCGCGTGCGGCGACACCTGGGCAAAATAGATATGATCGACCAGCACGCGCGGCAGCGTTTCGGCATTGAGTTCGACGGTCCAGCTGCCGTCATTGGCGGCCCGCACCTCGACATCGGCGACGATCGCGTCGCTGGCGCCCCCCGAAAACGCCATGCCCGGCCGCGGGTCGAGCGCCCGGATCTCGGCCAGCATGTCGAGCAAGTCTTCCTCGTCTACGCCGCAAAGCCGCTTCAGCGTCTGGAAATCGCGCCGCGCCAGCAATTCGAGATTGGCGATCAGAGCCTTCATCGCCGGATCAAGACGGTCACGCAAGGCAAGCTGCAGCGAAAGGCATTCCGCGAGATTGCGGGCAAACAACCCGGCCGGGTCGAAGGTCTGGCATACGGCCAGCACCTTGCCCACCGCCACGCCGTCGATGCCAAGCCGCGCGGCGATCTCCGCCAGATCGGCCCTGACATAGCCAGTCTCGTCGAGCCCGTCGGCAAGTTCTCCGGCGATCAGCCGTGCCACGGGATCGGTGAAGGCAAGTGCGACCTGCTCGCCGACATGGTCGCGCAGCGTGATCGCGCTCGCCGCCATGTCACCAGCATCGAGCCCCTCGGACGAGGAGCCGCCGCCACTGCCCGAAGCCGATTTCCATTGCGCCGTCAGATCGGGGCCGAGCCGATCGCTGGTGCCGGGATCATCGGGAAACAGGTTTTCCAGGGACGTGTCGAGCTTTTCCGAGATCGCTTCGGCGCTCCATGCCGTCTCGTTCTCGAACCAGTCGCCATCGGGGGCCGCTTGCGGCTCTGCCTCGAGCTTCTGCGCCTGGTCGCTCGCGGCATCATCCTGCGGTTCGGCGCGTTCCAGGAGCGGGTTGCGCTCGATCTCCTCGTCGATGAAATGCTCGAGCTCGGCATGGGTGAACTGCAGCAGCCGAATCGACTGCATCAGCTGCGGCGTCATCACCAGCGACTGCGACTGTCGGAGCTGTAGTTTCGCCGCCAATGCCATGGTTCGGTTTCAAACGCCTCCTCTACGCGTCCGGACTTCCGGAAATGAATTTCACGGCCGGCCATAGAAACTGGCCCGGCTTTTGCTTGTCAAGGCAAAGCCTAGCAAAACCCGCTTACCGGAGCGTTATCCCGGAGCAAAATCGCGGAAAACAGGTCGCCAGCGCGCAAAAAATCGTATCAGGAAACAAATTTCACACTGAGAGCAATTCCAGGGGCCGGAAAAAATCGCTTTCCGAGCGGAATTCCGTGAAAAAGAGACAAGCGGTTAGCCGTTTCAGACAGCGAACTGCTCAGAGCGTAAAACCCTCGCCGAGATAAAGCCGCCGCACGTCGGCATTTGCCACCACCTCGTCGGCGCGGCCATGGGTCAGCACCTGGCCGGCATGGATGATATAGGCACGGTCGATCAGGCCGAGCGTCTCACGCACATTGTGGTCGGTGATGAGGACACCGATACCGCGCGCCGTCAGGTGGCGCACCAATTGCTGGATGTCGGCGACGGCGATCGGATCGATACCGGCGAAGGGTTCGTCGAGCAGCATGTAGGCCGGGCGCGTCGCCAGCGCGCGCGCGATTTCCAGGCGCCGCCTTTCGCCACCCGAGAGCGACATGGACGGCGCCTTGCGCAGATGACTGATGTGAAATTCCTCGAGCAGTTCGTCGAGGTTGCGCTCGCGGACCTTGCGGTCCTTTTCGACCACTTCGAGCACGGCTCGGATGTTTTGTTCGACATTGAGGCCACGGAAGATCGAGGCCTCCTGGGGCAGATAGCCGATGCCGAGGCGCGCGCGGCGATACATAGGCATCGAGGTGACGTCGAAGCCGTCGATCTCGATCGTACCTTCATCCACCGGTACCAGGCCGGTGACCATGTAGAAACAGGTCGTCTTGCCGGCGCCATTGGGACCGAGGAGCCCGACGGCCTCGCCGGCGCGCACGCCCAGCGTGACGCCGCTGACGACCTTGCGGCCCTTGTAACTCTTGGTCAGGCCCTTGGCGATCAAGGTTCCCTTGAACTTCGCCTTGTCCACAGTGACGGTGGCCGGAGCCGAAAGCTTGCCTGCGGCCCGCCCCGGAAGACGCGCCGTCAGAGACGACAGGCTGGCCATCAGGGGTTCGTCGCTCCCGATTTCGACGCATCCGATTTCGGCGGCGGTGTGATCGACATCTGGACACGCTGCCCAGCGCATGGATCGACCTGGGCGAGCCCGCTTTTCATCTGCACGGTGAGCTTGCAGCCGACCAGGACATTGTCGTTTTGCGACAGGACGACCTTTTTGCCCGAAAGCACCAGCACCTGCGTCTTCATGTCGAAACTGCCCTGATCGCCGGTCGCGACCTGCTGATCCGACTTGATGTAGACCTTGTCGGAGATCTCCAGGTGATCGATGTTGGCCGAGCCGGTCATGGCTGCCGCCCCGGCCGCTTCGGCACCCTTAGCGCCCGCGTTGGGATCCTTGACGTAATAGACCATCATCTTGCCGGCCTTCATCAGCGTCGGTCCCTGGACGACGGTGACGTTGCCCGTGAAGATGGCGACACTGTCGGCCTGGTGGACTTCCAGCTTGTCGCTTTCGATCTGGATCGGCTTGTCGCCGGCCAGTTTGAGACCCGACACCTGGCTGGCCGCCCCCGACTGCGCCAGCGACGGCGCCAGGCTGAGCAGGAACAGCGCCGAAGTTGCGGCCGCAAGCCGTGTCGAACTATTGACCCACATTCGCTTCTTCGCCCTTTGCCTCAGCCGCCTTCAGAACGGCGGGATCGATGTTGACACGAACTTTGTTCTCGAACACCAGGATCTTGCCATTGTCCTGGACCGACATCGAATCCGCCCTGATCTGCGACCCGCCACGGCTGACATCGACGGGATCGTCCGTCTTCATAGTGCCTTTGCCCATGTCGAGGAAGACCGATTTGAACTTGGCCTGCAAGCCGTCGGTCGTGGTGATGGTGACGTCGCTGTTCAGCTTCATCGTATTGCCGTCGCGATCGTAGGTACCGCTCGAGGCTTTTACCGCCGCGACATTGTCGGGAGCGATCGGCACCTTGGCGTCGATGCCTTCGAGTTCGATGATGCCTTGCGTGCTCACATCCTGTATCGCCCGCAGGGCCGTCATCGAATAGGGCTGCTTCAGCTTGGTGAACCCATTGAGCTTGGGATTGGCCATCACCAGCTTGCCGTTGGAGAAGGCGGTACCTTCCGCCTGCACGGCGACGGAGACGGGCGCGGCGAGATAGGAATAGACCGGGAAGGCGACGGCGATCAACGCCGCGGCCAAGGGCACGGCGAATTTGAGCACGCGCACACGGCGCGAATGACGCTGGGCGCGGTCGAAGGCCTCGCCCCGCGCCCAGCCATCCGCCGGGGGGGCCAACTCCGTCTCCGGGCTCGTCGGTTCATTCGGTCGCGCTAACATGACTGCTTTCTTCTAAAACCCCTGCCCCCGGAGCACCGCCTATAGGTGGGACGCCAGCGCCCTCACGCAAGCACAAGCCGACGAAAACCGCAAAAATGTGACAGCTGCCGTTGCACAAACGAAACCCGGGTCAGCGCAACAGCCAATGCTTCATAGCAGAAATAGACGTCCTTGCGTCTTTTTTCATCACCGAAGTTCTTCCCACTTACCTTGCGTCCTTCGCACAGGCCAGTCACAAAACAGACAACACATGGACCGTCGCGCGGATTGCCGCGCCATGTGCGGGACGGAACTGCTTCCCGATGAAGGCATCATGGTCTAAAAGCGTGTCTTCCCGCTGATTGTGAGGCTTACGATGGCATTGAGAGCCGACGACCTGATCGACCGCCGCCGCTTGCGGCGCAAGCTGACTTTCTGGCGTGTTGCGGCCTTTGGCATCGTGGCGCTCGGGGTGATTGCGCTGTCGGCCTGGTTCTACCGCGACGATCTCGGCGGCTCTGCCATCGACCACATCGCCAAGGTCAGGATCGAAGGCACCATCACCGAGGACGACGAACTGATCAAGCGGCTGGAGACCATCCGCCAGTCATCGAAGGTGAAAGGCGTCATCCTGGCGATCGATTCTCCTGGCGGCACCACCGTCGGCGGGGAATCGATCTACGAGGAGGTGCGCAAGCTCGCCGCCGACAAGCCTGTCGTGGCCGAGGTCGGCACGCTGGCCGCGTCGGCGGGCTACATGATCGCGAGTGCCGCCGACCATATTGTCGCCCGCAAGACGTCGATCGTCGGCTCGATCGGCGTGCTGATCCAGTATCCTGACGTCAGCGGTCTGATGGACAAGCTCGGCGTCAAGCTGGAGGAGGTGAAGTCCTCGCCGCTGAAAGCCTCACCCTCGCCCTTCAAGCCGACCAATGACGACGAGCGCGCCATGGTCCGCAAGCTCATCCTCGACAGCTACGACTGGTTCGTCGGCATCGTCGCGGAACGTCGCAAGATGACCCACGAACAGGCGCTGGCGCTCGCCGACGGTTCGATCTTCACCGGCCGCCAGGGTGTTGCCAACGGGCTGATCGACGCCGTTGGCGGCGAGTCCGTGGCCATCGACTGGCTGGCGACCAAGGGTGTCGATGCCAAACTCAAGGTGGTCGAGTGGAAAGACACGGAACGGCGCGGCGGCTTCCTGTTCTCGAAGGCGATGGCACGCACGATCGCCGGCGCGCTCGGCCTGCCGGATTCCGGCGCTGACGTCATCCATGAACTTGGCGCCGACCGCTTGTTTCTTGACGGTCTCGTTTCCGTCTGGCACCCTTGAGACAGCTGAAAAAGCAAATAAAATCATCCTGATAATTTTGACCGAACTGCTTTCACGGGGACACGTCTGATGATCAAGTCCGAACTTGTGCAGATTATTGCCACGCGCAATCCGCATCTTTTCCTGCGCGACGTCGAAAACATCGTCGGTGCGATCTTCGATGAGATCACCGACGCGCTTGCCGAGGGGAACCGAGTCGAATTGCGCGGTTTCGGCGCTTTTTCGGTGAAGAACCGCCCCGCCCGCACCGGCCGCAACCCGCGTACCGGCGAATCCGTCGAGGTCGAGGAGAAATGGGTGCCGTTCTTCAAGACCGGCAAGGAACTGCGTGAAAGGCTGAACGGCGGCAAGTAGCCGGACTGCCTTGTCCCGGCCAGCTTGCAACGGAATTTATCATGCTCAACCGCTTCATGCTCATCGTGGTTTTCGTGCCCCTGGCGATCATCCTGATCGCTTTGGCCGTGGCCAACCGCGAACTCGTCGCCTTCACCCTGGACCCGTTCAACCCCGGCAATCCGAAGCTGACGCTGACCTTGCCGCTGTTCATCTTCCTGTTCCTGGCGCTCGCCATCGGCATGATCGTCGGCAGCCTTGCGACCTGGGTCAAGCAGGGCCGCTACCGCAAGCTGGCGCGCCAGCGCAGCGTCGAGGCCGAAAACCTGCGCCAGGCAGTCCGCGCGCCTTCAGTGCCGCAAGCCCCGGTCCAAGGGTCAGCCCAAGGGTCGGCCCAAGGGTCAGCATTGCCGAAGCCGACCAATTGAGCCGCCGGCCGGCGCATTTCTTTCCACGGAGCTTTTCATGCTGACCATTTCGGCCGCGGAGGTCGATCGTGCGCTGACCTTTCCTGGCCTGGTCGAGACGCTGCGCGTGGCTTTTCGCGAGGGCGCGGTGCAACCAGTCAGGCATCATCACGCTGTCGAAAGGCCTGATGGTGGGGCGTCGACCCTGCTGCTGATGCCGGCCTGGACCGATTTTCATGCAACCGGCGGTTCGGCCGGCGGTCATATCGGCGTCAAGATCGTCACTGTCTCGCCCGACAACAATGCCATCGGCAAGCCGGCGGTGATGGGGCTCTACCTCCTGCTCCATGGCAGCACCGGCGAACCGGAAGCCCTGATCGACGGCCAACGGCTGACGCAGTGGCGCACGGCCTGCGCCTCGGCGCTGGCCGCGTCCTATCTTGCCCGCGATGATGCCTCGCGGCTGCTGGTGGTCGGCGCCGGCGCGCTGTCACCCTTCCTCGCCAAGGCGCACAGCGCCGTGCGGCCAATCAAGACCATCCGCATCTGGAACCGCACCCCGGCCAACGCCGAGAAAGTAGCGGCCGATCTGCGCGCCGAGGGCTTTGCGGCCTGCGCCGCGACCGATCTCGATGCCGAGCTTGGCCAGGCCGACATTGTCTCCTCGGCGACAATCACCACAACGCCGCTGATCAAGGGGGCGCTGCTGCGGCCGGGAACCCATGTCGATCTGGTTGGCGGCTTCACCCCGACGATGCGCGAAAGCGATGACGACGCGATCATGCGCGCCCGCGTCTACGTCGACACCCGCGCCGGCGCCACCAAGGAGGCCGGCGACATCGTCCAGCCACTGGCCTCCGGCGTGCTGAAGCCGGAAGCCATCGTCGCCGACCTGCACGAACTGGCGCGCGGCGAGAAACGAGGCCGCGGCAGCCCTGACGAGATCACGCTGTTCAAGTCGGTTGGCGCAGCACTCGAGGACTTGGCCGCCGGCATTGCCGTCTACACGGCGCTCAGGGGCTAGTCGAAGCGAGTTTAGCGCCCATCGCCTCTGCGATCAGGGCGAAATCGGCCGCGCTGATCGATCGGGCGTGGCTGAGCCATCCGCGATCGCAATGTGCGCGGGTTTGTTGCGCCGATGGGCATAGCTGTGGCAGAAGCGGGCCGAACCGCCGGAGAAGCTGCCTCTTGAAGTCTTTTCGCGACAAACGCCGCGACGGCCGCCCGCACCCAGCGAAGAGCGGGACCGTAAAGCCGCGCCCGGCCGAGAATCGTTCCGCGGTCAAGCCAGATGCCAGGCCGCGTGAACAGCACAATGTGAAACCGGAAAACCAGTTCGAGCCAAAATCCGCGCCGCGCATCCTCGCCCGCCGCGAAGGCGCGCTGCCCGCCGAGCAACTTCCGGTAATCCTCGAAGTAGCACCCAACCCAGATTATGCGCTGCTCGACAGCGGCGCCGGCCAAAAGCTTGAACAATACGGCCCTTACCGCATCGTGCGCCCCGAGGGCCAGGCGATCTGGCAGAAGGCTCTGCCGGCGAAGGACTGGGAGCGCGCCGACGCAATCTTCACCGGCGACACCGACGAGGAAGGCATCGGCCGCTGGCGGTTCCCCAAGACGCCGCTCGGCGAAACCTGGCCGATGAAGCATGACGGCATCGACTATCTCGGCCGTTTCACCTCCTTTCGCCATGTCGGCGTCTTTCCCGAGCAAGCCTCGCACTGGGACCATATGGCGGGGCTGATCGCGGCCGCCAGGCGGCCGGTCAAGGTGCTCAACCTGTTTGGCTATACCGGCCTTGCCTCGCTGGTGGCAGCGCGCGCGGGCGCCGAGGTCACCCATGTCGACGCCTCGAAGAAGGCGATCGGCTGGGCGCGCGAAAACCAGGAGATGGCCGGCCTTGGCGGCAAGCCGATCCGCTGGATCGTCGACGACGCGGTGAAATTCGCCGAGCGCGAGGAGCGTCGCGGCAGCCGCTACGATATCATCCTGTTCGATCCGCCGGCCTATGGCCGCGGCCCCAAGGGCGAGGTCTGGCAATTGTTCGAGGACCTGCCTGATTTGACGGACCTTTGCCGCTCGATCCTGACCCCGAAACCACTTGCCGTGGTGCTGACCGCCTATTCGATCCGTGCCTCCTTCTTCGCCATCCACGCCCTGATGCGCGACACCTTCGCCGGCATGGGCGGCAAGGTTGAATCGGGTGAGCTGATCATCCGTGAGAAATCCGCCGGCCGGGCGCTTTCGACTTCACTGTTTTCGCGCTGGGTGGCCTGACATGAACGAACGGCATGCCGGCGCACCCGGCCAGGTGAAGGAAGTCACCAGCCTTGCCAATCCGCTGATCAAGGACATCAAGGCGCTCGCCCTGAAGAAATTTCGCGACCAGCAGAACGCCTTCATGGCCGAGGGGCTGAAACTGGTCATCGATGCGCTCGACCTGGGCTGGCAGATCAGGACTCTGGTTTTCGCCAAGGCCGGACGCGGCAACGCGGCCGTGGAAAAGGTCGCGGCGCGCACGGTTGCCGCCGGCGGCACCGTGCTCGAAGTATCGGAAAAGGTGCTCGTCGCCATCACCCGCCGCGACAATCCGCAAATGGTGGTCGGCGTCTTCTCGCAGAAATTTCTGGCCCTGAAAGACATCCGTGCCGACAATGGCGATGTCTGGGTGGCACTCGACCGGGTGCGCGATCCCGGCAATCTCGGCACCGTCATCCGCACCGTCGATGCCGTCGGCGCCAAGGGCGTCATTCTGGTCGGCGACACCACCGATCCGTTTTCTGTCGAGACAGTACGCGCCACCATGGGTTCCATTTTCGCCGTCCCAGTGGCGAAGGCAACGACCGAGGCATTCCTTGCCTGGCGCGGCGGCTTTTCAGGTCTCGTCGCCGGCACGCATCTGAAAGGCGCGGTCGACTACCGATCGGTCGATTTTTCCCGTGGGCCAGTGCTTTTGATGATGGGCAATGAGCAGCAGGGCCTGCCCGAAAGCCTGGCGGCAAGCTGCGACAGGCTGCTCAGGATTCCGCAGGCGGGCCGTGCCGATTCGCTCAATCTCGCAGTCGCCACCGGCATCATGCTGTTCGAGATCAGGCGCGGCGCGCTGAAACTCGAACCAATCCCGGACCAGCAATGAGGGTCGCCCAATCGTGAAATCATGGTCTCCCTACGCGCTGCTCGTCATCGTGGCCATCGGCCTCGACCAATGGATAAAGACATTGGTCGAAGCCGGACTGCCCTTCCAGGAAAAGCTCGACCTCCTGCCCTTTCTGGCGCTGTTTCGCACCTACAACACCGGCATCGCCTTCTCGATGTTCTCCTCCTTCGGCGACACCGGCCTTGTGATCATCGCCGTGCTGGTCGTCGCTTTCGTGCTTTACCTCGCCACGCGCACGCCATCGGGCCATGTCATCGCCCGCATCGGCTTTGCCCTGATCATCGGCGGCGCGGTGGGCAATCTGATCGATCGCGCCGTCTACGGCCATGTCATCGATTACATCCTGTTCCACACGCCGGTCTGGTCCTTCGCCGTCTTCAACCTTGCGGATGCCTTCATTTCCGTGGGTGCGGCGCTGGTCGTCTTCGACGAACTCATCGGCTGGCGGCGCGAGCCCTCGCCTTCGAACGATTGACCTCACGCGGCCATCGCCGCACAGTCAGACGCCAAGCAAGTTCGCGGAGAGAAAGATGACCAAAACCTTCAAAGCCATCCTCGTTTCGCGCGATGCCGAGAAAAAACAGTCGGTCGCCGTGACCGACCTCACCGACGCCGACCTGATGGAGGGCGACGTCACCATCGCAGTCGAGGCGACGACGGTGAACTACAAGGACGGGCTGGCCATATCGGGCAAGGCGCCGGTGATCCGCCGATGGCCGCTGGTGCCGGGCATCGACCTCGCCGGCACCGTGATCTCCTCTTCCAATCCCGACTGGCACAAGGGCGACAAGGTCATCCTGAACGGCTGGGGCGTTGGCGAAACCCATTTCGGCGCCTATGCCGGGCGCGCCCGCGTGAAGGGCGACTGGCTGGTGCCTCTGCCGGAAGGCATGAGCGCGCATGATGCCATGGCGGTCGGTACCGCTGGCTATACCGCCATGCTCTGCGTCATGGCATTGGAGCGGCACGGCATCCTGCCCGATCGCGGCCCTGTCGTGGTGACGGGCGCTGCCGGCGGCGTCGGTTCGGTCGCGGTCTCGATCCTGTCCAGCCTCGGCTACCATGTCGTCGCCTCGACCGGCCGCAATGCCGAAAGCCCTTATCTGATCAACCTTGGCGCCGCCGAAGTGATATCGCGCGACGAGCTCAACCAGCCCGCCAAGCCGCTGGCCAAGGAGCGCTGGGCCGGCGGCATCGATTCGGTCGGCAGCCACACGCTGGCCAACGTCCTGTCGATGACTTCCTATGGCGGAGCGGTCGCGGCCTGCGGCCTGGCCGGCGGCATGGATCTGCCGTCGAGCGTGGCGCCCTTCATCCTGCGCGGCGTCTCCCTGCTCGGCATCGATTCGGTGATGGCGCCGAAGGCCGTACGCCTCGAGGCCTGGCGGCGCATCGGCTCCGATCTCGATGTCGACAAGCTCGCCAGCCTGTCCACGACCATCGGCTTCGACGGTATTATCGGTGCGGCGCACGACATCGTCGATGGCAAGATTCGCGGCCGCGTCGTCGTCGACATGTGACCCGGCTCAGGAGCGTAGGCGCCCGACGGAATTGCCACATCGGCTGGCGAATCCGTCGCCGCCAGGTCAAAAACGCCCGATCCGCTAAAATTCGAACGATCCCCCGCAATTTTCCATAATCTCTGTCTGGCAAAGGATTTCGCATGATCGCGGAATCCGACAGCCAACAGGCCGGCGCTGGCGACGACATCGATGCGGCACCGGCGCAAGCGCCGGCATCGGTGCGGCGGTTTATCGCCGCGCCGCCGCTGGTGCCCGATCAGCAGCCGGCCAAGCGCGAAGGCCTGCCGATCCTGACCTTCGTTGTCATGGTGCTGGCCGGCCTCTCGTACCTGACCGGAGCGCCGGTCTTCAT
This sequence comes from Mesorhizobium sp. SARCC-RB16n, assembly GCF_008520305.1. Taxonomy (GTDB): domain Bacteria; phylum Pseudomonadota; class Alphaproteobacteria; order Rhizobiales; family Rhizobiaceae; genus Mesorhizobium. The sequence goes on along the minus strand of NZ_ML703296.1, from coordinate 65,512 downwards.
CAGCCTAGCCTTGATGGCAACCGGCCTTGCCGGCCTGGCCATGCATCTGCACGTCAGACGCAGCGTACGCCGCACTACGGTCCTGCTGGACGAGACCACCGCCCGCAACCGTGCCGAGATCGAGACGCTGGCCGACCGCATGTGGGAGATGCAGGAAAGCGAGGAGCGCTTTCGCGGTCTCATCGACGCACTCGGCGATCTCGTCATCCATCGCGACCGCGACGGCTACATCGTCTATGCCAACAAGGTATTCGCAGACCTCGTCGAAACCGATCAGCGCGACCTTGCCGGCAAGACGCTGGCCGAGCTCGGCATCGAGGTCGGTATCGTTCCCGATGCCGCTTTCTCCGACCATGAATGCCTGAGTTCCACCGACGTTGCCATCCGCACGCCCACCGGCCCGCGCTGGTTCTCGTGGATTGAGCTGTCGGTGCGCGACAAGGACAGCGGTGCGGTCTCGCATCGCGCCATCGCCCGCGACATCACAGCACGCAAGCGCGCCGAATCGTCCATGATCACCGCGCGCGAGCGCGCCGAGTTCGCAAGCCAGGCCAAGTCGCGCTTCCTCGCCACTGTCAGCCATGAGATCCGCACGCCGATGAACGGCATCATGGGCATGGCCCGGTTGCTAGCCGACACCAGCCTTTCGCCGGAGCAGCAGACCTATGTCGGCGCCATCTCGACCTCGGCCAGCGCCTTGCTTGCCCTGATCGAGGACCTGCTCGACTATTCCAAGATCGAGGCCGGACGCTTCGATCCCGAACCGCAGCCCATGTCCGTGCGCGAGATCGCCGACAACATCATCGAATTGATGGCCGCGCGCGCCTTCGCCAAGAATATTGGCCTTGGCTGCCATGTCGAACCGGATGTGCCGCAATTGATCACCGCCGATCCGGGCCGGGTCAGGCAGGTGCTGCTCAACCTCATCGGCAACGCCATCAAGTTCACCGACAGCGGCGGCGTGCTGGTCAGCATCGCGCGCGCCCGTACCGAGACGACCGACCGCATCTGCTTCACCATCGCCGATACCGGTCCCGGCCTGCGCGACGATGACATGGAGCGCATCTTCGAGGAGTTCGAGCAGGCCGACGGCACCTCGACGCGCACGCATGGCGGAGCCGGACTGGGGCTTGCTATCTCCAAGCGCCTGGTCGCCGCCATGGGCGGCACGATTTCGGTTTCGAGCCGGCTTGGCCAGGGATCGGAATTCGTCTTCGAGATTCCCGCCATATCGGCCACCGAGCCGCCGCAGGGCCGGCTGAACGCGCTTGCCGGCCGGCGCGCCGTGATCCTGTCCAAGAACACCGTGGAGGCCGACGCCATCGCCCGCACCATCCGTGCCAATGGCGGCGCGGCCGGCATCGCCACCACCGTGTCCCAGGCCGCTTCCTTTGCCGACGGCTGCGACGTGCTTCTGGTCGACGCGGCCATGGAAGAGAGTGACGGAAGGCTGCTCAAGCGGCTTCGCCAGCATGGGTTCTCCGATTGCGAAGCCGTCACGCTGATCGCCCCCACCGACCGCGGCATGCTTGGCGAGTTTCGTGCCAGCGGCTACGCGACATTCCTTGCCCGGCCGGTGCGCGGAGGAACACTTTTGCGTGTCCTTTTGAGCAGCCACACACCGGTCCTCACCCCGCCGCAGCTGGAAAAACGCCGCGCACCGGCGCGTCGTGCCTCAGGCGAACGCCAGCAGGGCCTGTCCGTGCTGATCGCCGAGGACAACGACATCAATGCCATGCTGGCCCGCGCAACGCTGTTGAAGGCCGGGCATCGCGTCAAGGTGGTCGGCAACGGCAAGGCCGCCGTCGAAGCGGTCACCGGCGCCGGCCACAATCGCCGCTTCGACGTGGTGCTGATGGACCTGCACATGCCGGTCATGGACGGGCTGGACGCCATCGCCGCGATCCGCCGCCACGAGGAGGAAGCCTCCGTGCCGCCGGTGCCGATCATGGTGCTTTCGGCCGATAGCCAGGAAAAGACCCGCCATGCGGTGCTCGCCCACGGCGCCAGCGGCTTCGTCACCAAGCCGCTCGATCCCGACGCGCTGGTCAGTGCCGTCGAGGGCCAGGTCGCCGCTTGAGCCCCCTTTTCCCGGTGCGTGGCTGACGAAGACCACCAAAAAAAAGCAGCCCGGTTTCGGTGCCCGCGAACGCGGCGCGCCCGGGGCCTTGTGACGCAACATAGCCGGTTGACCGTTTTCGCCAGCCGACGAAGTATTGCCCGCGACGCCGTATCACGGTACTGTCACAATCCTGTTGCACCTACACCGTATCCCCGTGCCAAGAGGGATGGCTCGAAGGAGAATCACTCGTGCATACAGTTATGCCGGAATGTGACACTCGGCCAAACGCCAGCAGCGCCTTGCTCGCCGGACGTAATGTCGATTCCGTCATAAAAGGCGCAGCACTCGGCCGTATCGGCAACCTCGAAGTACGGCTCGCTCGCAACGAGGCCGAGATCGCGGCCGCGCAGGAAGTGCGCTACCGTGTATTCTATGACGAGCTTGGCGCCAGGAAGGACCTGTTCCAGGCGCAGGACCGCCGCGACGCCGACCGCTTCGACCCGCTCTGCGACCATCTGCTCGTGCTCGACACCACGCTTTCCGGCCCTGAGCATCGTCGCATCGTCGGCACCTATCGCTTGCTGCGGCAAGAAATCGCGGCAACCGCCGGAGGCTTCTATTCCGAAGGCGAGTTCGAGCTGACCAAGCTCATAGCCCGCCACCCAGGGCAGCGTTTCCTTGAGCTGGGCCGTTCCTGCGTTTTGCCGCAATACCGTTCGAAGCGCACCATCGAAGCGCTGTGGCAAGGTATCTGGGCCTATATCAATCATTACGAAATCGGCGTGATGACCGGCTGTGCTTCCTTCCACGGCACCGTGCCGGCCGCGCATGCCGAGGCGCTCACCTATCTCGCCCATCACTGCCGCACCAATTCGGCCTGGGATGTGCGCGCCGTGTCCGGGCGTTATTGCTCCATGGACCTGATGCCGATCGAGGCGGTCAACGCCAAGGCGGCGATCGCGGCGATGCCGCCTCTGGTCAAGGGCTATCTGCGGGTAGGCGCTCGCATCGGCGATGGTTGCGTCATCGACCGCGAATTCTCCACGGTCGACGTGTTCGTCGTGATGCCGGTCAAGGAGATCGGCGCCCGCTACGTCAACTATTATGGCGGGGAAGCGCAGCGCTTCGCCGCGTGACGCCAGCGAATAGCGAATAGCGAATAGCGAGAGCTGCGCTGCGACAATGCGGACTGCCAACCCCTATTCGCTATTCCCTTCTTTTCACGGAATGTCCTCAGGCCGCCGGCCGGGCCGGCTCTTGTAGGCCGGAAAGGTCCAGCCGAAACGGAGCGCACCACCCCGCACAGCGAACGCCGCGGCGAAGCCGGCCAGCTCTGAAACGATCGGCGGCAATCCCGTGACATCGCCAGCCGTGAAGATTGCAGCGCCTGCGAGAGCGGCCGTAACATAGATTTCGGGTCTCAGCAGCACCGAGGGTTCGCCGGCCAGCAGATCGCGCAGGATGCCGCCTGACGTGGCGGTGAGCACCCCGGTGATGACGGAAACGACCGGCGAACCGGTAATGGCCAGACCCTTGGCCGCACCCATCACCGAAAAAGCGGCCAACCCGATGGCGTCGAGCCAGAGCAGCCATTTCCAGCGGGATTCGACACGGTGCGCAGCAAAGAAAACGAGCACCGCAACCGCCGCGCAGATCAGCACGTAGCTGGAGTTGGCGACCCAGAAAACCGGCAGATTGAGGATGACGTCACGAAGCGTTCCGCCGCCGATGCCGGTGACGCTCGCCAGGAACAGGAAGCCGATAATGTCGAGCTGCTTGCGCGACGCCGCCAACGCCCCTGTCGCCGCGAAGACGGCAACGCCGGCATAATCGAGAAGGGCGATGGGGTTCATGGGCTGAGCGGATAGTGAGTAGCGAATAGTGAGTAGGGGAATAGCACGAAGCCGCAGATTAGTATCAGCCCCTGCTCACTGCTCGCTACTCCCTATTCGCTACTCACTATCCCTACGCATCCTTCTCGGCCTGCTCATTGACCGGCCCTGGCTCGACGGGCGCGTCGGCGGCAATTTTCGGGCCGCCCTTGGCGACGCCGACCATGGCCGGGCGCAGCACCCGCTCGCCGATCGAATAGCCCGGCTGCACGACCTGGACCACGGTGTTGGCCGGGACATCGGGATTGGGCACTTCGAACATCGCCTGGTGGAAATTGGGATCGAACTTCTCGCCTTCCGGGGCGAGTTTCTTGACCCCATGCCGTTCCAGCGCCGAAAGCATGGCGCGCTCGGTCAGGTCGACGCCTTCGATCAGCGCCTTGAAGCCGGCGTCTCCCGACGCCTTGGCCTCGGCGGGAATGGCATCCAGCGCACGGCGCAGATTGTCCGACACCGACAGCATGTCGCGGGCGAAATTCGCCACCGCATAGGTGCGCGCGTCATGCACGTCGCGCGCAGTGCGGCGGCGCAGGTTTTCCATCTCGGCCGCGACGCGCAGCGCGCGGTCCTTCAGCTCTTCATTTTCCTTCAGCAGCCGCACAAGCGCTTCATAATCGCCGTCGATGCCGCCTTCCGTGCGCTCGGCATTGGCCTCGGCCGCCTCGGCTTCACTGGGCGCGCGTTCGTCTTTTGCCTGGTCGCTCATCGCCGTTTCCCGTCTTCTTGAATGGTATGGATTTTGTGCCCGATATCGAGGTTCGCAGGCCAAAAATCAAGGGGAAAGCGACCCTAAGGAGCTTTGACCGGACCAGGAAGGCGCCAAGGCGGTTCTTCGATTTTAATTCAAATTTTACCGTACTTGTCGGCTTTGCTTGCCACAAGGTCGGGATGCGGGAACCATTCCGTTGCTGGAGGAGTTTCGGAACCGACGCAGGATTTTGGAATGATGACCCGCAACAAGCTTGAAAAAACAGAAAGGCTCGCTGCGGAGGTTCGGCGCCAGTTCGGCGCCGAGGCGATGACGCGCTTTCTGCGTACCTTGCCAGCCTTCCGCATCGAAACCGACATCCCGGACCGATTCGGGCAATTGCTCGACCACCTCGATCGGGTGGAGGATGGCGAGGTCGGCTGGCGACGCCAGTAAGCCTGTTCAGGCCTTACGACAATTACGCACAGTAACTTTACGTGATCATTGGCTTGCGGTGGCGGCACACCCTGCCTATGCTTCCTGATGAACATGATTTCCCCCGAAGCGGCCGCCAATAGCAAGCGCGCCTGGCTCAAGGTCTTGGCGCGCTACAAGAAGCCTGACAGGCGGCGCAGCGCACTCGAACTCGCCATCACCCTCATTCCTTTCGCCACGCTGTGGGCGCTGTCTTCCGCGGCCTATGCCTATGGTCATTGGTGGGGACTGATCCTCATCCTGCCCGCAGCCGGATTCCTGGTGCGGATTTTCATGATCCAGCACGATTGCGGCCATGGTTCCTTCTTTGCCAACCGCCACGCCGATGACTGGATCGGCCGAGCGCTCGGCATCTTGACGCTGACGCCTTACGACTGCTGGCGGCGTGCCCATGCCACGCATCATGCCAGCGCCGGCAATCTCGACGAGCGCGGCATGGGCGACATCAGGACGTTGACCGTCGCCGAGTACCGGCGGATGTCCTGGCGGGGTCGCCTGGCCTATCGTCTCTATCGCCACCCCCTGGTGATGTTCGGCCTGGGGCCGATCTGGCTGTTCATCTTTTCGCAAAGACTGCCCATCGGCATGATGCGCGGCGGCCTGACGCCCTGGGTGTCGTCGATGACCACCAATCTTGGCATTGCGCTTGCCGCGGCCATCCTCATCTGGGTCATAGGTCCCGGCGCGTTCCTCGTTGTCCATCTGCCGATCGTCATTCTCGCCGGTTCGGCCGGCATCTGGCTGTTCTATGTCCAGCACCAGTTCGAGGAGACCGAGTGGGCGAAGGACGAGGAATGGGAATTCCAGCACGCCGCCCTGCACGGCTCGTCCTACTACGACCTGCCGCCGCTGCTTAACTGGTTTACCGGCAATATCGGCGTCCACCACGTCCACCACCTCTCCGCCAAGGTGCCCGGCTACCGGTTGCAGGAAGTGCTACGGGACTATCCCGAACTGCGCGGCATCGGCCGCGTCACGTTGATCGAGAGCCTGCGCTGCGTCAAACTGGCCTTATGGGACGAAAGCCGCAGCAAGCTGATATCGTTCCGCGAGGCACACGCGGCGCTGTAGCGTTTCTCCCGTCAACGTGGAGTGAAGCATGGTTCGCGCAACGGACGAAAAGCCAATTGCTTGGCTTTTCGAACAATGCCCAACGGACCGAGAGGGGCTGCGCTAAACTTTCCAACCTGAGTTGCAAGCGTAGACCCTCAGGCAGTTCTCAAAGTCTCAGGCCGCTTGCCTCTCGTCACGCATCAGGATCTCGCCATGGCGGATCTCCGTGCCCAGCACCTTCAGGCATTCGCGGATGAAATTGGACAGGCCGGGCCAGCCCTTTGCCGAAACGAGATTGCCGTCGACATGGGCACCATTCGGCGCGACGTCGATATAGGTGCCACCGGCCAGCGTGACTTCCGGCTCGCAATAGTGAAGCGCCGCCACCTCTCTGCCCCGCACCACGCCGTCGACCGCGATCAGGATCTGCACGCCATGGCAGATGGTGAAGATCGGCTTGCCGGTCTCATGGAAATGCCGCACCAGCGCCTGCACGCGCTTGTCGATGCGGATGTATTCGGGGCCGCGCCCTCCCGCTGCGTAGACGGCATCGTATTGGGCCGGATCCACCTCGGAAAACGTCTTGTTGAGGATGTAATCGTGGCCGAGCTTTTCGGTGTAGGTCTGGTGGCCTTCGAAATCGTGCAGCGATGTCTTCAGCACATCGCCCGCCTTCTTGTCCGGGCAGACGACATGCACGGTGTGTCCGACGGCGTGCATGGCCTGCTCAAAGACGAAAATCTCGTATTCCTCGCTGAACTCGCCAACGAGCATCAATATCTTCTTGCCAGCCATTCCCAGTTCCTCCCTTGTGGCTTAATTTATTTCGGAACACGAAATAATAGACGTATCCTAAGGGCAGGATAGCGAAAGGGAAAGTGCAAAACGCACGATTGGTACGACCAGTTTGCTCCATCCTCGATCGAGAAGGCTTCAAGGCTCCTTCACAGAAAGCGAAAATAACTCCACTGGTTCGACCAGAGTTGCGATCAGGCGGCTGCCTTGATCATGTCCGCCGCCTTCTCGGCGATCATGATGGTCGGCGCGTTGGTATTGCCACCGATCAGCGTCGGCATCACCGAGGCGTCGACGACCCGCAAGGCCCGCATACCGCGAACACGAAGTTCAGGGTCGACCACCGCCATGTCGTCGACGCCCATCCTGCAGGTGCCGGCCGGGTGATAGATCGTGTCGGCACGGGCCCGAATATGCGCCATCAGATCCGCATCGCTCGAAACGCCAGCCGTATAGATTTCCTTGTTGCGGTACTTGGCCAGCGCCGGCGCCTCCAATATGCCGCGCATCATCCTCGCGCCCTTGAGCAGAAGATCGCTGTCGCGTTCGTCGGACAGAAAGCGTGGGTCGATGCGTGGCGGCGCCAACGGATCGGGGCTCGACAGCCCGACCTCGCCCCGCGAATACGGTCGCAGCACGCAGACGTGGCAGGAAAAACCATAGCCGATATGCAGCTTGCGGCCATGATCGTCGACGATCGCGATGCAGAAGTGCAGTTGCAGGTCGGGCCGGTCTATCGCCGGGTCGGATTTGAGGAAGGCGCCGCCCTCCGCGTAAGGCGTAGCGATCATGCCGCCGCCGTCCTTGCGCCAGCGCAGCATGTGCCGTAGCAGGCCAGGCATGCCGCGCAGGCCAATGCCCATCATGTCGGCATCCTTCGATGTCCAGCCCATGATGAAATCGAGATGGTCCTGCAGGTTCTTGCCGACGCCGGGCAGTTCATGCGCGACGGTAATGCCATGTGCGGCAAGCTCGACCGCCGGACCGATACCAGACAGCAACAGGAGTTGCGGCGAACCGAAGGCGCCGCCGCAGATAATGACTTCGCGCCCAGCTTTCGCCACGGCCTCAGCGCTACCCTTGCGATAGCGCAGGCCGGTGGCCCGCCCGCCGTCAAGGATGATGCCGGTGGCATGCGCTCCGGTGACAACGGTAAGGTTCGGCCTGTTCATGGCCGGATGAAGATAGGCGGCAGCGGCCGAGCAGCGCTCGCCATTGCGGCCTTCGCCCCAGAACTGCGTGACCTGATAGAGCCCCGCCCCTTCCTGCTCCGGTCCATTGAAATCGTCGTTGCGGCGTATCTGGTTTTCGCCGCAGGCCTCGACGAAGGCCCTTGAGAGCGCACGCGGCTCCTGCTGTTCGCCCACCCGCAGGGGTCCTTCGCCGCCATGAAAGGCGTCTGCACCGCGCTGGTTGCCTTCGGCACGCCGGAAGTAGGGCAGCACCTCGTCCCATGACCAACCATTGCAACCGAGGTCGGCCCATTCGTCGTAGTCGCTGCGGTGACCGCGCGTATAGAGCATGGCATTGATGGCGCTGGAGCCACCGAGCGCCCTGCCGCGCGGCTGATAGCCCTTGCGGCCGCCGAGTCCTTGCTGCGGCACCGTCTGGAAGGCCCAGTTGTTGATCTTCGGCCGGCCTGGCAGCAGCGCAATGATGCCCGCCGGAGCGCGGATGAGGAGGTCCTTGCCCTCCCCGCCTGCTTCGATGAGGCAGACCGTTTTCGACGGATCTTCGGATAGCCGTGCGGCAAGCGTGCAGCCGGCGGACCCGCCGCCGGCGATGACATAGTCGAAATCCATGATCTCCTCCCGGTTGGAGCGCCGCGCGTCCAAAGGGCGCGCAAAGGACGCTCCAAGACTCTTGATGCACCGGCGGATGTTTCCGTCCGGACAGCCCAAGAGAAGGCCTGATCAGAGCTGTTGTAAAGCGGTGCGCAATTACCGCTGCGTCAGCTGCTGCGAACCCGGCGCCAGGAATATTTCGGAGCCTTGGGCTCCGCTATGGCGGCCGGCTGGTAGTAAAGCCCCAACCCGCCGGTACGGCCCTCTTCCAGGCGCTTCAAGAGCACCGGATTCGAGATCTCGAATTCATCGAAGCCAAGCCTCAGCATATGCGGCAACGGGTCGACCAGGACCTGCCCGGTGGCACGCAGCGCGCCTGTGAAGTGATAGCGGCTGCGCAGCAGTTCGCCCTTGGAGAACGAGCGGCCGTCGCCGAAAGCCGGAAAGGCAAGCGCCACCAGCGACAGCTGGTCGAGCAGGTCGGCGATCTTCTCGAGTTGATCGCCGGGCTGCAGCACGACGCCGAGCCGCTCCTTCGCCGAGCGGCGCACCTCCGGGTCGAGATCGAGGAACGCCTGCAGCGGCAGGATGAAGCGGCCATTGCCGGAAAGCGCATCGGCGCTCTCGGCATGGGTCCACTCGTCCTCGCGAAAACCCTCCGGGGTCCAGAGCCGGGTCTCCGGTGTCGTCGGTTCAGTCATCAAAATTCCCAAAATTCGAAGAGCTTGAGGGTGTGTTGAAATTCAGGTCAGGCCGCGTCGAAAACGGCTGCTTCCGAGAACCGGAGCGTACTTGAAGTACGTGAGCCCGGGAAGCGCAGGAAACTGCCGTTTGCAGACCGGCCTCACCTGAATGGCAACATACCCTATAGTGATGCGTCGGTCAGCGACACTTCCAGTCCCGACAGGTGAATGCCGCACTCGGTCTTGGCATGGCCCGCCCAGCGGCCGCTGCGCGCGTCCTCTCCCGGCTGCACCGGCTGCGTGCAGGGAAAGCAGCCGATCGACAGATAGCCATAGGCGACCAGTGGGTTTTCGCGCAGCGCATGCGCGCGCATGTAGTCAGCCTGGTCCGACGTCGTCCAGTGTGCCAGCGGATTGATGCGGATGCGCGGACCGACCGCCTCGAACACCGGAAGTGCGGCCCGTGTCGAGGCCTGAAAGCGCTTGCGGCCTGTGAACCATGCGCGGAAGGGCGCGACGCCACGTGCCAGCGGCTCGACCTTGCGCACATCGCAGCAGGCGTCGGTGTTGTTCTGGTGCAGATTGCCGGTCGGGTCGATCCGTTCGAGCGCCGCTTCGTCGGGCTTGATCACCCGGATGTTGGTCAGCCCGAAATCGGCGACCAGCGCGTCGCGATAGCCGAGCGTCTCCTCGAAATGCTTGCCGGTATCGAGGAAGATGACCGGCAGCGTGCGGTCGATCTTCGCGATCATGTGCAGCAGCACCGCCGAATCCGCGCCGAAAGACGACACGGCGGCGATCTCGTCGTGAAATAGCTCGCCGGCCGATCGTTCGATGATCTCGATCGGTCTGAGATGACCATAGAGCGCGTCAAACCCCGCCGCTTTGGCGGCGATGCCGTCATCGACGTCGGCTATATTGTCAAGCGGCCTTGGCTTCGCCAGCATAGAGCGCCTCCTTGAACGGCGCGGGACCGACACGGCGGTAGGCGTCGATGAATTTTTCCTGCGGGTTGAGCCGAAGGCCGAGATAGGTGTCGACGATCTGCTCGATGGCGTCGGTGATTTCTTCCGAAGAGAAGCCACGGCCGATGATCTCGCCGACCGAAGTGTTCTCGTCGGCCGAACCGCCGAGCGTCACCTGGTAGAGCTCGGAGCCCTTCTTCTCGACACCGAGGATACCGATATGGCCGACATGGTGGTGGCCGCAGGCATTGATGCAGCCGGAAATCTTCAGCTTCAGCTCGCCGATCTCGCGCTGCCGCTCCAGCGAGGCGAAGCGGCGCGAGATTTCCTGTGCGATCGGGATCGAGCGCGCCGTCGCCAGCGCGCAATAATCGAGGCCCGGGCACGAGATGATGTCCGAGATCAGGTTGGAATTGGCCGTCGCCAGACCGATGTCGACCAGCGCGTCATAGACCGCCTTGAGGTCGGCGCGCGCCACATGCGGCAGGATCAGGTTCTGCTCGTGGCTGACGCGAAGCTCGTCGAAGGCATATTTCTCGGCAATGTCGGCGACCGCTTCCATCTGGCTGTCGGTCGCATCGCCCGGTACCTCGCCGATACCCTTGAGCGAGATCGTCACTGCCGCGTAGTCGGGGTGGCGATGCGTCACCACGTTCTGGTCGAGCCAGTCGGAGAAGCCCTTGGAATCCAGCCGCGCCACCTTGACGGCCGCGTCGCCGTCCGGCCGCCCGGCCAGCGCCGGCGGTGCGAAATAGGCCTCGATGGCGCGGATATCCGCCTCCGGCAGCTTCAGCTCCGCGTCCTTCAACTCCTGCCATTCGGCTTCGACCTGGCGGGTGATTTCCTCGACACCAGTCTCGTGGACCAGGATCTTGATACGCGCCTTGTACTTGTTGTCGCGGCGGCCATAGAGGTTGTAAACGCGCAGGATCGCCGTGCAGTAGGACAGAAGGTCGGCTTCCGGCAGGAAATCGCGGATCTTCCTCGCCACCATCGGCGTGCGGCCCTGGCCGCCACCGACATAGACGGCGAAACCGAGCTCGCCTGCGGCGTTCTTCTTCAGGTGCAGGCCAATGTCATGCGTCTGGATGGCGGCTCGGTCGCGCTCGGCTCCCGTCACCGCGATCTTGAACTTGCGCGGCAGGAACGAGAATTCCGGATGCACCGACGACCACTGCCGCAGGATTTCCGCATAGGGACGCGGATCGGCGACCTCGTCGGCGGCCGCGCCTGCAAAATGGTCGGCAGTGACATTGCGGATGCAATTGCCGCTTGTCTGGATGGCATGCATCTCCACGCTGGCTAGGTCCGCCAGGATCGCCGGAATATCCGACAGCGCCGGCCAGTTGAACTGGATGTTCTGGCGCGTGGTGAAGTGGCCGTAGCCCTTGTCGTATTTGCGGGCGATGTGGCCGAGCATGCGCAGCTGCTTGCCGTTCAGCGTGCCGTAGGGCACGGCGATGCGCAGCATATAGGCGTGCAGCTGCAGATAGACGCCGTTCATCAGCCTGAGCGGCCGGAACTGGTCCTCGGTGATCTCGCCGGACAGCCGGCGCTGGACCTGGTCGCCGAACTCGGCGACGCGGCCCTGGACAAAATCGTGGTCGAACTCATCGTAACGGTACATGCTTCGTCTTTCAGGGCGCGTCCGCCCGTTTTCACTGCTCTGTTGGCTATGCCGCCTTAGAGGCCTGCTTGCCGAGATCGTTGCGGATGGTAGGTCCGGCGGCGCGGATTTTCTCGCGCAGCCGCACCGGCTCGACAATGCCGTCGACGACTTCCGCGTCGATCAGATTGACGTCGACCACTTCATTATTGGCGTGGGCTTTCGCGCCGATCGCCTCCAGCCGATCTTCTGCCGCCTTGTCATGGGCAAGGTCCGCATGCTCCACCGTTTCGGCCCAGCCGCCATCGGCGTACCAGACCGCAATGCCGTCGCTGAGGCGATTGGCGGTGAGTATCTTCATGGCTGAACTCCCTCGGCGGCCACTACCGGGGCACTCTCATGCCTGCGTGCCGCGAGCGGCTCGGACCGCTCGAAATTGGCGCCGGCGACAGCGTCGCCGATGATGGTCATGACCGGGCCCGACAGATCGGTGCGCGCTTCCAGCGACGGCAGGTCGGCAAGTGTGCCGTGGAAGCGTCGGCGATTGGTCAGGCTGGCATTCTCGACTACGGCGACCGCCGTATCCGGCGACAGGCCGGCCTCGATCAGCCGGCCGGCAACTTCGGCCGCGACCGAGCGGCCCATGTAGACGGCGACCGTAGCGCCGGAAATGGCGAGCTTGGCCCAGTCGGGCAATGAATTGCCCTTGAGATCGTGGCCGGTGGTGAACACCATCGAGGAGGAAACACCGCGCAGCGTCAACGGCAGTTCGAAATCGGCGGCAGCGGCAAAGGCCGCGGTGACGCCCGGAACTACCTCATAGTCGATGCCTGCGTCGCGAAGCGCCGCCATCTCCTCGCCGGCGCGGCCGAACACCAGCGGGTCGCCCGATTTCAGCCGCACGACGCGCTTGCCCTCGCGGCCAAGCTCCACCAGCAACGCATTGATCTCGGCCTGGCTCTTGGTATGGCAGCCTTTGCGCTTCCCAACCGGCAAGCGTTCGGCATCGCGGCGCCCCATGGCGACGACCGCCTCCGGCACCAGTGCATCATGGACGATGACATCGGCCTCCATCAGCAGGCGATGCGCCCGCAGCGTCAGGAGGTCCTCGGCGCCGGGACCTGCGCCGACCAGGGCGATGTGGCCGCGAACCGCCGCGTCGGACAACAGCAGATCGGCGGCGGCTTCGCGCGCCTGCGAAAACGCGCCGGCCTCGACGGCGCGCGCAGGCGCTCCGCCGAAGAAGTCACTCCAGAAACGGCGCCGCACATTGCCCCTGGGCAATCTCTCGGCGGCATTGCGGAACGACGCGGCAAGCGCCGCCAGCGCGCCAAGCGATGGCGACAGCATGCGGTCGATGCGGCCGCGCAACATCTGCGCCAGAACCGGACCTGCACCTTCGGTGCCGATGGCGATGGCGACCGGCGCGCGGTTGACCAGCGCCGGGGTGAAGAAATCACAGAGGTCCGGCCGGTCGACGGCATTGACGGGAATGCCCAGCCGGTGCGCGTCGGCGGCCACGCGACGATCGAGCTCCTCGTCGCCGCTGGCGGCAAACACCATCACGGCGCCTTCGATCTGCGAGGCGTCATACGCGCGGGCCACATGGTTCGCGCCGGCTTCGGCGATGAAGTCCAATAGCTCAGGTTCGGCATTTTTAGCGATGATGTGTAGAACGGCGCTCGACTGAGCGATCAGCCGCGCCTTGGCCAGAGCCTCCTCGCCGCCGCCGACAATGGCCACGGCTTCGCCCTCGACCCGCATGAAGACGGGAAAGGCGTTGAGCTTGGTGGTGGCTTGCGGCATCAGAAAGCAATCCCGGAACAGTTTCGCAGTTTTACGCCCAGGCGTAAAAAAGCAGAAGCAAAGCCCTCGCGCATCCGGTGATGGCAGGCAATCGCTTTTTCGCAACCGCGAAAGGCAGGAGAAAAATATTCCAAACCACTGCCCTGGGCACACCCGGGCGGCGAAAACGGGCCTTGATTTCAGGCGCTTTTAGCTGCCGGCGACCTATCCAGCAAAACAGTTTTTTCTAATTTCTACTAATTTAGTAGATTAAAGTCGTACAGTAGCGATTTCATGTTCGGCGCCCGTCCGCGCGGCCGTTCGGTCCACCGCATTGGTTGGAACGTTGACGGGCTGAAATGCGTTCCCGGGATAGCCACCACCCAACAAGGAGCGTTTTCATGAACACGATCAAATTGAAGCATGGCATTTGGGTTCTGGTGGCCGACGGTGAAAAAGCGCTCCTGCTCAAGAACGCCGGCGATACCAAGTTTCCAAACCTTGAAGTCGTGCAGGTGATGGAACAGGAAAACCCGCCCACACGCGAACAGGGAAGCGACAGCCCCGGCCGATACAATGACGGCCCATCCGTGCACCGCAGCGCGGTCGAGGATACCGACTGGCATCGCATCGGCAAGGAACGCTTCGCCGAGGAGATCGCCGCCCGGCTCTACAAGCTTGCCCATGCCGGCGAGTTCGACAGCCTTGTGCTTGTGGCCCCACCGGTGGTGCTCGGCGCCATGCGCAAGAAGCTGCATAAGGAGGTTGGTGACAAGGTGACGGCCGAAATCCCGAAGACCATGACCAACCACGGCATCTCCGAGATCGAGGCTTTGTTGCAGGCAGCCTGATCGCCGGCAACGGCTCGGTCGTCAGGGCGAATACTATCGCGGTTCAAACAGATCGGCGGCATCCCGGTCGCCGGTCCAGCATTTTGTCGTCGCGCCGTCGATTTTCGCACCCTTGCGGGTTGCGTCACCGTTACCCCTTCCACCATATTGCAAAACAGGCGGCGGCTTCGGGCGGCGCATATCCGACATCGCTGGCTTGAAAGGCGCTTCATAGACAATGCCGCACGACACGCCCCTTATCGCCACCATTGTCGCCGGTCTGGGGCTGGCTTTCGTCTTCGGCGCTCTCGCCAATCGCTTCCGCATTCCCCCGCTGGTCGGCTATCTCGTAGCCGGCGTGCTGGTCGGGCCGAACACACCCGGTTTCGTCGCCGATGCCGGCCTCGCCAACGAACTGGCCGAGATCGGCGTCATCCTCCTGATGTTCGGCGTCGGGCTGCATTTTTCGCTCAAGGACCTTCTGTCGGTCCGTGCCATTGCCGTGCCTGGCGCCATCGTCCAGATCGGCTTTGCCACCGCACTCGGCGCAGGGCTGTCCTGGATGCTCGGCTGGTCGATAGGCGCCGGCTTGGTGTTCGGCCTGGCGCTGTCGGTCGCCTCGACCGTGGTGCTGCTGCGCGCACTTCAGGAACGCCGCCTGATCGAGACCGAGCGCGGCCGCATCGCCGTCGGCTGGCTGATCGTCGAAGACCTGGCCATGGTGCTGGCGCTGGTGCTGCTGCCGGCGCTTGCCGGCGTGCTCGGCGGCCAGGAACAGGCCGATGCCCATTCGAGCGGCCTGCTGTCGCTGCCGGCCAGTTATGGCATCTGGGGCGTCGTCGGCATCACGCTGGCCAAGGTCGCCGCCTTCGTCGTCGTCATGCTGGTGGTCGGTCGCCGGGTCATTCCCTGGATCCTGCACTATGTCGCCCATACCGGGTCGCGCGAACTGTTCCGCCTCTCGGTGCTCGCCATTGCGCTGGGCGTCGCCTTCGGCGCGGCAAAGCTGTTCGGCGTCTCGCTGGCGCTCGGCGCCTTCTTCGCCGGCATGATCATGAGCGAATCCGAGCTCAGCCACCGCGCGGCCGAAGAATCGCTGCCGCTGCGCGATGCCTTCTCGGTACTGTTCTTCGTCTCGGTCGGCATGCTTTTCGACCCGTTCAGCCTGATCAGCAACGGCCTGCCGATCCTGGCGACGCTGGCCATCATCGTCATCGGCAAGTCGCTGGCGGCGTTCGTCATCGTCGTCGCTTTCGGCTATCCCCTGGCCACGGCCTTGATGATTTCGGCCAGTCTTGCCCAGATCGGCGAATTCTCCTTCATCCTGGCCGAGCTCGGCGTCGGGTTGAAACTCCTGCCCGAGCAAGGCCGCGACCTGATCCTGGCCGGCGCCATCCTGTCGATCGTGCTGAACCCGCTGATGTTCCTGGTCATAGACCGGATGAAGCCGTGGCTCGAAGCCCGCGCCGCCAGGACGGCACCGCCGGCGGACGCCAAGCCGGTCGGCCCGGCGACGGAACCGGGCCAGGTGGCCTCGGTCGCCACAACGTCCAGCAAGGAAGATGGCCCTCCGCCGCGGACGGCACTCACCGGTCATGCCATCCTGATCGGCTATGGCCGGGTCGGTGGGCTCGTGGGTGCCGCGCTGAAGGAAGCAGCATTGCCTTTCCTCGTCATCGAGGACGCCGACAAGACGCTGGCGAAGCTGAAAGCAGACGGCATCGAAACCATCGTCGGTAATGCCGCCAATGCCGAAGTGTTCGCCGCCGCGAATCCTGAAGGCGCCAAGCGGCTGATCCTTGCCATCCCCAATGCCTTCGAGGCCGGCCAGATCGTGCTGCGGGCACGCACCGCCAATCCCAATATCAACGTCGTCGCCCGCGCCCATTCCGATGCCGAGGTCGAGCATTTGAAAGGGCTCGGCGCCGATACGGTGATCATGGGCGAACGCGAGATCGCGCGCGGCATTGTCGAAGAGGTGCTTGGCCACAAGCCGCGGGTCGCTGAACCGTCCGCTGCCTGAGCCCACGCAGCCCACAGGCGTCGATCAAGCCACGAATGCCGAGCCGCCGTTTTGCGCGACACTGCCGAGGTATTTGGCCGGGGGCTTGCCAAGCGCCTTCTTGAACATGGTGATGAAGGCGGTGACCGAGCTATAGCCGAGATCACCCGAGACCTGCTGGACACTCGCACCGGAGGCCAGCTCCCGAATGGCGACGATCAGGTGCAATTGCTGGCGCCAGCGCCCGAAGCTAAGCCCTGTCTCCTTGATGACAAGACGCGCCAGGCTGCTTTCGCTCAGCGCAACGCGGTTGGCCCATTGTGCCAACGTACTGCGATCGGCAGGGTCCTGCGCCAACGCCTCGGCGATCCGCCTCAATCGCGGCTCGGGTGAAATCGGCAGATGCAGTTGCTGGACAGGCATGCGCGGCAGTTCGGCAAGCAGGGTCCTGGTCAAGAGTTCATCCCTTGCCTGATCGTCCTGCACGCTGTCGGACAACTCGACGATCAGTTCGCGCAGCAGCGGCGAAATCGAAAGCGTGCAGCACCGGTCAGGCAATTCTGCAGCTCCCGGCTCGATATAGACGAAGAAGATCCGGGCATTGGCCGTCGCGATGTTGCTGTGCTCCATGGCGCCAGGGATCCATACCCCGCAATGCGGCGGCACCATCCACAGGCCGCTCGGAACGCGGCAGGTGACGCCGCCTCCAAGCGCAAAGACGAGCTGGCCTTTGCGGTGCCAATGAGCTGGGACCTCCGCTCTGGTCTCGGTGACGTCGACACGAACGGCAATGGCCGAAGCCAGCACGTCATCGACATCGAAATTGAGCCATGGGTAGCGAAGAGGCTGTCTCATGATTGACCGCTTTTAGCGATTAAATGCCATGATAGCTAAATTCTTCAAGCGGCGAAGCAGATAAGTTTCGGCCTCCCAGCAAGAAGGTACGTACCCATGCTCGCTCTAGTCATATCTTCCTACAGCGCCACGCGGCTGAGGCTCGCCGAGGTCGAAGAACCTCGCCCCATCGCGGACGAGGCGCTCGTCTCGGTCCACGCAACCTCTTTGAACCGGGGTGAATTGCGCCTGCTTACCATCCGTTCAAACGGCTGGATACCGGGCCAGGACATCGTTGGAATTGTCGAACGCGCGGCCGCCGATGGCTCCGGGCCGGCCGCGGGCACCCGGGTTGCGGCTTTGGTCGACCAGGGGGGCTGGGCCGAGCGGGTCGCCGTTTCAACAGACCGTCTCGCGATCCTGCCGGATGAGGTCAGCTTCGTCTCGGCAGCTACGCTTCCGGTGGCGGGCACGACGGCGCTCAGGACTTTGCGCCATGGCGGTGACTTGGCGGGCCTAAAGATCTTGATCACCGGTGCAAGCGGTGCTGTCGGTCGCTTCCAGACCCAGATCGCCCGCGAGCAGGGTGCGTCGGTGACCGCCATCGCCGCGGCCCGGCACCACGAGGATCTGCGCGGGCTGGGAGCCGATCAGATCGTCGAGTCGATCGAGCAGGCCAAGGGACCGTTTTCGCTGATCACCGAGTCGGTCGGCGGCAAAAGCCTCGCACACGCGATCGAACGCGTCGCCCCTGGCGGGACAATCGTCATGTTCGGTTCGAGCAGTGGCGAACCCACGCCGGTCGGGTTCCGTCAGTTCGTTCCGGGTCACGAAGGGGCGAGGCTTCAGACGTTCGCCTACTACACGTCCGGTTCCGCCATCGGCGCGGATATCGCCGCGCTGCTCGCTCTGGTAGCCGCCGGCCGGCTGGAAACCCGCATTGCCTTGAGCGTACCGTGGACGGACATCGGACAAGCCCTGGACGCACTGCGCCAGCGCAGCTTCAGCGGCAAGGCTGTTGTCACCTTAGGCGGGTGAGTCGGCCAGCCCTGGAGTCGACCAGTTCACACGTGCTGGCCGCCATTGATGTGGATTTCCGAGCCGGTTACGTAGGAGGCCTGACCTGAGCACAGGAAAAAGATGATGTCGGCGACCTCCGCCGTGGTGCCCAGGCGCCGTAGTGGAATGGTCTCGACGATTTTTTCGGTACCCGGCGACAGGATCGCGGTGTCGATCTCGCCCGGCGCGATGGCGTTGACGCGGATGCCGTGCGGGCCGAAATCATGCGCCATTTCGCGCGTCAGCGAGCCGAGAGCCGCCTTGGACGTCGCGTAGGCGGTGCCGGCGAAGGGGTGCACGCGGGTGCCGGCGATCGAGGTGACGTTGACGATCGAGCCTTTCGCCGTCGCCAATTCCTTGAACAGCCCCCGCGCCAGCATGATCGGCGCGAAGAAATTGACCTGGAACACATCCCGCCAGACATGCATCGGGGTGTCGATCGAGTCCATGCGGCTGTTGCCGTCCTTGAGCTTGGGCGAAATGCCGGCGTTGTTGACCAGCGCATTGAGCTGGCCGCCATGCGCCTCCAGCCGGTGGCGAATTTCGGACACCGCGACGCCGACATCCTCCTGGTCGGCGAGGTCGACCTTTATGTGGTCCTCTGGACCGGCCGGCCATGGGCAATCCTCGGCAAAGGCCTGGCGCGAGCAGGTGATGACGCGCCAGCCCTCGCGCGAAAAGCGCTTGACCGTGGCATGGCCGATACCGCGGCTTGCGCCGGTCAGCACGATGGTCTTTCTGGTGTCGGTTTCGGTCATGTCGCGGTCTCCGGGCTGGACATGTAGCCGAACGCAGCCGGGGTGGCGAGAGGCGGATTGACGCCGCTAATGCATGTCGCCCGAAAGTGTCCTCGGTTCCGGGCAACGACATGCATAAACCAGAAGCTTACAGCAGGTCGGGCGAATCCTATTCGC
>NZ_ML703296.1:0-45693 GCF_008520305.1 Mesorhizobium sp. SARCC-RB16n | reverse complement strand
GCTTACAGCAGGTCGGGCGAATCCTATTCGCCGCGACATGCTGTAGCGGCCGCTCAGCCGCCGCCAAGAATATCCAGGATCGAGGTCTGCCGCTTCTTGAGCGGACCGCCGACGCTGCCTGGCGGCACCGGATGGCCGACCGAAGCGGTGGTTCCGCCATCCGCCGGCATGTTGAAGCCATCGGCATCGACAGTCTCGGCAGGCCGCGCCGCGCGGACCGGCGCTGGCGTCGCCGGTGCCGCCGCCTGCGCGGCCGGCGCTTGCTGTCCAACCGAAACCGACGGAACCGGTGCCGGCTGGTTGTTGTCGGCCGAGGGAATGTCGTCGGGCACGATGGTGTCCGCCGGCGTCGATTTCCAGGTGCCGGGCAGCGGCCGAACCGGCACGCCCTCATGCGCGGCGACCATGAATTCATGCCAGGCCTGCGCCGGCAGTGCGCCGCCGGTGACCTTCTTCATCGCCGTGCCGTCATCATTGCCGAACCACACGCCGGTGGTGAGATTGGCGGTGTAACCCACGAACCAGGCGTCGCGCGAATTCTGGCTGGTGCCGGTCTTGCCGGCCGACGGCCAGGCGAAGGCCGCCTTCTTGGCGGTGCCGATCTCGACCGTGCCGGTCATCATCGAGTTCATCATGCCGACGATCTCGGGTTTTACGACACGTGGTGCGGCGCCGCCGGCAGCGTCGTAAAGCACCTTGCCCTCGGCGGTCGTGATGCGGCGGATGAAATGGATGTCGGGCTTGTAGCCGCCATTGGCGAAGGGCACATAGGCCGAGGTCAGTTCCAGCGGCGTCACTTCCGACGTGCCTAGCGCGATCGAGGTATTCGCCTGCAAATCGGACTGGATGCCCATGCGGTGCGCGGCTTCCACCACCGCGTTCGGCCCGACTTCCATGGTCAACTGCGCGGCAACCGAGTTCAGCGACTTGGCCAGAGCCGTCGCCAGGGTGACCTTGCCGAAGTACTTGCCGCCGTAATTATCGGGCGTCCAGTTGCCGATCTTGATCGGCGCGTCGTTGCGGATGCTGTCGGGCGTGCGACCGGCCTCGAGCGCCGCCAT
Source organism: Mesorhizobium sp. SARCC-RB16n (assembly GCF_008520305.1). GTDB lineage: Bacteria > Pseudomonadota > Alphaproteobacteria > Rhizobiales > Rhizobiaceae > Mesorhizobium. Next base: position 44,632 of record NZ_ML703296.1, on the reverse strand, counting down.
GTAGACGAACGGCTTGAACGCCGAGCCAGGCTGCCGGCGCGCCTCGGAGGCGCGGTCGAACTGGCTGGTCGAATAGTCGTAGCCGCCGACCATGGCGCGCACCGCGCCGGAATCGTCGATCGATACCAGCGCGCCCTGGGTGACGTTGAGCTTCTTGCCGCTGTCGTCGATCAGCTTGCGGATCGACTGTTCGGCGAGTTTCTGCAGGTTCAGGTCGACGGTGGAGTCGATGACGATATCGCCGCGCACGTCGCCGATCAGGTCGGGCAGTTCTTCCATGATGGTGTCGGCGACATAGTTTTCCGAGCCGGTCCAGTAAGAAGGCGAGCGCGTCGCCGGCGCGCTGAGCGCCGTCTTCAGCTCCTTCTCGCTGATCTTGCCCTCCTCGCGCATGGCGGCGAGCACCAGCTGCGAGCGCTCCTCGGCGGCCTTGGGATCGCGCGCCGGCGACAGCCGCGAGGGCGCCTTCAGCAGGCCAGCCAGGAGTGCGGCTTCCGACAAGGTCACGTCGCGCGCGCTCTTGCCGAAATAACGACGCGAGGCCGCCTCGACGCCATAGGCGCCGGAGCCGAAATAAACCCGGTTGAGGTACATTTCGAGGATCTGGTCCTTGGTGTGTTTGTGCTCCAGCCATAGCGCCAGCAGCACCTCCTGCACCTTGCGTTCCAGCGTGCGGTCGGGCTTCAGGAACAGGTTCTTGGCCAATTGCTGCGTCAGCGTCGAACCACCTTGCGAGAAGTGCCCGCCGATGAGGTTGGTCACCATGGCGCGCGACAGGCCGATCGGATCGACACCGAAATGCGAATAGAAACGGCGGTCCTCGATGGCGATCACCGCCTCGGGAATATAGGGCGACATTTCGTGCAGGCCGACGGCTTCGCCGCCGCTCATGCCGCGATTACCCAACAACTGCCCATCGGCCGAGACAATCTTGATATTGGGCGCGCGGTCGGGGATCGACCAGGTCGTGGCCGCGGGCATCTTGGCGCCATAGTAGATGACGACGCCGGCCACCGCGATGCCGCCCCATATGGCGAGCACGAAACACCAGTAGACCAACCGGCCGAGCACGCCGAACAGGCCACGCCCGCTTCCACCGCGTCTGGACCGCGACGATTTCCCCTTCGATGATTTGCGTTTGGCGGAGGCTTTGCGGTTGCTCGGCACGACGCGGTCCTCCTCGCTAGCCGAAAGACCCGTCTGGGATCTCGCCCGTGGCGGCCCCTCGAAGCTGGGCTCGATGCGACTGTCTCTGCGGTTCGCCATGCGCTGCGCTTGATGTCCCCGGTGCCAATGGCGCTCGGGTTGAAGAGTAGATGCGGCGATTTAAGGGCGGGTTAAGCAGGCCTCCGGCCAAACCGTTGAAATCCGTTAGGAATTTGTTAATCCTCTTCTCCCGTCACCTGTTGATCCCGACGAGCGCCCTTATTGCCTTCCCTGCGTTTTTCGATCTCATAGGTCAGCCATCGGCAGAACATGCCGGTGATCGAAGCCGCCGCGCCGACAAGCAGACAGGTGGTCAGCAGCGGGCTTTTGGAAGCGCTTGACCAACTGACGATGGCCAGCAGCACAACGCTCAGGGTTGAAATCAAATAACCCACGCCCTTGAGCAAGTGCAAAGAAGCCTTTGTCATCTCCTGGAATCTCCTAGGCCTGCTCTTCGGAACATTCATTGCGCCTTGGAGTTCCAATCCCGGACCATCCGGAACGCGACAGAGGCGCCTCATGCCCGACTACCTCAAGCTGCCGACGACGACGAAGGGCCTTGTCAGGGTCGTCGTCGAAACTCCGCGCGGTGCCGCGGCCAAGGTAGCGTATGAGCCGGCTACCCAGGTATTCGGCTATGTCCGCCCTTTACCGGTCGGAATGACCTACCCCTACGATTGGGGTTTTATTCCCTCCACATTGGGGGACGATGGCGATCCACTGGATGGACTAGTCATCCATCAGGCAGCCACGGGTGCCGGCACCGTCATCAAATGCAACCTTTTGGGTGCGCTGCGGGTCAAGCAGAAGGATCAGGGCGGCGAGGCCCTGCGCAACGACCGTTACGTCTTCTGTCCTCACCGCGAAGACGCTGCGGACGAGCCGGTGGCTGCGGACCATGTGCCGGAGCATCTCAGGCGCGAGATCGAACAGTTCTTTCTGTCGTCGGTGCTTGGGACCGGCAAAACCATCAAGTTCAAAGGCTGGCAGGATGCCGATGAGGCGCACAGAGCAATCAGGAAGGGCATGAAGGCCTTTGCTGCCAGGCTGCGCAAGTAGGCATGGCCACTTTCTGGTGCTTTGTTCCGATAGATCAGGCGCTTAAAGGCGCGCCATACTAGGTTCGAGCCCCCACCTTGTCTTTCCGACAATCGACGCCATCGGATAGAAGGCCAGCGACTGCTCCTCGCAGGTGACCGCGACGACACTGTTCGAACGGTCGATGTCGAGACCCTTCGGGCCACCTTCCTCGACACTGGCCCTGCCCCGCAGAAAGGTCTCCTCGTCGAGCACGCCGACTGAATGCGTCGGGCGGCGACGCCCGGCCCAGCCGTCGCCGCGTTCATAGATATGCACCGCCGGGCTGCCGGCATCGGCCACGAGGATATGCCGATCATCCCTGGTGAAGCGCAGGCCATGTGGAAAGCCGGCGTCTTGCAGGATGCCGACGGGCTCGCTCTTTGGCCCAAGCGACGAGGACGTCCGGTAAAGTTTCACGTCCCTGGTGCCATGGCTGCTGACGGCAATCCATTGGCCGTCATGGCTGACTGCGATCCCGTCGGGTACATCGAGGCCGTTCCTGAGCAATGGCTGGTTCTTGACCGTCCGATAGCCCAGCCAGCGTATGGCCACGTGCCGGGTGACCAGATGCGTATAATTGTTGCAGGCCAGCAGGCTGATACGGCCGCCGGACTCGCGCCGGACGACGACCGAGCCCGGTGTCCTGAGTTTGCAGAAAGGCTTGCCGTCGATCCGCCGAAGCGCGGTGATTTCCCGATGCTGGCCCGCCATGCTTTCCACGGGCAGGGCAAATATCGCAAGCTGCCCGTCGCGGTTGGCAACCACCAGGGTCTTGTCATCGATGAAATCGAGGCCGTGGACCTCGCCGATGTCGTCCGACCTCAGTTCCATGAAATCATGGATGGTAATCTCTGGGCCATCAGGCCACATCTCGACATCGATACGCAGGAGCAGACAGCGTTTGCGCGCGAAGGCCGCGATCGCCAGCAGCCGGTTGTCGGGCGAAAAGCGCAGATCCTCGGTGCGTCCCATAGCCGAAAGCGCTGCCCGAACTGCTTGGCTGGCCCTGAATGCGACCGGAGCTATCGTCGTGCAACTCCCACCGAGATCGAGCATTGGAAGATCCGTCTTGCAGACCCGGACCATTGACGCCCCCGCGCAGCCCCTGGATTTCGGGCCGCCGACCCCGTCGCGCTTGTCGACCAAAGCTGCCCGCCATCCGGAGAATCAAAACGGCATTCCAGTCGAGCGCAGGCTCAGTTCTGCTGGATCGAAATGCCCTTGTCGTCGATCTTGAGTTCGACGCCTTTCGGCCTGGTCTGCTCGCGGTAGACGAAGACGCCCAGCGCGATGACCACGACGACGAGCGCGCCAATGATGAGATAGAGTGTGTTCTGCTTCATGGCGCGCCCTTTGCCGTGCCGAGCCTCAGGCTCGTTTCAGGACCTTGACCAGAACCAAAAGGATGATGGCGCCGATCGTGGCGTGGATGATGGAGGCGATGATGCCGCCGCCGATCGAGAAGCCGATCCGCGGGAACAGCCAGCCGGCGATGAACGCGCCGACGATGCCGACGATGATGTTGCCGATCAGGCCGAAGCCGAAACCCGAAACGATAAGACCGGCGAGCCAGCCGGCGATGGCACCAATGATGATGAAGACGAGAAGGCTTTCGGCACCCATAGCGGTTTCCCCCGAGCAAGAGGGCGTGCGGAGCGGAAGGCTCCGAATCGGCCTCGATATCAACGACTTCAGCCTATGCGAAAGCCCCCGGCCTCGCCAGCGGCGCGCTCACTGGTCGTCGTCGCCGGCAGTGGGCCGCCAGCTGGTCGGCTCGACCTTCTTTTGCGTATGGCTGTCGGTGTAGACCCACCAGCCGCCGTCGCGGTACTGCGCTATGGATTCGTTGAGGACGCCGTCGCTGTCCTTCCAGGTGACGGTGACCTTGGAGCCGTCGGTCGGCGCGGTCGATATCGGCTTTCTGTCCGCCATCTCATCCCTTTTTTCAGCTATGGGCGAAGATATCCTCTTCGGCCCAGCCCATCAGGTCAAGCTTGGACCGTGTCGGCAGGAAGCGGAAGCAGGCGTCCGCCTCCTTCGTCCGCCCGTCTCGCGCCAGCCGCCCGGCCAGCACGTCGCGCAACCGATGCAGATAGAGCACGTCCGAGGCCGCGTATTCGAGTTGCTCGGGCGACAGTGTTTCGGCCGCCCAATCCGACGATTGCTGCGCCTTGGACAGGCCGACACCGAGAAGCTCGAAGCAGATGTCCTTCAGCCCGTGCCGGTCGGTGTAGGTGCGCGTCAGCCGCGAGGCGATCTTGGTGCAGAATACCGGCTCGGGCATCACGCCAAACGCATTGTAGAGCACGGCGAGGTCGAAGCGACCGTAGTGGAACAGCTTGGTGATGGTGCGGTTCCTCAGCAGGCTGACGAGGTTCGGTGCCTTTTTCTGGCCCGGCGTGATCTGGATGACATCGGCGCTGCCGTCGCCAGGCGAAATCTGTACCACGCAGAGCCGGTCGCGGTGCGGGTTGAGGCCGAGCGTTTCCGTATCGATGGCCACCGCCGCGACATTGTAGCGGGACAGGTCAGGCAGATCGTTTTTATGGAAGCGGATATCGCTCATCGTCTTCTCCGGGTCGCTGCCTTCGGCGTCGCGCATCCATCGAAGAAGCGCACACGCGCTCCGACACATTGCGCTGTCGACCCGTCCTCGCCGTGATCGGCGGAAAAATCAACAGAAAGTTGATTTTCCGCCCTCCAGGGTTGTTCGTCTTACCGTGTCAGCGCATCCAGAATGCGCGCCCAGGAGCGCTGGCCCTTGTGGAAGGAACTGAGTTCATATTTCTCGTTGGGCGAGTGGATGCGGTCGTCGTCGAGGCCGAAGCCGACCAGCAGCGATTCCATGCCGAGGTAGGTCTGGAAGTCGCCCACCACCGGAATGGAGCCGCCGCTGCCGGTCGTCACCGCGGGCTTTGGCCATTCGTCGGAAAGCGCGGTCTTGGCTTTGGCGAGGAAGGGCGAGTCATAGGAAAGCTGGATTGCCGGGGAACCGCCATGCGCGTGGAATTCGACCGAACAGTCAGCCGGAATACGCTCCTTGACGAATTTCTGAAACGCAGCCCGGATCTTGGCCGGGTCTTGCTTATGGACAAGGCGGAACGAGACCTTGGCCGATGCTTCCGCGGCAATCACCGTCTTGAAGCCCTTGCCGGTGTAACCGCCGATGATGCCGTTGAACTCGGCCGTGGGCCGGGCCCAGGTCAGCTCCAGCACCGAGCGGCTTTTTTCGCCTGACGGGATCGACAGGCCGACAGGTCCGAGGAATGTCTCGGCCGTCTCGCCCAGCGTCTCCCATGATTTCAGCACCTGCGAGGGCGTTTCCTCGACACCGTCATAGAAGCCCGGGATGGTGATATGCCCGTCCTTGTCGTGGATGTCGGCCAGCACCTTGGCCAGGATGCGGATCGGGTTGGCGGCAGCCCCGCCGTAAAGGCCCGAATGCAGGTCGCGGTCGGCGGCCTTCACCGTGATCTCCTCGCCGACCAGACCGCGCAGCCCGACGCAGATCGACGGCGTGTCGCGGTCCCACATGCTGGTATCGCACACCAGCGCGAAGTCGGCCTTGAGTTCCTCGGCATTGGCCTCGAGGAACGGCTTCAGCGAGAGCGAACCGGATTCCTCCTCGCCTTCGAACAGGATGGTGACGCGGCACGGCAGACCGCCGTGCACCTGCTTCCAGGCGCGACAGGCTTCGACGAAGGTCATCAGCTGGCCTTTGTCATCGGCCGAGCCGCGCCCAGTGATGATCTTGTGACCAGGTCCGACCTCCTTGATCGCGGGGGCGAAGGGGTCGTTTTCCCACAGTTCGATCGGGTCGACAGGCTGCACATCATAGTGCCCGTAGAACAGCACATGCTGCGCACCCGCCGGCCCGTCATGATGCGCAACCACCATCGGGTGCCCGGGCGTGTCGCGCACGCTGGCGTCGAAGCCGATGAGCTTGAGTTCCGCCACCAGCCATTCCGCCGCCTTGCGGCAGTCGGCGGCATAGGCCGGATCGGTGGAGATCGACTTGATCCCGAGCAGGCCGAAGAGCCGTTCCAGGCTCTGACCGAGGTTCTTGTCGAGACGGTCGAGGACAGGGGAAACTGCGGACATTTGCATAGCCTTTCGATTCAGTGCCGGAACCGTAAAGGCAGAGCGGCGAAACGAAAAGCCCGGGACATTGGACCAAGGCGCCGGGCGGCCGCCGCGGGCAAAAAAATGCCGCCGTGGTGGAGGGGGAACCACGGCGGCCTTTTACTCGAAACGATGCGGCAGCCCGGAGAGGGGGGATAGGCTGCCGCAGTTGTCCGGTATAGGCGGGGGACGGGCCTTACTCCGGACTTCGGCGAAAACTGCCGATGACGTGTATTTGGGTCTGTGAACGTGGCGATTCAAGGGCGCCAACGTTACACTTTTGTAACGTGCCCGTGAGCAGACTTGTATAACCCCGATCCGTCAGGGTTCCGATCTGTCAGGGGCCCGATCTGTCAGGGTGTTGACGGAACCGATACCTGGCGATGTCTTTGGCATGGACCAACCCACCGCGCCGCGCTATCCCTGCCGGCATGAAAAAAGGCGATCATCTTTTCCTCATCGACGGCTCCGGCTACATCTTCCGGGCCTACCACGCACTGCCGCCGCTGACCCGCAAGTCCGACGGCCTGCCGGTCGGCGCCGTTTCCGGTTTCTGCAACATGCTATGGAAGCTGATGCAGGATGCTCGCAACACCGATGTGGGCATTGTGCCGACGCATTTCGCCGTGATTTTCGACTATTCCTCGAAAACCTTCCGCAACGACCTCTATCCCGAATACAAGGCAAACCGTTTGGCACCGCCCGAGGATCTGATCCCGCAGTTCGGCCTGATCCGCCAGGCGACCAGGGCGTTCAACCTGCCTTGCGTCGAGATGGAAGGTTTCGAGGCCGATGATCTCATCGCCACCTATTGCCGGCTGGCCTGCGAGGCCGGCGGCGACACCACCATCATCTCCTCCGACAAGGACCTGATGCAGCTGGTCGGCGACACGGTCGGCATGTACGACCCGATGAAGGACCGCCAGATCGGCATCCCCGAAGTCATCGAGAAATGGGGCGTGCCGCCGGAAAAGATGATCGACATGCAGGCGCTGACCGGCGACTCCGTCGACAATGTGCCTGGAGTGCCCGGCATCGGACCAAAGACCGCGGCACAACTGCTCGAGCAGTTCGGCGATCTCGACGGATTGCTCGCACGCGCCGGCGAGATCAAGCAGGAGAAAAGGCGGGAATCGATCATCGCCAACGCCGACAAGGCGCGCATCTCGCGCCAGTTGGTGACGCTGAAGAACGACGTGCCGGTGGCCGACGGGCTGGACGATTTCGTGCTGCATGCCCCCGACGGGCCGAAGCTGATCGGCTTCCTCAAGACCATGGAATTCACCTCGCTGACCCGCCGCGTGGCGGAAGCGACCGGCACGGAGGCCGGCGACGTTCAGGCCGTCGCCGTAACGGTCGAACGCGCCGACAACGCCCATGGCCCCGACGTCGGCGCCGGAACACCGCCCGTTGCCCGAAACGGAGCAGGCACCGAGCTTGGCCAGGCTGCTGAAACCGAGACGACAGAGAAGCCAAAACAGGGTGACACCCCTTCGCTCCTGGCCGCATTGCGGCTGGAGAGCGCGGCGACACGCAAGATAGATACGTCGGCCTACCAGTGCATCCGCGATATCGCGACGCTGAAAGCCTGGGTCGCCGAGGCGCGGGAGGCCGGTATCGTCGCCTTCGACGTCAGGGCTACCTCGACCGATCCCATGCAGGCCGAACTGATCGGCCTTGCCATGGCCACGGCGCCCGGCCGCGCCGGCTACATTCCTTTTGCCCACAAGAGCGGCAACGGCGACCTGCTTGGCGGCGGCATGCTCGAAAACCAGATTCCGCTTCGCGAGGCACTGGCGGTGCTCAAACCGCTGCTTGAGGACAGGTCGGTGCTGAAGATCGCGCAGAACCTGAAATATGATCTGGTCATCATGAGCCGCTACGGCATCGATGTCGCGCCGTTCGACGACACCATGCTGATCTCCTATGTACTCGACGCCGGCACTCCCCATGGCCACGGCATGAATGCCCTTGCCGACAAATGGCTTGGCCATACACCCCTTCAGCTCAAGAACGTGACCGGTTCCGGCAAGAGCTCCGTCGGTTTCGACCAGGTCGACATCGACAAGGCGACCGCTCACGCCGCTGAGGATGCCGACGTGACGTTGCGGCTGTGGCTGGTGCTGAAGCCCCGCCTTGCCGCCAAGGGCCTGGTCTCGGTCTATGAGCGTCTGGAGCGGCCGCTGGTGCCGGTGCTGGCCCGCATGGAACAGCGTGGCATTTCGGTCGACCGGCAGATCCTGTCCAGGCTGTCGGGGGAACTGGCGCAAGGTGCAGCACGGCTCGAAGAGGAAATCTACCAGCTCATCGGCGAGCGCATCAACATCGGCTCGCCCAAGCAGCTCGGCGATATCCTGTTCGGCCGCATGGGCCTGCCCGGCGGCTCCAAGACCAAGACCGGCCAGTGGTCGACCTCGGCGCAACTGCTCGAAGACCTTGCCGCCGAGGGCCACGAACTGCCGCGCAAGATCGTCGACTGGCGCCAGCTGACCAAGCTGAAATCGACCTACACCGATGCGCTGCCCGGCTTCGTCAATCCCGAAACCAAACGCGTCCACACCTCCTACGCGCTGGCCGCGACGACGACCGGCCGTCTCTCGTCTTCCGATCCGAATTTGCAGAACATTCCGGTGCGCACGGCTGAAGGCCGCAAGATCAGGACCGCCTTCATCACCGACAAGAGCCACCGGCTGGTCTCAGCCGACTACAGCCAGATCGAACTGCGCGTGCTCGCCCATGTCGCCGAAATCCCGCAGCTGCGGCAGGCCTTTGCTGATGGCGCCGACATCCACGCCATCACAGCGTCTGAAATGTTCAACGTGCCGGTGGAGGGCATGCCGTCGGAAGTGCGCCGCCGCGCCAAGGCGATCAATTTCGGCATCATCTACGGCATCTCGGCTTTCGGCCTCGCCAACCAGCTGTCGATCCCGCGCGAGGAAGCGAGCGCCTACATCAAGAAATATTTCGAGCGCTTCCCCGGCATCCGCGACTATATCGAGGAGACCAAGGCCTATGCCCGCGAGCACGGCTTTGTCGAAACGATCTTCGGCCGCCGCATCCACTATCCCGACATCAGATCGTCGAACCCGTCGCTACGGGCCTTCAACGAGCGCGCCTCGATCAACGCCCGCCTGCAAGGCACCGCCGCCGACATCATCCGCCGCGCCATGATCCGCATGGAGGAAGCCTTGGACAAGGCCAGGCTGTCCGCCCGCATGCTGTTGCAGGTGCATGACGAACTGATCTTCGAGACGGTCGAGGCGGAAGTCGAGGCGACGATCCCGGTCGTGCGTCAGGTCATGGAAAACGCGGCGATGCCGGCGGTGTCGATGTCGGTGCCGCTGCATGTCGACGCGCGGGCGGCGAATAATTGGGATGAGGCGCATTGAGGCTCCGCCGACGAGAAGACCTTAGGCAGCCTCAGCCCGGCACTTCGCGCAGGTCCCACGAAATTCTATCACCGCCTTCTTGGCAGCGAAGCCGGTCGAACTGACCCATTCGTTCAGCCGGTGGTCGACGTCGTGATCGGACATTTCGGTCACTTGCCCACAGCTGTCGCAGATGGCGAAAGCGGTCATCGAATGGCTGTGGTCGTGCGGCTCGGCGCAGGCGACGAAGGAGTTGATGCTTTCCAGCCGGTGCACGAAGCCTGACTTCACCAGCGTGTCGAGCGCTCGATAGACCTGCAATGGCGCGCGAAAACCGCGCTCGCGCAGTTGGTCGAGCAAGGTGTAGGCGCTGAGCGGCCCGCTGGCGGTCTCGAGTTTCTCGAGCACGCACAACTGGTTTTTCGTCAGCACATCCCTTGCCGCCATGGTTCTGTTCCAACCCGTCCCGCGCCACCTGAAGACTGTTTGCGCGTGCAAACGGCCTGATCCCATTCAGATAGCGACGAACCGCGGTCTTTGCTACTCTTGTGTTGTTGTCCCGGGCCGATCGATGACGTGCCGGCACGTTAACAAGGCCGGCGGAATCATCCACCGCCCTTGTCAGCTGGCTTCGCCTATTTCCTTGGCGGGCCTTTGCGCTCGGCTGAGGCAGCCCACAGATTGATGTCGGACTCGCGCGCGTAAGTATCGATCTCGGCCAATTCGGCGTCGCTGAAATCGAGCACCTTGAGCGCCCCGACGCAATCTTCCACCTGCTCGGGCCGGCTGGCGCCGATCAGCGCCGACGTAACCCGGCCTTTGCGCAGCACCCATGCCAAAGCCATCTGTGCCAGCGTCTGGCCGCGCTTGCCGGCGATTGCGTTGAGCGCCTTGATGTTGGCGATGGTGCGGTCGTTGATGAAAGCTGTCTTCAGCGACTTGCCCTGGGATGCCCGGCTGCCGTCGGGAATGCCGCCGAGATATTTGTCGGTCAGCATGCCTTGCGCCAACGGCGAGAACACGATCGAGCCGACGCCAAGGCCCTCGAGCGTGTCGAGCAGGCCGTCCTCCTCGACCCAGCGGTTCAACATCGAATAGCTCGGCTGGTGGATGACGCATGGCGTGCCGAGCTGCTTCAATATGTCGGCGGCCTCGCGGGTGCGCTGCGAATTGTAGGAAGAGATGCCGGCATAGAGCGCCTTGCCTGAACGCACCGCATGGTCGAGCGCGCCCATGGTTTCTTCGAGCGGCGTGTCGGGATCGAAGCGGTGCGAATAGAAGATGTCGACATAGTCGAGCCTCATCCGCTTCAGGCTCTGGTCGAGGCTGGCCAGCATGTATTTGCGCCCGCCCCATTCGCCGTAGGGGCCTGCCCACATCTCGTAGCCGGCCTTGGTCGAGATGATCAGCTCGTCGCGATAGGCGGAAAAATCGGTGCGCAGAATCTCGCCGAAGGCGGTCTCGGCCGAGCCGGGCGGCGGTCCGTAATTGTTGGCAAGGTCGAAATGGGTGATGCCGAGGTCGAAGGCCTTGCGGGCGATCGCCTGCTTGGTCCGATGCGGCGTGTCGTCGCCGAAATTGTGCCACAGCCCGAGCGAGATCGCCGGCAGCTTGAGGCCGGACCGACCGCAACGGTTGTAGATCATTTTCTCGTAGCGGTTTTCAGCGGCGATATAGGGCATGGGAAAATCCTCGAATTTGAACGGACAAGGCACCGTCATCGCAGAGGCGATGAGCATGCCCATATCCATCCTTTAACCCCTCCCCGGAGGAACGGGGAGAGGGGTAAAGCAAAATTATCGATAATCTCCGCGCCCTATTTCTTCTTGGCCAGGAGATCCTTGGCTTGCTTGACGCCAAGCGCGGCCGGGCGCTCGCAAGTGGTCTGCATGGCGACGAACTTGCCGGTTTCGCCGGAGCGCAGGAGGCCGGTCATGACATCGACGGCATGCAGCGCGAGTTCCATCGAACAGCGGTGTGGCCGCCCTTCGGCGATTGCCAATGCCATGTCGGCGAGGCCTGCCGTGCGGTAGTTGGCCATCATGCCCTGGCCGTGCATCTCATTGGGGATACCAAGCGGATGCTTCCATTTCGGCAGCTTCTTGACCGGCTTGCCTTCTTCGGTGAAGCGCACGTCGCCGCCGAAAAAGTTCGGATCCGGCACGAACACCGTTCCGGCCTCGCCATAAAGCTCCATCGGCGCGTGGCCGTGGGCCCAGACGTCCCAACTTGTGTTCAGCGTCACCACGGCGCCATTCTCGAATTCCAGCAGGCCGTGAATGGTGGTTGGCGTGTTGACCGGGATTTTTTCACCCGCGCGCGGCTTGGAACTGATGGTCCGCTCCTTGGCCGGGGTCGTCGCGAAGGCCGCCACCTGCTTCACAGGCCCGATCAGTTGGATCAGATTGGTGATGTAGTACGGTCCGATGTCGAGCACCGGTCCAGCGCCGGGCTGGAAGAAGAAATCCGGATTGGGGTGCCACTGTTCCATGCCGTGGCCCATGACGTGGCACGTGCCGCTGGTGATCCTGCCAAGCTTCCCCTCGTCGATCAGCTCACGCACCAGTTGATGCGCGCCGCCCAGGAACGTGTCGGGCGCCGAGCCGATGCGCAGCCCCTTCTTCTCGGCCCGCGCCTTGAGGTCCTGGCCCTCCTTGAGCGACAGCACGAACGGCTTTTCCGAATAGACATGCTTGCCGGCATCGAGCACCTGCTTCGAGACCTCGTAATGCACGGCCGGAATGGTCAAGTTGACGATGATGTCGATGTCGTCGGCCTTGAGCAGATCCTCGACGGTCTCGGCGCGGAGCTTGAATTCCTTCGCCCGTGCCCTGGCCGCATCCATGTTGATGTCGGCGCAGGCGCGCATCTCGATGCCGCGAAACAGCGGCGCCAGTGAGAAATACGCCTTCGAGATGTTGCCGCAGCCGATGACGCCAATACCCAGTTTCCCATTACTCAGCTTCTTTGCCATGGTGACTGTTCCTAGTAGCTCTTGACGGTTGCGATCGAACGGCGGGCAAAGCGCTCGATATCGTTGGGATTGTCCTGTTCCATGACAAAGTATTTCGCCGCGCTCTTGGTCCGCAGCACCTTGATCAGCTCAGCCCAGTCGATCGTGCCGTGACCGACATCAGACCAGCCATCCTCATCCAGCCCCTCGCCTCGCCTGGCCATGTCCTTGACATGGACGGCGACGATGCGCTGGCCGTGCTTTTCGATCCAGGGCAGCGGGTCGGCGCCGCCGCGCACCACCCAGGCAACGTCCATTTCCCAGCCAATATTGGGGGCCGACGACAAGATATGATCCTGCGGCACCGAGCCGTCGGCGAGCGCCTTGAACTCGAAATCATGGTTGTGCCAGGCGAAGCCATAGCCGGCCTTCCCGGCGGTCTCGCCAACCTTGGCCAGACGCTCGCCGAAGCCGCGCCAACCGGCGGCGTCGGACGGCCTGTCCTCGGCCATCAGGTAGGGACAGATCAAAAGCTTGACGCCGAGCGCTTCGGCGATCCTGCGCACGCCGTCGAAATCCTTCTCCAGCGCGCCGATGGAAAAATGCCCGGTCGGCATCGAAAGGCCGTTCTTGTCGAGTTCGGCGCGGAAGGCCTTGGGATCGTCATAGACGCCGCCGAATCCTTCGACCTCGGCGTAGCCGAGCTTGCCGAGCATCTCGAGCACATCGGTCCAGGGCAAGAAATTGCGGGCGCTGTAAAGTTGAAATGACCAGTTCATCGTCTCTGTCCGTTCTGCTTGGGGATTGTCTTGGGGAGGATGGTTTCTTGAAGCTACATGCGGTTGCCGGATGGGGTATCGAACAGCGAGGCGCGGGCGGGATCAAAGCCGATCCGGATCGGATCGCCATTGCGCAGCGTCTTTTCCGCCTCGACACGGAAGGAAAAATTGCGGCCGCCGAGCTTCGTCCACACCAGCGTATCGGAGCCCATGGGCTCGACGATTTCCACCGCGGCATCGGTGGCAAAGGGCATGGAATTCGCGACCTCGCCAAAGGCAACGTGCTCGGGGCGGATCCCGAACACGCAAGGCCCGCTCTTGTTGCCGGCGCCGTCGAAGCCGTAGCGATCGAGCGGTATGGTCAAATCCCCGGTCTTGAACGTTGCCGTCGTGCCGGTCTCCAGTTGCCCCTCGACGAAATTCATCGCCGGCGAACCGAGGAACCCTGCAACGAACCGGTTGACCGGACGGTTGTAGATGGTCTGCGGCGCGTCGAGCTGCTGGATGACGCCGCCCTTCATCACCGCGATGCGATCGGCCAGCGTCATCGCTTCGATCTGGTCATGGGTGACATAGATCATCGTGTTCTGCAGCTTGCGGTGCAGAAGCTTGATCTCGACGCGCAGCTCCGAGCGCAGCTTGGCATCGAGATTGGACAGCGGTTCGTCGAACAGGAAGACGTCGACATCGCGCACCAGCGCCCGCCCGATCGCCACGCGCTGGCGCTGGCCACCGGAGAGTGCCGCCGGCTTGCGCTGCAAAAGCGGTTCGATCTGCAGGATCTCTGCGGCACGCGCGATGCGCCTGGCGATCTCATCCTTGGCGATGCCGGCGACACGCAGGCCGAAGGACAGGTTTTTTTCCACCGTCATCTGCGGATAGAGCGCATAGGACTGGAAGACCATGCCGATGCCGCGGTCCTTGGGCTCTTCCCAAGTGACGTTCTTGCCCTTGATGAAGATGCGGCCTTCGGAAATGTCGAGCAGGCCGGCGATGCAGTTGAGCAAGGTCGACTTGCCGCAGCCTGAGGGCCCGAGCAGCACGATGAATTCACCTTCGGCGACATCGAGGTTGAGCGTCTGCAGCACCGAGACCGCGCCGAAGTTCAGCGACAGGTCCTGGATCGAAACGCTGGTGCCGTTCGCCGCCATCGCCATCATCCTTTCACCGCGCCGGCGGCAATGCCGCGCACGAACAATTTGCCGGAAATGAAGTAGACGATCAGCGGCACCAGCCCGGTCAGGATGGTGGCGGCCATATTGACGTTGTATTCCTTCACGCCCTGCACCGAGTTGACGATGTTGTTGAGCTGCACCGTCATCGGATAGGTGTCGGGGCGGGTGTAGACGACGCCAAACAGGAAGTCGTTCCAGATGCCCGTCACCTGCAGGATGATGGCGACGACGAAGATCGGCAGCGACATCGGCAGCATGATGCGCAAATAGATGCCCCAGAAGCCGGCGCCGTCGACGCGCGCCGCCCGGAACAATTCCTCCGGCATGGAGGTGAAATAATTGCGGAACAGAAGCGTCAGGATCGGCATGCCGAAAATGGAGTGCACGATGACCAGGCCGGTAAGGCTGCCATAGAGGCCGATCTCGCGCAGGATGATGACGATCGGATAGATCATCACCTGGTAGGGAATGAAGGCGCCGACGATCAGGATGATGAAGAAAGTGTCGGCGCCCTTGAAGCGCCAGTTGGCCAGCGCGTAGCCGTTCACCGAAGCTATGGCGATCGAAAGGATCACCGAGGGAACCGTGATACGCACCGAATTCCAGAAACCGCGCGAGAGCCCGTCGCAATTGAGGCCGGTGCAGGCCTGCGACCACGCCTTGACCCAAGGCTCGAAAGTGATCTCGAGCGGTGGCGAGAAGATGTTGCCGAGGCGGATCTCCGGCATGCCCTTGAGCGAGGTCACGACCATCACATAGAGCGGCAGGAGGTAGTAGAGCGCGACCACGACAAGCGTGCCGTACAGGAAAATGTTGCGGCGCGAAAACATGTGCCGCGGCTTCGGTCCACTCGGGCCGGAGGCGCCAGCCCGCAGGTTTGACGAGGTGGCGGACAAGGCATGGTCAGACACGCTTGCGGCCTCCGAATTCGAGATAGGCCCACGGCACGATAACGATCATCACCGACAGCAGCATCATGGTCGAGGCGGCAAAGCCCTGGCCGAGGTTCTGTGCGAAGAACATGTAGTCGTAGACGTATTTTGCCGGCACTTCGGAGGCGATGCCCGGCCCGCCGCTGGTCTGCGCGACGACGAGGTCGTAGACCTTGACGATGCCGGACGCGATGATCACCAGCGTGGTGATGAACACCGGCCGCATCATCGGGATGATGATGAACAGATAGGTCTTCCACATGGGTATCCCGTCTACCCGTGCGGCCTTCCAGATATCCTCGTCGATGCCGCGCAGGCCCGCCAGCATCAGGCACATGATCAGCCCCGTACCTTGCCAAAGCGCCGCGATCGATATGCCATAGATGACGATGCTGGAATTGTAGAGCGGGTTGAAGTCGAAGCTGGTCCAGCCGAGGCTTCGTACCACGCCCTGGACGCCGAAATCCGGATTGAGCAGCCATTGCCAGACAAGGCCGGTGACGATGAAGGACAGCGCGAAGGGGTAGAGGAAGATGGTGCGGAACGTATCCTCGAAACGGATTTTCTGGTCGAGCAGAGCCGCCAGCAGAAAGCCGATCACCAGCGAGAACACCAGGGAGATCACGCCGTAGATCAAAAGGTTCTCGATCGAGATCAGCCAGCGCGGCGTCGCCCACAGCCGGTAATACTGCTCGAGCCCGACGAAATTCAGCCGCGGCAGCAGCTTCGAATTGGTGAAGGAATAGAGCACCGTCCACGCGGTGCCGCCGACAAAGACCACCATTGCGGTGAGGATCATCGGGATCGAAGCGACCTTCGCATTGAGATTGCGGAAGAGTTGGCTCGGGCGTTCGCTCTTGCTCATCGGTACAGCCGTGCTGGATCGGATAAGGGCGGCAAGTCAGCACGCCTGGGCTCCCGGCCCTGCTTGGCGAGGCCGGGAGCGAGGCGGCTCGTCAGTCGTCAGTCAGCCGAAGCGATGATGTCTGCGAAACGCTTCTGCGCATCTTCGAGGCTCATGTCGGGCTTGGCGAAGAACTCCGAGAACAGGTCCTCCTTCTGCTTCTGGCTGTCCTGCGAGAGCAACTGGTCCGTCCACGGGATGACCGCGCCCTTGGCCAGGATGGCGAGGCCCTTCTTCATGCAGTCATTGGCCGCGTTGAGGTCGACGTCGCCGCGCACCGGCAGCGAGCCCTTCTTGAGATTGAAGGCAACCTGGGTCTTGGGATCGAGCAAGGTTTCGGCCAGCACTTCCTGCGCCTTGGCCTTGTCGGCGTCCTTCAGCAGCGGGAAGTAGAAAGCGTCGCCACCGGTGGCGATGACCTCGTTCAGGCCAAGGCCGGGAAGGCAGGTATAGTCCTTGCCGGCGGTCTTGCCGGCGACCTGGAACTCACCTTGCGCCCAGTCGCCCATGATCTGGCCACCGGCCTTTCCGGTGATGACCATGTTGGTGGCCTGGTTCCAGTCCTGCACATTGGTGTTCTTGGCCATCTTGCGCGCATCGTCGGCCGCCTTGAAGACCTTGGCGACTTCGGGACCGGCGGCGAACTTGGCGTCCTTGTCCTTGTAGACCTTGAGGAAGGTGTCGGTACCGCCGACCGCGGCAAGCAGCACGTCGAAGGCGCCCGATGCCTGCCAGGCCTGCCCGCCGACCGCGAGTGGCACGATGCCTGCCTTCTCCAGCGCCGGAGCGGCGGCCACATACTCGTTCCAGTTCTTCGGCACCGGCACGCCGGCCTTCTCGAAGGCCGCGTTCGACAGCCACAGCCACTGCCAGGAATGGATATTGACCGGCACGCAATAGATCTTGCCGCCGATCGTGCACGAGTCGAGCAGGCTCTTGGGCCGTACCACTTCCGTCCATTTGCCCTTGGTGGCGACATCGGTGAGGTCGCGCATCAGGCCGGCCTGCACCAACTCTTCCGCTTGCCGGCCATGATTGAATTGGGTGGCCCCCATCGGATCGCCGCCGGTGATGCGGCTGATCATGATCGGCCGCGCCGTGCCGCCGGATCCGGCGATGGCGCCGTCGACCCAGTGGTTACCGGTGGCGTCGAATGCCTTGGCGAGTTCGGCGACCGCCGCCGCCTCGCCGCCGGAGGTCCACCAATGGGTGACTTCCAGATCAGTCGCGGCCGCCGGCCCGGCGAAATTGAGCGCAACCGTCGCGGCAAACACAGCGGTCAGGAATTTGTATCGCATTTCGGCTTCCTCCCAGAAATCTGAAACGTTACAGATTTTCGATACGGCAATTGAAGAACATGCGCAACCCCTTCCGGCAAGAGTCGGTTTGATATTTTTCGAGCCGCGAACAAAATCCTTTGGCCACAGCGCTATTGTGCGTCGCAATATGCAAAATTGCACCGCACACTAGGAAAAAGAGCAAAAAAACTTGCCAGGAGCGCGCTTCCCTCTGAATCCCAACGATTTTTCGCCACACGGTTGACGGCGTCTTTCCGCGCCCGCCAGGACCCGTTTTTACACCGATCGTGACAAGCTGTAACGTTTCAGTATATTAACCCCATTGCAGGTGGCGCGCCATGGAAGCGCCGCAACGATTGCCGGCCTGCCCGGCGGCTGCTATGCGCCTGATGGGCGGGACGGATGGACAGACAGCGCACGGACAAGGATGACGAGGCGACGGCACAGGAGCGGCCGACGCTGAAGACGCTTGCCTTCATGACCGGGCTCGGCGTCACCACCGTCTCGCGCGCCTTGAAGGACGCGCCGGAGATCGGCGCCGAGACCAGGCGTCGTGTCCAGCTCGTGGCCAAGCAGATCGGCTATCGCCCGAACCGCGCCGGCGTCCGTTTGCGGACCGGCAAGACCAATGTCATCAGCCTCGTGCTCAACACCGAGCACGAACTCATGAGCTTTGTCTCGGACATCATCTATGGCGTGACGGAAGTGATCGCCGACACGCCCTACCACCTGATCGTCACACCCTATTCGCGCTCGCAGGATCCGCTGGATCCCGTGCGCTATCTCGTGGAGACAGGCTCCGCCGACGGCGTCATCATTTCACGCACGCAGCCGAACGATCCGAGGGCCCGCTACATGCTGGAGCGCGGTATTCCCTTCGCGACGCACGGCCGCACCGACATGGGGCTCGTGCATCCCTATCATGATTTCGACAACTACGCCTTTGCGACCGAGGCGGTGCGCCATCTCGCCGGCATGGGCCGCCGCCGGCTCGCTTTGGTGACGCCGCCGGTTGGCTTGAGCTACTACCGTCACACGGTCGACGGCTTTGCCGACGCGCTGAGCGAAGTCGGCGCCAGCGAGGTGCCGTTCAACACCGTTTCGATCGACCACTCGATCGAGCAGATCAGGATGAGGACCGCACAGCTGATGCGGCGCGACGTCAGGCCGGACGGCATCATCAGCAGCGCCGCGGCCGCGACCCTCGCCATCGTCGCCGGTATCGAGGATGCCGGCCTGAAGCTCGGCCGCGACGTCGACGTGGTGTCGAAGCAGTCGTCGGAACTGCTGCATCTGTTCCGGCATGAATTGCTGGTCGTCAATGAAGATTTCCGGCTGGCCGGCTCCGAGCTTGCGCGCTCGGTGCTCGGCTGGATCGGCGGCACCGCACCTGGCTCGCTGCAGAGCCTGAGCGAGCCGAAGGGCGTCGTGGCCTATCGGCGCTCAGGCGATTAGCCGGCCGCTCCGCTGCCCCATGGCCCGTGGAAGGCACCCTGCTCGCCGACGCGTTCGAAGCCATGCGCACCGAAGAAGTCACGCTGCGCCTGGATCAGGTTCGAGGTACCACGGCCCTGGCGATACATGTCGAAATAGGCAAGCGCCGAAGACAGTGCCGGCACCGGCGCGCCGGCTTCGGAAGCCCTCGCCACGATACGCCGCAGCGACGGATGCGCCTCCTGCATCATGGTGATGAAGGCAGGCGCCATCAACAGGTTGGTGGAAGCGCCGCCGCTGCCGAAAGCTTCGGCCATCGTGTCCAGCATCTGCGAGCGGATGATGCAGCCGGCGCGCCAGATCTTGGCGATGGTCGGCATCGGCAGGTTCCAGTTAAACTCCTTCGAAGCGCCGCTCATCACCGCAAAGCCCTGCGCGTAAGCGGCGATCTTGCCGGCGAACAGCGCCAGTTCGAGGTCTTTCAGCAGCGCGTCCTTGTCGCCGGAAATCCTGGTCACCCCGATATTGCCATAGGCTTTTTCAGCCGCCTGCCGCTCGTCCTTGATCGACGACAGGACGCGCGCCGCCACCGCCGCCTCGATCGCGGTCGCCGGAATGCCGAGCTGCTGCGCCTCGATGACGGACCATTTGCCGGTGCCCTTCTGGCCGGCGCGGTCGAGTATGATGTCGACCACCGGCTTGCCGGTCTTCGCATCGTCGGCAGCCAGCACCTTGGCCGTGATCTCGATCAGGTAGGAATTGAGCCGGCCCTTGTTCCAGTTGGAAAACACCGTGCCGATCTCCTTCGGCCCCATGCCCATTCCGTCACGCAGGATGCCGTAGATTTCGGCGATCATCTGCATGTCGGCATATTCGATGCCGTTGTGGATGGTCTTGACGAAATGCCCGGCACCATCGGTGCCGAGCCAGGCCGCACACGGCTCGTCCTTGAACTTGGCGGAGATGGCGGTCATTACCTTCTCGACACGCTTCCAGGACTCTTCCGTGCCGCCGACCATGATCGACGGTCCATGGCGTGCGCCCTCCTCGCCGCCGGAGACACCCATGCCGATGAAGGTGAGGCCCGAGCCGGACAGTTCGGAGAAGCGCCGCATCGTGTCGCGGAAATTGGCATTGCCGGCATCGATGACGATGTCGTTGGCCGACAGCACGCCACGCAAGGCTTCGATCTGCTCGTCCACCGGCTTGCCCGCCAGCACCATGATGATGATCGGGCGCGGCGGCCGGATCGCGGCGGCGAGCTCCTCCAGACTGTAGCAGGGTACGACCATATCTTTCAGGGCACCGGCATTTTCGACGAAGGCGTCGGTGCGTGCCCTTGTGCGGTTGAAGACGGCGATGCGGTGTCCGTGCTCGGCGATGTTCAGCGCCAGGTTGGAGCCCATCGTGCCAAGGCCGATCAGGCCGATTTCGGCTTTTTCCATCGTTTCTTCCCTGCTTTCGGATCTGTGTTTTCGAGCTTGCGCTCATTGTTGCTTGAATGATTGACGGGCCTTCAGGCCTGCGTCAACCGCCTCGCCCAATTGTGTTGCCGGGGCCATTACGGCCTGATGTCGATCGGCGCCTCGATCTTCACCATCTCGAAGTCCGAGACCAGGATGTCTATGCGCACCATCCAGCGGCCGGGTACCGGGACGATGAGGTTGTCGACATGCCAGCTGCCGTCGCTGGGCTTGGTTGCCGCACGCTTCAGCGGCTCGATGCCGGAATCGGGCTTCGACAGCACCAGCGTCACTTCCTTGGCGTCGAGCGGCCCGAAATCGCCGGTCATGATGATCATCGAGGCGGCGACCGGCCCGGCATGGCCAGGCGTGATGCTGAGATCGGCTATCGCCTGCAGTGCGTGGATGTGGACCGAAACCGGCTCGGCCGCTGCGAGCGACAGCGCCCGTGGTGGCGGCGTGAAGCGCCAGCCCGAGGCGACTCCGAAGATCGCCAGCACGATCAGCACTTCGACGCCAACCGATCGGGTGAGCCTGCGTTGCACCTCGGTTGCTCCCGCTTCGGCCAAGGCAGTGAGCTTCCAGCGATTGAGGGCGGCAAGGGTGAACAGGAAGACCAGCAGCCCGAGTTTCAGCAGCAGCAGACGGCCATAGGCTGTGTCGATCAGCGCCGAGGGCGTCTGCACCTGGATCACGGCCAACACCATGCCTGCAGCGGCAAGCAGAGCGACCACAGGCAGGATTGCCCATGAGAAGCGGCGCAGGAACTTAACGGCGCCGGGCTCTTGACGCTTCAGCGCGAGGCCGAGCGGCACCAAAGCGCCGGCCCAGAAGGCGATGCCTACGCCGTGCACGAAGACCAGGGGCCGTGTCAGCCATTGCGGTTCGGCGGCACTGGCATGGCCGGATGCGGCAAGTGCGACGCCGACGCTGGCGAGGCCCGCAAGAGCAAATGGCCTGGCTGCCACGCGCGGTCCAGCGAGCGACAGCAGGCCAAGCCCTAGTGCGATCAGGGCGATCAGCACCGTCCAGCCGAAGCTGGTGCCGAGCCCGGTGCGCCAGATCACCGGCTGCGCCAGATGGGAAAGCGGCGCCCCGAGCGCATCGAGACCTTGAAAGCCCAGAGACAAGGGCGCCGCGACCAGCCCGCACAGGATCGCCCCGGCAACAAAGCGCCGACCGGCACGGCCATCCCCGGCCAGCCAAGCAAGGGTGAAAGCGCCGCCAATGCCTAGGAAAAGGCCCGCATAGAGAAGAACCTTGCCGATCCATATCGCCGACCGCAGCGGCCAGTCGATCGCTTCGGAGACGGCCGGCGGCTCGCTTGGTGCGCCGATGGAAAACAAGAGCGAGCCGCCGACCGGATGGCCGTCGGCGGAAATGACACGCCAGCTCAGCACATGCGTGCCCGATTTGAGTAGCCGCGGATTGTCGATCTCGACCGTCTGGTCGCTCAGGCGGAAGGACGTCAGCGCAACCGGCGTGCCGTCGGGCGTCCCCAGCGTCAGCACCAGCGGCGAGACCGGCTCGCTGAAGGTCAGCGAGAACCGCGCCGGCGCCTGCGCCATCACGGCGCCGTCGACCGGGTCGGTCTTGATCAGCGCCGCATGGGCAAGGGCCTGGCCTGTCGAGGCCATGACGATGAGCACCATGACCATCGCGAAAAGCCCACCGGCCCAGCCGAAGCGTTTGCCGGTCGTTGCGGGCCTTTGAAGTGGGGATGTCGCGTTCATGCTTTGGCCATGGAATTGGCGGCGCACCTTGCGGACAGGGCGCGCCGCCAGAAAATCACTTCTTCGGCTTGAGCTTGATGCCAGGCGCCGGGTTCTCCAGCGCGTCCTCATCCTGTCCAGCCGCCGGAATCTCGATCCAGCGGACGGCGGCATCGCCGCATTCCTGCACCACCGGGATGTAGAGCTTCTGGCCAGCGGGCAGATCCGCCTTCAGCGTCGCCCGGAAGACGAACTCGTCGTAGAATTCATCCGGCAGATTGCCGCCGCTCCAGTCGACTTCCTTCACCCCGTCGGCCACCGCCTGGCCATAGAGCTGGTAGGACTTTTCGTATTTGCCCTTCTTGGTCTGCAGCGTCCA
Organism: Mesorhizobium sp. SARCC-RB16n; assembly: GCF_008520305.1. Lineage (GTDB taxonomy): Bacteria > Pseudomonadota > Alphaproteobacteria > Rhizobiales > Rhizobiaceae > Mesorhizobium. The sequence continues at coordinate 21,827 of NZ_ML703296.1, read as the reverse complement.
GCCTGGCTTCGGCATCGGCTTCACCGCGATCACCCCTTCCGGGATCTGCACACGCACGGCGGTCGTCGTCTTGCCGTCGCAACCATGCGGCACGCGCAGCACTGCCTTGTAGGTCGAGCCAACGGCCGCCTCCTGGGTTTCGAGCGTGATGTGCGCGAAGGCGGCATTTGTCCCCAGCACGAGAAACGCGCCGGCCGCCAAAAGATACTTGTTCATGATGGTCCCTCTGATTTCAAATTTGTGAATCGGCGCGATCAATTGGCGTGGTCGTCCATGCCGCCCATTTCGCCCATGCCTTCGACGGCGAACTCGACGTTGACCGTACCGGCCTTCTCGAAAGTCAGCGTGGCGGCGAATTTCTCGCCCTGCTTGGGTTGCCGCTTCAGGCCGATGAACATCAGGTGATAGCCGCCGGGCGCCAGCGACACCTTGCCTCCGGCCGGTATCTCCAGGCCACCGGTGACCGGCCGCATGGTCATGACGCCGTCCTTGACCCCCATTTCATGCAGTTCGGCCTTTTCGGAGACGTCGGAGGAAATCGACAGCAGCCGGTCCGCGGCGCTGCCCTTGTTGAGGATGGTGAAATAGCCGCCGGCCACCTTGGCGCCGGCCGGCGTGGCGCGCGACCAGGGATGTTCGATTTCGAGATCGCCGACCTTGAATTCATGCGCCAGGACGGCCTGGGCGCCAAGGAACACAAGCACTAGGGCTAACGCCGCAATGCCGAGATCAGCTTTGAAGCGAGACAGGGTGCGGCCGAACACTGTGCCCGTCGAGATAGGGAAAGAATGGGACATGGTTACTCCATGACGTGATGATCGCGCCGTCGCCGGTCGCGAATGGTTTTGATCTTGGATTGAGTACGCTCGCGAAAGGTTCCGCAAGCAAGCAAGCTCAAGCCGCCAGTGGCGGCGCGCGCGGGTTCGACGGGGAGCGTTCGCGGGCGAAATCGAGATGCGTGGTCGCCGGGAAGACAAAGGCGACGGCCTCGAAGGAAAGGGACGAAAGCGCGAGCCCGGCATCGGGCGGCGGCGCATAGGCTGGAGAAAACATGCTGCAACCGAGCGTGCAGCAGGCCGGCAGATGGGACGGATGCTGGTCGCCGCCGGGGAGCTGAGTGGCGCCGTCATGGGTACAGATGACGTTGCCGAAGGCATCCAGTTGCGCGGCACTCGGCCCGGCGAAGGCAAACGCACCAAGGGTCGACTGGAGCAGCAGCAGGTAGGCCGCGACAAGCGCGACCGGTATGCTCCACCGTCTCCCCTTCTTGTTCAAATGACTTGCCTGTTCAAACCATCTGCATCTTCAAGCGATTCCTGAAAGATGCTTATCACGGCACGCAGAGGTCGAAAATCGCCAATTCGATCCTGCGGCAACGCGGCAGGATCAGGCCTTTTGGGATGGTCGGCTTTCCGGGATCGAGGTCAGCAATGTCTGGCGTGCCGACTTCAGATGCTTGCGGCAGGCTGAATCGACCTTGCCGAGGTCGCGCGACTTGAGTGCCTCGATATAGGTTAGATGCTCGCCGATCGCGACTTCGTTGCGCTCGCGCTCCTGCGCCTTGTTCCATTGGTAGTGGTAGTGGAAGATCATGGCGATGACGTCGTAGAAATCGACGATGAAGCGGTTGTGCGAGGCGCGATGGATAAGCCGGTGGAAGCGCTCGTCCAACTCCGAGAATTCATTGAAGCGCGTCGCGATCTCGTGTGCCAGAACGCGATGTTCCCCCTCCAGCCGGTCGAGATCGCCCCAGACCGCACTGTCTTGCGGCAGCGCGGCGAAGGCGGCGGCCGAGCGCAATTCGAACATTTCGCGGATCTCGGTCAGTTCCAGCGCGAAGGCCCGTGTAAAGCCTTTCAGCACCCAGTGGCTGTTGCGGCGTTTTTCGATCAGGCCGAAGCGGGAGAAGCGGATCAGGAACTCGCGTACGCTGGTGGTGCCGACGCCGATCTCGCGCGCCAGTTCGAGCTCGTTGATCTGCATGCCGGCCTCGGCGCCGCCGGCCAGCAGCCTGCGCATGAACGACCGCTCGATGATCTCGGCAAGCGTGTCGGTCTCTTCCTCGGGAAAGAAATCGTCGGGACGCGGGTCGCGCAGCACCGTCTTGGCGCGCTTGTTCCAGGCGATCAGCCCGGTTTCCTCCATGCGCGCCAGGATGCTGCGCACGGTCGTGCGGCTGACGCCGAGCAGCGCGCCCAGCTCCGGTTCCGAAGGCAGGCTGCGCGTCTCGTCGAGCAGCCTGAGGCAGCGGTTGTAGGCGTCCTTGTAGACGTTGTTGCTCTTCGACATCCCTGACCCATTCATGCCGGCGCTTGCGGCGGCCGGCTTGAAGCGCAATATGACGTTCCCATGACCCTGAAAAGCAGGAATCGCTTTCGCTGGGTCCGGCTCATTGTTTCCAGCGCCACCACTTACCAAGGGTGGATCCGCAGCGAAAAAACAATTGACGCAAAACTGTTTTTTCACGATAAAAGACATTAACTCTTAACAGACGCGTGTCAATCCGCGCATCCCAGGATCACCCAGGAAACGCCCGTGAACGTCTCGAACACCATTCTTCTGTCCCCCGCCGACAATGTCGCCGTTGCCAATGGCCGCATCGAGATCGGCACCGCGCTGCCGGGTGGCGCGCTCTCCGTCGCGGTTATCGAGCCTGGCCACAAGGTGGCGATCAAGCCGATTGCCGCAGGTGAAGCCGTGGTCAAATACGCCCAGGCGATCGGCCGCGCCACACAGGACATCGCGCCGGGCGAGCATGTCCATTCGCACAATCTGGTCTTCGAGGCTGGCCGCCTGCCTGTGGTGCCGCCGAGCGAGGCCGAGCATGCGACCGAAGCCGACCGTGCCCGCACCTTCATGGGCTATCGCCGCGCCGATGGCCGCGCCGGCACGCGCAACTTCATCGGCATCATCGCCAGCGTCAATTGCTCGGCCACAGTCTGCCATTCGATCGCCGACATCGCCAACAGGACGTTGCTGCCGAAATATCCCGGCATCGACGGCTTCGTGCCGATCGTCCATGGCCAGGGTTGCGGCATGAGCGCCACCGGCGACGGCATGATGGTGCTGCATCGGACCTTGGCCGGCTACGCCCGCCACCCGAATTTCGGCGGCGTGCTGATGGTCGGCCTCGGCTGCGAGGTCAACCAGCTCACGCTCTACGGCCAGAAAGGTGCCGCAGCCGGCAAGCGCCATTTCAACATCCAAGATGCCGGCGGGTCGCGCAAATCGGTGGAAAAGGCGATGGGTGTGCTGGCCGAGATCGCCGAGGAAGTCGGGCAGTTGAAGCGCGAGCCGATTCCGGTCAGCGAGATCGTCGTCGGCCTGCAATGTGGCGGCTCCGACGGCATGTCGGGTATCACGGCCAATCCCGCGCTGGGCGCGGCGGTCGACATTCTCGCCGGCGTCGGCGGCATAGGCATCCTCTCCGAGACGACTGAAATCTACGGCGCCGAGCACCTGCTCGCCTACCGCGCCGCAAGCCCCGAAGTGGCCAAGAAGCTGGATGGCTATGTGAAATGGTGGGAAGATCACGTCGCCAAGCACGGCGCCTCGATAGACAACAACCCCTCGCCTGGGAACAAGCGCGGCGGTCTCACCACCATCCTGGAAAAGTCGCTGGGTGCGGTCGCCAAGGGCGGCCAGACGCCGCTCAACGGCGTGTTCGGCTATGCAGAGAAGGTCACCGGCAACGGGCTGGTGTTCATGGACACGCCCGGCTACGACCCGGTCTCGGCCACCGGACAGGTCGCTGGCGGCGCCAATGTCATCGTCTTCACCACCGGCCGCGGTTCCTGCTTCGGCTGCCGGCCGACACCGTCGATCAAGGTCGCCACCAACTCGACCATGTATCACCAGATGGAAGAGGACATGGACGTCAATTGCGGTGTCATCGCCTCCGGCGAAAAGACTATTGCCGGCATGGGCCGCGAGATCTTCGAACTGATCGTCGAGACGGCTTCGGGCCGCAAGACCAAGAGCGAGGATTTTGGCTACGGCGACAACGAGTTCGTGCCCTGGCATCTCGGCGCGACGCTCTAGTTTTCGACGCATATCTGGTAAACTTGCCGAGCCGCACAACGGTCGGCCACGGGGAGGTGGTGCATGGAAAGACGCCGCATCGGCCAGACAGCGCTGGAGGTCACCGAGATCAGCTTCGGCGGCGCCGCGATCGGCGGCCTCTACCGCGCTTGTTCGCGCGAAGCGGCGATGGAAACGCTGCAAGGCGCCTGGGAAGCGGGCTTGCGTTATTTCGACACCGCGCCCTTCTACGGTTTCGGCCTGTCGGAGCGTCGCTTCGGCGACTTCCTGCGCTACAAGCCACGCGATTCCTACGTGCTGTCGACCAAGGTCGGCCGCCTGTTCCGTCCGGTGCCGGAAGACCAAGTGCCGGACCATTCCTATGTCGATCCGCTGCCCTTCGCGCTGGACTACGATTATTCCTATGACGGCATCATGCGGTCGGTCGATTTCAGCTATGCGCGGCTTGGTCTGAACAAGATCGATATCCTTTATGTGCACGACATCGGCGCCTACACGCATGGCGTCGAGAAGACCAAGCTGCACCTTCGCCAGCTAATGGATGGCGGGCTTAAGGCGCTCGAAGAGCTGAAGCGTGCAGGGACGATTTCCGCCTACGGACTTGGCGTCAACGAAGTCCAGATCTGCCTTGACGTCATGCGACGGGCGCCGCTCGACTGCATCCTGCTCGCCAGCCGCTATTCGTTGCTCGACCGCAGCGCGGAAGCCGAACTGCTGCCGCTGTGCCGTGCGCGGCAGACGTCGCTGGTTATCGGCGGCGTTTTCAACTCGGGCATATTGGCAACCGGGCCGGTGCAAGGCGCGCATTTCGACTACCAACCCGCCAGCCACGATGTGCTCGACCGTGTCGATGCCATGGAGAACATCGCCGGTGAAGGCGGCTACCCGCTGGCGGCCGCCGCGTTCCAGTTTCCTTTGCATGAGCCTGTGGTCGCCACCGTGCTGACCGGCACGGCAAAATTGGCGAACCTGACGCGCAACCTCGAACTGCTCGATATCGACGTGCCGGAGACGGAATATGCCAAGTATCGTCCCTATACGGTGGTGCAGGAACTGTCTTGAAGCGCGCATTCGCAATGCGCACAGGATCGCGGGCCAGCTTCACAATGTTGCGACCTCGGAAAAGAATGAACATTCCATGTTGACTGGTGGGTGGAATTAATATTCCATACCGCGTGGAACGGAAACGGGAGCGCCCGACTAAGACAAGACAGTGAGCCGCGGTGATGGGTGGGTCATTGTCGGGCCGTCGGGAGGACTGACTGGAAACACCGCTTGCATCGGCTGGATTGATGCACTATCAAAACAGCGCAACTGTTTTTTATTGATAAAGTTCTGTTTGGGCCACGCCTATCCGAACCGGGCTTCCGTGAACGTTCACCAGGCGACTTAGGGAGGATCCTATGAAATTTGTGACCAGCATTCTCAACCGCCGCGCCGTCATGGCCCTGGCGGCAGCATCGATGCTCGCCGGCGTCATGCATACCGCACCGGTTTCGGCGGCGGACGTGACCATTCCGATCATTGTCAAGGACACCACGTCCTTCTACTGGCAGATCGTTCTGGCCGGCGCCCGCAAGGCCGGCAAGGACCTCGGCGTCAACGTTCCGGAACTCGGCGCCCAGGCTGAAACCGACGTCAACGGCCAGATCTCCATCCTCGAGAACGCCGTCGCCGGCAACCCGGCCGCTGTCGTTATTGCGCCGACGGAAGCCAAGGCGCTCGGCAAGCCGATCGACGAGGCCGCCGCCAAGGTCAAGATCATCGGCATCGACTCCAGCGCCGACTCCAAGGCCTTCACCTCGTTCCTCACCACCGACAACGTACAGGGCGGCCGCGTCGCGGCGGACGGTCTTGCGGCTGCCATCGGCGCCGCCAATGGCGGCAAGATCGAAGGCAAGGTTGCGCTGATCACCGCACTTCCCGGCGCCGGCTCGCTCGAGCAGCGCGCTCAGGGTTTCAAGGAAGAACTCAAGGCCAAGTACCCCGGCCTTGAACTGATCGCCGACAAATATGCCGACGGCCAGGCCACCACCGGCCTCAACATCGCCACCGACCTGATCACCGCCAATCCGGACCTGAAGGGTATCTTCGCGTCCAATCTGATCATGGCGCAGGGCGTCGGCCAGGCGATCGCCGAGAACAAGCTTGCCGGCAAGGTCGCGCTGATCGGTTTCGACAGCGACGAGAAGCTGATCAAATTCCTGAATGACGGCGTCATTTCCGGCCTCGTCGTGCAGGATCCTTACCGGATGGGCTATGACGGCATCAAGACCGCGCTCGCGGCTTCGAAGGGCGAGAAGGTCGAAGCCAATGTCGACACCGGCGCAAATCTCGTCACCAAGGCCAATATGAAGGAACCGAAGATCGACGCACTGCTGAACCCGAAGCTCAAGTAAGCATCGGCGCAGGCGCACTGTTTCCGGGGCTTCGTTGCCCCGGAAACAACACGCATAACGCTTGGAAATCCGCCGCCTTGGGCTAGGCTGCTTTGGCGAGAGTTTCAAAGCCTCGCAGCGTGTCAAATCGTGAGGCCAATCTGGGAGGATTGTCATGACATCGACGGCGCAAGACCTGCACCCTGCCCCCGTTCTGGAGCCCGGCAGGACGATCCTGGAACTGCGCGGCCTCGAGAAGAAATATCCGGGCACCCATGCGCTGAAGCCGGTGACCCTCGCTTTCAAGGCCGGTGAGATCCACGCCATCGTCGGCGAGAATGGGGCCGGAAAATCCACCCTGATCAAGCTCCTGACCGGCGTCATGCCGCGCACCTCCGGCGAGGTAATCTGGGAGGGCAAGCCGGCGGCGCTCGCAACCCCGCACGAGGCGATGGCGCTGGGCATCAACGCCGTCCACCAGGAAGTTGTGCTCTGCCGTCATCTGACCGTCGCCGCCAACATGTTCCTCGGGGAGGAAAATTCGCGCTTCGGCATCCTGCAGCAGCGCGCCATGGTCAGGGAGGCGCAGAAGATCATCGACGGTCTCGGCTTCGACCTGCCCGCCCATGTCACTCTCGGCGACCTCACCATCGGCCAGCAACAACTGATCGCTGCCGCCCGTGCCACGGTGCGTGGCACCAAATTTCTGATCTTCGACGAGCCGACCGCTTACCTGACCCGCAAGGAGGCCGACCAGCTCTTCACCCTGATCCGCCGGCTGAAGTCAGAGGGCGTGACGATCATCTACATCAGCCACCGCATGGAGGAAGTCTTCGAGCTGGCCGATCGTGTGTCCGTGCTGCGCGACGGCACGCTGGTCGGCACCAGGAATATCAGTGAGACCAATGACGCTGAACTCGTCAAGCTGATGATCAACCGCTCGATCGAACAAATCTACCACAAGGAGCATTTCACTCCGGGTGCCGCGATCATCGAGGCCAGGAACCTCTCGGGCAAGGGCTTCGAAAACGTGTCGATGACGGTCCGCGCCGGCGAGATCGTCGGGCTCTATGGCCTGATCGGCGCTGGACGCAGCGAATTCGTCACCACGCTCTACGGTCGCCACCGCAAATCGGCCGGCCAGATCCTGTGGGAAGGCAAGGATGTCCAGGTCAATTCCGAGCATGACGCCATCAAGCTCGGCATGGCGCTGGCGCCGGAAAGCCGCCGCGACCAGGGCCTCTGCCTCAATTTGCCGGTCGGCCTCAACCTCAACTTGCCGATCTACAAGCGCATCTCCAACAATCTCTTGATCTCCGGAGCACAGGAAAAGACCCAGGCCGACCGCCAGATCGCCGATCTCAGGATCAAGACGCCGACCCGCAATGCTTTGGCCTCGAGCCTGTCGGGCGGCAATCAGCAGAAGATCGTCATCGGCAAATGGCTGGCGCATGGCGCCAAGCTGTTCATCTTCGACGAGCCGACGGTTGGCGTGGATGTCGGCACCAAGGCCGAAATCTACCGCCTGTTCAGCGCGCTCTTGTCGAAGGGCGCCGGCATCATCCTGATCTCGTCCTATTTGCCGGAAGTCTATGAACTGGCCGACACGCTGCACGTGTTCCGCCGCGGCAAGCTGGTGGCTACGCACGGGTTCCACACCGCCGATCACGAGGACATTCTCACACAGGCGCTCGCCGAGAAACAAGAAAAGCTGGGAGGAAAGACATGAGCACCGAGGCGATTCCCGCCGAAAAACCAAAGCGCAATTACAACGCCCTGTTCGGACTGACGCTGCTGGCGCTGCTGGTGCTGCTGTGGGTCATCCTGTCGTTCTCCACATCGAGCTTCGCGTCGGCCAACAACATCTCGAATCTGCTGCGTCAGGGTTCGATGATCGCCATTCTGGCTGTCGGCCAGACCTTCGTCATCATCACCGGCGGCATCGATCTGTCGGTCGGCGCCGTGGTCGGCTTCGCCACCGTCATCGCCGCGATGCTGATCAATGCCGGCGTCCCGGTCTTCTTTGCCATCCTGCTCACCCTGCTGGTCGGCGTCGCCATCGGCCTCTTCCATGGTTTTGGCATCGTCAAGATGGGCCTGCCGCCCTTCATCATCACGCTGGCGACCCTGACATCGCTGCGCGGCATTGGCCTTTTGATGACCAACGGCAATTCGATTTCGATCAACAATGATGCTTTCCAGGAATTCTCGCGCAACTCCTTCCTCGGCATTCCCAATCTGTTCTGGATGGTCCTTCTGGTTGGCATACCCGCCTATGTATTCCTGCATCACAGCCGCTGGGGCCGGTACCTGTTCTCGGTCGGGTCGAACGCCGAGGCCTCGCGCCTGTCCGGCGTCAATGTCCAGCGCACCATCTTCATGGCCTACACGCTGTCGGGTCTCTGCGCGGCATTCGTCGGCGTACTCTTGGCTTCGCGCATCGGCATCGGCAATCCGACCCAGGCCGAAGGCTGGGAACTGCAGGCGATCGCCTCGTCGGTGATCGGCGGCACCTCACTGTTCGGCGCGGTCGGCTCCGTGCATGGGCCGCTGCTCGGCGCCTTCATTCTCGCCACCATCAACAACGGCGCCAACCTGCTGAACGTCAATGCCTTCTGGCAGCGTGTCATCACCGGCGTGCTGATCATCGTCATTGTCTATTTCGACGGGCTGCGCCGTCGCGGCGGCAAGTAGTCAACGAACCGAAGGTCGATCGCCGGCCCGGTATCAAAACGGGCCGGCGTTTTCGTAAACCCAAAATGGACTGAAACATGAAAGCCGTCGTCTGCCGCTCGCCCGGCGAACTCGTTCTGGAAGACCGTCCCGTACCCTCCCAGCCGCCTCCCGGCTGGGCGCTGGTCGCGGTCAGCCATGTCGGCATCTGCGGCACCGACTACCATATCTTCGAGGGCAAGCACCCATTCCTCGCCTATCCCCGCATCATGGGCCACGAGGTCTCCGGCACCGTGATCGAGACGGGCGAAGGCGTCGACCTCGCGCTTGGCGAACCGGTGATCATCAACCCCTATCTCTCCTGCGGCAAATGCATCGCCTGCCGGCACGGCAAGCCAAATTGCTGCGTCAGGATCGAAGTGCTCGGCGTGCACCGCGACGGCGCCATGTGCGAACAGATCCTGGTGCCAGCTGAGAATCTCTATCCCACCAACGGCCTGTCGCCCGCCGACGCCGCCGCCGTCGAATTCCTGGCCATCGGCGCCCATGCCGTGCGGCGCGCGCGGGCAGAGCCTGGCGCCCGCGCGCTGGTTATCGGCGCCGGGCCGATCGGACTTGGCACCGCCATCTTCGCCCGCATCGCCGGGCTTGACGTGACGCTGCTCGATATGAGCACCGAGCGGCTGGATTTTGCCGAGGGCGAACTCGGCTTCCAGACGCTCGACGGCTCGCGTGGCACGGCGGCGGATTTGGTCAAGGACGCGACCGACGGCGAAGGGTTCGACGTGGTCTTCGACGCCACCGGCAACACCCGGTCGGTGCAATCGGCCTTCGCCCACGTCGCGCATGGCGGCACGCTGGTGCTGGTCAGCGTCGTCAAGGACGACATCGTCTTTTCCGACCCCGAATTCCATAAGCGCGAAATGACATTGGTGGGCAGCCGCAACGCGTTGCGCGCCGACTTCGATCACGTCGCCGCCTCGATCCGCAACGGCGCCGTGCCGTTGGCCAAGCTCGTCACCCACCGCACAACGCTGGCCGATACGCCAGGGGATGTCGCTCACTGGGCGCATGAAAAGTCGGGCCTGATCAAGGCTGTGATCGAGATCGGATAACCAGGCGTCACAGCGCCGAGAGCTTCAGCTCCACCCGCTCCGCAGGAAAACGTGACTCCGAAAACTGGATCGGCCGGCCGTCGGGCGTGACGTTGACCGCCACCGTGACCAGCACGATGGCACCCGGCTGCAGGTCAAGGTCGGCGAGATCGGCGGCATCGGCATGGCGCGCCGAGAGCACGGTGGATTGCCGAAGATAATCGTCGATGCCGAAACGAGCGAGCGACGCCGTGATCGACCCGGTCTCGGCCATCGCGGCATCGATGCCGGCAAAGCGCCTGGCATCGAACCAACTGGCGGCGCGCGACACTGGCCGTCCATCGGCCTCGCCCCGTGTTTCCAGCCGCATCGCGCCAGCGCCCCTCGCAAGGCCAAGGCCCTCTGCGACACGCTGGCTGGCTGGCTCGATCGATGAAGCGAGCAGCACGATGTGCCGTTCCGACGTCTGCCCCTGCAGGCCCGCCGAGAAGCGCGTACGCGCGCCGATCGGATAGGACAGCCGCTTGCGTGACAAGACGAAGGTGCCGCGCCCCTGTTCGGCCCGCAACACGCCCTCCTGCACCAGGGCCGATATGGCGCTGCGCACGGTGTGGCGGTTGACGCCATAACGTTCCGCCAGTGCGACCTCGGGCGGCAGCGCGGCATTCTCGATGAAATCACCAGCGGCGATCGATTGCAGGATCCTGTCGGCAATCTGGCGCCACAGTGAGACACCGCTGCGCCGCTCGATGCTATCGGCCACTTGCTGCCCGATCATGTTTTTGCCCCCCGGCCAATCCTGTCACGCACCCGTCATGGACTCGCGTTAGGTAATATGTATAATTTGTATAGTTGTCTATATCAATAGACAAATTTAGCGAAGAGGAAAATTGGCGATGCGAGGACAGGAAGCCCGCGACCAGGCGGAGCGCAAGGCCGCCATGGACACCTTGGCGCGATCCAGCGGCGACGACATCGTGCGGCTCTGGAACGAGGCCGGCCTGCCTTCGCAAGCTAAGCTGCTGCGCGGCCCCGAGACCGGCCTGGTCACGCTGCGTGGCCGCATCGGCGGCGGCGGCGCGCCCTTCAATGTCGGCGAAGCGACCGTCACCCGCGCCACGGTCCGGCTGCCATCCGGCCAGGTCGGCCATTGCTACGCGCTTGGCCGCGACAAGCAGAAGGCGAAGCTAGCAGCCGTCGCCGACGCGCTCTGGCAGGATCCTGCCCGCCGCACCGAGGTCGAGACCATGCTCATTACGCCCTTACGCTCGGCTCTGACTGCTGCCCACGAAAAACGCCACGCCGAGACGGCGGCAACGAAGGTGGATTTCTTCACCATGGTCCGCGGAGAAGATTGATGGATATCGCTGCGCAATCGATCGAGGGCGGCTTCGCCGATCCGGTCTTCAACGCCCAGACTGTTTTTCGCGCCGTCATGGACGCGATGGCTCGGCCCGGCACAGTGCAGCCTTTGCCGGCCCTGGCCCGTCCGCCGGCGCCGTTCTCGGCGACATCAGGCGCCATTGCCCTGGCGCTGTGCGACAACGACACGCCACTCTGGCTCGACCCGGCCCTGCATGCCTCCGCCGCGATCGGGTCCTGGCTTGGCTTCCACACGGGCGCGCCGCTGGCCAACACATCAGCCGACGCGCATTTCGCGTTTGTCGCCACGCCGGCCGAGATGATGGCGCTCGACGGTTTTTCGCAAGGCACCCAGGACTATCCCGACCGATCGACGACGCTGGTCCTCCAGGTCGGCGACCTCGTTTCAGGGACCCCGCTGCTGTTGGAAGGCCCCGGCATCGAAACGAACGCGACGATCGCACCGGCACAGATGCCGCGCCATTTCGTCGAGCAATGGAAGCAAAACAACAAGCGCTTTCCGCGCGGCGTCGACATCGTCCTCGCCACATCGGAAGGCGTAGCCTGCCTGCCGCGCACGACGCGCATCAAAACGATGGGGGCTTGAAGATGTATGTCGCGGTAAAAGGTGGCGAAGCCGCCATTGCCAACGCTCACAGCCTGCTTGCCGACCGCCGGCGCGGCGACCGCTCGGTGCCGGCACTGCGCCTCGACCAGATCGTCGAACAGCTGGCGCTCGGTGTCGACAGGGTGATGAGCGAAGGCTCGCTCTATGACCGTGAATTGGCGGCACTCGCTATCGTCCAGGCGCGCGGCGACATGATCGAGGCGATCTTCCTGGTGCGCGCCTACCGCACCACGCTGCCGCGGTTCGGTTACAGCAGTCCGATCGACACCAGCGCGATGCTGGTCGAACGGCGGGTCTCGGCGACTTACAAGGACTTGCCTGGCGGCCAGCTGCTCGGTCCGACCTTCGACTACACGCACCGCCTGCTCGACCCGGAGCTTGCCGCCGGCGCCGATGTCGCAGAACCGTTGCAGCGCACCGGCGAGGCCGAGGCCATGCCGCGTGTCTCGGCCATCCTCGCCCGCGAAGGCCTGATCGAGCCCGATGGCGACATGCCGCAGGATCACATTCCCGGCGACATCACGCGAGAGCCGCTGGAATTCCCGATGGCGCGCGACATCCGCCTGCAGGCGCTGTCGCGCGGCGACGAGGGATTTCTGCTGGCGTTAGGCTATTCCACGCAGCGTGGCTATGCCCGCAACCATCCCTTCGTCGGCGAGATCCGCATCGGCGAGGTCCAGCTGGAGCTTGACGTTCCCGAACTGCCTTTCGCCGTGCCGCTCGGCACGGTGCGGGTCACCGAATGCCAGATGGTCAACCAGTTCAAGGGCTCGGCCAAGGCGCCGCCGCAATTCACCCGCGGCTACGGTCTCGTCTTCGGCCAGAGCGAGCGCAAGGCGATGGCCATGGCGCTCTGCGACCGCGCCCTGCGCGCCTCGGAGCTCGGCGAGGACATCGTTGCCGCCGCCCAGGACGAGGAATTCGTCATCTCGCATTCCGACAATGTCCAGGCGACCGGCTTCGTTGAGCACCTGAAGCTGCCGCACTATGTCGATTTCCAGGCCGAGCTCGACCTCGTGCGCCGCATGCGCGCCGAGTATGAGGCGCGCGAGAATCCGCCGAAGGCGGAAGAAAAGAAGGACGCAGCGGAATGACTGCGCAACCGACCGACATCGCCACCTACAACTTCGCCTATCTTGACGAGCAGACCAAGCGGATGATCCGCCGCGCGATCCTCAAGGGCATCGCCATCCCCGGCTATCAGGTGCCGTTCGCCTCGCGCGAAATGCCGATGCCTTATGGCTGGGGCACCGGCGGCGTCCAGGTCACTGCATCGATCATCGGCCCCGATGACGTGCTGAAGGTCATCGACCAGGGCGCCGATGACACCACCAACGCGGTCTCGATCCGCGCCTTCTTCAAGAAAGTAGCCAATGTCGCGGTAACGACCGATACCGCCGCCGCCACCATCATCCAGACCCGCCATCGCATCCCCGAACATCCGCTCACCGCGGGCCAGGTGCTGGTCTATCAGGTGCCGATCCCCGAGCCGCTGCGCTTCCTCGAACCGCGCGAGACCGAGACGCGCAAAATGCATGCGCTGGAGGAATACGGCCTCATGCATGTGAAGCTCTACGAGGACATCGCCAAGCACGGGCGCATCGCCACCACCTATGCTTATCCGGTCAAGGTCGAGGGCCGCTATGTGATGGACCCGTCGCCGACGCCGAAATTCGACAATCCCAAGATGCACCGCTCGCCGGCCTTGCAGCTGTTCGGCGCCGGCCGCGAAAAGCGCATCTATGCGGTGCCGCCTTTCACCGATGTGGTCAGCCTCGACTTCGAGGATCATCCGTTCGAAGTGCAGACTTTCGACCAGCCCTGCGCGCTGTGCGCGGCCGAGAATGTCTATCTCGACGAGGTCATCCTCGACGACCACGGCGGCCACATGTTCGTCTGCTCCGACACCGATTACTGCGAGAAGCGGCGAGCAGACGGCCATCGCGGTCACCTTGCCCCCGAAACCGATCTTGCCCCAGGAAACATGGAGCCGGCGCGATGACCGACGAACCGCTGCTGCGCGTCTCGGCGCTGTCGAAATTCTATGGCTCGCGCGTCGGCTGCGACAATGTCTCCTTCGACCTGTGGCCGGGCGAGGTTCTGGCGGTCGTCGGCGAATCTGGCTCCGGCAAGACGACGCTGCTCAACTGCCTGTCGACGCGGCTGCTGCCGTCCTCCGGCACCGCGAGCTACCGCATGCGTGACGGCCAGTTCCGCGAACTCTACCGCATGAGCGAGGCCGAGCGCCGCTTCCTGATGCGCACCGACTGGGGCTTTGTCCATCAGAATCCGGCCGATGGCCTGCGCATGACGGTGTCTGCCGGCGCCAATGTCGGCGAGCGTCTGATGGCGGTCGGCGACCGCCATTACGGCAAGATCCGCGCCACGGCTGTCGACTGGCTGTCGCGCGTCGAGATCGAGGAAGACCGCATCGACGACGAACCCCGCGCCTTTTCCGGCGGCATGCGCCAGCGCCTGCAGATCGCCCGCAACCTCGTCACCGGGCCACGGCTGGTGTTCATGGACGAACCGACCGGCGGCCTCGACGTCTCGGTGCAGGCGCGCCTGCTTGATCTCTTGCGCGGTCTGGTCACCGACCTTGGTCTTGCGGCCATCGTCGTCACCCACGACCTCGCCGTCGCGCGGCTTCTGTCGCAGCGCATGATGGTGATGAAGGACGGCCGCGTCGTCGAAAGCGGCCTCACCGATCGCGTGCTCGACGACCCGCGCGCCCCCTACACGCAATTGCTTGTTTCTTCGATTTTGCAGGTTTGACGATGGCGCTTGAACACCCCGCTCTGTCCTGCCGGACATCTCCCCCTCAAGGGGGGAGATTGGCAGTTTCCATGTCCCGCCTATTCTACAATACAGCAGTTTGGCGACGACGAATGCGACAGCCGATCTCCCCCCTTGAGGGGGAGATGCCTGGCAAGGCAGGGGGCGCTGTCCCGCCGACGATTGACGATTGGAGAACCTTCTGATGCCGACCCCACTCGTTGTCTCCGACGTCGCCAAAAGCTTCACCATGCATCTGCGTGACGGCATCAAATTGCCTGTCGTCGCCGGCGTCTCGTTCTCGATCAAGGCGGGTGAATGCACCGTGCTCGGCGGTCCGTCCGGTGCCGGCAAGAGCTCGATCCTGAAGATGCTCTACGGCAACTACGCCGTCGACGAAGGCCAGATCATCGTCACGCACGAGGACGGGTTGATCGATCTCGCCCGTGCCAGCCCGCGCACGGTGCTTTCCGTTCGCCGGCAAACGATCGGCTATGTCAGCCAGTTCCTGCGCACCGTGCCGCGCGTCTCCGCTCTCGATGTCGTCGCAGAACCACTGGTTGAACGCGGCGAGGAGCGCGAGGCAGCCCGAGCCAAGGCACGCGCCTTGCTGGCCCAGCTCAATCTGCCGGAAAAGCTCTGGATGCTGCCGCCGGCAACCTTCTCCGGCGGCGAGCAGCAGCGCGTCAACATCGCGCGCGGCTTCATCACCGAGCACCCTATCCTGCTGCTCGACGAGCCGACCGCATCGCTCGACGCAACGAACCGCGACGTGGTGATCGAACTCATCGCCGCCAAGAAGGCGGCAGGCGTCGCCTTGCTCGGCATCTTCCATGACCACGAAGTGCGCGAGGCGGTGGCCGACAGGGTCATCGACGTCACCGCCTTCGCTCCGGGAAAACTCGCCGCATGACCAGGAAATTGTCGGAAACGCCGCTGGTGCATCCGACGGCGGAGGTGCACAACTCGACGCTCGGCCGCTGGACCGAGATCGCCGACCGCAGCCGGGTCTCGGAAAGTCAGCTCGGCGACTATTCCTACATGATGCAGGACTGCGCGGTCTGGTGCGCGACGATCGGCAAATTTGCCAACATCGCGGCCAGCGTGCGCCTCAACGCCACCAACCACCCGACCTGGCGGCCGACGCTGCACCACTTCACCTACCGCGCGTCGGACTATTGGGACGACGCCGAGCACGAGAGCGAATTCTTCGCCGAGCGTCGCGCCAAACGCGTCACCATCGGCCACGACACCTGGCTCGGCCACGGCTCGACCGTCCTGCCCGGCGTCACCGTCGGTGACGGCGCCGCGGTTGGTGCCGGCGCGGTCGTATCGAAAGATGTCCCGCCCTACACCATCGTCGCCGGCGTGCCGGCCAAACCGATCCGCGAGCGCTTCGACCGCCACACCGCTGAACGCTACCAGGCGCTCGCCTGGTGGGACTGGGACCATGCCAGGCTCCGCGCCTCGCTCGACGACTTTCGCGAACTATCGGCCGAGGCGTTCCTGGAGAAGTACGAGGGATAGGGCAATTCCAGGAAAACTGGGAACCGGTTGCGTCAGGCAAAGAGACAGAGCTCTCACATCATCGTCATAGGGCGAGCCTGTTCATATCCCTGACATACGATTCGGACAGGACGCCATCTCCCAAGGAGATCGCCATGCTCGACACCGTCAGACCCTCGCTCGCCGGCTTCTTTGCCGGCTCCAATCCGTCGCCGCCGCCGCACCTTGGCACGCGCTACGACGTGTCGGGCAACTTTCTCCTCGAGCCCGGCAATACCGTCGTCAGCCATCTGGTCAGCGGCTCGCCCTCCGAAGCAGTGGTTCTCGCTGTCCGCAATCGGATGATGGCAATGCCCGATGCCGACCGCCTCGCCTTCACGCCGGTCTCCAGCCTGCACATGACGTTGTTCCAGGGCATCATCGAATATCGCCGCCGCTTGCCCTTCTGGCCGCGGGACGTGCCGCTCGACACCGGAATCGACGCCATGACCCGCCTCTATCTGGAGCGCCTGAAGGGTTTCGAGGGCGCCGGCCCTTTCAGTATCAAGGTGGTCGAAGTCCTGCCGACCGGTCTCACCGTTGCCGGCGCGACCGACGAGGACGTGCGCATCATGCGTGAATGGCGCGATGCGCTTACCGTGCCGTTCGGCTACCGGCACCCCGATCACGACGCTTACGTCTTCCACATCACCTTCGCCTATCAGATCCAGCGTCTTGCAGATGATCGGGCCGCCGCATGGCAGGTGCTTTTCGATGATTGCCTGGCGCTTTTCGCGCGGCAGGCGCCGGTGATCGAGATCAAGGCCCCCGCCTTCTGCGCCTTCCGCGACATGAAGCATTTCGAGGAGTTGCTGGTGCTCGGCTGATTGCCCGCAAGGTGCCGGTCATCACGCCTGTGGAGCGTAACAAAACTGACATCATCGCGACACGGCAGGTTCATGTGGTTGCGTTAGGCGAGAGCCTGACGATCAATAGGTCCGGACTGGAACCTGCCATGCCAGCAACCTCTGCCACGCTCGAAATTCGCGGTGTCAGCCGACGATTTGGCAAGAACACCGCCGTCAGCGACGTCAACATCTCGATCCCGCAGGGGCAGATGGTCGGCGTGATCGGTCGTTCGGGTGCCGGCAAATCCACTCTTCTTCGCATGATCAACCGTCTTGTCGACCCCAGCCAGGGGTCGATTTTTTTTGACGGCGCCGAGGTCTCCCAGTTGCGCGGCTCGCCCCTGCGGCGCTGGCAGCGCGACTGCGCCATGATCTTCCAGCAGTTCAACCTGGTGCCGCGCCTCGACGTGCTGACCAACGTGCTGCTTGGCAAACTGAACCACCGTTCGACCATGTCCAACCTTCTCGGCATGTTCTCGCGCGCCGAGTGCGCGGAGGCGGTCGCCGCGCTCGAGCGGCTCGACATCGCCCGTACGGCACTTCAGCCCGCCGGCACCTTGTCGGGCGGCCAGCAGCAGCGTGTCGCCATCGCCCGCGCCATGATGCAGCAGCCCAAGGTGATCCTCGCCGACGAGCCGATCGCCTCGCTCGACCCGCTCAACGCCAAGGTGGTGATGGATTCGCTGCAGGACATCAATCTGCGCGAAGGCATCACCGTCGTCACCAACCTGCATACGCTGGATACCGCCCGCACCTATTGCAACCGCATCATCGGCATGGCAGCCGGCAAGGTCGTCTTCGACGGGCCGCCCGAAGAGCTCGACCGCGAAGCCGTGCGTCTCGTCTACGGCGCCGACAGCAATGGCGGCGAGATATCGGAGGTCATCACCTCCACCAGCGTTGCCTTCAAGCAGAAAATCGCCGCATCCGCCGGACCGCTCGAACCCGCATTCCCGGGATACTGAGCCCATTGCGGGCCAATAGCGAGCAGCCTGGATCGTCCGCCCGCGTCAAGGGCACTTGTCAAAATCAAGAACGCTGCCGGCGCGGGGCCGGAACTTACAGGAGAGATATCAATGTTCAGGAAGATGGTTTTCGGTGCCGTTTCGGTGCTCGCCATGGCCACCAGCATGGCCCACGCCGCCGATATGAAGGAATTTCGCGTCGGCATTCTCGGCGGTGAAAACGAAACCGACCGGCTGCGCAACTATCAGTGCCTGGCCGATCACCTGAAGGCCGAATTCGGCTTCGAAAAGGTTTCGCTTTTCCCGGCCGCCGACTATGACGGCGTCATCCAGGGCCTGCTCGGCGGCACGCTCGACTTCGCCGAACTCGGCGCTTCCGGCTACGCCAGCGTCTATCTCAAGGATCCGAAGGCGGTTACCCCGATCCTCACCACCAAGCAGACCGACGGCTCCACCGGCTATTATTCGATCGGCCTGGCGCTGAAGACCTCGGGGATCACCGACATTAAGTCGGCCAAGGGCAAGAAGCTCGGCTATGCCGACCCGGATTCGACCTCCGGCTATCTGATCCCGCTGACCCAGATTCCGAAGACCACCGGCGCCTCGAACGAGGCCTTCTTCGCCTCGACCCAGTTCAACGGCGGCCACGAGAACAACATCCTCGCCCTGCGCGACGGCAAGGTTGATGTCTCCGTCGACGATTCCTCGGGCATCGGCGACTTCAAGAACGGCTTCACCTCGGGCACCTTCCACAAGGTGGTCGCCAAGGGTGCCGTCGACCCGAACGACTTCGTCGAGGTTTGGCGCTCGGGCCTGATCCCGAACGGCCCGCTCGTCGTGCGCACGGCGATTGGCGACGAGATGGCCACAAAGCTGGCCGCCTTCTTCACCGAACTGCCCAATAAGGACAAGGCCTGCTTCGAAGGCGTCGAAGGCGGAGATTTCACCGGCTACGTTCCGGTGAAGCCCGACTTCTACAGCGTCATCGTCGAAGCCCGTAAGGCAGCCATCGGCGGCTAACGGCGAAATCGCAAAGGGGCGGTACCTCATCAAGTACCGCCCTTTTTGCATCTCCGATCATGACCCTTTCCGTGACAGCTCCCTCCGGCGCCACCCATCAGGTGGCCGATGCCTGGCGACGCCAGACGTCGCTGCGCCGATTCTATACCGTGCTCGGCGTCGGCCTGCTGCTAGCCGCGATGTTTTCCAGCATGTGGTTCGCCGACGAAGCCAATGCCGGGCATTTCTTCAAGCGGTTGCCACACCTTCTGGATTTCCTGAGTTGGCTGGTCCCGAAGGATTGGAACGACGTCTGGCGCGCGCTATTCGACATCGCTTCGCCACATGATACCGGCAGCCAGGAATTCAATTTCCCGCTCGGTCGCGTCTATGTCTGGGGTGGATACTACATCCCCGAATATTTCGAATTGATGCTGACCACGGTGAACGTGGCGCTCGTCTCGACCTTCATCGGATTCATTTTCGCAGTCCCGTTCTCCTTCATCGCGGCGCGCAATCTGACGCCGCATCCGGCCCTGCGGCTGGTCGTCAAGCGCTTCATGGAACTGTTGCGTGCCTTTCCCGAAATCGTCATCGCCGGCCTGTTCGCGGCAATCGTCTCGACCGGTCCGATCGCCGCCATCATCGCCATCGGCCTGCATTCGATCGGCGCGCTCGGCAAGCTGTTCTACGAGATCAATGAGAACATCGACATGCGTGCCGAGGAAGGCCTGACTGCGGTCGGCGCCAACTGGTTCGAGCGGGTGCGCTTCGCCGACCTGCCGCAGGTGTTGCCCAATTTCGTGTCCTATACGCTGCTGCGGGTCGAGATCAACGTGCGGGCCTCGACCATCATCGGCGCCGTCGGCGGCGGTGGCATCGGCGAGGAATTGAAGCTCTCCATCTCGCGCGGCTTCGGCGCCAAGACGCTGGCGCTGGTGCTGCTGCTGTTCACGACCATCTTCATCATCGACCAGTTTTCGGCCTGGCTTCGTCGCAAGCTGGTCGGCGAACAAGCCTTTATGATGGGGGCGTAAATCATGGCGACCATGACCGCCGAGGAGATTCTGTCGATCGAGGCGCGCCACCCGCAGGTGTTCCAGCGCCCGGCATACAAGCGCTTCGGTCCGCTGCTCCTGTTCGTTGGCACTCTCCTCTATCTGGTCTACGCCTTGTGGTTCTTCAGCCTGCCGCAGGTATTGCGCGAATCGCATTGGGAGCGGCTGCCACTGTTCCTGACGCAATGGATCAGCTACGATCTGCAGCCTGAATTCCGGCTCGACCAGCCGGAGATCACACCCAAATATCCGCGTTTTTCGGCGCTGGGCGAGAATCCAAATCCGGATTGGGTTATCAAGAACGCCGACGGTTCCTACACCGTGCAGATCGACGGCCAGGCCAAATCCGTCACCTTCGACAAGGGCTATGCGACGATTGTCGCTCATGGACAGACAGTGCCGGTGGCGCTGACCAGCGGCAAGCCGGTGGTCTCAGGCCCGGTGCCCGACTGGATGACGGTTCATGATGACGAAGTCGTGGCCAAGATGGGCTTCGTCGGCGAGGTGCGCGTCACCGTCGACCGCGTCAAGGTGCGCAAGCGCTTTCTCGGCTGGGCGAACTTCGTCTTTGACACACGCTCGCCCTTCTTCGGCAAATCAGCAGGGGAAGTGATCTCGCTGATCATGTCGGGGCCAGAACTGAAGCCCGGCACCTCGAACCTCGCGCTGGCCGGCGACAACATCTGGAACAACGCCCAGTGGCAGCATGGCGATGTCTGGACGAAGCTCTTGCAGACCATCGTCATGGCTTTCCTCGGCACGCTGCTCGGCAGCATCGTCGCCTTCCCGCTGGCCTTCTTCGCGGCGCGTAACATCACGCCGAGCGGTGTGCTCAGCCAGGTGCTCAAGCGCTTCTTCGACTTCATGCGCTCGGTCGACATGCTGATCTGGGCGCTGTTCTTCACCCGCGCCTTCGGTCCCGGTCCGCTGGCGGGTAGCGCCGCTATCTTCTTCACCGAGATCGGCACGCTCGGTAAGGTCTATTCGGAAGGCCTGGAGAACATCGACGACAAGCCGCGCGAGGGGGTGCTTTCGACCGGTGCCAACGGCCTTTTGGTGCAACGCTACGGCGTGATGCCCGAAGTGATCCCGATCTTCATCAGCCAGACGCTCTACCAGTGGGAATCCAACACCCGCGGCGCCACCATCATCGGCGCCGTCGGCGCCGGCGGCATCGGCCTGAAACTGTGGGAAGCGATGCGCACCAACTCCAACTGGGCCAACGTCTTCTACATGGTGTTGCTGATCCTGTTCGTCGTCTTCATCTTCGACAACATCTCCAACTTCCTGCGCCGCCGGCTGAGCCGCACGATCCACGATTACAACAGGCTGCAGGCCCAGCAGGGATAGCTTTGTAATATAGAAACGGACGAGAAGGCCGGCGGGACAGCGCCCCCCCTCTGCCCTGCCGGGCATCTCCCCCACGAGGCAGGGCTATCGCATATGAGTGATGGCATTGAT
>NZ_ML703295.1:15729-16580 GCF_008520305.1 Mesorhizobium sp. SARCC-RB16n | reverse complement strand
AACCGAGGACACTTCCGGGCGACATGCATTAGAGTGGCTTGCGGCCAATGAGAAATTGGCCGGGCCAACGAGAGGGGCGCGATGCTCAACACGGTCGACTATGGCGGCAAGGAAGCCGATATCGTCCACGCGCTGGAAGAAGACATCATCTTCGGCCGGCTGGCGCCCGGCACGCGTCTGGTCGAGGACGTGCTTCTGGCCCGCTTCCCGGTTTCGCGCCACACCATCCGCCAGGCCCTCTACCAATTGGAAAGGCTCGGCGTCGCCACGCGTGAGCGCAACAAGGGCGCCACTGTGCGCCGGCTCTCGCCCGAGGAAGTGCGCCAGATCTACGAGGTGCGCGAGATGCTGCAGCGCCAGGCCGCGCTGATGATCCGCCTGCCGGCGAGCGACGCGCTGATCGCGGAGTTGACCGAGATCCACCACGTCTACAGCGGCCATGTCGACGCCGGCTACCTCAGAGGTATTCACGAAGCCAATGACCGTTTCCACCTCACCATGTTCTCGGCCTGCGGCAATGCCTATCTGGTGGCCTCGATCGAGCACTATATGCGCCTCAGTCTGCCGGTACGGGCCAATTCGCTGGCCGACCGGGACAAGCTCGACATCTCGCGCCAGCATCACCTGATGATGATCGAAGCGCTGAAACGCAGCGACAATTGGGTGCTGGCGCAGCTCTGCGTCGACCATCTCCAGCCGAGCAAGGCATTCTATCTCCAGGAGATCGAGGCGACGCCTGCGGGCTAGCGACGGCTAATGCATGTCGCCCGGAAGTGTCCTCGGTTCCGGGGATAACGACATGCATAAAATCGGAAGCTTACAGCAGGTCGGGCGAATCCTATTCGCCGCGA
>NZ_ML703295.1:0-15371 GCF_008520305.1 Mesorhizobium sp. SARCC-RB16n | reverse complement strand
TTACAGCAGGTCGGGCGAATCCTATTCGCCGCGACTCCCGGCCATCTCTATCTGACCCTCACGACCACCTTGCCCTTGGCACGCCCCGTTTCGACATAGGCCAAGGCCTCATTGGTCTGTTCGAACGGAAAAGTCCGGTCCATGACCGGCCGTATGACGCCGGTTTCGATGAGCGACGTGATCTGGCCCAGCTGGTCGCCTTGCGCCCACATGAACAGGAAGGAATAGTCGACACCGGCGCGTTTGGCCCTGCGGCGTATGCCCAGACTGAGGAACCGCAACACCAGCTTCAGCACGATGTTCAGGCCTTGCTTCCTGGCGAACTCGGGATCCGGCGGACCGGAAATGGAAATCAGCTTCCCGCCCGGCTTCAGCACGCCGAGCGATTTTTCGAGCGTCTTGGCATCCTGGCTGTTCAGGACGACGTCATAGCCCTGCAGGACCTTCTCGAAATCGTCCTTGCGATAATCGACGACGACATCGGCACCGAGACTTTTCATCAAATCCGTACTCGCCGCGCTCGCCGTTGTCGCAACCGTCGCGCCGAGATGCTTCGCCAGTTGGATGGCAAACGTGCCCACCCCGCCGGAGCCAGCTTGGATGAAGACCTTCTGGCCTTTCCTCAGCCCCACCCTTTCGACCAGCACCTGCCAGGCGGTCAGGCCGACCAGCGGAATGGAGGCGGCCTCCTCCATGCTGAGGTTTTTCGGCTTCAAGGCCACGTCGGCCTCATCCATGGCGATGATTTCGGCGAATGTCCCGATCCGGCCATCGCGCGGCCGTGCATAGACTTCGTCGCCGGCTTTGAACTTGCGGACCTTCGATCCGGCCCGCACGACGATGCCGGCCACGTCGTGACCCAGGATGAAGGGTGGGCGATAGGGCAGCACGGGTTTGAACTCCCCGTCTCGGACTTTGGAATCCAGAAGGTTCACGCCGGCGGCGTGGACCTCGACCAGCACATCATTGTCCCGCAATTCCGGTTCTGGCATGTCGGCGAGCCGCAGCGCGCCCTTCTTCTGATATTTGTCGACGACGAAGGCTTTCATCCTGCTTGCTCTTCCACGATTGCAGTCTTTCCAGAATGCGCTTTCCGAACCCGACATGGCTAGCTTTCTGCCATGGATTGAATTATGTTCGTAATATCAGATTATGATCATAATGCAATAGAGGCAAGGGAAGGAAAAATCCATGCGTTACGACAAGGGTCGGAAGGACGCATCGCGCAACCGCATCATGGATGTGGCCACGCAACGGTTCCGGGGCGACGGCATCGCCGCCTCGGGACTGGCAAGCATCATGAGCGACGCCGGGCTGACCAACGGCGCCTTCTATCCGCACTTTCCCTCCAAGGCGGCGCTCGTCCGGGAATGCGTGGCGGCGGCGCTGGAAGGCCAGTCAGGCCAGATCGCGCAGGCGCTGGCCTCCGGCGGGCTGGCAACGGCCATAGACGCCTATCTGTCGGCGCAGCACCGCGACAATCCAGGCATGGGCTGCGCTTCCGCCGCCCTGTTGCCGGAAATCGCGCGGGAGCAGCCGGAAACGCGGCAACTCTACACCGAGCGCTTGATGACTTTGGTGCGGCAGGTGTCAGCCGCTCTCCCGCCGCATACCAGCAACCCGGAGGCCGCGGCATTCGGCATCTTCGCAGCGCTCATCGGCACGCTTCAACTGGCCCGCGCGGTGGAGGGCACGGAACTGTCGGATCGCATCCTGGCGGCCGGAGCGGATGCGGCCCGGTCGTTGGCGCAGCCACGCGGGGGGCGACGAAGCGTCTTAGGAGGATTGGACGGCAACGTGTTGGCCAGACCCGGGCCGCCGGACAGCAACTGAGACCGGCATAACCATGGCTGCAAAAACAGACATCGAACGCTGAAACTTTCCGCGAAGCCGCCCTCGTTGCTGAGCAATCGCCTTCGGGCGATGACAAGACCCTCCAATCAATGCCTCGCCGGCTCGCCGGCGGGCTTTTTGCGGCGCCGCCATGTCCGCCCCCCGGAACCATCCGCAAATCGCGAAGTTGTCCAAACGGCCGGAAGCCTGGCCAACCAACCCTAGAGGCACGCCGCGACTGGCGGCGGCCAGAGAAGGCAGGCCAATTCAAGAAAAATTGCTGGGACGCGCCGGATTAGATTCTAGTTTCGCAAAGCTTTCGAGACTTACCGGAATTGCTTGCGGCAATTTCGACCTGAAAATCTGGAACTTCCGAGCAAAGTTTTTCGTTAGAAAGCTTGATCGTTGCTTCGACGGTCACAAGGCAACAGGGAAGGACCCAAATCATGAACATCAAGATGATCTGTCTTGGCGCGATGGCGCTTTCAATGGCCGCCGGTTCGGCTCTCGCGGGAAGTAGCACGGGAACATCCGCTCTCGATGATCCTGCCAAGATGAAGCCGTTCTACACGGACTCCGGCATGAAGACGATGGTCGGCAAAGACGCCTTCGTGACAGCCTGGAAGGCGCTGACGCCCGAAGACCAGGCGGCGATGAGAACCGCCTGCGCCGACGAGGCCAAGAACGCCAACCCGACCAACACGCATCCGGAATTCTGCAGCAGCGTGAAATTGAATGGCGGCGGCAGCTGACACAGCGCCGCGGCCATGGAGACAGCCCCGCTCGCGGGGCTGTTTTTTTGACTGCCGCCGCCTTGCCGCCCCTGCGCACCTTCGGTCATATTCGCCGGCATCGCCCACAGGATGACACCGATGTCGCTCGCCCCGCTTTTGCATGCCTCGCTGCTCATCCAGTTGCATGCGCTGGCGGCGATCGCTTCGCTCCTGCTCGGCGGCGTGCAGCTCTGGCGCACCAAGGGCGACCGGCTGCACCGGGCGCTCGGCCGCGTCTGGGTGAGCCTGATGGCGGTCGTCGCCCTGTCGAGCTTCTTCATCTGGACGATCCGGCTGTGGGGACCGTTCAGCCCGATCCATCTTCTGTCGCTGTTCGTGCTGGTGATGCTATGGCGGGGCATTGAGATGGCGCACCGCGGCAACGTCGCCGCCCACCGCCGCATCATGCAAGGCACCTACATATTCGGGCTGGTCATCACCGGGCTTCTGACCTTCATTCCAGGGCGGACCATGTATTTCGTCGCCTTCGGCCCGCAAGGCGCGACACCGCTGAAACTGGCAGTGTTTGCCGCCCTGGTCGTAGCGGCGGCAGCAGCAGCCCTCCATGCCGCGCGCGGCGCGAGGCCAGCAGGCTGAGTGATTCCTCAGTGGCCGGCCTGTTTTCTGAGCCGGTCGGACCTGTTCCAGCCCGGCCCGTCCTTGTTCTGGCCATGTTGCACTGCGAAAGATTTGTTGCATTGCGATAGCGGGCCGTTCGGCCGAGATTGGCAAGAGCTGGACCTTGGGGGGCTGGGCTTGCACCAAGGAGGCCTCGTGGCGGCATCGTTTCGGCCTGATATACAGGGCTTGCGCGCGCTGGCGGTCGGCGGCGTCGTCGCCTATCATTTCGGCCTCACCGCGCTGCCCGGCGGCTTTGCCGGCGTCGATATCTTCTTCGTCATTTCCGGCTGGCTGATCACGACGCATCTGATGCAGGAGATCACCGAGACCGGCCGGCTCGATCTCTGGCGCTTCTATGCCAGGCGCGCCAGGCGCCTCCTGCCGGCCGCCATCTTCGTCATCCTGGCCACGCTTGCCGCAGGCACCCTCATCATGGCGCCGCAGGAACAGGCGCTCTATTCGCGCGGCGCCATGTATGCAGCGGCCTACACGATCAATCTGTGGCTGCTGCGCTGGTCGTTCGACTATTTCGCCGCCGATGCCTTGAGCAACCCCTTCATCCACTTCTGGTCGCTGTCGGTGGAGGAGCAGTTCTATCTCGTCTGGCCGGCATTGCTTGTCTTCGCCGCCTGGCTGCATCAGGGCCGGCGCATGACGGTGGCCGTGATCGGGATCGTCGGCCTCGCCTCCTTCGCCGCCTGCCTGTGGCTCACCAGCCTCTCGCCGGCCTGGGCCTTCTACTTCTCGCCGCTGCGCGCCTGGGAGTTCGCCGCCGGCGGCCTAGCGACGTTTGCCGCGCCCGCTCTGTGGCGGCGTCAGTCGTGGCTGCGGGCGGCACAGGGGTGGCTAGGCCTGGTGCTGATCGCCGTCGCCTATCTCGCCCTGAGCGAAGACCTGCCCTTCCCCGGCTGGTACGCGCTGCTGCCTGTTGCCGGCACCGTGCTGGTTCTCCTGAGCGGTGCCGGCGAGCAGGGCGACGCCCCGGGCGTGACCCGTTGGCGGGCCCTGGCGCCCGCCAGGATGCTCTCGCTGGCGCCCTTGCAATGGGTCGGCACGCTCTCCTATTCGCTCTATCTCTGGCACTGGCCCATCATCGTCTATGCCGGCATGCTGGAGCCGGACCTCGGCGTGGCGCAGCGCCTCGGCTGCGCCGTGCTGGCGCTGGTCTTGTCGGTGGCCACCTACCGGCTGATCGAGAACCCGGCACGGCGCGGCGACTGGCTGGCGGCGGCCGCGCGCGCCTTTCGCTTCAATGCGGGTGCAAAACCGCTTCGGCTTTTCCCCGGGCTTGCCCTCGCCCCGGCCTTTGTGCTGACCGCGGCCGGCGTGGCGGCGGCCTACGCCAACGCGCATCTGGCGACGCGCAACATCGACCCCACACAGCGCGGCATCGAAGAGGCCGCCGAACAGCCTTCCATCGCGCGCGCCGTCGACAAGAACTGCCTGCTCGACTTCCACACGGTGAAACCGAAACCTTGCACCTTCGGGCCGGCCGACGCCGCCCACACCATCGTGCTGTTCGGCGATTCGCATGCCGACCACTGGTCGACGCCGCTGGTCGAGGCGGCAAAACGCAACGACACCAAAGTGGTCACCTATCTCAAATCCTCATGCCGCGCCTCGCGGCTGTCTACCTTCAACACCGTGCTCAAGCGCGACTACACCGAGTGCGACGCCTGGCGCGAACAGGCGATTTCAGACATTATCCGCCGCAAGCCGCGCCTGGTCGTGATCTCGGAATTCTCGATCGGCAATCTGACGCGCGACATGCCCGCCGCAAGCCGCCAGGCCGAGACCGCGCGCTGGCAGGCCGGCCTGCGCTCCACCTTGCAGGCCTTCAGCAAGGCCGGCGTGGAAGCCGCCGTCATCCGCGACACGCCGATCAGCAACAGCTTCGCGGACGCCTGCGTTGCCCGCGCGCTGTGGTGGCGCGAGGCACCGTCGCTGTGCGACACGCCGAGGGCCGAGGCCGCCAACGACAGAGTCGCCGTCGCCGAGCGCGCGGTGGTGAAAAGCGTGCCCGACACGCTCTATGTCGATCTCACCGACCGTTTCTGCGGCCCGACCGAATGCCATGTCTTCATCGGCGGCAAACTCGCCTTCCGCGACCGGCATCATCTGGCGACGGGGTTTGCCGAGACGCTGGAAGCACCGCTGGAAAAGGCGCTGTTTTAGGGGAATGGGTATCCCGCAAGTCCAAGGGCGGCCTGTACATTTCGCCGCCCGGCATCCGCGTGATCCTGCGAATCCATGGAACGAGACCGCGTCTCAGGGGTTATATTAGACCAACCTGGAAAAAGGAGGCGGCTATGAAGAAGCTCCTGCTTGTTTCGGTTATCGCCATTGCTTCGGCGGCGGCGATGATCGCCCCCGCTGACGCCCGCAGCCACGTCTTTATCGGCATCGGCGGCTATGACAACTATTACGGCAACGACTATTACGACAATTATGGGGACTATGGCGGTCGCTATGTCTATAGCCCCTACGACGTCTATGACAACGGTTACAGGCCGCGGTATTTCCACCGGGACCACCGTTGCCACATCGAAGTGATCAATCACTGGCGTCATCATCACCGGATCGTAGAGGAAGTCCGCGTCTGCGGGTGATCCGATGGTGTGAAACTGATCCGGCCGGCATAGCCGGCCGGTGACAATGCGCCGTCCCCTACCGCCCCATCATCATGCCATAGTGCACGGCCAGCAAATCCAGCCCCACCTTCAGCAGCTTCGTCACCACATCGCGCCCTTCGCCATTCTGCTCGGCCACGGTCTTCACCGGCTGTTCCAGGCACACGACTTTCTGCACGATTGCCGCCACGTCCCAATGCCCGAGCGCCCGCGTCGCGGCGGCATGCGCGCGGCCGGCGTTGAGCACGCTGTCGGCGATGCCGCCGCCGGTGCGGCCGCCGTCGACGCGCTCCGTCCAGCGCATCGGCTTGATATCGGCCCGCTGGCTGCACTGGAAATGCCCGCGGTAGCGCAGGCCGGCCTCGCGCTGCTGGCGCGACAGCGAGGTGATGCCGACCAGCGGATCGACATTGCGCACCCGCACGATGCCGCCGGTGGAGGTATGGCCGTCATTCGACACCTCGTAGACGCGCCGCGCCTCCGCCGTGCCCGATGTCAGCCGCTTGCGGCCGAAGGCATCGTCCTTCAGCGCGAAATCATGGCCGACCTCGCGGCGGATGCGCACCTGCTCGGCCTCGCCCTTCGGCAGTTTCGGTGCCTGCGGCCTGGCGGCTTTGGTTTTCTTGGGCATGGGTGGCTCCTCTTGGTTGTGTTCGGGTGATGGCCTTGCAGGACCTGGGTTCCTCGCCTCCGTGGAGCGGGGGCGAGGAAGCGATGCTGGCGCCGCGCCGTGCCAGCAGCTCGCGCATCACCCGCCGCTCGCGCACTTCGATGCAAAGCTGCGCGCTCGAAGGGCAGAACTGCGCGTTGCCGCTCCTCACCTCGCCGCGCACGAAGCGCTGGATGGCGGCCTGCAGGTCGGCCAGCTCGGCATCGCTGACGGCGCCGAGATAGCCGCGCAGCTGCATCTCGACATCAGTCAGGGCGGATTGCGGGAAGCAGGAGAACATTGCCGCCAGCGCCTTCGTCGCCTGCTGTAGTTCGGCCGTGGTCATATCCGCGGATCTCCTCGATGATGGTGTTGGCGGCGTCGCCGTGGGTTATCGGCCTTGTCCAGCCCGGCGGTTTCTTGGGCCGGCCCGGGCCGTGCGATCCCGAAGCCGGCTCACGGCCCCCAATCGGAATTCCCTGTCTTTCGCGCGCCTCGCGCGCTGAAAAAGCGGAAGCTTTTTCCATCTGGTTTCTGGAATCTGGAGAATGCCGCGTCAAACCATCGGCATTTGCCCGGGCATGTGCCTTTGTTTTCAAGGCGGTGGCGGCACCGCCGCGCGCGCCGGCAGCCGCCCTCGCCTCGCTCTTGAGCTGCGCCTTGCGCAGCTCCTTCGTCAGCCTCTTGTGGCCGATCTCGCCGGCCTCGCGCTCGAAGAAGGCCAGCAGTTCGGCGCTGATCGCCCGCCAACGTTTCAACGGCAGGCGCGCCACGCGCGCCAGCCTGGCGTCATCGTCGGGCAAGCTGCCGCCAGCGTTCCACATTGCCATCAGCAGCAGCATGTAGGCGCCGATCTGCTCGGTCGAGAGCTGCAGTGTGTCGCCGACGAAATCGGACACGTAGAGCTGCATGAAGGGCCGTTCGCTCATGCCGCGCTCCACGCTGTGTGTCCAGTCGAGCTAATGGAACCAGCCGCCGGTCCGGACGTTATGACGCGTCCATGCCTAGGGGAGGATTGCCCATGACGGCTTTCATGCCGGTGACGCTGCGTTTCTGCGACAACAAGACCATGCTGGTCGGCTCGGTGGCCGATGCCGCGACAGCGCTTCGTCACCAGTGGCCCGACAAGACCGCGCCGGCCTATCTCGAGGCGGCACGGCTCGTCCGGCTCGCGGTCGAGGGCACTTGCTGCCCGCGCCCCGCCTTCGAGGCCTTTCGCGAGGCGGCCAGGCAACAAGGCGTATTGGTGGCCAAGCCAAGAAGCCGCGCGCATGAATGGCTCGACGCCGCGGCGAGCCCCTGACGCCGGTTCGGCGGCGATGCAACCGAGCGCCGGCCTTGTGCGTTTATGAGCGTCGGCTTGAGGGCCGCGCCTGGACCGAAGGTGAACGCCGTGGGTACGATGAAAACCGGAGTGCCGCTCAAAGTGTCCCTGGACGGACATGTCGAGGAGATCGAGACCGTCAGCGACGCCGCCGATTTCCTGCAGCGCTGGCCGATCGAGCGGCGCGGCCACGTCTATCGCAGCGCGCTCAACGCTTGCAGCGCCGCAATCGCGGCGCAGATATCGCAATCCGATGCGATGAAAGTGTTCACCGGTTTTGCCCGCGTTGCCGGCATCCTGGTTGCCGGCGGCGGCCCGGCGACGATGTTGGAGCAACGGACGGTGCAGAGCCGCATGCCCAAACAGGGCCGCCAGATGCCGAAATAGCGGCGCGGCGCGATAGCTGTTCAACGTAATTCTCCAATGTCTCGCGGAGCGTCTTTCTCCCCGTAAATGGGCGATGGGACCAGGCTTCACCCGGCCTCGCAGACACGGCGCTGGAAGCGCGCCTGATGGTAAGTGCAGTAGCTTTTCATCGCCCTGGTGCGCATGCCGCAGCACAGCATGTCCTGACCCGGCCGCCCGCCGGGCGCACCATCTTGAGGATCGTCCTCCTGCGTCAGGTCGAGCGGCGCGCGACAGCGGTTGAACAGGCAATCGATGAAGCGCATGGCCACGCCATGCGGCTGCCGGCCGATGGGACCGCGCGGCGGCGCGGGTGCCTTGAAACGGTAGGTTTGCCCGTCGGCGATCAGCACGCCCGCCTCGCGCCGGAAAAGCCGTGGTCGGACGGGCGAAGGAGCCCGCTTCGGCCGCATGGCGGGTTTGGCCGCCGGTGGGGCGGGGCCGGCGCCGGCACGACTGGTTGAGGGTTCCGCCTTGGCGGCGCGGCTCGCTGCCTTGGCCACCGTCGTGCGCGCCGCCGGCCGGCCCTTGCCATTGGCAAAGCCGATCGCGCCCAGCATGGCGTTGCGGTGGACGATGCCGATAATAGCGTTGCGCGATACACGCGCGCCGCGCTGTGCGCTGAACGCCGCCGCGATCCTCGAGGCCGAAAGCCCGTCCTTCAGCCAGGCGGCGATCGCCTGCAACTCGCTGTCGCTGTAGCTTGCCATGTCGTCTCCATTGCGCGGCCAGCGGCCGCCGCGCACGGCGCCGTCAGGCAAGCGTCGGGTTTTGCCCGCAGCTGCCATGAGCGCTGCCGGGGCTGGTCCGGCCTGTCGGCCGCTGGGATTGCCTGTGGAAGAGGGCTGCTTTCAGCCCCGCCGATCGATCGGCGCGGCGAGGCGCGCAAGCCGCGCCTGCGCCATGTTCCTGTCGGGGGCGGACACCGCCCTGCCCGTCGTCGGCTCGTCAGGGATGACGGTACCGTCCTGCGTGCGGATCAAGGAACAACCCGTGGCCGGGTCGAATGGGGGGCCGGAGCCGCGGGGAGCGGCGGCTCCGGCCGTTCCGGCCGCCGGTAATTGGCGGACCGGACGCGAAGCCGAGGCACCAAGGCAATCGGCTTCGCGCATCGCCCTGGCCGAGGAGGAGGCGGCCGGGGCGGAAGGGAAAGGGCAGCCCGGCAAGGCCGGGCTGGAGGCGCTGTCGACTCTGAGGGGATTGAGCTTTTGCATGAAGCGATATAAGCATAACTCAAAAATTGATGCAAGCCATTCTTTCATGGACGAAAGCGGAGCTTGTTGGTCACATGAGGCCATGGTGAAAACGCAACTGTCGATCAGGGTCGGGGCCGCGATCCGCCAGGCACGCAAGCAGCGCGGCCTGGTCATGCGCCACATCGCCGAGCACAACGACACCGATGTCGCCGCCGTCGGCAACTGGGAAACCGGGCGCAACCTGCCCAAGACCGAGAACCTGTTGAAGACCGCCGCCTTCCTGCGTGTCGACCCCGTGGCGCTCGGCAAGGGCGAGGTCGTCTTCCTCGATGATGCCGGCCCGGTGGCGGACGCCGAGATCGTCACCGATGCCGGCCCCCTGCCGGCCGGAGCGATGGATATTCCGGTGCTGGGCGCCGCCGTCGGCGGCGATGACGGCGACTTCACCTTCAATGGCGAGCCGGCAGGATACGTGCAGCGTCCGCCGGGAGTCCGCAACCTGCCGAAAGTGTTCGCGCTGCACGTGCTGTCGGATTCCATGGTGCCGCGCTATGAACCCGGCGACATGATCTATTGCGGCGGCCGCGATGCGGTACCGGGCGACCATGTGGTGATCGAGACCTTTCCGGAAGAGAACGAGAAGAACGGCAAGGCTTTCATCAAGAAGCTGGTCCGGCGCACGGCGGGCGAGTTGGTGGTCGAGCAGTACAATCCGCGCAAGACGCTGACCTTCAACCGCTACGCCATCAAGCAAGTCTGGCGCGTCATCCCGCTGAAGGAACTGCTGGGGTATTAGGGGCCCCTCATGTGCCACGCCACCACCATCCCACTAGCGGCAGTTTGCGCAAAGGTGTATGATTAAGTCACATATCAGAATTTGCTCAGGAAACGACTATGCGCAGCACCCAACCCCTGACCATCACCTTGCCGCTTGAAATGGCGCGGATGGTGAAGGACAAGGTTTCATCAGGCGAGTACGCTACTGAAAGCGAAGTTATCCGCGATGGCCTGAGAACTCTCGCCGCGCGCGACGCCGCGGTCGATCGCTGGTTGCGGGAAGAGGTTGCACCAACGATGGACGCGCTGCAGAAGGATCCTTCGCTCGTTGCGCCTCTCGAGGAAGTGCGCAGGCGACTGCACGGCCGCATTGACGCGCTCGTGGGCAAGCCTTCCCGCAAGGCATGACGTACAGGGTTGTCTTCAGCAAGGCCGCGGAGAACGATCTGACGGATTTGCTGTCCTATCTGATCCCCCAGGCAGGCGAGCGGATTGCGCGAATCTACATTGATCGCCTGATCGACTATTGTGCGGAATTTGACATTTTTCCTGAGCGCGGCGCACGCCACGATGACATTAGACCGGGCCTGCGTACCGTGGGCTATCGCCGGCGGGCCACGATAGCATTCAGCGTCAAGGATAAGACCGTGACGATCTTGCGAGTCTTTCATGGCGGACGAGACATTGTCCTCTTCGACGAAGACGACGTTACCTGACGGCCCTGCCAGCCAGCGCCCCTCAAGCCCGCCTCGATCCCTCCAGCGGCACTTCGCGGTCGTTCAGCATCCGCGCTTCCGAGCGCACGCGCTGGCGCTCGTCGATGAACGCGGCCTGGATCGAGATCGCGGTGCCCGGCAGCCCGTCGGCACGGCAGGCCGAGCAGACGATGCGGCCCGACAATGCAGCCAGCGGCGTGTTTCCGTTCACCCCGAAGCGTCTCAACTGGTCCGGCCGCCACCACCTGTTGCGGCCGCAATCGGCGCACTCGACCGACAGCGAGGCCACCTGCGCGATCACTGCTTCCCTGCCCGGCAACGCCATCACCCCTCCCTCCTTTTGTTCCTGATTTGTTCGTATCTTCCCGTGTTTTGAAGCAGGAGTCGAGTCGCAGTTTCCAAACCCCTCCAAAAGTCTCTCTTTTATGCATATTTGAGTTATGCTTATATATAACTTACAAATATGAGTCGGCGCGGAATTGGACGCGCCAGATCCGGGAGCAAGAATGGATGCCGCCGATTTCGCCCGCGCCTGCGGTTACACCGGCGACAGTCCCGCTTTGCTCGAAGCCTTCGAGGCGATCCGCCGCAACGGCATCGCTGAGGCCCGCCTGGATCATTTCAGGCGCAAGGCCGTCATCGACGAATTGAAGCAGTCGGAGCTGCTGTTCCTGGCCGCGATCGGCCCGGCGCTGTCGGCGCACGAAGCCGTCGAGGATGCCGCCGGCTTCATCGCCGGCTGGCGCAATATGCCGCGCTGGCGCCAGGAACGGCGCCTGCCCGATCTCGCTAGGGCCAGGCAGCAGCTTCTCATGGCCCGTTTCTTCCGCCGCTACGGGCATGGTTTGTGGGCAAGGCAAGCGGCTTAAGGCGCGGCGGTGCCGACCCGCCCCGGCTTTTCCAGCGATGATGCCGCGCATCATGGCTGCCCTGATTCCGTCGGAATGATGCGCTGATTGGATGGTCTTGGAAATCGCCGAGCGTCGGAAGGACCTCAACATGAAACGCCTTGTTCTCGCTGCCCTGTGGGTGATGGCGCTCGCTTTGTCCGCACATGCCCGCGACACCACGACTGGGCTTGCCGACGCGACCGTGCTGATTGTGCGCCACGGCGAGAAGCCCCACGGCGGCCCCGGCCTGTCGACCGAGGGCCAAGCCCGCGCACAAGCCTATGTCGCCTATTTCCAACCCTTCATGCTCGACGGCGCGCCGTTCCGGCCCGATGTGCTGGTGGCCAGCGCCGATTCCAAGAACAGCGCGCGCGAGCGGCTGACGCTAACGCCGCTCAGCGAGGCTTTGAAACTACCCATCGACCAGCGCTTCGCCGACCGGGAAGTCCAGAACCTCGTCGCAGCGCTGTCGACCGAAAGCCACGGCAAGTCGATCCTGATCGCCTGGCATCACGGCCAGTTGGGCAAGCTGATCAAGGCCTTCGGCGCCGACCCCAAGGCGCTGCTGCCGAGCGGCGAATGGCCCGGCGATGTCTTCAACTGGGTAGTGGTGCTACGCTTCGACCACGCCGGGCAGTTGGTGCCAGGATCGGCGCGGATCGTGGAGGAGAAGCTGGGCGGCTGAGACCGGGTTTTCCCTTCTCCCAGAAGAGGAGGAGGAAGGGACGCTCACCGCCTCACCCGCGATTTCAGCCACCGGTCGAACGCTACCGCCAGGATCAGGATCAGCCCGATGACGATGCTTTGCGTGTAGGACGAGACGTTGTTGAACTGCAGCCCGTTCTGCAGCACGCCGATCAGGGCCGCGCCCACCACCGTGCCGCCCACTGAGCCGATGCCGCCGAACAGCGAGGTGCCGCCGATGACGACGGCCGAGATGACGGTCAACTCGTAGCCGATGCCGGCGACCGCTTCGGAAGAATTCAGCCGCGCCGACAGCACGAAGGCGGCGAGCCCGGCGAAGAAGCCGACGATGACGTAGACCGAGACCAGGATGCGGTCGACGCGCAGGCCTGACAGTCGTGCCGCTTCCGCATTGCCGCCGACGGCATAAACGGCGCGGCCATAGCGGGTGTAGCGCAGCACGATGTGGCACAGGATAGCGGCGATGGCGAAGATCAGCGCCGGCACCGGCACCGGGCCGATCAGCCCCGTGCCGAACCAGCGCATCGAGGCATCGAAGCCCGAGATCGGGCCGCCATTGGAGATGGTCAGCGTCAGCCCGCGAAACACCGTCAGCCCGCCCAGCGTGACGACGAAGGGCGGCACTTTCAGCCTTGTGATCGCGAACCCCTGCACGCTGCCGGCGAGCGAACCGACCACGACGGCGGCCAGCAGCGCCGCGAACCAGCCATAGCCCTGTGTGCCTGACGTCGACAGCGACAGCGTGTTGGCGGTTCCGCCCTTGGCGACGACGGCCGCCACCATGCCGCAGAAGGCGAGCAGCGAACCGACCGAAAGATCGATGCCGGCGGTGAGGATGACGAAGGTCATGCCGAGCGCGATCAGCCCGGTGATCGAGATCTGGCGCGTGATGTTGAACAGGTTGATCGGGTCGATGAAGCTCGGCTTCAGCACAGTGAAGACGACGACCAGAGCGGCCAGGAACAGCAGCGGCCCGAAGCTCATCAAAAGCCGCGCGATCGTCACGCCGCCGCGCGGGTTCTGTTCCTCGGCGATGCTCATCGTGCCTGCCCTTCCGCGTGCTGTCCCGCCGCGTCCTGTCCTGGCGTATCCTGCCTGTCGAGCGCCATCAGTTCCATCAGCTTTTCCTCGTTTGCCTCGACGCCCGGCATCTGACCGGTGATGCGGCCCCGGCGCATGGTGACGATGCGGTCCGACACGGCCAGCACCTCGGGCAGTTCGGACGAGATCATCATCACCGCGATGCCACGCGCCGCCAATTGCACCAGGATCTGGTGCACCTCCGCCTTGGCGCCGACATCGACGCCGCGCGTCGGTTCGTCGACGATCAGCACTTTGGGATCGCGCGCCAGCCAGCGCGCCAGGATCACCTTTTGCTGGTTGCCGCCTGACAGGCCCTCGATCGCCTGCTCGGCCGAAGCCATGCGGATCGAGAGCATCTTCCTGAACCCAGACAGCGCGTCGCGTTCGCGCCGCTCGGCCATGAAGCCGAGACCGTTGCTGAAGCGCCCGAGCGAGGCGACGGAGAAATTCGGCAGGATGCCGAGTGCGGCGAAGATCGCCTGGTGCTTGCGATCCTCCGGCACCAGGCCGATGCCGAGCGCGATGGCGTCGGCCGGCGATGCCGGTGCTATTCGTTTGCCGTCGAGTGCGATCGTTCCCGCCGCGATGCGGTCGGCGCCGAAAATGGCGCGCGCCAGTTCCGTGCGGCCCGAACCGACAAGCCCGGCGACGCCGAGGATCTCGCCCGCCTTGAGGTCGATGTCGACACCGTCGAGTACGATGGCATGCGGCGCCTCGGGGTCGCGCACGGTGCGCAAGCCGCGCACGGAAAGCACGACATCGCCGGCCACCGCGCGCTGCGCCGGCCGCGCGTAAAGTTCGGAGGCGGCGCGTCCGACCATCTTTTCGATGATGGCGGGCAGCTTGATCGGCCCGCCCTGACGCTCGAGATGCCCCGCCAGCCTGCCGTCGCGCAACACCGTCATGCGGTCGCAGATGGCGGATGCCTCTTCCAGCCGGTGGGTGACGAACATGATCGCGACATGATCCTTGCGCAGCCGGTCCATGATCGACAGCAGCCGTTGCACCTCGGTCTCGGTCAGCGCCGAGGTCGGCTCGTCCATGATGATCAGCCGGCTTTTCAGCGACAGCGCACGGGCGATCTCGACCAGCTGCTGCTCGGCCACCGACAGCGCCGACACCGGCGTCATCGGATCGATGGAGAGACCGACGCGGGCAATGATGGCGCGGGAATCCTGTTCCATCTTGCGCCAGCTCACCAGCCCGAGCGGTCCGGTCGGCGCACGGCCGATGAAAATGTTCTCCGCCACCGTCAGCGTCGGGATCAGGCTGAGTTCCTGGTAGATGGTGACGATGCCGAGCCGCTTGGCGTCCTGCGGGCTCGCCGGCCGGTAGTCGGCGCCGTCGAAGGTGATGCGGCCGCCGGAAGGTGGCATCACACCGGACAGGATTTTCAGAAGCGTCGACTTGCCGGCGCCGTTTTCGCCGAGCAAGCCGAGGATTTCGCCGGGACGGACATCGAGCGAGACATCGCTCAGCGCGGTGACACCGGCGAAATGCTTGGTGACGCTTTCGACGGCGAGCAGGATGGGGGATGCGGCTTCAGCTGGAGACAAGGATCGCTCCCCAATAACGATCGGCGGCGGGACAGCGCCCCCCTCTGTCATGCCGGACATCTCCCCCACGAGGGGGGAGATCGGCAGCTTTGGCGCTCCGCCGCTCCATCAGACGTTGGAAATTGGCGAAAGCGGGCGAATGCTTAATCTCCCCCCTCGTGGGGGAGATGTCCGGCAGGACAGAGGGGGGCGCTGTCCCGCCAACCTCTAATC
>NZ_ML703294.1 GCF_008520305.1 Mesorhizobium sp. SARCC-RB16n | reverse complement strand
TGTGTCCAACTTTCGGGGGTCAGTTCATCGAAGGCGGGTTTTTGTTTGCCGGAGCAGCAACACGAAAATCGGCGGCGCGGGGCAAAAAACCACCCTCCTGCCTTGCACTGGTCACGCCTTCGCCCCACTCTCCCGTAAAGCCAGGAGGCAGAGGAATTCGAGGGGCAAATCACGGATGGAGCATGCGATCTATCTCGTTACGCTGGTCGGCACGGCGCTCATTGTCGCCGCCGCGTTTTCGAGCCTGATCGCCTTTCGCTTCGGCGCCCCGCTCCTGCTCCTGTTTCTGTGCATCGGGCTCGCCACCGGCACCGACGGCCTCGGCATCCAGTTCGACAACGCACGTATCGCTTATTTCGCCGGCTCACTGGCGCTCGCCATCATTCTGTTTGATTCCGGTTTCGGCACGCCGCTCAACGCCTTGCGGCAGGCGGCAGGACCAGCCCTGTCGCTGGCGACCCTCGGCGTGCTGCTCACCACCGGCCTGTTCGGCGCCGCCGCCTATTATCTGCTCGACCTCAGCTGGCTGGAATCCTTCCTGCTCGGCGCCGCCGTCGCCTCGACCGATGCGGCCGCGGTGTTCTTCCTGCTGCGTGCCGGCGAGATCAATCTGCGCGAGCGCGTGCGCTCCACTCTCGAAGTGGAATCGGGCACCAACGATCCGATCGCCATCTTCCTGACCATCACGCTGGTCGAGGTCATCGCCGCCCATGCCAATCCTGAAGCCAATGTCCTGGTCACCAATCTGATCCTCGGCTTCCTCATCAACATGGGCCTCGGCGCCATTGTCGGCGTGCTTGGCGGCCTCGCCATCGTGCGCCTCGTCGATCGGCTCAACCTCGACCACGGCTTGCTGCCGATCTTCGTGCTGACCCTGTCGCTGATGGTCTTCGCCGCCGCTGGCGCCATCGGCGGCTCGGGCTTCCTGGCCGTCTATATCGCCGGGCTCATCGCAGGCAATTCCGACATCCGCGCCGTCACCATTCTGAAGCGCTTCCAGGACGGCATGTCATGGCTGGCGCAGATCATCATGTTCCTCATCCTCGGCCTGTTCGCGACGCCCTCGCAATTTCCGGCGATCATGGTGCCTGCGGTAGCCCTGGGCCTGTTCCTGATGTTCGTTGCCAGACCTGTCGCCGTATGGCTCTGCCTGATGCCGTTCCGCCTGCCGCGTCCCGAAGTCGCCTTCGTCTCCTGGGTCGGCCTGCGCGGCGCCGTATCGATCCTGCTCGCCATCACACCGCTGCTCGGGGGGCTGGAGAACGGCCGCACTATCTTCAACGCCGCCTTCATCATCGTTCTGGTGTCGCTGGTCATTCAAGGCTGGACCGTCGGCCCGCTGGCGCGGCGCCTCGGCCTCATCGTGCCGGCGCGGCTCGGACCCCTGGATAAGGTCGAGCTGGAACTGCCTGGCTCCGCGCATCACGAACTCCTTGCCTATCGTGTGGCGCCGGGCAGTCCGGTGGCGCGCGGCGAGCGCATCCCGCGCTGGGCGCGGCCCTCGCTGGTGCTGCGTGACGGCCGCTCGATGCGTTTCCAGGACATGGGCCGGCTCGCGGCCGGCGATCAGGTCTACATCTTCGTGCCCGACCGCTATCCGCGCCTGCTCGACAAGCTGTTCGCCAGCCGCGCCGTGGTCGATCCGGAGGATGCCGATTTCTTCGGCGCCTTCGCCGTCGAGCCCGAACGCTCCGCCGCCGAATTGGAAGCCGCCTATGCGCCGGGTCTCACCGAGGCCGAGCAGAAGCAAACAGTCGGCGCGCTGGTCACGGCGCGGCTCGGCGGCCATGCCGAATATGCCGACCGGATTCTGCTCGGTCCGATCGAGCTGATCGTCAGGGATGTCGACGACAAGGGCAGGATCACAGGTCTCGGCCTCTCCTTCGAGCCGACGGCACCGGTGGCGCGGGTGCCTGTCTTCCTGAGCGCAGGCGAGATGGGTGACCGTCTCGGTGCCTTTATCCGCAAGTGGCGCAAGCCGGCCGAGGCGCAGGTCACGGCACAGGCGGATGACGCCCCTGAGCCTCCGGTCGAGAAGGCATCGGCCGAAAGCTGACACAGGCGATTGCTTGCATCGCCCCAGACATACTCCGGGCGCCTTCACGGACTATGTTTCCGCCCGTCTCAAAATTTCGCAGCCAACCCCGGCCAAAGCCTTGCATCGCCGCCGATGCGGGGTATGGTCCCGGCGATTTTCAGACGAAAGGGACCCGGCATGGCTGCTTTCAAGACACTGGACGATATCGGCAACATCAGCGGCAAGCGCGTGCTGGTGCGGGTCGACCTCAACGTTCCCGTCGCCGATGGCAAGGTCACCGACGCCACCCGCATCGAGCGCATCGCGCCGACCATCGCCGAATTGTCCGGCAAGGGCGCCAAGGTTATCCTGCTGGCCCATTTCGGCCGACCCAAGGATGGCCCCTCGCCGGAATTTTCGCTGGGGCCTATCGCCAGGGCGACCGCTGAGGTGCTCGGCCGCCCTGTCGGCTTCGCCAGCGATTGCGTCGGTGACACGGCGGGCAGCGCTGTCGCCGCCATGGACAAGGGCGACGTGCTGCTCCTGGAAAACACCCGCTTCTACAAGGCCGAGGAGAAGAACGATCCCGCCTTCACCGAACGGCTCGCCGCCAATGGCGACATCTTCGTCAACGACGCCTTTTCCGCGGCCCACCGCGCCCATGCCTCGACGGAAGGGTTGGCGCGCCTGTTGCCGTCCTTTGCCGGCCGCACCATGCAGGCCGAGCTTGAGGCGCTCGAGAAAGGACTGGGCAATCCGGTCCGTCCGGTCGTCGCCATCGTCGGCGGCGCCAAGGTCTCGACCAAGATCGACCTATTGATGAACCTGGTGAAGAAAGTCGACGCCCTGGTCATCGGTGGCGGTATGGCCAACACCTTCCTCGCCGCGCGCGGCACCGATGTCGGCAAGTCGCTGTGCGAGCATGACCTGGCCCCGACCGCCAAGCAGATCATGATCGAGGCGGCCGAGGCCGGCTGCGCCATCATCTTGCCGGTCGACGGCGTCGTCGCCAAGGAATTCAAGGCGGGTGCGGCCTGCGAGACCGTCGCCATCTCCGACGTACCGGCCGATGGCATGATCCTCGATGTCGGGGCCAGGACCGTGACGACAATCGGCGAATGGATTGACCGCGCCGCGACGCTGGTTTGGAACGGTCCGCTCGGCGCCTTCGAAATCGAGCCGTTCGATCACGCCACGGTGGCGGCGGCCAGGCACGCGGCCGCGCGCACAAAAGCCGGCAAGCTGGTTTCGGTCGCTGGCGGCGGCGATACGGTTGCAGCGCTCAACCACGCCGGTGTCGCGGACGATTTCACCTATGTCTCGACCGCTGGGGGTGCGTTCCTGGAATGGATGGAAGGCAAGCCGCTGCCTGGCGTCGACGTGCTGAAGCGCTGAGGCGTTCGGCGGCTCGCCGACAATCCGATCAACTCGAGGGGCCGGCGGCAGCGCCGGTCACTTTCAATCGATTCGAGCTTTCCGGCGTCATTCCTTTGGCGGTAGACTTCCGTTAAACGCGAAACGACACCGTCAAGGAGAGCAACCATGAGCGAACGTCTCGAAGATATTGCCGCCGCGATCGTGGCGAATGGCAAGGGCCTTTTGGCCGCCGATGAAAGCTCCGGCACCATCAAGAAGCGCTTCGACGTCATCGGCGTCGAATCGACCGCCGACAGCCGCCGCGACTATCGCGAGATGATGTTCCGCGCCAAGGACGCGATGACCAAATACATTTCCGGCGTCATCCTCTATGACGAGACCATCCGCCAGAAAGCCGCCGACGGAACGCCTCTGGTCGACATCATCAAGGCATCAGGCGCCATTCCCGGCATCAAGGTCGATGCCGGCGCCAAGCCGCTGGCCGGCTTTCCCGGCGACACCATCACCGAGGGCCTCGACGGCCTGCGCGAACGGCTTGCCGACTATTACAAGCTCGGCGCCCGCTTCGCCAAATGGCGCGCCGTGATCGACATCGACAAGACCAGGGGCGTGCCCTCGGCCACTTCGATCGGCGCGAACACACATGCACTCGCCCGCTATGCCGCCCTTTGCCAGGAAGCCGGCATCGTGCCGATCGTCGAGCCCGAGGTGCTGATGGACGGCGCCCACGATGTCGGCACCTGCTACGAGGTTTCCAAGGCGACGCTGACAAGGCTCTACGACGAACTCTACGCGGCGCGCGTCGTGCTCGAAGGCACGATCCTGAAGCCCAACATGGTCCTGTCGGGCAAGAAGTCTGGAACGGTGGACAGCCCGGAAGAAGTCGCCGAGAAGACGATAAAGCTGTTCCGCGAGACGGTGCCGGCAGCGGTGCCGGGCATCGCCTTCCTCTCCGGCGGCCAGGAGGACGAGGAGGCGACCGCCAACCTCAATGCCATCAACGCCATCGGCCCGCATCCGTGGAAGCTGACCTTCTCTTATGGCCGCGCGCTGCAGGCCGCGCCGCAGAGGGCCTGGAGCGGCAAGGCCTCGAACGTCGCCGCCGGCCAGGCCGCCTTCACCCACCGCGCCCACATGAACCATCTGGCGGCACTTGGGAAATGGCAGCCGGCATTGGAAAACGCCGCCTGACATAGCTTCTCTGTTCGCATCCGAACCCGGGCCATGTGCCCGGGTTTTGTTTGCGGCACCAAGAATTGGGCCAGAGCTTGGGGTCGAGCTCAACCGTCCTTATGTCCTCTCCGGCGCTTCCGGCCGCGATGTCGGATCCCGCTCGTCCCGAACGTCCTTGGGATGACAGACAGGGAGAGACACATGCATCGCAACAAGGTCGTTTCGCGCGAAGATTGGTTCGAGGCGCACAAGGCACACCTGGCACGCGAAAAGGAACTGACCCGGTTACGCGAGCGCGTTGCGGCCGAGCGGCGGCAGCTACCCTGGCTGAAGGTGCGGAAGGATTATGTCTTCGAGACGGAACAGGGACCGAAGAAACTGGCCGATCTCTTCGCCGGCCGCAGCCAATTGATCGTCTATCATTTCGTGTTCGCGCCAGGCTCGACGCATCACTGCGAGAGCTGTGCCTTCGTCGCCGATCATATCGACGGAGCCAACCAGCATCTCAGGCATCATGACGTGTCGCTTGTCGTGATCGCGCGCGCGCCGCTCGCCGAGTTGCTGCCTTACAAGCAGCGCATGGGCTGGAAATTCGACTGGGTGTCCTCCTACGCCTCGGACTTCAACTTCGACATGCAGGTGTCCTTCACCGACAGGCAGATCGCCTCCGGCGAAGCCGTCTACAATTTCGAAACACCCGTGTCGACGTCGAAGGACCTGCCCGGCACCACCGTCTTCTACCGTGAGGAAGCCGGCGACATCTTTCTGACCTTCATGTCGCGCGCCCGTGGCAGCGAGCAGTTCATCGGCGCCTATCAATATCTCGACATGGCGCCGAAAGGCCGTGGCGAGACCGGCCCTTACGGGACTTCGATGGACTGGGTGCGGTTGCACGACGACTATGGAAACAGGTCGCGGCAGGACGACGCCTGGCCCGAGAGCAATTCCCGGAAAAATGCGTAGCGGTTTTCAAGCGGGGTCCGTTCACGCCGGCCAAAACATGCGCTAAGGCTGCCACAGTTTGTTGCACGGTATTGCCATGCGTTTCCCGACCATCCTCACCTGGCTCGCCTTCCCTATCTATGTCTGGCAGGGGTTGGGCGTGCGCCGCCGCACCTCGCGCATGCTGCCGGCGCAGGGACCGGTCATGCACGATCTCGCCGGCAACGAGCCGGCGATCTCGTTGCTGGTGCTGGGCGATTCCTCGGCCGCGTCGGTCGGCATCGGCAACTCCGAAAACGGTCTAGCCGCGCAGCTCGCCGTCCTGATTGCGCAGCGCACCGGCAGTGCTGTGCGCTGGCGTGCCGCCGGCTTCAATTCGGCGACGTCTGGCCAGATCCGCGACCATGTCCTGCCCAACCTGTCGGCCGATGCGTGGACGCATATCGTGCTCGCCATCGGCACCAACGACACCAAGAACTTTCATTCCGTGCCGCGCTTCAAGAAGGAGTTCGGCGGCCTGCTCTATGCGCTGCGCGCCAAATGGCCGGAGGCGCGCGTGGTATGGTCGCCGGTGCTGGAGTTCACGCGTGCGCCGGCCATGCCGTCGCTGCTCGGCGAGATCCT
The DNA here is from genome assembly GCF_008520305.1 of Mesorhizobium sp. SARCC-RB16n. Lineage (GTDB taxonomy): Bacteria > Pseudomonadota > Alphaproteobacteria > Rhizobiales > Rhizobiaceae > Mesorhizobium. The sequence continues at coordinate 59,406 of NZ_ML703294.1, read as the reverse complement.
CGAAATCCGCGCCACCGCGATGAACCGGATGGGCGAACGCCTCTGCCTGGAACGCGGCGCTATGCCGGCGCCGCGCCTGCCGATCACCAACCCCGAGGCCGGTTTTGCCTCCGACGGATTTCATGCCTCGGAAGCCGGCTACCGGGCCTGGGCGGAACATCTCGTCGGCCCTGTGCTTGGAGACTGAAGCCGGCCGCAAATGTCGCGAGGGCCTATGTCAAATGCCCGAGCACGGCCGCCAGCGAGATTGCCGCCATGGCGAGCAATGCCATTTTCCAGAAATCGGCGCGACGCCTGAGTCCCGGCCAGCCGAGCGGCTTGATGAGCTGGATCACCATGAACCCGACGATGACAAGGGCGAGGAGTTTCGTCATGCCGCCTTTGACCAGCAACGCCGTCCCCTGTCAAAGCGGTTCGTTCGCTCCCCGACAAAGAAAAGGCGCCGCGATCCCGAACCGGAACGCAGCACCCGCCTTGACGGCGCAGCGATCTACTTCAGCGGCTTGAGGCCAGCCTCGATCGAAGCGCGTTTGGCCTCCAGGAACGGCGGCAGGGCAAGGCTTTCGCCGAGCGTCTCCAGCGGCTCGTCGGCGGTGAACCCCGGCCCGTCGGTGGCGATCTCGAACAGGATGCCGTTCGGCTCGCGGAAATAGAGCGAGCGGAAATAATAGCGCTCGACCTCGCCGCTCGACGGCAGCCGGAATTCAGCCAGGCGCGCCGTCCATTGATGCAACGTCTCCTGCTCTGGCGCCCTGAACGCCACATGATGAGCCGCACCGGCGCCTTGCCTTGCAGGTGCCAGCCCCGGCTGCACGGCCACATGAAGCTCCGCCGCCGGCCCGCCCGCGCCCATTTCGAAGACGTGGACCTGACCCTCGCCATCGGGCGAGGCATAGTCACGAACCTTGCGCATGTTCATCACCTTGGTCAGCACCGCCTCGGTATTGGTGATGTCGGGAACGCTGATGGCGATTGGCCCGAGTCCGCGGATCTGATGCTCGGCCGACACCGGGCTTTGCGCCCAGGGATGGCTGCCACCCTCGCCGCCATCGCTGACGAGCCGCAGGCGCTGGCCTTCGGGGTCCTCGAAATCCAGCGACGAGTAGCCGCCGATGTCGGCAATCTCTCCCGTCACGATGCCTTCGCTGGCAAGGTGCTGCTTCCACCAGGCAAGGCTCTCATGACTGCCAACCCTGAGGCTGGTCCGCGCGATGCTGTGCGTGCCGCGCCGTTCGCGGCCGACCGGCCAGTCGAAGAAGGTGAGGTCGGTACCCGGCGTTGCCTCGCCGTCGGCATAAAACAGATGATAGGCCGAAGTGTCGTCCTGGTTCACCGTCTTCTTGACCAGCCGTAGACCCAACACCTTCGTGTAGAAGTGAAGATTGCCCGGCGCATTGGCGGTGATGGCGGTCAGATGGTGAATTCCTGTCAGTTGCAAGTCCATGGTCGTCTCCCTATTTTTGGGGAAGAATTTTTCTCCTTTCATATCAGAACTCCGGTCACCTCGCTGAAGGCCGCGTATCCTAACAGTCCGTCTCCAAACGATGAACAATATACATTCGATTAGCCTTCGATTGGTGAACAATCCATGCCTGCATGACCTGTCACGGCAAGAACGGAACGGTCGTTGCAGGACCTGACTTCCTCCTGACAGACTGCTGTCAGGAGGGGTGTGCGATACTGTCTCCAGTTAGAGAGAGGAGATTGGTCATGAACGGTTTTACCATTCTGCGCGGCATGCAGCACTATGTCGGCAAGATCCGCACGATGCGCAACGAGATCCGGACCCAGCGGTTTATGAACACGCTGCCCGCCGACATTCGCAAGGATATCGGCTGGCCCGACATGTATGCCGAGCGTCGCCATCACGGCAATTGAGGCAGAATTTTCAACGCGGCGGTTGGATGCTGACCCGTCAGCGCCCAGATACTATGTCCGGCGCGCGAGGGATGGAGCGAACTCATGCCCGATCAGAAGACAATCGGCTTCCTTTTTATCGAGGGTTTTGCCGACTGGGAATATGGGCTGCTGGCAGCCTCGGCGGTCGAATGGTTCGGTGCTCGCGCCGTCTCGCTGACGCCCGGGCGCCAGCCAGTAACCGGAATCAGCGGTTTTCGGCTGACGCCGGATCGCTCGGCGGACGCCGATGAGAACGCCGATCTGGATGCCGTGGCCGTCATCGGTTCCGACCAGTGGGCGGGCAAGGCACCGCCGGATGTCGCTGAGTTGCTGAACGCCGTCGCGGCACGTGACGGCGTGGTCGGCGGCATCTGCGCAGGGACGTTGGCGCTCGCCCGCGCCGGTATATTTCGGAAGGCAAGGCACACCAGCAATGGCCGTGACTGGATTAACGGTCACGAAGCCGGCTATACCGGCGACCTGAACTATCAGGACGTGCCGCATGCCGTGGCTGACGGCAAAATCGTGTCCGCGCCGGGTTCGGCGCCGGGCACCTTTGCCCTTGCCTTCCTGCAGACGCTCTATCCCGAAAAAGGCAGCGAGCTCGCGCAGATGCGGACGTTGTTCGCCAAGGAGTATGCTGAAGCCTCCTGACAGCATGCTGTCAGGAGGGGCGTGCAATGATGCAGGATCGAAACATTGCGCGTCGACGGTCGGAAGGACGATCGATGAAGAGTTGGAACGACAGGCTGAGCACACCAGGCATCAACGGCGTGAAACCAACGCCGCGCACGATGGGAGATGTCATCGAGGGCCAGCCGATGTTGGTGCCGACCGCGCGCCAGGTCGACGATTTCATTCGCTCGATTCCCGAAGGCGTCCATATGGACATTCGCGCGCTGCGCACGGCCCTTGCCATCGAGCACGGCGCCGAAGTGACATGCCCGGTCACCATAGGTTATCATCTGCGCACGGTCGCCGAAGCCGCCAGGGAAGACCTTGAGCGCGGCATGACACTGAGCGACATCGCACCCTTCTGGCGCGTGCTCGATGCGAAGACGCCGACAACGAGTAGATTGTCCTTCGGCGCGGAATTTGTCGCCGCGCAGCGCAAGCGCGAAGGGCTGAACCGTAATGCATGCCATGTGGAAGTGGATCCGGTCCGGGAGCCACGGCATGCATAGGAAAGACACTGGGGAAGCAAACGATGCGCCGCGCCGACAGGCTCTTTCAGATCGTGCAGCATCTGCGTGGTGGCCGTCTGGTCACCGCCCAGAAGCTCGGCACGTGGCTCGAGGTTTCCGAGCGAACCATCTATCGCGACATAGCAGACCTGCAGTCGACGGGCGTGCCGATCGACGGAGAGGCTGGCGTTGGCTACATGATGAGGGAGGGTTTCGACCTTCCGCCGCTGATGTTCACGCGTGACGAGATCGTGGCGCTGGTTGCCGGCGCCCGCATGGTGCGCGCCTTTGGCGGCGCTGCGATGGCACGAGCCGCCGACGAGGCGCTGGTCAAGATCGGTGCCGTGTTGCCCGATGCTGAAAAGGACCGCATCGCCCGCACCGAGATCCACACGCCGATGTGGGTGGTCAGCGACGCCGCCCGCGAGGCGATCGACCTGATCGAGCGCGCGGTCGAAAAACGCCAGGTACTGACCATCGACTACTCGGACGAAGCCGGCCGCGGTACCGCACGCGATATCAGGCCGCTCGGCCTGTGGTTCTGGGGCAAGGTCTGGACGCTGGTCGCCTGGTGCGAGATGCGCGATGACTTTCGCGCTTTCCGCATCGACCGCATCGCCTCTGTCGTCATCGCCGGACGCATCTTCAAGCCCGAACGCGGCAAGCAGCTTGCCGACTTCTACCGGGCGGTGGAGCGCAGCGAGGACTATGGCATGGCGCCGGACCGCGCGGCGCGAAGCTGAGATTTGCCAGACCGCACAAGAAAGCCCGCTCGAAGCGGGCTTTCTTGTGCGTTGGCGAAAAGTCTATTCCTCGTCGTCCGTATCCTTCGACTTCAGCGCCGACAGTTTGGCGAAGACGGCGTTGGCATCGAGCTCCGCGTCCTCGTCCTTCGGCTTCTCCGGCGCCGGCACCAGCCGCTCGGTCAATGCCGCCGGCAGCAGCGTGTCGCCGACCGGCTGCGCCTGTTCGCGGCCGCGCGAGGCGCGGTTGACTTCCATGTCGAGGTCGATCTGGGAGGCGAGGCCCAGCGTCACCGGGTCCATCGGCTGCAGATTGGCCGAATTCCAGTGCTTGCGTTCGCGGATCTGCTCGATCGTCGACTTGGTGGTTCCGACGAGGCGTGAAATCTGCGCGTCCTTGAGTTCGGGATGGTTGCGCACCAGCCACAGAATGGCATTCGGCCGGTCCTGGCGCTTCGACAGCGGCGTGTAACGCGGCCCCTTGCGCTTGGATTCCGGCACCCGCACCTTGGGGTCGGAAAGCTTCAGGCGCTGGTTCGGGTCCTTCTCGGCGCGCGCAATCTCGTCTCGGGTCAGCTGGCCGGTCATGATCGGGTCCATGCCCTTGATGCCTTGCGCCGATTCGCCGTCGGCGATCGCCTTGACCTCGAGCGGATGCAGCCCGCAGAACTGCGCGATCTGCTCGAAGGAAAGCGCGGTGTTGTCGACCAGCCAGACGGCGGTCGCCTTGGGCATCAGCAGCGTATTGGCCATTTTTAAAAATCCTTCTCGTTCGCCCGCGTTCCCGCGCGGGCGGTGGTTTAGAGCCACCAAAATGGGAAATTCGCGGCCTGTATAACCGTTCCCTGCCCGTTTCGCAACGTTTTTGGAGAAGCCCGCCGGAAACCGCGACCCGGCGGTTACCGGAACGGCCCCGTGCCCTTGAGCAGCGCCACAAGCTGGCTCTGTTGGCGTGTTCCGGTCCTGGCTAATATCCGTTCGAGATAGGTTCGTCCGGTCTTCACGGTGATGTTGGCGCTTGCCGCCGCCTCCATCAGGGTTTGCCCCTGCGAAAGTGCCGAGGCCAGGCGCGCCTCGGCTGGCGTCAGGTCGAACAGGCCGGCAAGCAGCGTTGGCGAGGGCACCATGGCGCTGGCCATGCCCGCCCGGCGACAGGAGCGGCACGATTGTCTCTGCCGCTATTCTGCGCCAAAAAAACAAAACCCGCCGGACAGGGTCCAGCGGGTTCGGAACCGGCGACGAACAAGGCGTCTGCGGCGGCTCTGCATTGCGACCCTGCCTTGCGGCGGGTCGCGCTTGCAATCAGATCGCCTGACGGGCGATCCTCTCGATGTCACCGCGGTTGATGCCGAGGTCGCTGAGCTGACGCGCGTTGAGGCGGTTCAGTTCGCGAACGGTCTCGTTGTACATGCGCCAGTTACGGAATGCGCGGATCGGGTTCATGGTAGTCCTCCTGAATTGGGTTCGTTTCGATGATGCTCAAATAGTGATCATCGATCCGGACTTGAACGGCCGATTTTGCATAGCAATGATGCAAATGCTGCATTGCACCATTAAGCTTCCGTTCATCTTGTAGGCAGGCGTGCGCCCGGACGTGTCGAGATACACGCGAATGCGGTCTAGCCGACGTCGAGCACGATCTTGCCGATATGCTCGCCCTCCTCCATCCGCTCATGCGCCCGCCAGGCATCGGTGAGCGGGTAGATCATGTCCATGACCGGAGCGACCTTGCGCGCGCCCAGCAGGGGCCACACCTGCGCCTCCAGCGCCGCCGCGATCGCGGCCTTGAATTCGACAGTACGCGGCCTGAGCGTCGAACCCGTATGGGTCAGCCGCTTGACCATGATCTTGGAAAAGTCGGCGCTCGCCACAGCACCGGCCTGGACGGCGATCTGCACGATGCGGCCCTCGATCGCCGCGGCCTCGTAGTTTCGCTGGACATAGTCGCCGCCGACCATGTCGAGGATGACATTGGCGCCCCGGCTTTCGGTCGCCTCCTTGACCGCGGCGACGAAATCCTGCTCGCGATAGTTGATCGCGCGATCGGCGCCGAGCTTCAGACAGGCGTCGCATTTCTCCTTGGATCCGGCGGTGGTGATGACATAGGCGCCGAAGGCCGAGGCAAGCTGGATTGCCGTGGTGCCGATGCCGGACGAGCCGCCATGGACGAGCAGTGTCTCACCCTTCTTCAGTCCGCCGCGCTCGAACACATTGTGCCATACGGTGAAATAGTTTTCCGGCACCGCCGCCGCCTCCGTATGGGTGAAGCCTGCCGGCAGCGGCAAAACGCTGCCCGCATGAACCCTGACATATTCGGCATAGCCGCCGCCGGGCGTGAGCGCGCAGACCCGGTCGCCGATCCGCCAGCGCGATATCCCGTCGCCAAGGGCGGCCACTTCTCCAGATACCTCGAGGCCCGGCAGGTCCGATGCGCCGGGCGGCGGCGGATAGGCGCCCTTGCGCTGCTGGACGTCGGGCCGGTTGACGCCGGCGGCATGCACCTTGATCAGGATTTCCCCGGGACCCGGCACCGGAACGTCGCGCGTTTCCGGCTTCAGCACCCGGGGACCGCCCGGCTCCGAGATCGCGATCGCCGTCATCCGTGCCGGAATATTCTGTCCGCTCGCCATGAAGTTTCCCGTCTTTCCTTGCCGGCTTTCACCGGCTGTTTGCATCGATGCCCCTGCCCTATGTATGCTGATTGCCAAATCAGGCAAATGGCCAATCTGGTCTGGCGGAGGAGGAGCAACGATGGCGATCTTCGACGACGAACCCAAGAAGAAGGCGCGCCCGCACGAGATCGGGCAGGACCTATCGCTGCTTTCCGTCGGTGAACTGTCCGAGCGCATCGGCATCCTGCGCGACGAGATCGCCCGGCTGGAGGCCGAACTCAAGACCAAGGACAACACCAAGTCGGCTGCCGAGGCACTGTTCCGCCGCGGATAATTCGCCGAGGTAAGCGTCCGCCGCCGAAAAGCCCGAATGCGACTGTCTTCAAACCTGCGTCCTCCCAGTCCAGCCGGATCAAAAAATGCTCGCAGCCTATCGACCGATCCTTTCCCTGCTTCGCGGCACCGCCTTTCTTCTGGCCGCATCTGGACTGCACGGGCTGCTGTTGCCCCTGCGCGGCCAGGTGGAAGGCTTCTCGACCGCTTCGCTCGGGCTGATGGGCACGGCCTGGGCCGGCGGCTTCGTCACCGGCTGCTTCTTCGCGCCACGCCTCGTGCGCCGCGCCGGACATGTGCGCGCGTTCGGTGCCTTTGCCGCGTCCGGCGCCATCGTGGCGCTGCTCACCGGCCTGATCATCGACGAATATGTCTGGATCCTGCTGCGTGCCTTCACCGGTTTCACCATGGCCGGGGCCTTCATGGTCATCGAGAGCTGGCTGAACGAAAAGGCCACCAACGAGAACCGCGGCACCGTCTTCGGCCTCTATATGATGGTCACCTACGCCTCGATCATGGGCGGACAGATGATCGTCGCCGGCGGCGACGTGAAATCGGCGTCGCTGTTCATGATCACCGGTATCCTGTTCTGCCTGTCGCTGATCCCGACCGCGGTTTCGACGGCCTCGCATCCGAAGCCGCTTCAGGACGTCAAGCTCGACGTCAAGGGGCTCTACGCCAACTCGCCGGTGTCGGCGATCGCCTGCCTGTTGATCGGCATCGCCAATGGCGCCTGGGGTACGCTTGGCGCCGTCTACGGTGCCCGCATCGGCATCTCCACGGCCGAAATCGCTTTGATGATGAGCCTTGTGGTGGTCGCCGGTGCCGCCATGCAGCTTCCGGCCGGGCGTCTATCCGACAAGACCGACCGGCGTTTCGTGCTGGCGGGTGCTGCCTTTGGCGGTGCCCTGGTCGCGGTTCTCATCTTCCTGTTCGAGCCGCGCTCCGCCGTCTTCGTCATCGTGCTGACCGCCGCCTACGGCGCTTTCGCCTACACGCTCTATTCGATTGCCGTGGCGCATGCCAACGACCACGCCCGCTCCGAGGATTTCGTCAAGGTATCGGGCGGCCTGCTGCTGCTTTACGGCTTCGGCACCATGATCGGGCCGTTGCTGGCCGCCGCCCTGATGGGCTGGATGCGCCCGGAGGGCCTGTTCCTGGCAACCGCCTTCGCGCATCTATCCCTGGCTGGCTACACGCTGCTGCGCATCAGCCGTCGCGCTCCGGTGCCGATCGGAGATCGCGATGCCTTCAAGACCCAACCGGCCGACCGTTCGGTGACCCCCGAAGCATTGCGGCTTGATCCGAGAAGAAAAGCAGAAGCAAACAGTTGAGATTTGAAAAACTTTGCCTCACAAATGAGGAATGATGTTTTCTGACGCCTTCATGGCGATCGCCGACCCCAATCGGCGCCATCTTCTGGAAGAACTTCGACGCGGTCCGAAGACCGTCAACGAATTGGCGGCGGGGCTGCCAGTCTCCCGCCCGGCCGTATCACAGCATCTGAAAGTGTTGCTCGACGCCGGGCTGGTCAACGCCAAGGCTGAAGGCACAAGGCGTGTCTACACAGTGAGCAATGCTGGCTTCCTGAAACTCAACATCTGGCTCGATCAATTCTGGAAAGCTTGATCAGTTCTCGATGCCGAACCCGACGTGCCGGTCAGGACTGCGAATTCACGAAGGCGCCGAGCGCGTCGAGCAGTTCGCCCGTTCCGTGCTCGCGCGTGGCTGAGGTGTCGTGGCCGTCGAAGAAGGCGCCCTGCTCCGTCATCACAAGCCGTGTGCCGCCGCTTTCCGCCACAAATTCGATCGTCGCCAGCGATACCGAGACGCGGGTTTCGCCGAACAGCAGCTCATAGCTGTAGACGATGCGCTGGTCGGGCACGATGTCCTGATAGACCGCGTTGAAGAAATGCATCTGTCCATCGCTCGGGCAGCCTGCATTGACCTCCTTGCCGCCGATGCGGAAGTCCATCTCGTGCCGGCTGGGAGCCGGGTCATGGGGATCGACGAACCAGCGACGCTTGGCATCCGGGTTGCTGAACGCGGCGAAGACTTTCGCCGGTGCCACCGGATAGCTCCGCTCGACGACAAAGGTGGAATGGACAACGGATCGTTCAGTCATGAAACCTTCCTCGATCTTCGACATGACATTTTCCTCTTCAGCTTTCGGCCAGGAAATCGCCGAGCCGATCCAGTCGGCGTTCCCATGAGAGACGCCGTTCGTTGATCCAGTGCTCGGCCGCTCGCAGCGCCTTCGGTTCGATCTGGCAGGTGCGCACCCGCCCGACCTTCTGCGTGCGCACCAGGCCGCTCGCCTCGAGCAAATTCAAGTGCTGGACGACAGCCGACAGTGACATCGCCAGCGGTTCGGCCAACTGGCTCACCGAGGCGGGGCCCCGCGACAGCCGGTCGACCATCTGCCGCCGCGCCGGATCGGCGAGCGCCTGAAACATCAGGTCAAGCTGGGCGGGATCATGTAGCATCGCACTCAGCCGTTGTTGTAGGGGAAGAGCTTGAAGTAGGGCTGCGCCTCCTCGATCACCCTGGTGAAGGCGGCGCGCTGCAGCAGGCGGTCGTGATAGCGCTTCACGGCGGGATACTTGTCGCCGAAAGGCTCGACCTTGTTGGCGTAGAAGAGCGCCGGAGACGCCGCGCAATCGGCCATGGTGAAGGCATCGCCCACAGCCCATTCTCTCGCCTGCATCGCCTTTTCGATGATGGCGTAGGAATTGCGCAACTGACCGCGCGCCTGCTCGACACCGAATGGATCGGTCTCGCCCTGCCGCCGCAGCCTGTCGCCGACGATCTTCTGCATAGGCTCCTGCACATAGAAATCATAGAAGCGGTCGGTCTGGCGGACCGCCAGCGCGATGTCGATGTCGGCTGGAACGAGTTCGACCGGTCCCGGATAGTGCGCGGCCAGATATTCTACGACAATGGTCGATTCCAGCACCGTGCGGTCGCGCGCGTCGTCGCGCAGCGCCGGCATCTTGCCTGTCGGCGAAATCTCCAGGAAGGCCGCGCGCGATTGCTCGTCGCCGAGATCGACAATGACCGGGGCAAAAGGCGTGGCGTTCTCATAGAGCGCGATCAGCGGCTTCCAGCAGAAGGAGGCCAGCGGATGGAAATGCAGGATCAGGGACATTCTTGTTCTCGTCTGTTTTTGCGGTAACACTGAAGCATTTACTTAACTATTTCGGCAAGCCTCGCTCGTCAAGGCTCACCCGCGAAGTCTCAACTGGATCGGACGTGCGCGACGATAACGGCTTCTAAATCAGGCCAGTCATCCGGATGCAGCTCATGACCGCCGCCTTCGATACGAAGAAGTTTCGCGTCGGTAACAGCTTTTGCCAGGGCCTCGCCATGTTCGACCGGAAAGATCGGATCCGACGTGCCGTGAATGACCAGCAATGGCGCCGCTATTTCGTGCAGGCGACCCTTCCACTGGTCCGTGCCCTTGATCATGAAATGATTGGTGGCGCTTAGGAAGCCGCCGGACCTGATATAATCCCGTTCGATGAACGCTCTCATCCCGGCCTCGTCGAACGGATGGGCGGTGCTGGCGATCGCCCGCGCATCCCTGACCATGAAGTCGATGACCTTGCGGCGGTCCGCCCAGTCGACTTTGGCCCCAGCGGCCGAATGCTCCAGATAGACGTCGGTCGTCTGCGGCAGATGCGAAGTGTCGGTCCCCAACGGCGAACTGCTGATCACGGTCAGCGAAGCGACGCGCAAGGGGTGCCTGAGTGCGACGAGCTGCGCGATCATGCCGCCCATCGACATGCCCGCGACATGCGCCTTGCCGATGCCGTGGCGGTCGAGAACGGCAATCGCGTCGTCGGCCATGTCGTCGAAAGTGTAGGGCGGCTGTCCCACCGGATACTTGGTCGACCGGCCGGTGTCACGGTTGTCGTAGCGGATCACGTAAAGGTCGGCATCCGCCAGTTTCCGGCAGAATGCCTCCGGCCACCAAAGCATCGAGGCCATCGCGCCCATGATCAGCAGCAGCGCCGGATCCGCCGGATCGCCAAAGGTTTCGGATACGATCTCGGGACGGTCTCTTGTTGTCATTATGGCCTCCTCATCTGATTGCATTTTGCAATCGGTTGCATGATAATAAAGCTGATACGATAATGCAACCAGTTTTGTGGAGAGATTCGAATGCCTCTTGATCGCCGGTCCGGCTGCCCGATCAACCTCTCGCTTGAGGTGTTCGGCGACCGCTGGAGCCTGATCATCCTGCGCGACATTATTTTTGGCGGCAGGCGCCATTTTCGTGAATTGCTCAACGGGTCGATGGAAGGCATTGCCTCCAACATCCTCGCTGACCGGTTGAAGCGGCTGATGGAGCTCGGCATGCTGACCAAGGCGGACGACCCCAGTCACAAGCAGAAGGCGATCTACAGCCTGACCGAGATGGCCATTGCGCTGGTGCCCATCCTTGCCCATCTCGGCGCCTGGGGCCGCGTCTGGCTGCCGACCCGCGAGGAACTTTCGATCCGCGCCGAACTCCTGGAAAGGGGCGGGCCGCCAATGTGGGAGAAATTCATGGACGAGTTGCGCCATGAGCACCTCGGCACCCCCCTCGATGCAGCGTCCGGCCCTTCTGTCCGCGCGACGCTGCAGGCCGCCTATGAAGCGGTGGTTGCCGAAAAGGCCCGCAGCGCCAGCCCGGCCGCCTGACCAACTATTTTCCCCGCTGAAAGGCCGGCTCTGCTACAAGGGACGGAAATCACACGTGACGGGATTGGATAGACTCTTGGTTGAGAACTCTAGGGACACTGCCCGCGCGCGTGCCGATCTGCGCTTCAAGAAGCAGGAAGAGGCGGCGACGGTCCGTCAGAAGGCCATGGCCGAGTACGTCGCCGAGAGTGACGCCCGCAAGGCCAAGACCGACAAGTTGCGGGCGCTGCGGCTCGCCAAGGAAGCCGAAGATCTGGCCAACACGCCTGCCGCACCCGCCAAGAAGCCGGCCCGCGCCAAGAAAAAGTAACGCACCCGTCTCTCCGTCAATTCCTCGCCCTGAATCGAGCGGTCGTGACGCTATCGGACAGGCGCGCCTTCATCCCGCTGCTTCACAGGAAGCAATTTCAACCGGAACCGGCATTGCCTCGCCCGGCTGGCCGCCGATGATTGGGCTGTTCAACAGGAGATCGCCATGACCGCACTGCCCCTCGAAAAAGCCGTCGAGATCATCAATGCCGCCTTTACCAGGGGCGCCGATCTCAAGCTCAAGCCGCTCGGCGTCTCGGTGCTAGACGCCGGCGGGCACCTGGTCGCCTTCCAGCGCCAGGACGGCGCTTCGTTCCTGCGCCCGCAAATGTCGGCCGGCAAGGCCTATGGCGCGCTGGCCATCGGCATGGGCTCGCGCAAGGTCGAGGCCTTCGCCAAGGAGCGTCCGCATCTGGTTGCCGGCATTTCCGACGTGTCGGGGGGACGCGTGCTGCCGGTCGCCGGCGGCGTGCTGATCCGCGACAAGGCCGGCACCATCATCGGCGCCGTCGGCATTTCCGGCGATACGTCTGACAATGACGAGGCGGCCGCGATTGCCGGCATCGAAGCCGCTGGCTTCACCGCCGATCCGGGCTGAGCCTCAATTCAAATTGATGTCGCGACTGGCCGACCGCATCGACACTGCGAAACCGGCCATCACGTCGAACAGCGCGATGATCATCAGCGTGAAGAAGATGGAGTGCGCCGCACCCTTCACCAGCAGGAACTCGACCAGGAAAGCGACGAAGACAAGCGTCGACAGAAGATGGTCCATGATCGATGCCGTGGTCGTGCGCGCCGATTTCACCATTTCGAGGAACAGGAAGATCAGCCCGATCAGCACGATAAGGTCGCCGAGCGTCATCGAGAATACCCCGCCCGACATCATGCGGAACGAGAATATCTCGCTCGCCCACGGATCGTCGCCGCCGCCGAATATACCGAGCAGGCCGAGATTGTAGAGCACGAAAGGCACGATCAAAAGCGGGACGGCACCGAACATCTGGCGTCTCCTAGTGGGGGCACCTTCTGTAGAATGCTCCACAGGCACGGCGTCAAGATTTTTCGTACGCGGCCGCAAACACGGTCGAAGACTGGATGCAACAACCATGTCAGCCGGTTGCCCGGCCGACATGGAAAACGAGCGACGAAAGCTCACCGCTTGAAGTAGCCGGCGCGCACGGCGGCACCAAACGCAAAAAGACCGGCCAGAGGCCGGTCTTTTGCAACTCTAACCTTCCGAAAAGCTGGTCTCAGCTTTCCTTGGGGGTCAGCACCTGGCGACCGCGATACATGCCGGTCTTCAGGTCGATGTGGTGCGGGCGGCGCATTTCGCCGGAATTCTTGTCCTCGACATAGGTCGGGGCCTTGAGGGCGTCGGCCGAGCGGCGCATGCCGCGCTTGGACGGAGAGGTTTTGCGTTTCGGAACGGCCATGGATATGCTCCACTACATGGTCAAAAGCCCCGCCCGCCCTCGTGAAAGGGCCATGTCGGGGCCTAAATCTGAGAAAGTCGGGTGCCTATACACGCCTGACACCGTTTTGGCCAGCGCTGCGGTGAATCTTTTTTGCGCCGGCTAGTCCAGGCAGCCGACATAAGCACCGGAGCGGCCAGCGCGCCGCTCGATCAGATTGGCGAGGCGTCTGAGGCCAGGCCCGGGTTTTGCCGGATTGCGGGCGATCGGATTGGGCAGCGTAACGGCGAGCAATGCGGCCTGCCGGCGCGACAACTGCTTTGCGGAAATGCCGAAATGGTGCTGCGCCGCCGCCTCGATGCCGTAGATGCCCGGCCCCCATTCGGCGATGTTGAGATAGATCTCCATGATGCGCCGCTTCGACATCACCGCGTCGAAATAGACGGCCAGCGGCAGTTCGACGACCTTGCGCACGCTGCCCAGCGGCCGCGACCAGAGGAAGAGGTTCTTCACCGTCTGCATGGTGATGGTCGAGGCGCCGCGCGTCGCCTCGCCGGCCAGCGCATCGTCGACGACGCCCCTGAGTTCGCCGAGATCGACGCCGCGGTGGAAGCAGAACTGCCCGTCCTCCGACATGATGACCGAATGGGCGAGCACCGGCGCCACATCATCGATCGAAACCCAGCGCCGATCGTAGCCGGAGAAGGTAGCAAGGTCCTTCAGCATCAATGTCGACACCGGATGCACAAAGGACGGCAGGTAGAGAAAGGTCAGCACCACCGGGATAAGCGCCAGCACGGCGGCCATGACGATGCCACGCCGGACCCAGCGCCTGAGACTGCGGCGGTTCACGCCTCGCGATCTCGTCGCCATGTCCAGCTTTTCGGTCTCATGATCGACGATCGGTTCCGCCAAGCCGCCCAACCCGTACTTCTCCCTGCTCCGGCATAATGGCGCTTGCCTTCTTGCGCAACGTCTGAGTGTCGGCTACCGCTCGCGGCCATGACGAATGACGACGAAATGGCGTTCGAAATGGCGCTCATCCGACGGGCGGCGGCCGTCGAGGTGGTGCTGCGTTGCTTGCTCGACAACCGCCCGCTTTCGGGCGAGATCGCGCGGCCCGATCGCCTGATGGCGGCGATGCGCCATGGCGTGCTGAATGGCGGCAAGCGCCTGCGCCCCTTCCTGGTGATGGAAAGTGCGGCGCTGTTTTCCGCCGATGGCGAAGCAGCACTGCGCGTCGCGGCGGCGCTCGAATGTGTCCACTGCTATTCGCTGATTCATGACGACCTGCCGGCAATGGATGACGATGATCTGCGCCGCGGCCAGCCGACCGTGCACAGGGCCTTTGACGAAGCCACCGCCATCCTGGCCGGCGACGCACTGCTGACGCTCGCCTTCGACATCCTCGCCGGCGAAGAAACCGCGCTGCCGGTGGAGCGGCGCGCAGCCCTTGTGCTGGCGCTTGCCCGGGCCGCCGGGGCCGGTGGCATGGTCGGCGGCCAGAAGCTTGACCTCGAAGCCGAGCAGGTGCGACCGGACGAGGCCGGCATCATCCGGCTGCAAGCAATGAAGACCGGCTCGCTGATCCGCTTCGCTTGCGAGGCGGGTGCAATCCTGGCCGGCGCACAGTCGGATGACCGTGAAAGATTGGCCGAGTTCGGTTCGGCGATCGGCCTTGCCTTCCAGCTCGCCGACGACCTGCTGGACCTGACGGCCGACGCCAAGCAGATGGGCAAGGCGACCGGCAAGGACGCCGCCGCGGGCAAGGGTACGCTGGTGGCCCTGCACGGCGCGAATTGGGCACGCAAGCAGCTCGACGGTCTCGTCGGCCAGGCGCACGCGCTGCTCGAACCCTATGGCGAAACGGCGGCCCTGCTGAAGTCCGCCGCGACCTTCGTTGCAACCCGTAACAGCTGACGGCAGGTCCATACCGGGTTGCGCATTGCACCTGTGGTTGTGCCAACGAAATCTTAATGTAAATGAAGCGTAATCCCAATTCTTAGAATGCGTATGTGTTGGGGTTGCGCATGCCGGAATATTCTTCTTTCATCCGGTCCGTCCGGATACGTTATCTTTCAGGATTGCTGGTTTTCGCGCTGGCTTCAGCAGCCATCATGGTTGCGCTCAATCGCGTCAATTCCTTGCGTCATGAAATCGATGCGCTGAGCAGCAACCTCGTCGTTTTCACCCGCGACCTGCGCAACGCCACCAGCTTCGCCGAGACAACCAGTTCCGCATGGCGCATCGAGACGCGCGATGCGCTGACGGCTTCGGCGCGCGCCCATTCCGAGCGCCTGACCGGCGAGATCGAGACACTGACCGCCCAACTCGCCGCGATCCGTCCACGCCTGTCGGCCAAGACCGTCGACGAACTCGCCGCCGCTTCCGTCAATGGCGATCTGTTCTGGTCGCCGCGTGACATGGTCCGCAACTTCAATCTGATGGCGGTGGCGCAAAAGACCGATGAATGGAGCTCTCGCGAAATCCGCAACCAGAACGACCTGTTCGTTCAGCCCATGCTGGTGCGTGTCCGCACTGCCATGGACGACGAACGCCATCTGGCGGACGCCTCCAGCGACCGGCTGCTTTTGTGGGCGAGCGGCCTGTTGTTTGCCGTACTGGCCATCGTCGCCTTCTGGATCTTCCGGCCGATGGAACAGGCGATCCGCCGCGCTTTTGCCCAGTCGGCCGAATCCTTGTTCAAGGCCGAGGCCGCCGACCGTGCGAAGTCGGAGTTCCTGGCCAATATGAGCCACGAGATCCGCACGCCGATGAACGGCGTGCTCGGCATGGCCGAATTGCTGGCCAAGACCGAGCTGAACCCGCGCCAGAAGACCTTCACCGACGTCATCGTCAAATCGGGCAATGCGCTGCTCACCATCATCAACGACATCCTCGACTTCTCGAAGATCAATGCCGGGCAGCTGACGCTCGACCCTGCCCCTTTCCGCCTCTCGGAAGCGGTGGAGGATGTGGCGACGCTGGTCTCGGCGCGTGTCGCCGAGAAGAACCTGGAACTCATCGTGCGTGTCGACCCCAGGCTGCCGGCCTATGTCGTCGGCGACGCCGGCCGCTTCCGGCAGATCGTCACCAACCTGGTCGGCAATGCGGTTAAATTCACCGAGAAGGGCCATGTGCTGATCGATGTCGGCGGCGAAACCATCAACGACGTCGTCCAGCTCAAGCTGCGCGTCGAGGACACCGGCATCGGCATCCCGGCCGAGAAATTGCAGAACGTGTTCGAGAAGTTCGCTCAGGTCGATGGCTCCTCGACCCGTCGTCACGAAGGCACCGGCCTTGGGCTCGCCATCGCCGCCCGTCTCGTCGACCTGATGGCCGGCAAGATCGGCGTCGAGAGCGAGATCGGCCGCGGCTCGGTCTTCTGGTTCGCCGTGCCGCTGCCGGTCCACCGTGCCGAGGCGCGAGACGCTATCGTGCCGGTGGATGTCACCGGCGCGCGCGTGCTGGTCATCGATGACAATCCGGTCAACCGCGAGATCCTGCTCGAACAGCTCAGAAGCTGGAGCTTCGACTGCGCCGCCGCCGAAAGCGGCGCGATGGGCCTCGCCTTCCTGGATCGCGCCTGCCAACTCGGCGCCAGCGTCGACTGCATCATCCTCGACTATCAGATGCCCGGCATGAACGGCGCCGATGTTGCTCGTGCCATCGCCGCCGATAGCCGGCTGTCCGCTATCCCGGTCGTGATCCTGACCTCGGTCGATCAGGTCGATTTCGGCAAGATGATCATCGACTTCGGCATATCGGCGCATCTGACCAAGCCGGCGCGCTCGGCCGTCCTGCTCGGCACGGTCATCTCGGTCATCCAGAAGGCGCGCTCGCAGGTCGGCAAGGCGCAGTTCATTCGCGAGCCGGTCAAACCGATGCCTCAACCGGCTCCGCCGGCCTTCACGGTTATCCGTGGCCCCGCCGTACCGGTCGCGACAGTGCCGGAATCGCATGCCGCGCCGAACAGCCCGATCGACATCCTCATCGCCGAGGACAATGACGTGAACCAGATGGTGTTCGGCCAGATCCTCAATGGTCTGGGCTTGAGCTACCGCATCGCCGGCAACGGCCGCACCGCGGTCGAGATGTACCGGTCGCTGCATCCGAGGCTGGTTCTGATGGATGTCTCGATGCCGGAAATGAACGGCTACGAGGCGACACGCGCCATCCGGGCGATCGAGGCGTCCTCGGGCGGTCACATCCCGATCATCGGCGTCACCGCGCATGCGTTGAAGGGCGACCGCGACAAGTGCATCGAGGCCGGCATGGACGACTATCTGCCCAAGCCGGTTTCGCCCGATCGCCTCGGCGCCAAGATCGGCACCTGGCTCAGCGAGACGGTGGTGGCCAAGACCGCCTGACCAGCGCCATCAACGCCTCAAATGGCCGTGTCCAGATGAAAGCGGCGCATCCAGTCCAGGCTTGTCTCGTCGGCGAGCTTCGCGACGCAGGGCCTGATATGCCCGGCATCCGGCGCCCGGACGCCCAGGGCTTCGCAGATGCGCAGCAATTCAACGGCCGGCTCGGCGGCAAGGCGCTCATAGCCGATCCGCAACGGCGCTATGCCCTGTTGCGCGAACCAGATGTTCCAGGCCGCATCATAGGCCTCCAGTTCTTCGACCTCACCCTTGATGCGCTCGAAATCATAGTGAGGTTCCTTGGCAGGCCCCACCCTTTCGATCTCGGTTCCGTCGGGGGCGATATGCCAAAGACCGGTTTGCTGTGCCTTGATCAGGGAGACAGCCTGCGCGAGCTTGTTTTCGCGCGACAGGTGTATGTAGAGGACACGACCAAAAGCCTTCTCGAAACGCGCTTTGTCCGACGCAAGCCCCGGGGAAATCCTGTCGAGCATCGCTGAAAGCTCGCCCAGGTTTTCACGCATCAGGCGCAGGCCGAAGACGTCCGTGCCACCCTTGCCGGCAGTGATTGCCGCATCGAGATAGGCAAGC
This sequence comes from Mesorhizobium sp. SARCC-RB16n, assembly GCF_008520305.1. Lineage (GTDB taxonomy): Bacteria > Pseudomonadota > Alphaproteobacteria > Rhizobiales > Rhizobiaceae > Mesorhizobium. The sequence goes on along the minus strand of NZ_ML703294.1, from coordinate 41,267 downwards.
TGGAATTCAGGCTCGCCCATCGTGTCGCGAGCCGGCAGTCCCCAGTCCTCGGCCCACTCCAATACATCCTGCCGTCGGTAGAATGAGTGGGGATCGCCGGTCGTCCCGGTGGCCGCCAACAGCTTGCACAGCAAAGTGCTGCCGGTTCTGGGCGTGCCGCAGAGGATGTACGCGTCGAACATATTGCGGCCCCTTGTCGTTCATCGCAGGCTGGGCAAGCCCCAATCCACCGCGCCTATAGGCGAAATTGTTGCTGGATGCGACAGGCGCATTTCAGGTGGCGTGAGCAGAATGATCTTGGCAATTTTGGTCATGACGCGCGGCCCGTGCACCCAGCCGTCCTCGGCTACCGATTGCGCACCACCACGCATGCGCCACCGACGCTTTGCAGTTTCTGGCAGATGACATTGGCGGCGGCGCGGTCGTCGATCCCGATTCTGACGGCGTAGATGCCGCGCCGGCCGATCGGCGTGCGTACTCGGCTCACCACCGGATCATGCCCGGCAAGCAGTGCAGGAAAACGGCCCCGCACCCTGAGCCATTGGCTGATCGCAGCACTGCGGCGGAAATTACCCGCCACCTGGATGCCCCATGGCTTGATGTTGATCGAGGCCATCGCCACGGTCTTCGACATGATCACCGGCAGCTTGCGGCAGGCGACCGCGAAATCCAGCTTGGCATCGAGTGGCTCGACTTTTCCGGCATAGGCGCGGTCGGCGAACTTGTCGACCGGCTCGCCCATCACGTCGAACACATAGCTTTCCGTCTCCATCGGCAGGAAGCCGCCGGAATTCAGCCAGCGCGACACCCGGCTCTCGCCGGCATTGTAGGCGGCCGCCGCCAGGCCGAGATTGCCATAGCTGATCTTCATTTCGGCGAGATACCTGGCCGACGCCGGGATCGCCTGGTTGATGTCGAAGGAATCGGCAAGCCCCCGCATCTTGGCGGTGCCCGGCATGAACTGGGCGATGCCTTCGGCGCCGACGGGGCTCACGGCGTTGGGATCGAAACGGCTTTCCTTCCAGATAAGGCGGGCGAAGAAGTCCCGGGGCAGACCGTTCTGGTCGGCATGCGCCTGGATCAGGTTGCAAACCTTGTCGATCAGCCGCTGCTTGGCCGATTGCGGCGGATCAGCCTCGGCAAGCGTCGACCAGGCCATGCCGCACAGGAAAATCAGCGTCGCCCAAGGGAAACGCCGCATCTGGCCTACTCTGCCGCTGCCTTGCCGCCCTGACCGAACCTCTGCTCGATATAGTCGGCGACCATTTTCTCGAAATCCGCCGCGATCGACGGCCCGCGCAGCGTCGCCGCCTTCTTGCCGTCGACAAAGACGGGCGCGGTCGGCGTCTCGCCCGTGCCGGGCAGCGAAATGCCGATATCGGCATGCTTGGACTCACCCGGGCCGTTGACGATGCAGCCCATCACCGCGACCTTGAGGTTTTCGACGCCTGGGTACTTCTCACGCCACACCGGCATGTTCTTTCGCAGGTCCGCCTGGATGTTCTGGGCCAGTTCCTGGAACACGGTGGACGTGGTGCGGCCGCAGCCGGGGCAGGCCGCGACGATCGGCACGAACTGCCGGAAGCCCATGGTCTGCAGCAATTCCTGCGACACCTGCACTTCGCGGGTGCGGTCGCCGTTGGGCTCCGGCGTCAGCGAGATGCGAATGGTGTCGCCGATGCCTTGCTGCAAGAGGATGCCCATGGCGGCGGAGGAAGCGACGATGCCTTTCGAGCCCATGCCGGCTTCGGTGAGGCCGAGATGCAGCGCGTGATTGGAGCGGGTGGCGAGCTCGGTGTAGACGGCGATCAAATCCTGCACGCCACTGACCTTGGCCGACAGGATGATCTTTTCGCGGCTGAGGCCAATCTCTTCGGCCATCTCGGCCGACAGGATCGCCGACTGCACGATCGCCTCGCGCGTCACCTCCTGCGCGGTCAGGGGGAACCCCTTGTCTTGGTTGTCGTCCATCAGCCGGGTCAACAGCTCCTGGTCGAGCGAGCCCCAGTTGACGCCGATGCGCACCGGCTTGCCGTGTTTGATCGCCATTTCGACGATATCGGTGAACTGCCGGTCCTTCTTGTCCTTGAAGCCGACATTGCCGGGATTGATGCGGTACTTGGCCAGCGCCTCGGCGCAGGCCGGATGATCGGCCAGGAGCTTGTGGCCGATATAGTGGAAATCGCCGACCAGCGGCACGTTGATGCCGAGCCGCAACAGACGCTCGTGGATGCGCGGCACGGCGGCCGCGCTCTCGTCGCGGTCGACGGTGATGCGCACGATCTCGGAGCCGGCCCGGTGCAGCGCCGCGACTTGCGCAACCGTCTGGTCGACATCTGCGGTATCGGTATTGGTCATCGATTGCACGACGATAGGTGCGTCACCGCCGACGACCACACCGCCGACATCGACGCCGACCGAGGTCCGGCGGGGGAAGGGAGAGGAAAAATATCCGGTCATGCCGGTAGCCTTTGTCTCTGGAGCGCTACGCGTCTCTCTCTGAAGCCCATGCATCCGCTTGGACGCACAAGCCGGTCCGATGCGCTGAAGTCCGGGCATGAGGTGAAGGAGCAAAGATGGCTTGTCAATGGCGACAGGTCGCCACTGGCAGCAATTGATCCCCGCCGGAGACCTGAAAAGGACGCGACCCGGCAACGGTCGAGGTCAAACCATGTCTGAGAGGATATTAGCTACAGCTTATGGCGCAGCGCTGAAAATCAAAACAGCTGTACCGGCGGCTGGCGCCGCCGGCAAGGAAGACCGCCAGTGGTGAGCGGCTATATCAGGTGAGGATCAATGCGTGGTTGGTTGCGCCCTCAGTTTCTCAATCGCATCCTTGAGTGCCAGCTTGCGTCGCTTGAGATTCACGATCTCGAGGTCGTCCACCGACGGGTGGTTCATCGCGTCATCGATTTCGCGTTCGATGTCGCCGTGTTTCCGCTGCAACTCATCAAGATGGGATGCAAGAGACATGATTGGTTCTCCCTTTCATGGTTTCCTCGATTGCAGCCGTCAAAGGCACGTCCACCGCAGGTCGCATCTGTGACGGCACAATGACAGTGTGTCACCTTCCGCCAACGATGTCGAATGCTGCGTGGTAGCATTCCACGACAATGTGAAATGTGATATGGGCTGCGCGCCGGTGGCAGAAATTGCCTCCCCCGCCCAACCAGGCCCAGTTTTGGGCGCCGCAGACGTGCAGACGGTAGAGAATGTCCGATCAGGAACAGGCCGATACTCGCCTCGAATTTTCCCGGCTGAAGCAGGAACACGCCGATTTCGATGCGGCGATCAACGCGATGATAGCCATGAATTGCGACCCGCTGCAGATCCAGCGCATGAAAAAGAAGAAGCTGTTCCTCAAGGACCGGCTGATGAAACTGGAAGACAAGATCATTCCAGACATCATCGCCTGACGCGGACGCCTCGCGCTCGGTGCCATCCGTAGCCTATCCGCCGATCGAGAGCCCGCCGGCGCGGCCGCGCAGCAGGCCGATGAGATCGGCGGTCCGCTCCTCCGACGTGTCGATGGGCACCACCAGGCACATCGTCGCCTCGACCTTGCCTGGCGCTGAAAAGACCGGCACGGCGAGGCATTTCGTGTAAGCGTCGACCAGGCCCGAGGTGACGCAGTAGCCGGTCACCCCTGCCTTTGCGATGTCGGCGATGAAATCGTCAAGCCGCAGCTTGCGGCCGTCGGGCAGCACGAGATCGTCGTCCGACACCATGGCTTCGATCGCGGCTCTGTCCAGCCCCGCAAGAAGCAGCCGGCCCGAGGCGGTCCAGGGCAGCGGTATCTGCAGGCCGGTGGCGGAGCTGATGCGGAACGGCCTGGTGCCGGGGCTGGAATGGACGATCGTGTAGCGGCCGCTCTGCAGCATGCACAGTTCCGAGGTCTCGCCGGTCTCGCGCGACAGATGATCGACCTCCTGGCGCCCGCGCCGCAACAGGTCGTTGCCGCGCACATAGTCCATTCCATAGAGATAGAGCTTCTTGCCGAAATAGACCCGGTTGCCGTCGCCGGCCATTTCCAGCAGGCCGGCATCGACCAGCGACCGCACCAGCGTGTAGGTGGTCGAACGCGGTGCATTGACCCCCTTGGCAAGATCGCCAATGCCGATCGCCCGCTGCGTCGTGTGGAGAAATTCCAGAATCTCCAGGACCCGGGTGAGGCCCTTTTCACGGGAGCCCGGCGTCTTCTCATCGGCTGACATGGCCAAGGCATTGCCATCTTGCATTGTCGATTCCTGGTGTTAGTATCTGTCTTGTACAGGATACATGCGTCTCTTGTAAGAGACAATCCTTGATAGTCACTGCTGCGTGTATGGCCTGTGCATAGGGGAACACAACACGAAAGGAGGTCGCCGTGAACGACACATCCGGAAGACGTGATTTTCTGAAATTGGGAATGGCGGGACTTGCTACGGCCGGCGTGCTGGCAACCGTCGATGCCCAGAAGGCCGCCGCGCAAGCCGCATCCGACAGTCTTCTGCGCACAGTGCTCGACCGCGGCAAGCTGATCGTCGGCACCGGCAGCACCAACGCGCCGTGGCATTTCGAGAACGATGCCGGCGAACTGGTCGGCATGGACATCACCATGGGCCGCATCCTCGCCAAGGGCCTTTTCGACGATCCGACCAAGGTCGAGTTTGTCATGCAGGATCCGGCCCAGCGCATTCCCAACGTGGCGACCAACAAGGTCGACATCACCATCCAGTTCATGACGATGACGGCCCAGCGCTCGCAGCTGATCAATTTCTCCAGGCCCTACTATGTCGAAGGCGTTGCCTTGCTAACGTTGCCGACAGCCGAGAACAAGACCTTCGACAAGCTGCTGGCCGGCGGTTCGGCGACGCGCATTTCCATTCTACAGAATGTCGATGCCGAAAGCTCGGTCCACTACGCTCTGCCGCAGGCGCAGGTGCTGCAGATCGACACCCAGGCCAACGTGCTGCAGGCGCTGGAGTCCAAGCGCGCCGACGCCGCCGCGGTCGACCTGTCCACCGTGCGCTGGCTCGCCTCGCGCAATCCCGACAAATATTTCGATGCCGGCAAAAGCTGGTATTCGATGCTCTATGGCGCGGCACTTCGGCAAGGCGATCTCGACTGGCTGACCTTCGTCAACCAGACCTTCACCATCGCTATGTTCGGTCATGAATCGGCGCTCTACGACGCTGCCTTCAAGGACTATTTCGGCCAGGAACCGCCGGCGCGTCATCCCGGCTTCCCGGTCATCTGATCCCGGATTACGGAAGGGCGGCATTCCAGCCCTTCCGTAACCGACTCGACGCCCTTCACACCGAGGCGGACGCATGGGCTATGCCCTCAATTTCAACCTGATCTGGCGCCATTTCGACAAGCTCTGGGGCGGCCTGCTGCTCAGCCTCGAGCTTGCCGTGATCTCGATCACGATCGGCGTCGTCATCGGTCTGGTGCTCGCGGTCTGGTACGTCTCGGCAGGACGCGTGGTGCGGGCGGTGATCGCCGGCTATGTCGAATTCATCCGCAACGTGCCACTGATTCTGCTGGTCTATCTCGTCTTCTACGGCCTGCCGACCGTGGTCGACCTGGCCTACAGCGCACCGACCTCGTTTGTGCTGACCTTGTCGGTCTATAGCGGCGCCTATCTGGTCGAAGTGTTTCGCTCCGGCCTCGAGGCTGTCCCGCGCGGCCAGCTCGACGCCGGCAAGGCGATCGGCCTCACGCCCTGGCAAAGACTGCTCCACGTGCGCCTGCCGGCCATGCTACGCATCACGCTGCCGGCGCTCTCCAACACCTTCATCTCGCTGTTCAAGGACACCTCGATCGCCTCCGTCATCTCGGTGCCCGAACTCACCTTCGGCGCCCAGTGGATCAACTTCAACACCTTCCGCATCGTCGAGGTCTACCTGGTCACCACCGCGATGTATCTGGTGACGGGCTACATCATGCTTTTTGGGCTGCGGCTCGTCGAGCGTCGGTCCAGGGCAGCGCGCTGACATGCTTGGCCAGATCCTCTACGCGCTGCCGTTCCTCGCCCAAGGCTTCGCCGTGACCTTGTGGGTATCGTTGCTGGTCGTGGTGCTGTCGCTCATCGCCGGCGTCCTGCTGGGCGTCGGCCTGGTCTATGGACCAATGCCGCTGCGCTGGGCGGTGCGCATCTTCTCGGACACTATTCGCGGCATTCCGATCCTGGTGCTGATGTTCTTCGTCTATTACGGCCTGCCGGCGATCGGGCTGCATCTGCCGTCGTTCTGGGCCGCGGTGTCCGCGCTGACCCTCTTCAAGACGGCGCAGGTCATCGAGTATCTCAGGGGCGCGGTCGGCTCGATCCCGAAGGGACAGTCCGAAGCCGCGATGGCGATCGGGCTGACCTTTCGCCAACGGCTTACCTACGTCATCTTTCCGCAGGCCTTCAGGCGCTTCCTGCCGCCCTGGATCAATGGCGTCACCGACGCGGTCAAGGGCAGCGCGCTGGTGTCGCTGCTTGGCATCACCGATTTGATGCAGGCCATCAACCAGGTCATCGGCCGCACCTATGAGGCGATGCCCCTCTATATACTAGGCGCGCTCATCTACTTCGCGGTCAACTACGCGCTATCGCTCGCCAGCCGGCGGCTCGAGCGGCGCTTTGCCTTCATCCGGGAATAGCACCATGTCCGACGCCTCAAATGCCCATCCCGCCCTGCTCGACGTGCGCGACGTCTCCAAGGCCTTCGGCGCCGTCGAGGTGCTGCGTTCCGTCAGCCTTCAGGTAAAGCGCGGCGAGGTGGTGACGGTCATCGGCCCCTCCGGCAGCGGCAAGACCACGCTGCTGCGCTGCGTCAACTTCCTCGAAAGCTACGACAGCGGCTCGATCCGCATCGACGGCAGGGAGGTCGGCTATCGCGAGGCCGGAACACGCCAGCGCCGCAGTGAACGCGACCTTGCCGCCATGCGCGCCGAAACCGGCATGGTGTTCCAGAGCTACAACCTGTTTCCGCACCTGACGGCGGCCGGCAACATCATGCTGGGCTTGACCAAGGTGCGGGGAAAGAGCCAGGCGGAGGCACGCACCGTCGCGGAACACTGGCTCGGCCGGGTCGGCCTCGCCCACAAGGCCGACAGCCTGCCGGCGGAGCTCTCCGGCGGTCAGCAGCAACGTGTCGGCATCGCGCGCGCCGTGGCGATGGAGCCAAAGATCCTGCTGCTCGACGAGATCACCTCCGCACTCGACCCCGAACTGGTCGGCGAGGTGCTGGCCGTGGTGCGCAGCCTCGCCGAAGACGGCATGACGATGCTGATGGTGACACACGAAATGGCCTTCGCCCGCGACGCTTCGAGCCGCATCGTCTTCATGGCCGATGGCGGCGTCAGCGCCGTCGGGCCGCCGAAGGAGATCCTCGCGGCGGAGACCACCAACGAGCGCCTCCGCACTTTCCTGGCGCGCTTCCGCGCCTCGCACTTCTGACATCGGACGGCCGACGCCGCCCCAAGGAGCCTTCATCCATGACGCCTTATACCAGGCTCGCCGAACTCGGCCTGACGCTGCCCGAGCCGCCGACACCCATCGCCAACTTCGTCACCCACGCCGAAAGCGGCCGGCTGATCTTCCTCTCCGGCCAGGGGCCGCTGCGCGCCGACGGCACGTTCTGCACCGGCAAGGTGGGGGAGGATGTGACGGTCGAGCAGGCTTATCAGCATGCCCGCCTGACCGGGCTCAACCTGCTTGCCGTCATGCATGCCGCCGCCGGCGATCTCGGCCGCATCGTGCGTGTCGTCAAGCTGCTCGGCTTTGTCAATGCGACGCCGACCTTCAGCGATCACCCGAAGGTGGTCAATGGCTGTTCGGACCTGTTTGCCGATGTCTTCGACAAGATCGGCGGCCATGCCCGTTCAGCGATCGGCGTCGGCTCGCTGCCTGGAAACATCACCGTCGAAATCGAAGCGGTCGTCGAGATTGCCGCCTGACCTGCCACCCACGGGATTTGCTCACATGAAAACCTACTCCGACACCGGCTCCAACACCACAATCCGCGAACGGCTGGGCTTGAGGCCGATCATCAACGTCTCCGGCACCATGACCGCGCTCGGCGCCTCGATCATCGTCCCGGAAGCCATCAGCGCGATGGCCGAAATGGCCTCGCAATGGGTGGAGATGGACGACCTGCAGCGTGCCGCGAGCACGGTCGTCGCGCGCCTCACCGGCGGCGAGGCCGGCTTCATCACCGCCTGCTGCGCCAGCGGCATCACCATGGCGATCGCCGGCGCGATGACCGGAACCAGCCTGCTCGCCATCGAACGCCTGCCGGACGACACCGGCGACCTCAAGTCGGAGGTCGTCATCCAGCTTGGCCACATCGTCAATTACGGCGCGCCGATCGACCAGTCGGTGCGCGTCGCCGGCGCCAAGGTGGTATCCGCCGGCACGGTCAGCGTCACGCAGGACTATCATGTGCGCGAAGCGATCAACGAGCGCACGGCAGCCGGCCTCTATGTCGTCGCCCACCACACCGTGCAGTACGGCATGCTGTCGCTGGAGGAATTCTGCGAGATCTGCCATGCCAAGGGCGTGCCTGTCATCGTCGATGCCGCGTCCGAATATGATCTGCGCGGCTTCCTGGCGCGCGGTGCCGATGTCGTCATCTACAGCGGCCACAAATTCCTGAGCGGGCCGACCAGCGGCATCGTCACCGGCCGCAAGGACCTGGTGCGATCAGCCTATCTGCAGAACCGCGGCGTCGCGCGTGCCATGAAGGTCGGCAAGGAAAGCATCGCCGGCACCATGGCGGCGCTCGAAGCTTGGGAGAAGCGCGACCATGCCGGCATCCGACGGCGCGAGGAGGCGGCACTCAACCTGTGGAAGGGCGCTTTGCAGGGACTGCCGGGCATCTCAGCGAAAATTATTCCAGACCCGACAGCCAATCCGCTCGACCGGCTGCAGATATTCGTCTCGCCGGAGAGCCGCTTCACCGCGGCCGGACTCACCTCGGCGCTGGCGGCCGGCTCGCCGCCGATCATCGTGCGCAACCACGAGGTCGAGCGCGGCCATTTCTTCCTCGACCCCTGTAACCTTCACCCCGGCGAGGCGGAGATCGTCGCCGAACGGCTGCGCGCCGTGCTGACCGCGAAGGATCGCCCGGCCGATGCGATGAAGGTCGCCCGCAAGGATTCCTCGGGCGTCTTGCGCTGGCCGGATTGATCGTCAAACCGACCAACAGTGCCGAAAAGCACCGGCTGATCACGCGACCGTGAACAGCCGGATTTGCCCACGCGGGAATAAATCGTCCCCTCAACAAGTCTCCTCGGCATACGCCAGAGCTGGCGTTGAGGAGATCGGCATGCCCCATCATCGCGAGCACAGCGAACACGGCCGCGGCGGCAGCCGCCGCCTTCCTGCGCTGGCGAGCATGATCGTCATCAGTTCCTCCTCCGTGGCGCGCTTCCTTTTCATGGCGCTTGACACTGGTGACGCGGATGAATTCACTTTCAGCAAGGCAGGCGACTTCGCCCGTTTCCGGGAGCTTTGCTCCTGCAAGCACGGCAAAATCGCTGTCGCATGTTGAGGCGGCACGGCCTGTCCGCTCCGGAGGGGATCATGGTGCTGCTTTGAGCGAGAGCGCCCTGGCAGAGCGCTTCAACCAGGTGGTGCTGCCGCATCTCGGCGATGCGCTGGCGCTTGCCCGCTGGCTGACCGGCAATGCCACCGACGCCGAGGATGTCGTGCAGGACGCCTGTATCAAGGCGCATGCCGGGATATCAGGCTATGCCGGCGGCAACGCCCGTGCCTGGCTGCTGACCATCGTGCGCAATACCTCCTACACCTGGATGGCGCGCAACCGGCCGCGCGCCATGATGGCCGTCGGCGATCTCGGCGATCTCGACGACATGGCTGCGGCCCATGGCACCAGCCTGCGCGACGAGGACGGCCCGGAAACGAGCCTGATCGCCAGGGCCGATACGGCGGCATTGGAGGCCGCAATATCAGCCCTGCCGCAGCCGTTTCGCGAAACGCTGGTGCTGCGCGACATCAACGGCCTCAGCTATCGCGAGATAGCCGCCACGCTCGACGTGCCGATGGGCACGGTGATGTCCAGGCTGGCCCGTGCCCGTAACCTGCTGGCGTCTGAACTGGGGAGAGCGCCATGACCGGCCATGACGATGGACTGCCCAACGATCCCGAAGGTATGGGACTGATGATCCACGCCCTAGTTGATGGCGAGCTTGATGCGGCGGCCGCCCTTGCCGTGGAGCGTCGCATCGCCGCCGATCCCCAGCTTGCCGCCGAACATGCCCGTATCGTTGCCTTGCGAGGCGCGGTCGGCCGCTTGCCACGCCCCGATGTCAGCGACGCCTTTCGGGCCCGCATCGCGGCGATCGGCATGGCGGATACCGAACGGCAGGACCAAGCAGAGGCGGCGCAGCCACGGCGCGGCATGCCGTCAACGCTGCCGGGATTGATTGCAGGCGCAGGCCAGAGACGGCAAGCAGGGACGCGTCCTTCGCAAACAGGCACACTGCCAAGGGCACGCCGCTTCGGCTCGTTCGACTGGCGCGCCATGGCCGCGTCGATCATGATCAGCGCGGTATTGGCCAGCGGCGCGACGCAGTGGGTGATGTTCAGCGGCGCGGAAGACGGCTTTGCCGCCGCTGTCGCCAGCGGCCATCGCCGCAGCCTGCTCGCCGCAAGCCCGATCGACATCGGGTCCTCCGACCGCCATACGGTCAAGCCGTGGCTCGACGCCAGGATCGGCGTCTCGCCGCCTGCGCCCGACCTTGCCCAGGACGGCTTTGCCCTGATCGGCGGCCGGGTCGAGGTAATCGCAGGCCGGCCAGTTCCGGCACTGGTCTACCGTCACCGCGAGCACCTGATCACGCTTGTCGCCGAACCGCAGCAGGGCGGCAAGACCGCCCAGCCGGACGATCTTTCCTCGAGCGGCTTCTCGATGGTGCACTGGAGCGACGGCGCCTTCTCCTATTGGGCGATCTCCGACATGGAGCGCCCCGAACTCGACGACTTCGTCGCCCGCTTCCGCAAGGCGGCGGTATGAGCCGGATGCGGCCGTCGGCATCTCGCCAGTGGCCGCATATCCTTGCGGCCCCGCGCGAATTCCGCTAAGGCGCGCCTTTGTCGCCGGGAGCAGAAGCTTGAACGATCAACGCGCCGACGTCGCCATCATCATGGGCAGCCAATCCGACTGGGCGACGATGCGCCAGGCAGCGGAGACGCTGGAGGCGCTGGGTGTCCCCCATAAACGGCTGATCATCTCCGCACATCGCACGCCCGACCGGCTCTATGAATTCGCCAAGGGCGCGAAGGCAGCCGGTTACAAGGTGATCATCGCCGGCGCCGGTGGCGCAGCGCATCTGCCCGGCATGACGGCGGCAATGACGCCATTGCCAGTGTTTGGGGTGCCGGTGGAATCGAAGGCGCTGTCGGGACAGGATTCGCTGCTGTCGATCGTCCAGATGCCGGCCGGCATTCCGGTCGGGACACTGGCCATCGGCAAGGCAGGTGCTGCCAATGCAGCTCTTCTGGCCGCCGCCGTATTGGCGCTGAACGACGACAAGCTTGCCCAGCGGCTCGATGCCTGGCGCGCCTCGCAGACCGCCAAGGTCGCCGCCGAACCGACGGACACACCGTGAGCCTGCCCGCCGGATCGACTATCGGCATCATTGGCGGCGGCCAGCTTGGCCGCATGCTGGCGATGGCAGCCGCCCGCCTCGGTTACCGCACAGCCGTGCTGGAGCCTCAGCCGGATTGCCCGGCCGCCCAGGTCGCCAACCGGCAGATCACGGCCGCCTATGACGACCCGGCCGCCCTTGCCGAACTGGCGGCCGCGAGCGCCGCCATCACCTACGAGTTCGAGAACGTGCCGGTGGCCGCTGCAACCGCGCTTGCCGCCACGGTACCGGTCTATCCGCCGCCGCGCGCGCTTGACGTGGCGCAGGACCGGGTGAGCGAAAAGACATTCCTCAACGGCATCGGCATCGCCACCGCCGATTTCCGTCCGGTCGACGCAGACAACGAGCTGGCGGCGGCGCTGAAGGCATTCGGCGGCAGCGGCATCCTGAAGACGCGACGCATGGGCTATGACGGCAAGGGCCAGCGCGTCTTCCGCAACATGGAAGCCGGCGGTTTCGCCGGCACCTGCGAGGCGATGGGCAATGTGCCGCTGATCCTGGAAAGTTTCGTGCCGTTCGAGCGCGAGATTTCCGTCATTGCCGCGCGCGGGATCGATGGGGCGGTCGCCGCCTATGATCCGGCCGAAAATGTGCACCGCGACGGTATTCTGCACACATCTACCTTGCCAGCCGGCATCAAACCCGAAACGGCGGTAGCGGCACGAGTGGCGGCATCGAAGATATTGTCCGCGCTAGACTATGTCGGTGTCATCGGTGTGGAGTTCTTCGTACTGGCCGATGGTTCGCTGCTAGCCAACGAGATCGCGCCCCGCGTCCATAATTCAGGCCATTGGACCGAAGCCGCCTGCATCGTTTCGCAGTTCGAGCAACATATCCGCGCCATTGCAGGCCTGCCGCTGGGCAGCCCCGACCGCCATTCCGATTGCGTCATGGAGAACCTGATCGGCGACGACGTGCTGCGCGTTCCAGCCCTGCTCGCCGAGCCCGACCTGATGCTGCATCTCTACGGCAAGGCCGAGGCGCGGCCCGGCCGCAAGATGGGCCATTTCACCCGCATCAGCCGCCGCGGCTGATCGCAGACGCCTATTGCACCTCGCCGCTCTCGTCCGCGCCGGGACTGGCGCAATTCGCATCGCCTTCCTCGCAATTGGCAGAGGCAGCGAGCTGCTTGATGCGATCATTGGTCAGCCTGGTCAGGCATTGCGAGACCTCCATCGCATGGATGGAACCGCCCGCGCTGGCGGCCGTGGAATGCGAGCACTCGGCGTCGCGGAAGGCGATCCAGGCCCGTTGCGCGGCCTGTAGCAATTTCCTGCCATCGGCATCGTCGGAGCCGATCAGCGCCTGATAGGCCGCATTGAGCCTGGCGTCGGCCGCCTGGTAGTCCTCGCCGGCGCAGATGTTCATCATTTGCTGGCTGTCGTCGGAGCGGTCGCATTCCTGCGCGCGGGCAGCCGCGCTTGCCGCCAGGACGGCGAGGCAGGCGGACAGGAAAATTCGGCGCATCTTGGTCCCCAAATCACTTGATTGTCGCGGCATCATCCCAGCCCGCCCAAGGTCGCGCAATGCTAGCGGGGCCGACATGGTGGATATTTGATGATATCTGGACGCGAAGCACGCTTGCGGTTGACTTACGGTTGACATGGGCAAGGCTCCTCGTTTATGAGCCACCCACCGTTCAAAAGGCGCGTCTTCTGGCGCGCCTTAAAATTTCGACCCGGAACCGGGTCCGCACCGACAGGCAAGACCATGAAGATCAAAAATTCGCTCAAGGCGCTGAAGGCGCGTCACCGCGACAACCAGCTGGTTCGCCGCAAGGGCCGCATCTACATCATCAACAAGACCGCCCCGCGCTACAAGGCGCGCCAGGGTTGAGTTTCGGCCGGAGGCTTTTTTGCCTCCGCCCATTGATGCTTGTCGGCCAGCCGACCTTCCCACGCTAAAATCACTTTGATGTTCCGCCGCCCGGGATTAAACTCAGGCGATGCGGATTCTTTTTGCATTTTTGACGACTTTCATTGTTTCCGGCGTTATCTCCCTGCCGACGCAGGCCGGTGATCGGCCGATCGCGGCGGCGGCCGCGGATGGTCAGCCGGCGCCCCCGGATGCCCAGCCCTCGGCCCCGGACACTCCGGCGGCGCCGATGACGAAACAGGCCCGGCTCGACAAGCTGTTCTCCGACCTGAAGCGCGAGCGCAACGAAAAGGCCGCCGAGCGCATCGCCGGCAACATCTGGAACGAATGGTTCCAGTCCGGCAGCGCCTCGATCGACCTGATGATGCAGTGGTCGCAAAAAGCGATGAACGACCAGAAGTTCGACGTCGCGCTCGATTTCCTGGATCAGGTGGTGACCTTGCAGCCAAACTACGCCGAAGGCTGGAACCGCCGCGCCACCGTGCATTTCATGATGAAGAACTACGGCAAGTCGATGGCCGACATCGATCGCACCCTGCAGCTTGAGCCACGCCATTTCGGCGCGCTTTCGGGCCTGGCCCAGATCATGGCTGAAACCGGCCACAAGCAATCGGCGCTCGAGGCCTGGCAGAAGGTGCTGGCCATCTATCCCATGATGCGCAGCGCCCAGAACCAGGTCGCCACCCTGTCGGAAGAGCTTGCCGGCGAAGGCATTTGAAGACTAGGCAATAAGCATTGGCCTACTCCCTACCCCACAACTAATCCCACCTCACGCCCGTATATCCCCGCATGAACCTGATCTATGCCGTGCTCGCCTTCCTGATGGCGCTTGTCCTTGCCCTTGCCGGCGTGACCCGCGTCGGCTCATGGCTGATCGAGCGCCGCGGTCCGCCGGTCGGCGAATTCGCCGACGTCGACGGCGCCCGCATCCACTATGTCCACATCCCAGCCGCGACCAATGCGGATCTGCCTCCGATCGTCTTCATCCATGGCGCCAGCGCCAATTTGAAAGACCAGATGCTGCCGCTCAGGCCGTTGCTCGAAGGCCGCGCCGAAATGCTGTTCTTCGACCGGCCGGGAGCCGGCTGGTCGGGACGCGGCCCGGGCAACAATGAGGATCCGTCGGCACAGGCCAACACCATTTCCCTGCTGATGGGCCGTCTCGGCATCGGCAAGGCCATCATTGTCGGCCATTCCTTCGGCGGCGTGGTGACGGCGGCTTTCGGCCGCGAGCATGCCGACAAGACGCTCGGCCTCGTCTTCCTGGCGCCGGCGAGCCATCCCTGGCCGGGCGGCGCGACGTCCTGGTACTACGACCTGACCACCATTCCGGCGATCGGCCGGCTGTTCTCCGAGACCCTGAGCTATCCCGCGGGAATGCTGCAGATGGCGGATGCGACGAGCTGCGTCTTCTCGCCCAACAAAGTGCCGGACAATTACCTCGCCGAGGCCTCGATCCCGCTGGTGCTGCGGCCATCGGCCTTCCGCGCCAACGCCACCGACGTCGCCGGGCTCTATCGGTATGCGCTTGGTGCCGCGCCGCATTACAAAGAGATCACGGCGCCGACCGTGGTCATCTCCGGCGACCGCGACAAGGTCGTCTACGCGCATATCCATTCCGTTGGTCTGGTGCGCGACATCTCAGGCGCCGAGCTCGTCTGGGTGCATAATCTCGGTCACAAACCCGACTGGATCGCCTC
The DNA here is from genome assembly GCF_008520305.1 of Mesorhizobium sp. SARCC-RB16n. Taxonomy (GTDB): domain Bacteria; phylum Pseudomonadota; class Alphaproteobacteria; order Rhizobiales; family Rhizobiaceae; genus Mesorhizobium. Next base: position 26,049 of record NZ_ML703294.1, on the reverse strand, counting down.
CGACCTCGTCGTCGGCGCCATCGAGAAAGTCGCCGGCAAGGAAATCGACCTGGAAGCAATCGCCGGGACGGTGGAGGCACGGATTGCCGCCGACGCCTATGGCGTGGGCAAATGCGCCGACATCAAGGAACCCGAAGCGGAACTCGCGCCGACCTGAGGTCTGCCCTTGGGCTCCGGGCAGGATGCCAGGCCACCGCCACGCAGCGCCATATGCTAAATGACCAGCAGCGGCGTCTTGCCGGGAACGCGGTCGTAGAGGTCCATCACGTCCTGGTTGAACATGCGCACGCAGCCGGACGACGCGGATTTCCCGATCGATTTCCAGTCCGGCGACCCATGGATCCGGTAAAGCGTATCTACGCCGTCCTTGAAGATGTAGAGCGCGCGTGACCCGAGCGGGTTGCTGATGCCGGGCTGCATGCCCTGTCGCCATTTTTCCAGCTTCGGATCCCTGCGGATCATTGCCGAAGGCGGCGTCCAGGTCGGCCATTTGCGTTTCCACTGGACGATCGCTCGGCCCTTCCAGGAATAGCCCTGGCGCCCCAGCCCGACACCGTAGCGCATGGCCTTGCCGTCTTTGAGCACCCAGTAAAGATACTTGTCCGTCGTATTGACCACGAGCGTGCCGGGTTTTTCGCCTGTCGGATCGTCGACGATCTGCCGCAGGAACCGCCCGTCGACCTTGGCGAACGGGATTGCCGGCAGCGCGTGGCCGCCGTCTTCGATCGCGCTGTACATGCCCGCGTAGTCGGACGACGCCGGGGCGATCCCTTCAGGCGCGGCAGCTTCGATCGGCGCCTTTTCCGGCGTCGGCTCGAGCGGGACCGGGACAGGCGTACTCGCCAAGCCGATCGACTGCCTGGGCAGTTGAGCACAGGCGGAGATGGTCGAAACGCCAATGAGCGAAAGCCCGGTCAGAAGGGACCGGCGTGAAACGGCAAATGACATTCAATATACTTTCAAGCGATGGGAAATTCAGGCAGGGCGACTGTTAACGCCGCCTCACCGCGTCTTGTAGCGGTGATCACGGCGACCCTGTGTCGAGACAAAGGCGGGGATAATTGTCCCGGCCTTTGTTGTATCGCGGCAACAGTGTGTTCTGCGCTTCTGCCGAGAAGGAGGAGACTATCGGCCGGCTGTTTCCGATCCGACATAGGCGATGCGCAGCATGTTGGTCGACCCCGGCGTCCTGAGCGGCACGCCGGCGGTGATGATGACGCGATCGCCCGGCTTGCCGAATTCCTCTTCCAGCGCGATGCGGCAGGCGCGGTTGACCATGTCGTCGAGATCGGTGGCATCTGGCGATACGACGCAATGCGTACCCCACAGAAGCGACAGCCGCCGGGCGGTGTTGAGGATCGGCGACAGCGCGATGATCGGCACCTGCGGGCGCTCACGCGCTGCGCGCAGGCCGGTGGTCCCTGATGCCGTGTAGGTGACGATCGCCGACAGTTTCAGCGTTTCGGCGATTTCACGGGCGGCCAGCGAAATGGCATCGGCGCCGGTCGCCTCCGGCTCCGAACGCTGTGCATTGATGATGCCGGCATAAGTCGGATCTGTTTCGACTTTGGCGGCGATGCGGTTCATCATGGCAACCGCCTCGACCGGATAGGCGCCTGCCGCCGATTCCGCCGACAGCATGATGGCGTCGGCGCCTTCGAAGACGGCGATCGAAACGTCGGAGACCTCGGCGCGGGTCGGCACCGGGGCGGTGATCATCGATTCCAGCATCTGCGTGGCGATCACCACCGGCTTGCCGGCGCGGCGCGCGGCGCGCGTGATCTGCTTCTGGATGCCGGGCACGGCTTCCAGCGGCATCTCGACGCCGAGATCGCCGCGGGCGACCATCAGCGCGTCGGACAATTCGATGATCTCGGCCAGCCGGGCGACGGCCTGCGGCTTTTCGATCTTGGCCATGATGAGCGCGCGGCCGCGCGCGATCTTGCGCGCTTCGGCCAGGTCTTCCGGCCGCTGCACGAAAGACAGCGCGACCCAGTCGACGCCAGTCGCCAGCACAGCGTCGAGATCCTTGCGGTCCTTCTCGGTCAGCGCACCGACCGGCAGGTCGGTATCGGGCAGGCTGACGCCCTTCTTGTCGGAAATGGTGGTGCCGGCAATGACGGTGCAGACGATCGACTTTCCGTCGCTCTTCACCGCCTTCAGCTCGAGCTTGCCGTCATCGATCAGGAGGCGATGGCCAGCCTCGACCGAGCTCAGGATTTCCGGATGGGGCAGGTAGACCCTGATCGAGGTACCAGGCTCGGGATTGTCGTCGAGCGTGAAGGTCTGGCCTAGCGTCAGCACTTCCTTGCCATTGGCGAACTTGCCGACGCGCAGCTTCGGACCTTGCAGGTCGGCCAGGATGCCTATCGGCCGGCCAACTTTTTCCTCGACGGCGCGGATGCGGGCGACCAGGGTGCGCATCAGCTCATGATCGGTATGGCTCATATTGATGCGGAAGACATCCGCACCGGCTTCGAACAGCTTCTTCAGCATCTCCTCGGACGAGGAGGCCGGACCGATGGTGGCGAGGATCTTGACCTTGCGGCTACGTCTCATTGACTGTTCGTTCCCGGGGCGGCTGGGGCGCCTCCCGTTGCGGGCTCATCGGTGAGCTGGACCATCCAGCTTGCCTGCTCGCCCGTGTCATATTCCTGGAATCCGGCGCGCTGGAAGCCCCGGGCGACGCAGTCGCTTACGCCGGCGATCTTGAACTCTTTTTCAGCCACGCACATGTTGATCGGGCCGTCCCAGCGCCCACCGCGCTCCGCGTCTTCTGCATAAAGATAGTAAAACCTTGATGACAGCGGCCCTTCGATCAACGTCTTGCAGCTCGATCCTTCGATGTGCCACCAGCCCTCGGTGATCCAGCCGGCCTTGGCACGATAGCCGATGCCGACGCCGACCAGGTTCTGCGTGGCGTTGCAGACGCGGAAATCGGCGTGCGCCGGCGAGGCCATGACCATTGCCGACACGCCAACGGTCAGGATCAGGAGCGGCATGGCAAAGGCAGAGCGCATGCCCTGCCTGCCGGCGGAACCCATTCCAAAACCCCTTAAGAACCACATCAGCATCTCTCTGCGCCCCTTTTCGGAAAAGTCCGGCCGCATGTCAACGCGCCGTTTTGTCCAATTCCAATCGATTTAGGAAGGCTCCCGGCGCATGATCCGTCGCCTCTTGCCAGATTTCCCGGGAAACCTTGGCCAAACAACGGCATTGCGCACGCGTCGTCTTCGTGGAATGACGATAGCATCCTCCCCCCAAAGCCAGCGAACGACCATTTTCCGCCAATGACCCGATCCACAGTTTTCGCGCCCTTCGATATCGTCGAGGGCGACCGCAAGCGAGGCATCGTGCTTCTGGCCGATCATGCTCGCCGCGACCTGCCCGAGGAGTATGGCAGCCTGGGACTGCCGGCGACCGAGTTCGATCGCCATATCGCCTATGATATCGGCGTCGAGGCGGTGACGCGCGAACTGGCGGCTCTGCTGGATGCGCCTGCGGTGCTCGCCAATTTCTCGCGGCTGCTGATCGATCCCAACCGCGGCGAGGACGATCCAACCCTCATTCGCCAGCTCTACGACGGCACCATTATTCCGGGAAATTATCCCCTGGCGCGGGAGGAACGCGAAAGGCGGCTTGATCGCTTCTACCGTCCCTATCACGATGCGGTCGGCGCCATGATTGCGTCGGTCGCTCAAGCCGCCGGGAAGGCGCCCTTCATCTTCTCGGTGCACTCCTTCACGCCGGCCATGCAGGGCAGACAGCGCCCCTGGCATGTCGGCATCCTCTGGGACAAGGACGATCGGGTGGCGCGGCCGTTGATCGACATGCTGGCTGAGGACCAGAGACTTATCGTCGGCGACAACGAACCCTATGACGGCGCGCTGCGCGGCGACACCATGTTCAAGCACGCCATCGTCAATGGCTATGCCCACGCGTTGCTCGAAATCCGCCAGGACCTGATAGCGGACCAGCAGGGCATTCTCGCCTGGGCCGGGCGGCTGGCTCCGATCGTTGACGCGATCGACCGCCGTGCCGATATACACGAGGTCAAGCAATTCGGCTCGCGCTCCGGGCCGCTGTAAGACCGAAAGGACGTTACGATGACCGAACTCAGCGACGAACAGAAGCGCGACTTCGAGGCCGCCGCCTTTCGCCGGCTGGTGACGCATTTGCGCGAACGCAGCGACGTGCAGAACATAGACCTGATGAACCTCGCCGGCTTCTGCCGCAACTGCCTGTCGAACTGGTACCGCGAGGCGGCCAATGCGGAAGGCGTCGACCTCGGCAAGGACCAGTCGCGCGAGATCGTCTACGGCATGCCTTATGCCGAATGGCAGGCACTCAACCAGACAGAGGCTTCGGACGCCAAGAAGGCCGAATTCGAAGCCAGGCGTCCCAAGGATCACTGAGTCCGTTTTGGCCCAAATGCTTTCCCACAAGAGCGCTTGACTGAAAATTGAATCGATCTAATTTGCCGCGCAAAGCCATTTTCTGACCGGATTCGCCTATGAACGCGTCGAACGCCATGCAGACTGCCATTCGCGGCCGATGGGCCGTTGCGGCCATTTTCCTTGCCAATGGCTTCCTGACCGGCAGCTGGGCGCCGCAGATTCCGGTGTTCCTGACGCGGCTGGACATCTCGAAATTCACGCTCGGCCTGCTGATCCTTTTGTTCGGCGCCGGCGCGGTCACCGCCATGACGTGGTGCGGCCACCTGATCTCCAGACATGGCTCGCGCACCGTGCTGCGCTGGTTCGGCCTGTGCGGTAGCCTCGGCCTGCTTATCGTGGCGCTGGCGCCCAACGTGCCGCTGGCGGCCGTCGCCATGTTCGTCTTCGGCGGCTCGATCGGCGGCATGGATGTCGCCATGAATGCCAATGCGGTAGTGGTGGAACGGCGGCTGGGGCGCGCCATCATGTCCTCCTCGCACGGCTTCTGGAGCCTCGGCGGTTTCGCCGGCGGCGCCCTTGGCGGCTTTGCTATCCAGACTTATGGCCATCTCGCCCATGCCTCGGTGGTGACCGCGCTTGCCTTCGCGGCAATCGCGGTGGCGGTCCCCCATATCGTGGCCGAAAACAGGCCGCAGGCGGCCGAGCATCATAAATTTACTTTGCCGGCAAACCCATTGGTCTACCTGATCGGCCTGATGGCCCTGCTGACGATGATTTCCGAAGGCGCGGTGCTCGACTGGGCGGCGCTGTATCTGCGGCAGGAACTCGGCGCCGACCTCGCCGTCGCCGGCCTTGCCTACGCCGCCTTTTCCGGCGTCATGGCGATCATGCGCTTTTTCGGCGATGGCGTCCGCAACCGCTTCGGCGCAGTGACGACGCTGCGCGGGTCGGCTGTATTCGCCGCCGCCGGCATGCTGATCGCCGGCCTGTCGCCGTCGCCCTGGCTCGCCGTATCAGCCTTTGCGCTGTGCGGCTTCGGCATCGCCAACATGGTGCCGATCATCTTTTCGGCCGGCGGCAACCAGGAAGGCATGTCGTCGGGCACCGGCATGAGCGTCGTCACCACCATGGGTTATTCCGGCATTCTGGTGGCGCCGTCGGCGATCGGCTTCGTTGCCGAACATTTCAGCTTCGGCCCGATCTTCATCGCCATGGCGGGCCTGCTGATCGTCGTCCTTCTGATGGCCGGATTGGCTCACCGCGCCGAATTCGCCCCCGACGCGGCCCCTGCCGAATAGCGCTTCAACTCCTCATGGAGAAAGTCGGCCACGCGGCGGATGCGCACGCTGCCGCGCACGTCGCGGTGCATCGCCAGCCACACCGGCAGGGCAGGTAACGGCAGGCCGGGCAACACCTTTTCCACCAGCGGATCGCGGTCGGCCAGCGGCTCCTGGCCAAGACCAATGCCGTTTCCCGCCCGCACCGCTTCCCACAGTACGATCTGGTTGTCGGCCCTGAAACGAAAACTGTTTCGGGTGACCGGGATGCCATGCTGGGAAAAGCCTCGGATTATCTCGTCACTGCGATCGAAGCCGATCAGGGCGTGATTGACGAGATCGGCCGGCCTTAGTGGACGCCCGCACCTGTCGAGATAGGATACGGCAGCGCAGGCACAGAGCGCGATATCGCAGACCTTGCGCGCCACCAGTTCATTCTGGGCTGGCTTGACCATGCGAATGGCGATGTCGGCGTCGCGACGCAGCAGGTTCTCGACCTGGTTCGACGCAACGATCTCGACCTCGATACCGGGCTCCTCGATGCCGAGCCTTGCCATCATGGCTGGCAGCACATAGGCCGCCACCACTTCGCTGGCGGCAATCCGTACCGTGCCCTCGATCGCCTCGACCGAGCCCAGCGCGAGCAATGAGAAGGCGCTCGCCTGTTCGCTCACGGCCTTGCCGCGTTCGAACAGCGTGCTGCCGGCTTCCGTCAGTTCATAACCGCGCCGTCCGCGCCGGAACAAGGTAACGCCGAGCGCCTGTTCCAACTCCGCGACGTGACGACCAAGCGTCGGCTGGCTCGCCGAGAGCTTGCGCGCGGCAGCCGACAGGCTGCCGGTTTCGGCCACGGTGACAAAGCTCTTGATCAGATTCCAATCGATATCAGTCATTCAATTTTGAATATCAGAACGCCAATACTAGTCAATTTTCATTCGTGATTGATGCGATCATATTCGGGCTGCAAACACCAACAAGGAGACCTGAAATGAGCAAGATCGCAATCCTCGGCGCCAACGGCCGGCTCGGCCGCGTGGTTGCCAAAGCCTTCATCGACGCCGGCTTCGACGTCCGCACCGTCACCCGCACCGGCAAGGTGCCGGCCGAACTCGCAGGCGCCACCGCGGTTGCCGGCGATGCGCTGGACCGCCAGTCGCTAATCCGCGCCACGCAAGGCGTCGACATCATCTTCAACGGCCTGAACCCGATTTACACCGATTGGGGCAAGTGCCTGCCGATGGCGCAGAATGTCATGGCCGCCTGCCATGCTAACGGCGCGCTGCACCTCTTCCCCGGCACCGTCTACAACTACGGCTCGCCAATGCCGGCGGTGATCACGGAAGACACCCCCTTCCACCCGACCACTGAAAAAGGCCGCATTCGCTGCGCAATGGAGGATTTGTTCCGCCTTGAGGCCGAGGCCGGCCGGGTGCGCACCATCCTTCTGCGCGCCGGCGATTTCTTCGGCGGCGCCGGCAGCGGCTCGTGGTTCGACCTGGTCGTCGCCGCCAAGATCGACAAGGGCATCTACACGGCACCTGGTCCGGCCGACCTCGTGCATGAATGGGCTTATCTGCCGGACTTCGCCGTCGGTTTCGTCGCGCTGGCCCGCAATCTCGACAAGCTCGGCTTCTATGAGGCGCTGAACTTCCCCGGCCACGCCGTCACCGATCTCGAGATGAAGGCCGCCGCCGAGAAGGCCGTCGGCCATCAGCTCAAGATGACCGCGATGCCCTGGTGGGTACTGCGCGCCGGCAGCCCTTTCGTGGCAATGTGGAAAGAGATCGTCTCTATGTCATACCTGCGCTTCGAGCCGCACCGGTTGGTCTCGACGCGGCTGGAAGGCATCATCGGCGAAATTCCCCACACGCCGCTCGACCAGGCGGTTGCCGAGGCGCTCGAGGATATCGGCATAGCCACCATGAATGGCGCCGCGAAAGCTGCCTGAGGCGCGTCGCGGCCAGCAGCCGCTATCGATGGATGAGGTGGCCGCTCAGATCCGCCCCAGCAACAGCAACACAAGGACGATCACCAGCACCACGCCGATAATGCCTGAAGGTCCATAACCCCAGGAGCGCGAGTGCGGCCAGGCCGGAATTGCCCCGATAAGGACAAGGATCAGCACGACAACGACGATGGTGGTGATCGGCATGACAAATTCCCCGCTCTGCGTTGCTTCCGAGACAATGCTTGGCATCGGCCCTGGGGGAAATGCAAAAGGCCGCCCGGTTGTTCCGGGCGGCCTTTGCCAGTCAGACCGGGAAGCCTGTCTATTCGGCGGCTTTCGGGAAGGCAATTGCCGGCTCGGCGACTGCATCCGCTGCCGTCGTGTCCGACGAGATCTCGCCCTTGCTACGCCGGAACAGGCGGCTGAACCAGCCGCGCCGCGCACCGGGCTTGACCTTGGCGCGCGTGAACACCATCAGCATCGACGGCGTCACCACCAGCGTCAGGATGGTGGCGAAGGACAGGCCGAAGACGATAGCCGAGGACAGCGAAATCCACCATTGCGTCGACGGCGCATTGATCGTCGTCTCGTGATGGAAGATTTCGAGCCCAAGGCCGAAGGCGATCGGCAACACGCCGAGGATGGCCGACACCGCCGTCAGCACGACCGGGCGCGCACGCTCACGGCAGGTCTGCAGCACCGCATCCATCTTGTCCCAGCCCTCCTCGCGCAGCCGGTCGTAGGTGTCGATCAGCACGATGTTGTTGTTCACCACCACGCCGGCCAGCGCAATGACACCGATGCCCGACATGACGATGCCGAACGTCTCGCCTGTTATCAACAGTCCGAGGAACACGCCGATCGTCGCCATGACCACGCAGGACAGCACCAGCCACACGCTGGTGAACTTGTTGAACTGCGCCAGCAGCACCAGGAAGATCAGGAAGATCGCGGCACCGAAAGCCTTGCTGAGGAAGGCGCTGGCTTCCGCGCTGTCCTCGTTCGAGCCAGCCAGTTTCCAGCGGATGCCACTGCCGAGATTCATGTCGCTGACGGCCTTGGTGACCTCCTGCTGCACGGCAGCGACCTGGGCGCCGGCGGCAACGTTGGCCTGCACCACCACGGTGCGGGCGCCATCGATGCGGTTGAGGACGCCGACGCTCGGCTTCGCCTTGCGCACGACGAAGTTCGAGATCGGCACCGACCCTTGCGAAGTCTGCACCCTGAGCTCGTCGAGCGTCGACAGCGTGCGCCGGTCCTCCGGCAAGCGCAGCCGGATGTCGACGGCCTTATCGGCGCCGGCAGGCCGGTATTCCGAAAGCTTCAGGCCGTTGGTGACAAGCTGAACCACCGTCCCGACCGAGGTTGGGCTGATGCCGTACTGGGCGGCCTTGGCCCGGTCGACCTCGAGTGCCCAGTCGACGCCGGGCGGCGGCAAGCCATCGGAAATGTCGATGACGCCGGGCACCTTGGCGATGCGTGCGGCGACGGCGCGCGCCTTCTCGTCCAATCCCTTCGGGTCGATGGCCGAAAGCCTGATCTGGATCGGCTTGCCGGTCGGCGGACCCGCTTCCGGCACGCGCACCTCGACGTCGACGCCGGGAATGCCGGCCATCACGCCACGCAGGTCGTTCAGGATATCATTGGCCGATTTGCGCTCGCGCCAGTCGATGAATTCGTACTGGATGACGCCGACGACGTCTTCGGGCACGTCCTGGCCGCCGCCCTCGGACTTGCCGACGCGGGTATAGACCGACTTCACGCCCGGCCAGCCGAGCAGCCGGTTTTCGGCAATCCTGGTCGCGGTATCCATTTCGGCCAGCGAGAGGTTGCCGCGGGCATGCACATAGAGCAGGCCGTAGTCGGGTTCGACGCTCGGGAAGAACTCCACGCCGGCACCATACTTCGAATAGCCAACGAAGATGCCGGCCAGCAAGACGACGGTGAGCACCATCACGGTGATGGGGAAGCGTACTGCCTGCTTGACGACAGCCATGTACCAGCCATCGCGATTGCCATCCTCGTGATGCTGCGGCGCCTTGGCGAAGATCGCGCCCAGCGTCGGCGCGAAGACCAGCGCATAGAGCATCGAGGCCGACAGCGTGACGATCAGCGTGATCGGCATGTACTTCATGAAATCGCCGATGATGCCCGGCCAGAACAGCAACGGCGAGAAGGCGGCGATACGCGTCATCGTCGCCGCGATGACCGGACCGGCCATGCGCTTGGCGGCGAGCGCGAACGCTTCCTGTTTCGGCATGCCCTCGCTCATCCGTCGTTCGGCAAACTCCGTGACGATGATGGCATCGTCGACCAGCATGCCGACCGCCAGGATGAGGCTGAACAGCACGATCATGTTGATCGTGTAGCCCATCATGGCGAGCAGCAGGATGCCGATCAGGAAGGATGACGGAATGGCCAGGCCAATGAGCAGCGAGGCACGCCCGGACAGCGCGTAGAGGATGACGATGAACACCAAGATGACGGCGATCATCACGTGATTCTGCAGATCGCCCAGCAACTGGTTGACGAAGACAGACTTGTCCTGCGTGTAGGTGACGTGCATGCCTTCGGGCATGGTCTTGACGAAGGTATCGGACACCTCCCTGACCTTGGTCAGCGTGTCGATCAGATTGGCGCCGATGCGCTTCTTGACCTCGATGGCGATGGCCGGCTTGCCGTTGAGGCGCGTGATCGTCGTGGCGTCGGCGAAGGTCGAGCGGATCGTCGCGATGTCCTTGGCCTGAACGACGGCATTGGGACCGGCGACCACGGGAAGTGCCGCCACATCCTCGGGCGTTTCGATCAGCGACGGCACCTTGACGGCGTATTTGCCTTGCGAGCCCTCGATGTTGCCGGCGGCAACCAGGCTGTTGGAAGCACCGACGGCGCCGATCAGCTGGTCGAGCTGCAAGCCGTAAGACGACAGCTTCATCGGATCGATGACGACTTCGACCAGATCGTCGCGGGAGCCCTGCAGCGAACCTTCCAGGACGCCGGGCACTTCCTCGATACGGTCGCGCAGCTCGCGCGCCGCGGCCGCCAGCACACGTTCGGGCAATTCGCCGGACAAAGTGACGACCAGCACGGGAAATTCGGAAATATTGACCTCGGTGACGACTGGCTCTTCGGCCGCCTGCGGCAGGTCGGCCTTGCCGTCCTGGACCTTGGAGCGCGTATCCTGCAGCGCCGTCGCCAGGTTCGTCTGCGGCTGGAACTCGACCAGCACATAGCCGCCGCCCTGGAAAGCGGCCGAGCGCATCTCCTTGAGGCCCTTCAGGCTCTTCAGCTTGCTTTCCATCGGCCGGAGCAGAAGGCGCTCGGAATCCTCAGGCGAAATGCCTTGATAGATCAGGCTGACATACATCATCGGAATCGGAACGTCGGGTTCCGCTTCCTTCGGTGTCGACTGATAGGCAACCCAGCCTGCAATCAGCAGGAAGACCAGGACCGAAATGGTCAGGCGGGCATTGTTGATTGCGAGTCTGACGATATCCATGACTTATGCCTGCTGTTGCTTTCGGGAGTGGCGAATGGACACGCTGTCGTCGGGCAAGGCCCGGCGCCGGCGTCCACGCGCTACTGCGTCCCGGCGGTGGCTTCGCCGATCAGCTTGTTGATGGTCGCCTGGTCGGCCTCGACGGGCTTGACCTTATCGCCTTCCTTCACCAGTTCCTGGCCGGCGACGATGATGCGCGCATCGGCCGGGATGCCGCCAAGCACGAGACCGGTCGGCGTATCGTCGACCAGGTCGATCGGGAAGAACGCCACCTTGTTGTCCTTGCCGACGGCGCGGATGCCGAGATCCCCCTTGTCGCCGAGCGTCACCACCGAGCGCGGCAGCAGGACCGCGTCCGTCGGCAAGGCGCTGAGCTGGATTTCCGCCGTCATGCCGGCCGGAACGGAGCCATCGGCATTGGGGATGGCGATCTCGACACGGAAGGTGCGGGTCGCCGACGAGGCGTCGCGGCTGATATAGCGCACGGTGCCTTCGACGGTCTGGCCGCTGACCAGCCGGACACTGGCCTTGTCGCCGATCTTGAGATAGCCGAGGTCGCGCTCGCTAATCTCGCCGCGCGCGACCACCGGATCGAGCTTGAGGATCGTCGCCACCTCGCCGCCCTGCATAACGGAGCTGCCGAGTTCCACCGGCACCCGGTCGATGACGCCGTCGAACGGCGCCTTCACTTCGTTGCGGTCGAGCTCGGCCTGTGCGGTATCCAGCTGGGATTGCGCCTGGGTCAGGTTGGAACGGGCAGTATCGAGCTGCAATTTGGGCAGGTTTCCAGTCTTAGCCAGCCGCTCGGCGGCATCGAGCTCGGCCTTGCGCTGCACCACAAGCTGCTTGGCGTTGTCGACCATCGAGATCTTTTCCTCGGCGGCGAGCATCAGCACCAGATCGCCGGTCTTGACGTGATCGCCTTGCTTGACAGGCAGCTTGTCGATGACGCCGGCGACGCGGGTTGCCAGCACCGCGCGCTTATCGGCTTCGGTCAGCCCCGAAATGCGGATGGCGCGCGCATAGGTCTTGCGTGGCGGCGTCACCACCGCGACGGTGCGCAATGGCGCTTTCGGTTCGGCTTCCGCTGTCTTCGGCTTGCTCGCGTCCGGCGCCTTGCCCTGCTGGACTTCGGCGGCCTTGGCCTTGTTGGCCGCTACGCTGCCGACCGACGAGAACTCGCCCGTCGCCATCCACGCCGCGAAACCGATGAGCACAACAATGGCTGCAAGCTTGTGAAACCTGATTTTAGGCATCGTCATTTTTCCACTGCGGGTTCGGCCAGCACCGCGTCTTTGACGCGGGCGCGTCGCCGATATGGGTGCGCGCCTGACCGTGTTCAAATCGCCGTGATAGGCGAGCGCGCTTCTACATCAAAGTTGCATCGCAATATAGTCCCAAAGTTGCAGCAGCATTGCGTAGCCGGGCAAGGTGTCACCGCCGCGAGCCAGCTTTTGATCTGCTAAAATACCTATTCAACGGACTTGCAGCCGGCGCATGATCCGACCCTCATGACCAGCACCGGACGACGGTCTGCCATCGCCAAAAGGCAGCGCGACATTCCCGAGATGTTGCGCCATCGTCCGGCCTACTTCGAAACTGGATACGGATTTGGCCGACAGGCCAGATCAATTTCCGGCGGGCGAACCGCACTAAACTCCGGCGTCGCGTGGACCGTACAAGCACTTGAAATAACTGACTAAAATAGAAAAGAAGGGACTTAAGCCAGCATTGCCAAAGGCCAGTCCCGGCTGGCCCGAACCGGTGTTAGGAACGTCAGTGCACCGGCGCCGGAATGTACCAGTCCCGCAGTGCGCTGATCTCGACATGAGACCGAGCGCGATGCTGATGAGGAAACATCGCCTGTTCTTCGTCCCATTAGCTGGAAGGATGTCGACCGTTTCGTTCGTCTGATTTCAGCAATACAATGCGACAGCCCGTAGTATCGACAGCCATATGGTGGCAGCAGACGTCAGCATGATGATGCGCTACTCACACGCGCTGGTTGTTGCGGCAGTGCCTGATGCAGATCGGCTCTTCGGCACTTGGCGGGCTCAGGCTCGACGGCGTTCCGCTTCCGGGTTCTTGCGCACGGCGAGAAATTCCTTGACCCGACGGCCGGGTGCGGGACCGCGTACCGGCTTGAAACCATCATCGAGTTCGCCCGAAAGATCGAGCGTACCCCGCTTGCCGACGGCATCGTAATTCTCCTCCAGCCAGTCGCTGGCGGCGGTGCGGCCGAGGTCGCGCAGATAGGTCAGGAACGCCCATTCGGCATTGACCTTGGACGATGCCGACAGGTCCTTGAACGCCTCGTCGGCATCGATGCGATGCATGCGGATGTCGCGGTACTCGCCATGCGGCAGACGGCCCGCGGCGATCAGTTCCTTGATGAAGGCGATCGAACGGAATTCGCGTAGCAGCCCGGCGTTGAAAGTGATCTCGTCGATGCGGTTCTGAATCTCGTTGGCGCTTCTTGGTGTTCCCTCGCGCACCACCGGATTGATCTGCACCAGAAGCACGTCCTCGGTCGCCGCCGCCTTGAAGAAGGGATAGAGCGCCGGATTGCCGCCATAGCCGCCATCCCAGTAGGGCACGCCCTTGATCTCGACGGCGCGGAACAATTGCGGCAGGCAGGCCGACGCCATCACCGTATCCAGATCGATCTCGCCATCGGAAAACACCCGCAATTGCCCCGTCTCGACATTGGTGGCGGAGATGAACAGTTCCATCGACTTGCAGGCGCGAACATTCTTGAAGTCGATTTCCCGCGCGACCACGTCGCGCAATGGATTGAGGCCGAGCGGGTTGGCGACATAGGGCGAAAACACCCGCGACATTGTGTCGAAGAAGACGTAGCCCGGCGTGTTCTCGATCGACCAGTTGCCCCAGGCGACATCCCACGGCATGCGCTGCACCGGGCTGAAACGGCCCTTCGCCGCCACCGCGTGCCAGAAATCGTCCAGCTTCTGCCTGGCACCCTCGACTCCGCCGCGCACGAAACCATCGGCCAGCGCCACCGCGTTCATGGCGCCGGCGCTGGTGCCGGAAACGGCCGATATCTCCAGCCTGCCGTCCTCCAGCAGCCGGTCGAGCACGCCCCAGGAGAAGGCGCCGTGCGAGCCGCCGCCCTGAAGAGCGATGTTGATCTTCTTCTTTTCCTCCGCCTTGCCGTTCTTCGTCATGGCGTTCCTGTCATCCTGATGTGCCAGCTTGCCTAACGTCATTGAAGCGAAGCGGTTGCGGGGCCTATGTTGCAGTGCAGCATATAAGGACGGACCAAGGCAAGAACACGAACACGGTCGCGTGATCACATGAAATTTCGGTCATGCAAAAAGCCCCCGCTGCAATGCGGAGAGGCCGTAGTTTTCAAAACGGACAGAAATCTACGCGACGAGGTCCGGCACCGGGCCGACATAGCGCGATTGCGGACGGATCAGCCGTCCGGTCGTCTGCTGCTCGCGCGCATGCGCGAGCCAGCCGGCAACGCGCCCGGCGGCAAAGACATTGCTGAACGCCTGGGGCGGAAATCCCGCCGCTTCCAGCACCAGCGCGGTGTAGAATTCGACATTGGTCTGCAGCGAGCGCTGTGGCTTGGCGATCCGAAGCACGTCGAGCGCCGTTTGCTCGACCATCTCGGCGAAGGCCAGCCGGCGACCGGTGTCGCCCTCGCCGCCAAGCTTGCGCACCACCGCTTTCAGCACATCGGCACGCGGATCGCGCACACGGTAGATGCGATGGCCGAAGCCCATGATGCGCTCACCATGGGCGATCGCGTCGCGCAGCCAGCCGGCCGCGTCGCCATGCGCAGCGATGGCGTCGAGCATCTCGATGACCGGGCCGGGCGCGCCACCATGCAGCGGCCCCTTGAGCGCCCCGAGCCCGGCCAGCACCGACGATGTCAGGCCGGCCAGCGTCGAGGCGACGACGCGGGTGGCGAAGGTCGATGCATTGAGGCCATGGTCGCCCACGGTCACCAGATAGGTATCAAGTGCCTTTGCCAATGCCGGCGACGGGGCGGATCCCCTGAGCATCCTCAACATGTCGGCGGCATGGTCGGCCTTGCCATCAGGGGCGATCGGTTGCTCGCCGCGCTGCAGGCGCAGCAGGGCCGGCGTCAGCACCGCGGGCGCCGCGATCAGTCTCAAGGCGTCCGTCAGTGTCTCGCCATCCGGCATCAAGGCCATGCCGGCGCGCATGGCGCTGTAGATTTCGAGCGGTGCCAGCAAGGACAGCGCAGGCGCCAGCCGGTCGAAGACCTCGACGCGTGCCTCACCCAGTTTTGCCGCCAGTTCGGCGTCGCCAGGCAGATCGTCGAAGAACCCGTCCAGCAGCAGGTGGACGACTTGGGCATAACTCCATCGCCCTGCCAATTCCCCAAGCGAATGGCCGCGGATCGTCAGGCGGCCGCCCAGACCATCCACGTCCGACAGCACGGTTTCGGCCGCCACCACATCATCGAGCCCATTCGCCATGGCCTTATCTCCTTGAAGCTTTTGCAGATGGCAGATAAGGGTGGGCGGCATACCCATCAATCTTGATCAATAGAATCAATATCAGGGCCGATATGTCCGAATGGTTGTCTCGGGAAGAGGCACTGCAAAGGCTTCGGGTGAGGCCGCAGACGCTCTACGCCTATGTCAGCCGCGGCCGCATCGGCATGC
This sequence comes from Mesorhizobium sp. SARCC-RB16n, assembly GCF_008520305.1. Lineage (GTDB taxonomy): Bacteria > Pseudomonadota > Alphaproteobacteria > Rhizobiales > Rhizobiaceae > Mesorhizobium. Next base: position 10,264 of record NZ_ML703294.1, on the reverse strand, counting down.
GCCCGGACCGGGACGATCCGCGCCGCAGCCAGTACCGCGCCGACGACATCGCGGCGCTGGCGACGCGAAGGGCGCGCGGGCGCAGCCCCTCGGCCATTGCCGAAAGCGCCATCGCCTGGGGCGAGCCGTCGATTGTCACCGCGATCTCGACCGTCTGGCACGGCCACCTCATCTATCGGGGCCGGGACGCCGTTGCGCTGTCCGACCATGCCACGCTGGAAGAAACCGCTGGACTGCTCTGGGCTTTGCCCGGCCCGGTCAGCTTCGAAGCGCCGACACCAGATGCACCGCCACAGATCGGCCGCGCCCGGGCCTTTGCGCAACTCGCTTTGCTTGCCGGCCAGTCGCGGCCTTCGCTTGGACGAAGTGCTGCCTCGTTGTGCGCCGATGCGGCGCACGCGATCGGCGTTCTGGCCAGCGCCCTCGGTGCCGAGGCGGGCCCGGAACCAGTACATCGGCGATTGGCGCGAGGCTGGTCGGTGGACGATGATGGCGCGGAAGCGATCCGTCGCGTCCTTGTCCTCCTCGCCGACCACGAACTCAACGCATCGACCTTCGCGGCCCGCGTCGCGGCCTCGACCGGCGCCTCACCCGCCGCGTGCCTGCTGGCGGGCCTGGCGACATTGTCCGGCCCACGCCATGGCGGCGCCGGCGAAGCGGTGATCCAGCTTGCCGAAGACGCGACGCGGCATGGCGCCGATGTCGCGATCCGGCGCTGGCTCGGCCACGACCGGCCACTGCCGGGTTTCGGCCACCAGCTCTATCCAGAGGGCGATCCCCGGGCCACGGCACTTCTGGCCGCCCTCGACAACACCGACGAGACATTGCGATCGCTGGAAACCGCCGCCATTGCCGCGACCGGCGGCCAACCGAACATAGATTTTGCGCTGGCCGTGCTGACGCGCGGCCTTGGTCTGCCGCGCGACGCACCGTTCCAGCTATTCGCGCTTGGACGCAGCGTCGGCTGGGCGGCACACATGGTCGAACAGATCGTGAGCGGCAGCGTCATCCGGCCGCGCGGCCGCTATGAGGGATTGTTGCCATGGATTGCGTGAGAGCTATGCGCTTACGACATCGTGTCGAGCTTGCGCTGCATGGCCGCGATCTGGTCCTTCAGTTGCTGCAGATCGTCGGGTTTCTCCGGGACTTCCTTCCTGGCCGGTTCGGCAGGGGTCGCGGCGGGTGCGGAGCCCACCGGCGGAAAAGGGGTGAACAGCCGCATCGCATTCTGGAACATTTCCATGTTGCGCCGTGTCTGTTCCTCCAGTGCCTTCATCGGCGTCGCCATCTTCATCACGTCGAGCGGCGACTTGCCGATGGCGCCCTTCATCTGCTCGCGGAACCGCTCCTGCTCCTTGGAGAAGGCGATCATCGACTGTTCGAGGAAGCTCGGCACGATCATCTGCATCTGGTCGCCGTAGAAGGCGATCAGTTGGCGCAGGAACGGGATCGGCAGCATGTTCTGCCCGTCCTTGTTCTCCAGTTCGAAAATGATCTGGGTCAGCACCGGATGGGTGATGTCGTCACCGGTCTTGGCGTCCTGTACGGTGAATTCCTCGCCCTTCTTGACCATCTCGGCCAGATCCTCGAGCGTCACATAGGTGCTCGTCCCCGTATTATAGAGGCGGCGGTTGGCGTATTTCTTGATAATGATCGGGTCGTCTTTTGCGGCCATCTGCATCCTCCCCGGACACCGGCACGCCTGAGTAAGCAGCCGGTAACGATTGCGCCCTTTTTGAGGATATGCGCAAAAGCCTCATAATTCCAAGCAGTTTGTGCAGTGCGGGATCATATAATGCTGCATGGCAGGCTAAATATGCTGCGCAGCAGCGGCCAGACCGCCGGCACCATGATGCACGACCTGCTTGCGACCCAACGGCGCCATGCCGATTTCCGGTTTGACTTGGGATTGGGAAAGGGCAAGAAAAGTCCTCAACGGCACAACAACACCCTTGAAGTCTGGAGAAGAAAATGTCCGCTTCCATCGTCATTGCCAGCGCCGCGCGTACCGCTGTAGGCTCCTTCAACGGCGCCTTCGCCGCCACGCCCGCACATGAACTCGGCGCCGTCGTCGTCAAGGAACTTTTGGCGCGTGCCGGTGTCGAGGCGGGCGAGGTCGACGAGGTCATACTCGGCCAGGTGCTGACCGCGGCGCAAGGCCAGAACCCGGCCCGCCAGGCCTCGATCCTTGCCGGCCTGCCCAAGGAGACCACCGCCTGGGGCCTCAACCAGGTTTGCGGCTCGGGCCTTCGGGCCATCGCGCTCGGCATGCAGCAGATCGCCACCGGCGACGCCAAGGTGATCATCGCCGGCGGCCAGGAATCGATGTCGCTGTCGCCGCACGCCGAGCACCTGCGTGCCGGCGTCAAGATGGGCGACTACAAGATGATCGACACCATGATCAAGGATGGGCTGTGGGACGCCTTCAACGGCTACCACATGGGCAACACGGCCGAGAACGTCGCCCGCCAGTTCCAGATCACCCGCGACGACCAGGACCAGTTCGCGCTGGCCTCGCAGAACAAGGCCGAGGCCGCGCAGAAGGCCGGCAAGTTCAAGGACGAGATCGTCGCCTTCACCATCAAGGGCAAGAAGGGCGACACCATTGTCGACCAGGACGAATACATCCGCCACGGCGCCACGATCGATGCCATGACCAAGCTGAAGCCGGCCTTCGACAAGGACGGCACGGTGACCGCGGCCAACGCCTCTGGCATCAATGACGGTGCCGCCGGCGCGCTGCTGATGAGCGAAGCGGAAGCCGCCAGGCGCGGCATCACCCCGCTGGCGCGCATCGCCTCTTGGGCAACCGCCGGCGTCGATCCGGCGATCATGGGCACCGGACCCATTCCCGCCTCGCGCAAGGCGTTGGAAAAGGCGGGCTGGTCGGTCGGCGATCTCGATCTGGTCGAGGCCAACGAGGCCTTCGCCGCGCAGGCCTGCGCAGTCAACAAGGACATGGGCTGGGATCCCTCGATCGTCAACGTCAATGGCGGCGCCATCGCCATCGGCCATCCGATCGGCGCCTCGGGCGCCCGCGTCTTCAACACGCTGGTCTTCGAGATGCGCCGACGCGGCGCCAAGAAGGGTCTCGCCACCCTATGCATCGGCGGCGGCATGGGCGTCGCCATGTGCGTGGAGGCTCTCTGACAGATTTGGACGGGCGGCGCGAGCCGCCCGTTTCATATGTAGTGCCTGTAGCAAATCCAGTGCCTGCCAAGCCCGACAACAGGGCGATTTCAAAAAGGGGAAATGCATGACCAAGGTTGCAATCGTCACGGGTGGATCGCGCGGTATCGGCGCTGCCATCTCGATCGCTTTGAAGACTGCCGGCTATTCGGTTGCCGCGAACTATGCCGGCAACGACGACGCGGCGGCGAAGTTCAAGGCCGAGACCGGCATTCCGGTTTATAAATGGTCGGTCGCCGACTATGACGCTTGCGCAGCCGGCATCAAGAACGTCGAGGCCGACCTCGGCCCGGTCTCCGTACTGGTCAACAATGCCGGCATCACCCGCGACGCCATGTTCCACAAGTTGACGCGCGATCAGTGGAAAGAGGTCATCGACACCAATCTGTCCGGCGTCTTCAACATGACGCATCCGCTGTGGGGCGGCATGCGCGACCGCAAGTTCGGCCGCGTCATCACCATCTCCTCGATCAACGGCCAGAAGGGCCAGGCCGGCCAGGTCAACTACTCCGCCGCCAAGGCCGGCGACATCGGCTTCTCGAAGGCGCTCGCCCAGGAAGGCGCCCGCGCGGGCATCACCGTCAACGTCATCTGCCCGGGCTACATCGCCACCGAGATGGTCAAGGCAATCGACGAGAAGGTGCTCAACGAACGCATCATCCCGCAAATCCCGGTCGGCCGCCTCGGCGAACCGGAAGAGATCGCGCGCTGCGTCGTCTTCCTCGCTTCCGAAGATGCTGGCTTCATCACCGGCTCGACTCTCACCGCCAATGGCGGCCAGTACTTCGTCTGAGACGTCTTCTCATCGTAGCCAACGGCTGGGGATCGACGCGAGCCCCGCGACAAGCGGACCGGGAAATCGGTCCGCTTTCAAATGACGCCTGAAGCCTCGGAAGGCTTGGCAATCGCGCAATGTCCCAATCCGGCACGCAAAGGTTAATGGCGACGGCGGCGCCTGCGCGAAACCTGTGGTTAAGCCTGTGAATCCTCGGTGGATAAGCTGTTCACAACACAAGATATTGAGGGAACAAAAGGAGAAAATACCGCTGGCGCTGATTTGTCGCCGATTCGTTCCGGCTTTGAGCGCAATATTAACATTAATGGCCGCGATTGCCTGCAATTCCTTAACGTCGAGTTCAGAAAGATTAACAATTTCATAATGTTGAGCGGAGCGTACCGTACTTCCAGCATCGTTTACCGGCAAAAGTTAACGGCGAGGCCTACCTAGCATAAAACGGGCCAGTTCGGCGATTCAGCATGTGGTGAGACTCGTCGTCACAAAATCCATATCTAGCCGTGAACAAAAGCTGAATCTCTCGAAGTCAGCGATTCGTCGCTGATTCGTTCCAGACTCGTTCCAACTGTTAAGCAGAGGCTCATTTGCGGGTTGGCGCGGGCGTCTTCGGAACCCGGCCGGAACATTCCGCTTTCGCTTCGCGCCCGAAATCCCTATGTGTCGGCTGTCATACGCGCCGTGCAGGCACGCTCCCGACAACGAGAGGCCAGAAAGCCTTATTTCCGAGCCGATGAACATCCAGCAGAAACACACCGAGCCGCTGATCCTGTCGGGCCGCGACGTGACCGCCGTGCTTGGCCCGACCAACACGGGCAAGACCCATCTCGCCATCGAGCGCATGGTGGCGCACGAAACCGGCGTCATCGGCCTGCCGCTGAGGCTGCTGGCCCGGGAAGTCTACACGCGCGTCTGCGAGAAAGTTGGCGCTCACAAGGTGGCGCTGATCACCGGCGAGGAGAAGATCCAGCCGCCGGGCGCCAGATATTCGGTCTGTACCGTCGAAGCCATGCCGCGCGAGACCGACGCCGCTTTCGTCGCCATCGACGAGGTGCAACTGGCAGGCGACCTCGAGCGCGGCCATATCTTCACCGATCGCATCCTGCATCTGCGCGGCCGCCAGGAAACGCTGCTGCTCGGCGCGGCCACCATGCACGGCATTCTCCAGCGGCTGCTGAAGGGCGTCTCGGTGGTGACGCGGCCGCGGCTGTCGCATCTGGCCTATGCCGGCTCCAAGAAACTGACGCGCCTGCCGCGGCGCACCGCGATCGTCGCCTTCTCCGCCGACGAGGTCTACGCCATCGCCGAGCTGATCCGGCGCCAGCAGGGCGGTGCGGCGGTGGTTCTCGGGGCGCTGTCGCCCCGCACCCGCAATGCCCAGGTGGCGCTGTTCCAGTCGGGCGATGTCGACTACCTCATAGCCACCGACGCGATCGGCATGGGTCTCAACCTCGATCTCGACCATGTCGCCTTTGCCCAGAACCGCAAGTTCGACGGCTACCAGTACCGCAATTTGACAGCGGCCGAACTCGGCCAGATCGCCGGCCGCGCCGGCCGGCATCTGCGCGACGGCACGTTCGGCGTCACCGGCCAGGTCGATCCGCTGGACGAGGACCTGGTCCAGAAGATCGAGAGCCATGACTTCGATCCGGTGAAGGTGCTGCAGTGGCGCACCGCCCAATTCGATTTCGCCAGCCTCGATGCGCTGAAGCGCTCCATCGAAACCAACGCCCCGGTCGAGGGACTGACGCGCGCCCTGCCGGCCGTCGATGCACAGGCGCTCGAACATCTCTCCCGCGACGAAGACATCCGCGCCCTCGCGACCAATGCCAAACGCGTTGCGCTGCTGTGGGAAGCCTGCGCGCTGCCGGACTATCGCAAGATTGCGCCCGCCCAGCATGCCGACCTGATCGCCTCGATCTACACGGACCTCGCCCGGCATGGCCATGTCGACGAGAATTACATGGCCGAGCAGGTGCGCCGCGCCGACACCACCGAAGGCGACATCGATACGCTGTCGCACCGCATCGCCCAGATCCGCACCTGGACATTCGTGTCGAACCGGCCCGGCTGGCTGGCCGATCAGGCACACTGGCAGGAAAAGACGCGCGAAATCGAAGACAGATTGTCGGATGCGCTGCATGAGCGGTTGACGAAACGCTTCGTAGACCGCAGGACTTCCGTCCTCATGCGGCGCCTTAGAGAAAATACCATGCCTGAAGCCGAAATCAGTCCTACCGGAACCGTCCTTGTCGAAGGCCATCATGTCGGCGAGTTGCAAGGGTTCCGCTTCACCGCCGACCAGACCGCCGGCGGCGAAGACGCCAAGGCCGTGCGCACGGCCGCGCAAAAGGCGCTGGCCGCCGAATTCGATGCACGTGCGGAGCGCTTCGGCGCCTGCGCCAATGGCGACCTCGCGCTCGGTTCGGACGGCACGCTGCGCTGGATTGGCGCCCCGATCGGCACGCTGGTTTCGGGCGAGGACGCGCTGAAGCCTCGCCTGGTGCTGCTGGCCGATGAACAGCTCACTGGCCCGGCGCGCGACAAGGTTGCCGCGCGTGCCGAGCGCTTCGTCAATTTCCAGATCGAATCCCTGCTGAAGCCGCTGGTCGACCTGAAAAATGCCGAGCAGATTTCCGGTATCGGCCGCGGCATCGCCTTCCAGCTCGTGGAGAACTTCGGCCTCATCAATCGCCGCGACATCGCCGAGGAAATGAAGTCGCTCGACCAGGAAGGTCGCGCGGCACTTCGCCGGCTCGGCGTGCGCTTCGGTGCCTACCACGTCTTCGTGCCGGCGCTGATCAAGCCGGCTCCCGCCGGGCTGGTGACCTTGCTGTGGGCGCTGAAGAACGATGGCAAGGACAAACCCGGCTTCGGCGACGTCGTCCACGCGCTGGCATCGGGCCGCACCTCTGTTGTCATCGATCCGGCCTTCGACAAGGCGTTCTACAAGCTTGCCGGCTACCGCAACCTCGGCCGCCGCGCTGTGCGCATCGACATTCTCGAGCGGCTGGCCGACCTGATCCGCCCGGCGACCAACTGGAAGCCCGGCCTCGGCCAGCGGCCGGACGGCGCCTATGACGGCCAGTCCTTCATGGTGACGCCGCCGATGATGTCGATCCTCGGCGCCACCGCCGACGACATGGAAGAGATCCTGAAGGGCCTCGGCTATCGCGCCGAGCCGAAGCCGCCTGCGGAAGTCAAGGCACGGCTGGAAGCGCAGGACACCGCCGCGCGGGAAGCCGCCGCGGCCAAGCAGGCAGCCGCAGCCGAAGAGGCAGCCCGCGTGGAACATGCCAGGGCAGTGGAAGAAGCAGCATCGCCGGCCGCCGAAGGATCGGAGCTGGTGCCGGACGCGGCAACCACCGCGGAGACGGAGGTTCCAGCCGAAGCCGTAGCAGACGCGCCAGCGGACGCTGTCGTGCAGGAGCAGGCGGAAGCCACGGCTGAAGTCGCGGATGAAGAAGCGCCTGTAGCCGAAGCCGCTGTTGAACCCGCCGAGCCAGCGCCGGTTGAACCGCAGGCCGAACCTGAAACTGCCGAGATTGAGGCCACGCCCACGGAGGGAGCCGCAGCGACGGAGCCAACCGTGGAGGCCTCCGCGCCGACGGATGCCGCCGAACCGGTTGCAGTGCAGGAAGTCGCCAGCGGACCCGCACCGGAAGCCGAAGCGCCAAAGCCGATCCTGCTGTGGCGCCAAGGTCGCTTTGACCAGCGTCCGCGCCATCGCGACGGCCGCAACAACCGCCCGCAAAACGGACAGGCGCGCGGCCGAAGCAACGCGCCGGCCGATGCCGGCGGCGAACAGGCAACAGGCACGCCCGCAGACCGTCCCGCCCATGAAGGACGCCGCGACGGCGCCGGCAAGCCGCGCTTCGACCGCTCGAAGTTCAAGCCGAGGCCGCAAGGCGAAGGCGAGCAGCGCCGCGACGGACGCCCGCAAGGCGATCGTCCCGACCGCCGCGAAGGCCGTCCAGACTGGAAGGGCGGCAGGCCGGAAGGCAAGGATGCTGATCGCGGCAAGGGAGGCGGAAAGCCCGCCTTCCAGCCCAAGCCGCGCGAGGAGCGCCCGGTGCGCTTCGATCCTGATTCCCCCTTCGCCAAGCTCGCCGCCTTGCGCGACCAATTAAAGAAGTAGGCTCCCTTCGATGGTTGCCGAAGGCCGCCAGCGCATCGACAAATGGCTGTTCTTCTCGCGCGCGGTAAAATCGCGCTCGCTGGCGGCCAAATTGGTGGTCGCCGGCCGCGTGCGCATCAATCGCGACAAAGCAGCGCAGGCCTCCGATCTGGTCAAGCAGGGCGACGTGCTGACCATCACGCTGGACCGGCGTATCTTCGTCTGGAAGGTGCTCGGCGCTGGTGTGCGGCGCGGCCCGGCCGAGGAAGCCCGCACTCTTTATGAAGACATGTCGCCGCCGCCCGCGCCCAGGGCCGACGCCCTTCCCGATGCCATTCCGGCGCTGCGCGAGGCCGGCAGCGGCCGCCCGACCAAGAAAGAGCGCCGCCAGACCGACCGATTGCTTGACGAAGATTGAGCCCTGTCGACCAAACGCGGGGTGTTTTTCCCCACAGGAACGACAAACAAAAGCGGAACCCTGAGCGGCAAACAGGACGGTCGGCGGGGCATGTCGGGCCTTCGCGGCACCGCCCACCTGGAATTCCATTCCCAAACCCTGACGCCACTGGGAATGGCCACCCTTGCAAGCAGCCGATAAAGGCGTTACCTCACAAAAAAAGCCAACAAAAACGGGACATCCCGGAGCCGACCGATGACCTATGTCGTGACCGACAACTGCATCAAATGCAAATATATGGACTGCATCGAGGTCTGTCCGGTCGACTGTTTCTACGAAGGCGAGAACATGCTCGTCATCCATCCCGACGAGTGCATCGACTGCGGCGTCTGCGAACCGGAATGCCCGGCCGACGCGATCAAGCCCGACACCGAGTCGGGCCTCGACAAATGGCTGCAGATCAACACTGAATATGCCGAGAAATGGCCTAACATCACCGCCAAGAAGGAGCCGCCGGCCGACGCCAAGACCTTCGACGGCGAGACAGGAAAGTTCGAGAAATATTTCTCGGCGGAACCCGGCGAAGGCGACTGACAGCACCGGCGTCGCGACCTGTATGACGCTGCGTAAGAGGCATGGTACATTAACCGGCTTGACAGCCGGAGCAGAGCTGTGGCCTTCGCTTTTGCACCAAAACCTTGATTCTTCCGACTTTTTGTGTTACATCAGCGAAATATGCCGGTGACACAACGTCGATTTATGGCGCAGACGCCCCAAATCACTGAAAGGTGAAAATCCCATTCCGGACCAGAGTGATCTGGGCCAGGCGGTCGCAGTTCGTGCGGTTTGCCGGTCCCGGCTTTTCCGGTGGGTTCATCTGTTGTGCGGCTAATGGTCGGTGACCCCGATCACGTGAGTTCAGCCGGCACCGCCGCCGGCCCACAACAAGGAGTTCAGGGCGTAATGGCAACGATCACCCCGCAGAAAAAGTCCACGGCCGCGCGTCACGGTTTCAAGACCGGTGAGTATATCGTCTATCCGGCGCATGGCGTTGGGCAGATCGTCTCGATCGACGAGCAGGAAGTGGCCGGCCACAAGCTGGAACTTTTCGTCATCGACTTCCAGAAGGACAAGATGCGCCTGAAGGTGCCGGTCGCCAAGGCGACCTCGATCGGCATGCGCAAACTGTCGGAAGAGGATTATGTCGAACGCGCGCTGAAGGTGGTGCAGGGTCGCGCCCGCGTCAAGCGCACCATGTGGTCGCGCCGTGCCCAGGAATATGACGCCAAGATCAATTCGGGTGACCTGATCTCGATCTCGGAAGTCGTGCGCGACCTCTACCGCGCCGACAACCAGCCGGAGCAGTCCTATTCCGAACGCCAGCTCTATGAGGCGGCCCTCGACCGCATGGCGCGCGAGATCGCGGCAGTCAACCGCATGTCGGAAACCGAAGCCGTGCGCCTGATCGAGGTCAACCTCAACAAAGGCCCGAAGCGCGGCGCCAAGGCCGACAACGAGGAAGCCGAGCAGGAAGAAGCTGCCTGAGCTTTTCGCCTTCTGAGTTAACGAAAAATCCGGCCTTCGTGAACTGACCCCGTAAAGTTGGACGGTTCATTGAGCTGGTGGATTTAAGGGCTGGGTCCTGTATTGCACGGGGGCCAGCCCTTTCAGTTTCAGTTTGATGCGGCGGTGGTTGTAATAATCGATGTAGCCCTTGATGGCCGTATCGAGGCTTTGGACAGTTTCGAACCTTTCCGGATGGAAGAGT
>NZ_ML703293.1 GCF_008520305.1 Mesorhizobium sp. SARCC-RB16n | reverse complement strand
GCACCGTCGGTGCCGGCATCGTCGTCACCATCAAAGAGTAATTTGGACTTAAACCGATCTGTCGCGGGCGCCGGAGTTGCCCGCGCCGCGCCAGAACAAGGAAGTGACGCATGAACGGACAGAATATCCGCATCCGCCTGAAGGCGTTTGATCACCGCGTGCTCGACGCCTCGACGAAGGAAATCGTGTCGACGGCCAAGCGCACTGGTGCAAACGTCCGCGGCCCCATTCCGCTGCCGACGCGGATCGAAAAGTTCACGGTCAACCGGTCGCCTCACGTCGACAAGAAGAGCCGCGAGCAGTTCGAGATGCGCACGCACAAGCGTCTGCTCGACATCGTCGATCCGACCCCGCAGACCGTCGATGCTTTGATGAAGCTCGATCTGGCCGCCGGCGTCGACGTCGAGATCAAGCTCTAAGGGAATGAGAGCGCGGTAAGGGGCGGTGCCCCTGGCCCGGAACTCTAAAGGAATTGAACCGATGCGTTCAGGTGTGATTGCAAAGAAGGTGGGAATGACCCGCATCTATAATGATGCCGGGGAACATGTTCCCGTCACCGTTCTCCAGATGGAGAACTGCCAGGTCGTGGCACAGCGCACGCAGGAGAAGAATGGCTACACCGCCGTTCAGCTCGGCGTTGGCCTCGCCAAGGTGAAGAACACGTCGAAGGCGATGCGCGGTCATTTCGCTACCGCTTCCGTCGAGCCGAAGGCGAAGGTAGCCGAGTTCCGCGTCTCCGCCGACAACATGATCGATGTTGGCGCCGAGATCACCGTCGAGCACTTTGTCGCCGGCCAGAAGGTCGATGTGACGGGCACGACGATCGGCAAGGGTTTCCAGGGCGTCATCAAGCGCCACCACATGGGTGGTGGCCGTGCGACGCACGGTAACTCGGTCTCGCACCGTACTCACGGTTCGACTGGCCAGCGCCAGGACCCGGGCAAGGTGTTCAAGGGCAAGCATATGGCTGGTCACATGGGTGACACCCGCGTCACCACGCAGAATGTCGAGATCGTCTCGACCGACGCCGACCGCGGCCTGATCCTGATCCGCGGTGCGGTTCCCGGATCGAAGGGCGCCTGGATCCTGGTCCGCGACGCGGCCAAGGTGGCGCTGCCGGCCAATGCGCCGAAGCCCGCCGCGATCCGCGCTGTTGCGGCAGCTGCGAAGAACGAGGCTCCGGCCACAGAGGGAGCGGAATAATGGATCTCAAGATCACAACGCTCGGCGGTAAAGACGCCGGCAAGGTGGAACTTTCCGACGGAATTTTCGGCCTTGATCCTCGCGAGGACATCCTGCAGCGCGTCGTGCGCTGGCAGCTTGCCAAGAAGCAGCAGGGCACGCACAAGGCCAAGGGCCGCGCCGAAATCGCGCGTACCGGCGCCAAGATGTACAAGCAGAAGGGTACGGGCCGCGCCCGTCACCACTCGGCACGCGCTCCGCAGTTCCGCGGCGGCGGCAAGGCCCACGGCCCGGTCGTTCGCAGCCATGAGCATGAACTGCCCAAGAAGGTTCGTGCGCTTGGCCTCAAGCATGCTCTCTCGGCCAAGGCCAAGAGCGCGTCGATCATCGTCATCGACGAGCTGAAGCTGACCGAGGCCAAGACGAAGGCGCTGATCGCGAATTTCGCGACGCTGGGCCTGACCAACGCCCTGGTGATCGGCGGCGCCGAGCTCGACAAGAACTTCAAGCTGGCGGCCACCAACATCCCCAACATCGACGTGCTGCCCATCCAGGGCATCAACGTCTACGACATTCTGCGCCGCGGCACGCTGGTCCTTTCGAAGGCCGCCGTCGAGGCTCTCGAGGAGCGCTTTAAATGACCGACCTTCGTCACTACGACGTGATCGTCTCGCCGGCGATCACCGAAAAGTCGACCATGGCCTCCGAGCAGAACCAGGTCGTCTTCAACGTCGCCAAGAAGGCGTCGAAGCCAGAAATCAAGGCCGCCGTCGAAGCGCTGTTCGGCGTCAAGGTGATGGCCGTGAACACGCTTGTCCGCAAGGGCAAGATCAAGCGCTTCCGCGGCACGATCGGCCGCCAGAGCGACGTCAAGAAGGCGATCGTGACGCTGGCCGACGGCCAGTCGATCGACGTCGCGACGGGTCTCTGAGCAAGGCCGCGAGGACAGGACAATGGCACTTAAGAAATTCAACCCGATAACGCCGAGCACCCGCCAGCTGGTCATCGTCGACCGCTCGGGCCTCTACAAGGGCAAGCCCGTCAAGGGCTTGACCGAAGGCCTGACCAAGTCGGGCGGCCGCAACAACTACGGCCGCATCACGGCCCGCTTCATCGGCGGCGGTCACAAGCGTTCGTACCGCATCATCGACTTCAAGCGTCGCAAGTTCGACGTCGTCGGCACGGTCGAGCGCATTGAATACGATCCGAACCGCACCGCCTTCATCGCGCTGATCAAGTATGACGATGGCGAGCTGTCCTACATCATCGCCCCGCAGCGTCTGGCTCCCGGCGACAAGATCGTGGCTGGTGAAGCGGTTGACGTGAAGCCGGGCAACGCGATGCCGCTGGCTTCGATGCCGGTCGGCACCATCGTCCACAACATCGAGCTGAAGCCGGGCAAGGGCGCCCAGGTTGCACGCTCGGCCGGTGGCTACGGCCAGCTGGTTGGTCGCGACCAGGGCATGGCGATCCTGCGCCTCAACTCGGGCGAGCAGCGTGTCGTTCACGGCTCCTGCATGGCCACCGTCGGCGCCGTGTCCAATCCGGACCATGGCAACATCAACGACGGCAAGGCCGGCCGCACCGTTTGGCGTGGCAAACGTCCGCACAATCGCGGCGTGACCATGAACCCGGTCGACCATCCGCACGGCGGCGGCGAAGGCCGCACCTCCGGTGGCCGTCATCCGGTCAGCCCGTGGGGCAAGCCGACCAAGGGCAAGAAGACGCGGTCCAACAAGGCGACCGACAAGTTCATCCTGCGCTCGCGCCATCAGCGCAAGAGCTAAGAAGAGGTAACGCCAAGTGACTCGTTCTATTTGGAAAGGCCCCTTCATCGACGGCTACCTTCTCAAGAAGGTGGATAAGGTTCGTGAAGGTGGTCGCAATGAGGTGATCAAGATGTGGAGCCGTCGCTCCACCATCCTGCCGCAGTTCGTCGGCTTCACCTTCGGTGTCTACAACGGCCAGAAGCATGTTCCCGTCGCGGTGAACGAGGACATGGTCGGTCATAAGTTCGGTGAATTCGCTCCGACCCGGACCTATTACGGTCACGGCGCGGATAAGAAGGCGAAGAGGAAATAATCATGGGCAAGGCCAAAGCTCCGCGCAGGCTTGCTGACAACGAAGCGCGCGCCGTGTTGCGCACGATCCGTATCAGCCCGCAGAAGCTGAACCTGGTTGCCGCGCTGATCCGCGGCAAGAAGGTCGCGACAGCGCTTTCCGATCTCGAATTCTCGGCCAAGCGGATTTCCGGCACGGTCAAGAAGACGCTGGAATCGGCAATCGCCAACGCGGAAAACAACCATGACCTCGATGTCGATGCGCTGGTGGTGGCGGAAGCCTATGTCGGCAAGTCGATCGTCATGAAGCGGTTCCACGCTCGTGGCCGTGGTCGCGCCAGCCGCATCGAGAAGCCGTTCTCGCACCTCACGATCGTCGTCCGTGAAGTCGAAGAAAAAGGGGAGGCCGCATAATGGGCCAGAAAGTCAATCCGATCGGTCTTCGCCTCGGCATCAACCGCACCTGGGATTCGCGCTGGTTCGCGAACACCGGCGAGTACGGCAAGCTGCTGCATGAGGACATCAAGATCCGCAAGTATCTTGAGAAGGAGCTCAAGCAGGCCGCGATCTCGAAGGTCGTGATCGAGCGTCCGCACAAGAAGTGCCGCGTCACTATCCATGCGGCGCGTCCGGGTCTGATCATCGGCAAGAAGGGCGCCGACATCGAGAAGCTTCGCAAGAAGCTGATGGAGATGACGAAGTCCGAGACGCACCTCAACATCGTCGAAGTGCGCAAGCCGGAAATCGACGCGACCCTGGTCGCCCAGTCGATCGCCCAGCAGCTCGAGCGCCGCATCGCGTTCCGGCGCGCCATGAAGCGTGCCGTGCAGTCGGCGATGCGCCTCGGTGCCGAAGGCATCCGCATCAACTGCGCCGGCCGTCTTGGCGGCGCCGAGATCGCGCGCATGGAATGGTACCGCGAAGGTCGCGTGCCGCTGCATACGCTGCGCGCCGATGTCGACTATGGCACGGCCGAGGCGAATACGGCCTACGGCATTTGCGGCGTCAAGGTCTGGGTATTCAAGGGCGAGATCCTCGAGCACGATCCGATGGCTTCGGAGCGTCGTGCGACCGAGGGCGATGCTGCGCATGGCGGTGGTGGTGATCGCGAACGCGGTCGTCGTCGCGAAAACGCCTGAGACATTTAGGAATTTGGAGTTAGAACGATGCTGCAGCCAAAGCGCACAAAGTTCCGCAAGCAGTTCAAGGGCCGTATCCATGGTACCGCAAAGGGCGGCACCAATCTGGATTTCGGTGGTTTCGGGCTGAAGGCGCTTGAGCCGAACCGCGTCACCGCACGTGAGATCGAGGCGGCTCGCCGCGCGATCACTCGCGAAATGAAGCGTGCCGGCCGCGTCTGGATCCGTATTTTCCCGGACGTGCCGGTTACGTCGAAGCCGACCGAAGTCCGCATGGGCAAGGGCAAGGGCGCGGTCGACTACTGGGCGGCGCGCGTCAAGCCGGGCCGCATCATGTTCGAGATCGACGGCGTCAATGAAGAAACCGCCCGTGAGGCGCTGCGTCTCGGCGCGGCCAAGCTCTCGGTCAGGACGCGCTTCGTACAGCGCATCGCAGAATAAGGACGGGCTGATCATGAAAGCCGAAGACATCCGGACCAAGACCCAGGACCAGCTGACCGACGACCTGGCCAGCCTGAAGAAGGAGCAGTTCAACCTGCGCTTCCAGAAGGCCACCGGCCAGCTCGAGAAGACCGCGCGCGTGAGGCAGGTTCGCAAGGACATTGCGCGTATCAAGACCATCGCTGCGGAAAAGTCCGCGGCCAAGAAGGCTTAAGGACGAAAACCATGCCAAAGCGCATTCTGCAGGGCACCGTCGTCAGCGACAAGAACGAGAAGACGGTTGTCGTCAAGGTCGAACGGCGCTTCACGCATCCCGTGATGAAGAAGACCGTGCGCATGACCAAGAAGTACAAGGCGCACGACGAGAACAACGCCCACAAGGTCGGCGATCAGGTGTTCATCCAGGAATCGAAGCCGATTTCCAAGGATAAGCGCTGGATCGTCGTGTCCTCGGACCAAGCCTGACCTCTGGGCGTAAACAACGAATTTTGGACAGACCGGGGAGGGGCTTCGAGCCCGTCCCGTTAGAAAAGAAGAAGGCGGCCAGTCATGATTCAGATGCAAACAAACCTCGACGTGGCGGATAATTCCGGCGCGCGTCGTGTCATGTGCATCAAGGTGCTGGGCGGCTCGAAGCGGAAATACGCTTCCGTGGGCGACATCATCGTGGTGTCGATCAAGGAAGCCATTCCGCGCGGCCGCGTTAAGAAGGGCGATGTGATGAAGGCGGTCGTGGTTCGCACGGCCAAGGACATCCGCCGCCCGGACGGCAGCGTGATCCGTTTCGACAAGAACGCGGCCGTTCTCGTCGACAACAAGAAAGAGCCGATCGGCACGCGTATCTTCGGACCGGTTCCGCGCGAACTTCGCGCCAAGAACCACATGAAGATCATCTCGCTCGCGCCTGAAGTGCTGTAAGGAGCCGGACCAATGCAAAAGATTAGAAAAGGCGACAAGGTCGTCGTGCTGGCCGGCAAGGACAAGGGCCGTTCGGGCGAAGTCCTCTCGGTTCAGCCGAAGGATGACACCGCGCTGGTGCGCGGCGTCAACATGATCCGTCGTCACCAGAAGCAGTCCCAGTCCCAAGAGGGCGGGATCATTACCAAGGAAGCGCCGATCCAGCTGTCGAACATCGCGCTGGCCGACCCGAAGGATGGCAAGCCGACCCGCGTCGGTTTCATCTTCCAGAAGGACGGCAAGAAGGTGCGCGTCGCCAAGCGCTCGGGAGAAGTCATCAATGGCTAAGGCTCAAACCAAGCAGGCGACTGCCAACAACACGCCGCGCCTCAAGCAGGTCTATAACGAGACCATTCGCAAGGCGCTGCAGGAGCAGTTCGGCTACGACAACGACATGCAAGTTCCGCGCCTCGACAAGATCGTGCTGAACATGGGTGTCGGCGAAGCGACCGCCGATTCGAAGAAGCCTTCGGTCGCGGCCGAAGACCTGGCGATGATCGCCGGCCAGAAGGCTGTCGTCACCCGCGCCCGCAATTCGATCGCTGGCTTCAAGGTCCGCGAGAACATGCCGATCGGCGCCAAGGTCACGCTGCGCAAGGAACGTATGTACGAGTTCCTCGACCGTCTCGTGAACATCGCGCTGCCGCGCGTCCGCGACTTCCGCGGACTGAACCCCAAGAGCTTCGATGGCCGTGGCAACTACGCGATGGGCATCAAGGAGCACATCGTGTTCCCGGAGATCAACTACGACAAGGTTGATCAGATCTGGGGCATGGACGTCATCGTTTGTACGACTGCGAAGACGGACGACGAAGCCAGGGCTTTGCTCAAGGCTTTCAACTTCCCCTTCCGCCAGTAACGGCAGCGAGAAAAGGAAAAATCTGAAATGGCAAAGACCAGCTCAGTCGAGAAGAACAACAGGCGCCGCAAGCTTGCCGACCAGTACGGTCCCAAGCGCGCCGCGCTGAAGGCGATCATCATGGATCAGTCCAAGCCGATGGAAGAGCGCTTCCGCGCTCAGCTGAAGCTTGCTGCCCTGCCGCGTAACTCGGCCAAGATCCGCATCCGCAACCGCTGCGAAGTCACCGGCCGTCCGCGTGCCTACTATCGCAAGCTCAAAGTATCGCGCATCGCGCTTCGGGATCTAGGCAACAACGGCCAGATCCCGGGCCTGGTCAAGTCGAGCTGGTAAGGAGGACATAACATGTCATTGAGCGATCCTCTCGGCGATATGCTGACCCGCATCCGCAACGCCTATGGCCGCAAGAAGTCGAGCGTTTCGACGCCGGCCTCGCGTCTGCGCACCCGCGTCCTGGACGTGCTGAAGGCTGAAGGCTATATCCGCGATTACAGCCAGACCGACTTCGACAACGGCAAGTCCGAGATCGAAATCGAGCTGAAGTATTTCGACGGTGCTCCGGTCGTGCGCGAAATCGCCCGCGTTTCGAAGCCCGGCCGCCGCGTTTACGTTTCGGCCAAGTCAATCCCGCACGTCGCCAACGGCCTCGGCATCGCCATCCTTTCGACACCGAAGGGCGTGATGGCCGACCACGAAGCACGCGAGCAGAACGTCGGCGGCGAGATCCTCTGCCAGATCTTCTGATCTGGCAGCTCACCGCAAATTGGAATCCGGTCTTCGGATCGTTCCGAAGACAGAGACCTGAAACAAGAGAAGTGACGAGGACAACAAAATGTCTCGTATTGGAAAGAAACCCGTTTCGCTGCCGCAGGGCGTGACCGCGACCGTCAACGGCCAGACCGTGACGGCGAAGGGCCCCAAGGGCGAGCTGAAGTTCGTGGTGAACGACGAAGTGCTGGTCAAGATGGAAGGCAGCGAGATCGCTGTCCAGCCGCGCGACCAGACCAAGACCGCCCGCTCCAAATGGGGCATGTCGCGCACGCAGATCGTCAACATCCTGCAGGGCGTGAAGGACGGTTTCGAGAAGAAGCTCGAGATCACCGGCGTCGGCTATCGCGCTGCCTTGCAAGGTAAGAACCTGCAGTTGGCCCTTGGCTTCAGCCATGATGTCGTCTACGAGACGCCGGCCGGCATCACGATAACCGTGCCGAAGCCGACCGAGATCACCGTGGCCGGCATCGACAAGCAGCAGGTCGGCCAAGTCGCCGCGGAGATCCGCGAATACCGCGGTCCCGAGCCTTACAAGGGCAAGGGCGTCCGTTACGCCGGCGAGAAGATCGTCCGCAAGGAAGGCAAGAAGAAGTAGTCGGCTTGACCCTGAAAAGTTGCAGACTTTTCGGAGAGGGCCAAGCCACGGAAGTGTAACGCCGCGGGGAGCGGTCGCGGGAGGCGCCTTGCCTACCGCATATGGCGGGCCCCGTTTTTTGAAGGCAAGGAAGACATTATGGGTACCAAGGAAGCCATCCAGCGCCGCGCGCAACGCGTCCGCCGCCAGATCAAGAAGGTTGCCGGCGAACGCCCGCGTCTCTCGGTGCACCGCACGTCGAAGAACATCTACGTCCAGGTGATCGACGACGCCAAGGGTCACACCATCGCTGCCGCCTCGACGCTCGAGAAGGACCTCAAGGGTTCGCTCAAGACCGGCGCCGACACCGCCGCCGCCGCCGCGATCGGCAAGCTGATCGCAGAGCGCGCCACCAAGGCCGGCGTCAAGGAAGTCGTTTTCGACCGTGGCCCGTACATCTATCACGGCCGCGTCAAGGCGCTGGCCGAGGCTGCCCGCGAAGGCGGTCTCAGCTTCTAATGCATGATCCCGAAAAGTTGCAGACTTTTCGGACAAGATCATGCAAAGGAGAAATTCACCGCTGATGACCCAAAAGCGGCGTCAGCAATCAGCAACCCGTGCTTCCGGAAAAGAACAAGGAACAGGATATGGCACAGGAACGTAGGGAAGGCGGCCGCGGCCGCGAGCGTGAAGAGCGCGATGACGGCATGGTGGACAAGCTGGTCCACATCAACCGCGTCGCCAAGGTCGTCAAGGGTGGCCGCCGCTTCGGTTTCGCCGCGCTCGTCGTCGTCGGCGACCAGAAGGGCCGCGTCGGCTTCGGTCATGGCAAGGCGCGCGAAGTGCCGGAAGCTATCCGCAAGGCAACCGAATCGGCAAAACGCGACATGATCTTCGTGCCGCTGCGCTCGGGCCGCACGCTGCACCACGACGTCGAGGGACGTTGGGGCGCCGGTCGCGTTCTGCTGCGCGCCGCCAAGCAGGGTACCGGCATCATCGCCGGCGGCCCGATGCGCGCCGTCTTCGAGACGCTCGGCATGCATGACGTGGTCGCCAAGTCGATGGGGTCATCAAACCCCTACAACATGGTTCGCGCCACCTTCGACGCGCTGAAGAGCCAGATGCATCCCAAGGATGTGGCTGCCGCGCGCGGCATCAAGTATTCGACCCTTCAGGCCCGCCGCGGCACCGCCGTTGCGGCTGAAGAATAGTCGATCTGACCAGGGATTTTGACCATGGCCAAGAAAGCAACCAAGACGATCACCGTTGAGCAGATCGGCTCGCCGATCCGCCGTCCGAAGGAACAGCGCGCGACGCTGGTCGGGCTCGGCCTCAACAAGATGCACAAGCAGCGCACACTGGAAGATACGCCCTCCGTGCGCGGCATGATCGCCGCCGTCCAGCATCTCGTCCGCGTCGTGGACGAGGGCTGAGCCAGAGCGCAGGAGAACCCAGATGAAACTCAATGATCTGCGTGACAAGGACGGCGCGACGCATTCCAAGAAGCGTCTCGGCCGTGGCATCGGCTCCGGCTCCGGCAAGACCGCCGGTCGCGGCGTCAAGGGCCAGAAGGCGCGCTCCGGCGTTGCCGTCAACGGCTTCGAGGGTGGCCAGATGCCGCTTTATCGGCGCCTGCCGAAGCGTGGCTTCAACAACATCTTCGCCAAGAGCTTCGTTGTCGTTTCGCTGGCCCGTATCCAGGAAGCCGTCGATGCCAAGAAGCTTGACGTCAAGGCAACCGTGACGGCCGAGGCGCTTGTCGCCGCCGGCGTCATCCGTCGCGTCAAGGATGGCGTGCGCGTGCTGTCCGATGGCGAACTCAAGGCCAAGCTTGCCTTCGACGTCGCCGGCGCCTCCAAGGCCGCGATCGAGAAGATCGAAAAGGCCGGCGGTTCGGTCAAGCTGCCGGAAAAGGCAGCTGCCGAGTAACGGCAATTTGAAGCGCGGTCGGCAAGAGTGGCATCCGTTTTTGCTTTCGATCGCGCTTTGATCTGCTCAATTTAGCGGCCGCGTCAACGCGGCCGCTTGCATGTTTACAGCCCGGAGCTTATCTCGTGAGCTTCGGTGAAACGCACCGCCTGACCTCAAGGGCCATCAAGCGTTACCAAGCGGAGAATCAGGCATGGCTTCGGCTGCTGAACAACTAGCCTCGAATCTGAATTTCTCGGCCTTCGCCAAAGCGGAGGACCTGAAGAAACGCATCTGGTTCACCATCGGCGCGTTGCTCGTCTATCGCCTCGGCACCTACATCCCGCTTCCCGGCATCAATCCCGATGCCTTCGCCCAGGCGTTCTCCTCGCAGAGCAAGGGCGTGCTCGGCATGTTCAACATGTTCGCCGGCGGCGCCGTACAGCGCATGGCGATCTTTGCGCTCGGCATCATGCCTTATATCTCCGCCTCCATCATCATGCAGCTGATGACATCGGTCATTCCCTCGCTGGAAGCGCTGAAGAAGGAAGGCGAGCAGGGCCGCAAGGTCATCAACCAGTACACGCGCTACGGCACCGTCCTGCTGGCGCTGGTGCAGGCCTATGGCATTTCGGTGGGCCTTGAGAACGGCAACGGCATCGTCAATGATCCCGGCATGTTCTTCCGGCTCTCGACCGTTGTCACGCTGGTCGGCGGCACCATGTTCCTGATGTGGCTTGGCGAGCAGATCACCGCGCGCGGCATCGGCAACGGCATTTCGCTGATCATCTTCTCCGGCATCGTCGCGGGCCTGCCGCGCGCCATATCGGGGACATTGGAACTCGGCCGTACCGGCGCGCTGTCGACCGGCCTGATCCTGGCGATCATCGTTCTGGCCATAGTCGTCATCGCGCTCATCGTGTTCTTCGAGCGCGCCCAGCGCCGCCTGCTGATCCAGTATCCGAAGCGCCAGGTCGGCAACCGCATGTTCCAGGGCGATACCTCACACCTGCCGCTCAAGCTCAACACGTCGGGCGTCATCCCGCCGATCTTTGCATCGTCGCTGCTTCTGCTGCCGGCCACCGTCGCCGGCTTCTCGCAGGCGACCAACATGCCGGCCTGGGCGAGCACCATCCTGGCCTCGCTCGGCCACGGCCAGCCGCTGTACATGCTGTTTTATGCGGCGATGATCGTGTTCTTTGCCTTCTTCTACACTGCGATTGTCTTCAATCCGAAGGACACCGCCGACCAGCTCAAGAAGCATTCGGGCTTCATCCCGGGCTATCGTCCGGGCGAGCGCACCGCCGATTACATCGATTACGTACTCACCCGCATCACCGTCGTCGGCGCCATCTATCTGGTGCTGGTGTGCCTGCTGCCGGAGTTCCTGATCTCGGCGACTGGCGTACCATTCTACCTCGGTGGCACATCGCTTCTGATCGTGGTCAGTGTCACGCTCGATACGGTTGCGCAGATTCAGGGTCACCTGATCGCGCACCAGTATGAAGGCCTGATCAAGAAGTCGAAGCTGCGCGGGGGGAAGAAAGCCAGATGAGGTTGATTTTGCTTGGGCCGCCAGGGGCGGGCAAGGGGACACAAGCACAAAGACTGGTAGAAAAGCACGGCATACCCCAGCTCTCGACGGGTGACATGCTGCGTGCCGCTGTCCAGGCGGGTACCGAGGTCGGCAAGCGCGCCAAGGCGGTGATGGATGCCGGCGAACTGGTATCCGACGCCATCGTCAATGCCATCGTCGCCGAGCGTATCGATCAGCCCGACTGCGCCGGGGGATTCATCCTTGACGGCTACCCGCGTACGCTGGTGCAGGCCGATGCGGTTGAATCGATGCTTTCGGAGCGTGGCATCGGCCTCGACACGGTTGTCGAACTCGTCGTTGACGACAGGGCCCTGGTAGGCCGCATCGTCAAGCGCGCCGATGATGCCAAGGCCGCCGGCCAGCCGGTGCGCAAGGACGACAATCCGGCTGTGTTCGAAGAGCGCCTGCGGGAATACTACAAGAAGACCGCTCCGCTGACCGGCTACTATTACGCCAAGGGCAAGCTCAAGACCGTGGACGGCATGGCTAGTATCGACGCGGTAACCGCGGAGATTGAAGCGGTGCTCGCGGCGGCCGTCAAGGCACGGTAAGGGAATTTAAAGATTAAGCTTGACGAAGACGACTCGCTGCGGTATGGCGGCCCGTCTTCCTGTCAGATGCGCACTTTGCTTGTCCGCAAGGGCAAGGCAGTCGCTTTGAACTGGAAACTCCCGCAAGGGCCGGCCTCCACCGGACGCGGGGCAATGTGGTAGCGCCGGACCTGCCTTGTCTTTGAGGGTTGGACGGCCCATATGGAGCAGAGAAGAACATGGCTCGTATAGCCGGCGTCAACATTCCGACCAACAAGCGCGTCGTCATCGCGCTTCAGTACATTCACGGCATTGGCAAGAAGTTCGCCCAGGAGATCGTCGACAAGGTCGGCATCCCGGCCGAGCGCCGCGTCAACCAGCTGACCGACGCGGAAGTGCTGCAGATCCGTGAGACCATCGACCGCGATTACCAGGTGGAAGGCGACCTGCGCCGCGAAGTGTCGATGAACATCAAGCGTCTGATGGATCTCGGCTGCTACCGCGGCCTGCGTCACCGCCGCTCGTTGCCGGTTCGCGGTCAGCGCACCCATACCAATGCGCGTACCCGCAAGGGCCCGGCCAAGTCGATCGCCGGCAAGAAGAAGTAATTTTTAGGGGAATAAGGGAGTAGGGGAGTAAGGCAGTAGGGAATGCCCGCCAAAGGATCGCATTTTTCCCTACTCCCTTACTGCCCTATTCCCCTACTCCCTTACGAAGGTGGAGCCGCTGGCATTACGGCGGTGTAGAGATCAACTGAAAGGACTACCATGGCCAAGGAAGCCGCACGTGTTCGCCGTCGCGAACGCAAGAACATTTCGTCGGGCGTTGCCCACGTCAATTCGACCTTCAACAACACGATGATCACCATCACCGACGCGCAGGGCAATTCGATTGCCTGGTCGTCGGCCGGCGCCCAGGGCTTCAAGGGTTCGCGCAAGTCGACCCCGTTTGCTGCCCAGATGGCTGCCGAGGACGTTGCCAAGAAGGCCCAGGAACACGGCATGCGCATGCTCGAAGTCGAGGTCTGCGGACCTGGCTCCGGTCGTGAATCGGCGCTGCGCGCCCTACAGGCGGCCGGCTTCACCATCACCTCGATCCGTGACGTGACGCCGATCCCGCACAATGGCTGCCGCCCGCGCAAGAAGCGCCGCGTCTAACACTATCGAACGCCGCGCGAACGCTCACAAAGGCGTTCCTCCACGGTATTCCAGGTCGCCCGCCACGATTGGATGGTGGCGGGTCAACGGAAGGAAAGCATTATGATCCAGAAAAATTGGCAAGAACTGATCAAGCCGAACAAGATCGAGTTCTCGTCGAAGAAGAAGACGCTGACCACGCTCGTCGCCGAGCCGCTCGAGCGTGGCTTTGGCCTCACCCTCGGCAATGCGCTGCGCCGCGTGCTTCTGTCTTCGCTGCGCGGTGCGGCCGTCACCGCCGTGCAGATCGACGGCGTACTGCATGAATTCTCGTCCATCGCCGGCGTGCGCGAGGACGTGACCGACATCGTCCTCAACATCAAGGAAATCGCCATCCGCATGGAAGGCGATGGTCCCAAGCGCATGGTCGTGCGCAAGCAGGGCCCGGGTGCGGTTCTCGCCGGCGACATCCAGACGGTTGGCGATGTCGAGATCCTCAACCCCGACCACGTCATCTGCACGCTGGACGAAGGCGCTGAAATCCGCATGGAATTCACCGTCGACACCGGCAAGGGCTACGTACCGGCCGAGCGCAACCGCGCCGAAGACGCGCCGATTGGCCTGATCCCCGTCGACAGCCTCTATTCGCCGGTCAAGAAGGTCTCCTACAAGGTCGAAAACACCCGCGAGGGCCAGGTTCTCGACTACGACAAGCTGACCATGACCATCGAGACCGATGGCTCGATCTCGGGCGAGGACGCGGTGGCTTTCGCCGCTCGCATCCTGCAGGATCAGCTTGGCTTGTTCGTCAACTTCGACGAGCCGCAGAAGGAAGTCGCCGCGGAAGCCGTCACCGAGCTCGCCTTCAACCCGGCGTTGCTCAAGAAGGTCGACGAACTCGAGCTTTCGGTGCGTTCGGCCAACTGCCTGAAGAACGACAACATCGTCTACATCGGCGATCTCATCCAGAAGACCGAAGCCGAGATGCTGCGCACCCCGAACTTCGGCCGCAAGTCGCTGAACGAGATCAAGGAAGTGCTCGCGGCGATGGGCCTGCACCTCGGCATGGAAGTGCCGGACTGGCCGCCGGAAAACATCGAAGACCTCGCAAAACGTTACGAAGACCAATATTGAGCATGAACTCCAAGGATCGGCGGCGCGAGCCGCTCGATCCGACGGTCGTGCGGAAAACCATCAGAGGCCGTGGCCTCTTGAGCAACTGAAGAAGGAAAAGAGCCATGCGCCACGGTTTCAAAGGCCGCCGCTTCGCCCGCAGCATAAGCCACCGCAAGTCGATGTTCGCCAACCTGGCGGTATCGCTGCTCGAGCACGAGCAGATCGTCACCACCTTGCCGAAGGCAAAGGACCTGCGTCCGATCGTCGAGAAGCTGGTCACGCTCGGCAAGCGTGGCGACCTGCACGCCCGCCGCCAGGTGATCGCGCAGATCGGCAATGAAGGCGTCGTCAAGCGCCTGTTCGACACCATCGCCCCCCGCTACGCCACCCGCAACGGCGGCTATTTGCGCATCATGAAGGCGGGCTTCCGTCACGGCGACAATGCCGCGATGGCGGTCATCGAGTTCGTCGACCGCGACACCGACGCCAAGGGCGCCGGCGACCGCGCCCGCCTCGAGGCGGAAGGCACGGACGAAGCCGCGGCCGCATAAGGCTTCGTCTTTCCAGACGTGGATTAAAGGGGCCCGCGGGCCCCTTTTTCGTTTGCCGGTGTCTGTCGCCTATCGGCCAGGACGAGATAGTGGCTTGCACTTAACCGATTCCAATTAAACGCCCCCGGTACCTCTTCAGCCTTTGGGTAGGGATATGAATAGATACTGTCGAGGACGGCTCGCGAATCGATCTCCGCTATCGATTGTGACGGAGAGGAAGCGCTCAAATAGGCTTCGGCGTCTTGGTCACCGATGAAATCGGTATCCACATCAAAATGCATCTGAATCAGTCCGGCGCAGATGTTCAGCAGGATGTCATCGCCGCAAGCCGCGTAGAAAACCTTGGCCCGACCTGCGGCCCAAAGGCCGGCCCCCAGGAACTCCGATGGTTTTGTCTCTCCGCTGAACCCATCCAGCGAAAGCGCAAAGCGATCGGTGAGAGTTTCCAACTCGCCTTCGAGGTAACCGGCTTCCTCGATCTGAAACCAGTTCATCTGGCGAGGCACCTCGCCAGCGAAGGAAATTTCGAGTTTTCCGAACGTCCAGTAATCCGGGTCGGGATGGTCAGGCATACCGAGCACGTCGACAATCTCAGCCATTGTCATGTTGGGAGAGACCCCGCCCAATCTGCCGGTCTTCAAAAAGTCACGGAATGACAGGAGTTGTTTTTTCATCAGGCCAGACGGGGTTTCCGGTTTCAAGCTCAGCTGTAGCTGCTTTCCTGCTTAAAATAATCGGATTTCAGCGGCTTAGCCTTTCATTTTGCACATTCGTCGGGACAATGCGCCCGAACTCGCTTGGAGGATTCGCAATGCGTGCCAAAAGACTGTCCCTTGTTCTGCTCTGCGCCTTCATGGTGTTCGCAGCCGCACCGGCAGTCCGGCAGGCGCGGGCCGAGGACGCTGCCAAGCCCGCCGATCCGGGGCTCTCCGATGTGCTGACCGACCTGCTGCATGGCGTTGAAGGCGAGAATGCCACTTCAGGCCCGGACAAGCGCGTGCCGTTCGGCCGCGAGGAGGTCCAGCTTTCCTTTGCACCGCTGGTCAAGCAGACGGCGCCCGCCGTGGTCAATGTCTATGCCTCGCAGACGGCCAAGGTGACGTCACCTTTCGAGGGCGATCCCTTCTTCGAGGAATTTTTCGGCCGTGCCCAGCCGCGCGCGCAGTCTTCGCTGGGCTCGGGCGTGCTGGTCGATCCGAGCGGTGTCATCGTCACCAATTTCCACGTCATCAAGGACGCCGACGAGGTCAAGGTGGCGACCGCCGACGGCCGCGAGTTCACCAGCAAGGTGATGCTCAAGGACGAGACGCTCGACCTTGCCGTGCTCAAGATCGAGTCCGACAAGCCGTTCCCGGTGATCGCCATCGGCGATTCCGACGCGCTCGAGGTCGGCGACCTGGTGCTGGCCATCGGCAATCCTTTCGGCGTCGGCCAGACAACCACCAGCGGCATCGTTTCCGCGCTTGCGCGCAGCCATATCGGTGTTTCGGATTCGGGCTATTTCATCCAGACTGATGCCGCCATCAATCCTGGCAATTCCGGCGGTGCGCTGATCAACATGGGCGGGCAGCTGGTCGGCATCAACACCGCCATCTACAGCCGCAGCGGCGGTTCGATCGGTATCGGTTTTGCGATCCCCGCCAACATGGTGCGGGCTTTCGCCGATGCCGCCAAGGCCGGCCTCGATTTCTTCGAACGGCCCTATATCGGCGCCGAGTTCGAAGCGGTGACGCCGCAGATCGCCGAATCGCTTGGCATGGAAAAGCCGACCGGAGCGCTGGTCTCTTCGGTCGACGCGACGGGCCCCGCCGGCAAGGCAGGGTTGAAGCCGGGCGACGTCGTGCTGCAGATCAATGGCAAGCCCGTCGAGAGCATCGAGGCGCTGGACTATCGGATGGCGACGCTGTCGATCGGCACCAAGGCTAATTTCGCGATCCTGACCAAGGGCCAGAAAGCAGCCATGGATATCGCGTTGGAGCGCGCGCCGGAGGGGGCGAAAGCCTCAGAAGTGACGCTGCATGGCCGCAGCCCGTTCTCGGGCGCCAAGGTCTCGGAACTGTCGCCGCGGCTTGCCCAGAAGCTCGGCCTGCGGACCGATCTCAAGGGCGTGACCGTGATCGACATCAACCGTGATTCGCCGGCCGCCGATTTCGGCTTCCAGCCGGGCGACATCGTGCGCGAGGTCAACGGCACCAGCATCGACACCGCCGCAACGCTGGCGCAGGTAGCCCAGCAGGATACGCGCTGGTGGCGCTTTACCGTCGAGCGCGGTGGGCAGATACTGCGCCAGGTGTTGCGTTACTGAGTTCGATCCTCTGAAGGATCGTGCTCCAAACCTAAAAGAAGTGCATGGCCGATCTGTTCAGTGTCGATGAGCCGGAAAAGGTGCCGCCCGGGCGGCCGCTGGCCGACAGGTTGCGGCCGAAGAACCTTGGCGAGGTCGTCGGCCAGGAGCATCTGACGGGTCCCGATGGCGCGCTGACCCGGCTGATCGGCTCCGGTTCGCTGGGATCGATGATCTTCTGGGGGCCGCCCGGCACCGGCAAGACCACTGTGGCGCGACTGCTCGCCGGCGAGACCAGTCTTGCCTTCGAGCAGATCTCGGCGGTCTTTTCCGGCGTCGCCGACCTCAAGAAAGTGTTCGAGGCGGCCAAGCTGCGGCGCGCCAACGGCCGCCAGACGCTGCTCTTCGTCGATGAGATCCACCGCTTCAACCGTGCCCAGCAGGATTCTTTCCTCCCCGTCATGGAGGACGGAACGGTCGTCCTGGTCGGCGCAACAACAGAAAACCCGTCCTTCGAACTCAACGCGGCCTTGTTGTCGCGCGCGCGGGTGATGGTCTTCCATTCGCTCGGCGAGGACAGCATCGCCAAGCTGATGATAAGGGCGGAGGAGACCGAGGGCAGGGCGCTGCCGCTCGATCACGAGGCGCGGGCGATGCTGATCCGCATGAGCGATGGCGACGGACGCGCATCGCTGACGCTCGCCGAGGAAGTCTGGCGTGCCGCCAAGCCTGGCGAGATATTCGATCCCGAAGGGCTGCAGCGCATCGTGCAGCGCCGTGCGCCGATCTACGACAAGGGCCAGGACGGTCATTACAACCTGATCTCGGCGCTACACAAGTCGGTGCGCGGCTCGGACCCCGATGCCGCACTCTACTATCTCGCGCGCATGTTCGATGCCGGCGAGGATCCGCTCTATCTCGGCCGCCGGCTGGTGCGCATGGCGATGGAAGACATCGGGCTGGCCGATCCGCAGGCATTGGTCGTCGCCAACGCCGCCAAGGATGCCTATGACTATCTCGGCTCTCCGGAAGGCGAACTTGCTTTCGCCGAAGCTACCGTCTATCTCGCCACCGCGCCCAAATCCAACGCCGTCTATACCGCCTTCAAGGCAGCCACGCGGGCCGCGAAGGAACATGGCTCGCTGCTGCCGCCCAAGCATATCCTCAACGCGCCGACCAAGCTGATGAAAGAAGAGGAATACGGCGCCGGCTACCGTTACGACCATGATGAGCCGGACGCCTTTTCAGGGCAGGACTATTTTCCCGAGAAGATGGGTCGACAGACCTTCTACGATCCGCCCGAGCGCGGTTTCGAGCGCGACATCAGAAAGCGGCTCGACTACTGGGCAAAGCTGCGCAAAGAGCGGGAATAGCCGGTTTGCGGAGGCCGGTGGCCGTCACGCTTCGGGGCGAGGCTTCGCCCTGGGGCATTTCAACTTCGGTCGTCCTCCATGCACTGTTCGCCGCGACAGTGGCATTGATGCCGTTGCCGAAGCGGCCGAACCGGCTGGAGGAAGAGCGGGTGTCGGTCGACATCCTGACGCCTGAACAGTTCGAGGCATCGGCGAAACCGCCGCCGGCCTCCGCAGCTCCGGCGGTACCGGAGGTGCGGGCGACAGAGCCACCACCTGCTTCGAACCCGCCCAAAACTCAACCGCCCGCCGCGCCTGCCATGATTCGCCCGACGCGGATGCTGTCGGCCAAGACCTTGGCCGATCCGCGCAGCAAGCAGGCGCGCGCCGATCTCAAGACCTTCGCGTCCGACGAACGCATGGTGCAGCTTTGCAATCTGGAGGCCATGGATCAGATCCGCCAATGGCATGCCGATTTCCAGCCGGAGCGGGTGGTGCCCTACGCAACCGCCGAGGAAAAGATCACCGGCACGACGATCGCCGCTGATGGTGCGGCTTTCCGCAGCCGCAAAAACTGGTTCAGTCTGAGGTTCAAATGCCAGCTCGCACAAGACGGCGAAAGCGTCATTGGCTTTGAGTTCCTGGTCGGCGATCCAGTGGCCAGGGACAAATGGGACGAGCTTGGCTTGCCGGCAGTGCATTGACAGCCCGGCAGGCTCCACGAGGCAGCCAGCCCGGCCAGATTCCATGGCCGTTGTGCGGTGACCCAAAAAACCTTATCAAGGCGCACGGTCGGGCGGTGGCCGTTGCCATGATTTGGGCACCTCATTCGCAACAGGATCGCGCTCCGCGCGTGGAAAAATGACAAAAACCCTTCGCAAATCCCTTCGCAAATTCGCCATTGCCATCCCGCTTCTTGCCCTTGGCTTCTATTTCATCCCGATCCTGACGACGATCTTCATCGTTTGTGGTCTGATCGACGTGCTGCGCAACGACAGGAAGGATCTGGCGCTGTTCAGCGGCTACTTCCTTGGCAACGGGCTCTTCACCTGGCTGCTCTCACCCTTCAACTTGCTCGTCGATCTTCTGTGCTACAGAAATCGGGGCGTGTGGAAGCTGGAGCAATTTCCCGCCGACTATCAGCGTGAGGTCAACGAGGTCCTTGATGTCTTCAAGGCGCGCAAGGATGAGATCATCGCCGATATCGACGCCAATTTCGGCGCCGGCCGGCGCGGTATGTATGTCTACCAGTGGTATGGCAAGCACAGGATAGACAACGTCGAGGAATTCAATAAGGATTTCAAATACATCAAGACGATCGCCGTTTCCGTCTTCAGCAAGCGCGAATCGACCTCCTGGCATTTCGGACCGCTGCGGCTCAGCCTGCGCATCCTCTACAATCTGATCCCTGTGAAAGCCGAGATTTTTGTCGAATGCGGCAACGTCAAGAACTACTGGTACGACAATCCGCAGTTCATTTTCGACGACACGCTGCTGCATCGCTCGGTCAACGAGTATGATGGCCGCCGCTACTGCGTGTTCATGGATATTATCAGGCCGTCCCCGGTGCCCCGCCTGATCGCTGGCATGCTGGCGGTTGTCTCGGTGAGCGTCGAGCGCATCAATTCGATGTTCTACAAGAACTGGAAGATGATTGGTTCCACAAAGCCCAAGAAGGTCGAAACCACCTGAGTCGAAGATCGTTGGATGCTGCCGGCGGAGCCGGCAGCATCCAACGCGCTTTACGGCGAATTCCGGAAGAAATATCCGGACTGGACAACGCCTGTCTGGTGAACCGCGACAGGCAGTTCTGGCGCTGACCGCCCGATATCGCGCTACGTGGGTTGGAAGCCCGCTTCCTGACGCGGTCGACTGTCTGTGCTATTCCCGAAGCAGCGTCACCCGCTTCAAGGGATTGACGCCAGCGCCCTCGCAAGGGCAGTAACGCCTATGTTCAATCTGCTTCTTGTTGCTGTCGGCGGCGGTATCGGTGCCGGCATCCGCCATTTGACCAGTATGGGCGCGCTGCGCCTCGCCGGCCCCAACTATCCCTGGGGCACGATGGCGATCAACATCATCGGCTCCTTTGCGATGGGGCTGTTCATCGCCATTTTGGCGCGCCGCGGCGGATCGAACGAGCTCAGGCTATTCGTCGCCACCGGCATCTTCGGCGGCTTCACTACTTTTTCCGCCTTTTCGCTCGATTTCGCGGCGCTGTGGGAACGGGGAGCCACGCTGCCTGCGTTCGGTTACGCGCTTGCAAGCGTCATTGGCGCGATCATTGCCCTGTTTCTGGGGCTTTGGCTCGCAAGAAGCCTGCCATAAAGCACGCCATGGCGTGCTTTATGGTTTTGGGCGGCATGCATTAGTGCTATTGCCGCGCCAAGCGCGGGCCAAAAGCCCTGCTCGGGAAACGGATAAGCGAAAAACATGGCAGGCGTTGAACAGATCACGGTGGAGGCCGGCGAGGCGGGCATGCGGCTCGATCGCTGGTTCAAGACCCATTTCCCGGGGCTTGGCTTCGGCCATCTGCAGAAGCTGCTGCGGTCCGGCCAGATCCGCGTCGATGGCGGTCGGGTGAAGGCTGACACCCGAGTCGAGCCGGGCCAGATGGTGCGTGTGCCGCCGCTCGAGGTGGACAAGAAGGGCGAGAGCGCGCTCACAGGCCACTCGATCCGCAACCAGGGCGACGCCGATGTGCTCGCCAAGATGCTGATCCATGAGGACCCGAAGGTCTTCGTCTTCAACAAGCCGGCGGGCCTCGCCGTTCAGGGCGGCTCCGGCGTCACGCGCAATGTCGACGACATGCTGGAAGCCTGGCGCAACCAGAAGGGCGAGAAGCCGAGGCTGGTGCATCGGCTCGACCGCGATACGTCGGGCGTGCTGGTCGTCGCCCGTACCAGGCTGGCCGCCATGAAGCTCTCCGAGGCGTTCCGGGCGCGGGAAACCAAGAAGACCTATTGGGCGCTGGTCAAGGGCGTGCCGCCCAAGCGCGAGGACAAGATCTCGACCTGGCTGATCAAGGAGCCAACAGAGGACGGCGATCGCGTGCGCGTGGCCGCGCATGGTGAGAAGGGCGCCGACCATGCCGTATCCTACTACCGCATCATCGAACAGGCCGCGCAGACCATGACCTGGCTGGAGATGGAGCCTTATACGGGCCGCACCCACCAGCTCCGCG
This sequence comes from Mesorhizobium sp. SARCC-RB16n, assembly GCF_008520305.1. Classification (GTDB taxonomy): domain Bacteria; phylum Pseudomonadota; class Alphaproteobacteria; order Rhizobiales; family Rhizobiaceae; genus Mesorhizobium. The sequence goes on along the minus strand of NZ_ML703293.1, from coordinate 9,228 downwards.
TCCATGCCGCCTATATCGGCTGCCCGATCATCGGCGACCCGAAATACTTCGAAGCCGACACCAACTGGGATTTTCCCGGCGGCATTCAAAACCGCCTGCACCTGCACGCGCGCCGCATCATTATTCCGCACCCGGACAAGGGCGTCATCGACGTCACCGCTCCGATGCCGCCGCACATGCGCCAAAGCTGGAACCTGATCGGCTTCGACGACGCCAGCGCGGAGGATTGACCGTGAGCGGCGCCACTGACGCGCTCGATCGGCGCGACACGGTCGACGTGGCGGCGGCCGCCATCATGGTCGGCCTGACCTTTTCCTGGGGCCTGAACTACGTCGCCGCCAAGATCTCCTACGCCGGTTACGACCCCGTCTTCCTGTCGATCGCACGGTCGGTCATCGGTGGTCTCTGCGTCTTCCTCTGGTGCCAATGGCGCGGCATTGCGCTGTTCACTAGGGATGGGACATTGCTGGCCGGCATCGCGGTCGGCGTGCTTTTCGGCATCGAGTTCCTTTGCCTCTATGTCGGCCTGGAGCATACGACCGTGGCCCGCAACACGCTGCTGGTCAACTCGATGCCGTTCTGGATGCTGATCGGCGGCCACTTCCTGCTCGGCGAACAGATCACCACGCGCAAGTTGCTTGGACTGCTGTTGGCCTTTGCCGGTCTTGCCACCGTTTTTTCCGACAAGCTCGGCGGTGGCGGGGACATGCTGTTCGGCGATCTCCTGAGCCTTGGTTCCGGGTTTTTCTGGGCCCTGACCAATATCCTCATAAAACGATCGAAATTGGTCGAGGCAAGTGCGGAGAAGCTGCTGCTCTATCAACTCGCCGGCGCGGCGGTCGTTGGCGTGCTGGTAATGCCTCTCGCGGGTCCGCCCGTTCGCGATCCAGCCTTGCTGCCGACATTGGCGCTGCTTTTCCAGGCGATCTATATCGTCGCCTTCACCTACGTGCTGTGGTTCTGGCTGCTGCGCCGCTATCCGGCCTCCGGCCTGTCGAGCTTCACCTTCCTGTCGCCGGTTTTCGGTGTGTTATGCGGTGCCATCATCTTGAACGAGCCGCTGACCATCCGCATTTTTCTGGCACTTGGCTTGATTGCGGCGGGTCTGATCATCGTCAACCGGCCGGCACGCAAGCTGACACCGGTGTGAGAGAGGCTTTTCATGCGTGATATCCTCAACGACCTTGAAGCGGGCAGATATCTTTCCGATCCGGATCCGGTGCGTCGCGCCCAGATCCAGATGAAGACGCCGCTGCCCAAACGCTTCTACAAGGAGGTCTCGATCGCGCCGGTGGAAGCTGGCTTTGCCGTGCAACTCGACGGAAGGCCAGTGCGCACGCCGGGCAAGGCGCTGCTGGCTCTGCCGACCGAGGCGGCCGCCGCGCTGGTTGCCGCCGAGTTCGCGCAACAGGGCGAGACGATCAATCCGGTGACGATGCCGGTGATGCGGCTGGTCAACACCGCCATCGATGGCGTGGCCAGCGATCCGCAGGCGGTGCTGGAAGACATTCTGCGTTTTGCCTCGTCGGATCTGCTCTGTTATCGCGCCGACGCCCCGCAAGGGCTGGTCGACGGGCAGAACGAGCAGTGGGATCCCGTCATCGACTGGGCACGCGCTGCACTGGGGGTTCGCTTCAGCCTGGCCGAGGGCATCATCCATGTCGAGCAGCCGCGCGAAACCATTGCCGTTCTGGGCAGCCACCTGGCTCAGCGCGCCGAGCCGCTGCGCCTTGCCGCCATCCATGTCATGACATCGTTGACCGGCTCGGCATTGCTGGCGTTGGCGGTCGATTTCGGCGAGCTCGACGGCGAGGAGGCCTGGGCCGCCGGCCATGTCGACGAGGACTGGCAGATCGCGCAGTGGGGCCAGGACGCCGAAGCAGTCGCGCGCCGTGCCGCCCGAAAACGAGACATGATGGCCGCCGTCGGCTTGCTCGAAGCGCTGCAGGCCTGAGCGCTTCGCTCCGCCTTCGCACTGCACCTAATACGAAAGTCATAATCCCATCGTCGCGGTGCCTTTCCCCGGCGCTTTCTGCCATTTTTCCTGTGTCGGCTGTGTTTTTTGAGTCCGCGTTCGGAGGAGAACGCGGATGTTGGCGCACAGCATCGAGGACTGGGTCTCACGGGAGGATAACTCAATGGCAATGGCATCGACCGCCGGCGGAACGAGCCGCGGCATGACGCGGGAGGAGAAGAAAGTCATCTTCGCTTCCTCGCTCGGCACCGTTTTCGAATGGTACGATTTCTATCTCTACGGCTCGCTGGCGGCTTTCATCGGCTCGACCTTTTTCAGCCCGACCATTCCCGAGGCAACGCGCAACATCTTCGCGCTGCTAGCCTTTGCCGCAGGCTTCCTGGTGCGCCCATTCGGCGCGCTGCTGTTCGGTCGCATCGGCGACCTCGTCGGCCGCAAATACACATTCCTGGTCACCATGACGATCATGGGCCTGTCGACCTTCCTGGTCGGTCTGTTGCCCGGCTATGCAACCTTGGGCATCGCGGCTCCGGTGATCCTGATCGTCCTGCGCATGCTGCAGGGCTTGGCGCTGGGCGGCGAATATGGTGGCGCGGCGACCTATGTCGCCGAGCACGCGCCCGACGACCGCCGCGGCTTCTACACCTCATGGATCCAGACGACGGCGACGCTCGGCCTGTTCCTGTCGCTCATCGTCATCCTGATCGTGCAGGGATCGCTGAGCAAGGAGACCTACGCCGCCTGGGGCTGGCGCATTCCTTTCATCGTCTCTTTCCTGCTGCTCGCCGTTTCGATCTGGATTCGGTTGTCTCTCTCGGAGTCCCCGACCTTCCAGAAGATGAAGGACGAGGGCAAGGGCTCCAAGGCGCCGCTCTCGGAGGCCTTTGGTCAGTGGAAGAACGCCAAGATCGCGCTCCTGGCGCTGCTCGGCCTCACCGCCGGTCAGGCCGTCGTCTGGTACAATGGCCAGTTCTACGCGCTGTTCTTCCTGCAGAACGTGCTGAAGGTCGACGCGCAGTCGGTCAACATCATGATCGCCATCGCGCTGGCGCTAGGCTCGATCTTCTTCGTCGTGTTCGGCTGGCTCTCCGACAAGATCGGCCGCAAGCCGATCATCATGGCTGGTCTTGCACTCGCCATCGTCTGCACCTTCCCGCTGTTCAAGGCATTGACCTGGGCCGCCAATCCGGCGCTCGCCAAGGCACAGCAGAGCACCCGGGCAACGGTGACAGCGGCGCCCGGCGACTGCAAGTTCCAGTTCAATCCGGTCGGCACGGCGAAGTTCACGACGTCCTGCGACATCGCAACTTCGTTCCTGACCAAGAACTCGGTTCCGTACGACGTGTTATCGACGGCTGCGCCCGGGACGGCTGCGTCGGTCAAGATTGGTACGGAGACGGTGGCGTCTTACGATGCGGTCGCCGCCGGCGATCAGGCCAAGGCCAAGGACGCCGCCTTCGTCAAGGCCGTCAACATGTCCCTGCGGGACGGCGGTTATCCGCTGAAGCGTGCGGCGATCAAGGTCGCGGACCAGAAACTCGATGCCTTCATCGCAGCCAATCCTGAACTCAAGCTCGACGCAGCCGCCATCCGCGGCGGCGAGAAGGCGGCGGTGCCGACCGATCAGGCGGTCAAGGACAAGCTCTTGACTGCCGACGAGGCAGCGGGCGCACCCGAGGTCACCGTCTACAACATACCGGGCGGCGGTGCCTTCGCCATGTTCGCCGATCCGGCGGCGGTGAATTGGCCGATGACAATCGGCATCCTGTTCATCCTGGTGCTGTTCGTGACCATGGTCTATGGGCCGATCGCGGCGATCCTTGTCGAGATGTTCCCGACTCGCATTCGCTACACGGGCATGTCATTGCCCTACCACATCGGCAATGGCTGGTTCGGCGGCCTGCTGCCGGCGACGGTATTCGCGCTCAGCGCTTACAAGGGCGACATCTACTACGGGCTTTGGTATCCGGTCGTGATTGCGGCGTTCACGCTGGTCATCGGCATGATCTTCGTCAAGGACACGCTCGGAACCGACCTGCACGCCAAGGAGTAGTCGATCGGCCGATACGAACGAAAAGCCCGGCGCGAGCGATCGCGCCGGGCTTTTTCATGCGAGCTTCCAGGTGGAAGGGCTTCAGCTCTTCCGATGCAGACTTTCTTCCTCGACGGCGGCCTCGTGGTACCAGCCATCGAAATCGGCGTGCTCGCCGCGAAGCTCGGCAAGCTCTGCCGCGAATTTGGCCTTGGCGCCCAAATTTAAGGCAGACTTGCGCACTGCCAGCGGGAACATCAGGATTTTCGCCGACGGACGCGATTGCGTGACTTGCATTGCCGGTCTCCCTACTTTTTCAGAAGCTCGTCGATTCAATTCTCACCAAAATAGGTTCTGCGATTCATTTAGGCAATATGCTTACGAAAAGATCATAAATTGCCTATGATTTAAGCAATATTGTCACCTGGACGATCTGAACACATTGCTGAGACGGCTCAGCAAAATCAAAGCCTTGGCATGACCATTTTGCCGCACCCCCGCGAAGGCCGAGTGGCATACGAATTGCTTTTTAACCATCGGCAGGCCGGCCTGTTACGGCCATGCATCGACATCGCCTGCTTGCGGTGTCCAAGCAACGAGAGGCTCTAGAATGACCAAATACAAGCTCGAGTATATCTGGCTCGATGGATACACCCCGGTCCCCAATCTTCGCGGCAAGACGCAGATCAAGGAATTCGCCGAGTTCCCGACGCTCGAGCAGCTGCCGCTGTGGGGCTTCGACGGGTCGTCGACGCAACAGGCCGAGGGGCATAGCTCCGATTGCGTGCTGAAGCCGGTGGCGGTCTATCCGGATCCGGCCCGCACCAACGGCGTGCTGGTCATGTGCGAAGTCATGATGCCCGACGGCGTTACGCCGCATGCATCCAACAAGCGCGCCACCATCCTCGACGACGAAGGCGCCTGGTTCGGCTTCGAGCAGGAGTATTTCTTCTACAAGGATGGCCGTCCGCTCGGCTTCCCCGAGAGCGGTTATCCCGCACCGCAGGGCCCGTACTATACCGGTGTCGGCTATTCGAACGTCGGCTCTGTTGCGCGCCAGATCGTCGAGGAGCACCTTGACCTCTGCCTCGCGGCCGGCATCAACCATGAAGGCATCAACGCCGAAGTGGCCAAGGGCCAATGGGAATTCCAGATTTTCGGCAAGGGTTCCAAAAAGGCCGCCGACCAGATGTGGATGGCCCGCTATTTGATGCAGCGCCTGACCGAGAAGTACGGCATCGACATCGAATACCACTGCAAGCCGCTCGGCGATACCGACTGGAACGGCTCGGGCATGCATGCCAATTTCTCGACATCCTATATGCGTGAAGTCGGCGGCAAGGCTTATTTTGAAGCGCTGATGGCGGCCTTCGACAAGAACCTGATGGATCACATCGCCGTCTACGGCCCGGACAACGACAAACGTTTGACCGGCAAGCACGAGACAGCGCCGTGGAACAGGTTCAGCTATGGCATCGCCGATCGCGGCGCCTCGATCCGCGTCCCGCATTCGTTCGTCAAGAACGACTACAAGGGTTATCTGGAAGACCGCCGCCCGAACTCGCAGGGCGACCCCTACCAGATCGCCTCGCAGATCCTGAAGACGATCGCTTCGGTGCCGGCGAGCGCGGAGGTTTCGGCCGCCGCCTGATCCTCTTTGCGGCGCGGGCAGCTCCGCGCCGCGCATGGATGCTCACTATAGAAAAGGCCCGGGCGGAAACGCTCGGGCCTTTTTTCGTCAAGCAGTTGCCGGATTTGCCCTCGTTACCGTCAACCCGCGATGACGCCACGCGTGTTCAGCGCCGTCACCACCTTGGCATGTGACAAAGCGGGGCTCCGGTTACCGTCGCGGCCGATCATGTCGCTGTTGGCGACAAGCGCGTTGAGCACGGCTTCTTCGGTCGCCTGCACGACGGCTGCGTAGAAATCATCCATACGCCCCCACGGGATGAAATCCATGTGCCCGTAGCTGTGTTCGGTCGCCGGTCCCTGCGGGAAGCGGCCGTTGAGGGCATCGCGGTTGGCGGTGGAGAAGGCGAGAAAAATATCGCCGGAGAAATGCGAGCCGGAGGTGCCGGTTCGTGCGAGGCCGAGCGGCACGCGCCGGGCCAGCGCCTTGCATTGGCCAGGCAGCAGCGGCGCATCGGTGGCGACGATGCCGATGCAGGAGCCGGCGCCTGTCGGGCCGCCGCCGAAATATGCCTCCATTGGGTTGTCGTCGGCCAGGTCGTTGCCGAGCGGCGTGCCGGCGATGGTGAGTTCACGGCGAGAGCCGAAATTGGCCTGCAGGAAGACGCCGACCGTGTAGGGGCGGTGGCCATAGTCGACAACCCTTGAAGCCGTGCCCGAGCCGCCCTTGAAGGCATAGCAGTTCATACCCGTGCCGCCGCCGACCGAGCCTTCCTCGATGCGTCCGCTCGCTGCATTGTCGATCGCCGCGATTGCATGGTCGACCGTGACATGCGAGCCGTTGATATCGTTGAGATAGCCATCCCAGGTTTCGGCCACCACCGGCAGCAGCCACTGGTTGGCGACGTTGGGCTTGTGGCGCGCTACCCAGTCGATGATGCCGCGATGACAGGGGCCGACCGCATGGGTGTTGGTGATCAGGATCGGCAGGCTGATGCTGCCGGCTTCCTCTATCCACGAGGCGCCGGTCATTTCGCCATTGCCGTTGAAGGAATGATAGCCGGCGGCGCAGGCCATCCCGACGCCGTCATGGCCGAAGGGCAGTATAGCCGTCACGCCGGTGCGCACCGGTCCCTGTCCGAGCGTGAGCTTGCCTTCGCCCTTGATGATGGTGGAGTAACCGACCAGCACGCCACCGACATCTGTGATGGCGTTGGCGGGGCCGGGCGTGCCCTGCAAGGGAATGGCGAGCACCCGGGCGCGGGCCTTGCCGGCTGGCGTGGTGGTATGGGTCGGCAGTTGGTCCATGCTTGGGTTCCGTTTCGTTGATATAACTGGCTCAGCGAAGGCTGCAGCCGGTCGCAAGCTCGGCATAGCTGGTCAGGATCGCCATTGCCGACGATTGATCGACCGCGGGCACGACATTGACGAGATGCAGCCCCAGGCCATCCTCGAGCACGACCAGGCTGCGCGCGATCGTTTCGCTGGTCGCCTGTAGTCTGAAGATGCCGGTGGCGGCGCCCGCCTCCAGTATGCCGACATAGATCGACACTTGCCGCTCGAACAAAGTGATGTGGCGGGCAGCGTAGCTCGCATCCGAGCGCGAATAGGCGCCAAGTTCGAGCAGCAGCCGGCAGAGCTGATCGTCCGCGTCCGTCGGCAGTCCGCTTTCGATCATCGTTTTCAGCCGCAGCCGCGGATCGGCGATCTCGGCCACCGACGCCGCGCGCATGGTGCAGAACCGCTCGACGGCCTTGCGTTGCACATCGTCCAGCAAGTCCTTCAGGCCCGGATAATAATAGAGCAGGGCGCTCGAACTCATTCCTGCTTCATTGGCGACATCGCGCAATGTGACGCCGGCAAGGCCGCGCTTGGCGATCATCGATTCCGCCGCCACGACGAGCGTGAGGCGACGATCGGTCTGGGTTTTGGGTCGTCCCATCTTCATTTCCTGAATTTGATTCAGTTTAAAACGGGCTCACGAATTTTGCAAGCACCAATGGACCATATTCGTTGACGATATCTCACTCCGTCGATAGGTTCGGCAGTGGAGGATAATTTTTATCTTATTAAAAAAATGGGGAGGAAGATGTCTACAAACGAAGCAACCACAAGGGCGGCCGACGAGGCTGCGCCAACCGCAAAAGGACTGGATCGGGCCCTCAATGCGCTCGGCACACTGATGATCGTGCTGTCGGCCGTGACGCCGGCATCCTCGGTGTTCATCATCGTGCCGGGCGTCATCGCGCTGGCCGGCACCGGTTCGTTCCTCAGTTTCGTCATTGCCGCCGTCATCGGGCTGTTCATGGCCTTCGTGTATGCCGAGCTCTCATCGGCCTATCCGATGGCCGGCGGGGAATACACCATGATCGGCCGCACGCTCGGCCGCTTCTGGGGCTTCGTCACGCTGGTGCTGGTGTTCGTCTCGATCGTGCTGATCGTCGCCGTCATCGCGCTCGGTGTCGGCACCTATCTCGGCGTGCTCATCCCCAACCTCAGTCCGCAATGGGTCGGCGTGGTGACGATCGGGCTGGCTGGCACGGTCGCAGCGATGCGCATCAAGCTCAACGCCTTCGTCACCGGCATTTTCCTCGGTATCGAGATGCTGGCGCTGCTGATCCTGACCGGTCTCGGCTTTGCCCATGTGGAGCGGCCGCTGTCGAGTCTGTTCACCTCGCCGCAACTGCTCGACGCCACCACGAATACGCTTGTTCCGGCCTCGGCCGGCATCATCCTGGCATCCACCGCCGTTTCGCTGTTTGCCTATAATGGCTATGGCGCGGCCGCCTATTTCGGCGAGGAGACACAGGATGCCAGGCGCAACATCGGCAAGGTGGTGCTCTGGGCGTTGGTGATTACCGTCGCGGCTGAACTCATTCCCCTGACGGCGGTGTTGCTGGGGTCTCCGGATCTTCCCGGCTTGCTCGCGGCACCCCAGAAGATCGAGTATTTCCTCGAGGCGCGCGGCGGCCACGCGCTGACGGTTCTGATCAGCCTGGCAATCGTCGTTGCCATCTTCAACGCCGTCATCGCCATCATCCTGCAGGCGGCCAGGCTGCTGTTCAGCTCCGGCCGCGACAAGACCTGGTTCGGCCCGATCAATGCCGCCGTCGCCTCGGTCCATGGCAGCTACGCATCGCCCTGGATCGCCACCATCGTGGTGGCCGTGCTGGCTGCGCTCGCCTGCTTCATCGATCTTAATCTGCTGCTGGTGGTCAGCGGGACGTCGCTGGTGGTGATCTACGCGCTTCTATGCGTGGCGGTGTTTGCCGGCCGCCGCAATGGCACCACGGCCGGCGGACACTACCGCATGCCGCTGTTTCCGGTGCCGGCCATCCTTGCCTTCGTGGCGCTGGTCTATGTCGCCTACCAGAACCTGCTCGATGTCGCCTTCGGGCGCCCGAGCCTGATCGCGACGCTGCTGATCATGGTCGCGGCGGCGATCTACTACGTGCTTGTCCTGGCGCGGCGAACCGACTGGAACTTGCACGGCCCCGACGAGCTTGCCGGATAGGCGTCACCCTCCGACGCCCTGTCCGTGCGAGAACCCCGGCCTTGGTGAACTGACCCCGTAAAGTTGGACGGTTCATTG
>NZ_ML703292.1 GCF_008520305.1 Mesorhizobium sp. SARCC-RB16n | reverse complement strand
TGTTCGCGCAAGGCGGCCTTCGCCGGAGGCGTACTGCTCTTGAGCCGTGGCTGCGCGAGAAGCTCGCGCTGGTCTGCCAGAAGAGCAAGCTCGCCGAAGCAATCCGCTACCCGCTCGCGCGCTGGGCTGGACTTGGCCGCTTCCTCGACGACGGCCGCGTCGAGATCGACTCCAACGTAGTCGAACGCTTGATCAGACCGATCGCCCTTAATCGGAAGAACGCGCTCTTCGCTGGTTCCGACGGCGATGGGGAGCACTGGGCGGCCATCGCCTCGTTGATCGAGACCGCATTATGCCGCGCGCGGCATAAGCAGGTTTATGCCGACCGCCAAACTATGCCGAGCGCCTCTTCGGATCATGGCGGTATGAAGCGCTTTGCCCGCCATTTCGACCGAAAACCCGGTCGTTGACACTCGGCATAGTTTTCATGCTCAAAGGGCGTTCAGGAATTCAAGAAGTCGGTCGTTTGGCCGAAATCGTTCGGCCTTTGCGCGTTCGTATGGCTTCAGCTTGGCAAGTGCGGATTCCTTCAGCTCAAGATGTGCGTGAAGATAAGTCAGCGTCGTTTCCATCGCCTCATGGCCCAGCCATAGGGCGATCACCGAACAATCGACGCCCGCCTGCAGCAGCTCCATGGCAGCGCTGTGCCTCAAAACATGAGGCGACACCCGCTTCGAGCGGAGGGGGACGCAGTGTTCGCGAGCCTTGGCGACATATTTGTTCAGCAGCGCCTGCACGCCGTCGGCGCTCAGCTTGCCGCCGTGCGTGTTCGGAAAGAGAGCCGTTGCGCCCCGCTTCCTGGGCTCGTTGAGCCAGCCCCGAAGGGCTTGCTGTGCAACCTTGGTGAGCGGCGTACTTCGCTCCTTGCGGCCCTTGCCAACGCATCGCACGTGGGCACCGTGGCCCAGCATCACGGAGTCCCGGTCGAGATCGATGATCTCCGAGACCCGCAACCCCGTTTGCGCGGCCAGCAATAACAACGCCTGACCGATGTGCGCTGCTTCGCTCAGCACCTCGCTCATTTCGGGATGGACCAACTCGGTTGTCGGCCGATCAACGTCACCCACTTCATTGCCAGCGCCGTGGTGATGGTCTCGGCGCCGCGAGCCTCCATGAAGGTGACGAAATTCGACAACCGTCGAGCGGGGCCATGATACTTGTATCCCAATCCCTGGCGCATGCCCCACATAGCGCTCAAGCGCTGTTCGAAGACGGCTCATTGGACACCTCCCGGCCAGGGCAGGCTCAGTTCGCGCAGCTTCTCGATGTCGAGCTTGGCATAGATCCTTGTGCTGTCGATGCTCCGGTGACGGAGCAACTGGCCGATCTCGGCAAAGCTGGCCCCCGACCGCAGCAGGTCGGTCGCAAGGCTGTGGCGGAAAAGGTGCGCGCCGTGGTGCGCATAGCCGTGAATACCCGCCCGCTCGAGGGCCTCCTTCGCGATCATCGTGACGGCGCAGCCTGAGGCAAAGCCGACGTGCGGAGCAAGCATTCGCAGAAATAACCGGCGACACAGTGAAGCCGGTCGCCCATGCCGGATGTAGGCGACGATAGCTGCACCGACGTCGTGGCGTAGCGGCATCATCGCTTGCCGCCGTCCCTTGCCATGGACGAGGACACTGCCCGACTGCCAATCGATATCGTCAAGGCTGAGCGCCGCAACCTCGCTGGCGCGCAAGCCCAGCTTGGCCAGCGCCATCAGAACCGCATAGTCCCGAAGCCCCATTCCGTGGTCCGATCGCAGGCATCGAGAACAATGAACCTTCTGTGGCGGCAGGAAGGTTGGCAGGCCAGCAAGCCGCCAGCGACGGATCGACGGCACACAATCGGCCAAGGCCACCGAAATGAAGCCCTTCAGATGCAAATAGCGCAGGAAGGCGCGAACCACCCCGCACATCGCCTTGCCGCTGTCGGCGGAGCCATCGAGAGCATGTCGCTCGACATAACCGATGACGATCTCCGGGGTGAGCACTGCAAAGCCATCTGCGCCAGCCGGACAGACCTCCTGCAGAAATCGGCGTGAGAGCAGCTTGTGACCTTCCACCGTCGAGGCGGCGAGCCCTCTCTCGTTCGTGAGGTAAGCCGCGAATGCATCACCAATCTGCTCGTGCTCCGTGCGCTCAATCGGAATGGCGGTTGGTATCAAACCTTCTTGCCGTAACGTGGCAAGTAAGCGCCGGAGCGCCGATCGGCCGCCCGAATCGATGCTCCAGTGTCTGGAACGGTGCTCAAGAAACCGCTCAACATGATCTTCGCTTAAATGTTGGAGATCGTGCCCGTTGCCGACGTGCCAGTCTCTCAGCTCACGAAATAGGCTCAGCGATCGCCATGTGCATTGCTGAACGAAGCCTTCGTCCGACAATCTGCCCGCATAAACGCGTGCAAACTCGCCATACGGCCGGTGGATCAGCTTCCGACACAGAGTGCTGCGTTGCAGATAGTCACTTGCATTCATGTGTCCTCTCCTTCGCGTCAATCGCGACGGAGAGAGCCTAGGCTATGCCGATCCAGCTACCGCTATGTTGAGGAAAGTACTGGTAAAAAATTGTTCACTCGGCATAGTTTGGCGGTCGGCATAAACCTGCAAGCTCAACGGCGTCGACCCGTATGCCTACCTCGCTGACGTCATCACCCGTATCGTTGCCGGCCATCCGCAAAGCCAGCTCGACGACCTGCTGCCCTGGGCCTACGCACCTACGCCACTCAAGGCCGTGGCCTAACAACAGCGGTTACAGTCAGACTTCTCCTGCCCATCGTCGATGCGGACCGGTGCCCAAGACCCCGGCAGGACGACGGTGCCTCGCCTATCGGCTCCGCACATGTTGGCTTCGACGGATGAGAACGTCTCGGTCCCTGCAATCTTGTCACTATCGCGGCTCGCTCCCACACCCCGCATGATTGCCGTGTACGCTTCGCCGTGGTCGTCACCTCCCACGCCGCAACAACTTGCTACCGGGCGGGTGCTACCCCTTACCCTGACCGGACTCGCACCGGCTGGAACGCGCCAGCTTGGCCCGGCGAACCTCACCTCTAGTCAAGTTGGTCTGAATCTCAGATATTTTCGACTGCACGTCGCACTGCAATTAACCGCTTCTCCCATTCCTCGTCGGGGATCCTCTTCGCGTGCGCTGCCAAAAGTTGCGGACGAAGGATGTCGCGCAGTGCATCGGTTAGCGGCGGACCGGGCAGGCGGCTCCAGTCAGTCTGCATCAGTATCGACCACCTTTCTTCATCTATTTCGCCCGGGGCCTCCCGCTGATCTACCCAACCCAATTGGCCCTCACAGGGGCCTGAAATACCATAGCGGAGACCAGGTCCGCCCTTAATGATGTTGTCGATGTCTTCCATCGAAACCTCGCCGGCCGCGATCATGTGGAACGCCTCGCGCCACATCGCGGCCATCAGGCGAGCGCCGATAAAGCCCGGAATGGCATGCGACATTAAAACCGGTTGTTTGCCGATGCTGCGGTAGAAGTCAACCGCAGCTTCAAGTCTTTCAGTCGGCATCTCAGGTGTGCCGACAATCTCCATGGCTGGGATCAGGTGCGGAGGGAAAAAAGGATGTGCTACAAGGAAGCGACCCGGATCGGAAATGTCTCTAGCGATATCGGCTGGCAAAAGTCCTGATGTGGAGGAGGCGATAATCGAATCCAGCGGCGCTAGACTGGCAATTTCCCGGACCAGCGCTCGTTTGAGATCTATCCGTTCCGGGGCATTTTCCTGAACGAGCTCTGCCTCGGCCACCGCCTCACCCAGACTGGCGCAAAGTCGAAGTCGCGTACGCACAGGAGGCATATTGAGCTCATGCAATTGCGGCTCATGGCGGTCGAGGGCGGCCAATAGACGATCCTGCCAACCCGGTGTCGGATCCCACGCGGTCACCTCATGCGTGCCAGTAATGAATAATGCGATCCAGCTCGCTCCTATCGTCCCTGTGCCGATGCATGCAACGCGCATAGATTACCTCATATCAATGGATTATTCAGCACTCGCAACTGCCTCGATATCTCGCGTGAAGCGCAGCCGCGCTCTTCACGCGCCAGGCTTCAGGCGAACTTTCTAAGACTTTTCTGTGGGGCGTGTGGTCGATTAAAGTCTTATTGACGGGTCTCCGAATTATCCAAGGATTGCAGCGTCGTACGACAGAGAGTCGTTATGTCGTAAACTGGTAGTTCTGCCATCTGCCTGATTTTCGGCGTCGCGGGCGGAAAGAGTGTGCATGAAAAGAGCAGTGCGCCAATATCCGGGTTATCCTTGCGAAGGCGCGCAACGGTGCGAGAGATGTCCAGCTCTATATCGGTGGTCTCGGTCCTCAGCGGAGGATACATTCGCTCGTTTTCACTCAATGTCCCGCCTTCCACCCCGCCGACAATAACTCGATCATGCGATTCGGAACTATCCAACCCCAGCCAATCACGGTTGAACGATCTTGAATCGAAAGTGAGTACCGCCAGCTTCTTTTTCGGGGGCAACTGTTTGAGGAGCAAAGGCACCATCATCAGGCTCGAAGTTAACACGGGTACATCCACAGCCGCTGCCAAGGCTGCCTGATAGCGAATTGCTGCGCCACAATACGAGGTGATCGCTACTGCGCCACGCTCCACCAGTCGCTGGGCGGCTGCAATGAATGCCGGCTCGAGTTCAGGATCGCCTCGCATCACCGCCTCGACGCGTCCTCCGGCGACAACTTCCGTTATCACTGGTAGGTCATAGCTGTCGGAATTCAGCATAGACCCGACGGCGGGAAGCGTTGCGATTGGCGGGAACTCGGTTTCGAGATCCAATATACCTAGAAATCTGCCCGTCTGAGGTGCCATCTGAAGCCTCCAGTTAGAACTACCGTAACTAGTCTCGAAATAAGGAGCGTCTGTTAGGCCCCTGCCGACAATCCGAAACTCGCATCCCGAACTAAGCTTCGACCGCGAGAACCGCAATGCAGTCACCGGGTTTCACGATTGGAGGGAAATGCCGCGCGATCACATCGGAGTCATTGGTGTCCCGCGATGGCGGTGGCTAATGCAGTGGCTGTACCCCCGCCACCCAACTCTCACACCTTCCCCATCTCTTCGGCCGCCGTGTTCGATCGTGAGCGTGGGTTCCCGAACTTTGATTCCGATCTCAGCCCTTCGACCTGCTCCGTTTGCGAGCCATGGCCTCGATGCAATCGGCCGGGTTGCCCGCTCCGATGAGGTTCGAAGGTTCGCAAAAAGATGGCCCAGTTTCGAAGACGGCTGTCTGTCGTTCATATCAAGTAGCCTATAGTCGTGATGGTCGCATCGCAGTGTGATCGCTGTTTGTATCGCCCGCGAAGTAACTTTCTTTCGGCAGCGTTGATGCGGCTGGTGTCACGCAAGTTCATCAATCCAACAATCGTCTCATTGCGATCTTCAATCATCTGCGGAATGGACCTGCCGTCGATCACCTCTTCAGCCTGCTTCAGGATTTTGGCCCGCAGTTCCGGTGTCCAGTCAGGAAGGGGCGTCTCGGCCACGTACGTTCAAACTTCACTCGGCTTAGCAAGATCAAAAGATAACGCCACCTCAGTGGGGTGCCTGACGTTATCGAGCACCGGGCAGCAACGCTCAGCGACCTTCAACAATTGGGAGATGGCTTCCGACTGCTCATCACTGACGATTTTCACGATCGCAGATATTACAGGAAAGCCAGATCGAACGCCTTCCATTCCAAAAAAACCCTGGCCATTCATCTGGGCCGACAACTCCACGCCAATCGACTTCACGCTTATACCCAAGAAATCCGCGTAGCATCTAATAGTCACTTCCATGCTAGCGCCAAGCGCAGCCAACATCACCTCGGCGGGATTTGGTGCGGCTCCCGTTCCGCCGAAACTGACTGGTTCATCGATTGTTAAGGCCAGACCACTGAACCGCGATTCTGAACGCAGTCCTTCCACCTGCTGTGTGCGCCCCGACATCGTCTCAATACATGCTCGCGGGTCACCCGCGGAAATTTCGGCTTTGAGCTGGGCAATAAGTCGCCCCAGCTTCGTTGAAGGTTGTCTATCGTGCATGTTTTCACCTATTTGGTATAGCCAACGACACTCTTGCGAAACCCATCAATGATCGGCCGCCAAAAGCCTGCGGAAGTTCGCAACGAGCCAGTTAAGTGCACTCGGAATTTTCACCATATCTCTTTGCAAACCCTCATGAAGTTCCCTGACACTATTTTCTTAACTGCTTTTTCGGGATATCCATGGTCGAACATCAGCTGCACCAGGTTGATCACGTCCTTAGGTCTTTGGAAACGAAATCCTTTCCAGTTCGGGTCTGTCGAAGCGGGCCACTCGCTCGTCATCCCTTCTGCCCACTTGTCTAGCACCTCTGTTTCGAACACGAAGTCAAAACCGAAGCCGACGTGGTCCGGCCCAACAAGCTGAACGACGTGATCGAGATGCTTGAAGATGGCTGACATCGCACCGTGTTCGTCGCCAATATAAGCATTGTTTCCCGAGAGCCCGATCACGCCACCGGTTTTAGCCAACGCTAAGATCTGATCATCGCGAAGATTTCTATAGTGTGGGTGGAGAGCCATTATGCCAACATGCGAAAAGATTAGCGGTTTCTCCGCCATGTTCATCACGTCGAGTGTCGTGCGATAACCCGTATGAGCGAGATCCACGACCATCTTCCGTCGCTCGATTTCGCGCACGACGTGCACACCGTAGGTAGTCAGTCCGCCGTCAGCTTGATCAGAGCACCCGCCCCCAACAAAATTGGAAGCATTAAATACGAGCTGTACGACACGCAGGCCCAACTCGCGAAATACTTCTAAAATGCCGACGTTCTTTCCGAACCACGCCGTCCCATGGGTCTGCATTCCGATCGCCAGTTTCCCTTCAATCTTAGCCCGCATCACATCGTCTATTGTGAGGGCGTGAATGAAAAGGTTAGGCTGTGATTGGATCAGCTGCCTTTGCGACGCGATCGCTTTCACAGCATCATCAAGATTACTCGCGTCTTCAGCAAAGGCGATCGACGTAAACGATACTCCTGCGTCAATATAATGCTTAAGGTACTTTGGAGGGCAACCCAAATTTTGATCGGGCAGGTCAATCGGGAACAACATGTCCCAAATGATACTATTATTCCAAAAGCTTTGCGTTGTGTCGGAGATCATGTCTCACCAGTCCTCAGGTATTTTGGTTACGTGGTCCTTTGCAGCGGGATAGTGACGCAATCGCTTTTCAAGATGATGCGTCCGCAAACTTGCCAATCCGCCTGTTGCGAGCACATCCGCAGAATCCCTTTCCCCTCCCATCTGGGATCGTCAAGCAGTCGAGGGCTCACGGATTTTAGATGCGCTGCAACCGTTTCGACGCATTAACGCGGCTAGCTTCTCGCAACTTGAGCAGTCCAATAACTGTATCGTTTCGTTCTTCGATCATTTGTGGGATGGTTCTCCCACAAATGATTTCTTCAGCCTGTTGAACAATGCGCTCGCGCAATTTGGGAGTCCAATCAGGAAGCGGCGATTCCGTAACATAGGGTGCTCGCCAGTCTGAACTTGCATAAGCATCCATGAAAGATCCCAAGCCGCGATCACCTGCTGCTAAATGGAACGTTGCAAATGGCCCCATACATGCCCATCGCAGCCCGAGCCCGTGAGTCAAGCAGTCATCAATCTGGGCAACAGTCGCTTGTTCTGCCGCGACCATATGGATCGCTTCACGGAACAAGGCAGTTTGAAGCCTGTTGATCATGAACCCGTAGATCTCTTTCTCCATACGGAGAACGCGTTTTCCAGATGCTTCGTAGAAGGCAGTGGCCCAGTCTAGGACAGCGTTATCCGTCTTTTCGCCACCTACGATCTCGATAAGCGGAATTAGGTACGGCGGATTGACAGGATGCGCCACCACGGTGCGTTCGGGATATTTGCAGCGCCTTTGAATTTCGGTCATTGGAAAGCCGGAAGTGCTTGAGCCGATAACGATTTCTGGCGGGACTAGCTCGTCGAGTTTTTCATAGATGCGCACCTTCAGTTCGAGATCTTCAGGTACGCTTTCTTGCACAAACTCGGCACCGGCAACCGCCTCTTCAATATCTGGAGTAAAGCGAAACCGATCCCGCGAAGCGCCAGCTCTCAAACCAATCTGCTCTAGCACCGGCCAAGCTTGCTCAAGCAAGCGCTCGACGGAATCGCGGGCATCGGTACCCGGATCTTGTGCTGTCACATCATATCCGCTGGCCAGGAACTGGGCTACAAAGCCACCACCAATGGTGCCCGCGCCGATACACGCGATCTGTTTAACCTTTTTGGGATCGGGGCGGTTCATGGCGTATTTCCCTGAGTTGCGAGGAGCTTGTTAGACTGGCAAGTCGTGGGAGAGATGCCACTTCGAACCCTGTATGATAGCAGCGCTAAGGTCCAATTCATTGTCTAAAACATACTATCTGGAATCACGATGTGGGGAGCTAAGCCTGACCGCATCGGCGGGCAGAATTTTGAGGTTAACGGCCATCACCGCCTCGAGGCGTCCTCCGGCGACAACTACCGTTATCACTGGTAGGTCATAGCTGTCGGAATTCAGCATAGACCCGACGGCGGGAAGCGTTACGTTTGGTTCAACGCGGTTTCGAGATCCAATATTCCTAGAATTCTGCTAATCTGTGGCGCCATCTGAAGCCTCCAGTTAGAATTACCGTAACTAGTCTCGAAATAACGAGTCTGTTTTAGGCCCCTGCCGACAAGCCGAAACTCGCATGCCGAACTAGGCTTCGACCGCGAGAACCGCAATGCACTCACCGGGTTTCACGATTAGGGGGTCTGTTGGGGACCGTTCTTAGACAAGGCGAGTACCGGTGACCATGATTCCACCGTCGATAGGCAAGGCTATGCCAGTGATTGATTTTGCCACTTCACTGCAGAGGAAAAGAACACCGGCAGCGATCTCAGTTGGATCGACAAAGCGACGAGTAGGCGCGTCTGCCTCGACAAGTTTTCGAGCGGCGTCTTCGAACGAGATGTTCAGCGCCTCCGCCTTCGCTTCCACCTGCTTCTTGAGGAGGGGTGTCAGAACCAAACCCGGACAGATCGCGTTGCAGGTTATGCCGATCGCAGCGCCTTCCAACGCCACCTCTCGGGTGAGTCCTAAAATGCCGTGCTTAGATGCGACGTAGGCAGACTTACGAGTTTCGGCCTCGAAGGCAAGGGTAGAGGCCGTGTTCACTATGCGCCCCCACGCCCTATCTTTCATTTGCGGCCATACTGCCCTCGTGGTCGCAAAGGCGGCAGTCAAATTAACCGCAATAATCTTGTGCCACTGCTCGTCCGGAAATTTGTCGATTGCCGCAACGTGCTGAATACCTGCGTTGTTGACCAGAATGTCGACCCGGCCGAAAGCAGACGTTACGTCAGCGACCAAGGCGCCCGCCTCAGCCATAGCGGTAAGGTCGTGCGGGAAGTGCCGTGCACGCCGACCGGTGTCCTCCTCAATCGAGGCGACGATATCCGCCGCCTCATCTGGTGACGCAAAGCCGTTTACTGCGACGTCGGCACCGTTCGAAGCCAGCGTACGGGCAATTGCAAGACCGATTCCGCTCGTCGAACCTGTCACCAAGGCGACTTTGCTTTTAAGTGATACAGACAGGTCCATCCAACCCTCCTAAAAAAGTGCGTCGCAGCCACTAGCGAATTCGTGCCATACAGCTCGACGATTCCCAGCCTTGCCCGCCGGTTGATATCCGGATCGTTAATGACAGGCGGCTCTCTTCGCTTGAGCCGCGAAAGCGCTGCCAAGCACCTCTCGCTATTCTCTTAAGCATGACAATTTTGGAGCGACCAGTCAATTGACAAAATTGTACAATGACATTAGTCCTTCTCTGTAAAATGGGTTGGGTATCTTTTACAGGCGAGCAGAGCGGATTTTTCGATGGCTGAGCACGAGAATGCGAGCATGACAATTTGGGCACCTTCACGCGAGAATCTTTCGCAGCCGTTTTTCCGATCGATCGCGGATCAAATTTCGCAAGCGATTTCGCGTGGAGATCTCAAACCGGGCGAACAGTTGCCGCCGCAGCGGCAACTTGCCGACAAGCTTGGAGTTTCGCTTCCAACCGTGTCGCGGGCATATGAAGAACTTGCTCGTCTCGGTTTAACGGCCGGAGAGACGGGGCGCGGGACCTTCATCCGGGCACAGTCGCAGGCGGTATCTCCGTACGTTCAGGAAAGGCAGTCGGGCGTAATCGACCTATCAATTTTGAAACCGGTCGGCGATGCCGTTCATGTTGAACGGATAAAGTCGACGCTTGCTGCACTTTCACTGGATATGCCTGCGAGCATCGCCCTCGGAACGAGGCCAACCAGCATATTCGCGCGTCATCGCTCAATCGCCGTGGAGTGGCTTAAACTTTGCGGTTTGGACGTGGAAGAGAAATGTATCCATCTCACGAATGGCGGTACGCCTGCGATAACGGTTGCGTTTATGACCGCTTGTCAGCCAGGCTCGGTAATTGCGACCGAATCGACTGGACTGCACGTTATGTTGCCTTTAGCCTCATATCTGGGTGTGAGGGTTGTTGGGGTAGCAATAGACAAGTTCGGTATCGTTCCTGATGCGTTAGAGAATGCGTGTCAGCAAAACAAAATTCGCACGCTGTTTATGATGCCCAACGCGATCGGCCCGACTGCCTTTGTCATGGATGAACGTCGACGCATTGCTATCGTCGAGATTGCTCGCAAGTATGACCTTATCATCATTGAGGATGATGCACTTGGCCCGTTGCTCGTAAATAGGCCTCCTCCTTTCCAAGCCCTCGCGCCAGAACGAACGCTCTACATCACCAGCTTCACCAAACCCGTGATGTCGGGCTTGCGTACTGGATATCTCGTCGCACCAGCGCGCCTTCTTCCAGCTGTCGAAAACCGCCAACTCGTCACCAACTGGACTGCGACGCCGATTGTTGCGGAAATTGCTGCCCGGTGGATTGAAGATGGAACCTGCATTGAGTTGCTGGACTGGCAGCGGGCTGCGCTTGCAAAGCGTCATAAGCTCGTGGCTGCTGCACTCAAAAATTTCGCTTATCAGTCCCATCCGCAAAGCTTACATGTCTGGCTCCCACTTGACCCAAAGCTTCCGGAGGACGAGTTTGTCCTTCATGCACGTAAACAGGGGGTGACGGTGGCGCGAGGTTCCGCCTTTGCTATCTCCGAAGCGGATCCCGCGGTTCGAATCTCCGTTGGTTCAACAACGGAGGAAGATCTGCGGCGGGGGCTGGCCGTGATTCACAATTTGCTGCACAGCGAGCCCGAACCAATTTTATTCGGGATCTAATCTTGGCTATCTCGCCCGCAAACATGATCCGTCTCCCGGGAAACATGGTCGTCTGGCGCGGCATGACCCGCTTGCACGACATTGCCTTCGGCATCTCCATTGGATCAAGCCGACGATGTGGGTAATCGGAAGCTTCACCGGACGAGTGCGGACCGAGCGCCAGAGCGATAAGGTCGTCCGCCCCCGGCGAAGGCGCCTTGCGCGAGCATGGCACGGTAGCGAGGCTGCGCTCTTGAGGTCGACCTCGGCAAGATTTCGCACAGCGCATGGTCCCGGCCCTGAGAGTCAAACCGCTCGGCGGTAGGTCCAGAGCTGTGCGGGCGGAATGTTGCGAACGAGGACATCAAGTGAGACACGACATAGCCGCCCGGCACCCTGATGACGGTGACAAAAGGCCGTAGGTGATTTGGATGACGGGCCGGCCTGCAGGAATGCGTGCCAGCAAATCCTCAAGCAAGGCGATGCGCCGCTCCGTACCCATCCGGTGAAGACCGCAGACGTGCGTATCCGCAGCCATGAGCTCCTGCACCACGGTGTTGAGGTCAAGCTTTCGGTGGGGAGACCCGATGATTTTCTTCGAGGAGGAGTTCGACCTCCTCGACGCCTTCATCGGTGAAGGCCAAGATCCCGTCGTCATCGTTGGCCCCGTAGACCAGATGACGCCGTCCTCGGGCTCGAGACCGAGCGTCAGGTCCTGGATGAGCTCTTCGCTGACGCCGAGGTCCCTGGCGACACGGTCGACGGTGTGAACGTGATGCACCTTATTGCGCTCATGATCAGGCCGCCGCTGGTTGGGTCCGCAGTTTTGCGGATCTCCGATTCCATGGCAGCAAATCATCGATCCGATCGGCCGGATAGGCGGGCAGTCGGGCGAAGACGGCGGCGAGCCAGGACTGAGGTCGATATCGCTCATCTTGGCGCTGACGATCCGGCTGTAGAGAACGGTAGCGCGCTGTCCGCCGCTAGTGCCGCGCAGAGGAAGCGGGTGAAGGATAACTGCGGCGCAGCA
>NZ_ML703291.1 GCF_008520305.1 Mesorhizobium sp. SARCC-RB16n | reverse complement strand
ACAACCACCGCCGCATCAAACTGAAACTGAAAGGACTGGCCCCCGTGCAATACAGGACCCAGCCCTTAAATCTACAAGCTCAATGAACCGTCCAACTTTACGGGGTCAGTTCATCGAGGCGGGTTTTTTGTTGACCATAGGTTGCCTGTGATGGGACATGCTTCGCAGCCATCTGGCCGCTAGCCTTGTTCAGGCAGCAGTTCCCGCATCGACTGCCCTTGAAGCGGACACGTCATCGCTAGGCTGAACTTGCGGCTGCTGAGAATAAATCAGGCGGGGATCAGCCCGTGGCGGAGCATGATCTCGCCTGCCTTGGCGAGGTCCGGTTTGCCCGGCACGTTCACCACTTCGGCGATTTCCTCGAAATAGCGGCGTCCAATCGTGCCTGGCGTCATGCTCGCCAGGACCTTTGCCGTATCGTCGTGCAGGTTCTCGTGATGGTGCACCGCCCCTCGGGGAATGAATATGGCATCGCCGGCGCGTATCTCACGCTTTTGCCCGTCGACGATGACAGTGAGCGTGCCCTCAAGGCCATAGAGGAGTTCGTCGGCCTCCCGGTGATGATGCGGGGCGGGAACGCGCGCCCGCGACGGCACAGTGAACTCGAACACTGTGGCGCCGGCTTCGCCGACAAGAAAACGCAGTTCGAGTTGCCCGATCCGGACGATGTCGCTTTGTACCGCTTCCATTTCCATCCTCCATAATGTAAAGTAACTTTACATCAACAGGTAAAGCGACTTTACAAACATGTCAATCCCCCCGACCACGAATTCGATGCCCGGCCCTCCGTTCTTCGGCGCGCTGCTGCGCGTTGTCTGGCAGCATGTACGCGACCGCATGTTGCAAGCCATTCACGACGCGGGATTTGTCGACTTCCAGGAAGCGCACTTTGCCGTCTTCTCGTTTCCCCTGCCCGATGGCACGAGGCCATCCGAACTGGCGCGGCAGAAACGAATGTCACGACAGGCCGTCAACTACCTACTCAGCCAGCTTGAGGACCTGGGCTATGTCGAGCGCCGCTCCGCCGCCGGCAGCGATCGCCGGCTGGTCTATCTGACACCGCGGGGCCATGGCGTGGTCGCGGCGATTTTCCAATGCCTCCGCCAATTGCATGAGCAATGGTCGGCAGAGGTGGGCAAGGAGCGCTTTGATGATTTCGTGGATGTCCTGAAGCAGTTGTCCGCGAAAGCATCGGAGCCGATAGATCGCTGAAGGGCATTGCCATGCCTTGTGATGTTCAAGGCACCTACTTGCCCAGCAATTCCCTCAGCGCCATGCGCTTGTAGGCGGCGACCAGCCTGTCGCCCTCCTGCCGCTCGACCGAGATCGCCAGTCGCATGGCCGCCTCGCCCATCTGCCAGACCAGGAATGCCGTCGTGTCGAGCGCCACCGGATCGGCATCGGGCCGCAGGCGTTTGAGGACCGCGATGAGAAATTCCGCGTTCGCGCGGCTGTCGGCAAGCTCGAGTTCGCGCAACGCCTTGTCGGCCTGTGTGCCCGACCAGATGTCGCGCATCACCGGCTCGGCCAGGAACAGCCCGTAGTAGATATCGACCAGCTCTGAAAACGCCTGGGCCAGCCCTTCCGCATCACTGACGCCGGCGAGCGTCGCCGAGATGCAGGCCTGGCTTTCCACCGTATAGCGTTCGGCCAGCGCCCAGACGATCGCCCGCTTGTCCGGAAAGAACTGGTAGAGCGACCCGATCGATACCCCAGCCCGTTCCGCGACTTCCCCCATGCGCATGGCATCGCTGCCTTGCTCGGCAATCAGTGCAGAAGCGGCGGCCAGCATGCGCTCGACCCGCTCGCGGCTGCGCTGCTGGCTCGGTGCCCGCCGCGGCGAAGCGATCTGCTCGTTGGCCGGTGTGCCTTCCATGACTGTCTCCAACAAACGCGCCGGGCAAAATCGCCTCGTATAGCTTGACTCACAAAATACGAGGGTTTATCACGTTTTGCAAATATGAGGATTACTCATGTTTTAAGAGAGAGGAAATCACCATGACCGACACCAAACCAATCCTGATCCTGGGCGGCACCGGCAAGACCGGCCGCCGTCTCGCCGAGCGGCTGACCGCGCACGGCATGCCGGTGCGCATCGGCTCACGCTCGGGCACCCCACGCTTTGACTGGGAAGTGCCCGCCACCTGGGCACCGGCCCTGCAAGGCGCCGGCGCCATCTACATCAGCTACTATCCAGACCTGGCCGTGCCGGGCGCCGCCGAAGCCGTCGGCGCCTTCTGCCGGCTTGCGGTGGCCAATGGCGTCACCCGGCTGGTGCTTTTGTCCGGCCGCGGCGAGACGGAAGCCCAGCGCGCGGAAGACATGCTGAAGGCCTCGGGCGCCGACTGGACGATCCTGCGCTGCGCCTGGTTCTCGCAGAACTTCTCCGAAGGCTTCCTCATCGAATCCTTGGCCGAGGGCGAGGTGGCGTTGCCGGTCGGCAATGTCGGCGAACCCTTCGTCGATGCCGGCGACATCGCCGACGCCGCCTTTGCCGTGCTTACCGAGCCAGGACATCTCGGCCAGCTTTATGAACTGACCGGACCGCGCTTGCTGAGCTTCGCCGACGCGGTCGCCGAAATCGCCAAGGCGGCAGGGCGCGACATCCGCTTTGTCAGGATTTCGCATGAGGAGTTCGCCGCCGCGGTGGCCGCGCACGAACTGCCGCCCGAATTCCCCTGGCTGCTCAGCGAACTGTTCACGCAGGTGCTCGACGGCCGCAACGAGTCCCTCGCCGACGGCATCCAGCGCGTGCTTGGCCGCCAGCCGAGAGACTTTTCCGCCTATGCAAATGAAACCGCCGCTAGCGGCATCTGGAGCAACTGACATGGTCACGAAACTTCTTCCCACCTTGATTTTCCTCGCAGCCATCGGCTCGGGCATCGTCGGCGGCGTCTTCTTCGCTTTTTCCAATTTCGTCATGCCGGCGCTCGCCCGCCTGCCGGCCGCCGGTGGCATCGCCGCCATGAACTCGATCAGCATCACCGTCATCACGCCGATGTTCATGACCGCGCTCTTCGGCACCGGCCTTGTCTGCCTCCTGCTCATCGCCGGCGCCATCATCGGCTGGAGCCAGCCGGGTTCGTTCTGGCTTCTGGCCGGTGCGCTGATCTATCTCGTCGGCAACCCGATCGTCACCATGGTCTTCAACGTGCCGCTCAACGATGCGCTGGCCGCGGTAGATCCGGCCAGCAGCAATGGCGCCGCAGTCTGGACCGACTATCTCAGGGACTGGGTGATGTGGAACCACGTCCGTACCGTCACCGCCATCGCGGCCATGGCATCTTTCTGGTTCGCCGCGCGTTGACAGGTTTCCGGGCCGCCGCATCCGGGCGTTGTGGCGGCCACGAGCATTCTCGGGAGAAGAGCGGTGAACGATCCCTATTCGATCATGGCCGTCGGCATTGCGATCGGCGTCGGCATCGGCGCTGCCCTTGGCGCGGCGATGGATGACCCAGCCGTCGGCATCGGCATGGGCATAGCAATCGGCGCCGGGATTGGTGCTGTGTTCGGAAAGAGGCGCGGCAAATGACAGGCCTGCTTTGGCGGGAGGATCTCAGCTCTTCGCCTTGCGATCGGCATGACCGAGATCACGATCCGGATCGATCACGTCGCGGACCAGCTGCTTGAGTTTCGCCGCGTCCGGGAAGCCGCCGTCGCGCTTGCGGTCCCAGACCAGCACATCGTTGCACGAAATGGTGAAGATGCCGCCGGTGCCCGGCACCAGCGTCACCTCACCGAGATCAGTCGCGAAGGTGGAGAGCAGCTCCTGCGCCATCCAGCCGGCACGCAACAACCACTGGCATTGCGTGCAGTAGGTGATGCGGATGGCGGGCAACTGAGCTTTGCTCATCTCGGATCGGGCTTCGCTTACGCCGCGCTGAGCTTGGCCAAGGTTTCGTCATCGACCTCGAAGTTGGCGTACACGCTTTGCACGTCGTCATCGTCCTCAAGCGTCGCAACCAGCTTCATCAGCGACTGCGCCCGCTCTTCGTCGACCGGGACATTGTTCCGCGGCCTCCAGATCGCCTTGACCGATTCGGCCTCACCAAGCGAGGCTTCAAGCGCCTTGGACACCTCGCCGAGGCTCTCGAAGGCGCAATAGATCGTGTGGCCTTCCTCGTCCGATTCGACATCGTCCGCGCCGGCTTCGATGGCCGCGTCCATGACCTTGTCGGCGCTGCCGGCCGAGGCCGGATAGTAGATTTCGCCGGCGCGGTCCCACATGAACGACACCGATCCGGTTTCGCCAAGCGCTCCGCCGGCCTTGGTAAAGGCGGCGCGGACATTGGACGCCGAACGGTTGCGGTTGTCGGTCAGTGCCTCGACGATCACGGCGACGCCTCCCGGCCCATAGCCTTCGTAGCGCACGGCTTCGTAGTTCTCCGCATCGCCCATCGAGGCCTTGTTGATGGCGCGCTGGATGTTGTCCTTCGGCATCGACACCGCCTTGGCGTTCTGGATCGCCAAGCGCAGGCGCGGGTTCATCGATGGATCGGGCGTCCCGCTCTTGGCGGCAACGGTGATTTCGCGCGCCAGCTTGGAAAACATTTTCGACCGCACCGCGTCCTGTCGGCCCTTGCGGTGCATGATGTTCTTGAACTGTGAATGGCCAGCCATGGCACCCCTGTCGTGTTCGGCTAGAGCGTCTTGCCGCGAGATGCGTCACCTCGCCTTTGCAAAAGGCTCGAATTCAAAAATTCAGAACGTCCTGATGCGTCCAGAGAACGTACGGCGCTCTTTGTCGGAATGGCCGGCTTATAGATAAATCGGCTCAATTCGTCCAGCCGCGCCGTGCTGCGGCGATCCCGGCCGTGCCTATGCTTCCAGATCGGACTTCAGCCGGTCAATGATGCTGAGCGCATGGCCGGCATACTGGCTGATCCAGCGGTCGTGGATCTGCTTGATCGGCAGCGCATTGAGATGGTTCCAGCGCTCGCGTCCGTCACGACGCGCGACGATCAGATCTGCCTCCTCCAGCACCTTGAGATGCAGCATGACGGTGCAGCGGTCGATGTCGGGAAAGGCATCGCACAGCATGCCGGTGGTCTTTGGCTCATCTTTCAACCGATCCAAGATTTCGCGCCGGCGTGGATGCGCCAGCGCCTTGAAAACATTGTCGTCCTGCGATCGGCTTGACATGTTATGTTTATATAACATATCGTTGTCGCGATCAAGCAAGGAGCTGTGGATATGTCTCTTGGATTCAGTGTTTCAGGGCGCATCGGCAAGCCGGTCGCCGAAGTCTTCGACGCGGTTGTCAATCCGAAGAAGCTCAGCGGCTATTTCACCACCATCGGCGGCGCCAGCGCACCATTGGTGGCCGGTGCCGGTGTCGTCTGGTGGGGCAAGGTGCCGGTCGAGGTCGACGAAGTGGTCGAGGACAGCCGCATCGTGCTGCGCTGGGATGCCTCCGACGCCGACGGCAAGCCCGCCTACAAGACCCGTATCGAGATGAATTTCGAGCCGCTCGACGATGGCGGCACCTTCGTCACCATCGCCGAGAGCGGCTGGCAGGAAGACGCGGTCGGCTTGAAGAAGTCCTACCTGAATTGCGAGGGCTGGTCGCAGATGCTGGCCTGCATGAAGGCCTATGTCGAATACGGCATCAACCTGCGCGACGGGTATTACCGCAGCGAGATGAAGGGCGAGCCCGCCAGCGAAAACAACATTTGAGCACAATAGGAAAGACGCAGGCCCGCAATGACGAAAGTTACGCCATTCCTGATGTTCGAGGGCAAGGCCGAAGAGGCAATGACCCTTTATTGCGAGACCGTTCCCGGCAGCAGCGTCCTTGACGTCACACGTTACCGTTCCGGCGAAGGCGGCCCGGAAGGAGCGCTCAAACTGGGACGCATTTCGGTCAGCGGCCTGGAGGTGATGGTCTATAACAGCCCGGTTCACCACGCCTTCACCTTTACGCCGTCCGTCTCGTTCTACGTTGACTGTTCCTCCGAACAGGAACTGGAGCGCATCGTCGAAACCTTGGCCAAGGACGGCGGATTCCTGATGCCGCCAGACAATTATGGTTTCAGCCGCCGTTTTGCCTGGCTGAACGACAGGTTCGGCGTTTCCTGGCAGATCAACTTGCCTTGACGGAACAGCAGCCGAGTCGGCCAACCAGCAGCCCAACAAGGACGTGAGCAATGACCGCGAAGATCACCGGAGGCATCAACATCGCCATGAAAGTGCCGCCGCATCAGTATGAGGCGACGATCGCCTTCTATCGCGAGGTCGTCGGCCTGAAGCCCTTCACCGCCAAGGCGCCGGCCATCGGCTTCGAGCTCGGCCCCAACAGGCTGTGGATCGACGAAGCGCCGATGCTGAGCCAAGCCGAGATCTGGCTGGAGCCTTTCACGCAGGATTTTCCAGGCACCGCGGATCATCTGGCCAAGGCAGGCGTTGTGCGTTGCGATGCCATCGAGCCATTGGGTGCGGATTTCCGTGGCGGCTGGATCAGCACTCCGGCCAACATCATTCACATGGTGCGCGAACCCGACGCCTGGTGAGCGCCACGACGAGGTCGGACTAATTCCGGGCCCGAGCTTCCGCATCAGAAGCATCATCTCGCTATCAGGCAAGGCAGCCCTGGCTAACCGATCGCGCTGGCCCCTGCTGAGCTCTGTGCTGTCAGCGCCCGTCGCCGGACTTCGCTTTCTTGCGCCGCCGCGCCAGCATGTTGAGTCCCTCGACCAGCGCCGAAAAACCCATCGCCGCGTAGATGTAGCCCTTGGGCACATGATAGCCCATGCCGTCGGCGATCAGCGTCATGCCGATCATCAGGAGGAAGCCCAGCGCCAGCATGACGATGCTCGGGTTCTTGGCGATGAAGTCCGCCAGCGGTCCGGCCGCCAGCATCATCACCGTGACGGCCACGATGACCGCGACATACATGATGGCGATCTCGTCGGTCATGCCGACGGCAGTGATGATGGAATCGATCGAGAAGACGAGGTCGAGCAGCAGGATCTGGAAGATCGCGCCGGCAAGCGAGATCTTGAGCGTTTCGCCCAGCATCGTGTCCTGATGGTCGTCGGGGTCGACTGTGTGATGGATCTCCTTGGTCGCCTTCCATACCAGGAAAAGCCCCCCGGCGATCAGGATCAGGTCGCGCCAGGAAAAGCCGTGGCCGAGCGCGGTGAAGACCGGCGTCGTCAGCTGGACGATGACGGAGATGGTGGCGAGCAGCACCAGGCGCATGATCAGCGCAGCCGAAATGCCAAGGCGCCGAGCGCGAGCTCTCTGCTCCACGGGCAGCTTGTTGGTCAGGATGGAGATGAAGATCAGGTTGTCGATGCCGAGCACGATCTCGAGCACCACCAGCGTCAGCAACGCGACCCAGGCGGTCGGGTCGGAAACGAATTGAAAATGCGGCGCCAGGAATTCGATGAGCTGCATGGAGGTCGTCCCCTACGATCTAGAGCAGTGTCGCCGGCAATTAGGTACTGTGACCCCTCATATCAATGTCACGACCAGAAGGATGGAGCCGCTTCTTCCAGCCGCGGCCCGCGACGAAACGGCGCGATCTTCTCGGTCAGCCCGGTGCGATCGGAAATATCGACACCGACGCCGCACAATGTCGCCGGGCCGGTCGCTGCTTCAAAACGCCCTTTCGGCACCTTCGACAGGAACCGGTTGAGCGGTTCCTCCTTGTCCATGCCAAGCGAGGAATCATAATCGCCGCACATGCCGGCGTCGGAGAGATAGCCGGTGCCGCCATTGAGGATCTGGTGATCGGCTGTGGGCTGGTGCGTGTGGGTGCCGACAACGAGACTGGCGCGGCCGTCGACGAAATGCGCGAAGCACATCTTTTCCGAGGTTGCCTCGGCGTGGAAGTCGATGACGACGGCATCAGCCTGCTCGCCGAGCGGACAGGCGGCGAGTTCACGTTCGCCGGCCTGGAACGGATCGTCGAGCTCGGGATGCATGAATACCCGGCCCATGATGTTGGCGACCAGCACGCGCGCTCCGTTTTTGGCGATATAGACGCCGGAACCGCGCCCGGGCGTGCCTTTGGGAAAATTGGAGGGCCGCAGGAAACGCTGCTCGCGCGGCGCGAAGGCCAGTGCGTCGCGCTGGTCCCAGACATGGTTTCCGGTCGTCACGACATCGCAGCCTGCCGCGATCGTCTCGCGAAAAATCTCCTCGGTGATGCCGAAGCCGCCGGCGGCGTTCTCGCCATTGACGATGACGAAATCGAGTTTGAAATCCGAGATCAGGCCTGGCAGTTGTTCCCACACCGCGGTGCGGCCCGTCTTGCCCACCATGTCCCCGAGGAAGAGAAGTCTCATCTATGCCTGATCCCGAAAAGTTGCATGACTTTTCGGCAAAGATCATGCGTTTCAAAGAACTATCTACAATTTTGGCGCAAAGCCGCGCAACCCGCTCTCGGTGAGTATTTCCGGGATGACCACGTCATGGGACTCGTCCGGAACTTGCGAAACTTCTTGGCAATCGAAGGCGATGCCGACCAACCTGGGCGCATGCCCCTTGTCGGTGAGCTTCGCGATCGCGCGATCGTAATAGCCGGCGCCATAACCGATGCGGTGGCCGCGCGCGTCGAAGGCGGCGAGCGGCACCAGCATGACAGAGGGGTCGAGAACTTCGGCCTCCGCGTGCGGCCCGACCGTGCCAAAGCCCATGTCGACCATCGGCGCGCCGCGCACCAGTTCGCGAAAGACGATGGTGGTTTTGTCGAGAATGGCAGGCAGGCAGAGCCGTGCGCCCTGCTCACGCAAGGCGAACATCAGCGGCCTGACATCGACCTCCGAGCGCATCGGCCAGAAACCGGAGACGATCTGGCCAAGCCTGATCTCCAGATGGTCGCGCGCCGTTTCCGCCATTTCGAGCGCTGCCTCGACTCGCCAGAATTCATCGAGCGCGTCGCGGCGAGCGAGTGCCTCGAGGCGCAGCTGCTTTTTCAGGTCTTTGGGAGAGGTCATGCGGCCAAGGTAGAAAAGGTCAGAGCTGTGTGAGGTCTCAAGCGCGATGTTTTCCACCGCATCATCCACCAGGATGGTGGACGCCTTGCGACAAGTGACGGTCCACACAACCGGTGGAGAGGTCGATCCCGGGTGCCTACAAAGTAGGTGGGTGCCGTGTGAGAAAACCCACGGGTCTTCCCAGGGACAGCTCCCTAAGGATCGTTAAGGCCCCGGGGAAAAGTGTCTCCTGCCGGGAAGCGCAGACCGCCTCGATCAATATAGGCCGATGGCGGCCCAAGCGCCAGAGAGACGGCGCTCTTTCCGCGCCGGTTGGCATCATCGCCTTTGCAGGACCCGCCCTTGCGCCGACCGGAGGGCCTCCTTACGGTCGCCCGGAACGAACCGAGGAGCAAAAATGCGTTTCGAAGGCACGGCGGCCTATGTCGCCGACAAGGATCTGATGGTGGCGGTCAACGCGGCGATCGCGCTGGAACGGCCGCTGCTGGTCAAGGGCGAGCCCGGCACCGGCAAGACGGAACTTGCCCGGCAGGTGGCGGCGGCACTCGGCCTCGACCTCATCGAATGGCATGTCAAATCGACGACGCGGGCGCAGCAGGGTCTTTACGAGTACGACGCCGTGTCGCGGCTGCGCGACAGCCAGCTCGGCGATGTCAGGTTCAACGACATCAAGAACTACATCAAGCGCGGCAAGCTTTGGGAGGCGTTCGCGGCCGGCAAGAAGGTCGTGCTTCTGATCGACGAGATCGACAAAGCCGACATCGAGTTCCCCAACGACCTGCTGCAGGAACTCGATCGGATGGAGTTCTTCGTCTACGAGACCGGCGAGACCATCCGCGCTGCCGTCCGCCCGATCGTCATCATCACCTCCAACAATGAGAAGGAACTGCCGGACGCCTTCCTGCGCCGCTGCTTCTTCCACTACATCCGCTTTCCCGACGTCGATACGCTGCACAGGATTGTCGACGTCCACTATCCCGGCATCAAGCAGAACCTGGTGCGCGCGGCGCTCACCCAATTCTACGAAATCCGTGACGTGCCGGGTCTGAAGAAGAAGCCGTCGACCTCCGAGGCGCTCGACTGGATCCGCCTGCTGGTCGCCGACGACATCGCACCCGAGGATTTGCGCGCAGACGCCAAGAACGCGTTGCCCAAGCTGCACGGTGCGCTGCTCAAAAACGAGCAGGACGTGCACTTGTTCGAGCGTCTGGCCTTCATGGCCAGAAGACAGCAATAGGAAGACAGCAGCAGCGCTTTCCCCGCTTGTGGACCGTTGCCGCCGGCCGAACAGCAAGGCAGCTTCGGCCAGAACCCTTCGGAGGAGATGAAATGTCTGAGATTGTTGTCCGCCCGCTCACGCAATCCGACCACGCCGACTGGCGCCGCCTGTGGACCGACTATCTGACCTTCTATGAAACCAAACTGCCGGAAGAGGTCTATGCCGTCACCTGGAAGCGGCTGTTCACCGAAGGCGAATTCGAGCCGAAGGGTTTTATCGCCACACTCGACGGCAAGGCCGTCGGCCTCACCCATTATCTCTACCACCGCTCCGGTTGGTCGGAGAAAAACAATTGCTACCTGCAGGATCTGTTCGCCGACCCGGATGTGCGCGGCAAGGGCATTGGCGCGGCGCTCATCGAGGCGGTGAAGCAGGAGGCCGGCAAGATCGGGGTGAAAAACGTCTACTGGATGACGCACGAAACCAACGCCACCGCGCGCAAGCTCTACGACCACGTCGCGCGCCGCACCGGCTTTATCGAGTATGATTTGCTGTAACGGTTGGCAATTGAAATAGTCATCCGTGCGCAATATATTGCGCATAGGCAGAGGACGTGATGCTCTGATCGAGACCAACACACGCAAGATCGTCGCGCGGCTTTTGCGCGATGGCTGGCTAAATCTCGGCGGTGGCAAGCATGAGAAATATGAGCATCCGGAAAGGCCTGATGTGATGATCATCGTGCCGCGGCATCGTGAACAATCGCCTGGTGTCGCGCGATCGATCGCCCGGCTCGCCGGATCGGTTTGAGGACGGAACGCATGGCACACTATGTGGGAATTCTCGACGGCGCGGACGATGTTTGGGGGGTGCGGGTTCCTGATCTTCCCGGTTGCCATGGTGGCGGCGCAAACCCCGAAGAGGCGATTGCCGATGCGACATCGGCTGTGCGTGAATGGGTCGAAGCACGATTGGCAAAGGGCGCTTCCTTGCCCAAGGCGCGCAGGCTGGCTGATCTGTTGAGAGCGGACGAGATCGATAGCGCCGCGGGCGAATCCGCCGTCATGATTCCGGTGCTGATTGATTCGGGGCGGCCCGTTCGAGCCAACCTGTCGCTCGACGCGGGCCTCCTGGCGGCGATCGATGCGGAGGCCAGCCGCCGCGGCCTGACGCGCTCTGCCTTCATCGCCAGCGCCGCACGAGAAAAGATCGAGGGCCACAGGTAACGGCCGCCCATGTTCATCCCCTTCTTCCTCGAATTGAAGGCAGCGCGTGTTCCCGTTTCGCTCAGGGAATATCTGTCACTGCTGGAAGGGCTGGAAGCCGGATTGGTCGACTACGACGTCGAGGGTTTTTACTACCTCGCACGCGCCGCCCTGGTGAAGGACGAACGCCACATCGACCGCTTCGACCAGGTGTTCGCGCATGTCTTCAAGGGCATCGAGGCGCTGTGCGGCGCGGACGCCATCGATGTCGCCGTCATTCCCGAGGAATGGCTGCGCCGGCTCGCCGAAAAGCACCTGACCGAGGAGGAGAAAAAACTGGTCGAGGCGCTCGGCGGCTTCGAAAAGCTGATGGAGACGCTGAAGCAGCGGCTCGAGGAACAGAAAGGCCGCCACCAGGGCGGCTCGAAATGGATCGGTACCGGCGGCACCTCGCCCTTTGGCGCCTATGGCTACAACCCCGAAGGCGTGCGCATTGGCCAGCACGAAAGCCGCAACCGTCGCGCGGTAAAGGTCTGGGACAGGCGCGAGTTCAGGAATTTCGACGATGCCGTCGAACTCGGCACCCGCAACATCAAGATCGCGCTGAAGCGTCTGCGCCGCTGGGTACGCGAAGGCGCCGAGGAAGAGTTCGACCTGCCCGGCACCATCCACGCCACCGCCGAGCACGGCTATCTCGATGTGCAGACGCAGCCCGAGCGCCGCAATGCAGTGAAGCTCCTTATGTTCTTCGATGTCGGCGGCTCGATGGACGATCACATCAAAAGCGTCGAAGAGCTGTTTTCGGCCGCCCGCGCCGAATTCCGGCAGCTCGAATATTTCTATTTCCACAACTGCCTCTACGAAGGCGTGTGGAAGGACAATCGCCGCCGCCATGCCGAGACCATCCCGACCTTCGACCTCATTCACAAATATGGCCCCGACTATAAGGTCATCGTCGTTGGCGATGCCTCGATGAGCCCTTACGAGATCGCCCACCCCGGCGGCTCGGTGGAACACTGGAACCCCGAGGCAGGAGCCGTCTGGCTCGGCCGGCTCCTGCAGCAATGGCCGAACGCGGTCTGGCTGAATCCGGAGAGTGAAAAGAATTGGGGCTTTACGCATTCCATCACCATGATCCGCGACATCTTCGGCGGCCGCATGTTCCCGCTAACGCTGGCCGGATTGGAAGGCGCCACCAGGCAATTGTCGCGCAAACATTGAGATGTCCGAAGTGCTCGGGACTGGGCAGATGTGTAACAAACGCCTATCTTCAGGCGAATATCCGGTTGCAACCAAGAACGAGCCGCCAAGGCTGAGGAGATCAAATGGACACCCACACTTACCCCGTCACCCGCTCCGATGCCGAATGGCGCGCCCGGCTGACCCCGGAACAATACGCGGTCATGCGCAACCATGGCACCGAGCGGCCGGGAAGCTGCGCGCTGCTCTATGAGAAGCGCGCCGGCACTTTTTCCTGCGCCGGCTGCGACCAGCCGCTGTTCCAGTCCACGCTGAAATTCGAGAGCGGCACCGGCTGGCCGAGCTTCAACGATCCGGTGCCGGGCTCGGTCGAGAACACCGTCGACCGCAGCTACGGCATGGTCCGCACCGAATGCCACTGCTCTCACTGCGGCAGCCATCTCGGGCATGTCTTCGAGGACGGCCCGCCGCCGACCGGCCTGCGCTATTGCATCAACGGCGTGGCGCTGAAATTCGAGCCGGCGGCCTGAGATCTTTCGATCGGTACGAAAAGGCGGCTTCGGCCGCCTTTTTTGTTGGCAGAGCGCGCAACTGCCCGGCTCGTCAAGCCACGACGGTGGCGATCAGCCAGAGTGCCGACCCCAGCATCATCATCGACGCCTTGGCGCCACCGGCCTTCTCGGCGGTCCGCCAGACGGCACATGTCAGGAAGATGTTGTAGGGCACCGGCGCGAAATGTATCGCCAGCACCAGGGCGAGCGGCATCTTGAGGATGAGCAGGATGAGCGCTGTTATCGATGACGCGATGCTGATGGCGGTGGCGACGAAGACCATGTCCCGCCAGAACAACTGGTCGAGGGACACCTCGCCGCACCAGCGCGAGCGAAAGAAGCCGGCTTTGCGGCCCGTCTTCCCAGAAACGCCGGCCGCCGGATCAAAGTCGTCAATCAATCGGGCCTCGCTTGTGGAGCACCGGGGTTTCGACCGTATCGACGGCGGGACATCGCGAAAATCGACGCGGATGATGGAGAAATCCGCCGCCCGAACCTGTACGATCACAGAACTGTGACCCATATCGTATTCTATTATTCGCAACGCAAGCATGGAGGGGTTCGGCATGAGCGACCAGGTCTACAACGTTCTCTTTCTCTGCAACGCCAACTCGGCCCGCTCGATCATGGGTGAAGCCATCTTGAACCGGATCGGAGCTGGCCGCTTCAAGGCCTATTCCGCGGGCGCACGACCGAAAGGCACCGTCAACCCCTATACAATTCAGCTGCTGGAGAGCCTGAACTACGACACCTCGTTCGCCCGCTCGAAGAGCTGGGACGAATTTTCCGGACCTGGCGCGCCGGAGATGAACTTCGTCTTCACAGTCTGCGACAGCGCGGCGAATGAAAGCTGTCCGGTCTGGCCAGGCCATCCGATGACCGCGCTTTGGGCGGTGCCGGATCCTGCCCAGGCCGGCGGCACGGACGCCGAGCAGCATCTCGCTTTCGCCGACACCTATCGCATGATGAGCAACCGCATCGCATTGCTGGCAAATCTGCCGATAGCATCGCTCGATAATCTGGCCCTGCAGCAACATCTGGATGAAATCGGCCGTGATGAGCAGCGGCCGGGCTGAAAGCGGAATCTCCTGCATAAGCGAGCGGGCGGGCGACCAGATTTACGGCCGTGCCGCGTTCCGCAGGACTGCGACAACGGCGCGTTCGACACGCGAGCATTCCGTCACCAGCCAGTCGGTCATCGCCGGCCAGTTGTCCTCGGCAAAGCAATTGACCCGCCACATCGAATTGATGCCGAGGCCTTCGCAGCTTTGTTCCGGCCTCAGCCGCAGCCTGTCTTCGATCGCCGGCTGGAACGGCTTTAGC
Organism: Mesorhizobium sp. SARCC-RB16n; assembly: GCF_008520305.1. Lineage (GTDB taxonomy): Bacteria > Pseudomonadota > Alphaproteobacteria > Rhizobiales > Rhizobiaceae > Mesorhizobium. The sequence goes on along the minus strand of NZ_ML703291.1, from coordinate 33,998 downwards.
CGCGACCAGCTTTGCGTGGCGCCGAACTTCTCGTTGCGGCCGAAGAAGACGCCGACATGGTTCTGCGCCGGCGCGACATACATGGAAAGGACCAATGCGAAGTCGGGCAGCCCGCGCTGCCAGAACCAGGGTCCGCGCCTCGCCAGCCGAACTCTTTCTTCCGGATGCCGTTCGGCGAACAACGACCAGAAGCCGCGATGGTGGAATTCCGAGGCGCGACGGCCGCCGAAGTCGAATTCGCTCATGGTTCGATGCCGCTCCAGCATCACCCAGGTCAAGACCGTTGCTGAGCCCTTACAGGCTCTTACACCATGCCGAGCGCGGCCATGTACAGATCGAGGATGGCATCCTCCTCCTGGCGCTCGGCCTGGTCCTTCTTGCGCAGACGGATGATGGTGCGAATTGCTTTGGTGTCGAAGCCGGTGCCCTTGGCCTCGGCGAACACTTCCTTGATGTCGTCGGAAATCGTCTTCTTTTCTTCCTCGAGCCGCTCGATGCGCTCGATCAAGGCACGCAGCTGGCCGGCGGCAACAGTCTGGCTGGTCTCGGTGATATCGTCGGCCATGTTTTTCTCCAAAGATCGGTTCCGCGCCGCGACTCGGGGAACGTGCCGCGGCGAATTTCAGCGGTTCGATGCCCGACCGGGGCCGGCGGGTCAAGCTGTTATCGAACGGCTCGCCAAGGGCTGCCGACAGAAGCCGACAGCCTGCCCGTTCCTTGCGAGCTCTCAGTTGAACGCGATCAGCAGATCCTTCGCATCGATCTGGTCGCCGGCCTTGACCAGCACCTCGGCAACCGTACCGTCACGCTCGGCGTGCAGCGCCGTCTCCATCTTCATCGCTTCTATAGAGAGCAGCACGTCGCCGGCCTTGACCGCCTGGCCGGCGGCGACCGCGAGCGCCGAAACCACACCCGGCATGGGCGCCCCGATATGCGCCTCGTTGCCGGGCTCGGCCTTGCGGCGCGCCTTGGCGGCGGAAGCGCCGTGCGCGCGGTCGGGCACCTTCACACGCCGCGGCTGGCCGTTGAGCTCGAAGAACACGGTGACCATGCCCTTGTCATCGACATCGCCGAACGCCTGGCAGCGCACGACCAGCGTCTTGCCCTTTTCGATGTCGACGAAAATCTCGTCTTCCGATTTCATGCCGTAGAAATAGGTCGGCGTCGGCAGAACGCTGACCGGGCCGTAGGTTTCCTGCGCGGCGACGAAGTCGGAAAACACTTTCGGATACATCAGCCACGAGGCGAACTCGTATTCCGACAGCTTGCGCTCGAGCTTGTCCTCGATCTCCTTGCGGCTCTTCTCGAGGTCAGCCGGCTTCAGCAACGAGCCGGGTCGCGCCGTGATCGGCTTGTCGCCCTTCAGTGCTTTCTTCTGCAGCGCCTGCGGCCAACCGCCAGGGGACTGGCCGAGGTCGCCGCGCAGCATCGAGACGACCGAGTCCGGGAACGCGATGTCCCGGGCCGGATTCTCGACATCGGCAACGGTCAGGTCCTGGCTCACCATCATCAGCGCCATGTCGCCGACGACCTTCGAGGACGGCGTCACCTTGACGATGTCGCCGAACATCAGGTTGACGTCATGATAGGTCTGCGCCACCTCGTGCCAGCGTGTCTCCAGCCCCAGCGAACGGGCTTGTTCCTTCAGATTGGTGAACTGTCCGCCCGGCATTTCGTGCAGGTACACCTCGGAAGCCGGACCTTTCAGGTCGCTCTCGAAGGCGGCGTACTGGTTGCGAACGGCTTCCCAGTAGAACGAGATTTTGCGGATCCATTGCGGATCGAGGCCCGGATCGCGTTCGGTGCCCTTCAGCGCTTCGACGATCGAACCCAGACATGGCTGCGAGGTGTTGCCGGAGAAGGCGTCCATCGCCGCGTCGATAGCGTCGACGCCGCTTTCCACCGCCGCCAGCACGGTTGCCGCCGACAGGCCCGATGTGTCGTGGGTGTGAAAATGAATCGGCAGGTCGGTCGCCTCGCGCAGCGCCTTGAACAGCACGCGCGCGGCGGACGGCTTCAACAGGCCGGCCATGTCCTTGACCGCGATGATATGGGCGCCGGCTGCCTGCAATTCCCTGGCGAGCCCAACGTAATATTTCAGGTCGTACTTGGCCCGCGCCGGATCGAGAATGTCGCCGGTATAGCACATCGCCGCTTCGATCAGCTTGCCCTCGGCGCCCACGGCGTCCATGGCGACGCGCATGTTCTCGACCCAGTTCAGGCAGTCGAAGACACGGAACAGGTCGACGCCGCCCGCTGCTGCCTGCTTGACGAAATGCTGCACGACATTGTCGGGATAATTGGTGTAGCCGACACCGTTGGCGCCGCGCAGCAGCATCTGCAGCAACAGGTTGGGGGCTGCTTCCCGCACCAGCGACAGCCGCTCCCACGGATCCTCAGTGAGGAAGCGCATGGCGACGTCGAAAGTGGCGCCGCCCCAGCATTCGAGCGACAGCAGCTGCGGCAAGGCGCGCGCATAGGTGCCGGCGATGCCGGCAATGTCATGCGTGCGCACGCGGGTGGCGAGCAGCGACTGGTGGCCGTCGCGCATCGTCGTGTCGGTGACCAGCACTTCCTTCTGCTCGCGCATCCAGGCGGCGAACTTCTCCGGCCCGAGCACGTCGAGCTTCTGCTTGCCGCCGCTCGGCACATTGCCGTTGAGATAGGGCACCACCGGTGGCGCCGCGTCGGCCTTGGGCGTCGGCCTGCCGCGCGTCTCGGGATGGCCGTTGACGCTGACATCGGCCAGATAGTTGAGGAGCTTGGTGGCACGGTCCTGGCGCTTTACCTGCTGGAACAGCTCCGGCGTCGTGTCGATGAACCTCGTCGTATAGGAATTGTCGGCGAAGCTCGGGTGATTGATGATCGCTTCGAGGAAAGTGAGGTTCGTGGCGACGCCGCGGATGCGGAACTCGCGCAAGGCACGGTTCATGCGCGCGATCGTCTCGGCCGGCGTCGGCGCCCAGGCCGTGACCTTTTCCAGCAGCGGATCGTAGAAACGGGTGATGACCGCGCCGGAATAGGCCGTGCCGCCATCGAGACGGATGCCGAAGCCGGTGGCGCCGCGATAGGCGGTGATGCGGCCATAGTCCGGAATGAAATTGTGTTCGGGGTCTTCCGTGGTGATGCGGCACTGCAAGGCATGGCCGTTCAGCCGGATGTCCCTCTGCGCCGGCACGCCCGATTCCGGCGTGCCGATGGCGAAGCCATCGAGGATGTGGATCTGCGCCTTCACGATGTCGATGCCGGTCACCATCTCGGTAACGGTGTGCTCGACCTGGATGCGCGGATTGACCTCGATGAAGTAGAATTTGCCGGTATCGGCATCCTGCAGGAATTCGACTGTGCCGGCGCCGATATAGCTGGTCTCGCGCGCGATCTTCAGCGCGTAGCCGCAAAGCTCCTGGCGCAGGTCCTCGCTGAGATAGGGCGCCGGCGCGCGCTCGACGACCTTCTGGTTGCGGCGCTGGATCGAGCAATCGCGTTCGAACAGGTGCACCGCATTGCCGTGCGTGTCGCCAAGCACCTGCACCTCGACATGGCGGGCGCGCTCGATCAGCTTTTCGAGATAGACCTCGTCCTTGCCGAAAGCGGCTTTCGCCTCGCGCTTGCCTTCCATGACCTCGCGGGCGAGGTCGGCCTCGGAGCGGATGGCGCGCATGCCACGGCCGCCGCCACCCCACGATGCCTTCAGCATGACCGGATAGCCGACCGTCTTGGCGAGTTCCTTGACCGCCTCCATGTCGTCCGGCAACGGATCGGTCGCCGGCACCACCGGCACGCCGACCTCGATGGCGAGATTGCGCGCGGCGACCTTGTTGCCCAGCCGGCGCATCGTGTCGGGCTTCGGGCCGATGAAGGTGATGCCGGCTTGCGCGCAGGCCTCGGCGAATTCGGGGCTTTCCGACAGCAGCCCGTAGCCGGGGTGGATGGCGTCGGCGCCTGAAAGCCTGGCGACGCGGATCACCTCCTCGATCGACAGATAGCTCTCGATCGGCCCCATGTCCTTGTTGAGATGCGGGCCGCGCCCGACCTGATAGCTCTCGTCGGCCTTGAAACGGTGCAGGGAGTATTTGTCTTCCTCGGCCCAGATCGCCACGGTTTTGAGGCCCAGCTCATTGGCCGCGCGAAAGACGCGGATGGCGATTTCTGACCGGTTGGCGACGAGGATCTTCGTGATGGCCAAGGACTGGGCTCCAGCAGCGGAAGGGACGGGAAATCGGGGCAATGATTAACGTGAAAATGCTGCAGTGCAAACAAAATCGACGCCGATTTAAACCGATTTAAATCATTTATTCGGCCCACACTCGCACGCATTCGTTCGAACGGACGGAACAATGGCGACAATTTCGATCCTGGATGCGATCTTCCCAACCAAGGAAAGCTGGCAGGAAGGTCACCGCTGCCAGGGCGCTAAAGAAAATGCCCGGCGCAACGCGCCGGGCATCGTTTGTTTCGTATCCGAATGAATTACGACTTCGGGAACCAGGAATACTTCCCGTCGTCCTTCTTCTTCCATTCGTACATGATGTAGCCCGGCAGCTTCGGATCGCCCTTGGCGTCATAGGCGAGATCGCCCAGAACGGTGGGGAACGGGCCGTTTTCATGCATTGCCTTGGCAACGGCCTGCGGGTCGTTCGTCTTGGCGGCAGCGGCCGCCTCTGCGACCACCTGCACGGCGGCATAGGCGTAGAGCGTGTAGGCTTCCGGCTCGAAACCCTGCGCGCGGAACTTCTCGACGAGTTCCTTGTTGGCCGGGATCAGCCGCGGGTCGGGGCCGAACGTGTTGAGCGTGCCGGCGACGGCGTCGCCCGCGATCGCGGCGAGTTCGTCCGTCACGATGCCGTCACCCGACATCATCGGTGCCTTGAGGCCCTGGTCCGCGGACTGGCGGATGATCAGGCCGGCTTCGGTGTGCAGGCCACCCCAGTAGATCAGGGTGACGCCGGCTTCCTTCATCTTGGCGATAAGCGCCGAGAAGTCCTTGTCGCCGACATTGACGCCTTCATACATCACTTCCTTGATGCCGGCGGCGTTCATCGCCTTCTTGGTTTCGTCCGCGAGGCCCTGGCCATAAGGGGTCTTGTCATGGATCACGGCGACTTTGGCATCCTTGAAGTTCGCGGCGATATAGGCGCCGGCGATGCTGCCCTGCTGGTCGTCGCGTCCGCAGGTGCGGAACACGTTCCACAGGCCGCGCTCGGTGAACTTCGGATTGGTCGCGGCCGGTGTGATTTCGACGATGTTGTTTTCAGCGTAGACTTCCGAGGCCGGGATCGACACGCCCGAGTTGAAGTGGCCGATCACGAACTTGACGCCGTCGCCGACGAACTTGTTGGCGACCGAGATGCCTTGCTTCGGATCGGAGACATCGTCGCCGACTTCGAGCTTGATCTGCTCGCCATTGATGCCGCCCTTGGCATTGATCGCGGCGACGGCCGCTTCGGCGCCCTTCTGCAGCTGTGCGCCGAAGGCCGCGTTCGGGCCGGTGATCGGACCGGCAACACCGAACATTACATCAGCCCACGCATTGCCGCCGAACGCGACGAGCGCGGTCAGGGCGACGGCGGACAATAGTGACTTTTTCATTGAAACGCTCCCATTAACGGAGTGGGCGTGGATGAAGCTTTCATGCGATGCCCACCCTTATCGCAGAAAGCATAGTTTGCCCATTTTCAGGCACTTGTCACGCCGATTCATCCCCGAAACGGCGTTTATGATGAACGTCAACCTTTCGGTTTCCAGCTCAAAAGCGAAGCTCTTTCGTAGAGCCAATTATATTGCGTGACCATCTGGTTGGTTCGCGTGTATTGATAGCCGACGAAGCCCAGTATCATCAGCACGATTGTGTCGACGATATAGTAATGCAGCGAGAACATCGTGCCGTCGAACAGCGCATGATGGATGAAGCGGATACCGATACCGAGCCCGAGCAGATAGGCAAAAAGCTGGATGAAGCTGCGCCATGTCTGGGCGCTGGCCTTGCCGGTCATCCAGGCCGCCCAGCCGCCGAGCAGGCAGGTGACGAAGAAGAACTGCCAGATCGACGGTTCCTCGTAGAGAATGCCTTGCATGGGAAGTCTCCTGAACTCAGTGATGTCCGCCTTCGAGATAGGCGGCGCGCACTTCCGGATTGGCAAGCAGCTCCTTGCCGGTGCCGCTCATCATCACATTGCCGTTGACCATGACATAGCCGCGCGTGGCAAGTTTGAGCGCGCCGAACGCATTCTGCTCGACTAGGAACACGGTCAGCCCTTGGGTGCGGTTCAACTCGCGGATGGCATCGAAGATCTGCTTGACGATCAGCGGCGCCAGGCCCAGCGACGGCTCGTCGAGCAGAAGCAGTTTCGGCCGCGCCATCAATGCGCGCCCGATCGACAGCATCTGCTGCTCGCCGCCAGACAAGGTCCCGCCACGCTGGGCGATGCGCTCCTTCAGTCTGGGGAACAGCGTGAACACCTTCTCGACATCCTCGCCATAGTATTTGAGGTTGTCGAGGCTGGCGCCCATCTGCAGGTTTTCCATCACCGTCATGCGCGGAAAGATGCGCCGGCCCTCGGGTGACTGGGCAATTCGCATGCGTGCGATTTCATGCGTCGGCAACTGGGTGATATCGGTCCCGGCGAAGGTGATGGTGCCCGTGCGGGCGCGTGGAGCGCCGAAGATGGTCATCATAAGCGTCGACTTGCCGGCGCCGTTGGCGCCGATCAGCGCCACGATCTCACCTTGCTTGACGGTGACGTTGACACCGTTCAGCGCACGGATGTTGCCGTAATAGGTCTCCACGCCCTTGATATCGAGCAGCGTTGTCGTGGCCATCACTTGCCCCCTCCACGCTTGCCCTGAACGGGCTTGCCTGTGCTCGCGGCCTTGCCTGAAGCATGGCTGGTCGTCACCTTGCCTGCATCGACGCGGCGCGAGAATTCCGTGTCCTTGCCCTGGCCGAGCAGCCTCGCCTGCTTGACCCACTCCTCGCGCGCGATGCGTCCGTCAAAGGCGAGATAGGCCTCGACCGCCTCGACGTCGGCCTTCTTCCAGGCACCAATCTGGTCGAAGTGGAAGATGCCGTGTTCGTTGAGCTTCTTCTCGTTGACAGTACCGATGCCCTTGATGCGGGTCAGATTGTCGGCCTTGCCGCCACGGGGGGCAGCGAGGCGGTTCGAAACGCCCTCGGCCTTCGCGGCAAGTGCCTTGGCAGCCGTTTTCCTTGGCGCCGCTTTCTTCGCGGCGGGCTTGGCCGGCGCCGGTGTCGGTGCGACAGGCCTGCTTGCCACGGTGGCGGCGCGAGCGTCGACCTGCGCTGCCTTTGAGGCGCCTTTCGACACAGTCACCCGCTCGCCCGTACTGTGACCGACGGTATCGCTCACCGGTCCCGCCAGATACGACGAAGATGTCCCCGGGCCATGCGCGGAGTCGGGACCGGTATCGAGCTGTTCGATGACGTCCTCGTCGCCGACTTCGGTGAGCACGGTCTCGACCTCCTCGTCGTCGACGCCGAGATAGGCGGCGATGACACGAGGGTCGGTGCGCACCGACTGCGGATTGCCGTCGGAGATCTTGCGGCCATATTCCAGCACCACGACATGGTCGGAAATCTGCATGACCACCGACATGTCGTGCTCGATCAAGAGGATCGAGGTGCCAGTCGTATGCTTGATCCCCATCAGCAGTTCGTTGAGAGCCGCCGATTCCTTCGGGTTGAGGCCGGCCGCCGGTTCGTCGAGGCACAGAAGCTCGGGACCGGTGCACATGGCGCGCGCGATTTCGAGCCGCCGCTGCGCGCCGTAGGGCAAGTCGCCGGCCGGATCGTCGGCACGATCGACGAGATCGGCCTTTTCCAGCCAATGCTTGGCAAGCTCCACCGATTCGGCCGAGGCCTTGCGGTAGCCGCTGAAGCCGAACAGGCCCAGGATCGTATAGCCAGACGCTTTCATCAGCTTGTTGTGCTGGGCGACGAGCAGGTTCTCAAGCAGCGTCATGCCCGAGAACAGGCGGATGTTCTGGAAGGTGCGCGCCACTTTGGCGCGCGCCGGGATCTCGTGGTTGGGCAGCCGTTCCAACAGGTAGCTGGAACCGTCGGCCCGGTTGAGCGTGATCATGCCTTCCGAGGGCTTGTAGAAGCCGGTGATGCAGTTGAACACTGTGGTCTTGCCGGCGCCGTTGGGGCCGATCAGCGCGGTGATTTCGCCGCGCCTGGCGGTGAAGGACAGGTCGCCGATAGCGACCAGGCCGCCGAACTTCATCGACAGATGATCGACTTGCAGGATAGCGTCGTTCATTTGTGCGTTCGCGTTCATCAGCCGTGACCCTCCTTGGTGAAGGAGCTTGAGACCGCCCTTCGCTCCTTGAGGAAGGCGGTTGGTTCACGACTGCCGACAAAGCCGCGCGGCTTCCACAGCATGACGATCACCATGGCCATGCCGAACAGAAGCATGCGGTAGAGTTCCGGTGTGAAATCGGGTCCGAAGACCTGCTTGAGGAAGTCAAGTTCGCGCAGCGCCTCGGTACCGCCGATCATCACCATCGCGGCAACGGCGATGCCGACCAGCGACCCCATGCCGCCAAGGACGACGATGGCCAGGATAATGGCCGATTCCAGGAAGACGAAGGATTCCGGGCTGACAAAACCTTGCCGGGCGGCGAAGAAGGAGCCGGCGAAACCGCCGAACATGGCGCCGGTGGCAAAGGCGGTGAGCTTGGTCGTGGTGGTGTTGATGCCGAGCGAGCGGCACGCGATCTCGTCCTCGCGCAGCGCTTCCCAGGCACGTCCGACCGGCAGGCGCCTCAGCCTGATGGTGACGAAGGCGGTGAGCATGCAAAGCGCCAGGATCAGGTAGTAGAGGAAGATCTTGTAGTAGGCGCTCGAGGTCGCGAGGTGCAGAACCTTGGCGATGTAGTTGGGGTCCGACACGTTGAAGGTCATCAGGCCGAAGAAGGTGACTTTCGGGATGCCGGAGATACCGGCCGAGCCGTTGGTCACGTCGCGCCAGTTGATCAGCACGAGGCGGATGATCTCGCCGAAGGCGAGCGTCACGATCGCCAGATAGTCGCCGCGCAGGCGCAGCACGGGAAAGCCGAGCAGCACCCCCCAGAGCGCGGCCATGGCGCCCGCGGCGGGCAACAATATCCAGAACGACAAGCCGAAATGCGTGGCGAGAAGCGCATAGGCATAGGCGCCAAGCGCATAAAAAGCGACGTAGCCGAGATCGAGCAGACCGGCGAGGCCGACGACGATGTTCAGTCCCCAGGCCAGCATCACATAGATCAGGATCTGGATGCCGAAATTATCGACCCATTTCAACGAACCCTGCAACCCTCCGGTGATCGACCAGGCGTTGAGTGACAGCACCGCGACGACGAGGATCGGGTACAGCACCAACGCAGAGATGCCCAATTTGGTGAAGTTGGCATGGATGAAGGCGCGGAAGTAATAGATCGCGCAGGCCAGCACATAGATGACCGCCAGGGCACGCAGGAATTGCAGATAGCCGGCCGGTTCTGCCCCAACCCATCCGGCGAGAGAGCTGTTGAACACGAACAGCAGCACCATGGCGACGACTGCTCCGATGAAGGTCGGCAGGGTGAAGAAGCGGGATGCCACACTTGCCGGCATGAGCCCGGTGGCGACATCGGCGATCTTCTGGTTAGCCATGAATGGCTGGCCGTAGGCGACATAGAGGAAACGCCCGACGGCCGTGGCGATCACGACCGCGGCAAGCAGGCCCCAGCGTTGCACCACGACCAGTTCGTTGGACATGTTCTGGTCGGTCTTGAGGCCGATGAACAGCACGAACAGGCCAAGCGCTATGGCGCCGGCATAGAAGCCCTCGCGCAGGGCGCGCTGCATGGGGCTGGCGACGGTGTCGCTCGCACGAGATACGGTCACGGCCATGATCTCACACCTTTTCGACTTCTGGCCGGCCCAATATGCCGGAAGGCAGGAAGATCAGCACGATGGCCAGGATCGAGAACGCCGCGACGTCCTTGTAGTCGATCGAGAAATAGGCCGACCACATGCTCTCGATGAAGCCGATCAGGAGCCCGCCGAGCACGGCGCCCGGAAGCGAGCCGATGCCGCCAAGCACCGCGGCCGTGAAGGCTTTCACGCCCGGCACGAAGCCGTCCGAGAAGGCGATGACGCCGTAATACATCAGGAACAGCGTGCCGGCGACGGCGGCAAGGGCCGCACCCATGATGAAGGTGATCGAGATGGTGCGATCGACGTCGATGCCAAGCAGTGCGGCCATCTTGCGGTCCTGCTCGCAGGCGCGTTGCGCCCGACCAAGCGAGGTCTTGTTGACCAGGTACCAGAACAGCGCCAGCAGCAAAGCAGTGACGATGACGATGATGATCTGCTTCAGCGACACGCTGACGCCGTTGATGTTGTAGACCTGGCTGACCATCGGCGGGATCGGCTTGTTGCGCGGGCCCTGCGTCACCTGGACGAAGTTCGACAGCGCGATCGACATGCCGATGGCGGTGATCAGCGGCGCCAGCCGGAACGAACCGCGCAGCGGCCGGTAGGCCACCTTCTCGATCGTCCAGTTGTAAAGGCTGGTGAGCAGCATCGCCACGATCATCATGACCAGCAGCGCGATGACCACGGGCACCGAATAAAACAGCGCGCCGAGGATGAGGAAGACGATCAGCGCCGTGAAGGCGCCCACCATGAAGATGTCGCCATGGGCGAAATTGATCATGCCGATGATGCCGTAGACCATCGTGTAGCCGATCGCGATCAGCCCATAGATCGATCCCAGCGTCAGCCCGTTGATAAGCTGCTGGACAAAGTACTGCATGTGTACATGGCTCCCCTGGAATGTCGCCCATGCAGACGCATTCCTTTTCGTATTTCCCCTAGTCGTAAAGTTTCGAGGCCGGATTGCAACGTGATTTTTCTGATCGCTGCGCGTGTTTCCAACTCACGTCTTCCCGATCGCCCCTTTTCGTACCCAACCCCTGGACTATCGCGGACCCTACCATTGGCATAACGCAATGTCTTTGACGATTGAACCGCATAATGCGCTCCGTTTCGAAGAAATCACCGTCAAAATTAGGTGATGAGAAGAATCGTTGCGTTCCTGACACGGTTCGCTTTTTCGTCACACTCCTTTCCGCAAGGTCAGGATTCTCCTACTTGACCACAAAACCATGCGCGAACGGATCGCGGTCGTCGATGAAGATCGTGTTCAGTCCGGTCATGCGTGCCCAGCCGCCGATCGACGGGATGATTGCCGGCTTGCCAGCCACGGCGACCTCCCTTTCGACCTTGCCCTTGAACAGCGACCCGATGATCGATTCATGGACGAAGGCATCGCCGGCCTTGAGCTTGCCCTTGGCGTGAAGCTGCGCCATGCGTGCCGAGGTGCCGGTGCCGCAGGGCGAGCGGTCTATCGCCTTGTCTCCGTAGAAGACGGCGTTGCGCGCATCCGCGCCCTCGACCGTCGGCTTGCCGGTCCACAGCATGTGCGACAGCCCTGTGATCCCGGGATTCTCCGGATGCACGAAGGAATACTTCTCATTGAGCCGCTGCCGCGCCACCGGGCTCCAGGCGATGAGGTCGCCGGCGGAATGATCGGCCATGTCGCGATAGTTCGCCTGCGGTTCGACAATGGCGTAGAAATTGCCGCCATAGGCAACATCGACGGTGATCTCGCCGAGACCGGGGCAGTCGACCGTCAGGCCTTCGGCATAAAGGAAGGACGGCACATTGGTGATGCGCACCTCCTCGACATACTCGCCGACCTGCTTGTATTCGGCGATGACCAGGCCGGCCGGCGTGTCGAGCCGCAGCACGCCCGGCGTCTTCGGCTTGATCAAACCGTGCTCGATGGCCATCGTCACCGTACCGATGGTGCCGTGGCCGCACATGGGCAGGCAACCGGACGTCTCGATGAACAGGATGGCGATGTCGCAATCCTCGCGTGTCGGCGGGTAGAGGATCGAGCCGGACATCACGTCATGGCCGCGCGGCTCGAACATCAGGCCGGTGCGGATCCAGTCATATTCGGCGAGGAAATGCGCGCGCCGTTCCATCATCGTCGAGCCCTGCAGCAGCGGCCCGCCGCCGGCGACCAGCCGCACCGGATTGCCGCAGGTGTGGCCGTCGATGCAGAAGAAGGATTTCTTGGCCATGTCGCTCCTCGAGATCAAAACCGTTGTGGGCTGAAGGGGGCCAGATCAACGGACGAAGTCTGCCCCAGAACGAATTCCCTGATCAACCGCCCGGTTGCCGCAGCCTGGGTCAGGCCGAGATGGCCATGACCGAAGGCGTAGATCACCGACCGGCTTCGGGTCGCCTTGCCGATGACGGGCACCGAATCCGGCAGCGAGGGCCGGAACCCCATCCATTCGCGCCCGCCCGAGGGATCGAGCCCCGGGAGGAATTTCCGCGCCTTCTGCAAGAGCGCTTTCGACCTGTTGAAATTGGGCGGCCGCTCGATGCCGCCGAGTTCCACTGCACCGCCGACGCGCAGGCCTGTTTCGAGCGGGGTGATGACGAAGCCATGGCCGGAAAAGATCAGCTGCCGCCTCACGTCGAAGGCGCTCGCCGGCAGCGTCGTGTTGTAGCCGCGTTCGGTCTCCAGCGGAATGCGATCGCCAAGCTGCCGCGCCAGGAGGTGCGACCAGGCGCCCGCGGCAATGACGATGTACCTGGCTTGTCTTGTCGAACCATCGGCCAGCGTCAGCACAGCGCCTTCCTGATCCGCCGTGACCCGGTCAATGCGGGCCATCTCGAAGCGGGCGCCCTTGGACTGCGCGTAAGCCCATACTGCCTTGCCGAGCAGTTTTGGATCGGCAACGGTCTTCCATCCAGGCACGAAGGTGCCCTTGACGAAACGCGGCGACAGCCCCGGCTGCAAGTCCGCAAGGTTCTCGCCCTCGACATGGCGAAAGCCGATGCCGAAGCGCTCGCGCGCCGCCCAGCCGGACAGCGAGGCGCGGAATTCCGCCTCGCTTTCGTAGAGCTCCAGCGAGCCGTCCGCGCGCAGCATCGACCGCGTGCCGGAACGATCGAGCAGGTCCATCCATTCGGCCTCGGCGAGCTTCATCATGCCGGCCTGCGCCGTCAGGCTCGCCTCGTATTTCGCTGGCGCGCCGGCGCGCCAGAACCGGATCAGCCAGGGCAGCAGCTTCGGCAGGTAGGCGGGCGGGATGCTGAGCGGGCCGAGTGGATCGGCGAGCCATTTCGGCAGCTGCCCGATCATGCCCTTGTGTGCCAGCGGCAGCACGTCGGAAAAGGCAAAGGCGGCGGCGTTGCCGGAGCTCGTCTCCTCGCAGATGCCGGTGCGGTCGAAGACCGTGACGTCAAGCCCAGCCTCGGCAAGGAAGGCCGCCACGCAGATGCCGATGATGCCGCCGCCGATGATGGCGATGTCTGTCCCTTCTCCCCGTTCACGGGGAGAAGGTGCCCGAAGGGCGGGGCGGCGGCCCGCTTCTGTCGACTTGGAATTTCCTGTCACCTGGGCGCTGCCCCTCATCTGGCTGCCGCCATCTTCTCCCCGCGAACGGGGAGAAGAGAACTTTCCTCAGAACTGCGGCAGCGTCGGCCGCACCGCCAGCGCATCCTTGACGATCTTCTCGACCGCCTTGCGGCGTTCTCCCGACAGCGGCATGCGCGGCATGCGGACCCGGTCATTGGTGTTGATGGCGAACACTTCGGCAAGCTTGATGTTCTGCACCAGATAGGTCGAGACATCGAGATCGAGCAGCGGCCGGAACCAGCGGTAGATGGCGAGCGCCTCTTCGCGACGACCATGCTTCATCAGCTGGTAGATGGCGACGGTCTCGCGCGGGAAGGCGGTGACCAGGCCGGCCACCCAGCCGATGGCACCCACCGACAGCGCCTCGAAGGCGAGATTGTCGACGCCGGTGAACAGGTCGTAGCGGCTGCCCAGGCGGTTGATGATCTCGGTCGAGCGGCGGATGTCGTCGGAGGATTCCTTGATGGCGACGAACCGCTTGTCCGATGCAAGCTCTTCCATCTGGTCGACGGTGACGTCGACGCGGTAGGCGAGCCGGTTGGAGTAGATCATGACCGGCAGGTCGCCGGCCTCGGCGACGGCCCGCAGCGCCGCCACCGTCTCTTCCGCGTTGGTGTGGTAGATCGGGCTCGGCACCACCATTAGGCCGTTGGCGCCTTCCTTGGCGGCGCGCTTGGCGATGCCGGCGGCTTCGCGGGTGCCGGCCTCGTTGACCGTCAGCAGGACCGGCTTCTTGCCTGCGACCTTCTGCGCGGTCTTCAGCACCTCGATCTTCTCGTCAGGCGACAGCATCGGCCCCTCGCCGAGCGAGCCGCAGACGATGATGCCGTCGCAGCCGGCTTCCATCTGCAGGCTGAAGCAACGCTCCATCTCGGCATGATCGAGCCGGTCGTCGGCGGTGAATTTGGTCGTGACGGCGGGGAAAACTCCGGTCCACATGGCTATTTCTCCATCTGATATATCAGACGTATATCTGCAGGGAAAGCCGCTGTCAATACGGAATCCATTATGATATATCCTAAATATATCAGGAGGCCGCCTTTGATATCCATAGAAGCAAGCACCGTATCCGAGCCTGCCGCGACCAAGGCCTACCGTGTCCTCGAACATATGATCGTGACGCTCGAACTGGCCCCGGCGAGTTTTGTCACCGAGGGTTCCTTGATCGAGCGGCTGGCGCTCGGCCGCACGCCGGTGCGCGAGGCGATCCAGCGGCTGGCCTGGGAGGGACTGCTCGATGTCCGGCCGCGTGCCGGCATTGCGATCGCGCCACTGCATCCGGGCGACTGGCTGCGCGTGCTCGATGCCCGGCGCGGCGTCGAGGTGGTGCTCGCCCGTTCGGCCGCCCGCTTCGTCACCCGCGAGGCCGCCGATCTGTTTCACGAGGCGGCGCTCGCCATGCAGAAAGCAGTGATATCAGGCAATGTGCTCGCCTTCATCCAGGCCGACAAGGCGCTCGATGAGGCGCTGGCGCTGGCCGCCGACAACCCGTTCGCCGCCCGGCTGGCCGCCCCCCTGCAGACCCACAGCCGCCGCTTCTGGTTCCGCTACAAGGCCGACACCGGACTGGCGGAATCTGCTGAGCATCACGTTGCGCTGATCCGCTCCATCCTGGACGGCGACGAGGAAGGCGCCGCCAAGGACGCCAAGAAACTGATGGCGCTGCTGCGCGGCCATGCCGAGGTGGCCGCGACGCGCTGACTGCAAAGGCAAATAGTTCAGGCGCCCGGCAAGGCCGCCTTGATCGTTGAGCTGTCCCAGCCTTCGCCGACCGACAGGATGCAACTCTGGCCCTTCGTGTCGGAAGCCAGAACCGTCCAGCTGCCTTGGTCGGAAACGAACACTTCGAGGACCACATTGGGATTGATCAAGCCACGCCCGGCTTCGCTTTCGTGGAAGTTCTCGCCGAGCGCTTTCACGATATCGGCGCGTGCCGCGCATTGCCCGGCCGCATTTGCCTGAGCAGCGCCCGAGCCCATCGCTATCGCCGCAACGAACATGGTCGCAATAAGACGTCGTGTCATCTGACACCTCCTTGCGCCGGACGATGCAATGCCACCGGCCGCCGTCGGCGCCCTGGTTGTCTGCCGCGCCTCCTCCACGGCAGGATTGCAGCCCTAAGTCCCGCGAGCCCCGCCGGTTCCATCACATTAGCGTTTGCAAAACAAAAGGCCCAAGTCCGGGGACTTAGGCCTCAGGTTCACTCGATCTTCTCATCCGCCTTGCGGCGAGGACGACCGGACAAAAAGGGTCCGGCTAGTTCATCGTCGGGATGACGAACTCGGCACTATCCTTGATGCCGGCCAGCGCGCCCGCAGCCGAAGGCGAGGACGCGCAGACGAGAGAAAGCGTCCGGTTAGTTCATCGTCGGAATGACGAACTCGGCACCGTCCTTGATGCCGGACGGCCAGCGCGAGGTCACCGTCTTGGTCTTGGTGTAGAAGCGGAACGCGTCCGGGCCGTGCTGGTTGAGGTCGCCGAAGGAAGATGCCTTCCAGCCGCCGAAGGTGTAGTAGGCGATCGGCACCGGGATCGGCACATTGATGCCGACCATGCCGACCTGGACACGGCTAGCGAAGTCGCGCGCCGCGTCGCCGTCGCGGGTGAAGATGGCAACGCCATTGCCCATCTCATGGTCGTTGGCGAGCTTGAGGGCATTCTCATAGGTCGGCGCCCGCACCACGGACAGCACCGGCCCAAAAATCTCTTCCTTGTAGATGCGCATGTCGGGCGTGACATTGTCGAACAGGCAGCCGCCCATATAGTAGCCGTCCTCATAACCCTGCATCCTGAAGCCGCGGCCGTCGACGACCAGCTTGGCGCCTTCCTTGACGCCGGTGTCGACGTAGCCCTTGACGCGCTCCAGCGCCTGGGCGGTGACCAGCGGGCCGAAATCGGCAGCCGAGTCCGTCGACGGACCGACCTTCAGGCTCTCGACGCGAGGAACGAGCTTCTCCATCAGCCGGTTGGCGGTGTCGTTGCCGACGGGGACCGCCACCGAGATCGCCATGCAGCGTTCACCGGCCGAGCCGTAGCCGGCGCCGATCAGCGCGTCGACGGTCTGGTCCATGTCGGCGTCGGGCATGATGATCATGTGGTTCTTGGCGCCGCCGAAGCACTGCACACGCTTGCCGGCCGCACAGCCGCGCGCATAGATGTACTGGGCGATCGGCGTCGAGCCGACAAAGCCGACGGCCTTGATGTCCGGATCGTCGAGGATAGCGTCGACCGCCTCCTTGTCGCCATTGACGACGTTGAGGATGCCGGCCGGCAGACCGGCCTCCAGGAACAGTTCGGCGATGCGCATCGGCACGCCCGGATCGCGCTCGGAAGGCTTCAGAATGAAGGCGTTGCCGCAGGCCAGCGCCGGGGCAATCTTCCACAGCGGGATCATCGCCGGGAAGTTGAACGGCGTGATGCCGGCGACGACGCCAAGCGGCTGGCGCATCGAATAGGCGTCGATGCCGGGGCCGGCACCATCGGTGAACTCGCCCTTCATCATATGCGGGGCGCCGATGCAGACTTCGACCACTTCGAGGCCGCGCTGGATGTCGCCCTTGGCGTCGGCGATGGTCTTGCCATGTTCGCGCGCCAGGATTTCGGCCAGTTCATCATAGTCGCGGGCGACCAGTTCGAGAAACTTCATCAGCACGCGCACGCGGCGCTGCGGGTTGGTGGCCGCCCACTTCGGCTGCGCCGCCTTGGCGTTCTCGACCGCCGCGCGCAGTTCCGCCTGCGAGGCCAGCGCCACCGTGCCCCGCACGGTGCCGTCCATCGGCTGCATGACGTCCTGCTTGCGGCCGCTGGTGCCGGCGACACGCTTGCCGCCGATGAAATGACCGTAGTCGATCATGATTTCTCTCCCTTTGTTTGTGATGGCGGCATTGTCCGCCTTTGCGGCGGCGAAGGCAACGCGAGGGAGAACGCAACCGTTGTGCGAAAAATAGATAACGACCGAGGTCTGTGCATCAATTGCCGCAAATGATAGGGTATGCTCACCTCTCGCTGGAATTGTTAAGTTGAGTTCACTCGCGCGCCACATAACGCGGCGTTGACGAATGTCATCCGGAGCCTCCCCATGAACTGGGATGACGTCCGCATCTTCCTCGCAGTGGCGCGCGCCGGCCAGATCCTTGGCGCCGCGCGGCGGCTGGAGCTCAACCATGCCACCGTCTCGCGCCGCATCGCGGCCCTCGAGGAAGCCCTGAGGACGAAACTCTTCCGCCGGCTGACCACCGGCAGCGAGCTGACGCCGGCCGGGGAGCGCTTCCTCGACATCGCCGAGCGCATGGAGGGCGACATGATCGCCGCCCGCTCGACCATATCAGGCGAAGGAGATGACGTGTCCGGAACCGTGCGCATCGGCGCACCCGATGGCTTCGGCGTTGCCTTCCTGGCAAAGCGCCTGGGCGAACTCACCGCCCTTCACCGCGAACTCACCATCCAGCTCGTGCCGGTGCCGCGCTCCTTCTCCCTATCCCGGCGCGAAGCCGATATCGCGATCACCGTCGAGCGGCCGACCGAAGGCCGGCTGGTGGCGGGAAAGCTGGTCGACTATTCGCTCGGCCTGTTCGCGTCGTGCGCCTACGCCGAAGCCAATGGCCTGCCCAAAACCGCCGCCGAACTCGGCCAGCACACCCTCATCGGCTATGTGCCGGACCTCATAGTCAGTCCTTCACTCGACTACGCCGCGGAATTCAGCGCGGACTGGCGCACCAGCTTCGCCATCTCCTCGGCGCTCGGCCAGGCCGAAGCCGTACGCTCGGGCGCCGGCATCGGCATCCTGCACACCTTCGTCGCCCGCTCCATGCCGGAATTGGTGGCCGTCGATATGGTCGCGCCAATCCGTCGCGCCTATTGGCTGGTCTATCACGAATCGGTCAGGCCGCTGCGTCGCGTCCAGATCGTCGCCAGCTTCATTACCAAAGCGGTTGAGCGGGAGCGGGGCCTCTTCCTGTAGAAGCGCCGTCACGGCAAAAACACGGCGAGGCCCCCCAACACGCAGCCTTTTCCTTGCCACAAAACCAGCCAGTGTGGCATCACCGGTCGCCGGCCATGGAGTGGGCGCGCCGGGTGGGGAAATCTTTCAGAAAGCTGGCGCGGATAGACATGCGAGCCGTTCTTGCCATCCTGACCCTGCTGTTCGTCTCCGCATGCGCCAACCCATGGACAAAAGTGCCGGAAGCCGAATTGCCCAAACCGATCCGCTACGCCATGGCGCGCGCCTCGCCTTTCGTCATCGGCAATTACTGCGGTCCCGGCACCCGCACCGGCGATCTGTCGGCCCGGCCGGTCGACCGCCTCGACGCCGTTTGCCGAACCCATGACGCCTGCTACATCGCCCGCCGCAACCATTGCGACTGCGACGGCGCCCTTGTCGCCTCGGCGACGGCAATCCGCGACGACAAGACGGCGCCCCGCAAGATGCGCAGCGAGGCGGAACTGCTGATCGCCACCTTCGCTATTCCTATCTGCAAGGTTTTTCCGCAAGGTTTCATGCCGCCGCGCGATCCGGCGCAGCTGAGTGCCGTGAAGGTCGGAGCCGCCGGGTGAATAGCCGCACGGCCATCATCCTCGCCCTGTTCGGGCTTGTCGCCCTTGCCGGTTGTGCCGGTGCGGGCCGCGATGCCTGCGACCTCCTGGCGGGACAGGAGGCTTGCGCGCGGCCCTCCCTGTCGGCGGTCACGCCCGGGCCGCGGGTCGCGGCGGCGCAGTTCTTCGGCAATGCCGGCGACAGCGACTACGAAAGACGGTTCCTGGCGCTGCTCGCCAACAACCAGCTCGGCGCCATGGACCGTGCCAACGGCACCGGCCCGTTCGGTCGCAACCGCCGCGATGTCCAGAACCGCGACTTCCAGGCGACATATTCGACGCTACTGCAACTGGCCGGACCGGTCGCCAGTGCGCGTGTGCAGCCCGCCGGCAGCAGCGGCGGCGACGGCCATTTCGACGGCCGCTGGCGGGTGTCGCGACAGACGCTCTACGTCGATGCGGCGGCGCGGCTCTCGGCACCCAAGATTTTCGATTTCTCCGGCTTGCAGGCACGCAGCACCGAGATCGTCGTGCGGCAGGCAGGCAGGCAGCCGGCCGATATCGAGGGCAGTTGCGACGGCGCATTGGCGATCCGCGCCGCCGGAACCTCACGCACCATTGCCGCTGGCGCGGCATTCCGCTTTCGCCTGTCCGGCGAGGACGACACAGTCAGCCTGTTCCCCGGCGACAGCCTGAACCGGTGCACGGCAAGGATCCGCTCCAGCCTTGCGCCCACCGGCGCGCCGCTCACCATCCGGCGCGAAGAGACCGCCGACCCGGCGCTTGCCAGCTTGGACAGCCGCTACCAGCGCTGCCCGGTGCCCGCCGCCGGCCTCGACGCACTCCAGCGCGCCTTCTATGCCAGCCGCTGGCTGTCGCAGACCTGCGCCATGCCGATCGGCGAGCCCAGGCTGCTGCGCAAGTCGCGCGACGGCTTCAACGCCAAGGTCGAGGCGCTGATGGGCGCGCCGCTGCCCGATGCGGCAATAGACAAGGGCGATCCGGAATTGCCGCTCGATTTCTCGAAGGCGCCAAGGCTGAAGCTGATCTATCTGTCATCGCTCGAATTCAAGGCGGACTTTTCCGGGCGCATCATCGAACGGCTGATCCGTCACCATGCAGCGCTTGGCACCAAGGTGCGTATCATGGTCACCGACGTGCTGGAGCGCGACAAGGACGACGCCATGCTGCACCGGCTGGCGGCCGAGTTCCCCAATGTCGAGCTGCAGGAATACCGCTGGCGGGCGGACCATGGCGCGCCGATCGACGAGCAGCTTTCACAACTGCACAAGGTCCATCATGTCAAGATGCTGGCGACGCTGGCGCAGGACCCCGCGCGCTCGCGCGTCATCATCGGTGGCCGCAACATCCATGACGGTTTCCTTTTCCACCAGCCGATCGATCTGTCGCGCTACCCGGACCTCGAGCAATACGGCAAGACCGACGGCTTTTCGCTGAACTATTATTCGAACTGGAGCGACTTCGACATCGAGTTCGCCGACCGGGCGGCGGTCGAGGCGCTCGCCGCGCATCTGTCGACGATATGGCTGCGCGACGCCGACACCAACCTGGCGCGGCCCTTCTCCGTTCCGGTCCGCGCCGGCGGCCATCCCCGTGGCAATGCCCGGCATTTCATTTCGGTGCCCTATGAGGATGACCATGCGCTGGAGGCCTATTTCGTCGAGCTCGTCGACGCCGCCCAGCACCATATCCAGATCGTCAACCCTTACCTCAATCTGACCCCCAGTCTCGCCCGGGCCTTCGATCGGGCGCTGGCCCGTGGCGTCAAGATCGACATCGTCGGCCGCATCGACCTCAAGGGCGATATCGGCGGCAGGTTCCTCACCGCGCTCAACAAGCTGTTCGTCGAGAAATATGGCGACCGCATAGACATCCGCGAATTCAAGGCGCCTGACGTGGTGCTGCATTCCAAGATCATGATGATTGACGAAAGGCTGGTCGCCATTTCATCGGTCAACCTCAACAACCGCAGCTTCTTCCACGATTCGGAGAACGGTATGGTGGTGCTCGACCCCGCCTTCTACGCCAGGATGAAGCCCGTCTATGACGACTACCTCGCCCACTCGAACCCGGTTTCCACTGATGTGACGATCCCGTGGGCCTACCGGCTGCTGTTCGACGAGGCGTGGGTCAGGCAGGCGTTCTGATGCATGTCGCCCAAAAGCGAGCCCGGTTTTGGGCAGCGACATGTATCGAAGCAAAGAACAAAGCGCGTCGGCCAGACGCGCGGGCGGCTATTTCAAATAGCGCTCCTGCGCCAGCGCGCGGACATCGATATCCGGCACCCGGTTCGAGATGATGTCGGACAGCACCTTGGCCGAGCCGCAGGCCATGGTCCAGCCGAGCGTGCCATGGCCGGTGTTGAGAAAGAGGTTGGAAAGTTCGGTGCGGCCGATGAGCGGCGGTCCATCCGGCGTCATCGGCCGCAGCCCGCACCAGAAGGTCGCCTCGCGCATGGCGCCGGCGCCCGGAAAGAGATCGCCGATCGAGTGTTCCAGGGTGCGGCGCCGCGATTCGTGCAGCCTGAGGTCGAAGCCGGAAATCTCGGCCGTGCCGCCGACGCGGATGCGGTCGCCGAGCCGGGTGATCGCGACCTTGTAGGTCTCGTCCATCACCGTCGACACCGGCGCCAGGGCGGCATCCTTGATCGGCACCGTGATCGAATAGCCCTTGACCGGATAGACGGGGATAGACCGCTTCATCCGGCGCATGAAGCCCGCCGAGTAGCTGCCCAGCGCCATCACATAGGCATCGGCGACCTTGAAACCCTTGCTTGTGCTGAGATTGGCGATGCGGTTGCGGCTGCGGATGACGCGCCAGATGGTCATGTCGTATTCGAACTTCACACCGCGCGCCACGCAGAGCTCGGCCAGTTTGTCGGTGAACATCTTGCAGTCGCCGGTCTCGTCATGCGGCAGCCTCAGCCCGCCGACGAACTTCTCGCGCACGCCGGCCAAAGCCGGCTCCGCCCCGATACAACCGTCCTGGTCAAGTATCTCGTAGGGAACGCCATACTTCTTCAACACCTCGACATCGCCTGATGTGCCGTCGAGCTGCTTTTGCGTGCGGAACAGCTGCAGCGTGCCCTGGGTCCGCTCATCATAGCTGATGCCAGTCGCTTCGCGCAGTGCCTTGAGCGTATCGCGGCTGTATTCGGCCAGCGGCACCATGCGTGATTTGTTGACGGCATAGCGCTCGGCGGTGCAGTTGCGCAGCATCTTGACCAGCCAGGTCCACATATGCGGGTCGAAGGCCGGGCGCACCACCAGCGGGCCATGCTTCATCAACAACCATTTGATCGCCTTGAGCGGAATGCCGGGTCCGGCCCAGGGCGAGGCATAGCCGGGTGAGATCTCGCCGGCATTGGCGAAACTGGTTTCCAGCGCCGGGCCTTTCTGGCGATCGACCACCGTCACCTCATGGCCGGCCTCGGCGAGATAATAGGCCGTGGTCACCCCGATGACGCCGCCGCCCAGCACCATGATCTTCATCATTCACTCCTTACGCCATGTCCTTCATGCCGATGGACACGGCTGCACCTGCGATTTGCACACGATCGCCGGCGAAAATCGATTCTGATCTTCGCAACCGTGCGCCGTGGCTCTTCACGCCGCCGACGGACCGGGGTCGTCGTCTCTCTCTGTCTGCCGCATTCCTGCCGTCTCGCCAAGAGGCTGGATAGAAGTGTCGGCGCTGTAGACGAGGGTCAGCCCGTGCGGCCGCCGTCCACCAGCGGCCGCTCTTTCCTCGGCTGCCCGCCGCGCGGCCTCCGGCTGATAGAGCACCGCCTTGATCCGGATCGATTCGCGCCTGCCGTCGGGATGCTCGAGCGAGGCCGTCTGGCCTTGCGCCATGCCGAGCATGCACAGGCCGCGCCTGGTTGCCACCGACAGGCTGGAGCCGACCGGTCCGCGCACTTCGTTCTGCACGAGGGTGCGCGTCTCAGCCGCACCGGCATCGACGCAAAACACCACCCGGCTGTTCAGCGTCACGATATCGGGTTCGACCGACTCGATGGGCACGACGCCGGCATTGGAAAGCTTCTCTTCGATCATCCGGACCATCGGATCCGCGAAGGCCCGTCGGCGCTCGAGCATCACTTCCAGGACGGCGAAATCCTTCGTCGTCAGCCGGCAGCTCCCGTTTTTCATCACCGCCTCCACGATCAGTGCTCGCCGTCGGCGGGCATGTCGACGGCCTCCACGGTCACCGACAGTTTGTGGCCGCCGCGGCCGCTCCAGCACACCACCTGCCCGATGCTGACGCCGACAAGCGCCGTTCCCATCGGCGTCAGTACCGAGATCCGGTTTTCGGCAATGTCGGCGTCGCCTGGATAGACCAGCGTGATGCGCTTGACGTCACCGCCTTCACCGCGAACCGTGATTGTCGACCCCATTCGCACCACGCCGGCCGGAATTGCCGCCGCTTCAGCAATCACCGCCCGGTCCAATTCCGCGAGCAGGTCTTCGGCCGTCTCGGGCGCGCGGTCGAGCACGGTCCTGGCCAGACCGGTCAACCTGTCATGGTCGGTGTCGCTGATTAGAATCTGGGCTGATGGACGCAGTCCCGTTGCATGTTGCATGGCAAACCTCATGGATAGGCGCATCGAACGAATGCGCTTGCCGCCGGATTAACGGCGGCCTGATGAAAGCCGACAGCCGCGGAGAGCGGTGCGGCTTGATGGCGATGGGTGGATGTATGGATGCCCCGGTACGGACGAACGCCGAAAGGCGGCCGCGCCGGGGCTACGATCCCGCGATCGGGCAGACCCTGAACAAGGTTCTGATATAAGCGAGGTTGCTCATGCGCCGAACCTTGCCGACAGGCGTCCGCTTGTCAAGCGCGGCCAAACCGCTCAACTGCAGAGATAGTGCCGGTGGAAGCGCGTGCCGAGACTGGCCAGGATTTCGTAGCCGATGGTGCCCGCATGGCCGGCGGCGTCGTCGACGCCTTGCGAAGAACCGAGCAGTTCGACGAGATCCCCTTCGCGAAGTTTGCCGGGCGGCAGGGCGGAAATGTCGAGAATGATCGAATCCATCGACACGCGTCCGAGGAAGGGCAGGCGCACCCCCTCGAACCAGGCGGCCGAGGCGGACCGGCGCAGCCAGCCATCCGCATAGCCGAAGGAGATCGTCGCCAGGCTCATCGGGTCTTCCGCGTGATAGGTATGGCCATAGCCGATGCCGGCGCCTTTTTCGACGCGACGCGTCTGCGCCACCTTGGCCTGCAGCCGCACCACGGGCAGCATCGGGTTGGGCTCAGCAGGCGTCGGATTGATGCCGTAGACCGCGGCGCCCGGGCGAGCGAGATCATAATGGTATGGCGGCCCGAGAAAGATGCCGGAGGAATTGGCGAGCGAGGCGGGCGCCCCGGGCAGCATGGCGCGCAACCGCTCAAAGGCCAGCCGCTGCTGCTCATTGGCGGGATGGTGCGGCTCGTCGGCGCAGGCCAGGTGGCTCATCACATATCTGACGTCGATACCGTCGAACGCGGCGGCATCACCGGCCATCGCCTCGACTTCGGCTGGCGCCATGCCAAGCCGCGACATGCCGCTATCGACTTGGATAGCGGCCGGAAGTTTTCGGCCAACGCGATGTGCCGCCGCGCGCCAGGCTTTCAACTGCGCGCCACTGTTGACGACCGCGCAGAGATTGGACGCGACCGCTTCCGGCTCGGAGTCCGGCGGCAGTCCGTTCAGCACGTAGATCTCAGGTCCGGCTCCGATCGCCTTGCGGAGCGCGATGCCTTCGGCCAGCAGCGCGACGAAAAAGACGTCGCAGCCTTCTCTCGCCAGCGCCGATGCCACCTGGCTCGCGCCGAGACCGTAGCCATCGGCCTTGACAACGCCGGCGCAGCGCACGCCGCCCAGCCTTGCCTTCAGCCGCCGGTAGTTTTCGCGGATCGCTCCGAGATCGATGGTCAGGATCGCTCCGGCTGCCGCCTCGCTGGTGACGGTTTTTGCAGCAGCCCGGTTGACGGTGTCGTTCATGGCGACCCTCGTTGCATCGACCTTCAATACGACCACCGCACCGGCGCGGCAATCTCGACCAGAGGCGAGCGACTACCCCGCCAGATAGCTGAACGCCGCCACCACATCTTCATAGACCTTGCGCTTGAACGGCACGATGAGGTCGGGAAGGTCCTGCATCCGCCGCCACGACCATTTGTCGAATTCGGCGGTGTGACCGCCGGGCGGCGGGTTGATCTGGATCTCGCTGGCATCGCCATGGAAGCGGAACGCGAACCATTTCTGCGTCTGGCCGCGATACCGGCCCTTGAAGGCTATGCCGACGAGATGATCCGGCAGATCGTAGTTGATCCAGTCCGGCGCTTCGGCCAGCAGCGAGACGCTGCGCATGCCGGTCTCCTCATACAGCTCCCGCTCCGCCGCCCGCAGTGGCTCCTCGCCCATGTCGATGCCGCCTTGCGGCATCTGCCAGAGCTGCGTCGTGCCGGCGAACTCGCTGTCGGGTTCGGCGATGCGATGCCCGACCCAGACAAGCCCCTCGCCATTGAGGATCATCAACCCGACACAGGGGCGATAGGGCAGCGTTTCGCGGTCGACCTTGCCAGTCTTTGCCATCAGTCAATCTTCCCAGCCGTTTTCCGATGGCTATCCTTTTTGCGGATCAACAGCCACTGCTGAAATCGGCACGATCTCGATGCCGCGCTTCTTGGCCTCGGCCACCCATGACGACACCGCGTCGACCGTCAGGTCGAAAGCCGAGCCGATGCCGACGGCGGTACCCTTGGCACGCGCGGTCGCTTCGAGACCGTCGAGCTTCTTCAGGATGGCACCGCGATCCTGCACCGCATCGATAGCCGTGTCGCCGGCGACGAAGGGCACGCCGTCCTTCAGAGCCATGTCTGGCGCCAGACTGCGCGCCGACGAACCGTCGTCGATATAGGCGAGGCCCCTTTTGCCAAGCTCGGCCATGAACGGCTGCATCGCCGCCGCGTCGGAGGAAAAACGTGCACCCATATAATTCATGACGCCTGTATAGTTCGTCGTCCGCGACAGCGCCCAGTGCAGATTCCTGAGATTCTCTTCAGGGGTCGCCGCCACCGTCAGCGTGTTGCGGCCGGGGTTGACGTTGGGATAGTCGAACGGCTCGAGCGGCACCTGCATGACGATCTCATGACCGCTCTGCCTCGCGGCCTGCATCCAGCGGCCGATGCTGTTGCCCTGTGGCGCGAAAGCCAGCGTCACTTCCGCCGGCAGCTTGGCGATGGCCGCCTGGGTGCCGGTCTGTGAAACCGCGAGCCCGCCGATGACGATCGCCACACGTGCGCCGCGCGTGCCGGACCATGGCCGCGCATAGACGTCGAACGGCCGCCTGCCATCGGCGGAGCGCATCGGCAAGGGCCCGGTCTCACTGGTTTCGATCAGCGCCCTGTCGGGAATATGCGCGATCTTGAGGTTCTGGCCGACCGTCGACGGATCGCGAATGACGATTGCCGCCTTGGGAGGGCCATCGCCTTCTTCCGTCTGGACGTGAATGATCTGCGGACCGCCCGACTTCGCCGGCGTCTCCACCTTTGGCGTTGCTGCCGGGGCCAGTGAGGGAGGCGACGCGGCGGGCTCGGCCGTCGCAGTCACTTTCGGCGTCGAAACGGCTATTTCCTGCGGTTTTCGAAACGGCTTCTCCCTGAGCGCGATCGCGGCTGAGACGCCGACCACGGCCAGCACGACCGCGCTCGCCGCGACCATGCCTACGCTGATCTTGCCGGCGGCACGCGGCGCCCGGACAGTCTGTCCAAGCGGGCGTTCGATGTCCTTGCCGATATCAGCCAAGCCCTGTCCCCGGTGCACGGTCCGAAGGCGACCTGCTTCGGGAAGACATGCACGAATTCATCAATCCTGGCGCCCCTTGGCGCCGTATCTGAAGGCCTGGTCCTGCCCCCCGAATCAAACTGCCGGAACCTTTCGGTCCCGGCAGCATCGCATTGCTTCGTTCAACCGGCCAGACCGGTTGCCGGCCTTACTGGTTGAGCACGGCCTTTTCCGGATTGGGCGGGAAGGACGGATCGGTCTTCTGGCCGCGCAGCAGCTGCTCGGCATAGATGAGCTGCAGGTCGTCCTTCGGATCCGGCGGCACATAGGCGGCCGAGCCGGAACCGGTCTTGCTCTCGTCGGCGCCCTTGATATGGCCCTTGAGATCGGATTCGCCGCGGGTCAGGTCCCTGCCCTGCAGTTCCGGCGGCAGCGGCTGGTCGACCTTGATATCGGGCGTGATGCCCTTGCCCTGGATCGATTTGCCCGACGGCGTGTAATAGAGCGCCGTCGTCAGCCTGAGCGCGCCATTCTCGCCGAGCGGAATGATGGTCTGCACCGAGCCCTTGCCGAAGGACTGCGTGCCGACCACCGTGACGCGGCGCAGATCCTGCAGCGCGCCGGCGACGATTTCCGAAGCGCTGGCCGAGCCGCCATTGACGAGCACGATCATCGGCTTGCCGTTGATGTCGTCGGTCTGCTTGGGCTTGGCGTCGAAGCGGGTGACGTCCTTCGGATCGCGGCCGCGCGTCGAGACGATCTCGCCGCGCTTGAGGAAGGCATCCGACACGCTCACCGCCTGGTCGAGCAGGCCGCCCGGGTTCAGGCGCAGGTCGAGCACATAGCCCTTGAGCTTGTCGTCCGGCACCTGCTTCTTGATGGTGTCGATGGCATTCTCGAGGTCGTCATAGGTCTTTTCGGTGAAGGAAGTGATCTTCATGTAACCGATGTCGTTTTCGACCCGGAACTTGACCGCCTTGACCTTGATGATGTCGCGCACGACCGTCAGCTCGATCGGCTTGTCGGCGCCCTGGCGCAGGATGGTCAGCTTGATCGGGGTATTGACCAGGCCACGCATCTTGTCGACCGCGTCGTTGAGCGTCAGGCCGCGAACCTCCTCGCCGTCGATCTTGGCGATATAGTCGCCAGCCAGCACGCCCGCCTTGGCGGCCGGCGTGTCGTCGATCGGCGTGATCACCTTGACCAAGTCGTTCTCCATGGTGACCTCGATGCCGAGGCCGCCGAACTCGCCCTTGGTCTGCACGCGCATGTCCTGCGCCTGCTCGGCGTTCATGTAGGAGGAATGCGGGTCGAGCGAGGACAACATGCCGTTGATGGCGTTCTCGACCAGCGACTTGTCGTCGGGCGGGGTCACATACTGCGCCCGCACCCGCTCGAAGATGTCGCCGAAGATCGCCAGTTGCTTGTAGGTCTCCGACCCTGCAGCATTCGCCGCCGAGCCGGGTGCGCCATAGACAAGGCTCATGGCGGACGCGCCCATCAGCGCACCGGCAAACAGAAGCGACAGTTTCCGCATCATTTCACGTCCTTCCAGAAAAACGGTCCGCCCACCATGGGGCCGGATCGACGGGTTTTCCATCCTTGCGGAACTCGACATAGAGCTCCGGCGTGGCATTTCCATTCTTCGAAACCGAGGTGCTTGCCACCCGGGCTTCTCCCATCGCGCCGACCGGCTCTCCTGCGAGCACTGACTGGCCAGTCGCGACGCTGATTCTGCTCATCCCAGCCAAGACGACATGATAACCGTCGCCGGCATTGAGGATCAAGAGCTGACCATAGGAGCGAAAAGGCCCCGCATAAAGCACATTCCCATCCGCCGGCGCGGTAACGATGGCTCCCGATTGTGTCGCAACCATGTCCCCAAGCATCAAGGCGCCGTTACCGTCGTCGGCGCCAAACCGGAGTTTGATGCGGCCGGTGACCGGCAGGGCGATCTGTCCTTGCAGCGCCGAGAAAGGCGCCGCCGCGGTCAACCTGTTGCCTTCGGGCACCGGCAGCGACGCCGTCTGGTCGCCACCGGGCTCGGTGCCGCCGGCCTTTGCCGCATCGGCTGCCTTGGCGGCGTCGGCCGCCTTGCGGGTCTTGTCGGCCTGCGCTTCGAGCGAGGCGATCAGATCCTTCAGGCTGCTGGCCTTGGCCGCCAATTGCTCGGAACGCTGCTGCTCGGCCGCCATCTGGGCCCGCGTGTCGGCTTCGAGCTTCTGTTTGGCTTCCAGCAGCATGCCAAGCCGCTTCTTTTCCGCCGTCTGGTCGCCGACCGCCGCCGTCAGCCGCGCCCGTTCGGCCTCGATCGAGGCCGTCACCCGGGTTTGTTCCTTGAGGTCGGCCAACAGGCTGTCGGTCTGCTGGCGCAGTTCCGGCACCACAGCGCCGAGCAGGATGGCGCTGCGCACCGACGACAGCGCGTCCTCCGGCTTGACCAGGATCGCCGGCGGCGGATTGAGCCCCATGCGCTGCAGAGCTCCCAGCACTTCGGCCAGCACGTCGCGCCGCGCCGCCAGCGAGGCGCGGATCTTCTGTTGCTGGCCCTTCAGCCCTTCCAGCTTGGCGCCGATATCCTCGATGTCCTGGCCGAGCTTCTGCTCGGTCATCGCCGACTGGATCAGTGCTGCAGTGATCGAGGCGTGGTCCTTTTTGACCGCAGCGATATCGGCGGCGAGCTTCGCCAGCCGCTCAGACGATAGCGTTATTTCCTTGGAAACCTGCTCGTATTCGGCACGGCTCTGGTCCGGATCGGGCGCCCTGTCGAGTGTGTTTTCGGCCCGCACCGCATGGAGCGACAGGAGCACCACCGCCGCCGCGATGCCGCAGCGCGCGCGCCAGGAGCCCCCCGTCGATGAGCCCGTCGTCGATTTCCAGCCTTCAGACATTCGCGATCGATTCTATCCGCGGCTTCGTTAACGAATCATCAACCATGTTATCGCCTGTCGCCCAAAGGGGTTCGCAATAACGCCTTGCAAAGCAAAAGCAGCCCCACGGTGAATTTTACGCGGCATTGGGGCTAAATTCGGTGCGACCCGGCGGCATTCAGGATCTGTGATAGGGATGGCCCGACAGGATCGTCGCCACCCTGTAGAGTTGTTCGCCCAGCATCACGCGCACCAGCTGATGCGGCCAGGTGAGCGCCCCGAACGACATCACCAGTTCGGCCTGGTCACGCAGTGGCGGATCGTGGCCGTCGGCGCCACCTATGGCGAGCACCAGCGCCTTGCGTCCAGCATCGCGCAGCTGTCCGATACGACCGGCGAAATCCTGGGAGGTAAGGCTTTTGCCTCGCTCATCGAGCAGAATGAGGGCCGTGCCTGGCTGCAGCTGCGCCTGCAGGCGCAAGCCTTCGTCGCGCTGGCGCTCGGCGGCGTTCTGCGCGCGGCCCTCGGCGATCTCGGTGATCCCGGCGAATTCGAGCCCCACCGCAGGCCCGCTCTTGGCGAAGCGCTCGAAATAGCGGTCGGCCAACTCCCGCTCGGGGCCGGCTTTCATTCGGCCCACGGCATGAACTGAAATCTTCATCCTCGCCTCTATAAGCCGCTAATGCATGTCACCCAAGCGGGAACCGGTTCTGGGCACGACATGCATCGAAACAATATCGGCTTAGTGGAGGGTCTCTTCCTCGAGGTCCGGCGCCTGCCACATCTTTTCGAGATTGTAGAATTCGCGGACTTCGGGGCGGAAGACATGGACGATGATATCGCCAGAATCGATCAGGACCCAGTCGGCGCCTGACAGTCCCTCGACGCGCGCCGTGCCGAGGCCGGCATCCTTGAGCGCCTTGAGGAGATGATCGGCGACAGCCGCGACATGACGGTGCGATCGACCCGACGCGACGACCATGTAGTCGCCGAGGCTCGATTTCCCCTGAATGTCGATTGAGACAATATTTTCGGCCTTGGAGTCTTCCAGACTGGCAAGGACTGTCTTGATGGCACGGGACACGGCGTCGTCTACGCTGATCCTGGCCGGCGAAGGCACGATATCGGCCTTCTTCCGCAGTGCTGTTCTCAGTGTATTTCCTTTCGCAGCAAGAACAACCAAATCACCCCTGAAAGCAGGTGACACCACTTAGATAGGCAGAGTTCCGTTGCAGTTTCAAGACGGAGCCCCAACTCACGCGAACTCGCCGACTGGCATATTGTTCCACGCGAGACGCAAAAACATCGGAACCCAGGCGCCCTGCAGCGGTTATCGGCTGACCGACCAACCGGAATCCCGCCATGCCGATCGACCCCCAAAACACCCTTCTCACCGTCCAGGCCGGCCTCGCGGAGCTGAGTACGCTGGTCGTCTCCTATTCCTTCTCCGCCATCGGCGCCGTCATACTCTTGGTGGTCGGCTATATCGTTGCCAACCTCGCCGAGCGCTCGATCTCGGCTGGCCTCGGCCATATCCACGGTTTCGACGCGACGCTGCGGCATTTCTTTTCTAAGATCGTGCGCTACGCCATCCTGATCCTCGTGGTCATCATGGTGCTCGGCCAGTTCGGCGTGCAGACCGCATCGATCATCGCGGCGATCGGTGCCATCGGCCTGGCCATCGGCCTTGCCCTGCAAGGCACGCTGCAGAACATCGCCGCCGGCATCATGCTGCTCGCGCTGCGGCCATTCCGCATCGGCGAATCCGTCGAGGTCGGCGCCATTGCCGGTTCGATCGAGGAAATCGGCCTTTTCGCCACCAAGCTCAGGACCGCTGACGGCGTCTACATACTGGCGCCCAATTCGACGCTGTGGAACCAGCCGGTACGCAATTTCACTCGCAACGGCGTGCGCCGCACCGACATCACGCTCAGCATCGGCTCCTGGAACGACATAGACGGCGCGCAGAAGACGTTGCTTGCCATTGCCGGCGCCGAGAAACGCATCCGCCGCGAACCGGCGCCGATCGCCTTCGTGGCCGCACTCGGGGATACGACCGTGTCGCTCACCTTGCGCTACTGGACCGCGGCGGCGGACTATTTCGCAACCCAGATCGACATGTCCAAGCGCGCCAAGCAGGCCTTCGACAGCGAGGGCATCTCCATCCCGCTGCCACCCCCGGAAGCGCCACCGCCCGAGGCCCGCAAACAATAATCAGTCGTCCCTGTGACGGACATCGTCCGGCGCATAGGCGAGTTCCACCGGCAGCGGCGCCTGCGCCGTCATCGGTGCAAAGCTGCCAGTTTCAGTGGGCGGCACGGACTGCCTCATGAACACGCGCAACAGCGCGAACAGACAGAAGGCGCAGGCAATGACAACAGCCACATAGATGAAAGCCTGCGTGCCGAAGGCGGCGGAGAGCGCCGTCACGATCCCGGGCACGATGAAGCCCGCCAGCGACCAGGCAAACAGCAGCGAGCTGGATAGCGCCACCATGTCATCCTTGCCGGCGCGGTCGGCGGCATGCGCGCTGGACAGCGAGTAGATCGATTCCGAAGCACCGTCCCACAACACATAGATCACCAGCAGCGCCGGCAGCGCGCCACCATCGAAACCGAGCGCCAACATGCCTGCCGCCGCGGCCAGCGCGGATGCCCCGATCAGCACGTAGCGGCGATCGGTCCGGTCGGAGATCCAGCCCAACGGAAGCTGCAGGATCAGCGTGCCGAGCGGCATCACCGAAAGCAGCAGCGCCACATCGGCCTGGCTGTAGCCCTTGGCCGTGGCATGGATCGGCGCGAAACCGGAAATCGACATCGACAGGCCGCCGACCGCCAGCATGCCGGCGACGCCGACGGGCGAAATTCGCCAGGCCCGGCGCAGTGCCACCGAGGCCGCTTGCGGCGCCGGTGGCTGCGCCAGACGTGTCAAGCCGACAGGAAGGATCGACAAGGCGGTGAAGACGATGCCGATCAGTGGTGCATCCGCTGTCTTGATATCGATCAGCGCCAGCGTCGCGTAGCCGACGCCGAGCCCGGCGACATAGGCGACATAAAAGAAGGCCATCACCCGGCCGCGTATGGCGTTGGCCACGGCATCGTTCAGCCAGCTCTGGGCGACGATGAACAGGCCGCATATGGCAAAGCCGTAAAGCGCGCGCGCTCCGATCCACAGCAGCGGGTGCGGCCCGGCGCCGATGGCGGCATTGGAGAGCGCGATCAGCGCCGATAGCACCATGAAGGCGCGTGCGTGGCCGACCCTGCGCACCAGCGGCCCGGTCAGGATGCAGCCGGCAAGACCGCCGGCCGACAGGCCGGTGACGATCAGCCCGGCCCAGGTCGGATCGAACCCCTCCGCACCGAGCCGGACGGGTATGTAGGCGAACATCAGCCCGTTGCCGATGGCAATCAGCGCCATCGACACGATGACGCTGGCAATCGCGATCAGCGGCGTGGGGGCACTGCCCTGTTCAGGATCGACTGCAAATTGGGTCTTGGTTTGAATTGCCATGTCCGGCCAGCATCGCTGATTGGCTGGGAAAACACCGCTGTAAAAACGACATGTCGGGCGGCCGAAACGCTGGCTCTTCCCGCTGCGGAGAGGCCTTATCCCTTCGCCATCTCGCGGATCGCGCTCGACGACAGCGAGGAACGCGGGCCGTGGATGAAAGTCCAGGCCGGCGCTCTCATCCGTGCAAGCCTCGGCGCATCCCCTTCGTCGATGCGGGCGTAATCGAAAGTCTTGGCGACAACCGATGACAGAAACGACAGCGTCGCGCCCGGACGGTCGATGACCGCGATCGGGAAGGTCATGACGATCTCGCGCCAGCGCTGCCAGCGATGGAAATCACGCAAGGAGTCGGCGCCCATGATCCAGACGAAGTCGACGCCGGGATTGCGCGCCTTGACCAGAGCCAGCGTGTCGGCGGTGTAGCGCACATTGTGTGCCGCCTCGAAGGCGGTGACCTTGATCTTCGGGTTCTTGGCGATCCGCTCCGACAGCTGCAGCCGCTCGACCAGCGGCGCCAATTCCCTGGTATTCTTCAGCGGATTGCCCGGGGTTACCATCCACCACAGCTGGTCGAGCGCCAGGCGCCGCAAAGCGATTTCGGCAACCAGGGCGTGGCCGGCATGCGGTGGGTTGAACGAACCGCCGAACAGGCCGACGGCCAGCCCCTTCTCGGCATGCGGCATCTTGAGGTAGCTGGCGAGGGCCGTGGGCTGAGGGGACGAAAGCATGGTGCTAGGCGCCCCTCTCTGCCCCGCCGGGCATCTCCCCCTTGAGGGCAGGGGAATCGCATATGACGTTTTGGGAGTT
>NZ_ML703290.1 GCF_008520305.1 Mesorhizobium sp. SARCC-RB16n | reverse complement strand
GTCGACGGAGCGCTAGGGGCGGAACTGCTGGTCGTCTTCAAGAAGCTGATCGAAAACCCGATGGGCATGCTGGTCTAGCCTCGATCTCCGCGCCGCTTTACCTGCTGCCCGCCCACCCGCATTTCATCCCGACTGAGCCTTACCCAAGGCCACCGCGAATGAGGATCGTGGAACGGTGGTTCCACGGTTTCCTGCTCGCGACTGTTGGCGTTGCCGCGCTTCTCGTCCGAGAAGGCGGCCCTGATTTGATCTTGATCCAAGCGTCGGCGCGCGGTGTCATCCACCAGTCATATGCGCCGTGCAGGAGGAGGCGACGGGGAACCGGCCAGGGCCGGACCGGTCGAATAAGACAGGACAGGAGGTCTCATGAAGACGCTATTCATCAAGCTGCTGGCCAGCCAGCTGACGCTCGCGGCAACTTTGTTTGCCGGCGCGGCAAGTGCCGAAACACTGACGCTCTACACATCCCAGCCGGAAGCCGACGCGGCCAAGAC
This sequence comes from Mesorhizobium sp. SARCC-RB16n, assembly GCF_008520305.1. Taxonomy (GTDB): domain Bacteria; phylum Pseudomonadota; class Alphaproteobacteria; order Rhizobiales; family Rhizobiaceae; genus Mesorhizobium. Next base: position 82,312 of record NZ_ML703290.1, on the reverse strand, counting down.
CGTGGACGCCTTCAAGAAGGCGCAGCCCGGCATCGACGTCACCATCTATCGCTCCGGAACCAGCGACATCCTGACCAAGATGGCGGCCGAGTTCGCCGCAGGCAGCCCGCAGCCCGACGTACTGCTGATCGCCGACGCGGTCTCAATGGAATTGTTGAAGAAGGACGACCGGCTGATGGCCTATCCCGAGGCCAAGCTCGACGGCATTGACGCGGATGCCTATGACGCCGGCAAGACCTATTTCGGCAGCAAGCTGATCACCACCGGCATCGTCTACAACACCGCCGCCGCCGAAAAGCCGCAGCATTGGGCGGACCTCGCCAAGCCTGCCTATGCCGATGGCGTGGTCATGCCGAGCCCGCTCTATTCAGGTGCCGCCGCCTACCTGCTTTCGGGCTTCGCCGGCGATACCAACTATGGCTGGGATTTCTTCCAGAAGCTGAAGACCAACAACACCGTCAGCGTGCGCGGCAATGGCGCGGTGCTGAAGTCGGTGGCATCGGGCGAGAAGCCGTATGGCATCCTGGTCGATTTCATGGCGATGAACGCCAAGAAGAAGGGCTCGCCGGTTGAGTTCGTGTTCCCCAGCGAAGGCGTGCCTGCGGTGACCGAGCCGGTCGCCATCATGAAAACTGCCAAGAACGTCGATGGCGCCAAGAAGTTCGTCGATTTCATTCTGTCCGATCAAGGCCAGAAGCTGGCGCTGTCCATGGGCTACCTGCCGGCACGCGCCTCGGTCGGCCGTCCCGACTGGCTGCCGGAAGGCGTGAAGGTCAAGGTGATGCCGTTCGATACCAAGGCGATCGTCGCCAAGACCGACGCCGACAAAGCAAAGTTCTCGGAACTGTTCGGCGGCTGAGCCGACAGTCAGGGCGAGATGCCGTCTCGACGGCATCTCGCCAGTTCCGGCGAAACGTGATCGTATCGATCGACCGATCCCAGGAAATCAATCATGTCGGCACGAATCAGGGAAAGCCGGGGCCAGGAAATGGTCCTGACGGCGGTGGTGGCCGTCGTCATCGTCCTGCTTTCGCTGCTGCCCATGCTGTGCCTCATCAAGGAGATCGTGGCACCCGGCGGCGTCTTGTCGACCGTGGCCGTGGAGGCCGGGCTGAGAAGTCCGGCCACCTGGATCGCTACCTGGCACACGCTGGTCGTCGGCATTGGCGGCACTCTACTGGCGGTGCTGTCGGGAACGCTGGTGGCCGTGCTCGTCTCGCTGACCGATATGCGTGGCCGAAGCGCCCTGGTGCTCTGCTACGTCATGCCGCTGATGATCGCGCCGCAGGTGACGGCGCTGGCCTGGCTGCAATTGTTCGGCCCGGCGAGTCCGTTCCTGAAGCTGTTCGGCGCTGCGCCGCCGCTCGGCACGAAGAACCCGCTCTATTCGACCTCGGGCATCATCCTGCTGCTTGGCGTCCAATACGGCCCGCTGGTCTTCCTGCTGGTGCGTGCGGGCCTGCGCAAGCTGCCGCGCGAACTGGTCGAGGCCGCACGTGCCGGCGGTGCGAACTGGTTCACCGTACTGGTAACCATCGTGCTGCCCTTGATGACGCCCTCGATCATGACGGCGGCCGCACTTGCCTTCGTTTCCTGCGTCGGCAATTTCGGCATTCCGGCCTTTCTCGGCATTCCCGCCAACTACCTGGTGCTGCCGACGCTCATCTATCAGAAGCTGGCCGGCGGCGGTCCGGCGGTGCTCGGCGAGACCGCGTTCCTGTCCGTGCTGATCGGCATCATCGCCATGGCCGGCATCCTCGCCCAGGAGGTGACAAGCCGCCGCCGCGACTACCGCATCTCTTCGACATCGCTGCCGGCCGAACCCTACGAACTCGGCCGTTGGCGGCAAATCGTCCAGGCCGGCATGTGGCTGCTCATCATGCTGGTGCTGGTCCTGCCGCTGTTCGGGCTGGTTCTGACCTCGCTGGTGCCGGGCTACGGCATCGCACTCACCGCCAAGACGGCGACGCTCGACAATTACCGTTTCGTGCTGTTCGAGCATGATGCCGCCAATCGCGCCTTCTTCAACAGTTTCTGGCTGTCGATCGCTGCCGCTTTCTTCGCTGTTATCGTTGCCGTGCCGGTTGGCTATCTCATCGCCTGGGGCAAGCAGCGTTGGGTGCGGCTGCTCAATTTGTCGGTCGAACTGCCCTATGCCTTGCCCGGCGTGGTGCTGGCGATCGCTTCGCTGCTGTTGTTCCTGCGGCCGATCCCGCTGACCGGCATCCAGCTCTACAACACCGTCTGGATCATCCTCTATGCCTATCTCGCCCGCTTCCTTGTGCTGGCGCTGCGGCCGACCATCAGCGGCTATCACCAGATCGACCGGGCGCTGGAAGAGGCCGCACAGGTGGCGGGCGCCGGCCTGTTCACGCGCATGCGCACCATCGTCTTTCCACTGGTCGCACCGGCGGCGATTGCAGGCGGCCTCTTGATCTTCATGACGGCGCTCAGCGAACTCACCGTCTCGGCGCTGCTGTGGTCGTCGGGCTCGGAGACCATCGGCGTTGTCATGTTCTCCTTCGAGCAGGGCGGCGATTCCAACTACGCGGCGGCGATGTCCGTCATCACCGTCGCGGTCACCTTCATGCTGATGCTGGTGACAAACCTGCTTGCCCCTCATCTTCCGAGCGGAGTTCTGCCATGGCGCGACTGACCTTGGACCATGTGACCAAGAGCTTCGCCGATTTCGACGCGGTCAAGGACGTCTCGATCGATGTCGGCGACGGCGAGTTTCTGGCGGTGCTCGGGCCTTCCGGCTGCGGCAAGACGACGTTGCTACGGCTCGTGGCGGGATTCGAGAAAGTGACCTCTGGCGAAATCCGCATCGGCGGCGATGTCGTTTCGAACAGCGGCGGCAGCGTCGCGCCGGAAAAGCGGCGCGTCGGCATCGTCTTCCAGAACTACGCGCTGTGGCCGCACATGAGCGTCGCCGAGAATATCGGCTATTCGCTGAAGGTGGCCAGGCTCGACAAGGCGGTTGCGCGTCAAAAGGTGGAAGACGCGCTTGCCCTGGTCAATTTGCAGGGCCTGGGTGAGCGCCGGCCCGCGAATCTTTCCGGCGGCCAGCGCCAGCGCGTGGCCCTGGCGCGTTGCCTTGTCGCCGCGCCGTCGCTGGTGCTGTTCGACGAGCCGCTCGCCAATCTCGACGTCCATCTGAGGGCCTCGATGGAGGACGAGTTCGCCGCCTTCCACAAGCGCACGGGCACGACGATCGTCTACATCACCCACGATCAGGCCGAGGCGATGGCGCTGGCCGACCGCATCGCTGTGATGGACCATGGGCGCCTGGCGCAGCTCGCGACGCCACGCGAGCTCTACCATGAGCCGGCAAACGAAATGGTCGCTTCCTTTATTTCGCAAGGCATCCTGCTTCCGGCGGACGTGCTGACTGGCGAGGAAGGCGGCCATTGCAAGGTCCGGGTTCTCGGGAGGGAGCTGGTGGTCCGTTGCCGGCCTGGCGAGCGGCCGCGCGCCGCCGCCAGACTCTGCTGCCGCTCCGCCGATATCGAGATTTCTGCCGATGCCTCGGGCTTCGACGGTCTCGTCAAGCGGGCGGTCTACCAGGGCGGCGCGGCGCGCATCGAATTCGTGCCGGCCGCCGGTCCCGACCTCACCTTGCATTTCGAACAGCCCGATCCAGTTGTGCTGGAGAGCGGGGCGCAGGCGCGCCTGCGCATAAAATCCGGCTGGCTGATCCCGGCGACGGGGACGGCTCGTGATGATGCTGGATAGGCTCGGCGGCTTCGGCGAGAAGGGCCGCACCAGCCGTGAGCAGCGGCAATGATCGTATCCTGCTCGATGTCGCACCAACACACCTCAGTAGCGCTGCCTCGTGCGCAATCAATGAGATCACCAAGCTGTCAGCGGCAAAATAGCCCCAATTCGGCGCCTGTGCTTGAAGCCGCCGCGATTTCATTCCACATCGGTCAGGATGAAGGACGAGACAGGAGAGCGGCGTCGGAATTTGCTGTGGGGTATCCCCGCATCGCTGATCCTGCATGCGCTTGTCGTGGCACTCCTGGTCTATGGCATACCCACGCCACCCCAACAGCCGCAGGAGGAGCAGCCGGTCAATGTCGCGCTCGTGCCGCCGCCCGAGCAGCCAAAACCGAAACCCGTGCCGCCACCAAAGGAACCCAAAGCCGAAAAGCCGCCGGAACCCAAAGCCGAAAAGCCCCCAGAACCCAAGGTTGAAAAGCCGCCGGAGGAGCCGCGTAAGCCATTGGACGCTCCGGTTCTGAAGCGCGTTTTTCAGTATGGCGACAAGGATACCGGGCCGAAGAAATCCCTCGATGGAAGCGGTGCCCAAGACAATGCGCCGTCGCCGTCCAAGGATGACACTTCGAAGCCTCCCGCCGTGCCCAAGCCCGCAGAGACCCCATCTTCGGCACCCGCGGACTCCAAGCTGGCACAGAACGAGGAAAAGCCGGCGACCCAGGACACGGACAAACAGCAGGCAGACGAACGGGAGGCGGCAGCACAAACCGCCGAAAAGCCCGCAGCCGCGGCGCCAACGCCGTTGGCGGCCGATGCCGGCGGTAAACCCGAGCCACCGACCCCGGCCGAAAAGGCAAAGCCCAAACCCGCAAAGCCGATGAAGTTCAGATCCGCCAAGACCTTGAAGCCGCGAAGCGGGAGCGGAGAGACATCAAATCCCGCGAACACTGCCGCTGGGGGATCGCCGATCTATTCCGGTCTTCCGGGTGTTCGAAAGCTCTACTCGCAGGGCGCAACCGGCGATGCGCTGGCCGCAAGCTCCATGACCGGCGTGCCTCGCGATCAGCGTGTTGCCAACCTTTGCGCCAACGTGTTGGACCAGGAATTACAGAATGCGGACTATACTCCCAAATGGTTGCCAACCATTCCGCTGAAGGTGGGCAATGTTCTTAGCCCTCCGCAGGCCGCCTTCAGCACGATGACCACATGGTACCGGCTGAGTTTCCGGTGCGAGGTCGATACCGACGCGACGAGGGTGTTGTCGTTCAACTTCCGTGTCGGAGCTCAAATCCCACGCAGCGAATGGCCGCGGCCTCTCTAGTCTCAGCCTAGGCCGGCACGCCGAGCCCCGACAATTGCCGGCTAACTTCATTCCAGTCGGCGCAGATGAAATCGGCGCCGGCCGCCGTCAACCGTGCGGCATGCTCCGCATAAGTATGTCCGCCACCGGTATAGCCGATCGCCGTCATGCCGGCGGCAACCGCGCCCTGGATGCCGAAAGGCGAATCCTCGATGACGATGCAGTTGGCCGGGTTGGCGCCCATCCTGGCGGCGGCGAGCAGGAAAATATCGGGCGCAGGCTTGCCGTTCTTGACCATCGAGGAGCTGTAGATCGCATCGCCGAAGAACCGCGCCAGCCCGGTCACCGCCAGGCTGTGGTGTATGCGCTCGACGGACGATGACGAGGCAACGCAGCGATCGCCTGCAAGCATTTCCAGAAACGAGCCTATTCCAGGCGTTGGCTTCAACTCTTCGGTAAAAAGTACTTTTGTTTCCGCCCAGATATCGCCGTCGGCCGCCGCGGGAAACTGATGGCCGGTCAATTCCTTGATCCTGACGATGATGTCGGCCTGTTTCATGCCGACGCACTGGGCGATGATGCCGCCGTGGACGCCAGGCATGCCATGCTTGTCGTAGACACGCTCATAGGCCTTCGCGGCCAAGGGCTCGCTGTCGACGAGAACGCCGTCGCAATCGAAAATAATCAGTCTTGACGGCGCCACGCGTTTCTCCCGGCCTCTGTCAGAATCCGCACATCGCTATCGATAAAAAGTCAAATGTTCAATAGCGGGGAACGCGGCATTAGTGGCCAATTCAAAGCTGGCGTAAGGCATCGCTGGCGCGGGAGGATCCGAGCGCCCGTTGCATGGCCTGCCGCGACTGTGCGCGGTCGGGCGTGATCCAATTCGGTTCCGCGCCGAGGAAGCGATCGAGGAAAGCCACGGCATAGGCCGGCATTTCGGTGACGTTCTCGCGATAGGACCACCAGGTGCGCAGGTCGTCGGCGCATTTGTCGATACTGGGCGCCGAGCCGAACTCCTGCTCGTAGATGGCCGAAATCACCGAGACGCAGTAATTGGTGTAGAGAAAGCCTTCCGGCCAGAAGCGGATGATGTCCAGCGTGCCGGCATTCTGGTCCGTTTCGATGAGCTGGGTAAGGCCGGATATCTCCCTGGCCGGTGCCTGTTTTATCAGTTCGCGCAGCACGAGACCGGCGGCAAAGACGATGAAGTCGGCGCGGTCGATCGCGGCAAAGCGCTTCTGCGCTTCCATGACCTCGACCCAGTCGAGAAAAGCCCGGGTCAGCTTCGCCTCGTCGATTTCGAAGCGTACGCCGAATGTGTCCGAAACCACCTTGGCACTGCCGCGGAAGGTGGCGCGGAACCAGCGCAACTGCCGCAGCCGGTGGCGCAGGTCGGGCATGAGGGCCAGTTCATCCCTGAAGGGCAGTTCCATTTCCTGTATCCCGTTTCCCCACAGGCTAGCACAGTCGTGCCCTCGCCGAAATCGCGCGGCGGCCCTGTGGATGACCATGGTTGAGGGCAATATCATACATATTGACATTCGCGGAAACAAATGTTCTCACTTTGCTGTTGTCGCGCGCCGGTCCAAGGTGCGCTTCAATTGAGGCTTCGGGAGGAGAAACCGAATGGCGATTTGGCAGTGGGGACTGCTTCTGCTGGTTATTGTGTGGGCGCTGCAGTCGCTCGGCGTCTGGCTGCAGATGCGGCACTATTCGGATGTCTTCCGGGGCGTCACCGATCAGTACAAGGACGGCTTCGTCGGCGCCGGCAATTTTCGCGGCCGATTTGCCAAGGGAACCATCGCGCTGGTCGTGGTGACGCCTGACCTGATCGTGCGCCGCATGATGGTGATGAGCGGCCGTTCCGTGTTCACCAAATTCAAGCGACATGAAGAATTCGAGGGTGTTCCCCTCGATCGACTCCGGTCCAACCCTGCGATCATGGGGGAGGGGGAACCCGGTGTGGCCGAGGCCGTGAAGCGGGCGATCGAACAGATCGACAAAGCACGGTCGGAGCCGGGGAAGAAGCCGGGCCTGGCCGGCTTGAACGTAGCAAGGGCATAGAGGAGGCCGTGCGCCGACCGGGATAAACCGGCGGGCCGGCATAAGGAGGAGAAATGTCTGTATTTTCGTTGTTGGCGCAGCATGCCGACATGGCCGTGCACAATTTGCATGTCGCGGGTGCCATGGTTTCGGATGCCGCATTGCATGGCAAGCTCGCCGTCGAGCATGCTTCCGATCATCTCGTGGTCCTGGCACAGGCGCAGACCGACAGCGCGCCGGTCACCGCCGATCAGCTGAAGGAACAGCTGAAAAACGTGCAGCAGGAAGAGCAGCTTGGCTGGCTCACTGCCATCGGCAAGTACTTCATCGGCATCTTCCAGAAGGGTGGCGAGGTTTTTGCCGGCTTTGTCACCGGCATCATCCCGACACTTGTCGTGCTGATGACCGCGTTCTACGCCGTCACCGAACTGGTCGGCGAAGAGCGTGTCCACGGCCTGGCGCGTGGTGCTGGCCGGATCGCGCTGACCCGCTATACGGTGCTGCCGGTGCTGGCGGTGTTCTTCCTCACCAATCCGATGGCCTACACCTTCGGCACGTTTTTGGAAGAAAAGCACAAACCCGCCTTCTACGACGCGGCCGTGTCCTACGTGCATCCGCCGCTCGGCCTCTTCCCGCACATCAACCCTGGCGAATATTTCGTCTGGGGTGGCATGCTCGTGGCCTTGCTCGATCTTGAGAAGCGGGGCGTCATCGCCCCTGGCTATCACGTCAAGGTGGCGATCTGGTACGCGATCGTCGGTCTCGTCGTCATCCTGCTCAAGGGCATGCTGACCGAGCGCATCACCGCCATCATGGCACGCCGCCAGGGCGTCGAGCTGTAAGGGCGGGGAGGACATCATGGCCAAGACATACAAAGCCGTAAAAATCTCCCGGGGCTCCGCCGGCTGGGGCGGCCCGCTCGTCATCGAGCCGACCGCGCAGCGCGACAAGGTCGTCTCCGTCACCGGTGGCGGCATCCATCCCGTGGCCCAACTCATCGCCGACATGACCGGCGCCACAGCCGTGGACGGCTTCAAGGCGCCGCCGGTGGAAGGCGAGATGGCGGTTGTCGTCGTCGATTGCGGCGGCACCGCAAGATGCGGCGTCTATCCGCGCAAGCGTATCCCGACCGTCAACCTGACGCCGGTCGGCCAGGCTGGGCCGCTCGCCCAGTTCATCACCGAGGACATCTACGTTTCGGGCGTGAAGCCGGCCAACGTCACAATGGCGGACGGATCCGAAGCGGTCACCACTGCGGGGGGAGCAGCATCGATGAGTTCAAACACCAGCACTCCAGCCGCTGCGCCAAAGCCGCTGCCGAGCGAAGGCGGGCTGATCGGCCTGATCAGCTCGATCGGCCGCGTCATGGGCCGTGTGGTCGGCATCTTCTTCAATGCCGGTCGCCGCACGATCGACCAGGTGGTGCGCAACGTGCTGCCGTTCATGGCCTTCGTGACCATGCTCATCGGCCTCATCCTGTACACCGGCATCGGCGACGTGCTGGCGCAGCCGATGGGTCCGCTGGCCAACAACATCGTCGGCCTGCTGGTCATCTCGGCGATCTGCGGCCTGCCGTTCCTGTCGCCGATCCTGGGGCCAGGCGCTGTCATCGCGCAGGTCATCGGCGTTGCCATCATCGGCCCGCAGATCGCCAACGGCACGATCTCGCCGGCAATGGCGCTGCCGGCGCTGTTTGCCTACAACACCCAGGTCGGCTGCGACTTCGTTCCGGTCGGCCTGGCGCTCGGCGAGGCCAAGCCGAAAACCATCGAAATCGGCGTGCCGGCGGTTCTCATCAGCCGCCAGATCATGGGCCCGGTCTCGGTGCTGATTGCCTGGGTCTTCTCCCTGATCGTGTTCTAAACACCGGAAATAACGAGGTTCGCCATATGTCGGTTCTTCTCAAGACACGGGTCACGGCAATAGGACCCGAAGTGGCGGACCTCGCCGAAGGGGGCGTGGTCATCCTGTTCGCGGATGGCTCGCCGCCGGAGCTTGCCGAGGTGTCCGTGCTCCACAAGACGGAGATCGGACCCAGCGACGGCGCGCCTGAAAAGGGCGCGTCGATCACCCTTGGTCCGGTTATCGCCACCATAACCGCCGTCGGTGCCAGCGCCTGGAGCAAGGTCCTCGAGATGGGCCACGTCGTCATCTCGTTCAACGGCGCCATCGAGGCCGAAAGGCCGGGCGAGATCTGCGCATCGCAGGTCGATACGCAAGCCCTCGTGGCCGCGCTGAAGACAGACGCGATCATCACCATCGCCGCCTGAAAGCATTCGCGCCCCGGCCAGTCTGGCTTTGGTGCCCAAAAAAGCAGAGTATTTGCCATGGAACGCTCGACCATCGTCAGAGTGCATGAAGGTTTGCACGCCCGTCCCGCCACGCGCTTCGTCAAGCTCGCCAAGGGTTTCGAATCCGACGTCGAACTGGTCAAGGACGGCAAGGCGGTCAGCGCCAAGAGCTCCGTCAAGCTTATGCTGCTGGCGGTCAAGGAAAACCAGGAAGTCACCGTGCGGGCGAACGGCGCCGATGCCATCGAGGCGATCGAGGCACTGATCGGCTATCTCGAGAACCCCAAGGCGGGTCTCGACGACGAAGAAGCGCACGCCCCGGCGAATGACGCAGGCAAGGAAGCGGCGCCCGCGCCCCAATCCGCGCCGGCTGCATCAGGCGACGCAAGCAGTGGTTTGCGTGGTGTCGCCGCAAGCGAGGGCGTCGCCATCGGACCCGCCTTCGCGCATTTCCCGCCTGACCTCGCCGGACAGGGCCGCATGTTGCAGCCAGAAGAAATCGCCGGCGAGATCGACAGATTCCGCGCCGCCGTCGGCGCTGTCCAGGCGCGCATGGATCGGGCGCTGGCGCAGGATAGTCTGTCGGCGGGAGACCGCGGCATCGTCGCGGCACTTCGCGATATCGCAGCCGACGACAGCCTGACCGGCGAGGCCGAGAAGGCGATCAAGGGCGGCAATGACGCGGTCTCGGCCACGATCACCGCCGCTTCCACCATCGCCGCCGATTTCAGCGCCGTCGACGATCATTATCTCAACGCACGGGCGGACGATGTCCACGCGGTCGGACGGCAGATTTGCCTGGTGCTGCTGGGCCAAGACGACGTCAGCCTCGAAAATATCCCGCAGGGTGCGATCCTGATCGCCGATGACATCGGTGCCTGGGATCTGGCGCGTGCGCCCCTGAAACGCATCGGCGGCGTGGTGTGCGGCCACGGCGGCGCCACTTCGCACATCGCCATCATCGCCCGCTCGCATGGCATTCCGGCGGTGCTGGGCCTTGGCGACCGGATCGATGCCTTGCGCACGGCGAACGAGGTGGCGCTCGACGGCAACAGCGGACAGGTGATCATCGACCCCGATGCAGCGACGCGCGCCGATTTCGCCGGCCGTGTCGAAGCGGCGGCGAAGGAGCGTGCCGGCCTGACCGCCTTCAAGACAGTGACGCCGAAGCTGGCGGACGGGAGGGTCATCGAGGTCGCTGCCAATATCGGGTCGCTGGAGGAGATCGAGGCGGCGCAGGAAGCCGGGGCCATGGGTGTCGGCCTGTTCCGCACCGAGCTCCTGTTCATGCGCCACATGCACCTTCCTTCGGAAGACATGCAGGCCGAAACCTATGCGGCGCTGGCCAAGGCGTTTGCGCCCTATCCGGTCATCGTGCGCACGCTCGACATCGGCGGCGACAAGCCGATTGCCGGCATCGAGTTTCCCGACGAGGAAAATCCATTCCTCGGCTGGCGCGGCATCCGCATGTGCCTCGACCGGCCCGATATCTTCAAGCGTCAACTCAGGGCGCTGCTGCGGGCCGCCGTGCACGGCAACATCAAGGTGATGCTGCCGATGGTCTCCGATCTTGGCGAGGTGCGGCAGACGCGCGTTCTTGTCGATGAATGCGCCGCCGAACTCAAGGCCGAGGGCGTGCCGCACGCGACGTTCGATCTCGGCGTGATGATCGAGACCCCGGCCGCCGTGCTGATCGCGCCGGCACTGGCCAAGGAGGTGGCCTTCTTCTCGATCGGCACCAACGACCTGACCCAGTACATCATGGCCGCCGACAGGCTCAACCCGACCGTTGCGAAGCTCAACGACGTCACCAATCCGGCCGTCATGTCGGCGATCGAGCTGACGGCCAGGGCCGGCGTCGCCGCCGGCATCATGGTGGGCATGTGCGGCGAGGCGGCGGGCCGGCCGGATCTCATTCCGGCCTTCCTGGAGATGGGTCTCACCGAGCTGTCGATGAGCCCGGCCTCGATCCAGCGCGCCAAGAAGACGATCACGGCGATGGCGGCCGGGAAGTAGCCCTGCGCAGCCGCACTGTCTTATGGAACGCGCTGGAGCCCTTAAGGCAAATGCGCAAGCAAGGTGGCGAAGACAGGTGTCAATTCATCGACCGGGTTCGCCTTGGCACAGGCCTGGACGATGCGCTCGCGGCGGATATCGGCGGCCAGGATCGCGATTTCCAGCATGTCGGGCTCCGGCGCGCCGTCGCGGCCGGTTGTCGCCAGGCCGCAAGCCAGGACGACCGGCGCAAGGCAGCTTACGTCGAGCACCCGGCCGCCAGGGGCAGTCGTTTCCGGCGTTGCTTCGCCAAAGCGGACCGGACGCTGGTCGAGGCACTCGACCAGCAACGCCGAACACGTCGCCGCGATCGCCTGCAGTCCAGCACCAGGCGCGGCCAGCGCGGCCAACAGTTCGCCATGGCGCTTGCGCATGGCCGCGTGGGCCGCGGCGAACCCAGCTTCATGGATGCGGGCATGGTCGATCTTCAGCCCGGCAAGCACCGCCTTGGTCAGATAGTACATGTCGCGGCGGAACAGGCGCTCGGCGCTCAATTGCCGTTCTTCGTCTCCGGCCGGAAAATAGGTGCCGAGACCTTTGACGGTCGTTCCATCGACCCTTATCGGGCGTTCATGCGGAACGAAGGATTCGGCGATCGATAGCGCTTCGTCGACGGCACTCGCGGCATGGCTGAGCAGGCCTTCGATGCCTTTGCCCGGAAACGGCGGCAGATGGCTGGTCGCTTCGTGCAGCAGGCTGGCCTCGCTGGCGCCGTCATGACGGCTCTGGCGGATGATGTCGCGGAGTTCCCGCAGCCGGTCCTTGAGGTTGACGCGGACGTCCTCGGATATTTGTCGCAGCATCGCGGTTTGCCTCGAAAGTGCCGTGCGGGGCCAGCTGCATGGGCCGGCCACCGACTCTACATTGTTCCTATCGATTGGTAGATCAATAGGCGATACTAGACCAGCATGCAGAATCGGCGACGGCGCGCGTCCGCCGCCGCGGGGGAGGGATGATTTGGCCAGGGGACGACAAACCGACGAAAGGCGGGCCGACGAAAGGAGGACAGGGGCGGAAGCGACAGAGCAGGTCGTCAGCGAGAGCCGGACAGACCGCCTCAGGATCCGCGCCGCCTGGATGTATTTCGTCGAGCAGATGACGCAGAACGAGATCGCCGATGTGCTCGGTGTCGGCCGCGTCACCATCGTGCGCATGCTGGCGGAGGCGCGGTCGCGCAACGAGGTCAAAATCACCATCGAGAGCGAGCTTTTGGAGATCGTGCGGCTGGAACGCGCGCTCGAAAAGACCTTCGGCCTGCAGCAGGCGCTGGTGGCGCCATTGACCGCGGCCAATGCCGACCCGATCCCGGCGATCGCCGCCAAGACCGGCATGTTCCTGTCCGACGCGATGAAGTCCGGCATGCAGGTCGGCGTCGGCTGGGGCAATACGCTGTTCCACACCTTGCCGTTCATCAGCGCCAAATCGCTGACCGATTTCAAGGTGATTTCGCTGCTTGGCGGCGTCGGCGTCGCGCGCCGGGTCAACCCGGCCGAGTTCGCCTGGCGCTTTGCCCAGATATTCCAGGGCGATGGTTATCTGATGCCGACGCCGGCCGTCGTCGACAGCGTCGAGACCAAGATCGCGCTGATCGAACGCTGCGGCCTGCAGGAGGTTTTTGAAATGGCCGACGCGCTCGATGCCGTTCTGTTGAGCGTCGGCGGCATCGCTTCGGCCACCACTTTCTCGCGCGGCGGCTTCCTCAGGGAAGCGGACCGGGAGGCGCTGCTGGCGCGCGGCGCCGTCGGCGACCTCCTGTTCCATTTCTACGACCGCAATGGCGATCTGGTCGACCATCCCGTCAACAACCATGTGATGTCGGTGGACGTCGACCGGCTGCGCAAGGCGCCGATCCGCATTCTGACCTCCGGCGGCGAAGAGAAGACGGAAGCGCTGCTCGGCGCCATGACGCTCGTCGCGCCGACGATCCTGATCACCGACGAGGAAAGCGCCAGGCGCATGCTCGAGGCGGTCAGCGAAAGCTGAAAGAGCCCATGGTGTAGTCCGGCCAGGCCTTGTGTTCGTCGAAAACAGCGGCAAGGTCAGGCGTGTCGGCCAATATCCCACCCAGCACCAGTGCCGTTGCGATGCCGACACCATTGCCGCCAGCAATATCGTGTTCGACACTGTCGCCGACGCAGACCACATTGCCGCGCTCCGGTTCGCCGGTCAGCGCCAAAGCCGCGTCGAAAATCGCCGGATAGGGTTTGCCGATGCGGGTGACGTTGCCGCCCAGGCTTTCATAGAGATCGGCGATCTCGCCGGCGCCGAAGCGGGGTCCGACCGCCGTCAGCATGATCTTGTCCGGATTGGTGCAAAAGCACGGTACTTGCCGCGCTGCTGCCGGGGCGAGCAGCCGGCGATAATGATCGAGGTCGTGGCGGTCGCCTTCGCTGGCCGAGATCAGCACCAGTTCGGCGTCTTCGCCGGTCTTTGTCAGCGCGAAGGGCAGGCCTTCGATTGCGCTGCGATCGCCGTCGCGGCTGATCAGCAGGCATTTCGTGCCGGACCGCAACATTCCCGCCGCCGCCATCTCGTGGAAACGTCGCCACGCCACCTCGCCGGAGGACACAAAATGGTCCCAGCTACCGGCTAAAAAGCCGAGCTTCAGCAGGCGTTCTTCGTTGGGCCTGGCACGCTTGCCGGAATTGGAAATCAGCACCACCGTCTTGCCGACGTGCTTTAGTGCGGACAAAGCCTCTACCGCCCCGGGATACGGGGCTTGGCCGTCATGCAGCACGCCGAACTGGTCGAGCAGGAAGACTTTGTAGCGTTCCGCCAGCGGTGCGATACCGTCGAGGCGTTCGATCTTTTTCGTATTCATTGAAGCCCTGCCTCGCTTGCGCCCTTCAGCGCCAGCCGTGCCGTACCTGTAGCGGCCTCGTCCGACAATGCCGGTAGGAAAGCGACGTCGAGTTTGCACTGCCGGATCGCGCTCCACGCCGGGTTGGCGGCGCCGCCGCCGACACTTCGGATGGAGGTCAGGGCCGGCGCGCCGAGTTCGGCCAGCCTGCCGTAGCCAAGCGCTTCGATCGCCGCCATGCCCTCGAACATCGCCTTGAGGTAATCGGCATCGTCGGCAGGCCGCGGGGTGAGACGCGGCGGTAGCGCCGGATCGGCGATGGGAAACCGCTCGCCGACGGTGCTGAGCGGATAGTAGTCGAGGCCGGTCTCGGTCGTAGGGTCGATCATGGCGCTGAGTTCGATGATCCGCGCCAGCGGAAAATTCTGGGCCAGCACCTTGCCGCCGGAATTCGATGCGCCGCCCGCCAGCCATACATCGCCGAGCCGATGGCTGTAGATGCCGAAGCGCGGCGCCGAGATCGGCCGGTCGGACAGGATCTTGATGGTCAGCGAGGAACCCAGCGCCGTGACACCGTCGCCGGCCGCTGTGGCGCCCGTCGCCAGGAACGAGGCGCAGCCGTCCGTGGTGCCGGCGACCACGGCCACGCCGCGCGGCAGGCCGAAAAGTTCCGCAGCGGTTGCAGTGAGTGTGCCGATGACATCGCCCGGCTCGACGATATCAGGCAGCAGGTCCATGCGCATGCCGGTGGCCGCGATCCAGTCCGGCCAGCGGCGCGCCTCGACGTCATAGCCGGTCTTGAGCGCATTGTTCTCGTCGCTGACGTCGAAGCGTCCGGACAGGTTGCCGGCGATCCAGTCGGCCTGATGCAGCACGGCTGCTATGCCTGGTAGATGCTGGTACCGGAGCGCCTTGGCGAGGCCGGAAGTCGCCCCGTGGGCGGCGCTTGCTTCCGGCGCCTCGCGGGCGACGATGGCCAGGATGTCGCCATCGTCGACCTTGTCGTTGTACATCAGCGGTTCGGCCAGAGGCCGCCCCTCGATGTCGACTGGCAGCAGCGTGCCCGACGTGCCGTCGACGGCGATGGCGCGGACCGCGGCGCGGTCGATGCCCGAAAGCAGCTCCGCCAGCGCCGCCTGGACCGCTTGCCACCATGCCGAGGGGTCGCGAGGGTTTTGACCGAACTTGTCGAGCCGGACGGCGGACTGGCCGGCAATGGAAAAATCCGGACGCATGGCGACGGCGCGGGCGCCGGAGGTGCCGATGTCGATGCCGACGACAAGTGGCGTCATGCCGTCCGTCCCCTGTCAGGCCGTGCTGGCGGCGTTGAGCTTCTGGCGATACTGCTCGGCGTCCCAGTTGACCAGCTCGTCATTCTCGGCGGCGGTGAGATAGTTCAGCCGTGCCGCAACATCGACGCGCGCGGTCACGTCGGCGAGGCAGCGCTGCATGGCATCGGAGCCGGCGCTGGCGTCGCCGCGCATCAGCACGCCTGCGCCGGGAAACAGGATCGCCACGGGTGCCGCGCCGAGCCGCGCGGTGACGCCGGCCACGTCCTCGCCCGGCCTCGCAACGATCGAGCCCTGGCCAAGGAAGATGACATGGTCCGGATAGAGGCTGCCTGCCTCGGCCATATCTAGGCTTTCCGCGTCGAGCGCGACGGCATGCGCTTCGACATCCGCCGGCAATCGGTAGTCGCCGGCCAGCACCGTCAAGGCGGCGATATCAGGTGCGGCGGTCGCGCGCGGCGGCCGCGCCAACAGCGACCGGACGCGGTGCAGCAAAGCCTCCGCCTCGGCGACGGTTTCGGCGGCGACCACCAGCCCGTGATTGCCGAGGATGAGCACGTCGACCCCAGGCCGCAATTTCTCGGCAATGCCGCGGGCAAGTGGCAGGCCCGGCCGGAAATAGGGCACCCAGGCCCATTCGATGCCGCCCAGCCGCCCGGCGACCTCGGCCTCGCCATCGGCTTGCACGGCAAGCGAAATCGTGTCGACGCAGTGGACATGCAGAACCACGCGTTGCGGCATCAAGGCATGCACCGTGGTCTCGATCGACGGGCGCAGGCCGCGCGGATTGAGCTCTTCGATGGCGAAGGCCTGTGGTTTGTCGGCGGCTGGATCGCGCCGGTCGACGGCTTGGAGCAGCGGCGCCATCGCCACTGGCACCATGATGTCGTCGCTGAGCGCATCCTTCAGCCAAGTGCCCGAGGCCTTGATCCACAGCGTATCGCCGGCCTTGAGCGAGGTGTTGCCGCCCGCCGCCTGCGTCATATGCGGGTTCAGCCCGATGCTGGCCGAAAGCGCCCGCAAGGCGGCCAGTTCCTGTGCATCAGCCTGGGTTGCCACGGCGCCCTCCTCCAACATTTGCACGAAATCCCGTCGCCGGGGCCGGTGTTTGGCGTTGATATCGCAGATATGAGCGATCTACGTCAACAGTGATCTACTACCGTCAAATCAGCTTGCAATCTGACTAATGTTGAGTAAGTTGCACCAATTGCCATGGAAAATGGCCTCAGGAAGGAAAGAGTTGAGCGACCTCGGCCGCCAGCGTCAGATCGTCGAACTGCTGCGGGACCGCCCGTTCGCTTCCGTGCGCGAGCTGCAGGAGCGGCTCGGTGTGTCGGCGGCCACGGTGCGGCGCGACATCGACCGCATCGACGAGGCCGGTGAAGCCCGCAAGGTCTATGGCGGCATCTCGGCACTCGACGGCGCTTCGCATGCGGGCGTCGCCTATGCCCGGCCCTATGACGAGAACCGTGATCTTGCCGTCGAGGCCAAACGGCAGATTGCCGCCATCGCTGCGACCATGGTGCGCGATGGCGACGCGGTCATCGTTCATGGCGGCTCGACCTGCTTCCATCTGGGCGTCAAGCTCGCCGAGCGCAACATTCGGCTCTACACCAATTCGATGCCGCTTGCGGCCTATCTGAGCGACCATGGCCATTGCAGCCTGACGGTTGCCGGCGGCGACCTGCACCGCGAGCCCGGCATCATCTATTCACCGACTCAGGCAACGCCCTTCTATGCCTCGAAATTCTTTCTCGGCACGCAAGGCCTCAATCAGGAAGGGCTGCTGGAATCGCATCCGCTGCTGGTACGCTCCATTGTCGACCTCAGTCTCTGCGCCGATCAGATCGTGGTGCTGGCCGACAGCCGCAAACTGTCGATCCACGCGCGCAATGTCGCGCTGCCGCTGTCGCGCATCGGCACGCTGGTGACCGATGACGGGCTCTCCGATGCCGATGCGCGCATGCTGGAGGATGCCGGCGTGATGGTGCGAATCGCTTCAACCTTTGGAGCCGTCCCGTGAAAATGGCGGTGCTCGACTTCGGCAAGACCAATTCGAAGCTGTTCGTCTTCGGCCAGGACGGACGCATCCTCGACGGGCGCCGCACGCAGCCGAAATGGACGGGTCAGCACGGCTTCAGCGTGCTTGACGAGGCCGAGCTCCACAATTGGGCGGTCGGCGCCTTGGCGATGCGGTCGAAAACCATGACGTCGAAGGGGTGATGATCTCGGGGCATGGTTGCACCTTCGCTCTTGTCGACGACAAGGCGCTGACCCATCCGATCCTCGACTACGAACAGGAGCCGCCGGCCGAAATCGCGGCGCGGATCGACCGCCGCATCCCGGATTTCGCCGAGACCTTCTCGCCGCGTCTGCCGCTCGGCTTCAATTATGGCCGTCACATGCTCTGGCTGCAGGAGGTCGATCCCGACGCGTTCGCGGCGGCGAAATGGATCCTCGGCTATCCCCAATACTGGAGCTGACGCCTTGGCGGCAGGCCAGTCTCGGAGGTCTCTTATCTCGGTTGCCATTCGCATTTGTGGGCGCCGCGCGAACGTGATTTCTCCTCCTTGGTCGACGCCGAAGGCTGGCGCGGCCAGATGCCGGGTTTCGAACGCGCCGGCGCCATCATCGGCGAGCAGCGCTTCGGCAATGCCGAGCGGCCGATCGCCATCCACAACGGCGTCCACGATTCCAATGCGGCGCTGCATGCCTATCGTCGGCAAGGGCGAAAACCTGTCGAAGAAGACCGCCATCTGGCGCAATCTGTGGACCGATACATGGCGCTGGCCAAGCATGCACGCGCCTTCATCGGCCTCGGGCTGGAGACGGCGCACCGCAAGGCTGAACTCGTCTCGGCGCCGCACAAGCCGTAGCACTCCAAGTCGGCGCAGGCAGCGGGCGGGTCCTTCCCTCATGCGCGGCCGCGCCAGTTTCGCATTGCACGGCATTGCTCCCGTCATGTGCATCGGTTATCCGACCTCGAACATATCAAGCAACGGAGCCCGGCATGACGAACAAGTGCATCTTCAAATTCGGCGCAGTCGAGCACGCGGAGGCCGGCGATCTGCCCGGCTGGGTCGTGGTCGAGGGCCATCCGACCATGCAGACCGCCGTCCAGCACACGACGGAAGACGGCAAGGTGATGTCGGGAACCTGGCGGGCGTCGCCCGGCACCTATCATGCCACCTACACCGACTATGAGTTCGTGCACATGATCGCCGGCCGCATCATCATCACGCCCGACGGTGGCACGCCGGTCGAGGTTGGCCCCGGCGACGCCTTCGTGGTGGAAGCCGATTTCAAGGGCACCTGGAAGATCATCGAGCCGGTGACCAAGCATTTTGTCGTCAGGGTCGGCTGAGCCGGCCTGACGGCCGTGGTTATCTCAGTCAGAAGGACCACGGCCGATCGCGCGCTGGCTTTCACCAGGTAATCAACGGGGAACGATGCACCCATGTGTCGTCGCGCAGCTGGTCCAAGACAAAGCTGGCAACGTTTGCGCGCGATATGGTTCCGCCATGGAAGCCCGAGAGATCAGTGAGCGCGCGGATCGTCTCGCGGCTGGGCTTGTCGTTGAGCACGGAGGGGCGGACGAGAACCCAGTCGAGACCGCTGTCCCTGATAATGGCTTCCTGACGGTTCTTGTCGGCGTAGACCTTGCGCAAAAGGAGCGGGAAAACCACGTTGTCGAACAGAAAGCCGCCATGGCCCGCGCTGTCCCCGGCACCGAGGCCCGTGATGGCGACAAGGCGAGAGACTTGTTCGGCCTTCATTGCATTCACGAGCGTCCGCGTTGCGGATGAGAGAAGGGCCACCTCGCGGACTGGGCTAGCGGGAGTACCAAGTGCGCTGATGACGGCGCTCCGGCCTTTGAGCGCTTGCCGTAGGACCTCCTGGTCGCGGGCGTCTCCCACGACGAGCTTTGCCCCCTTAAGGTCGCTCGCCTTTTCGGGAGAGCGCACGAGCACGGTGACATCGTACCCTCGTTCCACCGCCTGGCTAACGATCAGGCGCCCGGTGCCGCCGGTCGCTCCAAGGACCAATATCTTGGGCGGGACATTTCGGATGTTATCGGTTTCGGAATTTTGCATGATAGCTACCTCGGAAGGGGACGCCTCCCAAGAGGCAATCCCAGGTTGATGTTCATGGTAGTGGTCAGAGCCTGCCTTGCGCGAACAACTCGCTGATGTCGCGGGCCGTGAATCCCAGGCCGGACCAGGCTTGCGCATGGGTCAGCTTGCTTTCGCCTTCCGGATTCACCGGTACGGTGGCTGCGATGCGGCAAGCTCAACCGCGAAGGTGCGATAGGAGTGCAGCGGGCGGCCCAGAATCTCTGTCAGGCGCTCGACGTCGCCGGCCTCCGGAAGCATGCCGTCGGTGACATAGCGCTCGGCCATCAGGCGCATCTCGTAGGCCATCCACTTGGGCATGATGTTGGCCAGATTCTGCTCGAATCCGGCAGGATCATCGCCGCCATAGGCAACCGGGCGACCCAGGACGTCTGACCAGATCGCGGCTACATCCGAACCGGTCAGCGTATCGGGGCCGACCAGATTAATGGTTTCGATCGGCAGCTTGCCGGGGGCCTGGTCACGACGGACCAGCTCGACGGCTGCGACCTCGGCTATGTCGCGGGCGTCGACCATGGCGATGCCCTTGGCTCCGATCGGCATCGGATAGACCCCATAGTTGAAGATGACATCCTTGATCATGAGTTCATTGTCGATGAAGTAGGCCGGACGCAGGATGGTGGCGCTGAACCCCATCTGTTCGATCATCCGCTCGGCGCCGGACTTCACCGCGAAATGCGGCACGTTGACGAAGTGGTCGCTATGGATCGCCGACAGATAGACGACCCGCTCGACGCCTGACTCGCGGGCAATGTTCAGGGTGATGAGCGCCTGGGTGAATTCGTCCCCTGAGACCGCGTTGAGCAGGAACAGCGTGCCGACGCCGGCAAACGCTTTGCGCAGGGAGTCGATATCGAGCAGTTCGCCTTCCACGACCTCTACGACGGCCGGAAAGTCGGCCTTCGAGGCGTCGCGAACGAGGGCGCGCACATCGGCGCCGCGCTTGACGAGTTGCTGGACGACTTGGCGGCCGACCCTGCCAGTGGCGCCGGTAACGAGGATAGTCATGATCGTTTTCTCCGAATTGGGTTGCTTGACAACCCGAATATGAGTGGTTCACACATGGACCAATAGATGCGATATTTGGACACAACGTATCGCTGGTGGAACACTTGGATTTGCTTGCCCTGGCCGATTTCGTCGTCGTGGCGCGCCACGGTGGCTTCGGGCGTGCCGCACGCGCTGCTGCGCGCCCGAAGGCGACGCTGTCGCGTCGGGTCGCGGAGCTTGAGGCCAGCCTCGGCCTGCGCCTGTTCGAACGCGGGGCGCGAATGCTCAAGCTGACTGAGGAAGGGCGCGCACTCTACGAGCGTGCGGGCCGGTTACTTACCGAGCTCGACGAGACAGCCGCGGCGATCGCTTCGGGAGGTGAAAGGCCGAGAGGCAGGTTGCGGATCAGTGCACCGCTGGTTTTTTCGCAGACCGCGATGGGAAAGATCGCCGCCGGGTTCGCCCTGAAATATCCGGAAGTGAGGCTCGAGGTCTCGACGGAAGACCGTTCCGTCGACATGATCGAGGAGGGATTTGATCTGGTGATCAGGGTCAACCCGGATCCAGATGATAGCCTGGTCGGACGAGTCTTCCTGCGCGATCGGCTGGTGGTCGTGGCAAGCCCTGACCTTGCCCGGCCGCCCGGACACCGCCCCGCTCCCGCGGTCGTGCGCTCGGCCGGCGATCGACTGACCTGGGCCGTGAAGACGCCCTCCGGTCAGGCAACAATAACGATCGAGCCGGTCCTCGCCCTGTCCTCGCTGATCATGGCGCGGGACGCTGTGCGGGCGGGCGTCGGCGCAGGCCTCCTCCCGGTGTCGCTCGTCAGCCATGATTTAGCCGACGGCTCGCTGGCACATTGGGGTGATGCCGAGGGAGGCGACATTGCCTTATGGACGCTCTACCCGTCCAGGCGGCTGCTAAGCGCTCGGGTGTCCGCGTTTCTCGACTATCTCAAGCAGGCATTCCCTACGGGGACGCCTGACGAATTGGCCGCCTATATCGGCAAATGACGTGTCGGAAGTGGCCGCACCAACCGACGGACGACAGGAAGGATGTCCCGAAAACCCCATGCGTATCCCTCCTGGCGCCGATGGATAGATCGAGCAGGGGCCTTAACCACGCACGCATCACCAGCAAGCGATACAGCGCTCCCTGCCGTCAATCCTAGTCTATCCTCTCCGCCAGCGGCTTCATCAGCACGTCACGTGCCGGTGCCTATTCTTTTCGATCGTGGGGCTGCGAGATGAGGGATATGCGATGAGAAGGTTTAGGTCTGCATTGGCTGCCGGCGCGATTGGCGCGGCCTCGTTAGGCGCATTGTTTACGTCCAGTGCGGTCGCAGCGCCTTACAAGCATGTGCTGCTAGTGAGCGTCGACGGGCTTCATGCCTTGGACCTGGCGAACTACATGGCCGCAAATCCGGCCAGCTCGCTCGCAGCGCTTGCCCATTCCGGGATATTCTATCCCAACGCCCTGACCAGCGCTCCGTCGGATTCCTTTCCTGGCCTCGTGGCGCAAGTGACAGGCGGTACGCCGAAATCGACCGGTGTGTTCTACGACGACAGCTACGACCGCACTTATTTCGCGCCGGGTTCGGACTGCAAGGGAGCGCCGGGCGCCGAGGTGGCATTCGCCGAAAACATCGATGTGGATTCCACGCGTCTCGACGCAGGCGGCAAGCCGGGCGATTTCCGCAGCCAAATCGATCCGGCCAAACTGCCGATGACACTGATTGGAGGCAAATGTTCAGTCGTCTACCCGCACGATTTCGTGCGCGTGAACAACGTCTTCGAGATCGTCAAGGCTCACGGTGGCCGCACCGCCTGGTCCGACAAGCATCCTGCCTATGAATGGCTCAATGGACCTTCGGGCAAAGGCGTCGATGACCTCTATGCTCTCGAGCAGGACAGCCTGATACCCGGCACCAAAGTAAAGACGACCGGCAGTTTCAAGGCGGAGCGCGACTTCGACGAAGCCCGTCTCAAGGCCGTGATCAACGAAATCAAAGGCCTGGACAGCACGGGTTCGCAGCCGGCGCCCGTGCCCGCACTCTTTGGTATGAATTTCCAGGCCGTCAGCGTCGGCCAAAAATTGCCCAAGGCCGGTCCTGGCGACGAGGCCGGCCTTGTCGGCGGCTACAAGGATGCGAGCGGCATGCCCAACAGCGGCCTCGCCAAACAACTCGCTTATGTCGACGGCGCTCTCGGTGAATTGGTTACCGCGCTTAAGGACAACCACCTCGCCGATTCGACCCTGATCATTCTCGCCTCGAAGCATGGCCAGTCTCCGATCGATCCGGCGACCTTCCAGGCGCTCGATGACGATCCGTACACGAAGACGCCTGGCTACGCCTTCCACATCGCCGACGATGCCGCGCTGATCTGGCTGAAGCCCGAGGATCGGGCCAAGAACCTCGGCGCTGCGCAGGACTATCTTGAGAAGTCGAGCAAGGCGGAAGGCATCGCACAGTTACAGCCGCCGAACGTGCTGGCGCTGGCTTACCAGGATCCAGCCACTGACAGCCGTACGCCCGATTTCATCGCCACGGTCAATCCGGGTGTCGTCTACACATCCGGATCCAAGATCGCCGAGCATGGCGGCGCCAACGTGAACGATCGCAACGTCGCTCTAGTGATCAGCAGCCCTTCTATGGCGCAGAAATCTGTCCCGGCGCTGGTTGAGACATCGCAAGTTGCGCCGACCATCCTGCGTGCTCTTGGCTATGATCCGAACGAGCTCCAGGCTGTGAAGATCGAAGGCACGCAGTCGCTGCCCGCCACCCCGTTCTGAAACCTGGGTCTTCTCTTGTCGTCGGCAGCCGCCACTGGGCGGCTGCAATAGGCCAGCCAAGCCGGCTGCGATTGAGTTGGTGCGCGCCAATTGCAGGGCAATCCTGAGAGCGCCAGTCTCCGCTTCGCGGAGAGCCTTACAGCACGTCGCGGCGAATAGGATTCGCCCGACCTGCCGTAAGCTTCTGATTTTATGCATGTCGTTGTCCCGGAACCGAGGACACTTCCGGGCGACATGCTTTTAGGCCCTCTTCGCCAGCAGACATGCATGATCAGTCGCCATTGTGGGTCCCGACGATGCCGGACTGGCCAAGTTTGGTGAATGGCACGAAGGACAAGGTCCCGCCTTGATAGATGTCCGAGCGGGCGACGGTAAAGCTGCCATCGGCGGCTGGTTTCTTGGTGACCTTCAGCACATGCTGGACGCCAGGCGGCCCGACAGGGATGACCATGATGCCGTTCGGCCGCAACTGTTGCAGCAAGGGCGGCGGGATGTGGTCGATGCCGCAGGTGACAATGATCCTGTCGAACGGCGCCTCTTCCTTAAGACCGTAATAGCCGTCACCGGTGTGGGTTGAGATATGCTGGTATTCGGCGTAGCCGTCGGCGATGAGCCCGTCATAGATGCCGCGCGTGCGAGCGGCCAGTGGCTTGATGATCTCGATCGAATACACCTTGTCGGTGAGGTAGGAGAGACAAGCGGACTGGTATCCGGAGCCGGTGCCGATCTCCAGCACCTTGTCACCTGGGCGCACATCAATGGAGTTGGTCATGCGGGCAACGGTGTGCGGTCCGGTGATGGTCACACCATAGCCGATGTCGAGATAGTGCCATTCATACGCGCGCGCGATGTTCGCCTTGGTGACGAAGCGCTCGCGCGGGGTCAGCAGATAGGCGCGCTTGTTGCGGTCGTCCCAGACGTCCTTGTGGACAATCAATTGTTCGAAACGGTCCCAGCGCTGCCCCAGGAAATTGGCAGCCTCACCGCGATTCTTCTGCATCCACTGGATGTAGTCGGCCTTGCTCGTCAGCGGAGGGCCGCCGTCCAGTGCCGGCTGGATCTTGGCGACGCCGCCGGTCGGGAAGACAGCGGAGACCAGCCCTGTGGCGCCATAAAACATCAATTCGCGTCGGCTGAGTGCCATGGCGTTTGACCTTTCCGGAGCGCCGGTCCGTCGGACAATGCCGCACCCCATTCTCCAGTTGCTGCCGCAGGACTCCACCTTTGGATCCGATGCCGTGTCTAGGCCGGCGTGGACATCTCGCGACAGCTCCGACGATACAAACATACATAGGATCGTATAAGGCCACATTGCTGGCCCCATACAAAAGCGTAAGGTTTGGGGCAACGCCGTCGCGGACCATGTGCATCAACACCGCCCTGCGCTCGGCCTGGGAACGTCGTTGGCGGCTCGGTTCACGATGGGCCGACCCCTCAGCCCGGTTTTGCGTTCGATAGAGACTCACCTCTTCGCTGCTTCGGATGGAGGCTTCTTACTGGAAACCCGCCGTCGGGTTGCGGAACACCCCAC
Source organism: Mesorhizobium sp. SARCC-RB16n (assembly GCF_008520305.1). Lineage (GTDB taxonomy): Bacteria > Pseudomonadota > Alphaproteobacteria > Rhizobiales > Rhizobiaceae > Mesorhizobium. The sequence goes on along the minus strand of NZ_ML703290.1, from coordinate 57,364 downwards.
GTCGGCGCCTGGACTGGTGCCACGATTTCCTGATCGGCCTTGCGGCGCCAGAACCATCTGAGATGGCTGAACCGGCTGAGATAGATATAGATCACGGGCGTCGTGTAGAGCGTCAGGAACTGCGACAGCAGCAAGCCACCGACAATGGCGATGCCGAGTGGCCGGCGAAGTTCGGAGCCGGCACCACTGCCAAGCGCCAGCGGCAGGCCGCCGAGCAGCGCCGCCATCGTCGTCATCATGATCGGGCGGAAGCGCATCATGCAGGCCTGGTATATGGCATCTTCCGCGGACAGGTTTCGTCGTCGCTCTCCTTCGAGCGCGAAGTCGATCATCATGATCGCGTTCTTCTTGACGATGCCGACGAGCAGGATGACGCCAATGAGCGCGATGAGCGAAAAATCATAGCCTAGCGCCATCAGTGCCAGGAAGGCGCCGACGCCCGCCGACGGCAGCGTCGACAGGATCGTGATCGGGTGCACGAAGCTCTCATAAAGGATACCGAGCACGATATAGACGGCGATGATCGCGGCCAGGATCAGGTACGGCTGGTTGGCCAGCGACGACTGGAAGACCTTTGCCGAGCCCTGGTAGCGCGTCGTCAGTGTCGGCGGCAGGATCATCGATTGTTCGAGCTTCTGGATCGCGGTGATCGCGTCGCCGAGCGAATGCCCGGCCGCCAGATTGAACGACAGCGTCACCGCCGGAAACTGGTCCTGGTGGTTGATCGTCAGCGGCGACACCGAAGTTTCGTAATGCGCCAGAGCCGACAGCGGCACCATCTGCCCGCTGGTGCCGGAGCGCACGAACAGACGCGCCAGCGCCGATGCATCCTCTTGGAAGCGTGGCTGCAGCTCCAGCACCACATGATGCTGGTCGAGTTGGGTGAAGATCGTCGCCACCTGACGCTGGCCGAAGGCATCATACAGCGTATCGTCGACGGCTTGCGGCGTGATGCCGAGCTGGCCGATCAGGTCGCGGTCGATCTTCAGCGTCATCCGCGGCGCGCTTGCCTGAAGGTCCCCTGTCACGTCCTGCAGCTCCGGCAAGGTCTGGAGCTTGGCCAGCATGATTGGCGCCCATTTGAACAGCTCGTTCACGTCAGGGTCCTGCAGCGTGTACTGGTACTGGGTCTTGCTGACCCGCGCGCCGATCTGCACGTCCTGCCGAGCCTGGCCGAACAGCGCGATGCCCTCGACTTTCGCCGCCGCCTTGCGCAGGCGATTGATTACCTGCGTCGCCGTCGCATGGCGCTCGCTCAGCGGCTTCAGGTCGATCATCAGCCGGCCGCTGTTGACGGTCGGATTGGCGCCAACCCAGTAATAGACCGTCTGCACGTCCGGGTCGGCGGTGACCACCTTGGCCAGTTCGTGCTGGCGCTGAACCATGGCGTCGTAGGAGATATCCTGCGCGGCTTCGGAAGATCCCGAAATGGTGCCGTTGTCCTGCTGCGGGAAAAATCCCTTGGGGATGACCTGGTAGAGGTAGCCGGTAGCGCCAAGCATGGCCGCCATGAACAGCAGCATCACCGGCTTGTGCTGCAACACCCAGCGCAGGCCGACCTCGTAGACATGGAGCATGCCGGTGAAGACGGCTTCGAGCGCCCGCGACGCGATGTTCTCGCGCGCATCGCGGTTGATCGGTTTCAGCAGCCAGCCGCACATCATCGGCGTCAGCGTCAGCGATATCAGCCCGGACATGATGATGGCGATGCTGACCGCGACCGCGAATTCCCGGAACAGCCGGCCAATCAGTCCGCCCATCAAGAGCAGCGGGATGAACACGGCGACCAGCGACAACGTCATCGAGATGATGGTGAAGCCGATCTCGCGCGCGCCCGTAAGCGCTGCTTCGAGCGGCGTGTCACCATTCTCGATATGGCGGATGATATTTTCCACCATGACGATAGCGTCGTCGATGATGAAGCCGACGGCAATCGTCAGCGCCATCAACGACACGTTGTCGATCGTGTAGCCGAGCAGATACATCGCCGCGCAGGTGCACAGTAGCGACACCGGGATGGTGATGCTTGGAATGAGCGTGGCGCGCACATGGCGCAGGAACAGGAAGATGACCAGAACGACCAGGCCGATGCTGATCGCCATGGTGAACTGCACTTCGGAAACGGAAGCTCGGATCGTCTGGGTGCGGTCGCCCAGGATCTGCATCTTGACCGAGGGCGGCAGCGTGCGCTGAAGCTCCGGCAGCACGTCCTTGATGAGCTGCACCGTCTGGTTGATGTTGAAGCCCGGCTGCTTGTGGACGTCGATGATGACGGCGCGCTGACTGCCGAGCCACGCCGCCTGCCTGATATCCTCGACGCCGTCTATCGCCGTGCCGATGTCGCTGACGCGAACCGGCGCGCCATTGCGATAGGCGATGATCACCGAGTTGAAGGCCGCGGCGTTGGACAGCTGGTCGGTGGCGGCCAGCGTCAGCGATTGCTTCGGACCGTTCAGCGTGCCCTTCGGCGCGTTGACGCTGGCGCTCGATATCGCGGCGCGGATGTCTTCGAGGCTGAGGCCGAGCGCGGCGGCCGCCGATGGGTTGATCTGAATACGGACCGCCGATTTCTGCTCCCCGTGGAAATCGACCAGTCCGACCCCGGTGACCCGTGATAGCTGCAGCGCCAGGTAGTTCTCGACATAGTCGTCGACCTTGTCGATCGGCAGATCGGTAGAGGTGACGGCGATCGACATCAGCTGCGCGTCGGCCGGGTTGGCCTTCTCGTAGGTCGGCGGGCTGGGTAGGTCCTTCGGCAGGTCGCCGCTGGCGGCGCTGATCGCGGTCTGCACGTCCTGGGCGGCGCCGTCGAGAGTGCGGTCGAGCCCGAATTCGACCTGGATCGAGGTGCGCCCGAGCGAGCTGCTCGAACTGATGGATGTCACGCCGGAAATCAGCGCGAGCTGCCTTTCCAGCGGCGCCGCGACCGTCGTCGCCATCGTCTCGGCGTTCGAACCCGGCAGACTGGCCGATATCTGCAGCGTCGGGATTTCGACCTGCGGCACGCCGGCGATCGGCAACAGGAAATAAGCGACAAGACCCACCAGTGTCACACCGATAGCCAGCAGCGTGGTGGCGATCGGACGGACGATGAAGGGCGCGGAAATGTTCATGCGCTAGTTCGCCGCTTGAGCCGGGCCGGTGACATCGACCAGATCTCCCTCCTGGATGCGATATTGGCCATCGGTGACGATGGTGTCGCCGGGCTCGATGCCTGTCCCGACAACGGCGAGTTCGGCATTTGAATACGCCACCGTCACCGGCCGTTTGACGATGTGCCGGTCCTTGCCGACGATGAAGGCATAGGTTCCGTCAGGGCCGCGCACGATGGCGGTCACCGGGACGGTGACAACGCCTCGCTGCAATTCGACCTGGACGCGGACATTGACGAACTGCCCCGGCCACAGGCGGTCGTCGGCATTGTCGAAGACGGCGCGTATCCTGATTGTCGCGGTGGCATTGTTGATCTGGTTGTCGACGACGCTCAGGCGGCCGGTGGCCAGTTGCTGGCCGCCATCGTCCTGCGCAACAACAGGCGCGTTGCCGGCCTTCATCATCTGCTGGATGCGGGGGAGATCGTCCGACGGCAGCGAGAAGTCGGCGGCGATGGGGTGGATCTGGTTGATCCTGACGATGCCAGCCGTATCGCTGGCGCGGACGATGGTACCGGCATCGACCGTGTGGATGCCGACGCGACCATCCAGCGGCGAACGTATCTGCGTAAAGCGAAGCTGGATCTGCTGTATGTCGATGGCGGCCTGGTCGACCTTGTCGGTCGCCTCTAGCTGCGCCACGGTCGCCTTCGCCGTATCCAGCACCTGGGTCGAGCCAACGCCCTTGGTGGTTAGGGTCTGGGCCCGGGCGAGGTCCAGCCTGGCATTCGCCAACGACACGTCGTCTCGCGCCTTGGTGGCCTCGGCCTGTGCCAGCGCCGCCTGCAAGGGTTGCGGATCGATTTCGGCGAGCAGATCGCCGGCATGCACGTCTTGTCCGTCAGCGAAGTCGAGCTTGATCAGTTCGCCGTCTATCCGGCTGGTCACGTTGACCGTGCGGAGCGGGGCGACGGAGCCGAGGCCAATGAGAAAAATCGGGACATCGGACCGACGCGCCACATCCGCAACCACCGGAATAGCGGCGTCGGCTGCAAAAGCCTCGACGCCAGCCGAGGTGAGGCTCAGCACGCCCAGAGCAAGAGCCTGAAGGATTAGCATTGATCCACACCGGTCGGCGATCATTCACGCAGTCTCTCGTCCGTCCCATTCTTGCGTCCACAATAGACGTGCGGCGAGTTCCTGGCGACCCACGGGTCCGTGGCGGGTATGATGCGTGGCCAACCTTACAGGCGCATCGCGGCCGGCTTACCGATCCGTAAGGTTTGCGATCGCCAGATGACGAAAAGCGTCTGGCGAGTAATTTCCTGGCCTTCGAATGTTCTTACGAAATTGTAAGCCGCAGGACAGGCTGGCGTGAGGTCACATCCCTAAGGTCAGGTTGCCGGCGCCATATCGCCGGATTTTTGAGCCAGGCCAACCGGCTCCAGCCAGGGAAACATCTCATGAAGAAATTTGCGCTCGCCATGGCAGTCGGACTTTTCGCTGTCGCCAATCCAGTTTCCTCCGTTTTCGCTGCTGCCACGCCCTGCGAGGACGCACTGAAGGCCTTGCGCGCGGCTGAAGCCACCGCCAAGCCCAGCGCGACCGACAAGGCGAAGGTCTCGGAGTTGGAGGCCAAGGGCGTCGAACGCTGCAATGCCGACGATGACAAGCGCGCCGACGACTTCTTCGCCCAGGGGATGAAGATCCTGGGCAAGTAATGCATGTCGCCTGATGCATGTCGCCCAAAAGCGCCCAGCGGTTTGGACGCCATGCATTGACAAGAACTATTCCTCTAACCGCAACGACAGGACGCCATCATGCTCGCGCCGAAAACCAACCGCATCGAGCCGGCTCTCAACAGGGTTCCCGACGTCACCCTCGATTTCTGGCTGATCAAACTGATGGCGGTGACGATGGGCGAAACGGCTGCCGACTATCTTGCCGTCAACCTCGGTCTCGGGCTGACGGTGACGTCGCTGATCATGACCGGTGTCCTGGTCGTCGCGCTTGTCCTACAGTTCGCGCAGAAGCGTTACGTGCCCTGGGCCTATTGGCTGGCGGTGGTGCTGATAAGCGTTGTCGGCACCCTGGTTACCGACAACCTCGTCGACAATTTCGGCGTCCGTCTCGAGACGACGACGATTGCTTTCAGTGTCGTGCTGGCTGCGACCTTCGCGGTCTGGTACGCCAGCGAAAGAACCTTGTCGATCCACACCATCTTCACCACCAGGCGCGAGATCTTCTATTGGCTGGCGATCCTCTTCACCTTTTCGCTTGGTACCGCCGCCGGAGATCTGGTCGCCGAACGCTTTGACCTGGGCTACCTCACCACCGGCCTGCTGTTCGGCGGTGTGATCGGGCTCATCGCGCTGGCCTACTACCTCATCAATCTTGACGGCATCCTGGCCTTCTGGCTCGCCTACATCCTGACGCGGCCGCTCGGCGCCTCATTCGGCGACCTGCTGTCGCAGCCGGTCGAATATGGCGGCCTGGGCTTCGGCACCACCTTCACCAGCCTCGCCTTCCTCGGCTGCATCGTTGCCCTAGTCCTCTACATGACGCTTAGAAAGAACGCCGATGAGTTGGACGAGATGCTGCTTGATTCGGACTAGGGCCAGGGCCGGGTTGCCCGCCCGGCGAAGAGACCGCAGATGAGAAGCTTCCGGTGCGTTTCGATCAGGGCGTGGGCGGCATCGCTGGTCGGCGTTGTCGCCTTTGCCGGCTGCGCGCTGGCGGCGACCCATCTGAACAACAATTTCCACGTGATCGTCGCGGGTGAAGCCTATCGGTCCGCACAGCCTTCGGCGGACGAGATCAGGGCTTACCGGGACGAATACCACATCGCTACGATTATCAATCTACGCGGCGAATCCCCCGGTCGCGCCTGGTACGATGCGGAAATCAAGACCGCGAAAGATCTCGGAATCCGTCATGTCGACTTCGGCCTGTCGGCTCGTATGAAACTGCTCCCGCGGCAGTCTCTGGCGCTGATCGCCTTGATGAGGCGGGTCCCCAAACCCGTCCTCATCCATTGCCAGGCCGGCTCCGACAGGACCGGCCTGGCATCCGCTCTTTATCTTGCGGCGCTGGCAAAGGCGGGCGAGGAGCGATCCGAAGCCCAGCTGTCGATCCGCTTCGGCCATATCGCGATCCCGATCCTCGGCACCTATGAAATGGATCAGTCTTTCGAGGCCATGGAACCGTTATTGGGATTCCCGGGCTCGTGATATCCCAGGAATGGGTTCGTGCTAGCCTATCGCTGTCGGCAAATGGACCAGGACAACCATGCGACTTCTCGTTGTCGAGGATGACCAAAGGACGGCCGATTACATCGTCAGAGGGCTGACCGAGGCCGGCCACGTCTGCGATCTCATAAGAGACGGCCACGACGCGCTTTTCGCGGCGACCAGCGGCAGCTATGACGTGATCGTGGCGGATCGCATGATCCCGGGCCTCGACGGCCTGTCGATGATCAAGGCGGTTCGCGCTGCCGGCGTGCTGACGCCCGCTATCTTCCTCACCTCCATCGGCGGCATCGACGATCGGGTCGAAGGGCTCGAGGCGGGTGGCGACGATTATCTGGTCAAGCCCTTCGCTTTTTCCGAGCTGCTGGCCCGGGTCAATGCCCTGGGGCGAAGGCCGGCGGCGCAGGAGCAGAAAACCACATTGCGGGTCGCCGATCTCGAAATGGACCTGATCATGCGGCGCGTTACGCGGCGGGGCCAGCCGATCGATCTGCAGCCGCGGGAGTTCAGCCTGCTGGAAGTGCTGATGCGCGGCGAAGGGCGGGTAATTACCCGGACTATGCTGCTCGAGCGTGTCTGGGATTTTCATTTCGATCCCAGGACCAGCGTGGTCGAGACCCATATCAGCCGGCTGCGGACCAAGATCGACAAGCCGTTCGAAATCCAGCTAATCCACACGATCCGCAATACTGGCTACAGCCTGCATGCGCCGCTTTCAACATGACAGAAATACGGTCTAGCCTGCTGCGCAGCACACCTTTCCGGCTGGCGCTGACCTTCGCATTCCTGTTCGTGCTGGCCTTCGTCCTGTCGGGCGCCATCGTCTACCAGCTGATGAGTGCTGACCTGGCGGAGCGGCTCGACGAGTCCATCAAGGAAACCTATTCGGTCGTGGCTGCCACCTACACCGACAGCGATCTGGAGGATCTGATTTCGACGGTCGACAGCCATTCCAGGCTCAGCCCGAAGAAGGAACAGCTTTTTTCGTTGACCGGCCCGGACGGCAACCGTCTGGCAGGGACCCTTATCGCGGCACATCTTCCGGACGGGTTCTCAATATTTGAAGCTGCGCTGCCAGACGTGCCACCGGACACCGCATACCGGGTCTATTCCGGTTCGGTTGGTGCAAACAGCCTGGCGGTCGCCTTCACGCTCTCCGAAACCGAGGAACTGGAAACGATCGTGCTGATGAGTTTCGGCTGGGCTACGCTGATCATTACCGGGCTGGCCGTGGCCGGCGGCGCGTTGCTGGCCGCGCGTGTCCAGCGCCGACTCGACGGCATCGCTGCCACGATGGTCGACGTGTCGCACGGGCGTCTTGGTGCTCGCATCCCCTTGATTGGCAACGGCGACGACATCGACGGCGTTTCAGCGCAGGTCAACGCTGCTCTCGACCGTCTTTCGGCGCTTGTCGAAGGAGTGAAGCAGGTCAGCACCAACATTGCGCATGATCTGAAGACGCCGTTGAACCGCCTGCAGATCAGCCTCGAGGCTGCATCGGAGAAAGCCGTATCCGGGCAAGGTGATGCCGAGGACCTGGCGGACGCCCTCGCCGCGGGCCACCAGATAAACGAAACCTTCGAGGCTTTGCTGCGCATCGCCCAGATCGAGGCTGGCGCGCGCAAGGCGCGATTCATCGATCTGGATATCAATGGCGTCGTCGAAACCATCGCTGAAATCTACGCGGACGTCGCCGAAGACGACGGAAAAATACTGTCGGCAAAGGTTTTCACGGGCCAGCAATGCCCAATCCACGGGGATTGGGAACTGCTGACGCAGATGTTCGCCAATCTCGTGGAGAATGCCCTGCGGCACTCTCCGCGAGGCACAGGCATCGAATTATCGGTGGCCAGGCAGGATGATAGCATCCTGGTAGAAGTCAGCGACGATGGCCCTGGAATTCCGGCACAAGAGCGCGAGAAAGTCTTCCAGCGGCTCTACAGGCTGGACCACAGCCGCTCGACGCCCGGCAACGGACTTGGATTGAGCCTCGTGCGGGCCATAGCCGATCTGCACGGTGCGTCCATCAGCCTTAAGGATAATCATCCTGGACTGGTGGTCGGCATAAGTTTCCACGCAGCGAAATCGTAGGCCGTATGGAAGCGACGGCGAGCATCAAAGCTTACCAATCCGTATGGACGAGGCGACCTGTCTGTAAGTTTGAAGCGGCATACTGAACGCAATCGCCATTTCGTTCGAAAGGCTGCATGATATGAAGAGCATATTTGAGAAAATCTGCCGAATTCTGCCGGTCCTCGCTGTCACGGCATCTCTGAGCACAGCCGGCGCGCTTGTCCCGATCGCGGGCAGCACGCCTGCGTTCGCGGAAAAGGCCGTTCAGCCGGAGAAAAACCCACCTGGCGACATTCCAGACTCCCAGGTTTTCATCGACTACGCATCGCCGCAGGGGTTCGCGATGAAGGTTCCCGAGGGCTGGGCGCGGTCGGATCGTGCCGATGGCGCGAGTTTCGTCGACAAGCTCGACGGCGTCGTTGTTTCTGTGTCGAAAGCCGACGCCGCCCCAACAGCCGAGAGCGCCAAGGCAAACTATGTGCCCGACCTCGAGAAAACCGAGCGCGCCGTGAAGGTGAGCGCGGTCAAGCCGGTAACACTTCCGGCAGGCCCGGCGATACGCATCGTCTACACCTCCAATTCGGAGCCGAACGCGGTCACCAACAAGCAGGTCCGGCTGGAGAATGAACGCTATCTCTTCTTCAAGGATGGCAAGCTCGTCACGCTGGAACTCTATGCACCGAAAGGGGCGGACAATGTCGACCAGTGGCAGCTGATGTCGAACTCGTTCCGGTGGAAATGAAATGTATGCGCTGAGCGCGCACGAGATCTATCGGTTCTTTCATATCGGAGACGACGAGACCGCCGCGCTGCGGGGAGTGAGCCTGCATCTGTCGCCTGGTGAGATCGTCGCCGTCACCGGACCGTCCGGCAGCGGCAAATCCACCTTGCTGGCCTGTCTGACCGGCCTGGACGAGCCGGACGGCGGCCATGTCGATGTGACCGGCCGCAGGCTCTCCCGGCGATCGGAGGCCGAGCGGGCACGCCTGCGCGCGGCGAATTTCGGCATCCTGCTTCAGTGGGGCAATCTTTTTCCGCATCTGACCGTTGAGCAGAACATACGCTTCCAGATGCGTCTGGCCGGAAAGCAGGACGAACAGCGAATCGGATTTCTGCTGGAGAATGTCGGCCTTTCGCATCGTGCACCGGCATTCCCGTCGACGCTGTCCGGTGGCGAGACCGCGCGCGCCGGCCTCGCTGTGGCGCTCGCTGCGAATCCGCCCGTTCTCGTTGCCGACGAACCGACCGCCGAGGTCGACCAGGAAACCGAATCCCGACTGATCGGGCATTTCGAGACCAGGCGCGAAGCGGGGCTGGCGACATTGCTGGCAACCCACAGCACGGCGCTGGCACAACGAGCCGACCGGATCATACGGCTGCAGGACGGGAGGATCGAGAGTGACTGAGACGCTGGTCGTGGCGAAAAATCTCGGTCGCGCTTTCCACGACGGAGCCGGCCGCAGCACCGTTTTGCGCGATATCAACTGCGAGATCGTGTCGGGGGCACGCATTGCCGTGGTTGGCCCGTCGGGTAGCGGCAAGACGACGCTGTTGCATATTCTTGGCGGGCTGGACAGGCCGACAAGCGGCAATATCGAATGGCCCGGACTCGGCGCATTCGACGACCTCAGGCCGCGCCGGGTCGGAATGGTATTCCAGTCCCCCAGCCTCTTTCCGGCTCTTACCGCGTCTCAGAATGTCGACCTGCCGATGATCCTGGCAGGCGAGGACGCCGGCAAGGACGCCGGCATTTCGCTTCTGGCATCGTTCGGTCTTGCCGGTCTTGCCGACAAGCTGCCGGAGGAATTGTCCGGCGGACAGGCACAGCGGGTGGCGATGGCACGTGCCCTTGTCATCGGGCCGAAGCTGATTCTGGCCGACGAACCGACGGGGCAGCTCGATAGCGTAACCGCGCAACTGTTCTTCGACGCCGTGCTGCATCACCTGGACGGCACCGACATTGCGCTGGTCCTCGCAACGCATGACAACGCCGTGGCCGCGCGGATGGCGACACGGTGGACGATGGACCATGGCCAGCTGATCCCTGGCTGGCCGAGAAACCGGGTGGCATGATGCTGCTGTTGTGGATTCGCGGCGTTCTCGCCCACCGCCTCCCTCGCGTCGCCGGCGCCACCGCGGGCGTGGCATTGACGGTGGCACTGCTCACGGCGATGACCGTGTTTCTCGTCAATGCTGGCAATTCCATGACCAGCCGCGCCATATCGGCGGTTCCGATCGACTGGCAGGTCCAGGTGATCCCTGGGGTAGACCCGGCGCTGATCAGCAAGGCCTTGGCTGATGCCGCGCAGGTCGACGTTGCCCATCAGGTTCGATATGCCGACATTGCCGGCCTGGAGGCCAAGACCGGCGGCACGACACAGACAACCGGACCGGGGCAGGTGGTTGCCTTCGACAACGGCTACCCCAAGGATTTTCCGGCGGAGACCAGATTGCTTTCCGGCAAGGTCGACGGCGTTCTCATTGCCCAGCAGACGGCGGCCAATCTCCATGTCGGCCCGGGCGACACGGTGTCGATCACACGGATAGGTCTGCCGCCGGCGGATGTGAAAGTGGCTGGCGTGATCGATCTTCCCGATGCCGATTCGCTTTTTCAGGCGGTCGGCTTGCCGCCTCAGGTCGCGCCACAGGCGCCGCCCGACAATGTGCTGATCCTGCCTTCGCAAGACTGGCTGCAACTGTTTTCCTCACAGGAAAAGGCACGGCCCGACACCACCCGGCTGCAACTGCACGTCCGGCTCGTCCACGCCGCGCTGCCGCGCGATCCGGTCTCGGCCTATACTTTCGTCACCGGTGCGAGGCGGAACCTCGAGGCGAAGGTAGCCGGCCAGGCGCTGGTTGCCGACAATCTCGGCTCCCGTCTCGGTGCCGTCCGCGAAGACGCTCTCTACGCCTCGGTCCTGTTCCTGTTCCTGGGGGTGCCCGGCATTGCGCTCGCCGTGGCGCTCACCTTTGCAGTCACCTTGTCGGGTGCCGCGCGCCGGCGCGTCGAGCAGGCGCTGCTTCGCGTTCGCGGCGCGACGACGCGAACGGTGCTTGCCTTGTCCGCGACCGAGGCCGCGATCGCGGCAATCGGTGGTACCGCTTTGGGCCTCGCAGGAGCGCTTCTGCCCGGTCTCATGGCCACAGGCCCGCGCGCAACAACGGCAGACAGTGTCCCGACACTGCTTTTTATTGCACTCGTCGGCTTGCTCGTCGGGTTCGTCGCCTTCCTGTTTCCGGCTTGGCGCGACGCTCGCTGGACCACGGTCAACTTTGCCCGCCGCACGGTCACCAGGACCGTGTCACCGCTATGGCAGAAGCTGTGGCTCGACCTGTTGCTGCTTGCCGCCGCCGGCCTCTTCTTCTGGCTATCGGCGAGCACCGGCTACCAGATCGTGCTAGCGCCCGAAGGCGTTGCCGCAACCTCGGTGGACTACAAGGCCTTCATCGCGCCCGCGCTGTTCTGGCTGGGCATGGCGCTATTGGCGATACGGCTGTCGGGCGAGATCATCTCCCGAAACGGTGCGATGCTTCGGGCGATCATCGCGCCAGTCTGCGGGCGTCTCGCGCCGGTCGTGTCGGCCGCGCTGTCGCGGCAATCCGGCCGTCTGACCATCGCGATCGCAATGACCGCGCTGGCGATCTCGTTCGCAACCTCGACCGCCATCTTCAACGCCACCTATAATGCGCAGGCGCGCATCGACGCCGAATTGACGAATGGCTCCGATGTCACCGTTCTGGGAACATCGGACAGGCCGGCTGGAGCGCATCTGACGGCGCTGGCCTCGCTCGCCAACGCCGCGGCGGCGGAACCCATGCAGCATCGCTTCGCCTATGTCGGCGCCGACCTGCAGGACCTCTATGGCATCGACCCCAGGCGCATCGAACGGGCCACCAGCCTGTCGGACGCCTATTTCAGTGGCGGCAATGCCACCGACACACTTGGCCGGCTCGCATCCACGCCGGACGGGGTGCTTGTGTCCGAGGAAACCGTGCAGGATTTCCAGCTTCAGCAGGGCGACACCCTCAATCTGCGGCTGATCGATGCCAAGGACCATCAGTATCATCCCATCGCCTTCAAATTCGTCGGGGTGGCGCGCGAATTCCCGACCGCGCCGAAGGATTCCTTCCTTGTCGCCAATGCCGCCTACGTGGCGCGCATGACGGGTTCCGACGCATCGGAATATGTGTTGATGCGAGCCAAGGGAGATCCAACGGCACTCGCACGCCAGGTGTCGTCGATGCTGACGTTCGATCCGTCGTTGAAGGTCACCGACATCGGCCAAGCTGCCCACCTCATCGGCTCGAGCTTGACGGCGGTCGACCTCGGCGGACTGACGGCGATCGAGCTTGGGTTTTCCGTCGTCATGGCCGCCGCCGCGGCCGGGCTGATGCTGGCACTCGGTTTCATCGAGCGCCGCAGAAGCTTCGCCATCCTGAGCGCTATCGGCGCCAAGCCACGACAGTTGTCGGCCTTCCTGTGGGGCGAAGGCGCCGTCATCATCGTCGGCGGTTTCGCCTTCGGTTTGCTGTCCGGCGTTGCCACGGCTTGGATGCTGGTGAAGCTGTTGACGGGGGTGTTCGACCCGCCGCCCGAAACGCTTTCGGTGCCCTGGATCTATCTGGGCACCGTGCTGTGCCTCGTAGCCGCCTCCGTCATCGCAGCCGTCTTGTTCGCAAGGCCACCGTTGGAGAAGGATGGCGAGCACTTGCGGGATCTCTGACGGCCGGCTTCAGCTTACCTATTTGTATGGTGCCGGCCATCTCGTTGAAAACTTGGCCGCCTAGGATCGACCTCACTGTCTCTCGGAGACACGACCCGGCAGCCAGGCGCTCCGGCTCGTCACCGTGCCCTGCGGCCATCGGCCCTGCGGCACCACAATGAAACCAAAGAGGAAAACGCACATGAACAAGTCAGTTGTCGCTACTGCAATGATAATCGCGCTGGCGTCCTCGAGCGGTGCCTTTGCCAAGGCTGTTACCGGGACGATCAAGAGCGTCGACAAGAAGGGTGACTCGATCACGCTGTCGGACGGAACGACATTTAAGCTGCCTGAAGGGATCGAAGCCGAAACGCTCAAGGCCGGCGAGAAGGTCGTGGTCACATATTCCACGACAGCAGCGGGCAAGCTGAAAGTTTCCGATATCCATCAGGCAAAGTAACTGGCCGCACCGGCAGGGACTGGGCGTTCATCCGATCCCTGCCGGTCGCCATTCGACTGATGCCTCTTTACAATATCCCGGTGATCAGACGATCGGCTCGCGTGTTCTGCCTGTAGGCTGCGCGCACCAGCATAGCCGCCATGATTGCCGTGACGGCCCCGCCGAGAATGTCGCTGACATAGTGCGTCCCCAAATAAACGCGTGACAGCATGACCAGCAATGCGGCCGCCAGAAATGCGAGCCCGCGGCGATGCAAGCCGTGCAACAGAAACGCCGCCGCGATGGCAAAGCTCGCTGTGGCATGGTCGGACGGGAATGAGAAATCTACGGTCCGCCCGATAATCAGATGCGTGACATGAGCGTCGTAGGGACGCACCCGCTGTATGAACAGCAACACCAGCTGGTTGATTCCGAGACCAAGCAAGAACGACAGGCCTGTTGCCACCACCACATGGCGGGTGGTCCGGTCCGACTGGGGCAGCCACCATTGCAAGGCGACTGCCAGCACCATGAGCGGAACGCCGAGCGTCGATATCCAGATCATGATGAAATCGACTGCGGGAGCGTGTCCCGCCCAATTGTTGATCCAGGCGGTCACTGCGGCATCGATTGGGTACATTTGGGGATTTCCGTCTGTTTTCGGGCTCGTTTCGGGCGATCAACGCACGCGCCAGGTGATGGCGGAGTTGGTGATATAGTTCCAAGCGGAGCCGACGGCGGCGGCGGCAAGCCCGGCCGCCCACCAGCGCGACGGACTGGTGTAAAGAAGCGTCGACACGCCGACGCCCGCCACGACACCAAAACTGCACAACGCCGCGAACATCGCGAAGCCGGTGACGAAGCGCCAGCCGTGCCGGCGCTGGTCGCGATAGGTGAATGTGTTGTTCAGCGTATAGTTGAACGCCATGGCCGTGAACATGGCGGCGGTCTGAGCCACCGTGAAAGGCAAGCCATGCGGCAGCAGCACATGCAGGACGCTGAGGTGGACCACGACACCGGCCGAGCCGACGAGGCCGAAGGCAAGAAAGCGCGTCGAGATCAGATCGCCCGACGCCTTGGCGACCAGCAATCCCAGATATTCAAGCACAATCAGGGAATCGAGCTTGCTTTGTCCATGCAGGCGCGGACCGAACACATAGGGGATTTCCCGGATGCGAAGTGGTGTCGGCGACGATGCGACAATGTCCAGCAGGATCTTGAAGCCTTGCCGCGACAGGCGCGGCGCCACCGCATCGACTATGTCACGCCGCACCATGAAGAAGCCGCTCATTGGATCGCTGAGCGGAACCTTCAGCAATAGCCGCGCGAGATGCGTCGCCAGCCGGCTGCCACCCGAACGCAGCCGGCTCAATCCGCTGTTAGCATCGCCATCGTCTCCATAACGGCTGGCCACCACCAGATCGGCGCCGCCGCCTCGCATCGTCTCGAACATCGCGGCAAGACATGTTTCGTCGTGCTGGAGATCGCCGTCCATGACTGCAACGATGGGCGCCGAGCTGGACAGGACGCCCTCGAGGCATGCGCCGGCGAGGCCGCGGCGGGCGATGCGCCTTATGCCGCGAACCTGATAATCATGGCTGGCAATGTCGCGGACAGCCGCAATCGTCCCGTCTTTTGAATCGTCATCGACAAAGACCACTTCCCAGTTGATCCCGAGCAGCGACTTGTGCAGCCGCGCAACCAGCAGATCGATGTTCGCGCGCTCGTTCAGCGTTGGGACGACGACCGTGAGTTCCGCCCCGCGGCGTTGCAGCGATGCACCGCCGCTTGTGTCCGTCGCCAGTTCGACGTCTGGCACTGGGTATGTCACCTGGTTCAAGGACGCGGCCCGCCATCGTTTGCTTGGTCGTCGCCTGGCAAGAGCGCTTGCGATGCCACAATGCGGTTGACCGGCAGGATCAGGATTTCGAAGACTGGAAACCCGGCGATGCGCTGTATGAGGCGCCGGGGCGGGCCATCGACGACGTATCGTCCGTCAAGGCCGTCGCGATACTCCTTCTCGCGAGCCGCTTCCTTGCCGAAATCCAGGGCGCCGACGAAGAAGCCAGCGCTTCGCGTCTTCAAGCGCCCGTCGTTCATGAACTGGAAATGGCGCGGGTCGCCCGGCAGCACCTCTATCGGTACGTCCGGTCCAAGAGCGTCGGCGGCCCGCGCCGCCTGCATCCAGTTCGATGCGACCACATAGGCGTTGGCGCCGCTGAGATCGCTGCCCTGCGGCTCACTGGTCAGCGCAGACCAATCGACGAGTTGCCAATTGACGTCGAATTTCGGCGCTCGTTCATAGAACGCCCGCGTGAAGGCGCCGGCCCGGACCTGCACCGCAAACCCCATCGCCAGGAGCGGAACGACGATGGCGGCTATGATAAAGGACAGCCGCAGCAATCCAGGTCGGCGTTCGGCAAGACGGCTGCACCATTGACCGAAAAGCGGAAAGGCGAACAGGAAGCCGCTCATCGACCAGTGCGGCAGGGAATGGGCGCTGAACAGGGCGACCAAGTCGAAGAACACCACCGGCAGCGCCGCGATCGTCACGAAGAACCGATCGGCCACCGAATCGCTGCGGGCTGCGTCCCACATGCACGCCATGGCCAGAAGCCAGGTCGGCGGCCACAAATAGCCAGCCTGGCCCAGCAACGTGATGGCAAGATTTCCAGGGTGGAGGGCATGGCCATCCTCGGCAAGGCCGCGGCCGGTCTGGAAGGCAAACGAGATCCAGCCATGGTCCATATTCCAGATGATGACGGGCAGCAGGCCAAGCGTTGCGATGGCGCCGGCAATCCAGGGGCCTGGCGTTCGCAGTTCGGCCCGGCCGGACTGCGTCGACACCAAGACAAGCAGGGCCGAGATGCCAAACAGCCCGGCCTGGTACTTCGACATCAGCGCCAGGCCGAAAGCGACGCCGACGATGATCCAGCGGAGCAAAGCGAAGCGTGGCCGTTCGCCCAGAACCATGGGCACGGCGGCACAGGCGCTGGCCAGAAGAAAGAAATCGAGTGGCCCGTCGGGCACGACGAAATGCCCTGCCGAAATAAGGAAGAAGGGCGCAACGGTGAACCAGGCCGCGGTCCAGAATGCGGCAACCTTGCCGTAGGCATGGCGGGTCAGTTCGAAAAGCAGCAGCGTCGAGAGCGAGCCGAGCACCACATAAGGCAGCCGGACGGCAAGCCGGCATTCACAGCCGAAAACATCCGCCATCAGACGGGCCAGCGCGAAACCCAGTGGCGGGTGGTCGAAATATGAAAGCGAATGGCTGCGCGACACCACAACCGCATAAGCCTCGTCGATCGACAGCGGAATGACCGAGGCAAGTCCAATCCGGAGCACCAGAAATGCGACGACCACGACAATCAGTTGGAAAACAGGGGAAGCAGGAGTGCCTTTTGGCCAGGCTTGCAACGCGCGGCCTGGCAGCACCGGCATCATCCCTGAACTGATCCAGCAGCATTGGGTTACCAGACCCAAAGCACGTAAGAGCGTTCGTCCGCGAGCGGCCCAAGGCCGGGCATGACGATCAGCAGGCAGACAATGGCGAGAAGCGCCACGGTCGTGGCGATCCGGATCCACTTGCCCGATAGGGTGGAGTAACCGCGGTCCAGCATCTTTGGAAGTCACCCCTCGAACTCGCCAGCTTATGGACAGGTAGCCGCTGCGGTTCGTCGGCGACTATGTCCGATCAAGCATACGGGAGCGTTGCCGGGGTATTACAAATCCGTAAGGCCCGTTTGCCTGCATGCACAAGGCTCGCACAAGCGCTGAGAGCAACAATCGCCCATCGTGTTGGGCAACGAAGTCGAGGCCGGGACGGCCGCACCACCGCGTGACGGAAGGGCTTGAGACGTTGAAAAGCGCGGCAGCCAAGGCACACGTGTCGGAAAATTCGAACCTCATCTTGGGTAAGGCCCCCATAGTCCGCGCCGTCTTTGAAGGAAGGGATATTTCCCCAATATGGGACGAGCTGTTCGCGCGCGTTTCCGCTGATCTCGACGATGCCGCCGCGTTCCTGGATGTATCGATCCTCCTCCACGCAATCGGAGAGGAAGACAAGGCTGCCATCAGCCAGAAGGCCGCGCTCGAGATCAGTCGAAAATACCGGATACGCAACGGACAAGGCACAGGACCGAACGTTCTTGTTTTCGTGACTGCCGGCGACTTCATGGCGAACACGCCGATCGAATTTCTGCTGGAGGGCTCCGACGCGAACCTGCTGCTCCATTACGTCGACGCCGACACCGCGGACCTGAACGATGTTCCCGAGCACGATGTCGCCTTCGTGGCCGTCGGAGAGTCCGCGGTAAATCTTCCAGTACTGGAAAATCTTCACCGGCTGCTGCGCGGCTGGTCCGGCCCCATAATGAACAACGCGCCACGTCTCATCATGGCCCTGTCCAGGGACGGGGTCGCGGAGGCGTTGAAGGACGAGCCTTCGATCCTTGCCCCGCCAGCCGCGCGCGCCGATCGAGCGGTGATCAAGAGGCTGGCTTCCGGGGAAATCGAGGTCGACGCAATCCTCGCGGCGGCCGCGTTTCCTGTGATTGTCCGCCCGGTCGGCACCCATGCCGGCAAGGGAATGGAGAAGATCTCCACGCGACCGGAGCTTGCCGCTTATCTGAATTCGCAGGACGAGAGCGAATTCTACATCACGCCGTTCATCGACTACAGCGGGACTGATCGCAAATTCCGCAAGCAGCGCGTCGCGTTCATCAACGGGCGGCCCTATGCCAGCCATCTCGCGGTCTCCGAGCATTGGATGGTTCACTACCTCAACGCCGGCATGACCCAGCACGAAGACAGGCGCGCCGAGGAAGCGTTGTGGATGGCAAACTTCGAAAACGACTTCGCGGTGCGTCACGCCCCTGCATTCGATGCTCTTCATCGACGTCTCGGGCTGGACTACTTCGCCATCGATTGCGCCGAACTCGCAGATGGCCGCCTGCTGGTGTTCGAGGCGGATGTCGCGATGATCGTTCATTCCATGGATTGGGAAAGCATCTTCCCCTACAAGAAAAGCGCCATGCGCAAGCTCTTCGCGGCATTCGAAGGCGCGCTGGCACGGCGCGTGGCGCGGACGACGTCCACGCCAGCGATCGAATGCGCCCATACCGGAAAACCTGCAGTCTACCAGAGAACTGATGACGACTGCCTTGTCTGTGTCCTGGCGATGCTCACGGGCCGAACCTACGAACAAGTCGAGGAAATCGCACGAAGCTGCGATCCCGCATACCCGCTCGGCGGACCGATGAGCCATTCCATCATGCGGGGCGTGGCCAACAAGTGCGGTTTCGTTCTTCTGAGCAGTATCTACATGCTCTGGGCCAAACCCGCGATCATAGGCGTGGTTTCACCGACCGTTCCAAACACCGGTCATGCCGTTCTTTGGGACGGCGAGAAGATCATCGACCCGGGTTTCTGCGAACGCGTCGATCGATCCTATGTCGACCGATGCGGATTGGAATTCACTCAGCGGGCGAGCGATCTCGAACCGTTGATCAGTCATGACGCCGAGATCTCTTATCTGGCGGGTGCCGTGGCGGCCAGTGAACCGCTTTAACCGAAACCAATTCGCTATCGCCCCGACAACGGAGAACGTCATGCCTGCAATTCAGCTTGGTATCCCGCAGGTGCCGGCGAATCCAACCTCGGAAATGGGTGGGTGGGATCGCGAGCTCCATTCGCCGGCCTCCCTTTCATTCCTGCTCGGGACAGGTGGCGACAGGCGCATCTGGCTGGATGCAATCACGCGGCGCAATCGCTATGGAACACGCACGACTTCGGCGGACGATGAGATCTCATTCTCGTCGACAACGGCCAGCAACGCCTCTCGGGAGGGGTTGATGGCGGCCGGGGTCGAGCTGCGACGCCTCATTGATATCGAGTCACCTTCGCCTGTCGCATCCGATCGATGGTTCAGCGACATTCGAGAGCGAATTGTTTCCGATCTTGGCTGTACGGGAGCGCAAGTCATTCTCGCCGCTTCCGGGACGGATGCGGAGCTTCTCGCGCTCTGCACGATTGCAGGCCTCTCCAGGCGCCCCTTGACCAATTTGCTTGTTGCACCTGACGAAACAGGAAATGGGGTTCCACGGGCGGCGGCAGGGCGGCATTACTCGGATTTGACGGCACTCGGTAGCGCGGTCGAGGCTGGTGCTCCCCTTGAAGGGCTGTCGCCAGGCCGCATCGAAGTGCGCACGATTGCCATCCGCGACGAGAAAGGCAAGCCTCGACATCAACATGAAATCGATGCCGACATCATCGCCACCGTCGAGCTGGAGCTCAAGCTAGATCGAGATGTCCTCGTCCATGTGCTCGACACATCGAAAACCGCCTTGCCGGCGGTGACCCGACAAGCCGCGCGCCACGCTGCGGCTCTTGCCCCAGGTCGGGTGCGGGTTATCGTCGATGCCTGCCAGTTCCGCGGCTCAATTTCCCAACTCAGGCAGGATCTGGAAGACGGTTTCGTGGTGGCTGTGACGGGATCCAAGTTCATCGCCGGGCCGCCTTTTTCCGGCGCACTTCTCATCCCGGCGGGATTGGCCGGAGATATTGCGGCAAGTTCCGATATTCCGGCAGGCCTGGCGGAATATACCGCGGCTCAAGATTGGCCGGCGACCCTTCGCCAACGGATGACCTTCGCGTTCAAGTCGGAATTGAATCTGGGCCTGGGTTTGCGGTGGGTCGCTGCGTTGGCTCATCTTGACCCCTATGCCGAGATCGATGAACTCCGGCAAAACCTCGTCAAGGAACAGTTTGTTCGCCTGGTTCGCTCACGAACTGGCGCAGTCAAGGGCATCTCCCTGCATCACGATGATGACGGCGACCATCTCGGCTCACGGGCAATGGTCCCGCTGACCGTCACAAACAGCGCGGGCTCTTTCGCTTCGGTCGAGGAGTGCCAAACCATTCAGGTGCTGATGCGCGGTCTCAACGAGGGCCCGATCTGCCACGTCGGGCAAGCCGTGCGTGTCGGTCCACGCACGGTGTTGCGCGTTGCGGCCTCCGCCCCCGATGTGATCAGCGTCTCGAAGAGGATGTCGGCGGGCCAGTCGTTGCATCAGGCGTTCGGTCCGATCGAATCAAGGCTCGATGTATTCTTCGAGAAACTATCTGCTGTCCTCCGACATCCGCTGGATGCTTGATGTCGCTGTCCATCGAGCAGAAACGCCCAGCAGGACAAAGTGTGGCGGAGACCTCCACCAGCCTTGATCCATCGAACTGGGATCAGTTTCGCGAGGTAGCGCACGGCTTGCTGGACGACATGATCGCCCACATCGAAACGATCAGGCAGAAGCCGGTATGGCAGCGACCGACCGATGAAACGCGTGAGAGGTTTGCCCGCCCGCTACCGAACGGTTCTCGCGAATTGGGCGATGTCCTGGACGATGTGCGCAAGCACATCATGCCATTCGCGACCGGCAACCTGCATCCGTTGTTCATGGGATGGGTTCATGGTGCTGGTACGCCGATCGGAATGTTGGCGGAAATCGTCGCGGGCGGGCTGAACATGAACTGCGGCGGCCGCGACCATGCTGGCCTGGCGGTTGAACAACAGATCGTGCGCTGGATGAGCGAAGCCCTCGGCTACCCCACCGGCGCGAGCGGATTGTTTCTCACCGGCTCTTCGATGGCAAACTTCGTCGCGGTCACGATCGCCAGGAATGAAGCGTTGGGTCAGTCCGTTCGGGAGACCGGCCTGGGGAACTGCGACCGCCAGCTCGTCGCGTATGCGTCCAGAGAGGCTCATTCCTGCATCGCGCAGGCAATGCAGCTGTCCGGTATCGGATCGGCAAATCTGAGGAACGTCGCGGTTGACGATGCCGGAAGGATGCTGCCTGACGCACTGTACGCAGGCATCAGGGAAGACCGGGCGAAGGGACTTTTGCCATTTTTGGTCGTAGGGACCGCGGGTACTGTAAACACCGGGGCTATCGACCCACTCGCGGAAATCGCCGATATCGCGTCCGCGGAAAAGCTCTGGTTTCATGTCGATGGAGCTATTGGCGCACTCGCCGTGTTGTCAGATTCCCTGCGCGGATTGTTCAAGGGCATCGAAAAGTCGGCATCGGTGGCCCTCGACTTTCACAAATGGGGCCAGGTTCCTTACGATGCCGGATTCCTGCTGGTGCGGGATGGCGACGCCCAGAAGCGTACGTTCGTGCAGCCTACCGCCTATCTACAGCGGGGCGAACGCGGGCTTGCCGCTGGCGAAACCTGGCCTTGCGATCTAGGTCCGGACTTGTCGCGCGGGTTCCGCGCATTGAAAACATGGATGACAATCGAGGCGCTTGGAACGGTTCGCATAGGAGCGTCGATAGCGCACACCTGCGTGCTCGCACATTACCTCGCGGAGCGCCTGACGAGTTGCCCTGCTTTCGAGCTGAAGGCGCCAGTGACCCTCAACATCGTCTGCTTCGGCATTCGCGGGGGCAACGCCGAGTTTGTCCGGAGTTTGGTCATGAACCTGCAAGAATCCGGATTGGCTTCGCCCTCATGGACATCCATAAACGGCGAGCTCGTGGTGCGTTGTGCTATTGTCAATCATCGAACGACTATAGCCGACATCGACGATTTCGTGGGATTTCTCGCCAAATACTGTGCCTGATTGTGCCATCGCGATCGCTTATAACACTCATCGCGCTGGCCGTCATGCATGGCACGTATGGGATTTTCATTCACCCGGGTAACAACCCCTGGCTCGGGGACACCAAAGCAGCTGCCGTCAGCAGAATTTTCTTCGAAGTCGGCGGCTCGACAGGAGAAACTCCAGACCGGCCGAAAGGGCCCGGTGACGAAGATGGGAGCGGTCGGTCTTGGCCCCCATTGCAGGACAACGGCCAGCACCCCAGCGGGCGAAATTGTGAGGCGCTGATCATTCCGCTATCAAGGACAGGTCTGAGAGCAGCCTCCAATGGGTGAGAGCTGCATCCATTTGTTGTCCGTTTCGTTACTCGGCTGCGAGGTATGACTTTGAGAGCCGTCGATGAACACCGCATCCATCAAATCTTCGAGGTCGGTGTCTGGCTCAAGGGTGCTCATGCCCTGATCGAGTGCATTGGCGGGGCACTGCTCTACGTCGTCACCACCGCCACCATTGCCTCCTGGGTCAATGCCTTTACCCAGGACGAGTTGATCGAAGACCCCAACGATTTCATAGCTGGTTATCTATCGCAGGTGGCAGGCCATTTCTCGGTCGCCAGCAAGGAGTTCTATGCCTTTTACCTGCTCAGCCACGGCCTGATAAAGCTGTTCTTGGTTGTCGGACTTCTCAGGGGCAAGCTATGGTCGTATCCAGCGTCTCTCATGGCGCTGGGCGCATTCATGATCTATCAAGTCTACCGCTACTCCTACACCCATTCGGCCGGGCTGCTCGTGCTGACCGTCTTCGACGCGGTCGTCATGGTGCTGATCTGGCACGAATGGAAGGTCGTGCGACAGCACAGGCCTGTGTGAGACGGATCATGGTTGCGCCGCTGTTTGAAAAACGTGGTGATCCCGACAGGAATCGAACCTGTGACCTACAGATTAGGAATCTGCCGCTCTATCCTACTGAGCTACGGGACCACGCGGCCCGACACATAGCCGCTTCCGATCGTTTCGCCAAGAGGCCGGCCGAACGCAATTGGGCCGGCCTCTTGGTTGGGAATGTCACGCGGCTAGCGCCGTCTCCGCCAGCTTCACCCAATAGCTCATGCCGTGCGGGATGGCTTCGTCGTTGAAGTCGTAGGCCGGGTTGTGAAGACCGGCGGTCTCGCCATTGCCGATGAAGATGAAGGCGCCGGGGCGGGCTTCCAGCATATAGGAGAAATCCTCGCCGCCCATCACCGGCTGGATCGCGCGGTGCACCTGGGCATCGCCCGCCACGTCGGCGGCCACATCGCTGGCGAACACCGTCTCATCCGCATGGTTGAACGTCACCGGGTAGTTCGCGTCGTAGTCGACCTCGATCGTCGCGCCATAGGCGGTGCCCAGCCCCGCGCAGATCGCGCGGATCCGCTCTTCCGATTTCTTGGCCACTTCCTTCTTCAGCGTGCGCACGGTGCCGGCGATCTCGGCCGATTCCGGGATGATGTTGTAAGCGTCGCCCGCGTGGAACTTGGTGACCGACACCACCACGGCCTCGACCGGATCGGTGCTGCGCGAGGCGATCGTCTGCAGGGCGCCGACCAACTGGCTGGCGATGACGATCGGGTCGATCGTGCCGTGCGGCATCGCCGCATGGCCGCCTTTGCCTCTCACGGTGATGGTGAATTCGGCCGTCGCCGCCATGATCGGACCCGAACGGATCGCGAACTGGCCGACCGGCAGGCCCGGCATGTTGTGCATGCCGAACACTTTCGCGATATCGAAGCGGTCCATCATGCCGTCCTTGACCATCTCGTTGCCGCCGCCGCCGCCTTCTTCCGCCGGTTGGAAGATCACCGCAACGGAGCCCGCGAAATTGCGCGTTTCGGCGAGATATTTCGCCGCGCCGAGCAGCATCGCGGTGTGGCCGTCATGGCCGCAGGCATGCATCTTACCCGGAACGGTCGACGCGTAGGGCTTGCCGGTGATCTCCTTGAGCGGCAGTGCATCCATGTCGGCGCGCAACCCGATTGTGGGGCCTTCCCCCTGACGGCCTCGGATGATGCCGACGACGCCTGTCTTGCCGAGGCCGGTCACCACATCGTCGCAGCCAAACTCTTCCAGCTTTTCGGTGACGAAGGCCGCCGTCTTGAAGACATCGAAGTTCAGTTCTGGCGTCTGGTGCAGATGCTGACGCCAGCCGGCGACTTCGTCCTGCATTTCGGCGGCGCGGTTCAGGATTGGCATGATGGTTCCATTCGTTGTTGGTGCAGCCGGCTTCAGCCTGGTATTTTGCAATTATGCCCGGTGCTTTGCAATTGTGCCCGGTGCTTCGCAATTGTGATTGTCAGGCGCTTTGCCATGTTGGCGTCACATAGGGTAAATAGCACCGCAATAATGCGGTCCGGTTTTGAGGGTCGGATCCTTATTTTGGCGGTCACGTAACGAAATCTTACGGAGCCAGGGGCAATCAGGGCAAGAGGCGATTTCGGATTCGATCATGCGGCATAGGCATTTCCTCAAACTATTCCCGGCTGGCGCAATCATGCTGTCGGCCCTGGCTGGGCCGGCGCTGGCCAATCCGGTGGTGGTCTTCGACCTCAAGAGCGGCCAGATCCTGCAGCATCAGGATGCGTTCAAGCGCTGGTACCCGGCCTCGCTCAGCAAGCTGATGACCGCCTATGTGACCTTCCGGGCGATCGCGGCCGGAGAAGTCCAGCTCGATTCGCCGATCAAGGTGACAAAACACTCCGCCGGCGAACCGCCGAGCAAGATGGGCTTCAAGCCGGGCTCGGTGATGCGGCTCGACAATGCGCTGAAGATGATGCTGGTCAAATCGGCCAACGACATCGCCATGGCGGTCGGCGAGAATGTCGGCGGATCGCAGGCAGCCTTCGCCGAAAGGATGAATGCCGAGGCGGCCCGACTCGGCATGAACGGCACCCATTTCGTCAACCCGAACGGCCTTTACTCGCCCGACCAGTACACGACGGCGCGCGACCTTTCGATCCTGGTGATGGCGATCCGCCGCGAGTTCCCGCAATATGCGCCGTGGTTCTCGATCGAGGGGCTTGCGGTCGGCAAGAAGGCCATTCCGAACTACAATCTGTTGATCGGCCGCTATCCCGGCGCCGACGGCATGAAGACCGGCTTTGTCTGCCCGTCCGGCTTCAACATGATCGGTTCGGCGACACGCAATGGGCGCACGCTGGTGGCGGTCGTGCTCGGCGAGAAGTCGGCGGTCAGCCGTGCCGAAGCCACGGCTAAACTGCTCGATGAGGGCTTTGACGCGCCCGCCGCCGGGTCGACCACCGTCACCACGCTCGCTCCCTACGGCGATCTGGTCTCGCCCAACGACATGCATGACGAGGTCTGCAAGAAGAAGACGAAGGCGGAGCAGTCCGAGGCGCCGCCGGCCGCCGCCGCCAAGGACGCGCCGAAATCCCCTTATCGGGAGAAGCTCGACCATGTGCCGACGCTGGTTGCCGTCGGCCTCGGCGGGGCCACTGGTCCGGCGCCGAAAGCGATCCTCGAGGAGGGCGCGCAGGAATATGCCGACGTGCCGATCCCGACCTGGCGGCCCGACAAGCCCGTACCCGCCGGCACAGGCCCGAAAGTCGCGGGTGCGGCCGCACAAGGCGACCAGCCGGCCAAGGTCGCGAACTAATCCAATGAATGGTTTCCCGATTCCTGTCTCGGTGCTGACCGGCTTCCTCGGGGCCGGCAAGACGACATTGCTCAACCGACTCCTGAAGGATCCGGCGCTGGCCGACACGGCGGTCATCATCAACGAGTTTGGCGAGGTGGCGATCGATCATCTGCTGGTCGAACAGGCCTCCGAC
Organism: Mesorhizobium sp. SARCC-RB16n; assembly: GCF_008520305.1. GTDB lineage: Bacteria > Pseudomonadota > Alphaproteobacteria > Rhizobiales > Rhizobiaceae > Mesorhizobium. The sequence continues at coordinate 31,390 of NZ_ML703290.1, read as the reverse complement.
GGCATCATCCAGCTTTCCGACGGTTGCCTGTGCTGCACGGTGCGCGGCGAACTTGTCGACACGCTGGCGGACCTGGTCGACCGACTGCAGACCGGCCGTATCGCGCGGCTTGCCCGCGTCATCCTCGAGACCACGGGACTGGCCGACCCGGCGCCTGTGCTGCAGTCGATCATGGCCCATCCGGCGCTGGTCCAGGCTTTTCGGCTCGACGGCGTCATCACCCTGGTCGATGCCGTCAACGGCGATGCCACACTCGATGCCCATGTCGAGGCGGTCAAGCAGGTCGCGGTCGCCGACCGCATCGTGCTCTCCAAGGCCGACCTGGTCACCGATCGCGACGACCTCGAAACGCTGCGGGCGCGCTTGCGGCAGATCAATCCCGGAGCTCAGTTGCTCGATGTCGGGGAGACGAAAACCGGGGTGGCGGCACTGTTCGACTGCGGCCTCTACAATCCGGCGACCAAGTCCGCCGACGTGCAGCGCTGGCTCGGCGAGGAGGCTGCGCATGACCACGACCATCATGACCATGAGGGGCACGGGCATGACCACGGGGGGCACGAGCATGGCCATGCCCATCGCCACGATCAGCGCGTTAAAACCCATTCGCTGGTGCATGACGGGCCGGTCCCGTTTTCAGCCATCGAGATGTTCCTCGATCTCCTGCGTTCCACACATGGCGAGCGCCTGCTGCGGATGAAGGGGGTCATCGAACTGCAGGAGGATCCGTCGCGGCCGCTGGTCGTGCATGGCGTGCAGAAAATCCTGCATCCGCCGGTGCGGTTGCCGTCCTGGCCGGACGGCCAGCGCGGCACGCGGCTGGTGCTGATCACGCTCGACATGCCGGAAGACTATGTGCGCCGGCTTTTCGCCGCCTTCACCAACCGGCCGTCGGTCGACATGCCCGACCGCGCGGCTCTGGAAAACAATCCGTTGGCGATCGCAGGGCTGTAAATTTTTCGATTATTGCTCGCCGCGCTCGACCAGAAAGCGATGGCCGCCTGAAACCGACGCTGTTTCAATCAGCTGGTGGCCGGCATCCGAGCAGAAGGCGGGGATGTCGATGACGGCCAGCGGGTCGGTGGTTTCCAGCCAGAGGCGGCTGCCTGGCTGCATGCCTGCCAGCCGCTTCTTCGCCTTCAGCACGGGCAAAGGGCAGTTCAGCCCCTTCAGATCATAGACGGTGTCGCTGGCCACGGCGATCAGCCGCCGAACATGCCGAGCAACTTGTTCTTCAGCTTCGTCACCCGGCTTTCGTCCGCGCTGGCGGCCTGCGTTTCGGCCGGCTGCGCTTCCGTCGGAGCAGCGATGGTCGCGGTGGCGACGGGAGCTTCCTTGGCGGCCTTGGCCGCAATCTTGGCTTGCTTGGCCGCTTCCTTTTCAGCAAGAGCCTGCGCCTTGGCGGCTTCCTTGGCCTGTTTGGCGGCTTCGATGGCAGCCAGCCTCTGCTCCTCGGCCTTCTTCTTGGCGGCCTTTTCGGCGTCGAGCGCGGCCATCTTGCGGCCGGCGGGCGAATCGATGCGGCCCATGCGCGCCGTCTCGGTCACCGAACCGTCGGTGTTGAGCGACGGCGGATCGATCGGCACGCGCTCGCCACGGGCCCGGCGCTTGGACCAGTCGGAGACGATGCTGGCTTCCTTGATGCCGGCAATCGTCGGCTTGGGTGGCGGCACACTGGCCTTGAGCGCGCTGTTGAAGGCCGCATCATACGTGCCTTGATAGGCGTTGTAGGCGCTCTTCAGCGAATCCGGCTGCGTCGTCGCCGGGCAGGGGCCGGTCGGATCGAACGCCTGGCCGTCGGCCGCGACCTGGTTGAAGACGTAGCGCTTCTCGCAGACGTCGACCTTCGGCGGCACCTTGGTGACCTCGAAATTATCGTAGCCGACCTTGAGCATCTTCCAGAATTCGTAATTCGGGTCGTTGCGGTAGCGCGCCATGTTGGCGGCGGTCATTCGGAACGGAAAGGCCTCGACCTGGAACTCGGTCTGGCCGCCCTGGAAAGCGTCACGGCCGAAGGCGTAGATCTGCTCGATCTGTGCGTCGGTCATCGAATAGCAGCCCGATGACGAGCAGGCACCATGGACCATCAGATTCTGGCCGGTGCGGCCATTGGCACGGTCATAGGCGTTGGGAAAGCCGATGTTGAAGGACAGATGGTAGTTCGAGCGCGGATTCATCTGCGCCGGGCGCACGGTGTAGAAACCTTCCGGCGCCTGGCGGTCGCCTTCGGTGTATTTCGGGCCGAGCTTGCCCGACCATTTGCAGATGTCGTAGCTCGCCACCATGTCATAGCGGCCGTTGGTCTTGGCCTTCCAGATCTCGAGCTTGCCTTCTTCCTTGAAGATGCGCGCCATCACCGAGGAGGTGCGGACCATACCCTTGGCTCTCATGTCGGCAAGGATCTTGTCGGGCAGCGGCTTGTTGGCTTCCGGGGCAAAGTCCTTCATCGACGAATCATTGCAGCCCGCGACGGCTATCGAGGCGGCAAGGACTCCAGTACGGGCAAGCTTGGCAAACATGGATAAGGCTATGTCTTTTCTTTCGGGCCAATGGCTTCGAAACGGCCAGACCCGCATGCTGAACACCGATGACCGTAAGCCCGTTAACCTTGAAAATTCCTTACCGCAAGGCTCGGCCAATCCCTCACGGTGATTTCATTGAACCGAATGGGGCGGCATTTTTGTGGCGAAATTGCTCATCGCCGCCACATTGCTGCGGGCAGAGCGCTTCCGACAGCCTTGTTCCGCCGCCCAAAAGGGGGCGTCAGAGGCTGCGGCCCATCGCCAGGTATTTCTCGCGGCGTTGTTCGCGGAAATCGGTGTTGGCGCCGGCGAACTCCTTCATCGTCTTGGCGATGAGGTCGCCGGTCGCGGCAATCACCGTTTCGGGCGCGCGCTGGGCGCCGCCCATCGGCTCGGGGATGATGGCATCGATGATCTTCAGTTCCAGCAGATCCTGGGCGGTGATCTTCATGTTGGTCGCCGCGTCCTTGGAGCGGGTCGTGTCGCGCCACAGGATGGAGGCGGCACCTTCGGGCGAAATCACCGAATAGATGGCGTGTTCGAGCATGTAGACGCGGTTGGCGGTGGCGATCGCGATGGCGCCGCCCGAACCGCCTTCGCCGATGACCACCGAGATTGACGGCACTTTCAGGCCAAGGCAGGCCGAGGTCGAGCGGGCAATGGCTTCGGCCTGGCCGCGCTCCTCGGCGCCGACGCCGGGATAGGCGCCGGCCGTGTCGACCAGCGTCAGCAGCGGGATCTTGAAGCGATCGGCAAGCTCCATCAGCCGCACCGCCTTGCGATAGCCTTCGGGGCGCACCGAGCCGAAATTGTGCTTCAGGCGGCTCGCCGTGTCCGAGCCCTTTTCCTGGCCGAGGATCGCGACAGGTTCGCCGCGGAAACGTGCAAAACCGCCGACGATCGCCTGGTCCTCGCCGAAATTGCGGTCGCCGGCGAGCGGCGTGAAGTCGCTGAAAAGGCTCTTGATGTAGTCGACGCAGTGCGGCCGGTCGGAATGGCGCGCCACCTGCACCTTCTGCCACGGCGTCAGTGCCTTGTAGAGTTCGCGCAGCGCATCGCGCGAGCGCTTCTCCAGCCTGGTGATCTCATCGGCGACATCGACCGCCTCGCCGTTCTCTGCAAGCTTCTTGAGCTCGAGGATCTTGAGCTCAAGATCCTGCACCGGCTTTTCGAAATCGAGGTAATTGTACATGCTTGGGCGGACCGATGCGTCGGAAGGCAATGACTGCGGAACCGTTGAAACCAAGGCTCCGGGCGGTGAAATGTCGTCCTCACATAGCGATATGAGGCCTAGTCGGCAAGCGGATGATGATCGTTGACCAGCCGCACCAGCCGCTCCTCCAGCACGTGGGTGTAAATCTGCGTCGTCGATATGTCGGCATGACCGAGCAGTTGCTGCACGGCCCTGAGATCGGCGCCGTTCTGCAGGAGGTGGCTGGCGAAAGCATGACGCAGCACGTGCGGCGATATTTTCGTCGAGGCAATGCCGGCGCGCGCCGCCAAGCCTTTCAGGTCACGCGCAAAGACCTGGCGCGAGAGATAGCCGCTGTCGGATGCCGCCGGAAACAGGAACGGGCTGTCGGCGAAGGCAGGCACCTTGGCTCGGGCGTCAAGCCAGCTGCGCATCGCCGTGCGCGCCTTGGCCGATAGCGGCACCATACGTTCCTTGTCGCCCTTGCCGCGCACCATGAAGAAACGGTCGTCGCGCTGCGCCACCGTTACCGGCAGGCCGACCAGCTCGGAAACGCGCAGACCCGTGGCGTAGAGCACTTCGACCAGCGCATGCAGGCGCAGCGCCGCCAGCCTGTCGGCGTGGCCGAGCCCGGCATCGCCGGCTTCGTGCGCGGCGCGGTCGATCAGCCGGCCGGTTTCGGCCTCGCTCATCGTCTTGGGCAGCGGCCGGCCTTTTTTTGGGCTGTCAAGCGTGCCGGTCGGGTCGTCGCCGCGCAGGCCCTCGGCATAGAGGAACTTGAAGAACTGGCGGATCGCCGACAGTTTGCGCGCTTGCGAGGTCGGCGCGAAGCCGCGCGCGGCGATGTCGTCGAGATAAGCCCTGATGTCGGCTGCGCCGGCGCGGGCAAGTCCGCCATCGATCCCGTCGGAAGCATCCTCCAGATCACGGCGATAGGAGGAAAGCGTGTTCTCGGCCGCTCCCCGCTCGGCGCTCATCATTTCCAGGAAGGCCTCGATGCGGGCGGCGCTGTTCATTTCCTTGAGGCGGTTGCGAGTCAGGTTTTGTTGTGGTTCAGTTTTTCTTGGGATTGAGCTTTTCCGGCGGAATACGAACGCTCATTTCCGCTTTCTTCGGCTCGACGAACATCACCAGCGCGAACATCGTACCATAGGCAATGCCGGCCAGAATCGCGAGGGTCACGACAAAGCGAAACAGTGTCGGCATTCAGTTCTCGCCCGTCTTCTTGTTCTGCGTTTCCAAACCCTGTGCCCTTATGGGACGCCAATCCGGCCAATTCAAGGAAGAAGCGGGGGGCTGTTAGCAACTTCCGATGCAAGCCTCCCTCAGTCCATATCGAGCCCAAGGCACTCGGCACGCTTGACGCAAACCGGCTTTTCATGTCGATACGCCGGCAAAGAGGGCCCAAGAAACAGCTGATGAACGCGCTACAGGCAAATCCTCCAGGCGAGACCCATGCCGCGCTGCTTGGCGCGCTGGGCGGCCGGTCCATTGTCTTCGTCGGGCTGATGGGTGCCGGCAAGACCGCGATCGGTCGCAAGGTGGCGACGATGCTTTCGCTGCCCTTCATCGACAGCGACCAGGAGATCGAGAGCGTGTCGCGGATGACCGTTCCAGAGCTGTTCGAGCGCTATGGCGAGACCGAGTTCCGGGCCCTGGAGCAGCGTGTCATCCTGCGCGTGCTTGAAAACGGCCCGCAGGTTCTGTCGACCGGCGGCGGTGCCTTCATGAACGCGCAGACGCGCGAGGCCATCGCCGCGCACGGCGTCTCGGTGTGGCTGAAGGCCGAGCTCGACCTTCTGATGGACCGCGTTTCCAAGAAGCAGAACCGGCCGCTTTTGAAAAGCGCCGACCCGCGCGCCGTGCTGGAGCGGCTGATGGGGGAGCGCTATCCGGTCTATGCCACATCAGATATCACCGTGCCGACCCGCGACGATCGCAAGGAAGTCATTGCCGCCGAGGTGCTCGAGGCGCTGTGCCGGCATTTCGGCATCGATGCGATAGCCGCGACGGGCGGGGTCGAATCATGAGCACGGATCAACCTGTCACCGTCGAAGTCGGTTTGGGCGACCGGGCCTATGACATATTGATCGGTTCCGGCCTTTTGTCGCGCGCCGGCACGGAAATTTCGCGCCGGCTGCCCGGCACGCGCGCCGCTGTCGTGACCGACGAAAATGTCGCCGCCGCGCATCTCGATACGCTGAAGGCCGGGCTCGAGAAGGGTGGCATCCAGCACACCGTGATCACAATGCCGCCCGGCGAGAAGACCAAGAACTTTGCCCATCTCGAAGCGGTGGTCGATGGGGTTCTGGCAGCCAGGCTGGAGCGGGGCGACGTCGTCATCGCGCTTGGCGGCGGCGTCATCGGCGATCTCACCGGCTTTGCCGCCGGTATCGTGCGGCGTGGCATGAATTTCGTGCAGGTTCCGACCTCGCTGCTGGCACAGGTCGATTCCTCGGTCGGCGGCAAGACCGGCATCAACAGTCCGCGCGGCAAGAACCTTGTCGGTGTCTTCCTCCAGCCCAAGCTGGTGCTGGCCGATGCCGAAGTGCTCGACACGCTGCCGATCCGCGAATTCCGCGCCGGCTATGCCGAACTTGCCAAATACGGGCTGATCGACCGGCCGGAATTCTTCGCCTGGCTGGAAGCGAACTGGGAGAAGGTGTTCGCCGGCGGGCCGGAGCGGGTCGAGGCCATTGCCGAGGCCTGCCGCGCCAAGGCCGATGTGGTTGCCCGCGACGAGTTCGAGACCGGTGACCGCGCCTTGCTCAATCTCGGGCACACATTCGGCCATGCACTGGAAGCCGCTACGCAGTATGACGGCGCTCGCCTCGTCCATGGCGAAGGGGTCGCCATCGGCATGGCGCTGGCGCACCGGTTCTCGTCGCGGCTCAATCTCGCCAGCCCAGACGACGCAGCCCGCGTCGAGGCGCATCTGCGTGCCGTCGGCCTGCCGTGGCGGATGGCCGATATTCCGGGCGAACTGCCGGATGCCGAAGCCCTGCTTTCATTCATCACGCAAGACAAGAAGGTCTCGCGCGGCGCGCTGACCTTCATCCTGACGCGCGGCATCGGCCAGGCCTTCATCGCCAAGGATGTACCGGCCTCGGAAGTGCTGTCGTTCCTCAGGGAAAACCATCCAGCCAGCCGGAAAGCCGGCTGAGATGGACACCGGCTGGATCGTCGTCTCCGTCCTTGCCATCATCGTCGTGCTGGTCGTTGCCGTGCGGACACGCCTGCTTGCCATGTTCGGCTATGAACTGTCGCGCATCGAACCGCAGCGATCGAGCCAGGACGAATTGCGCGGCGCGGTCGACGATTTCCGCCGCGATGGCCAGGTGGTGCGCGAAGACCGCGACCGCATCGGCGGCCTGTTCGACCTCGAAGAACTCGAAGTCTCCGACGTCATGGTCCACCGCACCAACATGCGCTCGGTCAACGCCGACAATGCGCCGGAAGCGGTGGTGCGCGAAATCCTGCAGAGCCCGCACACCCGCATGCCGCTCTGGAAAGGCTCGCTCGACAATATCGTCGGCGTGCTGCACGCCAAGGATCTGCTGCGCGCGCTGAACGAAGTCGGCAACGATTTTTCGCAAATCGACGTGATGAAGATCGCGTCGAAACCCTGGTTCGTGCCCGACACCACGACCTTGCAGGAACAGCTCAATGCCTTCCTGCGCCGCAAGGCGCATTTCGCCGTCGTCGTCGACGAATATGGCGAGGTCGAGGGGCTGGTGACGCTGGAGGACATCATCGAGGAGATCGTCGGCGAGATCGCCGACGAGCACGATGTCGACATCCAGGGTGTCAAGCAGGAGGCGGATGGTTCCGTCGTGGTCGAAGGCACGGTGCCGATCCGCGACCTCAACCGGGCACTCGACTGGAACCTGCCGGACGAAGAGGCGACCACCATCGCCGGCCTCGTCATCCACGAGGCGCAATCGATCCCCGAGGAGAAGCAGGCTTTTACGTTCCATGGCAAGCGCTTCGTCGTCATGAAACGCGACAAGAACCGGATTGCCAGGGTCAGGATCCGGCCGGCCGGTGGCAGCTAAAGTCGTCGCCTTACCAATCCTTCACTGGAACTCTCGTCCGCCGGGATGCATTCTCCGCCGATGACGATCGATCGGCGAACCTTGCTCCTGGCCTCGATGGCTGCCTTGTTGCCTGCCGGCACGCTGGCGGCGCGAGACAAGCCGTCGCCCGAAACCTTCGACTATGGGCCGGCCAAGCTCGACATCTACGCGCCCGATGGCGCGAGAAACCTCCCGGTCGGGTTCTTCGTCCATGGCGGCGCCTGGCGGTTCGGCAAACGCAGCCAGGTCAACGCCAAGCCGGCCTTCCTGCTGGCCAACGGCTTCTGCTTCGTTTCCATCGATTACCGCATGCTGCCGCAGGCTGATGTCGCCACACAGGCGGGCGACGTCGAAAAGGCCTATGCCTATATCAGGGCCAACATCGCCCGACATGGTGGCGACCCCAACCGTATCGTCGGCATGGGCCATTCGGCCGGCTGCCATCTGATTGCGTTGACGGGCATGCGCGGCGGATTACCCGGCGTCGCCGGGCTGCTTCTCGACGATACCCGAGCCTATGATCTCGCCGCGCTCGCCAAAAATGGCGGCATGGTGCGGGCTTATGCGCGCGTGTTTTCCGATCCTTCGCAATGGGCGGCACTTTCGCCGGCGAGCTATGTGGACGGCCGCAAGCATCCGCCGACCTTCATCGCCTATTCGCGCGCCGAGGGTCGCGGCGAGCAGTCCACGGCCTTTGCCGAGCGCCTGCGCGCCAGCGGCACTGATGTGACGCTGTTCGACGGCAGCGCCTATACGCACCTGTCGATCAACCGCGATTTCGGCGAGGAGGGCGACGCGCTGACCATCGCGGCGCTGGCGTTCCTGAGATCGACGGTCGGCTGAGCGCACCAGCATGTCCGCGGAGCGTGTTCCACTCGTTCCGCGCGATCGCCTCCGGTGCGGCCCAAGGCCGAAACTCAACAGTCATTGCTCGAGCGCTCGTTGAGCGTCGTACCGGTTTCGGCGTCGACCGCGGCCAGGCTGACCTCATAACCCCAGAGGCTTCGGATATGGCGCAGGGTCGCGTCGCGGCTGCCACTGTCGAGCAGTACGCCCTCCTTCACCTTGTGCTGTAGCCGCAAATGCCGGTTACCGAGCAGGTCGACATCCACCACCTGGATATCCGGCAGGCTCGCCCCCACATCGTAGCTGTGGGCCAGCGCGGCACGTATCTTTTGGTAGCCGCGCTCATTATGGATCGAGGCAACCTCGTAATGCGCGTCTTCGGCCTGATCGGCCAGGACAAACATCCGCCACTTCCGTATCAGGGCTGGGCTGAGGTGCTGGCGGACGAAGGATTCGTCGCGGTGATTGGCCCATGCGTCCAGGAGCACATCGCGCCAGTCACCGCGGCCCGCAATGTCGGGAAACCAGTCGCGGTCCTCCGCCGTCGGCTCGGTCGAAATGCGCTGTATGTCCTGCATCATGTCGAGACCGAGCGCGTATGGATTGATACCGGAGAACCGGGGGTCGTCGAAGGCCGGCTGGAAGATCACATTGGAGTGGTTGCGCAGGACCTCGAGCATGGCGCCCTCGCTGATCTGGCCGCGGTCGAACAACGCGTTCATGAGGGTGTAGTGCACGAAGGTGGCGCAGCCTTCATTCATCACCTGCGTTTGCCGCTGCGGATAGAAATACTGCGCAACGACACGCACGATGCGGATGATCTCGCGCTGCCAGGGCTCCAGGACAAGGCTGTTCTTCTCAAGAAAATAGAGCAGATTCTCCTCGGGCAGGTTGAGCGATTTCTTCCGCTCCGCCAAGCCCTCATCCTTGTTCTCGGTCTTGCTGGTGTCCTGTGAAGGAGGCAGCGTGCGCCACAAGTCGTTGTAGGAGCGTTCTTCGTATTCTAGGCGTTCGCGCAGCCCTTCACGCTGCCGCTCCGACGACAGCTTTGGCGGCCTGTGGTATCTGAATACGCCTTGCTCCATCAGCGCGTGAGCGCAGTCGAGAATGCCTTCCACGGCTGACAGTCCGTGCCGCTCCTCGCACCGGGCGATATAGCTCTTGGCGAACTCCATGTAGCTCAGGATCCCTCCGGCATCGGTCCATTGCCGGAAAAGATGATTGTTCTTGAAGAAATGATTGTGTCCGAGCGCCGCATGCGCCGTCACCAGGGCCTGCAGGGCCATGGTGTTTTCCTCCATCAGGTAGACGATGCAGGGATTGGAATTGATGACGAGTTCATAAGCCAGCCCCCGTCCGCCCTTGCGGTAGAGAAAGTCCTGGTACAGGAAATGCTTGCCGAACGACCAATGACGGTACATCAGCGGCATGCCGACCGATGAATAGGCGTCGAGCATCTGCTGCGAGGAAATGATTTCCATCTGCACCGGATAGGTGTCCAGCTTAAGCTCCTCGATGCCGAGTGCCGCGATCGCCTCGTAGGCCTGCGACAATTTCTGGAAATCCCAGTCGGATCCGGAAAAGAGCAAACCCGGTTTGCTGGCTGTCCTGGCCATGGTTCCCCTCAGGCGTTCTTGCGGAGCGCGGGCTGTTTGGCGAAGAGCCGACGAAAGACAGGATAGATATCGGCGGCCGTGGCTATGCGGCTCATCTGGAAGTTCGGCCAGTTTGACTCAATGGCGCTGTAGGCTCGCCAGAGCGACGTCCCGTTTTCGGTCGCTCCGAAGATGTGGCTCTCGCGTTCGTCGATGATCTCGACATAGGCGAAATACTGGCACAAGCGCATGAGCTTGCCGTTCAGCAGGGCGATGCAGCGCTCGGAATCGGAGAGGGAATTGTCTCCGTCCGAGGCCTGGGCGGCATAGATGTTCCATTCGCTGGCCGGATATCGCTGCCTGATGATGCGATGCATTTCCTCGAGCGCAGTGGAAACGACGGTACCGCCGCTTTGCGTGCAATTGAAGAACGTCTCCTCGTCAACCTCCTGCGCCTCGTGGGTATGGCGGATGAAGACGATTTCGGTGCGCTCATAACGTCGCTTCAGGAACAGGTGCAGCAGCACGAAGAAGCGCTTGGCCAGGTCCTTCTCACGCTCGCCCATCGAGCCCGACACGTCCATCAGGCAGAACATGACCGCTTTCGCGTTCGGCACCGGGCACGGGTCGAAGCGGTTGAACCGGATGTCGACCGGGTCGACGAAGGCAATCCGCCGGCGCCGGCGCTCCAGCCGCTCGATCTCCTCCTTAAGGGCCGCGACGCGCTCGCGCGTCTGAGCATTGGGCCGTGCGGTCTCCAGCGAGGCGAGGTCCTGCATGATCGCGTCGACCGCCGCTTGCTTGGGGCGCCTGAGCGCAATGCGGCGACCGTGGCTGTTACGCATCGTGCGCCCAACGTTGATGTTGGTGGGTGAGCCGGTAGCGGCGAAGCCAGCCCGGCGCGGCTTGAAGGCAAGGATTTCCTTGAGGTTGAGCTTGACCATATCCGGGAGTTCGAGATCCTCGAAAAAAAGATCGAGCACCTCTTCGCGTGACAGCACAAAACGAAAGTCGTCTTCAGACACGGTGTTTCCAGGGGACGACGCCCCGGCGCCGCCGCCTTGGCCGGGCTTGGGGATCAGATCTCCAGGGGAGAAATGCCTGTTGCCCGGCAGGATGTGCTGTCGGCTGCCGCTGTTCCTGGCGTTGTTGAAGGTCGGTTCGCCCGTGCCTCTGTCGGGCATGGGCACTGCGTGCTCGCCATCCACGTCGGCGATCCTGCCGGTGCGGATCCGATCGCGTATGCTCCGCTTGAGTTCCTCCCGAGCGCGCCTGAGGAATCGCTGGCGATTGCCCAGGCTCTTGTCCTTCGGATTCAGGCGGCGGTCGATGAAAATAGGCATGGAACCATTCGGGCTTTTCTTAACCCGCCTTGTTCACCCGCATGTACCAGTCGACAAGCCGGCGCACCTGCCGCTCGGTGTAGCCGCGTTCCACCATTCGCTGCACGAATTCATTGTGCCGCTTTTCCGTGACGTTGTCCTGCTTGGAGCCGAAACTGATCACCGGCAAGAGGTCTTCGACTTGGCCGAACATCCGCTTCTCGATCACCTCGCGAAGTTTCTCATAACCTGTCCAGGACGGGTTGCGGCCGTGGTTTCGCGCCCGGGCACGCAGCGTGAATTTGACCACTTCATTGCGGAAGTCCTTGGGATTGGCGATGCCGGCCGGTTTCTCGACCTGCGACAATTCCTTGTCCAATACCTCGCGGTTGAGGATCTGGCCGGTGTCTGGATCCTTGTAGTCCTGGTCCTCAATCCAGGCATCGGCATAGGCGATGTAGCGGTCGAAGAGGTTCTGGCCATATTCGCTGTATGATTCCAGATAGGCCTTCTGAATCTCGTGGCCGATGAACTCGGCATAGCGCGTTGCCAATTCCGACTTGATGAAGTCGAGATAGGCGGCTTCCGTCTCCTTCGGAAACTGCTCGCGCTTGATCGCCTCTTCCAGGATGTACATCAGGTGCACGGGATCGGCAGCCACCTCCTTGGTGTCGTAGTTGAATGTCTGGGACAAGATCTTGAAGGCGAAGCGTGTGCTTACGCCGGTCATGCCTTCGTCGACGCCGGCGGCATCGCGATATTCCTGAACCGACTTCGCCTTGGGATCGACCTCCTTGAGGTTCTCGCCATCATAGGCGCGCATCTTGGTGTAGAGCGGCGAATTGTCGTGCTCGGCAAGGCGGGTCGAGACCGTGAATCGGCTGAGAATGTCCATCACTTCAGGCGCACAGGGGCTGGCAGCCAGGTCGCTCTCGCGCAGCAGCTTTTCATAGATCTGCCGCTCTTCGGTGATCCGCAGGCAATACGGCACCTTGACCACGAGGATGCGGTCGAGAAAGGCCTCGTTGTTCTTGTTGTTCTTGAACTGTTGCCATTCCGATTCGTTGGAATGGGCAACGATGATGCCCTGGTAGGGAAAGGCGCCGAAATTCTCGGTACCGTTGTAACTGCCTTCCTGGGTCGCCGTCAGCAACGGATGCAGGACCTTGATGGGTGCCTTGAACATCTCGACGAATTCGAGCAGGCCTTGCGTGGTCCGATTCAGTCCGCCGCTGTAGGAATAGGCGTCCGGATCGGACTGGCTGAAATTTTCCAATTGCCTGATGTCGACCTTGCCGACCAGGGCCGAGACGTCCTGATTGTTTTCGTCGCCGGGCTCTGTCTTGGCAATGCCGATCTGGCGCAGCCGGGAAGGCATCAACTTGACCACGCTGAATTTGGAGATGTCGCCAGACAGTTCGTCGAGCCGCTTGGCCGCCCATGGTGAGATGAGCCCATTCAGCCGGCGTCGGGCTATGCCGTATTTATCCTCCAGGAGGTCGCCCATGCGATCGGGGTGGAAAAGGCCAAGTGGCGATTCGAAAACCGGGCTGATCTGGTTGCCGACCTTCAGCGTGTAGATCGGGCGCTGTTCCATCAATTTCTTCAGCCGTTCGGCCAGTGAGGATTTGCCGCCGCCGACAGGGCCAAGGAGGTAGAGGATTTGCTTGCGCTCCTCGAGTCCCTGGGAGGCATAGCGAAAATACCCGGCGATACGCTCGATCGTTTCCTCCATTCCGTAGAAATCGGAGAAGGAGGGATAGATCTTCACGGTGCGGTTCGAAAAAATGCGACCGAGCCGTTCGTCCTTGCTGGTGTCGACCAGATCGGGTTCGCCGATTGCCTCGACCATCCGTTCAGGCGCCGAGGCATACATTGACTTGTCCTCTCGGCAAGCAAGGAGATACTGCTGGAGGCTGGTTTCTTCCTGGGCGGCGTTGGCATAAATCTCCGAAAAAAGATCGAAGACGTCGGACTGATTGTCGCGCATAATGCTTTGCCCTCAAAGCCGTGCTGGCTGCCTAATGTCTCATCACGTATTCAACTGCCGGAACGCATGGTGGTTCCCTTTATAAGGAGAGCGCGTGCATTTGGCATTGAAACCCGAGACGCCAGCCATCTGGCCGAAATGCTTACCTAATATTTAGGTGGTGATGGCCAGATGAGGTCGTCAAGGGGCAGATATTGATTTCGTGAACTGCACGGCATTGAAGCGCGTTGATGCGGGCCTGTGCGGCGAGAGTTGCGACCCGGTTCGAGTTCGACGAAGCCTGGTGGTCGGGCCTCCACTCCAGTCGATGGTCCCGAAAGACTCGATCGCCATTCGAGGTTCGGATCGATGGCTGATCGTCCGGCAAGGCCTCTGGGTACTATCAATCGCTAACTGGACGCGAGTGGCGCCTGCGAGCACTGTTGGCCCGCACAGCGGGAGACCACGATGATCGATCGACGAAACCTTATCCTGACCTCCGTGGCGGCGATGCTGCCCTTGGCAGCATGGGCCGCGCCGCGCCAGACGGTCGACTGACACTGCAGACTGTCGCTCGCCACATTCTGTGGCTGGATCATGCCAAAAGCGGCGGCGGGATATTGCCGTGCGGACATCCGCGGGTGCAATTGCTCTTCGTGAATGGGAGAAAATTCGCATGAATGGCGCCGATGTCCTGTGCGACGTGCTGCTGGCCAATGATGTGACGGTGTGCTTCGCCAATCCCGGCACATCCGAAATGCATTTCGTCGCCGCACTCGACCGCAAGCCGCAGATGCGTTGCGTGCTTGGCCTGTTCGAGGGCGTGGTGACGGGTGCGGCCGACGGCTATGCGCGCATGACCGACCGTCCCGCGGCGACGCTGCTACACACCGGGCCGGGGCTGGCCAACGGTCTTGCCAACATGCACAACGCCCGGCGCGCCAGGAGCCCGATGATCAACATCGTCGGCGACCATGCCTCATACCATCTGCCGCTCGATGCGCCGCTGACCAGCGATATCGAAGGCCTCGCGGCGCCAATGTCCAACTGGATTCGCCGCATCGAGGGACCAGCCGATGTCCAGCCGGCCACGGAGGCGGCCTTTCGCGCCTCGCTGACGCCGCCTGGTGTCACGACGCTGATCCTGCCGGCGGACGCGGCCTGGGGCGACGCCGACGCGGTTTCGCCCAGCGAGGTGGAACTCGCGCCGCCGCCGGTCGTCGACATGGAAGCCGTGCGAACGATCGCCGCGGCGGTCCGCGCGGCTCCGGGCCGCGTCGGCATGATCGTTCGCGGGCGGGCGGCACTGGCCGATGCTCTTGAAATCGCCGGCCAGATTTCGACGGCCTGCGATGTCAGGCTGTTCAGCGAGGTTCTGATCGCTCGAATGCAGCGCGGGCGCGGACGCGTCGCGCCGACACGCATCCCCTATCCTGTCGACGCAGCAACGGCGACGCTCAGGGATATCGATGTCCTTGTGCTGGTCGGCGCAAAGGAGCCGGTCGCCTTCTTCGCCTATCCAGGAAAGCCCGGGCGGCTTGTCCGCGATGATTGCAAGGTACTGACGTTAGCCGCCCATGGGCAGGACCTGCATGCGGCGCTGCAAGCGCTTCGCGACAAACTAGGCGTCAAGCCGTCACAGCTGACAGTGACTGCCAGCGCCTTTCCTGACGAGGCAACGCCGAACGGCCGGCTGACGGAAGATGCCATTGCACTGTCCGTCGCGAGAAAGCTGCCGGCCGACGCGATCGTCTGCGACGAGGCCGTCACCTCGGCGCGGCGTTTCTTCGCGCTGTCGGCCTTTGCCGCGCCGCACGACTACATGATGGGCACGGGCGGGTCGATCGGCGGCGGTATCCCGCTGGCGACAGGGGCGGCGATCGCCTGTCCCGGCCGCAAGGTGATCAATCTCGAGGCCGATGGCAGCGGCATGTATACGGTGCAGGGGCTGTGGACGCAGGCGCGGGAAAATCTTGACGTGGTGACGATCGTCTTTTCCAATCGCACCTACGCCATCCTGCATGGCGAGATGCGCAATGTCGGCGTGAACGCGATCGGCGAGAATGCCAGGCGCATGCTTGATCTCGACCATCCGGCGCTGGACTGGGTTTCGCTGGCCAAGGGTATGGGCGTGGAGGCGGCACGTGCGGATACTTGCGAGCGGTTCGACGCGCTGCTCGATGCTGCCTTGTCTCGCCCGGGGCCGTTTCTGATCGAAGCGGTGATCTGATCGCAGCGCGAGAGGGGCGCTACAGGCTGACTCGCAGACTTCGCCTACCAGCGCGTCTGTTCGCCGGGCGCCGCGGGTTCGATTGCCAGTGCGTGCACGCCCGCCCTCAACTCGTCGGCCAGCAGCTCGTTGACGGCGCGGTGACGGTCGATGCGGCTCATTCCGGCAAAGCTGGCAGCGACAACGCGAACGCGAAAATGTGTCTCTCCGGTGCCGTCATAGGTGCCGTGATGGTCTGAGCCGTGATGGTGATGGCCTGCATGGAGATGGCTTTCGTTGATGATGACCAGCCGGTCCGGCGAAAGCGCCTTGTTGAGCTTGTCTTCGATGGTTGCCTGTATGGACATCGTCGTCTCCGTTCACCACATATGCCTGGCGCGCCAGCGTAAAAACCGGAAATCGGTTTCACAAGGGGCTGCTGCCGCGCAACAAAATCGCTCATTCGCCTGCTTTAAGCCGCGATTCAGCGGTTAGGGCGATCATCGCGAAAATGTCAATTCTTGTTTCGCATCTGCGAACGCCCCATAAATGGGTTAGATGAAGCCGTATCCCAAATATTTCGAGAAGATTCGCGTTCGCCCCGACAAGGACGCGGAGGTGAAGTCGCACGCGCCGATCTGCCAGTGGGATGGCTGCAAGGAGGCGGGCACGCATCGCGCGCCGGTCGGGCGCATGAAGGAGGGCGAGTATTTCCGCTTCTGCTTCGACCATGTGCGCGAGTACAACAAGGGCTTCAACTACTTCTCCGGCGTGCCGGACACCGAGGTCGCGCGCTTCCAGAAGGAAGCCATGACCGGCCACCGGCCGACCTGGAAAATGGGCGTCAACGGCGCCTCGACGCGCTCCTCGCCCGATATGGCGCAGATGCGCTCCGGCCGCGCCGGCTATTACAACCGCATGCGCGACCCGTTCGACCTGTTCAAGGGGCCGAAGGATCCGCGCGAGGCGAGAGAGCGCAAGGCCAAGCCGCTTGAGGCCAAGGCGCTGGAAACGCTTGGCCTTGATACAAAGGCGACTGGCAAGGACATCAAGGCGCGCTATAAGGAACTGGTGAAGCGTCACCATCCGGATGCGAATGGCGGCGACAGAGGTTCGGAAGACCGGTTCCGCGATGTGCTTCAGGCTTATCGCGTGCTCAAACAGGCTGGCCTGTGCTGAGCGACCCTACGGTTTGTGTCGTTTTCCAACTTTCATAAGGTTGGAAAAGGCTCTAAGACCGCCCCCGAACAAAATGGATTGCCGGCGAAACGCGACGGTTCGCCCGTGGAGACGTTGAGAGATATGAACAAGGTCGATCGCGATATCGCCAACCTGCCCGACACGACGGTGTCGGTGAAGGAGAAATTCGGCTTCGAATCCAAGATGGTGGTGCCGGCCTATTCGGTGACATCAGAGCATGTGCCCGATGTCGATCCCGACTATCTGTTCGACAAGGCGACGACCTTGGCGATCCTCGCCGGCTTCGCCTACAACCGCCGCGTCATGGTGTCGGGCTATCACGGCACCGGCAAGTCGACCCACATCGAGCAGGTCGCCGCCCGCCTCAACTGGCCCTGCGTGCGCGTGAACCTCGACAGCCATGTCAGCCGTATCGACCTCGTCGGCAAGGACGCCATCGTGGTCAAGGACGGCTTGCAGATCACCGAATTCCGCGACGGCATCCTGCCCTGGGCCTACCAGCACAATGTCGCACTGTGCTTCGACGAGTATGACGCCGGCCGTCCGGACGTGATGTTCGTCATCCAGCGCGTGCTGGAATCGTCCGGCCGGCTAACGCTGCTCGACCAGAGCCGGGTCATCCGTCCGCATCCGGCGTTCCGGCTGTTCTCGACCGCCAACACGGTCGGCCTGGGCGACACGACGGGCCTTTATCACGGCACCCAGCAGATCAACCAGGCGCAGATGGACCGCTGGTCGATCGTCACCACGCTGAACTATCTGCCGCACGACAATGAAGTGAATATCGTGCTGGCCAAGGCCAAGCATTATCGCGACACCAAGGGCAAGGACATCGTCAACAAGATGGTGCGCGTCGCCGATATGACGCGCTCGGCCTTCATCAACGGCGATCTGTCGACGGTGATGAGCCCGCGTACCGTCATCACCTGGGCCGAGAATGCCGAGATCTTCGGCGATGTCGGCATGGCGTTCCGGCTGACCTTCCTCAACAAGTGCGATGAGCTCGAGCGTTCGGTGGTTGCCGAGTTCTACCAGCGCGCCTTCGGACAGGATCTGCCGGAGAGCGCGGCGAATGTGGTGCTGGGCTAAGCAGAGCCTCGATGGCGGGTCCGGGCGACAATACGCGCAACAAGTCGAAGACGGGGTCTGAAGCCGACAGCTTCAAGCGCGCCGTCACCGTCTGCATGCGCGCCATCGCCGGCGACAAGGAGATGGAAGTCGGCTTCGCCAAGGACCGGCCGGCGCTGGCCGGCAGCCGCGCGCGGCTGCCCGAACTGCCCAAGAAGGCATCGAAGAGCGATATCGCGATCACCCGCGGGCTCGGTGATTCCATGGCGTTGAAGCGCGCCTGCCATGACGTGCGCATCCACAGCAAGCTAGCCCCCGAAGGCAAGGCTGCCCGCGCCATCTACGACGCGGTCGAGCAGGCCCGGGTCGAGGCGATCGGCAGCCGAGCCATGCAAGGCGTCGCCGACAATATCGGCTCGATGCTGGAGGACAAATACGCCAAGGCCAACCTCGTCGACGTCAAGGACAAGGCCGACGCGCCGATCGAGGAGGCGCTCGCGCTCATGGTGCGCGAGAAGCTGACCGGCCGGCCGGTGCCGAAGAGCGGCGAGCGGCTGGTCGAACTCTGGCGGCCGTGGGTCGAGGAGAAGGCCAAGGCCGACCTCGACGGCCTGTCGGAAAAGCTCGAGGACCAGCAGGCCTTTGCCCGCGTCGTGCGCGAGATGCTCGCCTCCATGGAAATGGCTGAGGAGCTCGGCGACGACCAGGAGACCGAAGACTCCGAGGACAATGACGACAACCAGCCGCAAGGCGAGGAACAGAGCGAGGAGGGCGGCGAAGACGATTCCGGCTCCGAGCAGTCGCAGTCCGAGGACGCCGAGGCATCGGCCGACGACGAGCAATCGGCGGAGACCGAAGCCTCCGACGCGACGGCCGACGATCTGTCCGATGACGACGATGCCGATGCCGAGACGCCCGGCGAGGCGCGCCGCAACGACAATCCCTTCACCAATCTGCCGAAGGAAATCGACTACAAGGTCTACACCACTGCTTTCGACGAGACAGTCGGCGCGGAGGAGCTTTGCGAAGAGGAAGAGCTCGACCGGCTGCGCGCCTTCCTCGACAAGCAGCTTGCTAATCTCTCCGGCGTCGTCGGCCGGCTCGCCAACCGGCTGCAGCGCCGCCTGATGGCGCAGCAGAACCGGTCCTGGGATTTCGACCTGGAAGAGGGCTACCTCGATCCGGCCCGTCTGGTGCGCGTCGTCATCGATCCGATGCAGCCGCTGTCGTTCAAGCAGGAACGCGACACCAAATTCCGCGACACCGTGGTGACGCTGGTGCTCGACAATTCCGGCTCGATGCGCGGCCGGCCGATCACGGTCGCCGCCACTTGCGCCGACATTCTGGCGCGCACGCTGGAGCGCTGCGGTGTCTCGGTCGAGATCCTCGGCTTCACCACGCGGGCGTGGAAGGGCGGGCAGGCGCGCGAGAAGTGGCTGAAGGACGGCAAGCCGCCGAACCCCGGCCGGCTCAACGATCTGCGCCACATCATCTACAAGTCGGCCGACCATCCATGGCGGCGGGCACGGCGCAATCTCGGCCTGATGATGCGCGAAGGCCTGCTCAAGGAAAACATCGACGGCGAGGCGCTGCTGTGGGCGCACAACCGGCTGATCGCCCGGCCCGAGCAACGCAAAATCCTGATGATGATCTCGGACGGTGCGCCCGTCGACGATTCCACGCTGTCGGTCAATCCGGGCAATTATCTCGAGCGCCATCTGCGCGCCGTCATCGAGCTGATCGAGACGCGTTCGCCGGTGGAACTGCTGGCCATCGGCATCGGCCATGACGTGACGCGCTATTACAGGCGCGCCGTCACCATCGTCGATGCCGAGGAACTGGCTGGCGCAATGACCGAGCAACTGGCTTCGCTGTTTGCCGAGGAAAGCGCGAAGGATACGCGCCGCGGCGGCATGCGGCGCGCCGGATGATCTTTTCGCGAGACGGGTTTCGGCAAACGCTTTTCGCCGCCGTCGCATTGCTCGCCGGCATGGCTTCGGCGCCAGCCGGTTCTGCTGGTTTGGCCTCGGTTGAACCCGTCACAGTCTCGGCACGCCCCATCACCGAATTCCATATTGGCCGTGCCAACAAGCAGTTTGGCCAGCTTGAATTCGTCGGCGGGCTGAAAATGACCTCGCCGTCACGTGATTTCGGCGCGCTGTCGGCATTCCGGTTTCTGAAAGCCGGCAGCGATTTCATCGGTGTGGCCGACACCGGTTACTGGTTCTTCGGCTCGGTGGCCCGCGACCCCGACAGGCGACCCGTTGGTATCCAGAATTTTCGCATGCAGCAAATGGTCGACCCGAGCGGCCAGCCGATCGACGAAAAATGGCAAGTCGACGCCGAAGGCCTCGCGGTCAAGGACGGCATCGCCACCGTTGGGTTCGAGCGCAACCATCGCGTCGCCCAGTTCAGGATCGGCCCGGACAACATGACGGCGCCGTTCGGGCAGCTGGATTTCCTGGTGCCGGCGCGGGGGCTGCGGCAGAACCGCGGCTTCGAGACAGTCACCCATTCAAATGCCAACGGTCAGCATTGGGGCGGCCTGGTCGTAGTCTCGGAGAAGAGCCTCGACAAGGCCGGCAACATCTACGCCGCCATCATCGAAGGGCCGCGCAAGGGCGCCTTCACCGTCAAGCGCAACGACGATTTCGACATCACCGATGGCGCCTTTCTGCCGGATGGCGACCTGTTGCTGCTGGAGCGCAGTTTCACCATGGCGGGCGGCCTCAAGATGCGGCTGCGGCGCATCCATGGCGAAAGCGTCGAGAAGGGCGCGGTCGCCGACGGGCCCGTGCTGCTGCAAGCCGACATGGGCTACCAGATCGACAATATGGAAGGTCTCGACGTCTGGACCCGCGATGACGGCGCGCTGATGGTGTCGCTGATCTCCGACGACAATCACTCGATCCTGCAGCGCAATCTCTACCTGGAATTCATTCTGCACCAGGATTGAGTGCCATCATTAGGTGAACGCGTTCCAACGATTTCCCAATGCACGGCCGATCCAGGACATTGTTCCCGACTGCCGGTGATGGGTCGGTCAGTATTGTGAGCCGTTGGTGGCTATCCAGATGACATGGCGCGCGCCGCGCTTGCCGTTGGCGCGCGTGTTGACTTCCTCGACCGCGAAGCCTGCCTGTTTCAGCCGCCACGTGAAGCCGGCATCCGGCCCTTGCGACCACACCGCCAGCACACCGCCCGGCTTGAGAGCGGTACGCGCGGCGGCGAGGCCAGCCACGCTGTAGAGGGCGTCATTGCCCTTGTGGACGATGCCTTCGGGGCCGTTGTCGACGTCGAGCAGGATCGCGTCCCAGGCTGCGGGCTCGGACCGTATCAACTGGCCGACGTCCGTTTCGCGGATGGTGACGCGGGAATCATCGAGCGAGTCGGCGAAAATCTCGGCCATCGGGCCGCGCGCCCAGGCGACCACGGCCGGCACCAGTTCGGCGACAACGATTTCGGCATTGTCGCCCAGCTCGGCGAGAGCAGCGCGCAACGTAAAACCCATGCCAAGCCCACCGATCAGGATTCTCGGCAGAATCTGGCCCGCAATCCTCTGGCAGGACAGTTTCGCCAGCGCTTCCTCGGAGCCGCTCAGCCGGCTGTTCATCAGCTCGTTGGTGCCGAGCATGATCGAGAATTCAAAACCGCGCCGTTTCAGCCGCAGTTCCTGCTGGCCATCAGGTGTTTTCGCGGAGTCCAGCTGGATCCAGGGAATCACCGTTTAGACCGTCGCAACGGCCGGCTGGCTCCAGTGCGCGGCGAGCAGCCGGTAGGGGATCAGTGCCACGACAGCGATGATCAGCTTCACGCTGAGGTCGCCGAGCGCCCAGGATACCCAGCGCATGGCGTCGAAATGGAATACGCCCATCAATGGGGCGCTTTCCAGCGCAAAACTGTCGCTTGGGCCGGCGAAGGCAAAGGGGGCCGAAAAGGCCACACTGAAGAACACGACGGTGTCGAACACCGAGCCGACCAGCGTGCCGACGATCGGCGCCCGCCACCAGCTCTGCCGGCGCAAACGGTTGAACACGGTCACGTCGAGCAATTGTGCGGTGAGGAACGCCGCGCCCGAAGCGGCCGCGATGCGCACCAGCCGGTCGGCTGATGTCTCGAATTCGATGAAGCCATGGCGGAACAGGAATGGCGGGATCAGGATCGAGCAGACCACCGCCGTCATGAAGCCGACAAAGACGATCCGGCGCGCCACGGCAGGCCCGTAGCGGCGGTTGGCGAGGTCGGTGACCAGGAAGGAGAAGGGGTAGGTGAAGGCGCCCCAGGTCAAAACGTCAGCCAGCGACAGGCCGCCGATCTGGCCCTGCATGGGGAACTGTACGAGGATGTTCGATGCCACGACGACAAGCGCCATGGCGGCCACAAAGGGCAAGTATCGCGAAAAGGAAGACATTTTTTTATCCTGGGTAATGGAACCAGCGGAGCTTTTGCCGAAACCGGATCACGCTCGCTTTGTTCGAGCATCGAATCCATGACCGCTTCGTGATCCCGATCCGATGCTCAGCGGCCAAAAAGAGGTTGGCCAGGGCGGTCGTCCCCCGCCTGAAAGACGAATTAAGCGGCGGCCTGTTCGGCGGTCTTCTTGGCAATCTGCTTCTTCAAGAGACGCGCACGCTGCGACAATTCCTTGACGTCGGCCTTGGCCAGGAAGGCGTCGAGGCCGCCGCGATGTTCCACCGAACGCAGCGCGTTGGCCGAGATGCGCAGGCGCACGTTCTGGTTCAACGCTTCCGAAATCAGCGTCACATTGACGAGGTTCGGCAGGAAGCGACGCTTGGTCTTGTTGTTGGCGTGGCTCACATTGTTGCCGGTCTGGACTGCCTTGGCAGTGAGTTCGCAGGTGCGGGACATGGTTCTAACCTTCAGTTCTCTCGTGACCTGCCAAACCTTTGTGCCCACGCCGGGTGGCGCGCGGTTCTGGTGAGGCGGCCTTATGGAAAAAGTTGGCGTTCCATAGTTGCATTTCACCGGGGCGTCAAGCTCCGGCTTCCCTAAGGAAGCGCCCGGCATTTCATATTAAGGCCGGATTTCCTCCTATAAGCGGTCTCATAGGGACATGCCAGACCGGAGTCGCCCGCCTCCGGTCGAAAATCAAGGATCCGATCCAGCCATGCCTCGTTCGTCTCATGCGCTTGTTGCCGCGCTTGCCATCGCCTTGCCGTCCGTCGCGTCAGCCGCCTCGCCGCAGTCGTTCAAGGGCGAATACACGGTGTCGTTCCTTGGTCTCTCGATCGCGAGGTCGACTTTCTCCAGCAGCTACCAGAACGGGGTTTATGCGATCAATGGCACCGTCTCCGCAGCGGGCCTGGCCAAGCTGTTCGACGACACGCGCGGCACGATCTCGTCCAAGGGTACGATTTCAGGCAAGAAGATGGTGCCGCAGGCGTTTCGTGCCGATTACACTTCCGGCAAGAAGGCATCCGTGGTCGATATCCGCTTCACCAATGGTGCCGTGACGTCGACGCAGGTCATCCCCGCTCCGGGCAAGCGCGATCCCAACAACTGGGTACCGATCCGCGCCGGCGACCTGGCATCGGTGCTCGATCCGATGGCCGCCACCGTCATCCATGCCGATAGTCTCGACCAGGTCTGCGGCCGCAAGGTCAAGTTCTATGATGGCGAGATGCGCGCCGACCTGACACTGACCTACGCCTCGAAGGGCACGATCTCGGTGCCGGGCTACAAGGGCGACACCGTCACCTGCCGGATGGGTTTCGAGCCGGTGGCTGGCTATCGCAAGGGCCGCAAGGCGCTCAACTATCTCAAGAACAAAAGCCGCATGATGGTCACGTTTGCACCGCTCGGCCAAACCGGCGTATATGCGCCGATCCACGCCACGGTCGGAACGCAGATCGGCACCTTGACCATCAGCGCCGGACGTTTCGAAGCGGTACAATAGGCCGGGCTCGCCACTGGAAGACAGGGGAGGGCGCGCCACTGGAGAGGGAATGGCGCGCGCAACACTGATCGGGGTTTCGGCGGTGGCCATGTGGCTGTTGCTGGCGGCAAAGTGGCTGTTCCCGCGCAAGCCCATTGCGGCCGAAAGCGGAGCCCTGGCATCCGAAGGCGGAGCCCTGGCATCCGAAGGCGGAGCCCTGGCATCCGAAGGCGGAGCCCTGGCATGACGATGCCGTTTGCCGGCGGCATCGACGCCAACGCCAATGCAACGCTGATCTTTTCGCTGGTGGCGGCGGTGATCTATGCCTTCACGCTTGGCATGCCGCCGACGCTGGCCCGCTCGGCGGCAAAGACGCTCGCCGTGGCCATGCTCGCCGTGCTGGCAGGCATGCAGGGCGGCCCGCTGCTGCTGGTCGCCGCCCTTGCGCTGAGCGCCATCGGCGACGCCTTCCTGTCGCGCGACGGGGAAAAGGCATTTCTCGGCGGGTTGGCGAGCTTTCTCGTCGCCCACATCGTCTATGTCGTGCTGTTCCTGCACAGCGGTGGCGGATTGGAGTTGCTTGCCGCCGAATCCTGGCGGGGCGCGATTGCACTGGCCATGGCGGTGTTCGCGATCGTGATGCTGGCGGCGCTCTGGCGCCGTGTGGGGCCGGGCCTGCGTATTCCGATCGCCGTCTACGTCGCGGCCATCCTCGCCATGGGCATGTCGGCGTTGATGACTAGCAGCACCTGGGTGATCAGCGGCAGCGTGCTGTTCATGGGATCGGACGGGCTGCTCGCCACGGAGAAATTTTTGGTGGCCGCCATCTCGCCGCATCGAGCCTGGATGCGCCTCGCCGTCTGGGTGCTGTACTACGCCGCCCAGCTCGCCATTACCCTGGGTTTCCTGCTGGGTTAGGGCTGCCAGCCCGGCTCGGCCAGTTCGAAGGCGGCGAAATCGAAACCCGGCGCGACGGTACAGCCGACCAGCGTCCACTCGCCCAGGCTGCGCGCCGATTGCCACCAGCCTGCCGGTACGACGATTTGCGGCCGTTCGCCGGCCGCGAGGTCGATACCGAGAACCTGCCCGATAACGGCGCCGCTTTTTTCTTCCCACATCGACAATGCCAACGGCGCGCCGGCATGGAAATGCCAAACCTCGGCGGCATCCCTGACCCGATGCCAAGCCGAAAGCTGGTGCCGTTCCAGCAGGAAATAGATGGCGGTCGAGTGGCCCCGCTTACCGCCGGCTTGGTCGCGAAAGGTTTCCGCGTACCAGCCGCCTTCCGGATGCGGCTTCAGTGCAAGCGTTGCTATGATTTCCGCGGAACTGGTCATCGGCAGAAAGCTCGCATGGTGCTCAGAAATTGTCCTTGCGCTTGCGGATCTCGGCGAAGACCTCGGCATCTCCAGCCTTTTCCATGCCCAGATGCTTGCGGATCGCCGGATCGTGCCAGCGTAGGAAAGGATTGGTCGACAGTTCCTCGCCGATCGTCGTCGGCAGCGTCGGCTTGTTGTCGAGCCGTAGCGCCTCGATCCGCGCGGCACGCTCCTTCAATGCCGAATTGGTGGGGTCGACGCTCAGCGCGAAACGGGCATTGGCGAGCGTGTATTCGTGGCCGCAATAGATTGTCGTCTCGGCCGGAAGTGCCGCGAGCTTCTGCAGCGATTCGTACATCACCGGGGGCTTGCATTCGAACAGACGCCCGCAACCAAGCGCGAACAGCGTATCTGCGGTGAACGCCACTTTCGATGCTGGCAGATGGTAGGACACATGGCCGGCGGTATGCCCGGGCGTGGCGATCACCTCGATGCGCTCATTGCCGAGATGAAGGACGGAGCCTTCTTCGACGGTTTCGTCGATGCCGGGAATCTTGGCCTTCTCCGCCTCTGGGCCGACGATGCGCAGCTTGAAGCGCTCCTTGAGCGCCAGATTGGCCTCGACGTGGTCGGCATGGTGATGCGTGGTCAGGATCATCGTCGGCGTCCAGCCGGTGCGCTTGATCGCGGCCAGGATCGGCGCTTCCTCGGGCGCGTCGATGATCGCGGTCTGGCCGCTTTTGGGGTCATGCACCAGCACGCCGAAATTGTCGGTGCGGCACATGAACTGTTCGATTTCGACCGGCATCGCGTCTCTCCATTTATCGCCGCAGACATAGGGCGCGACAGCGCGAATGTCATCCCGGATGTCAAAGCGAATGACATCCCGGGATAATGAAATGACATCCGCCATCCCAGCCGCTTGGGCCTTTTGTTGAATCCGGTCGATATCACGGCTACATCCCTGACATGCATTCCGACATCGTCGACCTTCGCTCCTTCTATTCGACAACGCTCGGCCGGTTCGCCGAGCACTCGATCACCATGGCGCTGTCGTCGATATGGGCCGCGGTGCCCAATGAGCGGCTGGTCGGCCTCGGCTACACCTTGCCCTGGCTGGAGCGCTTCGGCTCCGATGCCGAGCGGGTCTTTGCCTTCATGCCGGCGACCCAGGGTGCCGTGGTCTGGCCGGCGACGGGGCCGACGGCAACGGCACTGGTCTTCGACGAGGAACTGCCGCTTGTCGATTCCTGCATCGACCGCATGCTGCTCGTCCACTCGCTCGAACATGTCGAGAACCCGCGCGAGACGCTGAACGAGATCTGGCGGGTGCTGTCGCCGGCGGGGCGCGTCGTCATCGTCGTGCCCAACCGGCGCGGTGTCTGGGCACGCTTCGAACATACACCGTTCGGCAACGGGCGGCCTTTCTCGCGCGGGCAGCTCACCGAATTGCTGCGCGAGGCGAATTTCACGCCCGCCGCCTGGTCCGATGCCCTGTTTTTCCCGCCATCGCGGCGGCGCTTCATGATGCGCTTCCACAATGTGCTGGAGCGCGCCGGCCGGCGGTTGTGGCCGATCTTCTCCGGCGTCATTGTCGTGGAGGCGCAGAAGCGGCTTTACCAAGGCGTGCCGGTAGCCCAGCGCGCATCTCGCCGCGTCTTCGTGCCGGTGCTGTCGCCGCATGGCGCGACGCGGCTCGGCCGGCGGGCCGAGGGAAGGAGCGCGACATCATCGGCTCGGCAAGTGACACCTTCGTGATCGCGATGGAAACTTGCATCGCGCGGCATCTTTCCGACCTATCTGTCGTGCTGGGCTCGCACGGTGCTTGAGGGCTGCCGCCGTCGGCTCTCCTCATCCGGTTTCAGCTTCGCACCTGAACGCAAGGACCTCTGATATGGCTGATCAACTGGACACTCAGGCCACCGTTCAGCCGGTCGCCGTGGCCAGCAGCCTGCGCGATCAGGTGGCGACGATCAAGCGGGCGCTGATAGAATCGCCTGTTCGCAAATGGTTGCTGTGGACGTCGGCCGGCATCATGGCCGTGATCGTCGCGACGTCGATCGGCCAGGTTCTGCTCAATCGCTGGAACCAACCCTTTTACGACGCGCTCGCGCGCCGCGACATGGCCGCCTTCCTGCATCAGCTTGTCGTCTTTGCCATGATCGCCGGCGGGCTGCTGGTGCTCAACATCGGCCAGACCTGGCTCAACCAGATGACCCGGCTGAAGTTACGCGAGGCGCTGACGCTGGATTTGATCGACCAGTGGATGCGGCCGGCGCGTGCTTTCCGGCTGGCCAATGCCGGCGCCATCGGCGTCAATCCCGACCAGCGCATGCAGCAGGACGCCGCGCATCTGTCTGATCTGTCGACCGATCTTGGCGTCGGCCTGCTGCAGTCGTTCATCCTGCTCGTGTCTTTCGTCGGCGTGCTGTGGGAGCTGTCTTCGGGCTTCGTCTTTCACATTGGCGGCTGGTCGCTGGCGATACCGGGCTACATGGTCTGGGCGGCGTTCCTCTATGCCGGCACCGCCTCCTGGCTGAGCTGGCTGGTCGGCCGGCCGCTCATCCGTCTCAACAGCGACCGCTATACGCGCGAAGCGGAGCTGCGTTCCTCAATGGTGCGCGTCAACGAGAACGTCGATGCCATCGCGCTGTACCGCGGCGAGAATGATGCCAAGAGACGGCTCGAGCTCGACCTCGGCACCGTGCTGGGTGCGATGCGGCGCATCTACACCGCCCAGATCAACCTGTCCTGGGTAACCGACACCTATGGCTGGATCACCGTCGTGGCGCCGATCCTGGTCGCCTCGCCGGTCTATTTCTCGGGCGATATCAGCTTTGGCGGGCTGATGATGGCGGTCGGCGCGTTCAACCAGGTGCATTCGTCGTTGCGCTGGTTCATCAACAACATCGGCAGCATCGCCGACTGGCGTGCCACGCTGATGCGTGTCGCCGACTTCCGCATCGCGCTCGATGAAACCGATGTGCTGCACGACAAGGAGAAGCGTATCTCCTTCGATGAAAACGCCAATGGCAGCCTGACGTTCGAGAAACTCCAAGTGGCCTCGCCAGAGGGCTGCACGAAGCTCTCCGACCAGCATGTCGAAATCCATGCCGGCGAGCGCGTGATGATCACCGGCGAGCCCGGCGCCGGCAAGACGCTGTTCTTCCGTGCCATTGCCGGCCTTTGGCCATGGGGGAGCGGAAAGATCGGCATGCCGGCGGGAGAAGCCCCCATCTTCGTGCCTCGTGTCCCGTATTTCCCGGCCGGCACGCTGCGCGAGGTCCTTGACCATCCCTATGGCGTCGCTCCGGCAAGTGATGCCGATATTTCGGCGGTGCTTGCCGAAGTCGGCCTCGGCCGGCTGTCATCCTCGCTCGACCGGTCGGCCCGCTGGGAGCGTGAGTTGGGCGATGACGAACAGCGATCGCTCGCCTTCGCAAGGCTTGCCTTGCGGAAGCCGAAATGGGTGATCATCGATGAAGCGATGGATGCGTTCGACGGCCCCTCGCTGAGGCGTGTGCTGTCGCTGCTGGATAAGCATCTGAAGGATGCCGCGATCATCAATATCGGGCGCGGCCTGCACAACAATCAGTTCTTCCCGCGTTCCCTGACGATCGTGAAGGATACCGGCGCGCCCGCGCTGAAACCCGCCCGTGTCAGGGCAGGTGCCATCGAGCCGCCGCCAGTCGCCGCCCGGCACAAGACATAGGCTGTTTTCTGCGGTGGCGAGCGCAAAACCCTATTTTGCCGTGGTCACGATGGAAGATCTCCAGGAGAAGCAACCCTGGCGCCGGCCTGTTTTGTTGCCCTCCTGATAGCCCCTCTGGCGGTCGACATCTCGCTGTCGGCGAACGAGCGCCCTGCGACGCGCAGTACCCGATCGCTGAGCTGTCGACAGATCAGGCCGGTGGAATTCCAAACTTCCCGCGAACTTCGTCGTAGAGGTCGCGCCGCCAGCGGCGGCCGTAGAGATAACCGGTGATCAATTCCGACACTGAATAACCAAGCGCGTCAGACGAGCGGTTGGCCATGTATCCCGCAAATGCCTGTGGTATCCGCCCCCGGAGGATATCGGCGATGATCTGCCGCGTGATCATAAAGGGTGGGACATGGGGGTAAGAGCGAGCGATGTGCGGGTGCTTACTCATCAGGATCGCATAGGCTTCGACATAGCCGTCCCTGCGGCCCGAAATCGAATTCTGCGAATTGTGCTTCGTCCAGTCGATATCTTCCGATAATTGCGCGCCGAAGCGCTGTGCGAAGCGCAGCAGAAGCTCCCGGTCCTGCATCCGGGGAATGTCGCTGTCATAGCCGCCGATAGCCAGCAAAGCCTCCCGCCTGGCCGTTATCGCCGACCCGGCGATGAAGGCCGTCTGCGCAACCACCGCCCGCTCCAGCATTGGCGGACTGAGGAAAGCACCGCGGTTGACGCAGGCGGTGCCACGGCCGCCCTTCACCGAGACATATGAGGAGAGCAGGACTTCGAGCGCCGGATTGTCATCGAACCATGCCAGCGTCCGTTCGAGCCGGTGCGGCAGGAAGAGATCGTCCGAATCAAGAAAAGTCACCACGGGCGCCCTCGCCAGCTCGATGCCGGCATTCCTGGCGGCATTGGCGCCGCGCCATTTCGCGCCGACATAGATCAGCCGAGGGTCGCGAATGCGCGCAAGCGCGGCTTCCGTCCCGTCGGTCGAGCCATCGTCGACGACGATGTGCTCAAACCGCGTCATGTTCTGAGAAAGCACGCTTTCCACGGCGCGCAGCACCGTTTCGCGGCGGTTATGGGTCGGTGTGATGACCGTGATGAGGGGCAAATGCTCCATCGCGTCAGCCGTTTCCAGCGCGAAAATGCACTTTCCGATAGCTTTTTTCGGTCTTCAGGATGGTTGAATGGATCGGACTTCCCCCTGGGTGGCCCTCATCGGATTCGGTGCGACGCTACAAAAAACAACCTGTTATGTCACCCATTGAGCCGTGGTTTGGCCGACAAGGCGTGATGAATTCCGGGTCCTGGCGCTTTAACTGCAACACCTTTGCCATCGCTAAAGACGCGCAAGTCACCTCGCAAGGATTGGCGGAGGCTCTGGCGGATGCGTCCACTCCATTACCTCGAGCGTAATCGCTTCCTGGCGAGCGCTTGGGCAAAAAGACCATTCACGAGGCCCGCCGGTCTCGAAATCAAAGAGAGTACCGTCATGACCGCCTACGCCGTTGCCCATATGCGCCAGGCTACAATGGGCCCGCAGATCGTCGAGTATCTGCATAAAATCGATGCCACGCTGGAACCTTTCGGCGGTCGTTTCCTGGTCCACGGCGGCAATTTGGAGGTGATAGAGAACGACTGGGGGCCACCTGATCATCATCGAATTCCCTGACAGGGAGCATCTGCGCGACTGGTATGATTCGCCGGCTTATCGGGCGATCCTGCCACTGCGGACCGCCAATTCGCGATCGGATGTGGTGTTCGCCGATGGCGTCGAACATCGGCACAAGGCTACCGACGTTCTGAAATAGCGGCGTGCCCGAGCGGAAGCCTACCGCTTCAGCAGGAACACAGCCTGCTGACCGAAGAAATTCCAGAACCACCAAGGCATCGACAGGCCGATCTTCTGGCCGTTGGCGTCGAGCGCCGTCGCCTTTTCCACCGTCGCACCAAGCTCTTCGCACAGATTGACGAAGTCGCGGATGGTGCAGAAGTGGATGTTGGGCGTGTCGTACCAGGAATAGGGCAGGTCCTTGGTCACCGGCATGCGGCCCTTGACGAACAGCGACAGGCGCACTCGCCAATGGCCGAAATTGGGGAAGGACACGATCGCCCGGTTGCCTATCCTGAGCAGTTCGTCGAGCACCAGTTTCGGGTTGCGGGTGGCCTGCAGGGTCTGCGACAGGACGACGAAGTCAAAACCCTTGTCGGGATAGAATTCGAGATCCTTGTCGGCATCGCCCTGGATAACCGAGAGCCCGCGCGCCACGCATTCGTTGACGCCGCGCTGCGATAACTCCAGCCCGCGGCCGTCGACCTGCTTGGTGTCCTGCAACAATTCGAGCAGCGAGCCGTCGCCGGAGCCGACGTCGAGCACGCGCGATTGCGGCGGGATGAGGTTGGCGACCACCTCGAGGTCGACACGCTGGCTGCCATTGACGCTCATCAGGCAACCTCACGATTGCGTTGAATC
>NZ_ML703289.1 GCF_008520305.1 Mesorhizobium sp. SARCC-RB16n | reverse complement strand
GTCGCTCCAGTATCGCCGGTCGAACCTGTGGCACCAGTCGCTCCAGTATCGCCGGTCGAACCTGTGGCACCTGTTGCTCCGGTCGAACCCGTGGCACCCGTATCACCGGTCGCGCCTGTGGCTCCGGTTGCGCCAGTCGAGCCAGTCGCTCCGGTATCGCCGGTCGCACCTGTGGCTCCGGTTGCTCCAGTTGAGCCCGTCGCTCCAGTACCGCCGGTCGCGCCTGTGGCGCCGGTTGCCCCAGTCGAGCCGGTTGCACCTGTATCACCGGTCGCGCCTGTGGCACCGGTTGCACCGGTCGAGCCTGTGGCACCCGTATCGCCTGTTGCTCCAGTCGAACCCGTAGCTCCGGTATCGCCGGTCGCACCAGTTGCTCCGGTTGCCCCAGTTGAGCCTGTGGCGCCAGTATCGCCAGTCGCGCCAGTTGCTCCGGTCGCTCCAGTTGCACCCGTATCGCCGGTCGCGCCTGTGGCGCCGGTTGCTCCGGTCGAACCCGTAGCTCCAGTCGAGCCCGTCGCTCCAGTATCGCCCGTTGCCCCAGTGGCTCCTGTTGCGCCAGTCGAACCGGTGGCTCCGGTTGAGCCAGTCGAACCGGTGGCTCCGGTTGAGCCAGTCGCGCCGGTCGAACCCGTAGCGCCGGTGGCGCCCGTAGCGCCTGTCGAACCAGTGGCGCCGGTGGCACCCGTAACGCCCGTCGCACCGGTGGCGCCGGTCGAACCCGTGGCGCCGGTGGCACCCGTAACGCCCGTCGCACCGGTGGCGCCGGTCGAACCCGTGGCGCCGGTGGCGCCCGTAACACCCGTCGCGCCGGTGGCGCCCGTTCCACCCGTCGCGCCCGTGGCGCCGGTCGAACCCGTGGCGCCGGTGGCGCCCGTAACACCAGTCGCGCCCGTAGCGCCTGTCGAACCCGTGGCGCCGGTCGCACCCGTGGCGCCGGTTGAACCCGTAGCGCCGGTCGAACCTGTGGCGCCGGTTGAACCTGTGGCGCCAGTCGCACCCGTGGCGCCCGTTGAACCCGTGGCTCCGGTCGAACCCGTAGCGCCGGTCGCGCCCGTGGGGCCAGTGGGACCGACTCCGCCGGACGCCGGAGTGGCTACTAGGACAATATTCGAGGAGCCATAGCCGCCGCTTTCACTACTTCCACCGCCGTTAACGCCAGTGGAATCGACAACATAAATATCAAACTGACCAGCAGAAGGCGTTGTGGTTGTATTTAAATTATATGTTCCAGCCGGAAGTGTTGCAGAGACATTAAAAGTTGGGCCAGTAGTGACATTCCAACTCTCAGTCTCTCCAATAATAGTAAGGTTTCCCGCGCTATCTTTCACTACAATGTAGTATAATTCATTGGCATTAGTATGACTTACGTTGAGACTCCCCGTGAGCGAGACGTTTGTCTCGGCGGTAAGAACAAGAGCCAACACTCCCGCATAGGCCTCTACTCCCGTGGGCGTCAATGGCGGCTCAGAGGTGGTCCCGCTTACTCGCGCCGACAGTTCCCAAGCGCCGCCAAGAGCGGCCGCGCCGACGCGCCCTGTAGCCCCGCGGATGTCGACGCCAACCGCGTCAGAAAGCGCGTCGAGAAAGGCCTCGCCAGCATCTCCCTGAGCGGTGTCGCAGCACCATAGGCGGACCTCGCCGTCCGCAGAAAGGGCTTGGCCAATGGCGGCAAGGTCGCCGCTGTCGTGCGCGAGCGTGGCAACGGACCAGGGTCCGTCGCTGAAACCCACCTGCCCGGGCGCGCCGTGGGCGATGACGTGCACTGCGGCCAGGCCGCTTCGGCGGGCGAGCGCTTCGGCCATCTGCTGCGCCGCCGGGCGGCCGGGCTCGAGCAGCACGGCATCGACGTCGGGCCTCAGGCCGGCGGCGATAGTCTCGATGTCGCTTACAGCAGGATCAATGAAAAGGACTTCAGACCTAGGCGTCATCACGAGCCTCCCGGGCGTCTTTGCCGCCGATGCTGAACTGCGATTTTTCTGAGATCGTGAAGTTGGC
This sequence comes from Mesorhizobium sp. SARCC-RB16n, assembly GCF_008520305.1. Taxonomy (GTDB): domain Bacteria; phylum Pseudomonadota; class Alphaproteobacteria; order Rhizobiales; family Rhizobiaceae; genus Mesorhizobium. Next base: position 3,171 of record NZ_ML703289.1, on the reverse strand, counting down.
AGGCATGAATTTGCCGCCCTCGTCCACTCTGCCGGCCAGATAAGTTTCGTTTGCGCTAGGTACGGTGACCGTGATCGAAAACTTTGGAATGTTCGCGTGGCCGGGCAACGAGAAGCTGGCTACGACGCGCTTGTCCGTTGAATTAACGACGACATAGGTGACGTTTTCTGCTGCATCGTGAGGCACATCACCAGAAACGACCCGACGAACGCCGGCTAACAGCCCGGCATAAGCCTCCAAGCCTCGGCCAGTCAGCGGCGGTTTAGGCGGCATTCCTCGCGCCCGAATAGCGAGCTCCCAGCTTCCGCCAAGGGCCGCAGAGCCGACGGGCTTCGTGGCGGCCCGGACGTCCACGCCCACAGCGCGGGCGAGCGCTCCGACGAAGGTCCGGCCGGCCTGGCCCTGGCCCGCATGACAGCTCCACACCGTAAGTTCGCCATATCCGCCCAGCGCCTGGCCGATCGCCGCCAAATCCTCGGCGTCTCCCTCCAGGGTCTCGGCCGACCACTCGCCTGCCGAAAAGCAGACCCGCCCAGGCGCGCCGTGCGCGATGATGTGCACGGCGTCGAGGCCGTCGCGGCCTTCGAGCGCCAGCGCCATCTGGCGCGCTGCCGGGCGCCCGGCGTCGAGCACGATCGCCTCGACCCGTGGCCTCAGGTTCGCGAGGATCGTGCCGAGATCGGATACGGAGGGATCGACGAAAAGGAGTTCGGAGGGCGCATCGGTCCGCGCATTCGGGCGATCAGTCGCAGCGTCCGGCAGCGGCCGGCGCCCGTCGAACCGCGGGAATGCACCACTGCCCCCACGAGGCACACGCGACAACACTTGACTCACACCCACCCACTCCCATCGCCCGTGCCGCCGATGTTTCGACGGCACACTCGCGAGTGAACTCCGGAATGGGAAACTGTCTGCCTTCCGCCGAGGACTGACATAGACGCGACATGTCACGATGCGCCTTGTAGACGCACCTTCTTCATGCGCGAAATTGCCTTGCTACCCAGATCCCTGTCCAACCCGCCTGCACGGATCTTGCGGCCACCGGCCGTGCGATCCGCGGGCATCCGCCATACCCACATATTAGTAAATTCGAAAATTAGCGATTTGTAAACTATTAAGTAGGGAATTGGTAAATTGCCCAAAACCAGGCAGCAGATCTCAGTCAATATTTGAGGGCCGGACTCGCGCGAATTGTTCCTGAAAATCGAAGACTTGCCGGCTTCCTTTCAGTTGCTGCGAATGCTGCGAATAACCGCCATGACCGGGCCAGTCGCGGAGCTTGCCGGAGTGCCAGCTGATCGGCGATCCAGACGCCGCAGGGGGCTGCGCGAGCCGACAAGAAAAAATGATCGGCGCGCGGGCTTCCAGCGAAGCCCGCGCGCCCGTTCTCAACCTGGACCAGCCAGGTCCATTCACCGCTCACCCGTGCGGCTTCAAGAGATCCTTCAGGGACGTCTTGACGGTGTGGTCGTTGCTGGCATAGCCGGCGCCAGGCTTGGTCTGGTCCGAGGTGAGATCGGTGCTCGCCCCAGACGGCTTGTTGTGGTCGTTGCCAGATCCGCTGATCGTCTTGAGGACATTGAGCAGGTCTGTCGTCACCGTCGTGGCCGCAAGGCCGATCAGGCTGCGGAACGACGCATGACCGCCGGGGTCACTGCCGGTCGAACTCGACTGCAGGAATTGCGGCGAGTCCTTCAGCCCCAGGGTGCTGGCCGTGACCGCGGAGTTGTGACCGCCGTTTCCGTTGCCGGAATTGCCCTGTCCCTGGTGTGAGCTGTTGTCGGCATTGTTATGATCGCCGGAATTACCAGGCGCGGGCTGCTCTCCGTTACCGTGGCCGTTGTTGCCATGGTCGTGGTCATGGTCATGGTCATGGTCATGGTCACCAGTTTCACCGCCCGGGCCGGTCGCTCCGGTCGCCCCTGTCGGACCAGGCGAGCCTGTTGGACCGGTTGAGCCGGTTGCTCCGGTCGAACCAGTTGCTCCGGTCGAACCGGTGGCTCCGGTCGAGCCGGTCGCTCCGGTCGAGCCGGTGGCTCCGGTCGAACCAGTTGCTCCGGTCGAACCGGTGGCTCCGGTCGAGCCGGTCGCTCCGGTCGAGCCAGTCGCTCCGGTCGCACCGGTCGAGCCAGTCGCTCCGGTCGAGCCGGTCGCTCCGGTCGAGCCAGTCGCTCCGGTCGCACCGGTCGAGCCAGTCGCTCCGGTCGAGCCGGTGGCTCCGGTCGAACCAGTTGCTCCGGTCGAACCGGTGGCTCCGGTCGAGCCGGTCGCTCCGGTCGAACCGGTGGCTCCGGTCGAGCCGGTCGCTCCGGTCGAGCCAGTCGCTCCGGTCGCTCCGGTCGCTCCGGTCGAACCAGTTGCACCTGTCGAGCCGGTTGCTCCGGTAGAGCCAGTCGCTCCGGTCGAGCCAGTTGCTCCGGTCGAACCGGTGGCTCCGGTCGAGCCGGTCGCTCCGGTCGAGCCCGTGGCACCGGTCGAGCCGGTTGCTCCGGTCGAGCCGGTTGCTCCGGTCGAGCCCGTGGCTCCGGTCGAGCCGGTGGCACCTGTCGAGCCGGTTGCTCCAGTAGAGCCGGTTGCTCCGGTAGAGCCAGTCGCACCTGTCGAGCCTGTTGCACCTGTCGAGCCGGTTGCTCCGGTCGAGCCGGTTGCTCCAGTCGAGCCGGTCGCACCGGTTGAGCCAGTCGCACCTGTCGAGCCGGTTGCTCCGGTCGAACCAGTTGCACCTGTCGAACCCGTTGCCCCGGTCGAACCAGTTGCACCTGTCGAACCCGTTGCCCCGGTCGAGCCAGTGGCACCTGTCGAGCCGGTCGCTCCGGTCGAGCCGGTGGCTCCGGTCGAGCCAGTCGCACCGGTTGAACCAGTTGCACCTGTCGAGCCAGTTGCACCTGTCGAACCTGTTGCCCCGGTCGAACCCGTTGCCCCGGTCGAGCCGGTCGCTCCGGTCGAGCCTGTTGCACCTGTCGAGCCGGTCGCTCCGGTCGAACCAGTTGCACCGGTCGAGCCAGTGGCACCTGTCGAGCCGGTCGCTCCGGTCGAGCCGGTGGCCCCGGTCGAGCCAGTCGCCCCGGTAGAGCCGGTTGCACCAGTCGAGCCAGTCGCACCGGTAGAGCCGGTTGCACCCGTTGAGCCGGTCGCTCCGGTCGAGCCAGTCGCACCGGTCGAACCCGTTGC